>BMUD01000019.1 GCA_014650015.1 Streptomyces griseoloalbus
CCCCGAGGACGTCGAACTCGCCGCATGACCCCAGCAAGCCAGACCATCCCAAACCCGACGCGGACCTCTTGACGAAAGACATAGAGGCACCCCCCGGTTCCGGCGTTGCGCGCCTCGGGCAGCCGTTCCCCCCGCGCGTCGCTCACCTCGATGCGTACGTGCCCGCCGTCCTCCCTGTCCCCTGCGTCCATCGCCTTCCGGAGTTCGGTCAGCCGGTGCGGGATGCGCAGCGCGTCGGGGCGCGGGATCTTGAGCATGTCCCGCTGTGCGTGCGGGGTGAAGCGCGTGACGGTGCGGCGGGGACGCCGCCGCCCGGTCCGGGTCCCGGGGCGGTCGTGCCGTAGGGAGCGGCGGGCGCTCGTGACGTTGAGTGACAGGTCGATGTCTGTTGGTGAGGGGTGGAAACTCTGATACGTTCATAGAGAACCCCCTGCTCGTTGCGGCGAGCAGGCGCGAGGCCCGCCAGGACTTAGGCGGGCCTCTGCTTTTGTGGTGACCTCCCTGTCCCCGTCGGGGTCCGTTCCCGGTTCCGTCAGACCCATTCCTTGGGCCGATGCACTTCCGCGCCACCGCCCAGCGGGAACGGGTCCTGCAGCTGCGAGGCGCGGACCGCGCCGTCCCGGATCGGCTTGATGAACAGCGGTCGCAGCTGCTTCAGCCAGCGGCTCGGCTTGTCGAAGGGGTTGAGGATGCCGATGGGCACCCCCAACTCCTCCTTCACGATGCGCAGGGGCTCGCACAGGTCGCTGTCGTTGCTGACCAGCACGACCAGTCCGCAGTCCTTGCGGAAGGCGTCCAACAGCATCTGCGAGGCGATGTGGACGTCGGTGCCCTTCTCCTCGGTCTTGACCACCTGCACCGTGGCGGGGCCGCCGGGAGGAGGCGCGGCGAGCCTCATGCGGGGCGTGGTCTGCTGGAAGCGGCCGTAGTGCAGGGACACCTGGGGTAACGCGCCGAGCGCCCGCAGATAGGCGTCCTGCCTGCGTGGACCTCCCGGATCATCGGGTCGTGGCGTGATTCTCGCCGTGAAGTACCGCACGCGCTTGATCTTCTGCCCGGCCGGCAGCAGCTTCTCGCACAGCGACACCGGGTCGAGCCACTTCAGGTCGGGGCTGTTCTTGAGCCGGCCGTAGTAGAGGTTGAAGCCGTCGATGTAGATGTTGGTAGTCATGCGATTACCGTACGCTGCCGTGGGGATGGCGCGCACCGACTGGCAACGGGCGGTGGTGAGTTGAGGCAGCGTCGGCAGAGGGTCTCGTCGCCGGTCGGCCGGAAGAGGGTCGCTTGTACGTGGTCGCCCTCGCATTCGCGGAGGGCTGCGAGTCGGCTG
The DNA here is from genome assembly GCA_014650015.1 of Streptomyces griseoloalbus. Classification (GTDB taxonomy): domain Bacteria; phylum Actinomycetota; class Actinomycetes; order Streptomycetales; family Streptomycetaceae; genus Streptomyces; species Streptomyces griseoloalbus. The sequence goes on from BMUD01000019.1 coordinate 1,331, forward strand.
GACGGGCGGGCGGGGGCGGGCTGTTCGGCGGTTGGGGCGCTGCTGGTCGGGGTGGGCGCGGGCGGTACGTCGCGGAGCAGGTAGCGCAGGAGGCCGCCGGGGCGGTGGACGGGGGTGCCGTCGTCGGGGAGGCCGCGCAGGATGTGCGTGCGGATGGCGCCGGGGGTGTGACCGGCGGCGAGCCAGCGGGAGACGAGGCGGGCCAGTTCGTCGTGCATGCCGCGGGGGATGCGGCGGAGGTCGGGGGAGAGGAGGGGGAGGGCGGCGACGAGGGCGCGGGCGGCTTCGGGGACGTCGGCTGCCTCCGGGGCGGTGGCGTCCGGCTCGGCGGGAGGGTGGGAGGTGTTTCCTCCGGGGTCTTTCTCTGGATGACCGTCGGTGGGCGGAGGGGTCGGAGCACCGACGGCCGGAACGCGGGCACTCGGTGCGAGCTGGGGCGACGCGGAGGCGTCGGATACGTGTACGGGCATCCGGGCGAGGATCTTGGCGGCCTCGGCGGCGCTCAACGGGACGTTGGACACGAGCTGTTGGGTGACCCAGTGACCGCCCGGCCCCTGGAGCCGCCGCTCGTGGACGAACCCCTCCTCCTTGAGCTGCCGCTTGGCCCGCGTGAAGGCGCACGCGCCGATGCGGGCGCGCTCGGCGGTGCGCGACAGGGGCTCGCGCGCCCCGTCGGGGAGGGAGAGCTGCCAGGTCAGCAGCCGCACGGCGTCGGAGGACAGCCGGGGGTGCCGGATGAGGTCGTGCGAGAACTGCGTGAAGGCGCGCGGGGGCGCGATATGGTGCCGGTAAATCACGGTGGAGTCGCTTTCCACTGGTGGTTCAGGCCCTCGTGGACGGCTGCAACCGTCGCGGGGGCCGCCTTCGTTCCGTGCCCGGCGGGCACGCGGAAGACGTGATGTCGAGGCGACGCTACCGCACGGAACGTGCGCGTGCGGACGCGTTGAGTGAAGAAGGCTCGCGTGGAGAACACGCGCCCCTGTGCCGCAGGCCGTGGCCGGGAAGGTTTCGCCTCGGGCTGCTGAAACAGCAGCGGGGGAAGGGGACATCTGGTTCGCTGGGCCTGCCGCGCAGGGACCGGAGGAGGCCTCTCGTGGGGACAGGGGAAGGGCCGGCGGACACCGCGTTCGACGTCGATGTCGCTTGGGAGGCGGTCACCCGGTCCCGCGAGCGGCACGACGCCTCCGGGGAAGCGCGGGCCCTGACCGTACTGGGCCAGGCCCTCGACGAGGCCGGCCGCTCCGATGAAGCCGATTATCTCCATCGGCGGGCCCATGACGTCGCCCCCACCGGAACCGTCCGGCTGATCCAGGCGGAGCTTCTCCTGCAGCGCGGCTTCGAGTTGAAGAGGGACGGAGGCGATCCGGACACCGCGTGGGGCGAATCGCCTCGACGCCGCCGCGGAGGAGGCGCGCGGAACGACCCTGCGCTGGAACCCGGACACCGCGGCCTGGGAAGCGGTGGAGGACGAGCAGGACTCCTGAGGCACCGCGCCGTGCGGAGGGGCGTTCACTCGTCCGGCGCAATTCCTGCTGGTCCCGGCGTGGTTGGCACAGGGGCGTCCTACGGTGCGAGCACGGGTGACCGGTGGACGGATGTGCTGAGGGGGCTGGTGCGATGGAGTCGGGAGCGGACTCGGGTGCGGGCGTGGAGGGCACGGGCGCGGACTCGAACGGTGAGTTCCTGCGCTGCTTCGGGCGGCAGATGAAGCTGCTGCGGGAGGCTACGGGGCTGACCCAGGCGCAGTTGGGTGAGCGGGTCCCGCCCCTCACTCATGCCCGCAGGGGCACTGCTCTGCCCACTCGCTCTTCTTCTGCCGACCGCGTGTCTTCTCCTCGGGACGCCAGTTGACGAGGTCGGCTTTCAAGGTCAGTGGGACCGGTTACCTTCGACCCATGTCGATCACCGCACGACTGCGCGACTCGGTGAAACTGCCGGGTGGAGGCGCACTGGTCAACGGCTTCGCGCTCGAGAGCCGTGGGGACGGTTCCTGCCGTGCCCTCCTCCGGAACGGGCACGAGCTGGAGGTCCACGACCTCCGCGAGGTGCTGGCGGGGGAGCGTGCGCCGGCGGCCGTCTTTCCTCTTCCCTGGCCGGGCTGGGACCGTGGCGTCCATTCCGTGAGCCCCGACGGCACGTTCGCGGTGTTCTCGGGTCAGCGCGCGGTACGGGCCGTGGGCGCGGGCGGGGAGACGCTGTGGGAGTACCGGCACGGCTGCTGGGGCCCCGAGCTCGGTCATCCGCACACGGGTGACGAGCAGGAGGTGTGCCGTGGTCTGGAGCACGGCTCCTGCCGGGTCTCGGACGACGCCAGGCTCGTATGGGCGCATGTCGTCGCCGAGCCGGAGCCGGGCGGCTGGGAAGAACGCTGGGTCGTCCTGGACGCCCGCGACGGACGGGCGTTGGCGTGGCTGCCCCTGGACAGCGCGGCGGCCGGTTCGAACCACCTCTCCCACCCGGACGGTGTCCACATGGGGCTGAGCATCGGCATGGGCCAGGACGGCATCCTGCTGCACTGGGCGCGCTGGGACGGCGAGCAGCTGACCGGCTGGGACCTGAACGAGGGTCTGGACCGCATCCTGATGGACGTCCACGAGGGACACCCGGGCTTCCTGACGGTCGAGCACTACGGAGCGGACCTGCGACTGCACGCCCTGGACGGCACCGTGATCGCCGAGCGGGAGCCCGAGCAGGCCGACGACGAGGACCCGCCCGCCTGGGACTACGCCTGCGGCTTCGTCGACGCCGACACCGTCATCGCCTCGACGGTCGACTCCGACGAGGACCCGGAGCAGGCCCGCCACTGGCTGCTCGACGCCCACACCCTGCGGATACGCGGGGTGGTCGCGTATCCGCAGGGTCGCGTCGACAGCTACGTCCGCCCCCTCGGCGACGGCACCTGGCTCACCTACGACGGCAAGAGCGAGACGCTCAACCGCTGGACCCGGGCGGAGCCGGCGACGAGGTGACGAACGACGCCGGCTGCTCAGCCGGCCCGGTCCGAGGCCGCGGGGTCCCGCGCGAGGAGATCGAGGCCGACCCCGGGCTCCCGCAACGGCCTGGAGCGGCACCTCTCCGGGATCAGTGGCCGGCCGGTCGGACTGCTCGTCGCGCGCGGGAGTCGACCGCCGTCTTCCCCGGCCCGGCCACAGGCCGACGCGCCGCAGTACATCGGAAGGACGCGGATCAGAGTTCCGTAGGCTCCAGCGCCCCCAGGTGCGCCATCAACCCCAGTCGGTCGTACTGCCACCAGCCCTCGACGATCTTGCCGTTGGCGCCGAAGCGGAAGATGGTCGTTCCGGTCATGGACACCTTCTTCCCAGTGGCCGGGATGCCGAGGAAGTCCGCCTTGTGGATGCCCTCCATGCTCCACCGCGTGCACACCCGGTCCGCCTGGGCGATCTGGTCCTCGATCCGGATCGTGAGGTCGAAGCCGCCGCGCCACACGTCCATTTCGCGCCGGAGGTGGTCCAGGCCGATGACGTCCTGCTCGTTCGCGGGATCGTGGTCGTGGTAGTGCTCCTCGACCAGACCCGTCACCGGAGACAGATCGTCCCCGACGGCCAGCACCTCGAAGAACCGCCGCGCGGACTCCGTGTTCAGCTGGGCGTCCCGCGTCACCTCCAGGTCCGTGAACGTGGGCATCTCGTCGCAGAGGGCCACCATGTCCCGGAAGATCCGGTCGGTCTCCGGGAGCTGCGAATTGCGCATCGCGTCCTCGTACGACGGGAACTCCACGATCTCGACGACGTGCGACGCGTCCGAGCGGTCCTTGCCGACCACCGCGTGCGTGGCCGTCCGCTTCCCCCTGGTCTGCTCGACCCACTGGTCCATGAGCCGGTCCATCTCCTCGAACCGGCTGGTCCTGCAGTCGATGAGCTGTACGAAGGTCATGACGTCACCTCCGGCCCCCCTGGGTCCGGGTCCTGTCAGCACCCATTTTCCCCCGGGCGACGGGCTGCGTCCCGCCGTGACCGCGTACCCGCCCCGGGGTCCGCTACAGGGGCCCGTACTTCCGTCCCGTACGCGACGAGATCCCGCCCAGCAGCCCGCGCGGGACCAGCCTCGCCGCTCCCATCAGCGCCTTGTACCGCGGATCCGGAATCGACACCGACTTGCCCCGGGCCAGGTCCGCGAGCGCCGCCGCCGTGACCTTGTCCGCGTCCAGCCACATCCAGTTCGGGATGTTGCCCGTCCCCATCCCGGCCCGCTCGTGGAACTCGGTGCGCACGAACCCGGGGCACAGCGCCATCAGACGGACGCCGCTGCCCGCCAGGTCCCGGGCCGCGCCCTGCGTGAACTGCACGACCCACGCCTTGGACGCCCCGTACGTGCCGCGCGGCACGAACGCCGCCACCGAGGCGACGTTCACGACGCCCCCGCGGCCGCGCTCCCGCATGGCCTCCGCCGCCGCCGACGTCAGCCGGAGCACCGCCTCGCAGTGCACCTTGAGCATCCTCAGCTCGTCGGCCATGGGGACGTCGAGGTAGCGGCCCTTGTTGCCGAAACCGGCGTTGTTGATCAGCAGGTCGACGGGGTTCCTGCGGTCACCGAGCCGGTCGGCCACCGCCTCGATGCCCTTGTCCCGGGCCAGGTCGGCGGTCAGCACCTCCGCCTCGATGCCGTGGCGGTCGTGCAGCTCGGTGGCCTGCTCGCGCAGCCGGCCGGTGTCGCGGGCCACCAGCACCAGATCGTGTCCGTCGGCCGCCAGCCGCCGCGCGAACGCGGCACCGATCCCAGCCGTCGATCCCGTAATCAGAGCCGTTGTCATGGCGCAAGAGTAGTTACCCGGAGCGGCAGCATCCGCTCACGTGGTGGGCCGTCAGGCCCTCAGGCCGGCGAGCCCGTCCCGTACTTCTCCACGTACGTCCGGGCCGTCGCGACCGCCTCCGGGTGCAGCGCCTCGCCCGCCGCGAGCAGCCGGGGCAGCAACGACCGCTCGGTCGTCACCGCGCGGAACTGCAACGCGACCGTCACCTCGTGGTCCGGCCGGTGCACGATCCGCACCGCGTCGCCCGCGCGTATCTCACCGGGCCGGATCACCCGCAGATACGCACCCGGCGCACCCCGCTCCGTGAACCGCTTCACCCAGCCCTTCTCACCCATATGGCCCTGGAACGTGCGACAGGGGATACGCCCGGAGGTGATCTCCAGCAGCACCTCGGGCCCCACGGCCCAGCGCTCACCGATCAGGGCGCCGGACACGTCGATCCCCTCCGTGGTGAGGTTCTCGCCGAACGAGCCGTTCGTCAGCGGGCGCCCCAGTGCGCGCTCCCACGCGTCGAGGTCCTCACGGGCCACGGCGTACACCGCCTGGTCGTCTCCGCCGTGATGCCGCGTCTCGCACACGGCGTCCCCGGCCAGGCCGCTCGCACCGAACCCCTTCGGCCCCGGCGCCGCCACCCGCACCGGCCCGTCCACGGGCCGCTTGTCGATGCCGGTCACACCGTCGCGATGGTCCGTGTACGGCACCGCCTCGGGGCGCCCCAGGTTCACAGACAGAAGCTTCATGCGTCGCACGGTAGGCGACGGGAGTCAAAGCGTCGACGCATTATTCGCCACTCGACCAAAGGACGACTTATCCTTGGAGGGTGATCGAAGCCCGTCATCTCCGCGTGCTGCGCGCCGTCGCCACCACCGGTTCCTTCTCCGCGGCGGCCCGGGAACTGGGCTGCACCCAGCCGGCCGTCAGTCAGCAGATGAAGGCGCTGGAGACGTCCGTCGGGACCCCCCTGCTCATCCGCAGCGGTCGCGAGATGCGCCTGACACAGGCCGGAGAGGCGCTGGTGCGGCACGCCGTCGGGATCATCGCCGGACTCACCGCCGCGGAGGAGGAGGTCGCCGCCATCGCCGGGCTGCGGGCGGGCCGGGTCCGGCTCGTCTCGTTCCCCAGCGGCAGCTCCACGCTCGTCCCCACGGCCCTCGCCGCCCTGCGCGACGCGCACCCGGGCACCCGCGTCTTCCTGGAGGAGGCCGAACCGCCCCGCTCCGTGGAGATGCTGCGCGAGGGAGACTGCGATGTGGCCCTCGCCTTCCGGTACGAGGGGGCGGCGGGCGCCGAGGAATGGGACGACCTCGTCGTACGGCCGCTGCTGACGGACCGGCTCGTGGCGCTCGTGCCGGAGCGGCACCGGCTCGCCCGCGCGGAGTCCGTCGCCATCGGTGAACTCGCCGGGGAGCCCTGGATCGCCGGTTGTCCGCGCTGCCGGGGCCAGTTGGTGGAGGTGTGCGAGACGGCCGGGTTCACTCCGCGCATCGACTTCGCGACCGACGACTATCCGGCGGTCGCCGGGCTGGTCGGCGCCGGGCTCGGGGTCGCGGTCCTGCCCCAGCTGGCCATCGAGTCGGTACGTCCCCGGGGTGTGCGCACGGTGGCGCTGGAGCCCGCGGTGCGGCGGGAGATCGTCGCACTCACCCTCCCGGACCTCGCCCAGGTGCCGGCGGTCACCGCGACGCTCGAGAAACTGGCCAGGGCTGCCGCCCGCTGACCGGGGGTTCCGGCACGCGGGGTACCGCGCCCCGGCGGAGCGAGGGCACGCGCATGCGCCCTGGGGTGAGTGAAGAAACGTTCCTTCAGTTGTTCGAAGCGGCGTGCCCGGCAGCGGCCGATGCCGACACCAGCCGGTGGCGCGCCCGCCCCATCAGCTCTTCGCGCTCGTCCTCGGTCAGTCCACCCCACACGCCGTACGGCTCACGTACCGCCAGCGCGTGAGCGGCGCACTCGGCGCGCACCGGGCACCTCATGCAGACCTCTTTGGCCGAGTTCTCGCGAGCGCTTCGAGCCGCACCACGCTCGCCCTCGGGGTGGAAGAAGAGCGAGCTGTCCACCCCGCGGCAGGCGGCCAGGAGCTGCCAGTCCCACAGGTCCGCGTTCGGTCCGGGAAGGCGGGAGAAATCTGCCATTGCGTGACCCCTTGTAGCCGTTTTGGGCGGATCCGGTGTCAACGACCGTACAACTACGATCCAAGGAGATGAAAATATGACTCATTGCGAATCTAGCCCCAGACACTGGCAAAGGGGAAGAAAAGGGTCTGAATGGGGCACGGGTTGTGATGAAAGTTCGGGGGTCCGTCGCGCATGTCTGCACCGTGTCCGTCTCCTCACGTAGAGTGCCGAAGATGGCAGACGGCCCCGTAACTCTTTCGAGTGACCGTCGTTGAGAGTGCGAGGCGGTTGAAGGAACAAGCGCTCGGGCGGGCGTCCGAGACGGTCGACCGCACAGGTGACGATTTCGTACCAGCCTGGAGGCTCAAGGTGACGCGCATCAGCTGCGGAGGGCGGCCATGACTTCCGTCCTCGTCTGCGACGACTCCCCGCTTGCCCGAGAGGCGCTCCGACGCGCGGTCGCGACCGTGCCCGGCGTCGAGCGCGTGACGACGGCTGCCAACGGCGAGGAAGTCCTCCGCCGCTGGGGAGCCGACCGCTCGGATCTGATTCTGATGGACGTACGCATGCCCGGCCTGGGCGGCGTCGAGACCGTGCGGCGGCTGCTGTCCGCCGACCCCGGAGCGCGCATCATCATGCTCACCGTCGCCGAGGACCTCGACGGTGTGGCGCTCGCGGTGGCCGCCGGTGCCCGTGGCTATCTGCACAAGGACGCCTCCCGCGCGGAGTTGCGCGCCACGGTCACGCAGGCGCTCGCCGACCCGACGTGGCGGCTCGCCCCGCGCCGGCTGCGCTCCGCCGAGATGGGCGCCGCGCCCACGCTCACCGCACGTGAGATCCAGGTCCTCGAGGGCATGAGCCACGGCCGCTCCAACGCCGAGATCGGGCGCGAGCTGTTCCTCTCCGAGGACACCGTCAAGACACACGCGCGGCGGCTCTTCAAGAAGCTCGGCGCGTCGGACCGGGCCCACGCGGTGGCGCTCGGCTTCCGGTGGGGCCTCGTGCGCTAGGGCCCTGCGCGTGGATCACGCCGGATCGGAAGCGGGGTCCGGGCCCCGTGCCGAGCAGCGCGAGGCGGAGGAGGGAACCGGGGCGGAGCCCCGGGGACCGACGCCGACCCGCTCGGCGACACGGCCGGGCGCGGAGTCGGGCTCCGCGTGTCCGGCCTGATCCGAGCGAGAGGCCCTGGGCCCGTTCTTCTTCCGCCCGGACCGCTTCGGCGCCCGGCATCGAGCGGCAACCGGCGAGCGGGGGCACACGAATGCCGCCGCCCGGATCACCCGGTCCGCGCAGGCACGGGGGTCGGCCGCCGGTGGGCCACATCACCGGCCGGGCTGGCATTCGGCCTGGACGGCGGGATCATCCGTGGCTCGGTGGGGTGTGCGCTCAGTCGGGGACGAGCCCGTGCTCCGGTGCGGGGTGCGCTCGGCCGGAACGGGTGCGTGGTCCGGTGGGGCGTGGGCGCGAGACGGGTGGCCGCGGATGCGCGCCTCGCTGCGCGGTCCCGGACCGCTCCGTACGACAGGTCCCGGGGCCGGCCGAATCCGCCGCGCCCAGGACCCGGAAAGCCCCTCCGACCAGGGCGCCGAAGGCCGCTGTCAGGTGCCCGATGCTCGTTTCGCCGAGCATGCCGCATCCTTGAGGGTGTGGAGTTCCTCGGGGACGAGTCGGTCGAGCGGAAGGGGAGGGCGCAGGAGATGAGTTCCGGCGCACCTGCTCATAACGCTTCAGTGCACAACCAGGGACACGGTGCCGCGGACCCGACGTCCGCAAGGCACCATGGACCGATGCGCGACGACGAGGCGGGCACTGCCCAAGGGGCGATCGGTGCGCTCGTCCATCGCGCCGTCGACGGAGACGAGCAGGCCACACACGATCTGCTCGCCCATGTCCACCCCCTGGCCCTGCGCTACTGCCGTACCCGTCTGTCCCGGCTCCCGGGCGACGCCCGGCACTTCGTCGAGGACCTCGCGCAGGAAGTCTGCGTCGCGGTGCTCCTCGCGCTGCCCCGCTACAAGGACACCGGACGGCCCTTCGAGGCGTTCATCTTCGCCATCGCCTCCCACAAGGTCGCCGACCTGCAGCGCGCGGCCATGCGCCACCCCGGCTCCACGGCCGTGCCCTCCGACGAGATGCCCGAGCGCCCCGACGACTCCCTCGGCCCGGAGGAGCGCGCCCTGCTCAGCAGCGACGCCGAATGGGCCAGGAAACTGCTCGCCAACCTGCCCGAGCACCAGCGCGAGCTGATCCTGCTGCGCATCGCCGTGGGCCTCACCGCGGAGGAGACTGGACAGATGTTGGGAATGTCACCCGGTGCTGTCCGGGTGGCCCAGCACCGTGCCCTGAGCAGACTGCGCGCCCTGGCGGAGCAGTAACCCCCGCCGCCGTGCCGCCGCTTCGGCGGATGAACGGACGCCCAGGCGTTCCCGTACGAACATACGAAGCCCACAGCCGTGCGAAACCGTGGAATGAGACACCCGCGCTTCCCGTTAGCATGGACATCCGCACCGAGCAAGGCCATTTGGGGAAGGTGTCATGACTGCCAACGTCGACGGAGTGCCCGGAAAATTCGCGACACTCGGGCTGACCTACGACGACGTGCTGCTGCTGCCGGGCGCGTCGGACATGGCGCCCGACGAGATCGACACCGCCTCGTACGTCTCCAAGAACGTGCGGGTCAACATCCCGCTGCTGTCCGCCGCCATGGACAAGGTCACCGAGTCGCGCATGGCGATCGCGATGGCCCGCCAGGGCGGCGTCGGCGTACTGCACCGCAACCTGTCCATCGAGGACCAGGCCAACCAGGTCGACCTGGTGAAGCGCTCCGAGTCCGGCATGGTCACGGACCCCATCACCATCCACCCGGACGCCACGCTCGCCGAGGCCGACGCCCTGTGCGCCAAGTTCCGCATCAGCGGCGTCCCGGTCACCGACGGCAGCAAGAAGCTGCTCGGCATCGTCACCAACCGTGACATGGCCTTCGAGACCGACCGCTCCCGTCAGGTGCGCGAGGTCATGACGCCGATGCCGCTGGTCACCGGCAAGGTCGGCATCTCCGGCGCGGAGGCCATGGAGCTGCTGCGCCGGCACAAGATCGAGAAGCTCCCGCTGGTCGACGACCACGGCGTCCTCAAGGGCCTGATCACGGTCAAGGACTTCGTGAAGGCCGAGAAGTACCCCCTCGCCGCCAAGGACGCCGAGGGGCGGCTGCTGGTCGGTGCCGCGGTCGGTGTCGCCGGTGACGCCTTCGAGCGCGCCCAGGCGCTGATCGAGGCGGGCGTCGACTTCATCGTCGTCGACACCGCGCACGGTCACTCCCGGCTGGTCGGCGACATGGTCGCCAAGATCAAGTCGAACTCCTCCGGCGTCGACGTCATCGGCGGCAACGTCGCCACGCGCGACGGCGCCCAGGCCCTCGTCGACGCGGGCTGCGACGGCATCAAGGTCGGCGTCGGCCCCGGCTCCATCTGCACCACCCGCGTCGTCGCCGGCGTCGGCGTCCCGCAGGTCACGGCGATCTACGAGGCCGCGCTCGCCGCCAAGGCGGCCGGCGTCCCGGTCATCGGCGACGGCGGTCTGCAGTACTCCGGCGACATCGCCAAGGCGCTGGTCGCGGGCGCCGACACGGTGATGCTGGGCTCGCTGCTCGCGGGCTGCGAGGAGTCCCCGGGTGAGCTGATGTTCATCAACGGCAAGCAGTTCAAGTCGTACCGCGGCATGGGCTCGCTCGGCGCCATGCAGACCCGCGGCGACCGCAAGTCGTTCTCCAAGGACCGCTACTTCCAGGAGGGCGTCGCCTCCGACGAGCAGCTCGTCCCCGAGGGCATCGAGGGCCAGGTGCCCTACCGCGGCCCGCTCTCCTCGGTCGTCCACCAGCTGGTCGGCGGCCTGCGCCAGTCGATGTTCTACGTCGGCGGCCAGACCGTGCCCGAGCTCCAGGACAACGGGCGGTTCGTGCGGATCACCTCCGCGGGCCTGAAGGAGAGCCACCCGCACGACATCCAGATGACGGTCGAGGCACCGAACTACAGCCGCAAGTAGGCGGCGGGCTTCGGCGAGGGCGGCTCCGGAGCATCCGGGGCCGCCCTCGCCGTACGTCCGGGGCGGTGTCCGCCGCGGTCGTCGGGGATACTGGAAGGCGCTGCAACGCATCAGGGAAAGGCCACAGACGTGACTGAGATCGAGATCGGGCGAGGCAAGCGCGGCCGCCGGGCGTACGCCTTCGACGACATCGCCGTCGTCCCCAGCCGCCGTACGCGGGACCCGAAGGAGGTCTCGATCACCTGGCAGATCGACGCCTACCGCTTCGAGCTGCCGTTCCTGGCCGCTCCCATGGACTCGGTCGTCTCGCCGGCCTCGGCGATCCGCATCGGCGAGCTCGGCGGCCTCGGCGTGCTGAACCTCGAGGGCCTGTGGACCCGCTACGAGGACCCGCAGCCGCTGCTGGACGAGATCGTCGGCCTGCCCGCCGAGGCCGCCACCCGGCGCCTCCAGGAGATCTACGCCGCTCCCATCAAGGAGGAGCTGATCGGGCAGCGCATCAAGGAGGTGCGCGACTCGGGCGTGGTCACCGCCGCGGCGCTCTCCCCGCAGCGCACCGCCCAGTTCTCCAAGGCCGTCGTCGACGCGGGCGTGGACATCTTCGTCATCCGCGGTACGACGGTCTCGGCGGAGCACGTCTCCGGTGCGCACGAGCCGCTGAACCTGAAGCAGTTCATCTACGAGCTCGACGTCCCGGTGATCGTCGGCGGCTGTGCCACCTACACCGCCGCCCTGCACCTCATGCGCACCGGTGCGGCGGGCGTGCTGGTCGGCTTCGGCGGCGGCGCCGCGCACACCACGCGCAACGTGCTCGGCATCCAGGTCCCGATGGCCACCGCGGTCGCCGACGTGGCCGCCGCCCGCCGCGACTACATGGACGAGTCCGGCGGCCGGTACGTGCACGTCATCGCGGACGGCGGGGTCGGCTGGTCCGGCGACCTGCCCAAGGCGATCGCCTGCGGCGCCGACGCCGTGATGATGGGCTCCCCGCTCGCCCGCGCGACCGACGGCCCGGGCCGGGGCAACCACTGGGGCATGGAGGCGGTCAACGAGGAGCTGCCGCGCGGCCAGAAGGTCGACCTCGGCACGGTCGGCACGCTGGAGGAGATCCTCACCGGCCCGTCCCACTCCCCTGACGGCTCGATGAACCTCTTCGGCGCCCTGCGCCGCGCCATGGCCACCACCGGCTACAGCGAGCTCAAGGAGTTCCAGCGCGTCGAGGTGACGGTGGCGGACTCGCAGCACCGGCGGTAGGGCCCGCGCGGGCTTCGATACGGCACTGAGGGGCCGGTCACCTGGTGAGGTGACCGGCCCCTCCCGCGTGTCCGGGGGGCCGGAGGGGCGCCCTTGGCAGTCAGGGGCGCGCGGTTGTCCCGGGGCCCGATCCGCGCTGGTCCACCCGGGTGAGGCCGCTGGTGTCCTGGTCAGCGCCCCAGTTCTTCCGGGAGCCCCCTTCCGGGGACACGGTGGGACGGTCTGTCGCGATCGGGCCGGGCCCCGAGGGCGGTGTCGTGGAGGTACGGCGGCCCTCCGCGCGCCCCCTCACAAGCGGTGCGCCGCCCCCGTCGGAGTCGCCCCGCGCGTGTCCAGCAGCAGCTGGGCCTTGACCGACAGCCCCTGGAGGTCGTACGTGCGGTGCTGCTGGAGCAGGATGGTCAGGTCGGCGTCCGCGGCGGCCTCGTAGAGGGAGTCCGCGCGGGGGACGGGGCGGTCGAGGACGTTCCAGGACGGCACGTGCGGGTCGTGGTAGCTGACGGAGGCGCCCAGCTCCATCAGACGGATCGCGATCTCGTGCGCGGGGCTGCCCTGCTCGTCGGCGAGGTCGGGCCTGTAGGTGACGCCGAGGAGGAGCACACGAGCGCCGCGCGCCGACTTGCCGTGCTCGTTGAGGAGTGCGGCGGCCCGCTGGACGACGTAGCGTGGCATCCGGCCGTTGACCTGCTGGGCGAGTTCCGCCATGCGCAGGGTGCGGCCCGTCTGGGCGGTCAGGTCCTGGGCCACGGAGTGACCGCCGACGCCGGGGCCGGGGCGGAAGGCCTGGAAACCGAAGGGCTTGGTCTCCGCGCAGCGGATGACGTCCCACAGGTCGATGCCCAGGTCGTGACAGAGGGCGGCCATCTCGTTGACGAGGGCGATGTTGACGTGCCGGAAGTTCGTCTCCAGGAGGTGCACGGCCTCCGCCTCGCGGGGGCCACGGGCGCGTACCACCTTGTCGGTGATCCTCGCGTAGAAGGCGGCGGCCGACTCGGTGCAGGCGGGGGTGAGGCCCCCGATGACCTTCGGGGTGTTGGCGGGGGTGAAGTCGCGGTTGCCGGGGTCGACGCGGCTGGGGGAGTAGGCGAGGTGGAAATCGCGCCCCGCGCGCAGACCCGATCCCGATTCGAGCAGGCGCAGGAGGGGTCCCTCCGTCGTTCCGGGGGGTGCCGGGGACTCGAGGATCACCGTGGTGTGCGGGCGCAGTCGTGCGGCGAGGGTGCGGGCTGCCGCCTCCACCTGGCCCAGATCGAGCCCGCCGTCCGCGCCGCGCGGGGCCGGCGCGCAGATGACGGCGGTGCGCACCCGGCCCAGCTCGGCGGGGTTGGCGGTCGTACGGAAGCCCTGCGCGAGCATGCGGCGCTGTTCGGCGGCGCTGAGGGAGCCCGTCTCGGGGCCGGTCCGGTAGCCGATGGTGGGGATGCCGGCGGCGACGGCGGCCTGGGCCAGGGGGAGGCCGCACGGGCCGAGTCCGATGACGGCGAGATCTGCGGGCATGGCGTGGGCCGTCCTTCCCAATAACCGGAGTGCTACAGGTGCGCAAGCCCTGTGGACTGGACAGGCGAGCGCAATGTCAGACTAGGAGTAAATATGACCGATATGTGGGATTGATCGGCTGGTTTTCGGTGAGTCGTTCCGCGGGCGTTGTCCACAGGCTGGGGGCGCGTGGTGGCTGAAGCCGGGCAAGCCGGTCAGAATCTGGGCATGAGGGTGGGGACCCGGGCTTCGCCCGACGGGTGCGGCCGACGCGACCGATGAGCGGGAGGCAGCGGTGAGGACAGCGACACTGGGGCCGGCGCAGCGCGCCGAATCACTCGCATCCATGGCGGAGCGCGAACTGGACGTGCTGGTGGTGGGCGCCGGTGTGGTCGGTGCGGGCACGGCGCTCGACGCGGCGACGCGCGGCCTGTCCACGGGCCTGGTCGAGGCGCGGGACTGGGCCTCGGGCACGTCCAGCCGGTCCAGCAAGCTGATCCACGGAGGCCTGCGCTATCTGGAGATGCTCGACTTCGCGCTCGTACGGGAGGCGTTGAAGGAACGCGGCCTGCTGCTGGGCAGACTCGCTCCGCATCTGGTGCGGCCGGTGCCGTTCCTGTACCCGTTGCAGCACAAGGGCTGGGAGCGGCTGTACGCCGGAGCGGGAGTCGCCCTGTACGACACCATGTCGATGACCCACGGGCACGGGCGGGGCCTGCCCATGCACCGCCACCTGAGCCGCCGTCACGCGCTGCGGGTCGCGCCCTGTCTGAAGAAGGACGCACTCGTCGGGGCCCTGCAGTACTACGACGCCCAGATGGACGACGCCCGGTTCGTGGCGACCCTCGTCCGCACGGCCGTGGCCTACGGGGCGAAGGCCGCCAACCGCGCGCGGGTCACCGGGTTCCTGCGTGAGGGAGAGCGCGTCGTCGGCGCCCGGGTGCGGGACGTCGAGGGCGGTGGCGAGTACGAGATCCGCGCCAAGCAGGTCGTCAACGCCACCGGCGTGTGGACCGACGACACCCAGGCGATGGTCGGCGAGCGAGGACAGTTCCATGTGCGGGCCTCGAAGGGCATCCACCTGGTCGTCCCCAAGGACCGCATCCACTCCACGTCCGGGCTGATCCTGCGCACCGAGAAGTCCGTCCTGTTCGTCATCCCGTGGGGCCGGCACTGGATCGTGGGCACCACGGACACCGACTGGGACCTCGACAAGGCGCACCCGGCCGCCTCCAGCGCGGACATCGACTATCTGCTCGAGCACGTGAACTCGGTGCTCGCGGTGCCGCTCACGCGGGACGACGTCGAGGGCGTGTACGCCGGGCTGCGGCCGCTGCTCGCCGGTGAGTCGGACGCCACGAGCAAGCTGTCCCGCGAGCACACGGTGGCGCATCCCGTGCCCGGGCTGGTCGTGGTGGCGGGCGGCAAGTACACGACGTACCGGGTGATGGCCAAGGACGCGGTGGACGCGGCGGTGCACGGACTCGACCTGCGCGTCGCCGACTGCGTCACCGAGGACACCCCGCTGGTGGGCGCCGAGGGCTTCCGGGCGCTGTGGAACGGGCGGGCGCGCATAGCCGCGCGCACCGGACTGCACACGGTACGGGTGGAACACCTGCTGCAGCGGTACGGCGCGATGGCGGAGGAGGTCCTCGACCTGATCGCCTCGGACCCCTCGCTGGGCGAGCCGTTGCAGGCGGCCGACGACTATCTGCGCGCCGAGATCGCCTACGCCGCCTCGCACGAGGGGGCACGGCACCTGGACGACGTGCTGACCCGGCGCACCCGCATCTCGATCGAGACGTTCGACCGGGGTACGCGCAGCGCGCGGGAGGCCGCCGAGCTGATGGCGCCGGTGCTGGGCTGGGACAAGGACCAGATCGCCCGGGAGGTGCAGCACTACGAGAAGCGGGTGGAGGCCGAACGGGAGTCGCAGCGGCAGCCCGACGACCTGACGGCGGACGCGGCCCGGCTGGGGGCGCCGGACATCGTGCCGTTGTAGGCGTCTGTAGGCGTCTGTAGGCGTCTGTAGGCGTCTGTAGGCGTCTGTAGGCGTCTGTAGGCGTCCGCAGGGGTTCGAGTCTGCAAGTCGCCCGAAGCCGTCTGCGGTCGTCTGAAGCCGTCCGTGGGCATCTGTGAGCGTCTGTGGTCGTCGCAGCCGGTGCCGCTCGCGACGGCCGGCCGAATCACCCGAACGGGTGGACGACGGCGGGATCTTCGTTCGGACCCCGGTCGTTCCATGAGGTGCGAGGGCAGAACTCGGCGGCGAGCACCGACGGTTCGGGACCGGGATCCGCCATCGCGTCCGTGGTCACCCGGAAGGTGAGGACACGCCGGCCGTCGACAGCGGCTGCGGTGCGCACGCAGCTGCCGGAGGCGCGCCCGTTGTGCCGGAGGCGGTCGGGGTCCGGGCGAGCGGCGCCGGGGACACGGGAATTGCCAGTAGTGTCCGAAGCGGCGTCATCGCGGCTCCTCCCTCGCAGGAGGCTCATCACGCAGGGCAGGGCATCGCGTCCTTGTCCCGGGTCGCGCATGCGCCGGGCCCGGGGCACGGTCTGAGGCACCCTGGGCGTCGACCACTTGTCGGGTGAGAGACAATGAAGGCTCTGTCAGGGCGGGTTGCATGAGGGGACGCATGTCGGAGGCGGAGCGGGCGGGGACATCCCGTCAGAACATGAGCGCACGTCTCCTCGCCGGGCGGTACCGGCTGGGAGATGTGCTCGGCCGCGGCGGCATGGGGACGGTGTGGCGCGCCGAGGACGAGACCCTGGGGCGGACCGTCGCCGTCAAGGAACTCCGCTTCCCGTCCAACATCGACGAGGAGGAGAAGCGGCGGCTGATCACGCGGACGCTGCGCGAGGCCAAGGCGATCGCGCGGATCCGCAACAACGGCGCCGTGACCGTCTTCGACGTGGTGCAGGAGGACGACCGGCCCTGGATCGTGATGGAGCTCGTCGAGGGCAAGTCGCTCGCCGAGGTCATCCGGGAGGACGGGCTGCTGGAGCCGCGGCGTGCCGCCGAGGTCGGGCTCGCCGTGCTCGACGTGCTGCGCTCCGCTCACCGGGAAGGCATCCTGCACCGTGATGTGAAGCCGTCGAACGTGCTGATCGCCGAGGACGGCCGGGTCGTGCTCACCGACTTCGGCATCGCCCAGGTCGAGGGCGACCCGTCCATCACCTCGACCGGCATGCTGGTCGGCGCTCCCTCCTACATCTCCCCGGAGCGGGCCCGCGGGCACAAGCCGGGGCCGGCGGCCGACCTGTGGTCGCTCGGCGGGCTGTTGTACGCGTCGGTGGAGGGCACACCGCCGTACGACAAGGGGTCCGCGATCGCGACGCTGACGGCGGTGATGACCGAGCCGCTCGAGGAGCCGAAGAACGCGGGACCGCTCAGGGACGTCATCTACGGACTGCTCACCAAGGACGCCGCGCAGCGGCTCGACGACGCCGGTGCCCGGGCCATGCTGAACGCCGTCATCCGGGCGCCCGAGCCCCAGGGAGCCGACCACGAGCCGGCGGACGCGACGAAGGTCGTGCCGCTGCCCGAGCAGCCCTCGGAGCGTGCGAACGGCGGGGGCAGGCGGGGCGAGGAGGCCGGGGAGAAGCTGCGGGGCGCGTTGCGTTCCGTGCGGAAGGCGGCGGTGACCGCCGGCTCGGCCGGCGCCGCCGCGGCGTCCCGCGCCAAGTCCGGCAACGGCACGACCCCTTCGGCGTCCGGGACGGACGCCGGGACCTCGCGGACGGCGGCAGGGTCCAGCGGGGCCCGTCCCGGCACGGCGTCAGGCTCCGCCTCCGCCCGTACCTCTGCCTCCCCCTCCGCGCCGGCCTCGGCCTCCGGCGGGCGTAGTTCGGGGTGGCCGGTGATGACGCCGCCGGATCTGCCGGCGAGGCCCGCGCCGCGGGCGCCGCTCACCGATGTGGTGCCCCGGCGGACGCTGGTCGTCATCGCGGTGGTCGTGGTGCTCGCCGTGCTCGGCGTCGTGCTGGCCCTCACGCTCAGCGGCGACGACGAGGGCGACAAGGGGGCCAAGGGCAGCGGTGGCGACCGGACCGTCGCCGGCCAGGACCCGAGTGCCGACACCAAGAACGACGAGGGGGACGGCGCCCGCACCGACGGCACCCGCACCGACGGCACGGCGACCGAATCGGCGGGCGCGGGGCCGGGCGCGGGTGCGAGTTCGGCGCCCGCCGACCCCGGCAGCGGGACCGGTGGGCCGGACGACTCGGCCGAGGACGGCGGCGGCGCCCCGGTCAAGGAGACGTACGAGGGGAGCCAGGGGTACTCGATCGGACTGCCCAAGGGGTGGAAGTTCCGGTCGACGGGGGCCGCGGGGGACCGGTTCACCGGACCCGACGGGCAGAAGCTGCTCATCGGTTGGACGACCACGCCGAAGGACGACCCGGTCGCGGACTGGAAGAACCAGGAACGCGGCATGGTGCGTGCCCAGTACCAGCGGATCCGCATCGAGGCGGTGGACTACCGGGGGTGGAACACGGCCGACTGGGAGTTCACCTACGTGGAGAACGGGACGAAGTACCGGTCCATCGACCGGGGTGCCGTCGTCAACGACGGGCTCGGGTACGGGCTGATGTACACGGCGAAGGCCGCCCAGTGGGGCGGCGAACAGCGCAAGGACACCTGGCGCACGCTGACGAAGACGTTCGAACCGAAGTCCTGAGCATGAGCGGTCCGCGGAATGGGGAGTGAGATGTGGCATCCCCGCTCTGCGGGTTGCCTCCGGCACGTATCGTGAGTGCTTGCGGACCGTACGCAGCCGGAACGGCCCGCTGGGCGAACGGACCCGACCGACCGTAGTGCCGGGGGAGGCAACGTGGACGACTATGCGGGACGGGTTCTCGCCGACCGCTACCGCCTGCCCCTGCCGCCCTCCGACGAGTACGAACTGACCGAGACCCGCGCCTTCGACACATACAGCGGGCAGGAGGTCCTGGTCAGGCAGGTTCCGCTGCCGGAGGTCGTCGAGGCCGAGGTGCTCGACGCCGAGGGGCTGCCCGACGGCTTCACCGCCCGTGACGGGGGCACACGCCGTGCCGGCTTCGGGCCCGCGTCCGCGCGCCCGGGCACACGGCGGCCCACCGACCCGGTCGTACGGCGCGCGGTCGAGGCCGCGCAGGCGGCGGCCGCCATCCCCGACCACCCCCGCCTGGACCAGGTCTTCGACGTGTTCGCCGAGGGCGGTTCGCTGTGGATAGTCAGTGAACTCGTGGCCGCGCGCCCGCTCGCGGCCCTGCTCGCCGAGGAGCCGCTCTCCCCGTACCGGGCGGCGGAGGTCGCCTCCGACGTCCTGACGGCACTGCGGGTGCTGCACTCCCACGGCTGGGTGCACCGCAACATCACCGCGCGGACGGTGCTCGTCTCCGACGACGGCCGGGTGATGCTGACGGGACTCGCGGTCGGCGCGGCGGAGGAAGCACTGTGCGGCTACGACCCGGTGCCGGCCCCGGACGAGGAGCCCGGGCGGGGAGCGGGGGCGCAGGCGCCGGGTCCGGCCGCGGAGCCCGCGGGAGCGCTGCACTCCGGGCGTGGCCCGTCCTGGCCGCCCGGGTTCGCCGCCGACCCCGATTCCGACCCCGATGCCGCCCGCCGGGCCGCCATCGAGGCACGGTCCGGTCGGCTGCCCGGCGGCGGAGGTGACACGCCGGGCGGTCTCTCGCCCGTGGCGGCCCCTCGCGCCCTCGACAGCGCGGGGGACGTGCGGGCGGCCCGCGCCGGGGCCATCGCCGCGTACCGGGCGGGTGCCCGTGCCGCCGCCCGGGTGCAGGAGGCTCAGCAGAGCGGCCGGGCGGCCCTGCCCGGCGCCCGGCCCGTTCCCGACGGCGGTGGTGGCGAAGGCGCGGCGGCCGGTGCGGTTCCGCCGGGACAGATAGCCGACCCCTACGGCGTGGGCGCCCCCGGCCGGTACGGCCCCACACCCGGCACAGGCACAGGCACAGGCAGCGCACCGGGCGCCGTCGGCGGCAGCGGACGTACCGGCTCCGAAGGCCCCGGCGCTCCCGAGGCATCCGGCGGCCCGGATGGGGCCGCCCCGCCCGCGCGTTGGGACGACCTCGTGGCGCATGCCTCCGCGCGCCGGGGTCCGACCACGGCGTTGGCCGCCGAGCGGGCGCGGCAGGCGCGGATGGCCGTCGTCGGCCCCGTGACCGAGCGGTGGGCACCGGAACAGGCCGGACCCGTGCACGAGAACTGGCAGCTGGCCGCGCCGATCGGACCCGCCACCGACCTCTGGGCCCTGGGCACGCTGCTGTTCCGGGCCGTACAGGGACATGCGCCGTACCCCGAGGAGTCGACGGCCGAGCTGGTGCAGATGGTGTGCGCCGAGCCGCCCGCGTTCGCCGAGGAATGCGGGCCGCTGCGGCCGGTCGTGGAGTCGCTGCTGCGTCAGGACCCCACCGAACGCCCGGACTTCGAGGAACTGCGCGGCTGGCTGCGGTCGCTGGTGCGGTCGGCGCCCGAGCCCGAGGCCGGCGTACACGTCATAGCGGCACCGCCCGTCGACGCGAGCCGACTGCCCGTCATACGGCGTCGGGGCGAACTGGTGCGCAGGCGGCGGGCCGGGCTCCCCGCCCACCACGCACGGCACAAGCGGGCCAAAGGGGAGGCCGGCTCCCCGCGCCGGCTCGGCCGCACCCTGCTCCTGCTGGTGCTGCTCGCCATGGCGGCGGCGATCGCGTACGCCATCCTGTTCCTGCCGAAGTCGGGCGAGGAGACGACGGGGGCGGGCGGTTCGACCGACCGCACCGGAGCCGCCGGTGAGGTCGGCGAGGCACCGAGCGCGCCGGACGCCGGCGGAGAGCCGGACACCGGACAGAACGCGCCGGACCCGAAGGACAGCCCCGGGGAGTCGGCCGCGTCCACCGAGACGCAGACCAACGGACCCGAGGTCGCCGACGGCTTCACCCTGCGCAAGGACCCGGAGGGTTTCCGGGTCGCCGTCGCCGAGGGCTGGCAGCGCACCGCGAAGAACGGCAGTGGCCAGGTCGTCTACGCCGACGGTGACTTCGAACTCATCGTGGTACCGGGCCGGGACAGCGCGCAGCGGTACGGCAGCGACCCCATGGCCTACCAGCGGGACGACGAGCGCGAGCTCCAGCCCTACCGGGACTCCAGCTGGGCCACCTCCACCGGCCTGAAGACCATCGAGGTGGGCGGACGGACCATGGCCGAGGGCCAGTTCACCTGGACCGGGAACGCGGGCGAGCTGTACGTCCGTAACCTCGCGGCGCTGATCGACGGCCGCTACCACGTGGTGCAGGTGCGCGGCCCGGAGGCCGAACGGGACGAGGTGACACGGCTGTACGAACAGGCGGCGGCCACCTACCGGTTCACGGGCTGAGCCGAGACCGTGCCAGCGGCCGGACCGACACGCGTGCGGCCGGCCGAACCGCGAATGCCACGCATGCGCGGGCGTTTTGGTTGCCTCCCGTCCCCTACAGCGACAACCATCACAGTGCGGTCTCCTTGGCACCCCGTTGGTTCCCAGGAACGGCCGGGATACTTACCCTGGCCCTGTCAAGACCATTGCGGGGCAACGTGAATCAGATGCAGGGCTCGCTCGTCGCGGGCCGCTACCGGCTCGGCGACTCCATCGGGAGCGGCGGCATGGGCCGGGTGTGGCGCGCACACGACGAGGTGCTGCACCGATCCGTCGCCATCAAGGAACTGACCGCGGCGCTCTACGTCTCCGACAGCGAACAGGCCATGCTGCTGGCGCGCACCCGCGCGGAGGCGCGGGCGGCCGCGCGCATCAACCACTCCGCGGTCGTCACGGTGCACGACGTGCTGGAGCACGACGGCCGGCCCTGGATCGTGATGGAACTCGTCGAGGGCCGCTCGCTGGCCGACGCGGTCAAGGAGCAGGAGCGCGTCGAGCCCCGCGAGGCCGCACGCATCGGCCTGTGGGTGCTGCGCGCGCTGCGCGCCGCCCACGCCGCCGGCGTGCTGCACCGGGACGTCAAGCCCGGCAACGTCCTCCTCGGCCGGGACGGCCGGGTGCTGCTCACCGACTTCGGCATCGCGCAGATAGACGGCGACACGGCCATCACCCGTACCGGAGAGGTCGTCGGCTCGGTCGACTACCTCGCGCCCGAGCGGGTCCGCGGTCACGACCCCGGCCCCTCCTCCGACCTGTGGGCGCTCGGGGCGACGCTGTACACGGCGGTGGAGGGCAGATCTCCGTTCCGCCGCACCTCGCCGCTGACCACCATGCAGGCGGTCGTCGAGGAGGAGGCCGACGCGCCGCGGCAGGCCGGCCCGCTCACGCCCGTCATCAGCGCACTCCTGCGCAAGGATCCGGCCACCCGGCCCGACGTGGCCCAGGTCGAGCAGATGCTCGCCGAGGCGGCGGAGGGACGCCGCCCGCACGCGGCGCAGGAGTACGTGTCGACCCAGGCCGTCGACGCGCATGTGCCGCTGCCGCAGGAGATCAGACCGCAGGCCGTCCCGGTGGCCGCGCCGCGGTACCCGCAGGGCGGCGGTTCCACGGCCGTCCAGACGCCCTACGGGCCCGGTGTCGTCGCGCCCCGTCGGCGGGTGCGCGGGCGGGTGATCGCCCTGGTCGTCGTCCTGGCCGCGCTCATCGGCGGGGGAACCGCGGTGGTGCTTCAGCAGGAGGGCCGGGGCGGCACCACGGTCGGTCCCTCCCCGACGCCCACACCCACCGGCGCACCCGATCCCACGCCCGGCGCCACCAGGACGGGCGGGACCGACTCGGCGGGGGGCCTGCCCGAGGGCTGGGTACGCCGTACCGATCCCTACGGATTCTCGGTGGTCCTCCCCGGCGAGGACTGGCGGCGTGTCGTCTTCGACGAGGAGACCAGGCAGGTCGACTACACGCCCGACGGCGGCAAGCACTTCCTCCGTATCGCCGCCGACGACTCGCCCGACTTCGACGACCCGTACGAGCACCTGAGCGATCTGGACCAGCAGATAGGGCAGCGCCTGGTCGACTACCGGCAAGTGGGTCTGGAGCGCCGCGTCTACCGTGACCGCGACAGCGCGCGGCTGGAGTACAGCTGGACCGCGCTGGCCAAGGACACGGACTTCCCGGGGCCGTACCGGGCGATCGACCAGATGTACCTCTCGCGTGACGGCGTCGAGTACGCGATCTACATGGCCGGCCCGGCCGCCGACTGGGCCACGACCCGCGAGCAGTTCGAGACGGTCCTGCAGGGGTGGCGCGAGCCCTGACGCACCCGGGCGCGCTGACGAGCGCCCGCTTGGCCGAATCGCCGTACCGGAGGGGACACATCCGGTGAGGCATGATGGGCCCATGGTGACCGAGGGGGAGCCCGAGAACGGAGCCGCACGTCACAACGCCCGCGTCATCGCGGGCCGTTACCTTGTGGAGGCGAGGCTCGGGCGTGGCGGCATGGGCGTGGTCTGGCGGGCCACCGACCAATTGCTCGGTCGTGGCGTCGCCGTCAAGGAACTCCCCTTCGACGAGACGCTCTCCGCCGCGGAGGCACGGCGGCAGCGGGACCGCACCCTGCGCGAGGCCCGTGCCCTGGCCCAGTTGAGCCACCCGCACATCATCGTCGTCCACGACGTCGTCGAGGACGAGGAACGTCCCTACATCGTCCTGGAGTTGATCGAGGGCCCGTCGCTCGCCGACCGGATCGCCGAGCAGGGCCCGGTCGACGCCATGGAGGCCGCGCGGATCGGCATCGACCTGCTCGGCGCGCTGCGCGCCGCCCACACGGCCGGGGTGCTGCACCGCGACCTCAAGCCCGCCAACGTGCTGCTGGAGAACGGTACCGACCGGGTCGTGCTCACCGACTTCGGCATCGCCCAGGTCGCGGGCTCCACCACGCTCACCGAGACCGGCTCCTTCGTCGGCTCGCCCGAATACACCGCCCCCGAGCGGATGTCCGGCGCGAGGACCGGACCGGAGTCCGACCTGTGGTCGCTGGGCGCGTTGCTGTGCACGGCGCTCAGCGGCGAGTCGCCGTTCCGGCGCGACTCCCTCGGCGGCGTCCTGCACGCCGTCGTGGTCGACGAGATCCGGCCGCCCGCGCAGGCCGATCCGATCCTTCCCGTGGTGCGCGGTCTGCTGGAGCGGGACCCCGACCGCCGCCTGGACGCCGACCGGGCCGAAGGGATGCTGCGGGTGTTCCGCGAGACGGGCCGTACTCCGGAGTCGGTGCCCCTCGACCTGCTGCCGCCGGACCGGGACCTGCCCCGTCGGCGGCCCTCGGCACGGCGGGAGGAAGCGGACGGAGGGCTGTCGGTCTCCCCCGAGGAGCGTCCCGTCCGCCGCCGGCCCACGAAGGGCACGCTCGTGGCCGCGATGGCGGTTGCCGCGATGGCGGGAGCGGGAGTGTCCGCGGCGGCGCTGCTCATACAGGACCGGGACGGCGACGGGGGCGGTACGCCGACGAGCACGGCGCCCGAGACATCCGCGAGCGAATCGCCCGCCGGGCCCGGGGCGCCCGCCTCCACCGCCACGGCCACCACCCCACGGCGGCCCCTCCCGTCGGCGGCGGGCTCCACGGCCACCTCTCCCACGGCGACCGACTCCACGGCGACCGACTCGACGGCCACCACCTCCACGGCCACCACCTCCACGGCGACCGCTTCCACAGCGACCACCTCCACGTCGACGGACTCCACGGCGGCCGACTCCTCAGCCGTGCCGCACAGCCCAAGAAACGGGAGATGAGTTCCAGCGACGGTCACGGGTCTGTGACCGGTCCCCCTTCGCAGTGGATACGCGGGGGCGTGGCGCGATATGGATGAACCATGAGCAGCAACGGGGGAGCCCGCCACGGGGCCGATGAGCCAACCAGTTTCCGTCTGCGACCGCCCAACTCCCACCCGCCCGCGGCCGTCCCGCACCCCGGCAACCCGTACGCGGCACCCACCCAGGTGGTCCCACCGCAGACGCAGAACCGACTGATAGCCGGCCGGTACCGGCTGCTCGCCAAGCTCGGACACGGCGGTATGGGTACGGTCTGGCGGGCCAAGGACGAGACGATTGACCGCGAGGTCGCCGTCAAGGAGCCCAGCGTCCCGGACCACCTTCCCGAACGCGAACGTTCCAACGCCTTCGAGCGGATGCGCCGCGAGGCCCGCGCCGCCGCCCGCCTCGACCACCCCGCGGTGGTCAACGTCCATGACGTCGCGGTGGTGGACGGTCAGCCGTGGATCGTCATGGAGCTGGTCCAGGGCCGTTCCCTGGGTGCCGTGCTGCAGGAGGAGGGCACCCTCTCCGTACGCGAGGCGGCCAGGGTCGGCCTGGAGGTGCTCGGCGCGCTGGAGGCCGCCCACGCGGCGGGCATCCTGCACCGCGACGTGAAGCCGGACAACGTGCTGCTCGGCCGGCACGAGCGGGTCGTCCTCACCGACTTCGGCATCGCCCGGATCGAGGGCGAGACCAACC
Source organism: Streptomyces griseoloalbus (assembly GCA_014650015.1). Lineage (GTDB taxonomy): Bacteria > Actinomycetota > Actinomycetes > Streptomycetales > Streptomycetaceae > Streptomyces > Streptomyces griseoloalbus. The sequence continues at coordinate 26,385 of BMUD01000019.1, forward strand.
TGACCGACACCGGCGGCTTCGTCGGTTCGCCCGAGTACATCGCGCCGGAACGGGTGCTGGGCCAGCGCCCCGGCCCCGCCTCCGACCTGTGGTCGCTCGGTGTGGTGCTGTACGCGGCGACGGAGGGCGTCTCACCCTTCCGCCGCAGCAACACCCCGGCCACTCTCCAGTCCGTCCTCAACGCCGTGCCGGCGCCGCCCGCCTCCGCGCAGGGACCGCTGGCCGAGGTCATCACCGGTCTGCTGCAGAAGGACCCGGCGCGCCGTCCGAACGCCGCCCAGGTCCGCGCCGTACTGGAAACGGCCGCGCACCCGCCCGCCCCGCGCCCCACGCGTGTCGTCCGGTTCCCCGCCGCGGGCTCCGGAGGCAAGGGCGTCCGGATCGGCCGCAGGACGCTGACCGGGCTGGCGGCGGCGGTGGTCGCGGGAGCGGTGGCGGCGTACCTGGTGATCGCGGACCCGTTCGCGGGGCCGCTGCCGGACGGCTGGAAGCGGCACGACCTCGGAGACCGGGTGGGTGTCGCCCTCGCGGTGCCGGAGGGCTTCGTGAAGGACGCGCCCGCCGACGACTCGGACGGGACCACGGTCTCCTTCACCGACCCGAGCGGACTGGTGCGGATCGAGACCGACCGCGACCTGGAGGCCGAGGACGAGGACGGCGAGATCGAGGCCTCGGCCTCGGAGCGGGCCTTCGCGGAGTGGGACGAGCTCAAGGACGGCGACTACTCCTGGGGCATCGCCGCCACACCGGCGCCCAGGGGGAAGCCCCGCGAGACCACGTACAAGGACCGCGAGGCGGCCACCAACACCCTCGTCTACACGACGAGCGACGGGCCGACACCGCTGGTGCGCGAGGCGCAGGTCATGTACTACCGGAACAAGGACGGCGACATGTACCGGCTCCGGGTCGTGTACCCGGGCAAGGGCTACTTCGCCGAGGACGGGCGGGAGATCGCCCGCGCGGTCTTCACCTCGTGGGACATCCATACACTCTGAACGCACTGAACTCCGGCACGGACGGAAGTCAACGCCCTGATCAGGGCATTCGTTGCCAGCGTTCACTGGCGTCGTGTGAGCGGGGCGTGAATCTGTTACCGACGGGTACACAAAGCGTCCGCCCGGGCATACCCTGCGCCTCATGACGGACGCGCAGACCCGGGAAACGACCGGCACCAACCCCCTCGCCCCCGCCCCGGAGGGCGCCCGCACCGCCGCCGACGTGGTCACGCCGGAGCTGGTCGCGCAGCTCACCAAGGGCGTGGCCGGCTCCGGCCGGACCGCCAACCACACGCCGTTCACCGGCGAGAAGCTGGCCGACCTGCCCGAGTCGACGCCCGAGGACGTGGCGAAGGCCTTCGAGGCGGCCCGCGCCGCCCAGGCCGTGTGGGCCCAGATCCCGGTACGGGAACGTGCCGCCGTACTGCTCCGCTTCCACGACCTGGTGCTGGAGCGCCAGGCCGAGGTGCTCGACCTGATCCAGCTGGAGACCGGCAAGGCCCGGCTGCACGCCCACGAGGAGGTGCAGGCCGTCGCCGTCGCCGCCCGCCACTACGGCCGCCGGGCCGCCGCGTATCTGCGGCCCAAGCGGCACGCGGGGGCCATGCCGACCCTGACGAAGGTCACCGAACTGCGTCACCCGCGCGGTGTCGTCGGCCAGATCGCCCCGTGGAACTACCCGCTCGAACTCTCCGTCGGCGACGCGCTCCCGGCGTTCGTCGCCGGCAACGCGGTCGTGATGAAGCCCGACACGGAGACCTGCCTGACCGCGCTCTGGGCCCGTGACCTCCTCGTCGAGGCCGGGCTGCCCGCCGACGTCTTCCAGGTCGTCCTCGGTGACGGCCCGGTGGTCGGCCCCGAGGTGGTCAGGCACGCCGACTACGTCTCCTTCACCGGCTCCACCCGCACCGGCCGCGAGGTCGCCCAGGGCGCCGCCGCCCGGCTGGTCGGCGTCTCCCTCGAACTCGGCGGCAAGAACGCCATGCTGGTGCTGGAGGACGCCGACCTCGACAAGGCCGCCGCGGGCGCCGTCCGCGCCTGCTTCTCCTCCGCGGGCCAGCTGTGCATCTCCATCGAACGGCTGTACGTCCACGAGGCGATCGCGGACGCCTTCCTGGAGCGTTTCACCGCCCGGACGAAGGCGATCCGCCTGGGCACGTCCCTCGCCTACGGCGCCGACATGGGCTCCCTGGTCGGCGAACGCCAGCTGGACGCCGTCACCCGGCACGTCGACGACGCCGTCGCCAAGGGCGCCCAGGTGCTCGCGGGCGGCACGGCCCGCCCGGACATCGGCCCCTACTTCTACGAGCCGACCATCCTCGACGGTGTCGAGGCCCCGATGAGCGTCTGCTCGGAGGAGACCTTCGGTCCGGTCGTCTCGATCTACCGTTTCTCGTCCGACGACGAGGCGGTCGAGCGTGCCAACGCCACGCCGTACGGCCTGAACTCCTCGGTCTGGACGAAGGACGCCCGGCGCGGCCGCGAGATCGCCGCGCGGCTGCGCACCGGCACGGTGAACATCAACGAGGGGTACGCGCCCGCGTACGGCAGCGTCCAGTCGCCAATGGGCGGCATGAAGGAATCCGGGCTCGGCCGCCGGCACGGCTCCGAGGGCATCCTCAAGTACACCGAGGCCCAGACCGTCGCCCACCAGCGGCTGCTGCCGATGGCCCCCTCGCTCGGCATGGACGACGAGAAGTACGCGGCGTTCATGAGCCGCAGCCTGCGCCTGATGAAGGCGTTCCGCTTCCGCTGAGACAGCGGCCACCCAGCACCGGAACCACCGCTTTCAACGAGGAGAGCACGTGTCACAGGAGAACTCCGTGCAAGAGCCGGACACCGTGCGGGAGCCGGAGACCGTGCGAGAGCCGGACACCGGGCGGGAGCCGGACGACGACTCGTCGTACGACTACGACGTCATCGTCGTCGGCTCCGGGTTCGGCGGCTCGGTCTCGGCGCTCCGGCTGACCGAGAAGGGCTACCGCGTCGGCGTCCTGGAGGCCGGCCGCCGCTTCACCCGCGCCTCCCTGCCGAAGAACTCCTGGGACCTGAAGAACTACCTGTGGGCACCGAGGCTCGGCATGTACGGCATCCAGCGCATCCATCTGCTGGGCAATGTCATGGTCCTGGCCGGCGCGGGCGTCGGCGGCGGCTCCCTCAACTACGCCAACACTCTCTACGTACCGCCCAAGCCCTTCTTCGAGGACGCGCAGTGGGGGCACATCACCGACTGGCAGGAGGAACTGGCGCCGTACTACGACCAGGCGCGGCGCATGCTCGGCGTACGGATCAACCCGACCATGACCCCGTCGGACGTGCACCTGAAGGCGGTGGCCGAACGGATGGGTGTGGGCGACACCTTCCACCTGGCCCCGGTCGGTGTCTTCTTCGGGGACGGCGAGGACGCCGACGGAACGGTGAAGGCGAAGCCGGGGCAAGAGGTGCCCGACCCGTACTTCGGCGGGGCGGGGCCCTCGCGCCGGGCCTGTGCCGAGTGCGGCGAGTGCATGACCGGCTGCCGGCACGGGGCGAAGAACACCCTCAACGAGAACTATCTCCACCTCGCCGAGAAGGCGGGCGCGGTCGTGCACCCCATGACGACGGTGGTGTCGGTGACGGAGGACTCGCGGGGCGGGTACGCCGTCGCCACGCTCCCGACCGACAACCGCCGCAAGGACAAGGGCCGTACCCTCCGCGCCCGCCGGGTGGTGCTGGCCGCCGGAACCTACGGCACCCAGACACTGCTGCACCGGATGCGGGCCGGCGGCCAGTTGCCGCACCTCTCCGACAGGCTCGGTGAGCTGACCCGCACCAACTCCGAGGCCCTCGTCGGCGCCCAGACCGACGACCGCCGCTACCGCAGGGCCACCGGTGCGCCGAAGGCCGACTTCACGCGCGGCGTGGCCATCACGTCCTCGATCCACCCCGACGAGAACACCCACATCGAACCGGTCCGCTACGGCAAGGGCTCCAATTCGATGGGCGGGCTGTCCATCCTCCAGGTGCCCTACGCGGGCGGCGGCTCGGGCACGGCCCGGGTGCTGGGCTGGCTCGGCAACGCGGCGAGGCACCCCTGGCTGTTGCTGCGGTCCCTGTCCAACCGGCGCTGGTCGGAGCGGACCATCATCGGCCTGGTGATGCAGTCGCTGGACAACTCCCTGACCACGTACCTCAAGCCGTCCGGGGTCGGCCGTGGCCTGCTCACCGCCCGGCAGGGGCACGGTGCCCCCAACCCCAAGCAGATCAAGGCGGCCACGGACGGCGCTTCCGCGCTGGCGGCCGAGATCAACGGCTTCGCCGGTTCCAATGTCGGGGAGCTGACGGGGATGCCGTTGACCGCCCACTTCCTGGGCGGCTGCCCGATCGGCGGTTCCCGCGACACCGGTGTGATCGACCCGTACCACCGTCTCTACGGCCACCCCGGTATCTCGGTCGTGGACGGGGCGGCGGTCTCGGCGAACCTGGGCGTCAATCCCTCGCTGACCATCACGGCACAGGCGGAGCGGGCCATGTCGTACTGGCCCAACAAGGGCGAGGCCGATCCGCGCCCGCGGCAGGGGGCGTCCTACCAGCGGCTGAAGCCGGTCGAGCCGAAGTCCCCGGCGGTCCCGGCGGACGCGTTCGGCGCGCTGAAGCTGCCGTTCCTGGGGATGCCGGCGGTGCCGCCGAAGAGGTAGCCACGGCACGGCGGACCAGGAAGCGGACGGGGAGACGGACAGGGAGACGGACGAGGAAAACGACAAGCGACAAGGAAACAAGGGAAGAGGACCTGTGCCCCCCTCCGAGCCCAGGTCCTCTTCCCTTGTCCTGTGGGGTGCCGCGCGCGGCGCGGTCAGGCGTGGTTACGCCTCCGCACTGGCCTTGCGCCGGCGCACCACGAACACCGCACCCGCACCGGCCACGACGGCGGCACCGCCGACCAGCCCGATCATCGGGAGAGCGGAGTTGGAACCGGTCTCGGCGAGGCTGCCGGTGACCTTGACGTCGTTCACGTCGTCGAGTTCGGCCATGCCACCGGTCTGCGGCTTGGCGTCGTTCGGCTTACCCGCCTCGGAGCCGGCGGCCAGGATGTCGAAGAAGTAGATCCAGCCGTTGGGGTCGTCGGCCAGCCAGCAGCCTTCGGCGTCCGCGTACTCGGCGAGACCGCCGGTGAGGCCGAGGGCCTCGGGCACCTTGCCGTCGACGCTCAACCGCAGCTGGTACGAGACCGACTGCCCGGCACCGAGCGAGAACGCCGCGAACGTACCGCCCTCACCCGCGGTGTCCGCGAGCGTGTTCCACTGCCCGGTGGCCTTGTCGAAGGCCTGGACCGTGATCCGGCCGGAGTAGTCCTTCTCGTTCCAGCCGATGGCCGCGACGCCGATCAGCGGCTTGATGTTCTTGATCTCCTCGTCGCCGCGGTTGGACACGTTGAACGAGAACGCCTTCCAGCCGCTGCCGGCGACGATCGTGTCGGGCAGCCCCGACAGACCGCTGCGCAGTTCGGTGCTGAGCCCGGCGGTGCTGTTGCCCTCTTCGTCGACGCAGAGTTCGGGGTCGTCCTCCGCCGGGGCGCTCTCACTGGCGCTCGGCGACGGAGAGGCGGCCGGCGAGCTCGTGTCCGTGGCCGGCGTGCTGGCGCCGGTGGCGGGGGAGCTCGTGTCGTCGGCCGGGGTGCTCGCGTCGGTTGACGGGCTGCTCGCGTCGTCCGCGGGCGCGCTCGAAGCCTCGCTGGGGTCGCTCGCGTCCGTCGCGGGGGAGCTCGTGCCGTCGGTCGGGGTGCTCGCGTCGGTTGACGGGCTGCTCGTCGACGAGTTCGGCGTCTCTTCGCCGGTCGCGAACGCTGCCGGGGCCGAGAGCAGGGCGAGCGGCGCTATGACGGCCGTCGCGGCCGCAGCGGCCAGGGCACGGCGAAGCTTCATGAAGACCTCGGGTGGTTCGGTGTGCCGCGTGGTCGCGGCACGAACGAGTGCGGGAGGCCTCCGCGTGTGGGGCGCGGGTGTGGCCCGTGTTTCCGGTGGGTTTGATCCACGAAGCCGCTGAATGGTTGTCCCGATCTTCACGTGATTCTTATGTGAGCTGGATCACTTGCGGGTGGTGATGATCTCTGACGTACGCTCAGCCGCCGACATCCGTCCCTGAGAGAGAGCCCGCCGACGCCGTGGCCGAGCAGCCGTCCCAAGAACCCGAGCCCAGACCGGAGCACGCGCCGGATCCCGCGCCGGACTCCTCCCCGATGTCGTCGTCCATCCCGGACGACGTGTGGGAGAAGTTCGTCCAGGACAGTGAGCGTGACATCCGGGCTTCCGCTCCCAAGGAGCCGTCCGCCCGGGCGCGCATGGTGACCGAGCGGCTGCGGACCATGGACGAGGCGCGGGCTGCCGGGACGGGCGGGGGCGGGAAACGTCGTGGGCGCAGGAAGAGCGCTCCCGCGCAGCCCTCCCCGCCCGAGGGATGGCGTACCGGTCCCGCATGGCAGGACAGGGACGGCCGCGGTTCGCGGCGACGCCGGGTCTGGAGCGCGGTGGGCGTGGTGCTGGCGGCGGCACTGGCCGTGGTCGCCGTCAATCCGTCCGCCGCGCTGTCCTGGCTGCCCGGCGGCCTCGGCGAGGGGTCCGGCCCGTCGGGCGGGGCGCAGGCGGCGTCCGACGCGCCGCTCGCCCCCGAGACCGCCCGCCCCGGCACCGCGCCGTCCGCCGCCCCGGCCGACGTCCCCACCCGCGGCAAGCCGTTCGCCGGATCCCCGGCCGCGCGGTGGGAGTCGGGAGCTGATGCCATCCGGCTGCCCGAGGCGAAGGCCGTCAACGGGGTCCCGGCCGCCCGGATCGAGGAGGCGCTGAAGGGGACGAAGGAATTCCTGGTCGCCTCGAACCTCGATCCGGCGGTGCTCAAGGGCGCCCGGCCGACGAAGGCGCTGGACCTCGTGGACCCCGCGGAGAAGGACTACCTCGCCGACCTGCGCGTCGGGCTGCGCGAGCCCACGGTGAAGAACGACCCGGTGTGGACGTTCACCCGTTTCGATCCCGACGAGGTCGAACTCGTGGGTGACGTACGCGTGCGTGGCCACATGACGGTCGAGGCCCGGCGCGCAACCGCCGGGAAGGCCGTGGTCAAGGCCGACTACACCTTCGTGTACGCGGTGGCCCGCGCCGGCGGTGATGACGCCGGTGACGAGGTGACCCGGGCCGTCGTTCGCCGGTCGATCGAGGTGGAAGCCGTGGATCCGGCCCGTTTCCGGGCCGGGGAGGGGCACATCTGGGTCGCCGCCACCGACAGCGAGATATCCAACGACGACTGCCGGGAGGGCGACGGCGTGATCCGTCCGCAGTTCTTCGCCGACCGGCGGACCGGCCCCGAGCCGTCCGGGGAGGCGCGCGATCCCTACGACCGCAGCAGGGAGCTGACGGGCGCCGAGGACGACGGCGAGTGCGGCGTCGTGACCCGCACCTGAGGGGTGAGGGGTGTGAGTACGTCCGGCGGGCGACGGCATGCGAAGGGCCCCGCGGGGCGGAGCTTGGGTTCTAACTCTCGTCAGCACCGACGTCAGGGCAGCGTCGGTGCCTGGGGAACGGCGCCGGGGGTAGCGTCGCTGGTCTGTGGGCCGGACCGGTCCGGTGAGGGTCTGCCGGCCGGCCCCGGGCGTCCCGGGGCCGGCCGCATCTCGGTGACCGGGCTGCTGTCCCCTGCTGTCCGGTCACGTGTCCGGAGCGAGGTCCCACGACGTACGGCATGATCCGTACGTCTCATCGCTCCGGCGAGCCACGCGTGGTTCTCTCGGGCCCGCCCCTGGCTGACACGGACACCGGTACCAACGGAGCGGTCGCCGTGCCGGTCACGCGCCGTACGGGTGAGAGGCGATGCGTACGTCAGTGCCGGGAACGCGGATTCAGATCTTGCCGCGGCACAGCTCCAGCAGGGTCATCGCGAGCGCGGTGCCGGGCCTGCCCAGCGCGTCCCTGTAGTGGGCGAGGATCTCCATCTCGCGGGAGAGGTTCACGCGGCGCCCGCCGGAGACGATCCGTTCCTTCTGGATGACGGCCGATACGGCCATCCGTTCCTGCACCAGGCCGATGATCCGGTCGTCGAGCGCGTCGATCCGCTCGCGGGCGCCGGTGATCAGCTCGGCGGCCTCGGTGGTGCGGGCACCGGTCTTCTCGGTCGACTCCGTCGTGGTGGCGGTCATGTCGGGGCTCCTCGTGGGTGGTGGGTGCGGTGCCCCGGAGCGGCAAGATCCGGATGAAACGCCAGGCGCCCCGGACCTTGTCGGCCCGGGGCGCCTGGGAAGTCGCTTGTCAGTTGCTCAAGCAGCACGACCATGGCAGCCGGTGGGCCGGTTGCCATAGGTAAAGAGGAAGGTCGGGTGCGTGAACATGGGGCCAGTATGCCCGGCCGGCCGCCGCCGTCCAACACGGATCGCATGGTGAGACGGGGGTGGGGGCGGGGGGTAGGGGGCGGGCTTTTTCGGGACGTGCCGGGGACGTGGCCTGGGAGGGGCTGGGACGGACGTCCCTGCGCGGCTCTCGTGCGGCCCCCTGCGCGGCTCTCGTGCGGCCCCCTGCGCGGCCCCTGCCCGGTGCCTGCCTCGGTCCGCGACGTGTGCCGTCGCCGTCTCGGTAGAATCGGGAGGCACAAGACCCCCGCCCCACCGCCGGAAGGCACCTCGTGTCATCAGCGTCTCCCGCTGCCAACGCGCCCGACACCGTCCTGGTCGTCGATTTCGGCGCGCAGTACGCCCAGCTCATCGCCCGTCGCGTCCGCGAGGCGCGGGTCTACAGCGAGATCGTGCCGAGCACCATGCCGGTCGCGGAGATCCTCGCCAAGAACCCCGCGGCGATCATCCTCTCCGGCGGCCCCTCGTCCGTGTACGAGGAGGGTGCCCCCCGCCTCGACCGCGAGATCTTCGAGGCCGGCGTCCCCGTCTTCGGCATGTGCTACGGCTTCCAGCTCATGGCGCAGAGCCTGGGCGGCCAGGTGGACAACACCGGCGCCCGTGAGTACGGCCGTACGGAGCTGCACGTCTCCAAGGCGTCCTCCACCCTCTTCGAGGGCACCCCGGACGAGCAGGCGGTCTGGATGTCGCACGGCGACGCCTGCTCCGCCGCCCCCGAGGGCTTCACCGTCACGGCCTCCACGGACGTCGTCCCGGTCGCCGCGTTCGAGAACGACGACAAGAAGCTCTACGGCGTCCAGTACCACCCCGAGGTGATGCACTCCACGCACGGGCAGCAGGTGCTGGAGCACTTCCTGTACCGGGGCGCGGGCCTGACCCCCGACTGGACCACCGGCAATGTCATCGAGGAGCAGGTCGCCGCGATCCGCGAGCAGGTCGGCGACCGGCGTGCCATCTGCGGTCTGTCCGGCGGCGTGGACTCCGCCGTCGCCGCCGCCCTCGTCCAGAAGGCCATCGGCTCCCAGCTGACCTGCGTGTACGTCGACCACGGACTGATGCGCAAGGGCGAGACCGAGCAGGTCGAGAAGGACTTCGTGGCCGCGACCGGCGTACAGCTGAAGGTCGTGGACGCGGAGGAGCGGTTCCTGACCGCACTCAAGGGCGTCTCGGACCCCGAGGAGAAGCGGAAGATCATCGGCCGCGAGTTCATCCGGGTCTTCGAGCAGGCCCAGGCCGAGATCATCGCCGACGAGGGTCCGGCGGTGGAGTTCCTGGTGCAGGGCACGCTCTACCCGGACGTCGTCGAGTCCGGTGGCGGCACCGGCACCGCCAACATCAAGTCCCACCACAATGTGGGCGGGCTCCCCGAGGACCTCGAGTTCCAGCTGATCGAACCGCTGCGCCAGCTGTTCAAGGACGAGGTCCGGATGGTCGGCCAGGAACTCGGCCTGCCCGAGGAGATCGTCCAGCGCCAGCCGTTCCCCGGCCCGGGCCTCGGCATCCGCATCGTCGGCGAGGTGACCAAGGAACGGCTCGACCTGCTGCGCGACGCGGACGCCATCGCCCGTGAGGAGCTGACCGCGGCCGGTCTCGACCGGGACATCTGGCAGTGCCCGGTGGTCCTGCTCGCCGACGTGCGGTCGGTCGGTGTCCAGGGCGACGGCCGGACCTACGGCCACCCGATCGTGCTGCGCCCGGTCTCCAGCGAGGACGCCATGACCGCCGACTGGTCGCGGCTGCCGTACGACGTCCTCGCGAAGATCTCGACCCGCATCACCAACGAGGTGCGCGACGTCAACCGCGTCGTCCTGGACGTCACCTCCAAGCCGCCGGGCACCATCGAGTGGGAGTAGTCCCGACGGTCACGTCCGTTTGAGAGAGCGCACCGGCTCTCCGGGCTTCCAGACCTGGACGACGAGGTACGTGTCGTCCTCGACGCAGGTCCGCACGACCTCCGTCAGCTCGGTGCGGAAGAGGTGGAACGGCTCCGGCGGTTCCACCTCTTCGGCGTACTTGGCCCTGGTCTCCGCGTCCTCGACCTCGATCGCCCGCCCGCTGATCCGGACGTCGCCGCCGCCCATGCCCGTCCCCTCGCCGGGGTTCGCCTGGAGCGCGAAGCGCGGGTCACGGCGCAGGTCGAGCGCCTTGAGCGAGTTCGGCATCATGCCGAGCCACAGTTCGCCGTTCAGGAACCGCACCTCCAGGCCGGTGGTACGCGGTGAGCCGTCCTTGCGCAGGGTCGCGAGGATGTGGTGGGTGTACGCGGCGAAGCGCGCCTCGACGGTCTTCGCGAGATCGGGCTCGGCCGCGGCGAAGGCCTCCCAGTTCGTGTTCATGGGCCGAGTGTGGCGCGGATACCGGACAGCTCGTGTCGGGTATCCGCCGTGTCCTCCGGATGGAGCAGTGGGGGTGGGCCGGGGCACGGTTGTCGTGCTTGTCGGCCCGCACCGCTTTCGCTGCGCCAGGCGGTTCTGCCGGGCCGGGCTGAGCCGCGGCGGACCGAGCCGGGGCAGGGTCAACTCGGCGCCCCGGAATTCACTCGGGATGACTGGGCCTGCCGGACGGGGAGGGCATGGGGTAGGGCACAATTCGCTGTCGTCACCCGGGAGTTGCGTGGTGGTCGTCGGCAGTGGTCATGGGTTTGTGATGGTGGGGAAGGCGGGCTTCGGGCGTGGCGGTGCAGGAGGCGAGGCAGGGCGGCGCGGATGCGGGCCCGCACGAGGGCGGCTGTACCTGCGGGGACTGTCCGCACGGGGTGCGTGAGGGGCATCGGCGCGCGGTCGCGGCGTTCCTGCTGAAGCGGGACGAGTTCGCGGCCGGGCACGGCGTGCCGGCCGCCGTGGCCCACTCGGCCTCCGCCTCCCGGCAGTGGGTCTCGGAGGAGTTGACGCAGGCCGCGGAGGCCGTCGCCGAACGGGGCAGGGCCGAGGGCGCGGCGTGGCTGGTGCGGCTGTGGCGGCGGACCGCGGTCGTCGTGTGGGCGGGGGTCGTTCTGCTGCTCCTCGGGCAGGCGCTCACGGCGATCGGCGCGGGCTGGACCGCCGCGCGTTCCACCGGGTTGGTGGCCGCGCTGGTGGTGGCCGGCGCGCTGACCGCCGCGTCGTGGTTCCACCGGGCGCGCGGGGGTGCGCTGGCGCCGGTGATCGGGGAGGACAACCGCCTCTCCACGTCCCGTGCGGTGGCCGCCGCGTGGGTGCTGTTCCTGGCGTTCGCGGTGCTCGTGCTGGTGGGGCAGCTGGCGGCCGCCTCCGGGCACCGGGAGCGTGACGCGCTGATCGCCGGGCTGGAGCTCGCCCGCGGCGCCGGTGTGGTGACGGTGCTGGCCGTGGTGTGCGGGATCGCTGTGCTGGTGCGTCGGGTGGTCGGCCTGCGGGTGCAGGGGCAGCGGCTGCAGAAGGTACGCGCGTCCCGGCCCAGGGCGGCGGACCTGCTGACCGACGACGCGGGGCGGGGGAACTTCGCAGACATCCAGTACGTCGTGATCAGCGGGGTCGCTCTGGTGTTCGCGGCGGTGCGGTTGGCCCGGCGGCCGGACCAGTTGCCGGATCTGCCGTGGGGACTCGCGGTGGTGGTGCTGGTGTCGGCGGCGACGTATCTCGCGGGGAAGTACGCGGAGGGCGGGCGTCCGGTGATCCTTTCGGTGGTGCGGGCGCGGGAGGCCGGTGATCTGGACGCGCCCATCCGGACCGGCGACGACATCGAGATCCGCGGGGCCGGGTTCGTGCCGGTGGGGGCGCAGGGGGCGGATCGGCTGTCGCGGATGGTGGTGCGCGTGGGGGCGGTGAACGTGCACGTGCCGCTGGTGCCGGTGAGGGGCGGGTTCGACAACCCGACGGATGCCCTGCTGACGGTGCCTGTTCCGGCGGAGGTCGAGCCGGGGCGGGTGGAGGTGCAGGTCGTCACCGCGGCGGGCGTGGAGACGAATCGGTACGCGATCGATGTGATGGAGTAACGCGGCGCCTGTGGGTGGTGGGTGGGTCGGGGCCGGGTCGGGGGTGTCCGTCCTCGGACTGGCGCGGAAAGGGGCGTGGTCTGCACCTGGGCCTGCTGACCCGCGGGGATGTGGGCCACGTGAGAAGCGGGGGGTGCGGGCGCGCCGGCCACTGCGGGCGGACACCCCCGCCCCGTTCACGCCGTACGCGGCAGCCTGCGCACCTGCGGGCATGCGTGCCGCCTGGGGCGATGCGGGTCCCCCCGCTCGAGCGAAGCCGAGAGTGGGGGAGGGTGGGCGCGGCGGCACCCCGTAAGCGCCGGGCTGCGCAACCACCCCCCGGCCGCTCCCCCGCGCGCGGGGATGCGAGCCCCCGAAGAAAAACCCCGCGGTCAGGGTTGAGCCGGGACCGATCGTCGTACGTATGGACTGTTGAGGAGGGTTCGGTACGGCGGTGAGAGGCGGCAGGCAGCGATGACTCACGGTATGCGCGCGGACACGTACTCCCCCTACTCCGACGGCCACAGAGGCCGGCGGGACACCGCCGCCCGCTACGCCCTGGTCCCTCTGCGGATCTTCCTCGGGGTCACCTTCCTCTACGCAGGCCTCGACAAGCTCACGGACAGCGCGTTCATGAAGGACTCCGGGGCCGGGTCGATCGGGGACATGATGCGGGGCGTCCGCGACTCCTCCGCCCTTCCCGCGCTGGTCGACATGGCGTTGGAGAGCCCGGTGGGGTTCGGGTACGCCATCGCCTTCGGTGAGTTGGCCGTCGGGATCGGCACCCTGCTCGGCCTGCTCACCCGTCTGGCCGCCCTGGGCGGTGCGTTGATCTCCCTCAGCCTGTGGCTGACCGTGAGCTGGGCCGCCGATCCGTACTACTACGGCAATGACCTCCCGTACCTCATGGGGTGGATCCCACTGGTGCTGGCCGGGGCTCCCCTGTTGTCCGTGGACGCCGCCCTCCGAGCGCGGCGGCGGCAGCGGACGGGGGAGTACCGGTAGCTCGCGTCAGGCCGGTGCGTCCGCCGCTCCGGTCTCCCGGGGCCTCGTCCGGCGGCGGCGTATGAGGCGGGTCAGGAAACCCACCGCGCCGGCCAGGCAGAGGCCGCCCGTGACGACGGGGATCACCACGAACCACGGCGTTTCCCAGGCGCCGCCCGCGTCGCCTGCGTAGATCACCGCGGTCAGGGTGAGGACGATGCCGGCGACCAGCCTGCCGGGCTGGAACTCATGACGTAGCACGGCTCACCTCCGCCTGTCCCACGCCGACCTGGAGTTCGAGGTCGAGCGTGCCCGCCTCCTCGACGCCGGTGGGCGGTTCCAGGGTCACGTCCTTGTGCTTGCCCAGTGCCACGTCCACGTCCTTCTGCTCGTCGCCCGGCAACTGGATGTCGCCCACCCCCACGTCGATGCTCAGCTTCACGGTCACGTCCCTGGGCACGATCACGTGGATCCGGCCCACGCCGACATCGGCCCGCGCCGAAACGGTCCCGTCCCCGGGGACGCGTATCGCGGACAGGTCCAGGACGCCGTTGCCCGTGCCCAGCTCGTAGGCCGGGCGTACCTGAGCGACCGAGGCGGGCTCCCAGGTCGTGCGCGTCCAGTCGGTGCCGATGTCCTTGGGTACGGCGGCCGAGCCGGCGAGCAGGCCCGCCGTGAGGACCGCCAGGACGATCGATCCCGCCCCGGTGCGGCCGAGGAACGCGGAGACGGCCACGCCGACGCCGAAGACGGCCAGCGCGCAGGCGAGACCCGTCTGCAGACTGGTGCCCAGGGGCTGTGTCTCCCAGGTCAGGCCTGTGCCCAGACCGCCCGCGAGCAGGGCGAGCAGGAAGATCCAGCCGCCGATCCGGAGAGGGCCGCGCGGCTTCGGGGACCGGGGACGCGGTCCGTAGGTGTGGTCGCCGGTCCCGGGGTGGGCGCCGAGGCTGATGTTGACGGCGGCGGCGACGTCCGTGTCGCGGGAGTCCCGGGGACCCCACAGATAGCCCGTGCCGCCGATGTGCGTGCCGTCCTTGACGATGGGATCGCGCCACCACGAGGGGAAGGCGGAGGGGACCGGCGGCGCCTGGGGCTCCGGCGGAGCGTCGGCGACGGCCTGGGCGGCGATGTGGTCGGGGCTGGGGGCGCCGCGCCGCCGTGACCAGTACCCGGCGCCGGCGAGCAGCAGGGACAGTATGACGGCGAAGCTCAGCACGCCGTCGTTGCTCAGCATGGTGAGGAAGACGCCGCAGCCGACCAGCGCGAACAGCACCGCCGTCAGGGTGTGGCCGTCGACCCGGCCGGTCAGCAGCCTGCGGATCTCGTTCTCCTCCTCGTCGTCGTACGGGACGAAGAGCCAGGCGAAGCCGTAGAAGATGAGGCCGATGCCGCCGGTGGCGGACAGGACCGCGAGCGTGATCCGGAAGATCACCGGGTCCATGTCGCACTGCCGGCCCAGCCCGGCGCACACCCCGCCCAGCATCTTGTGCCGGCGGTCGCGCCGGAAACGGTGGCCGGCGTCCGTCAGGCCCGACTCGCCGGCCGGCTCCGGCGGCGGGGCGGTCGCTCCCCCCTCCTTGTGCGCGCCTGCGCGCCCGTGCGCGCGCGCCGAGTCCGCGGCGGGCGCGGCATCCTGCGGCCCGCTGCCCTCGGAGGCGCGCGGGCCGGAGCCGGGTCCCGGACCCGTCGCGGCGTGCTGGTGATCGGTCATGAGTCCATGGTGACGGGCGAGCCGCCGTGGCGGCAGTCGGCATGACCCTGGCCGGACCCTGATATCGGTCCCTGAGCGGGGCCGGGGGAGCGTTCGAGGGGCCCGGGCCGCGGAGATCAGGGGAGTCTCCGGGGCAGACCCTGATGCTCCGGCACCTCGGGCGTGTGACCATCGTGGGCATGTCGGAAGCCGCAGCAGCGCCAGTCGCCGAGCCGCGGCCGCCGCGCAAGCTCTACCGCAGCAGTGACGGACGCTGGCTCGGTGGCGTGGCGCGGGGCCTCGCGGGGCATCTCGGGCTGCCCGTGATCTGGGTGCGTCTCGTCTTCGTCGGCCTGTTCATGGCCGACGGTCTCGGTGCGCTGCTGTATGCCGCGTTCTGGTTCTTCGTACCGCTGGGTGTCGGCGGCGTGGACGCGCAGAAGCCGCCCTCGCTGGTGACGACCGAGTCCGCGCCGGACGGCCGGCGCAGACTCGTCACCCGGAGACCGGACAAGGGCCAGATCGTCGCCCTGCTCCTCATGGTCGTGGTGGCCATGATCTTCGTCGGCAGTGTGAACCTGAGCAACGGGGCCAGGGCCTATCTCTGGCCGACCGTGCTGGTCGGTGCGGGTGTCGCCCTGGTCTGGCGGCAGGCGGACAACGCCCGCCGGGCCCGCTGGATGGAGGTCGGCCGTCGCCGCCGCACGGTCACGCTGCTGCGGGCCGTGGCCGGCGTGCTGCTGGTGACGGCGGGCGCCTCGGGCATCTTCGTCCTGAGGGGCTCCGGCAGCCACCTCGGCTCGGTGCTCCAGGCCGCCCTCGCGGTCCTCGTCGGCATCACACTCCTCGCCGGCCCCTACCTCGTGCGCATGACACAGGACCTCTCCGAGGAGCGCCTGATGCGCATCCGGGCCCAGGAACGCGCGGAGGTCGCCGCCCACGTCCACGACTCGGTGCTGCACACCCTCACCCTGATCCAGCGCAACGCGGACAACGCGGGCGAGGTGCGCCGCCTGGCCCGGGCCCAGGAGCGCGACCTGCGCGCCTGGCTCTACAAACCGGAGGGCAACGGAAAGGACGAGGACGACGAGCCCACCACCCTCGCCGAGGCCGTGAGGCGCAACGCCGCCGAGGTGGAGGACAAGCACGGCGTCCCCATCGAGGTCGTCGTCGTGGGCGACTGCCCGCTCGACGAGAGAATCGGCGCGCAGATGCAGGCCGCGCGTGAAGCGATGGTCAACGCCGCCAAGTACGGTGGCGAGGGAGGCGCGGTTCAGGTCTACGCCGAAGTCGAGGGACAGACGGTCTTCGTGTCCGTCCGGGACCGCGGCCCCGGCTTCGATCTCGACTCGATACCCGCCGACCGCATGGGCGTCAGAGAATCGATCATCGGCCGCATGGAGCGCAACGGCGGCACGGCGCGGCTGCGCGCGGTGCCCGACGGCGGCACGGAGGTCGAGCTGGAGATGGAGAGGGCGGAGAAGACGTCATGAGCGAGCCGACCGAGGCGAACGGAACGACGGGACCGGCACAGGGGGCCGAGTCCGCGGCGCCGGCGGGCGGCGACGGCCGGCGTCATGCGCGCGTCGTCCTCGTCGACGATCACCGCATGTTCCGCACGGGCGTCCAGGCGGAGATCGGGCAGACCGAGCAGACGGGTGTCGAGGTGGTCGGCGAGGCCGCCGACGTCGACCAGGCGGTCACAGTGATCACCGCGACCCGGCCCGAGGTGGTCCTGCTCGATGTGCACCTGCCCGGTGGCGGTGGCGTCGAAGTGCTGCGCCGCTGCGCCCCGTTGATGGGCGACACCGAGCGGCCGGTCCGTTTCCTGGCCCTGTCCGTGTCGGACGCGGCGGAGGACGTGATCGGTGTGATCCGGGGCGGTGCCCGCGGATACGTGACCAAGACGATCACCGGGACCGACCTGGTCGACTCGATCTTCCGGGTCCAGGAGGGAGACGCGGTCTTCTCGCCGCGTCTGGCCGGCTTCGTCCTGGACGCCTTCGCCTCGACCGACGCCCCGCCGGCCGACGAGGACCTCGACCGCCTCACCCAGCGCGAGCGGGAGGTGCTGCGGCTGATCGCCCGGGGATACGCGTACAAGGAGATCGCCAAGCAGTTGTTCATCTCCGTGAAGACGGTCGAGTCCCATGTCTCGGCGGTGCTGCGCAAGCTCCAGCTGTCCAACCGCCACGAACTGACCCGCTGGGCGACGGCACGACGACTGGTGTGAGCCGGGGCCCGCCGGGGCCGCTCAGCCCACGCGCGTGGCGCCCGCGAACGGCATCTCGTCGAGGGGGGCCAGGCGCACGGGGGCCGAGGGGTTGGGGGCGTGGATCATCCGGCCGTCGCCGACGTAGAGGCCGACGTGGCTGATGCCGGAGTAGAAGAAGACCAGGTCGCCCGGGAGCAGCTCGGAGCGGGGGATGCGGCGGCCGGCGGCGATCTGGGCGTAGGTCGTGCGGGGCAGGGAGACCCCGGCGGAGCGGTACGCGGCCTGGACGAGACCCGAGCAGTCGAAGGCGTCGGGCCCGGTCGCGCCCCAGACGTAGGGGCTGCCGAGCTTCTGGTAGGCGTAGGAGACGGCCTGCGCGGCGCGTGCACCGGGGGCCAGGGAGGTGACGGAGCCGGGAGCCGTCAGGCCGTCCCGGAGGTCCGTCGACGGGCGTGAGGCGTGGTCGGTGCCGTCGGTGCGCCCCGCGCGTTGGTCGGGTGGCAGCCGGGACAGCAGCCGGCGGGCGGCCGTCAGCTTGCCGGTGATCGTGTCCCTGTGGCGTTTCAGATCGGCGCGACGGGACGTCAGGTTGTTCACCTCGATGCGCGCGGCGCCCCGCAGCTGCTCGATCTCCCGCAGCTGTGCGCGTACGCGCCCCACCGCCGCCCGCTGACGGCTGCCCGCCCGTTCGGCGAGGGCGGCGCCGTCCAGGTAGCCGTCCGGGTCCTCGGACAGGACGAGTTGCAGGGCAGGGTCCAGGCCACCACCGCGGTACTGCGCCGCCGCGGCCGAACCCAGCGCGGCGCGGGCGGAGTCGAGCCGCTCCTGCCTGCGGGCCCGCTCGTCCTGCAGAGCGCCCAGCCGCCGCCGGGCCGACTCCGCCTTCTCCTTCGCGCCGTTGTACTTCTCGGTGGCTGCCTCCGCCTCCTGGTAGAGCTTGGCGACGTCGGCTCTGACCTGGTCCGGTGTCGGCTGTGGTGCGGCGTGTCCCGACCCGTCGAGGCCGGTCGCGGTGGCCGCGCCGGCGAGGGCGATGGTGGCGGCCGTGCGGGCCTTGGTGCCGCCCGCCCAGCGCTGTCGGTACCTGCGGTGCGCTGCCACCCTGACTCCCGTCCTTTCCGATGTCCGCCCGGGAGCGGATCGCCGTCCGGCGGTCCGGCGGCGGGGGTGCACAGGGGGAGCCGTCCGCCGCCGGACCTTCTCGGCGGTGGTGGCCGGTCGCCGCCCCCGGTCCGGGCGGCGTGGAGAGCCGGTCACCTGGTGGAGGACGCTAGGTCCGGCCGCGCGGCCCCGGTAACGGGTTGTGCGGAACTGGTGCGAGCGGACCGACGGGTGACCGCACGTGACCGTGATCCCGTTCCCGCTCCGTCGCCTTCGGGCAGGGCGATGACCGATGTGGTGAAGGAGGGAAGGATGAGGGCGCCGGAGTGCTATGGGGTGCGCATGGCTAGGCTCCGGCCTCATGGACGTACTCATCCACCTCTTCGTCGGTCTCCACATCATCGGCATCGCGTCGCTGCTCGGCGGCTTCCTCACCCAGATGAAGGCGATGGGCGAGGGCACCGCCCGCTTCAGCCCCGCGATGCTGCACGGCGCGCTGACGATGCTGGTCACCGGTGTGATCCTGGTCGGCCTCAACCAGGCCGACGACCAGCCCGTCGACAACCTCAAGATCGGCGTGAAGCTGGCCCTGCTGATCGTGATCCTCGGCCTGGTCTATGTGAAGCGGGACGAGGAGAAGGCCGACAAGGGCATGTTCGGCCTGGTCGGCCTGCTGACCACGGCGAACATCTTCATCGCGGTGCTGTGGACCTGACCCGTCCCGGTCCCCGTTCCCGACCCCGTCCCGGTCCCGTCCCCGACCTCGGTCCTGACCCCGTGCCTGTCCCTCTGCCCCTCGTCCCGAAGGCCGGGCGGCTCAGGCCGGGCGCACCACGCTGTGGATCGAGGACTCGCCGTCGTAGTAGATCGACTCCTCGCGGACGTACGTGCCGGGCTTCGGGGCGTGGATCATCATCCCGTTGCCGATGTAGATACCCACGTGGGTGATGTCGTCGTAGAAGAAGACCAGGTCACCGGGTCGAGCCTGCGAGACGGGGACCGTCGTGCCCGCGTCGACCTGGTCGTACGTCGTGCGCGGGACGGTGACGCCGGCGGCCTTCCAGGCACCCTGGGTGAGGCCGGAGCAGTCGTAGGAGTCGGGGCCGGTGGCGCCCCAGACGTACGGCTTGCCGATCTGCGCGCGGGCGAAGGCGAGGGCCTTGTCGGCCTTGGCGGCGTACGAGGAGTCGGCCGGGGGCGTCGTCGCCGAGCCGGAGGACCCGGACGTGCCGGAGCCCCCTGAGGTGCCGCTCTCCTGCTGTGCGGCCTCCTCCTGGGCCTTCTGCTGCTCCGCCTGCTGCCGGGCGAGCTCGGCGGCCTTGCGGGCGGCCTCCTCCCGCTGCTTCCTCTCGATCGCCGCGAGCCGCGCCTTCTCCTCGGCGGTCAGCTTCGACATCAGCTCGCGCGCGTCGGTGAGCTTCTTCTGGACGGTGGCCTTGGCCGTCTTCAGGTCGCCCTGGGACTCGGTGAGCGTCTCGAGACTCCGGGTGGCTTCCCGGCGCGTCTTCATCGTCTCGGACTGCTGCGTGACGTAGTCGTCGACCGCTTCCTTCTGGCGGCCGGTCATCCGGTCCATCAGCTGGCTCTGGTCGAAGATGTCCTGCGGTGAGTCCGCGAGCAGGAAGGTCGCGGTGTCGGGGATGCCGGCGCCGGTCCGGTACTGGGCGGCGGCGAAGGAACCCAGTTCCTCCCGTGCCTCGTTGAGCCGCTGGGTGCGCTTGGCCACGGCGTCGAGGAGGGCGTCGACGCGCTTGCGCTGCTTCGCGGTCCTCTCCTTGGCCGCGTTGTACTTCTCGGTCGCCGACTCCGCCTGGCGGTAGAGATCGTCGACCTTCTTCTCGACCTCTTCCAGGCTCGGCCTGCCGTCGTCCGAGGGGGCGGCGTCGGCGGTCTGGGACAGCAGGGCCACGGAGGTCAGCGCGGCCGTGGCGAGTGCCGGGGTCCGTATGCCTGCCACGCGCGGGCCGGGGATGCGCGACTTGCGGTGCGACGCCAAGGGAGGCGACTCCTTCCAAAGCTCCGCCTACCGGGTTAGCGGTGGGGGTCCCCCGGACGTTCAGGCTCTGGGGAGAGTTCGGGCGGCTGCTTGGAAGGGTTGCCCTACGGCCGCTCCACGAGGGAGTGGGCCGATTCACCCCAAGGTCTCGGTGGGTCCCCGGCTCCGGCTGCCGCGGGGGCGGTGACGGACTCGGCGGGGGCCGCGCGACCCGGCGAGGTCCGCCGGTGGGGGGCGAGCGGCCCGCCCGCACCGTAGCCAACTGGTGTGGCTCCTGTGAAGGTTGCTGGGTGATATGCCCGATACATTTTCGTGACCTTGTGGGTCGGGTCACTCAGGGTGAGGCGGTGGTAGTGGAGGGTGTGCGGCAGGGAGGTCCGGGGCCCCGCGGCCGAGGGGGGCCGGAATCCGGGGGATGTTCTCGGGGTGGCCCCGGGTTGTCGGTGGGGCGCCCTAGACTCGGAGAGCGATGAGCAGCCTCTTTGACGACAGCTTCCTGGCGGACCTCCAGGCCCAGCGGGGCCCTGCGGACGAGCCCCCGCCACCACCCGAGGACGATCATGTGCC
Source organism: Streptomyces griseoloalbus (assembly GCA_014650015.1). GTDB lineage: Bacteria > Actinomycetota > Actinomycetes > Streptomycetales > Streptomycetaceae > Streptomyces > Streptomyces griseoloalbus. Next base: position 47,233 of record BMUD01000019.1, read on the forward strand.
GGAGCCCCTTCCGGACGATCTGTTCGGCGGGAAGTTCGACGTGCCGCCGGACCGGTGGGGATCCCCCCGCTCGAGCGAAGCCGAAAGTGGGGGAGGCTACTACCGCGACGGCGCCCCGCGCCCGGTGATGGACTCCGCCGCGCTGCTGGAGGGGCTGAACGACAACCAGCGCGCCGCCGTCGTGCACTCCGGCTCCCCGCTGCTCATCGTGGCCGGCGCCGGGTCCGGCAAGACGCGCGTGCTCACCCACCGCATCGCCCACCTGCTCGCCGAGCGGAGCGTCCACCCCGGTCAGGTCCTGGCGATCACCTTCACCAACAAGGCCGCCGGTGAGATGAAGGAGCGCGTCGAGCAGCTCGTCGGCCCGCGCGCCCACGCGATGTGGGTGATGACCTTCCACAGCGCCTGCGTGCGCATCCTGCGCCGCGAGAGCAAGAAGCTCGGCTTCACGTCGTCCTTCTCGATCTACGACGCGGCCGACTCCAAGCGTCTGATGGCCCTGGTCTGCCGCGATCTGGACCTCGACCCCAAGCGCTTCCCGCCGAAGTCCTTCAGCGCCAAGATCAGCAACCTGAAGAACGAGCTGATCGACGAGGAGGACTTCGCCGCCCAGGCCACCGACGGTTTCGAGAAGACCCTCGCCCAGGCCTACGCCCTGTACCAGTCGCGGCTGCGCGAGGCCAACGCCCTCGACTTCGACGACCTGATCATGACGACGGTCAATCTGCTCCGCGCCTTCCCGGACGTCGCCGAGCACTACCGCCGCCGCTTCCGCCACGTGCTCGTCGACGAGTACCAGGACACCAACCACGCCCAGTACGCCCTGGTCAGGGAGCTCGTCGGCACCTCCGAGCACCCCGTCGACGTGCCGCCGGAGGCCGAGGTCCCGCCCGCCGAACTGTGCGTGGTGGGCGACGCCGACCAGTCGATCTACGCCTTCCGCGGCGCGACGATCCGCAACATCCTCCAGTTCGAGGAGGACTACCCGGACGCGACGACGATCCTGCTGGAGCAGAACTACCGCTCCACGCAGACCATCCTGAGCGCCGCCAACGCCGTCATCGAGCGCAACGAGTCGCGCCGCCCCAAGAACCTGTGGACCAACGCCGGCTCCGGCGCGCGGATCACCGGGTACGTCGCGGACACCGAGCACGACGAGGCGCAGTTCGTCGCCGACGAGATAGACCGCCTCACCGACGCGGGCGAGGCGAAGGCCGGCGACGTCGCGGTCTTCTACCGCACCAACGCGCAGTCCCGTGTCTTCGAGGAGATCTTCATCCGGGTCGGCCTGCCCTACAAGGTCGTCGGCGGCGTCCGCTTCTACGAGCGCAAGGAGGTCCGGGACGTCCTGGCCTATCTGCGGGTGCTCGCCAACCCCGAGGACTCGGTGCCGCTGCGCCGCATCCTCAACGTGCCCAAGCGGGGCATCGGCGACCGCGCGGAGGCCATGATCGACGCCCTCGCGCAGCGCGAGAAGATCAGCTTCCCGCAGGCGCTGAAGCGCGTCGACGAGGCGTACGGCATGGCCGCCCGGTCGACGAACGCCGTGAGGCGGTTCAACACGCTGATGGAGGACCTCCGTACGATCGCCGAGTCCGGCGCGGGCCCGGCGACGGTCCTGGAGGCGATCCTCGAACGCACCGGCTACCTCGCCGAGTTGCAGGCCTCCACCGACCCGCAGGACGAGACCCGGATCGAAAACCTCCAGGAACTCGCCGCCGTCGCCCTGGAGTTCGAGCAGGAGCGCGGCGAGGGCGAGGCCGGCACCCTGGCCGACTTCCTGGAACGGGTCGCCTTGGTCGCCGACTCCGACCAGATCCCCGACGACGACGAGGACGGCTCCGGCGTCATCACCCTGATGACCCTGCACACCGCCAAGGGCCTGGAGTTCCCGGTCGTCTTCCTCACCGGCATGGAGGACGGCGTCTTCCCGCACATGCGCGCCCTCGGCCAGACCAAGGAACTGGAGGAGGAGCGGCGCCTGGCCTACGTCGGCATCACGCGCGCGCGTGAGCGGCTCTACCTCACCCGGTCGACGCTGCGCAGCGCGTGGGGGCAGCCCTCCTACAACCCGCCCTCGCGCTTCCTGGAGGAGATCCCGGCGGCCCACCTGGAGTGGAAGCGGACGGGGGCGAGCACACCCGTGTCCTCCGGTCCCGCGTCGGGCGTGGCGGCTTCGCTGTCGTCGTCCCGGTCCCGCTCGTCGGCATCGGGCGGCTCCGGCTTCGCCACCCGCCGGGCGGCGGGGGACAAGCCCGTGGTGTCGGTGGCCGTCGGCGACCGGGTCACGCACGACCAGTTCGGCCTCGGCACCGTGGTCGCGGTCAAGGGCACGGGTGCGAACGCGGAGGCGACCATCGACTTCGGGGACACCAAGCCGAAGCGCCTGCTCCTGCGGTACGCGCCGGTGGAGAAGCTGTAGCGGCCCGCCGCCGGAGGGCCCGCCGGGGCCCGTCGGCGGCTTGGGCCCACGGGCCGGGTCCTACGACGGGTCGAGGCCGTGGCTGCGCAGCCAGGCGAGCGGGTCGATCGCCGAGCCGCCACCGGGGCGGACCTCGAAGTGCAGGTGCGGGCCGGTCGAGTTGCCGGAGTTCCCGGAGAACGCGATCGGGTCGCCCGCCTTCACGGTCGTGCCGGAGGGGACCTGGTAGCTGGAGAGGTGGCAGTACCACGTCTCCGTGCCGTCCATCGCGGTCACGATCATCATGTTGCCGTAGGCGGGGTTGTACTGCGTACGTACCGTGCCGTCGGTCGCGGCCATCACCGTGGCGCCGTACGACACGGGGAAGTCGATGCCGGAGTGGACCGACATCCAGTTGATGCCGGACTGGCCGTAGTAGGCGCTGAGCCCGTGCTGTGCGACGGGGAGCGCGAACTTCGGGCGCAGCCGCTCCTTGCGGGCCGCCTCCTCCGCCGCCCGCCTGCGCTCGGCCTCCTGCTGAGCCCTGAGGTCGATGCGTTCCTGGGTGCGGCTGGCCCGGTCGGCGAAGTCGTCGGCGCCGGCGGCGAGGCTCTCCAGCTGGGTGTCCAGCTTGATGTTGGCGGCGGACGGTTTCACCGGCTGGGCGTCCGCCGCGGTGGTCGCCGTGTCCTGGCCGCCGTCGTCGCCCAGATCGCCGACCGAGGCCGCGGCGATACCCGCGACGCCCATCACACACGCCGAGGGCACGGCCACCGTGAACAGCGCGGAGCGCTTGGGGGGCGTACGGCGACGGGACCGGGACCCGGCACGCGTGGCCGCGCGCGGCGACGGGGCGGGGACGGTCTCCTCCTGCTCGTCGAGCAGGTGCACCGCGGGCAGCTCACCGGTGTCGGCGGGCTCGCCGTGCGCCGGCTCGTCGGCGGGTTCGTCGTAGCCACCCTGGGCGGCATCCTCGTACGTGCCCTGTGCCGGGTCCTCGTACGTGCCCTGGTCGTAGGTATCGGCCTGCGGCTCGTAGGCGTCGGGAGCGGACGCCGGGGCGGTGGCGTCGCCGCCGTCGAGGTTCCACTGCGTGGCGTCGTAGACGCCGCTCTCGAAGGTCTGCGCGTTCCAGTCCCAGTGCTGGGTCCGGTCGGCGGGGTTCCCGGCCTGATCGGGCTGGACCCAGGCACCGGCGTCCCACTGTCCGCTGGTCTCCGGCGAGCCGGCCTGCGGCGGGATCACCGGCATCGGCTGGTGGCCGGTGGTCCAGGCGGTCGTGTCGTGGGCGCCGGTGTCGTACCCGGCGGCGTGCTGGGCCGCGTAGCCGTCGTAGTGCCCGGTGTCGTGGCCGCCCGCGGCCCAGTGTCCGGTGTCGTACGCACCGGTGTCGTGGCCGCTGCCCGGGAGGTCGCCGAAGAGGGGATCGGTGGCGAAGGTCCCGGTGGTGTGGCCGCCGGTGCCGAAGTGCGTGGCGTCAAAACCGGTGGCGTCGTAACCGCCGTACGTGGTGAAGTCGCCGTACTGGGCTTCCTGGGTGCCGTACGACGCGTAGGGCGCCGAGGAGGCATCGGAAGCCGGAGTCGGGGGGATGGTCCCCGACGGGTGACGGTCGTTCACCAACTTCTCTTTCGCCTCGACAACAGGGGCTGCCAGAGCAGTGCGGCGACTGTACCCGGCAGTACGCGGGCACGACAATCTTCCCCAGGTTTCACGCGCGCAGGAAACGGGCATTCGGTCGTCTTTTGGCGGACGGCGGGCGCGGTCTTGGCTCTTTGTTCGAAGTGCGTTCGAAGCTTTGGGTCGGGTGGCGGCGGTAAGTCGGCCGTGCCGGACCGTTGTTGTTCGGACGGGGGCGCCGGGGAGCTCCTGTCACGGCGCACGGGTTCCGGGCGTGTCGCGCCGTGCCGCCCTCATGCCACCGTCAGGCCCTCCGGCCGGCCGGTGGACGGCTCTCCGGGACGCGCCGTGTCCAGGGCCTGTCGTATGCCGGTCGCCACGGCCGGGTGCACCGGCAGGGCGAGGTGGCCGACGCCGCTCACCCGTACGTTCGCCACCGACAGGTCGGGGTGCTCGATGCACGCCGTCTCGAGCGGGTCCATGATGTGGTCGAGATCGCTCCAGAAGGCGACGAAGTGCGTACGGCAGCCGGGTGCGGGCAGGGCGAGCTCCTCGAGCACCGCTGAGCCGGGGCGCATCTGGCGCACGATGGGGTGCGCGTTGGCCAGCGGCGCGACGCGGGTGCCGGAGTGCGGGGTGCCGAGCGTGACGAGCGTCCGCACGCGGGTGTCACCGCCCAGTCGCTGCACGTAGTACCGCGCGATCAGTCCCCCGAGGCTGTGCCCCACCACGTCCACCTGACGGCTGCCCGTCCGCTCGCACACCTGCTCTATGTGCCGGCCGAGCAGCTCGGCTGCGATACGGACGTCGCAGGTCAGCGGTGAGTAGTTCAGCGACTCGATCTGGTGTCTGCCGTGCTGGGTCAGACTGCGGCGCAACAGGAGGAAGACCGAGCGGTTGTCGATGAAGCCGTGGAGCAGCACGACCGGCGGTTTGGCCTCCGGCGGCAGCTGTGCGGTGCCGCCCGGTGCGGGCAGCGCGGGAGTCGCGCCGCGTCGCTCCTGGATGATGCCGGCCGGATAGAGCAGGAGGTGGCCCGCCAGGATCGCCAGCTCCAGGGCGGTCGCCTTCAGCAGGGCCAGGGAGAGATCCGCCAGCCGGATGGGCAGAAGACGCCGGCAGAGCGGCAGGAAGGGTAGAGCTGCCTCGGTGACCTTCATGGCCGACCTCCTGTCGGCACGCGGAAGGACAGCCTCGTCCCCCGTGTGCCCTCATGGGACATCGCTGCGAGAGTGGTCGACGGTGCGCGCGAGCGACGGCTGGAGGGGCGCGGTGGTGCGGCGACCTCGGTGCGCATCCCTTATCCGCATGGTCCCACCGATGCCCACGTGCCGCACGGGCAGGCGGTGTGCGGGCCTCGGAGCCCGGGAACGCTGCGCGGTGAACGTGTCCCACCGTGTGATTTGCCCCTCGCTGTGCACCGTGAAACTGCCGGGTGCGGGATGCTGGAGATAACGTTCGTTCACTTCCTCGGCCGGTTCGGGCCTGGGATTCCGTGCGATGTGTACGGCGTGGCGGATGTGTGCGGTACTTGTCGGTACGGATGGATGTAGTCGCTTCATGGAGGCAGTGATGGGTGTGGCAGCCGGTCCGATCCGCGTGGTGGTGGCCAAGCCGGGGCTCGACGGCCACGATCGCGGGGCCAAGGTGATCGCGCGGGCGCTGCGCGACGCCGGTATGGAGGTGATCTACACCGGGCTTCACCAGACTCCCGAGCAGATCGTCGACACCGCGATCCAGGAGGACGCCGACGCGATCGGGCTCTCCATCCTCTCCGGCGCGCACAACACGCTCTTCGCGGCGGTGATCGAGCTGCTCGAGCAGCGGGACGCGGCGGACATCCTGGTCTTCGGCGGCGGGATCATCCCCGAGGCGGACATCGCTCCGCTGAAGGAGAAGGGCGTCGCGGAGATCTTCACGCCGGGCGCGACCACGGCGTCGATCGTCGACTGGGTCCGCGCGAACGTACGCCAGCCCGCGCAGGCGTAACCGGCCGTCCGTGACCCCGGCCACCACGGGCTCCCCGCCCGCGTCCTCCCGGCATGCGGTGCGGTGGGCCCGGCGCGGCCCGGTGGTGGGTGTCAGGGGCCGGGCGGGGTCAGTTCCGTGAGCATGGCCGCGCGCAGGCGCAGCGTGGTGACCAGGCGTTGGAAGGCTTCCGACCAGTAGCCCCCGGCTCCGGGGGACGCGTTCTCCGGTTCGTCCGGTATCGCCAGGAGCGCGTCGAGGCGGCCGGACTCGGACGGGTCGAGGCAGCGTTCGGCCAGGCCCATGACTCCGCTGAAACTCCATGGATAGCTCCCCGCGTCGCGCGCGATGTTGAGCGCGTCGACCACCGCCCGTCCGACCGGCGCGGCCCACGGCACGGCGCACACCCCGAGCAGCTGAAAGGCCTCGGACAGGCCGTGCGTCTCGATGAACCCGGCCACCCACTCCGCCCGTTCGTCGGCCTCCAGCGTGCCGAGCAGCTGGGCGCGTTCGGCCAGGGACACCGCCCCCGGCCCGCCCGCCTCCGGCGCCGAGGGCTCCCCGAGCAGCGCCCGGGACCACGGCGCGTTCCGCTGCCGTACGGCCGCCCGGCACCACGCCGCGTGCAGTTCGCCCTGCCAGTCGTCCGCCACCGGCAGGGCCACGATCTCCTGGGGCGTACGCCCGCCGAGCCGCCGCGACCAGCTGTCGAGCGGTGCCGCCTCCACCAACTGGCCGAGCCACCAGGACCGTTCGCCCCGGCCTGCGGGGGCCTTGGCCACCACGCCGTCGCGTTCCATGCCCGCGTCGCATGCGTGCGGTGCCTCGACGGCGATCGTCGGTGTGTCCCCCGTATGGTCCACGGCCACACAGGCCCCGGCTCTGACCGCCATCCGATCCGCCAGTGCCGAGCCGGGCAGCGACGACAGCAGCTCCGCCGCCGTCGCCCGTACATTGCGGCTGCGGTCGGCCAGCGCCTGCTCCAGGAAGGGCTCGTCGTCCGGACCGAGGCCGGCGCGCAGCGAGTCCAGGAACATCAGCCGGTCCTCCGCCCGCTCCGCCGCCCAGGTCGTCGCGAGGAGTGCGCGCGCGGCGGCCGGCTCGCGGGAGCGCAGGGCGGCGAGGAGGGCGACCCGTTCGGCGAAGAGGCCCTCCTGCCAGAGCTGCCGTATCCCGTCCGTGTCGTGCGGGCCGGGTACGGACGTGCCCCCGCCCGGCGTGGACCGCAGGGCGAACCGCCAGTCCGGGTTGAGCCGGGCCAGCCACAGGGCGCGCGGCCCGGCGAGGCGCAGCGCCGCCGGACGCAGGTCCGTCCGTCCCCGGGCGGCGTCGAGCAGGGCGGGCAGCGACTCGGGCGGCGCCGCGTAACCGTGGGCGTTCGCCACCGCCAGCCACTGGGGCAGCAGCTCCATGAGATCCGGAGCCGTGCCCCGGCGGCCACCGCCGGAGGTGCCGGAGCGATCGGCGAGCAGCATCGTGAGCCGGCGGGCGGCGGCGGGCGGCAGCGGAGGACGCCGGTCCTCGGGCGCGGGCCGCGGACGCTCGCCGGCCGGGGCCGGCCGCAGCCCCGCCCGTCGCCGTACGGTCGCCAGGGCCGCCGCGTCCAGCAGGGCCAGCGGCGCACGAGGCCCCGGCGCGGTGCCTGCCGGTGTGCGCCGGTCCGTGCCCAGCAGGGCCGTGGTCACCAGTTCCTCCCAGGCGTCCGGGAGGGAAGGGGCCGCGGCCGCGGTGGTCCTGCTCATGAGCTTCCTTTCCGACGGGTGTCCCGGAGCGGTCGAAGCCTCACGTGCGCCGGGTGACCGGTGAGGCGAGAACGATGCATGAGGTGCCCGGGGCGGACGCGAACGGGAGCGAGCGCACCGCTCAGCACAGCGGCACCGCCTCACCGGGGCCCTGCGGCCATGCCGCCAAGGGGGTGAATCCCTGGTGGCCGCACTCGCCGAAGACCCTGACCGGAGCGCCGCCGGACACGGCGATCAGGCGCCACAGGCCGGGGCGGGACCGCGCGGCCGGGGTGAGCGGCAGGGCCGTGTCCTCGTCGGCGTCGGCCAGCTGCCAGCCGTCACCGTCCTGGGTGGGTATCACCCGGTCCAGCGTCACCGGGACCGCCTCCAGCCAGGGGTCGTCGCGCAGCGCGTCGCCGTAGCGGGCGAGCGCCCGGGCCGTCGTCGTCCCCGGGGGCCGCACCGTCGTCGGCGCGGCCGGCCCGAACCGGTCACCCAGGCTCGCGCGGGGCTGTCCCGCGCCCGGATACGCGGACAGCTCCGCGTCCAGGGCCAGCCCGACCGGCAGCGCGAGCTCCGGTGCGCGGCCCGCCGCACCGTAGGAGAGGAGCAGCGCCGTACGCTCCGACTCCGTGCCGTACAGCCAGGTACGGCGGGTCGTCAGACGGCTGTCCGCCGTGTCGTACTGGGCGAGGACCAGCCAGCGGTCCCGCACCGGCGGGCCGTCCGCCGACGCGGGCAGGCCGACACGGGAGCGGACCGTCGCGGCGAGGCCCTCCGGCAGCCGCTCACGGCGCTGCCAGCCCCGGCCGAGGAGATGGAGCAGCGCACACTCCTCCAGCAGCCGCACCGGCCAGCCCGGACCGCTGCCGGGGAGCGCCCCCAGCTCCCGCACCCGCGCGGCCAGTCCCTGTGCCTGGGCGTCGACCATGCGGGCCGCGGTCTCCTCCCACAGGCCGTACCCGGACCGCTCGGCCGACGCCAGGCCGCCGCGGAGCAGATCCGCCAGGCGCTGCTCCAGTTCCGCAGCGCCCGCGGTGATCCGCTCGGCCCGGCGCTCCGCCCTGCGCCGCGCCGCCTCCGGATCGGCGGGCCCCGGCGGGGAACCCGGCGTCTGAGCGGCCCGTTGCCGTGCCGTGCGCGCGCGCCGGCCGGCGATCCACTCATCGGCCCACTCCGGCGCCCGCCCCCGCGGCACCGCCGCGTCGTCGCCCGCCCAGAGCAGCAGCAGACCGAGTGCGTGCTCGCACGGGAACCTACGACTCGGGCACTCGCACGTGTAGGCGGGGCCGGAGGCGTCCGCGATGTCGACGACCGTCCGATACGGATCGCTCCCACTGCCCTTGCACAGCCCCCACACCGTCCCCTCGCCGGAACTGCCGGCCCCGGACCACGCACCGGCCGCGCCGAGTTCGCTTCCCGCCCTGCGTGACGCGGAGTCGGGCGCCAGTGCCAGCACCTGCTCCGCGGTCCAGCGCACCCCCTGCTGAGTCATGCCTCCGAAACTAGATCCCGGCACTGACAATCGCCCTGGCCCGTGCGTTTGCGCAGGTCAGAGCGATTGTCAGTGGCGTGGTGCACGGTTGGTGGCAGATCCGAACCGGCCGAGCTGGAGGGGGACTCAGCCATGTCTGTGTCTGTTGAACCGACATCCGTCGACCCGAGCCGGAACGGCTCCGCGCCGGCGAACCCGGCGGCGGAGACGCAGACGCTGCGCCCGCACGCCGAGGACGCCTTCGCCGCCGAACTCGCCGCGCTGGCGGCGCAGGACGACCGTCCGCGTCCGGCCCGCTGGCGGATGTCGCCGTGGGCCGTCGCGACCTATCTGCTCGGCGGCACCCTGCCCGACGGCACGGTGATCACGCCGAAGTACGTCGGACCGCGCCGCATCGTGGAGGTCGCGGTGACCACCCTCGCCACCGACCGCGCCCTGCTTCTCCTCGGCGTGCCCGGCACCGCGAAGACCTGGGTCTGCGAACATCTGGCCGCGGCGGTCAGCGGAGACTCCACCCTGCTGGTGCAGGGCACGGCCGGCACACCGGAGGAAGCCATCCGCTACGGCTGGAACTACGCCCGGCTGCTCGCCCACGGCCCCAGCCGCGACGCCCTCGTCCCCAGTCCGGTGATGCGGGCCATGGCGGAGGGCATGACGGTCCGCGTCGAGGAGCTGACCCGCATCCCGGCCGACGTCCAGGACACGCTCATCACGATCCTGTCGGAGAAGACCCTGCCGATCCCGGAGTTGGGCGAGGAGGTGCAGGCGGTCCGCGGCTTCAACCTGATCGCCACGGCCAACGACCGGGACCGCGGGGTCAACGACCTGTCCAGCGCCCTGCGACGCCGTTTCAACACGGTGGTGCTGCCCTTGCCGGAGACACCGGAGGCGGAGGTCGACATCGTCTCGCGCCGGGTCGACCAGATCGGCCGCTCCCTCGACCTGCCGGCCGTGCCCGACGGCGTCGACGAGATCCGCCGTGTCGTCACCGTCTTCCGTGAACTGCGCGACGGGGTCACGGCCGACGGCCGGACGAAGCTCAAGTCGCCCAGCGGCACGCTGTCGACCGCCGAGGCGATCTCCGTCGTCACCAACGGGCTGGCGCTGGCCGCCCACTTCGGCGACGGCGTGCTGCGGGCCGGGGACGTCGCCGCGGGCATCCTCGGCGCGGTCGTCCGTGACCCGGCGGCGGACCGTGTCGTCTGGCAGGAGTACCTGGAGACCGTCGTCCGCGAGCGGGACGGCTGGAAGGACTTCTACCGCGCCTGCCGGGAGGTCTCCGCGTGAGCGGCAGGGGGAGCGGTGCGGCGGGGCCGCTGCTGCTCGGGGTGCGGCATCACGGGCCCGGGTCGGCGCGGGCGGTGCGGGCGGCGCTGGAGGAGGCGCGGCCGGGCGTCGTGCTGATCGAGGGTCCGCCGGAGGCCGACGTGCTGATCCCGCTCGCCGCCGAGGAGGACATGCGTCCGCCGGTCGCGCTGCTCGCCCATGCCGTGGACGAGCCCGGGCGCTCGGCCTTCTGGCCGCTGGCCGGGTTCTCACCGGAGTGGGTCGCGATCCGCTGGGCGCTGGAACACGGGGTCCCGGCCCGCTTCATCGACCTGCCGGCCGCACACACGCTGGCCCGGGGGCGGGACGAGGGGGGAGAGGGGGAGGACGGGGAGGGCGGCGGTGGGGAGCCGGCGGCGGGCGCGGATGTGCGGGTCGATCCGCTGGGGGTGCTCGCCGGGGCGGCCGGGTACGACGACGCCGAGCGGTGGTGGGAGGACGTCGTCGAGCACCGGGGCGTGGGGAACGGCGACGCGGTCGCGCCGTTCACCGCGCTCGAGGAGGCCATGACCGCGCTGCGCGAGGAGTACGGAAGCGGGGGACACGGGCGGGACCTCGTGCGCGAGGCGCACATGCGGCTGCGGATCCGGGCGGCGCAGCGGGAGTTCGAGGACGGCGTGGCCGTGGTGTGCGGAGCCTGGCACGTGCCGGCGCTGCGCCACAAGGCCGCCGTCGCCGCCGACCGGGCCCTGCTGAAGGGGCTGCCCAAGGTGAAGACGGACATGACCTGGGTCCCCTGGACCAACCGCAGGCTCGCCCGGGTGAGCGGCTACGGCGCGGGCATCGACTCCCCGGGGTGGTACGCACACCTGTTCGGTGCCCCGGACCGGCCGGTCGAGCGGTGGCTGACCAAGGTAGCGGGGTTGCTGCGGGCCGAGGACCGCATCGTGTCGTCCGCGCATGTCATCGAGGCCGTACGGCTGGCGGAGACGCTCGCCGCGATGCGCGGGCGCCCGTTGCCCGGGCTGAGCGAGACGACCGACGCGGTACGGGCGGTGATGTGCGAGGGCTCCGACGTACCGCTGGCGCTGGTGCACGACCGGCTGGTCGTCGGCGAGGTGCTGGGGGAGGTGCCGGCCACGGCGCCCGCCGTGCCGTTGCAGCGGGACCTCGCGCGGATCCAGCGCCGGCTGCGGCTGAGACCGGAGGCCGCGCGGCGGGAACTGGAGCTCGACCTGCGCAAGGAGACCGACGCGGAGCGCAGCGGGCTGCTGCACCGGCTGCGGCTGCTCGGCATCGGCTGGGGAGAACCGGCCGCCTCGCGCGGCAGCACCGGGACCTTCCGGGAGACCTGGCGGCTGCGCTGGGAGCCGGAGCTGTCCGTGCGGGTCGCCGAGGCCGGCGTGTGGGGGACGACCGTGCTCGCCGCCGCGACGGCCAGGGCCGAGGCGGATGCCGTCGCCGCGCGGGGCCTCGCCGAGGTCACCGGGCTCGCCGAGCGCTGCCTGCTGGCCGTACTGCCCGAGGCGCTGCCCACGGTGATGCGGATCCTCGCCGACCGCGCGGCCCTCGACACGGACGTCGGCCACCTCGCCCAGGCGCTGCCCGCCCTGGTCCGCTCGCTGCGCTACGGCGATGTGCGGGGCACCGGCACCGCGGCGCTGGCCGAGGTCGCCGCCGGTCTCGCCGAGCGGGTCTTCGTCGGACTGCCCCCGGCCTGCGCCGCGCTGGACGCGGACGCCGCCGAGGAGATGCGCCGCCATGTCGACGCGGTGCACGGCGCGGTGGGTCTCCTCGGCGACGCCCCCGCACCGGGCCCCGGGGATCTGCGCGCCCGCTGGCGGTCGGTGCTGCGCACGCTGTCCGTACGGGACACCGTGCCCGGCGTCATACGGGGGCGGTCCGTGCGGCTGCTGCTGGACGACGGGGAGCTGGCGCAGGACGAGGCGGCGCGGCTCATGGGGCTGGTGCTGTCGCCGGGCACACCACCGGCGGACGCGGCCGCGTGGATCGAGGGCTTCGTCGGCGGAGGGTCCGGCGGCGGGCTGCTTCTGGTCCACGACGAGCGGCTGCTCGGGCTGGTCGACACCTGGCTGACGGGCGTACCGGCGGAAGCGTTCACGGACGTACTGCCGCTGCTGCGGCGGACGTTCTCGGCGTACGAGCCAGGGGTGCGGCGCACCCTCGGTGAACTGGTCCGGCGCGGGCCGGGGAGCCGCGGCGGCACGGCGACCGCCGGTGCCGGAAGACCCGGCTTCGCGCCCGGCCTCGACACCGCGCGCGCGGACGCCGTGCTGCCGGTCGTACGGCTGCTGCTGGGAAGGGACGGGGACGACGAGGCGGCGCGCGTCGCCGGTTCGGCGGGGGTGCCGGGATGACGGACACACGACACCAGGGGGAGGTGCGCATGGCGGACGCCATGACGACGGCGACGACGGACCCGGCGCGGGAGCGGCTGCGGCGCTGGCGGCTCGTGCTCGGCGGGAACGCGGCCGACGGGACCGGGTGCGCGCTGTCCGGGCAGGACGCGGCGATGGACGGGGCACTCACCGCGCTCTACGGCACGGGGGACAAGCCACCGGCGGGCCGGGACCGTTCGGCGGGGCTCGGGGCGTCGGCGCCGTCGGTGGCACGCTGGCTCGGGGACATCCGGACCTACTTCCCCTCCTCCGTCGTCCAGGTCATGCAGCGCGACGCCATCGACCGGCTCGGGCTCGCCGCGCTGCTGCTGGAACCGGAGATGCTGGAGGCGGTCGAGGCCGACGTCCACCTCGTCGGCACGCTCCTGTCGCTCAACCAGGCGATGCCTCAGACGACGAAGGAGACGGCACGGGCGGTCGTGCGCAAGGTCGTGGCGGACCTGGAGGAGCGGCTCGCCGCCCGCACCCGCGCCACCCTCACCGGCGCCCTCGACCGCAGCGCCCGCATCAACCGGCCGCGCCACCACGACATCGACTGGAACCGCACGATCGCGGCCAACCTCAAGCACTACCTCCCGGAGCACCGGACGATCGTGCCCGAGCGGCTCATCGGCTACGGGCGTGCCTCGCGGTCGGTGAAGAAGGAGATCGTCCTCTGCGTCGACCAGTCCGGGTCGATGGCGGCGTCCGTCGTGTATGCCGCGGTGTTCGGGGCGGTGCTCGCGTCCATGCGGTCGATCGACACGCGGCTCGTCGTGTTCGACACGACGGTCGTCGACCTCACCGACCAGCTCGACGACCCCGTCGACGTGCTCTTCGGCACCCGGCTGGGCGGCGGTACGGACATCAACCGGGCGCTGGCGTACTGCCAGTCGCGGATCACCCGGCCCGCGGAGACGGTGGTCGTGCTGATCAGCGACCTCTACGAAGGGGGGATACGCGACGAGATGCTCAAGCGGGTGGCGGCGATGAAGGCGTCGGGGGTGCAGTTCGTGACACTGCTCGCGCTGTCCGACGAGGGTGCGCCCGCGTACGACAGGGAGCACGCGGCGGCGCTCGCCGCGCTGGGGGCGCCGGCGTTCGCCTGCACCCCCGACCTGTTCCCGGAGGTGATGGCGGCGGCGATCGAGAAGCGGCCGCTGCCGATACCGGACGTGGTCTGAACGCACGGCGGGCCGGTGGGCCGGGAGCCGGCGGGCCAGTGATGAGGTGTCGACCGTCCTCGTCCGACGTGGGCCGGAACATACGGACATGACTACTCATCGGTAACAAAGAATCAGGGGGTGACGATCGAGCTGGTCCTGCACGGCCATGATGGAGGCGATCACCGACCTCCCGCCCATCGTCGTCAGCGACCTCTTCGGCATGCATCCCCACACCGCCTACGCCTCGGCCCAATACGCCCAGAACGACTGGTCGGAGACCTCGAAGCCATCCAGGCCACCAGCGAAGGCGTCCACGGCCTCCCTACCGCGCGGCGGCACTCGGACTGAAGTGGTCGTAGGAGGAACCTGCGGTCAGGTCGCCAGATGCCGCCGGCGCACCGGACCGGGTGCCGGGTCGCCGCGGTTGGGACCAAGATCAAGTGCTCTGACGCCAACGGCTGTACGGATGGTCCCCGAGGCCGGTCCAGGCCACCGAATAGCGCGGGGTCGGAACACCGACTCTTCACCAGGGGGCTTGCGCAACCTCCGGAGTCGCGTGCGAGGATCGACGCCGTTCGAATCCAACGCGTGAGGCGTCCTCGACCCGCACGACGCACGACGCGTCCCCACTCGTCCCGCCGTCCGGGAGGAACCGCTCCCCTTGACCTGGTCAGCAGCCTTGTCCGGTGCCGCTCCGCGCGCGATGCGCACGGCGGCCGGTCGGCGTGCGGTCCAGGTGGCACTGCTGGTGGGCGGGGTGTTCGTGTTCGGCGTGCTGTGCGGGGAGCGGGCGCAGGCGGCGGACGGCACCCCGGTGGGGGAGAGCCCGTCCGTCTCTTCCGTCTCCGTCACCCGCGGCGCGTCCGCCGCCGGAGGCATGCCGTCGACCGACCCGGGCGCGCCGCCGTCCGAGTCGAACGATCCCGAACCGGATGGCGTCGTTCCCGTGCCGCCGCGCCCGGATGCCGCCGACCCGATCCGCCCGTTCACCGCGACGGCGACGGCGACGGCGACGGCGAGGGCGACCGCGACGGGGAGGGCGACCGCGACGGCAACCGCGACCGCGACGGTGACCGCGACGGTGATCCGGTCCGCGGGTGAGCGGGCCGTGCGCCCGGTCGGGGAGCTGGTGGGCGCGGTGACCGGTGGTCCGGGCGACACGCCGGGGAACCTGCCCGCGCTGCCCGCGCTGCCCGGCCTGGCGCACCCCGCGCCGCTGCCGGAGCTCCCGGGCCTGCCCACCGTCCCGGGGATCCCCCTGCCCGAGCCGACCACGCCCGGCCCGGGTCCGGCGACCCCGACGTCCCCGCAGACCACCGTGCCGGCTCCGAACGGACCGGAGAGGCCGGAGAGACCGGCCGGCACCGCAGGGCCAGGGCACGTCGCCCACGGTCCGGAGTCCACCGGTACCACCGGTGCGACGCACGGCGACCGCGGACACGGCACCGCGCGGGACGCCGCGCACGCCGAGCCGGCTCCCGCACCGCACGCTCCCTCGGACCGGTCGGACGGCAGGCCGGGCCAGCGTTCGGCCGCGGACAACGGCACGCCGCGACACGGTGACGCGTACGCCGTCACCGCTCCTCACCGGCCCCCGCTGCGGCTCGTGCCCGGCGCCGTCGCGTGCGCCGAGGCGACGGGGACACGGGACCGGTACCGGGACGTTCCGGTCTCACCGGCCTAGCGGCACCTCCCTCCCTCGCCGCGACCGCGTAGGCGCGAGGGGGAGCAGCAGGCCTGCCCGCCCGCGGACCCCTTCCGTGTCCCGGCGGAAGCCGCCGGACCACCCTCGTGGACCTCGGCCCGGCGGCCGGACACGTCCCCGGCTTCCGAAGGCGCCCCCTCACCCGGGGCCTGGACCTGTCGGGCACCGTCCGGGCCGGGGCGGAGCCGCTCGGTTCCGGTCGCGCGGTCACCGGAACCGAGCGCCTCGCCGAGTCGGTCACCCCGGGCTACGTGCGGGGCCACTACCCGTACGGCACCCCGTACAGCGTCTGACCGGGACGCGCGGCGGCGGCCGAGCCGCACGCGGCCCGCACCACCAGCACCACCCGCACCTGACTCACGGGTAAAACTTATGAGTAACACTTACGGGTGAACAAACGACTCCACGGGGCATCAGGCCCCGGACAGCCGAAAGCCGTCGGCTCGTCCGGGCGGCACCTCGTGGAGGGGCGGCCGCCCCCATTGGGGTGGGGGCCCGCCGCCCGCACCTCGGAGAGCAGGGCGTTCACCGCCCCTCCAGGTGGCACGGAAGGGCCTCACCGGGTCAACCCCAGCCCGGTGAGGCCCCTCACGGTCGGCACGCCGTGCCAGAGATGGCGGCATCATGTGACAGGTATCACCGCTCATGTGTGACCCGCGATTTAGAGAGGCCCCCCAAGCGGCGATAACCTGCGAGACGGACATGCCGCGCGCTCGGACACCGTGTGCGCCTCCCTTGTGACACAGCGGACGTCACGTTGCCCTTCGCGGCACGCCCACGCATCCAACGAACCGCGAGATCACTGATAGGGACGGAAGCGCGTGGACCTGTTCGAGTACCAGGCGAGGGACCTCTTCGCCAAGCACGATGTACCGGTGCTGGCCGGTGAAGTCATCGACACGCCTGAGGCGGCCCGCGCAGCCACCGAGCGTCTCGGTGGCAAGTCCGTAGTCAAGGCCCAGGTGAAGGTCGGTGGCCGCGGCAAGGCCGGCGGCGTCAAGCTCGCCGCGACCCCGGACGAGGCCGTCGCCCGCGCGACGGACATCCTCGGCATGGACATCAAGGGCCACACGGTCCACAAGGTGATGATCGCCGAGACGGCCCCGGAGATCCTGGAGGAGTACTACGTCTCCTTCCTCCTCGACCGTGCCAACCGCACCTTCCTCTCCATCGCCTCCGTCGAGGGCGGCATGGAGATCGAGGAGGTGGCGGCCACCCGCCCCGAGGCCGTCGCCAAGACCCCGATCGACGCCAACGAGGGTGTGACCCCCGCCAAGGCCCGCGAGATCGTCGAGGCCGCGAACTTCCCGGCCGAGGTCGCCGACAAGGTCGCCGACATCCTCGTCACCCTGTGGAAGACCTTCGTCGCCGAGGACGCGCTCCTCGTCGAGGTCAACCCGCTGGCCAAGGTCGCCTCCGGTGACGTCATCGCCCTGGACGGCAAGGTCTCCCTGGACGAGAACGCCGAGTTCCGGCAGCCGGAGCACGAGGCTCTCCAGGACAAGGCGTCGGCCAACCCGCTCGAGGCGGCCGCCAAGGAGAAGAACCTCAACTACGTCAAGCTCGACGGCGAGGTCGGCATCATCGGCAACGGCGCGGGTCTCGTCATGAGCACCCTGGACGTCGTCGCCTACGCCGGTGAGGCGCACGGCGGCGTCAAGCCCGCCAACTTCCTCGACATCGGTGGTGGCGCCTCCGCCGCCGTCATGGCGAACGGCCTGGAGATCATCCTCGGCGACCCGGACGTCAAGTCCGTCTTCGTCAACGTCTTCGGCGGCATCACCGCCTGCGACGAGGTCGCCAACGGCATCGTGCAGGCGCTGCAGCTGCTCGCGGACCGCGGTGAGGAAGTCACCAAGCCGCTGGTCGTCCGGCTGGACGGCAACAACGCCGAGCTGGGTCGCAAGATCCTCTCCGACGCCAACCACCCGCTGGTCCAGCGCGTGGACACCATGGACGGCGCGGCCGACAAGGCCGCCGAGCTCGCGGCTGCGAAGTAAGGGACGAGGGACTAAACAGCCATGGCTATCTTCCTCAACAAGGACAGCAAGGTCATCGTCCAGGGCATGACCGGTGCCACGGGCATGAAGCACACCAAGCTCATGCTGGCCGACGGCACGAACATCGTCGGTGGCGTGAACCCGCGCAAGGCGGGCACGTCCGTCGACATCGACGGCAACGAGATCCCGGTCTTCGGCACGGTCGCCGAGGCGATGGAGAAGACCGGCGCCAACGTATCCGTCCTCTTCGTTCCGCCGGCCTTCGCCAAGGCCGCCGTCGTCGAGGCGATCGACGCCGAGATCCCGCTCGCGGTCGTCATCACCGAGGGCATCGCGGTGCACGACTCCGCCGCGTTCTACGCGTACGCCGTGGAGAAGGGCAACAAGACCCGGATCATCGGCCCGAACTGCCCGGGTCTGATCACCCCCGGTCAGTCGAACGCCGGCATCATCCCGGGCGACATCACCAAGCCCGGCCGCATCGGCCTGGTCTCGAAGTCCGGCACGCTGACGTACCAGATGATGTACGAGCTGCGGGACATCGGCTTCTCCTCGGCGGTGGGCATCGGTGGCGACCCCGTCATCGGCACCACGCACATCGACGCGCTCGCCGCGTTCGAGGCCGACCCCGACACCGACCTGATCGTGATGATCGGTGAGATCGGCGGCGACGCCGAGGAGCGGGCCGCGGCCTTCATCAAGGAGAACGTGAAGAAGCCGGTCGTCGGCTACGTCGCGGGCTTCACCGCGCCCGAGGGCAAGACCATGGGCCACGCCGGCGCCATCGTGTCCGGTTCCTCCGGCACGGCCGCCGCCAAGAAGGAGGCCCTCGAGGCCGCCGGCGTCAAGGTCGGCAAGACGCCGACCGAGACGGCGAAGCTGGCGCGCGCGATCCTCGCCGGCTGAGTCACCGGCACAGAGCACGGCACGGGTGGGCCCGTTCCCCGCAGGGGGACGGGCCCACCGTCGTCTCACGGACGGACTGCCCACCGTCGTCTCACGGACGGACTGCCCGCCGTCGTCTCACGGACGGGACGGGCCCACCGTCGTCTCCGCCCACGGCCGGTCACCGCACCGCGACCAGCGGCAGGGCTACCGGATCGAGCGTCGTCTCCGCCCAGGGCAGGTCACCGCGCCTGTGGTGTCAGCCGCTCCGGACCCTGCGACAGCTCCTCCCGCAGCCTGGCGCGCAGCTCCCGCTCGTCCTCCGACAAGGGGCCGGGTGCCACCCGCGGCGGAACGCCCCGGACCGTCTCACCCGGCGGCACCGGAGGCTCGTAGCGGGTGGGGGCCGTGCGCAGGGTGAGCGCCGTGGTGCCGATCAGGGCGACCGTGAAGGCGATGGCGGCCCGGGTCCAGAAGCGGGCCCGGCGCTCGCTGCGGCCGCGCACCGCCGGCGGGTCGGCCGACCGCAGCCGCCCGGTGGCGGCCAGTTCGGCCAGCCGCTCGTGCAGCTCCCGCGGATCCGACAGTTCCGGCAGCTGGGCGGCGACGGTCTCGCGTGCGTGCAGCAGCCGGCCGGCCGTCGCCCGGGTACTGGCCTCCGTCTCCGCCGCCGTCTCCGGCAGACCGAGGCCGACACCGTCGTACAGCAGGAGCGTGCGGCGGTACGGCGGCGGCAGGTGCAGCAGGACATCGAGGAGCGCGCGGTCGTCGTCATCGGGCGGCGGGGGCTCGGGCTGCCGGTAGCGGCGGCGGTAGCGGTGCCACGGGGAGAGCGCCCACTCGTGCGCGGCCGCGCGCACCCAGCCCGCCGGGTCCGGGTCGCGGGCCACCTCGGGCCAGCGGTCCCAGGCCAGTTGGAAGGCCCGCTCCACGGACTCGCGGGCGAGGTCGCGGCGGCCGGTGAGCAGATACGTCTGCCGGACGAGCGCGGGGGTGCAGAAGGAGTACAGGGCGTCGAAGGCCTGAGCGGGCGTCAGGTACCGGGAGTCCTCCCGGGCGGTGGCGGACCGCGCCGACGACGGCGGGGGTGCCTGCGTGAACGCGGAGGGCTCCGGCAGGACCGTTCCACCGCCTTGGCCGCCATCGCCCGGCCTGTCCGGACATACCGTCACCACCGTGGTGCCCTCCGCCTCCTGACGACCATGAAGACCCCGACGGCCCTCACGACTCCGACGACCCGACACGGGCGCCCGTGTCCCGGCGTCGGTGGTCCCTTCCGCCGGCTCGGCCAGACCGGCCAGCAGCTTGGCGTACGCCTCCCGCCGCCGGCCGCGCGGTGTGCTGCGGCCGGACTCCCACGCGCGCACCGTCTCGGGCCGGACGCAGACCCGCTCGGCGAGCTGAGCCCGCGTCAGCCCGCCCGCCTCGCGCAGGCGTCGGCGTTCCGCGGGCGGGGGGAGTGGGGTGACAGGGCTCCGCGTCACTGGGCGCCCCTCCGTACGTAAAAGTACATAAACGTATATTGAGCGACACAGCGATGGTTCGCCCGTTACGCCTGGAAAGCGCGTGTCGTTGGGAGCATGGCGGACGTGACCCCGATGACCGCTCGCCGTTCGACGCCGGCCGCCCTGCGCACCCGGATGCGCGACCGCTCGCCCGGGCTGGCCTCCGCCCTCCTCGGCGGAGCCCTCGCGGCCGGGCTGGGCCTCGCGGCGTTCACCGTGCTCGTGACGCTGCTGTGGATCAGCTCCCCCTACCCCGACAGTGGACCCGGCGGCGCGCTGCACATCGCCGCGGCGCTGTGGCTGCTGGCGCACGGCGCCGAACTGGTCCGCACCGACACCCTCTCCGGCCTCCCCGCGCCCATGGGCGTCCCGCCGCTGCTGCTGCTCGCGTTGCCGGTGTGGCTGCTGCGCCGGGCGGCCCGTGACGCCGCGGACGGGGACGCCGACGACGAGGCCCCGCTCGTCCCCGGCCGTACGGCCTGGGCGGGCGTCGTCCTCGGCTACCTCGCCGTCGCCACGCCCGCCGCGCTCTACGCCGCCGGGGGTGTGCTGCGCCCGGCGTGGGCGTGGACCGGCGTGAGCGTGCCCCTGGTCGCCGTGGTGGCCGCGGGGGCGGGGGTGTGGGCGGCGTACGGCCGTCCGAGCGGCCCGCTGGAACGGGTGCTGGGCGCGGTGCTGCCCAGGGGCGCACGCCATCTGGTCCTCGGGCCCGACGGCCGCCCCGGGCTGGCGGCACGGGCCGCGGCGGCCGGGGTGGCGGTGCTGACCGGGGGCGGGGCGTTGCTGCTGGCGGTGTCGCTGGCCTGGCACGGCGGGGAGACCCGGGCGGCCTTCGCGCGTCTGACGGAGGACTGGTCGGGATGGCTGGCCGTGCTGCTGCTCTGCGTCACGCTGGTGCCGAACGCCGCGGTGTGGGCGGCGGCCTACGCCCTGGGCCCCGGCTTCCTCCTCGGCACCGGCGCCCCGGTGACCCCGCTGTCCTCGGCACCGGCCCCGCTGCTGCCGCGGTTCCCGCTGCTGGCGGCGGTACCGGACGCGGGAGCGGGGACGTCGGCGAACTGGGCGGCCGCGGTGGTGCCGGTGGCGGCCGGAGCGGTGGTGGGGTGGTTCGTGGGCAGGAGCGCCCCGTCGGGCGGAGGCGCGCCCGGCGCGGCCTGGACGCGCGGCCGGACCGCCGGGGCGGCGGCGCTGGCGGCCGTGCTGTGCGCGGCCCTGCTGTCCGTCCTCGCCGGGCTCGCGGGCGGCCCGCTGGGGGTGGCCTCGCTCGCCCGGTTCGGCCCGGTGTGGTGGCAGGTGGGAGCCGCGACGGTGGCGTGGCTCGGGCTGACGGCGGTCCCCACGTCGCTGGCGGTACGAGCCCGGCGCCGCCGTCCGCCCGCCGGCGGGACAGCCCCCGGAGCCCGTCGGTCCGGTCCGGCGCCCCGACGCCCCCGGTGGCCGACGGCCCCGGGGCCTGGGCCCAGGCCTTCACCGCTTCTCCCGGGACGGGGGCTCGGGTGGCGAGCAGGACACACCGCACGGAGGCGAACTGCGGCAGCCGGCACCTCCGCACCCGCACGACGACCCGGACGACTGTGCGACATCCCGTGAGTTCCCCTGAGCCCCGCAGAGTCACCAACCTCGTGGCCAGGGGGCGCCCTCTCTGTGGTGACCCTCCGCACCCTGACGCGACTTCGGCATTCCTGAGCCGACCAGGCCTGGCACCGGCATGTTTGCCGGTCATGCCCCCGGGTCCTCCGTCACGGGCAGGCACTCGGCGAGCAGGTCGACGACGTCGCGCCAGGCTCGCTGCGCGTGCTGTGGGTGGTAGCCGACGCCGGGGACCACGGGGTGGTCGACCGGCGGGTGGTGGAAGGCGTGCAAGGCGCCGCCGTAGACCGCGAGGCGCCAGTCGACGCCCGCGGCCTGCATCTCGGCGGTGAACGCGTTTCGTTGCGCGGGCGGCATGATCGGGTCTTCCGACCCGACCCCGGCCCACACCGGGCAGCGGATGCGCGCCGCCTCGCCCGGTCGGCCCGTGGTAGTCGCGTTGACTGTCCCGATCGCGCGCAGGTTGACGCCGCCTCGCCCGAGTTCCAGCGCGATGGCGCCCCCGGTGCCGTAGCCGATGGCGGCGATCCGGTCGGGGTCGGTCCGGGGCTCGGTGCGCAACTCGTCGAGTGCCGCGTGGCCGATGCGCCGCATCCGGTCGGGATCAGCGAGCAGCGGCATGCAACGGGCCAGCATCTCCTCGGGGTCACCCACATAACGCCCGCCGTGCAGGTCGAAGGCCAGCGCTACATATCCCAGCTCGGCGAGAGCATCGGCCCGGCGGCGCTCGACGTCGCTGAGCCCCATGCCCTCTGGTCCGACCAGCACCGCGGGCCGGCGGTCGACACCGGCCGGGAGCGCGAGGTGCCCGATCATCGTCAAACCGTCGGCCGGGTACTCGACCGTGCGCGTCGTAATCGTCGTCATGGGACTGGACTGTAGTGATCGTCGAGCCCGGTCCGGCCGGTGTTCTGCCGCTGGCAGAGCAGCGTAGGTGTCCTTCTGACATACGGGACGGGCCCGGAGCTCAGCGCTTCAAGATCATCCCGTTGCCCCTTTGGCGCGCATCTCGGTCACTGCTTCCCGTGGCAGCGCAGACCGCCCGCTCCGTCCCGCGCCGGTCCTGCTTCTCCCGCGGCGTCTGCCGGCCGGACTCCTCGCCGGCGCCCCGCGGGAGCGCGGACGGGCGGCCGTCGTGGGCTCCCACACCTTCATGGGTCCCGGGTGGGAAGCGTCAGTCGGTCGTGCCCAGCAGGCCGCGCAGTTCCTCCGGAAGGAGGTCGGTGCAGGACTGGCGGGCCTCCTGGGTGAGGGCGTCGTTGGTACAGGTGTAGTAGTCGCTGTAGACCAGCTGGGCCGCGAAGGACGCGGCGACCAGGGCGAGTGCCAGGGACGCCGTGACCAGACCGCTCACCGCGGCGGTGGTCTGCGGGCGGCCCGTCTGCTCGGGTGCCGGGGAGTCCGGGTCCGGTGTGCGGGGCTTGGCACGCAGGGCGCTGACGCCCCAGTACAGGGCCAGGGCGCCCAGCATCAGCGCGACGTAGGGCCAGCTGAAGAGGGCGAAGAAGAAGGCCCACATGCCGGACAGCAGGGCGAAGCGCGCCCGGCGCTGGGCCGGGTCCGTCGGGTCCCAGCGCGGGCCGGGGCCCTGGGGCCCGCCCCCCTGCCCCTCCGGGCGGCCCGGGCGCTCGCCGAACCCGCCGGGGGAGCGGCCGGGCTGCCGGTCGCTCCAGCCCCAGGGGGAGCGACCGCCCTCCCCGCCGGACGGGTGCCTCGGCTGCCAGGGCCGGTCGGGAGTCCCCTCCGGCGGCGGCGCGAACGGATTGTCGTCCTGGGAGGACTGGGAGCCCTGGGTGTCGGGGGAGCTCCCGGGGTCCTGGGGTCCCCGCGCCCCCTCCGCGCCCTGGGAGTCACGGCGCCGGCCGTCGCCGCCGCCGCCCCCGCCCTGGGGCGCGTCGGGCGGGGAGGCGGGGCGCTCCCGCAGCAGCATGGCGCCACGCTCCCCTCCCTGGGCCGACTGCTGGGGGAGCGTGAGGAATCGCGGGCTGCGGTCCGGCATCAAGTGAGCGTCTTCCCCTTTATGAAGCACGGCGTGTGTCCGGCGCGACCGCCTCGCACGACGTTTCGACTACGACTGAGCAGTTGAGCCGGCGCGTTCGTGTCGGCTCTCCGGCCCGGGTCCGTCATCCTGTGAACGCTCGGTGCGCGGTGCGCGTTCCCACGCGCCCCCGACGTCCCGGATCCGGGCCCGGCCCCGGCCTTCCCGGACCGGCTCTTCCCAGACGCTACCTTCCGGCCATCCCCCCGTCCCGTGGGGGCCGCCCGGTGTGCCGGTATCGTTGCTGACGGTCGGCCGCTTCGTAGGCTTCCCCGTATCCGGGGGCACGAAGCATTCGTATGAATGTACAAAGCGCTGTGCCGCCGATCGTACAGACGCTCCCCGAGAAAGGGCCCCACCGTGGCCGCCAAGCCCGTGGCCGAGCGCGCCAGGCGTCTCGTCGTGCTGGTCTCCGGATCCGGCACCAATCTGCAGGCGCTCCTCGACGAGATCGCCGCCACCGGCACCGAGGCGTACGGAGCCGAGATCGTGGCCGTCGGCGCGGACCGCGAGGGCATCGAGGGGCTGGCCCGCGCCGAGCGCGCCGGGCTGCCGACCTTCGTGTGCAAGGTCAAGGACCACCCGACCCGCGAGGAGTGGGACGCGGCGCTCGCCGAGGCCGTCGCCGCCCACGAGCCGGACCTCGTGGTGTCCGCCGGATTCATGAAGATCGTGGGGAAGCGGTTCCTCGCGCGCTTCGGCGGGCGGTTCGTCAACACGCACCCCGCCCTGCTGCCCAGTTTCCCCGGAGCCCACGGTGTGCGGGACGCGCTCGCGTACGGCGCCAAGGTCACCGGCTGCACCGTCCACTTCGTCGACGACGGCGTCGACACCGGGCCGATCATCGCGCAGGGCGTGGTGGAGGTCCGGGACGAGGACGACGAGAGCGCTCTGCACGAGCGCATCAAGGAAGTCGAGCGAAGGCTGCTCGTCGAGGTCGTGGGGCGGCTCGCCCGCAACGGCTATCGCATTGAGGGACGAAAGGTAGTTATCCAGTGACCGCCGAGAGCAACAAGCGGGCCATCCGACGGGCGCTCGTCAGCGTCTACGACAAGACCGGCCTCGAGGACCTCGCGCGCGGCCTGCACGAGGCCGGCGTGGAGCTCGTCTCCACCGGGTCCACCGCCGCGAGGATCGCCTCCGCGGGCGTCCCCGTCACCAAGGTCGAGGAGCTCACCGGCTTCCCCGAGTGCCTGGACGGCCGCGTCAAGACCCTGCACCCGAAGGTCCACGCCGGCATCCTCGCCGACCTGCGCCTGGAGGACCACCAGCGGCAGCTCGCCGAGCTGGGCGTGGAGCCCTTCGACCTCGTCGTCGTCAACCTCTACCCGTTCCGCGAGACCGTCGCCTCCGGCGCCACGCCCGACGAGTGCGTGGAGCAGATCGACATCGGTGGCCCGTCCATGGTGCGCGCCGCCGCCAAGAATCACCCCTCCGTCGCGGTCGTCACCAGCCCCGCCCGCTACGGCGACGTCCTCGCCGCGGTCGAGGACGGCGGCTTCGACCTCGCCACCCGCAAGCGGCTCGCCGCCGAGGCCTTCCAGCACACGGCCGCGTACGACGTCGCCGTCGCCTCCTGGTTCGCCTCCGAGTACGCCCCCGTCGACGAGTCGCGGTTCCCCGACTTCCTCGGCGCCACCTGGGAGCGCAAGAGCACCCTGCGCTACGGCGAGAACCCGCACCAGCCCGCCGCGCTGTACGTCTCGGGCACCGGCGGCCTCGCGGAGGCGGAGCAGCTGCACGGCAAGGAGATGTCGTACAACAACTACACGGACACGGACGCCGCCCTGCGTGCCGCCTACGACCACGACGCCCCGGCCGTGGCGATCATCAAGCACGCCAACCCGTGCGGTATCGCCGTCGGCGCGGACGTCGCCGAGGCGCACCGCAAGGCGCACGCCTGTGACCCGCTGTCGGCGTTCGGCGGCGTGATCGCGGTGAACCGCCCGGTGTCCAAGGAGATGGCCGAGCAGGTCGCTGAGATCTTCACCGAGGTCATCGTCGCGCCGGACTACGAGGAGGGCGCGCTCGAAGCCCTCACCAAGAAGAAGAACATCCGCGTCCTGCGCGCTCCCGAGGCCCCGGCCGCCCCGGTCGAGGTGAAGCCGATCGACGGCGGTGCCCTCCTCCAGGTCACCGACCGCCTCCAGGCCGAGGGCGACGACCCGGCCACCTGGACCCTGGCCACCGGCGAGGCCCTCTCCGAGGCGGAGCTGGCCGATCTCGCCTTCGCCTGGAAGGCCTGCCGCGCGGTGAAGTCCAACGCGATCCTGCTCGCCAAGGACGGCGCCTCCGTCGGCGTCGGCATGGGTCAGGTCAACCGCGTCGACTCCGCGAAGCTGGCGGTGGAGCGGGCGGGCGCCGAGCGCGCGGCCGGTTCCTACGCCGCCTCCGACGCGTTCTTCCCCTTCCCCGACGGCCTGGAGATCCTCACCGAGGCCGGTGTGAAGGCCGTGGTCCAGCCCGGCGGTTCGGTCCGCGACGAACTGGTCGTCGAGGCCGCGAAGAAGGCGGGCGTGACGATGTACTTCACGGGAACCCGTCACTTCTTCCACTGACGGCCCGTGCGTCCGGCCGCCCGCGCGGGCGGCCGGACGCACGATCCCCTAGGCGTCGACCTCGTACCGGCCGACCTCCAGGAAGTACCGCAGTTCCTCGGGCGTACCGTCGATGACCTCCTCGGCCGCCGCGCGGAGCGCGTCGCTGATAGCGGGGTCGGCCAGCAGCCGCGCGACGGCGACGCGGTCGTCCTCGGCCTGCGCGAGGCGGTAGCCGGTTTCGAGGAAGGCGCGGGCGGTCTCCGGGGTGGGTGCGTCGAGGATCGCGTTGATTTCCCGGGTGACGCGCTTACCGGCGTAGGGCTTGGCGAGGATTGTGGTGATGGCGACGCGGTCGTCCTCGAACTGGGCGAGGCGGTAGCCGGTTTCGAGGAAGGCGCGGGCGGTCTCCGGGGTGGGTGCGTCGAGGATCGCGTTGATTTCCCGGGTGACGCGCTTACCGGCGTAGGGCTTGGCGAGGATCGTGGTGATGGCGACGAGGTCGTCCTCGAACTGCGCGAGGCGGTAGCCGGTCTTCAGGAAGGCGCGCATGTCCTCCACCGTGCCGTCGAGGGCTTCGTTGGCCTCCCGGGTGACGCCCTTGCCGGAGTCCGGATCGGCCAGGACGCGGGCGATGGCGAAGCGGAGCTCCTCCTCCGACATCTCGTCCACCGGCGTGCCGGGGTCCTCCGTGCCCGATGCCGCCGGCACGGTGACGGACGTCGGGGCCGTCTCCGTCGCGAAGGCGGGGGTGGTGAGAAGGAGGGCGGGTGCCAGAGCCGTGGTGGCGACCAGCAGTGCACCGCGGGACAGTCTCATACGTGAACCTGCCTTGTGAGTAGGGGTTTTCACGGCGGCGGCCGAGGCGGTCGCCGCTTCGAACATCCTTTCACTTCCCCGGGTCGGAGATCACTGCCGGATCCGGGCAGATCCGACGCCGCTTCCTTGCCGGTGCGGACCGTCGAGGTCACGTGGGACCGCGCAGCGCCGCCCAGGTCTTGGCGCCCACGTCGCCGTCGACGTCCAGCCCCTGGTCGCTCTGGAACCGCCTGACCGCCGACATGGTGTCCTTGCCGAACTGGCCGTCGACGCCCGAACGGCCGACGCCGTACCCCCGCTCGGTGAGCATGCACTGCACCTGGACCACGCGTTTGCCGCTGTCGCCGTAGACGGTGAGCCGGCTACCGGAGTAGTACGTGCACTGGGAGTTCCAGGGCGGAGTGGCGGTCCTGGTCGCCGACTCGGTGGGGGTGGGGGCCGGTGGACGGCCTTCGCCGCCCGATGAACCGGCGGTGCCCGGATCGTCGTCCCCGTCGCCCGCACCACCACCCGAACCCCCGGCCGCCTCACGGGGCTTCGCGTCGGCGCCCTCCTCCTCCGCCTTGCCGTCCTCGTCCTCACCCTGCTTCTCCTGCTCCGCCGCGCCGCCGGACGGCGAGGCGGACGGAACCGGCAGCAGCGAGGCGGCGTCGTCGTCGGCGGTGCTGCCGCCGGACGCCGCGGGGGAGGCGGAGGGCACGCGGTCGAGCGGCGGGCGGGTGAGCAGATAGGCGCCGACCGCCACGGCGCACACGGCGAGACCCGTGGCGACGGCGAAGTAGGGCTTGCGCCACCACCGGTGCCCGCGCTCGGTCACCGTCGGAGCCCCGTACGCGCCCGGTGGCGTCGCCGGTCCGAACCCGGACCCGGACCCGGGAACGGACCCGGGGCCGGGAACGGGCGCGGCGACCCGCTCGGTCGGCGTCCGTGAGGGGCCGGCCCGTCCGGCGGAGACGTTCTCCAGCGCGCCGTACGCCTGCTGCCGGGTCAGCAGGCGGGCGCCCAGCGGCTCCTGCCAGGTGGGGACGCCGCGGCACTGCCCCGCCGCCGTGGCCGCCTCCACCAGCTGCCGCGGCGTGGGCCGGCCGACGGGGTCCTTGGCGAGACAGGCGGACAGCAACGCGGTCAATCCGTCGTCGGCGGCGGCGAGTGCCGCCATGACCTCCGGGTTCGGCTCCTCGAACGCGACGCGGTGCATCACGTCCACGCCGGTCCCGTCGCCGAACGGCGCGTTCCCGGTGGCGGCGTAGACGAGTGTGCCGGCGAGCGAGAACACGTCGGAGGCGGCGTCGCAGCGGCCCTCGCGCAGGTACTCGGGGGACATGTAGGCGGGCGTGCCGACCCGCGCACCGGTCGTGGTGATCGCGCTGCTGTCCACCGCCCGCGAGATACCGAAGTCGATGACCTGGACGCCGTGCAGCGTGAGGATCACGTTGGACGGTTTGAGATCCCGGTGGATGATCCCGGCGTCGGACAACGCCGACAGGGCCTGCCCGAGCTCGCCGACGAGCCACCACACCCCGGTCGCGTCCAGCGTGCCGCAGCCGCGGACGGCGTCGGCGAGGTTGAGGCCGGGGAGGTACTGCGTGGCCATCCACAGCAGCGAGTCCGCGAACCCGGTGCCGAGCAGCCGCGGCGCGTACGGCCCCCGGACCCGGCCGTGGACGGCGGCCTCCCGCTCGAACCGCCGCCGGAACTCGGGATCCTCCGCGTACTCGGGCCGGATCACCTTCACCGCGGCGAGTCCCGGGCGGTCGTCGGCGGGCCGGGCCAGATAGACCCGGCCCATACCGCCGCTCCCGAGCCGCCCGAGCGGCACGTACGGCCCGATCCTCGCGGGATCCCCGGGCTGCAGCGGTGCGGCACCGGCTTGCCGCACGGCGGCTTCGCCGGACGCCGACGGGTACGGCGGCCCGGGCCGCTGGTCTGTCATGAATGAGTCCCCCGACTGTCCTTACGTCCATAAAGTGACGGTGTGTCACTCCGGCTGACGGGAGGTTACCGTCTCGCGGGCGGGGGAGTGGCCCGGAGTCACGGACGAGTGCGGGCCGCGATCCCTCTGACGAGGTCCCGCGGCCCGGCCCTGCGCGATCTTCAGCTCCCGCTCGTGGTCTCCTCGTCGTGGTCCCGCCGGTCACCGTGTGCCGCCGGGCAGGCCGGCCGCGGCGCTTCGTACGACGGCGGCACGACAACGACGCTGTACGGGGGAGTCGTCCCCCCTCCCCCGATGTCTCGGGGTCGACTTTCCCCAGTCCAACGGGGGAGGGGGTAAGGGACGCCTTGGTGAAGCGGCGACGCTTCGGTGCGGTACGCCGAGTCCCGGGGGCGGGCTGTCAGTACCGCGGTCGCCTGAACCACTCGGCGCTGGTCCGCTTCGCCGCGAAGATGATCACCAGGACCGACACGATCATGATGAGCAGTCCCAGGCCGTAGAGCGCCAGCGAGAAGATGCCGCTGACGATCGCGAACGAGGCGTACACGATGGAGCAGACACGGACGCCGTTGCCGCCCTTGGCGTACTGCAGCAGCAGCACCAGGCCGAGTATCGCGAAGACGGCGGCCAGGCCCAGGAAGAAGACGACGACGCCCTTGCCCAGGTCGGCGTAGCGCTCGGCCTCGGCGTCCCCGGTGATGCCGGCCTCCAGCATCGTCTCGTCCCACTCGGACAGCGCCTTGACGTACGCGCCCGCGATGATGACGTGGGCCACGGCGATCACGGCGAGCAGGATCTGCGCGGCGCGGGTGAGGCCCGGCATCTGGGTGGGGACGTAACCGCCGCCGTACGGCTGGGACACCGGCGGGGCCGCGGGGTAGCCGTAGCCCTGCTGCGGGGCGCCGGGCTGCTGGGGGTAGCCGTAGCCGGGTCCGGCCGGGGGCTGCTGGGGCGGCTGCCCGTAAGGGTTGTTCGGGTCGCCGAAACTCATGGCGGTTCTTCCTCCGTTTGTGCTTCAGGTGCGGGGACGACGCGAGGCACGGCGCGGAGGAAGTTCTACAGATGCGGTCCGTCCCCCCGGTTCTGCCCGCGGCACTGTGCCGCTCATCGTTCTTTACCGTTCTGTTGCTTGTCCAGCCGTACGCCGTATGTGTTGTGCAAGTGCAACATCACCGATCTTGGCCGGATGCGGGGGAAGAGGATCGGCTGTGGCGGCGGGCGCCGCGGTCGCCCGGAATGCGGGCGGATTGGAACCGGGGCCCGGTCATCCGCGAGGATGGGGCCATGACCGCCCAGATTCTCGATGGCAAGGCCACCGCAGCAGAGATCAAGACCGATCTGACCGCCCGCGTGGCGGCGCTGAAGGAGAAGGGCGTCACGCCCGGCCTCGGCACGATCCTCGTGGGGGAGGACCCCGGCAGCCAGAAATACGTCGCCGGAAAGCACCGTGACTGTGCCCAGGTGGGCATCGCCTCCATCCAGCGCGAACTGCGGGGCAGCGCCACGCAGGAGGAGATCGAGGCAGTCGTCCGGGAGCTGAACGAGGACCCCGCCTGCACCGGCTACATCGTCCAGCTGCCGCTGCCCAAGGGCATCGACGAGAACCGCATCCTCGAACTGATGGACCCGGAGAAGGACGCCGACGGTCTGCACCCGATGAACCTCGGCCGCCTCGTCCTCAACGAGCCCGCCCCGCTGCCCTGCACCCCGAACGGCATCATCACCCTGCTGCGCCGCCACGGCGTGGAGATCAAGGGCGCCGAGGTCGTGGTCGTCGGCCGCGGCGTGACCATCGGCCGCCCGATGCCGCTGCTGCTGACCCGGCGCAGCGAGAACGCCACCGTGACCCAGTGCCACACCGGCACCCGCGATCTGTCGGCCCACCTCAGGCGCGCGGACATCATCGTCGCCGCCGCCGGTTCGGCCCACCTGATCCGTCCCGAGGACGTCAAGCCGGGCGCGGCCGTCCTCGACGTCGGCGTCTCCCGCAGCGCCGAGGGCAAGATCGTGGGCGACGTCCACCCGGGCGTGGCCGAGGTGGCCGGCTGGGTCGCCCCGAACCCCGGCGGTGTCGGCCCGATGACCCGGGCCCAGCTGCTGGTCAACGTGGTCGAGGCGGCGGAGCGCAGTGTCGGCTGAGCGGAACTCCCCGGACGCCGCCGGGGCGCGGGAACGGGACGAGGACCTCACGGTCCGCGATCCCGTCAGCGCGCCCGACGCCGAGGGCGTGCCGCGGCGCACCACCCGCCGGTTCCCGCTGTTCACCAGGGACACCGCGCGCCCCGAGGGCGGCGGCAGGGCGGCGTCCGGTGACGCCCCCGCGCCCGCCCGCCAGTGGCCGATCCTCGCCGTGCTGCTCACGGTCGGACTGGGGCTGCTGCTGACCGCGCTGGATCTGTTCCGGCTCGGCACGCTGCTGATCGGCGTGGCCCTGCTGGCCGGGGCCGTGCTGCGCTGGCTCGTGCCGGACGTCGGCATGCTCGCGGTCCGCTCCCGCTTCACGGACATCGTCACCTACGGCGGGCTGGGCCTGGCGATCGCGCTGCTGGCGCTGATGGTGCAGCCGCATCCGTGGCTGGAGATCCCGTTCCTGAAGGACACGCTGCACTTCACGGTCAGCGCCTAGCCGGAAGCGATCGCCGCGAACGGCGGACCGCTCGCGAACGGTGGACCGCCCGCGAAGGGTGGACCGCCCGCGAAGGGTGGACCGCCCGCGATGGGTGGACGCCGCGAACGGCGGACCCGGCGAACGGCGGCCCGTCCACACCCCCGTGAGAGGACGGGCCGCCGCCGGGATCAACACTCCTGCACGGCGAAGCGCCTGTTCAACGGCTGCCCGGCCGCTGTGGCACGGAAGTGACCGTTCCGCTACGTCCCACGGAATCCCCGTACAGCCTCGCGATGTGTCAGCCGTGAGGCGGGAGTGCCGTCCGGTGCCCAAGTAATCGTCCATGTGGTCGGTCTGTGTCGATGTATTGACAAGTTCGCGGAAGTACGACGAAGTGGTGGTACTACAGGGCTAGCGTGAACAATTGGGGCGGCCCGGGACGCCCTGTTCGCTTGCTCCGGGTTCCGTTCGGTCGAGGGGGTGACCGATGGGACACTGGGCCGCAAGCGATGAGGCGTGCGAGGGTGCACGCCCGCAGCCCTGATGCTCCTGTGCGCCCCCACCCCGGGAACTGGGACCCCGCCTGGCAGCATCCCTGTGGGTAGCCAGAACGGGGACTCGGCAGAGGGCACCATGCGCGAGGGAAGAACCAGCACGAACCGGGGGGAAGAGGGGGGAAGCAATGCCTCGTTGGAAGGCCTTGCCGGATGAACTCGATCCGCAGATCAGAGAGTTCACGAGCCAGCTCAGGCGGGTCGTGGACCGCAGTGGCCTGAGCGTCGCGTCGGTCTCCGACCGCACGGGCTACAGCAAGACGTCCTGGGAGCGGTATCTGAACGGCCGGCTGCTCGCGCCCAAGGGCGCGATCGTGGCCCTGGCCGAGGTCACCGGGACCAACCCGATGCACCTCACGACCATGTGGGAGCTCGCCGAGCGTGCCTGGAGCCGCTCGGAGATGCGTCACGACATGACGATGGAGGCGATCCGGATCTCGCAGGCGCGTGCCGCGCTCAGCGAGCTCGCCGGGCCCTCGGCGGGTACGGGCGGCAGGTCCCGCAACGGTGGAGCCGCGGTCCGTCCGGGCGTCGCCGGACCGGCCGGTGTCGCGCCGACCGTGCCGCCGCAGCCGACCGCCTCGGACGTGCGTGATGCCTCCGGCGACGTGCGGGACGGCGGCGGGTGGGGCGGCTCGTCGGGGGCGAACTCCTGGGGGGTCACCGGATCCGCAGGGTCGCCGCAGGCGGGCCGTCGTGGCCCCGGTTCCGCGGTCGCCCCGCCCGCCGGGGGAGGACCCGTGCCGGGGGAGTACGGCGCACCGCCCCCGGGACCGGCCGGTCCCGGCCGCTCGGGCGGTGGTCCCGGCCGCTCCGGCGGCAAGCGGCGGACGTCGACGTTCATCGCCGGAGCGGTGGGGGCGCTGGTGCTGATCGCCGCCGCGTTCTACGTCACCGGGACCGAGAACGACAAGAACAGGGACGACGCCCGGAAGTCCCCGTCGCCCACCGCCACCACCGACGCGAACCTGCCCCCGGGGGTGAAGTGCAGCGGTGACAGCTGCAACGGCAAGGACGCGGAGGTCATGGGGTGCAGCGGCGACCTGGTGACCACGACGCGGACCGCGACGGTCGGCGCCGCCACCGTGGAGATCCGCTACAGCGAGGTCTGCGCCGCGGCATGGGGGCGCATCACCCAGGCCGCGCAGGGGGACACGGTCGAGATCACCGCGGGCACGTCGAAGCAGAGCGACACCATCACCGCGGCCGGCGACACGGTCACGTACACGCCGATGGTGCCGGTCGGTGAGGCGACGGAGGTGGAGGCCTGCGCGGTCCTGGCCGCCTCCGGCGAGAAGGGCTGCACGGAGTCGGAGTGAGGGAGCAGGCGCCCGGGGTGCTTCCCGAGGCGCCCCGTTCCGGTCGGACCCGTCCGTGCCGCTCCGGAAGTTCCGGAAGCGACGCGACCCCACCCGCATGGGCCCATACGGACGTACGCATGTGGGGGATTCGTGGGGACGCGCATGCGGCGCCGAAAGGCGGGCACGCGACAAGTACCCCCACGGGAGTCCGGCGCGATCGGTCCCCGACGGCGGTCGCCTCGTCCCCACCTCTCCCGGACGGAGCGGCCGCCTTCCCGTGCCCCACGCCGCCCGTCCTGTACCCCTCACGGGGGCCGGGTACCCGGACGGTCACACTCTGTGGGACGGGCCACAGGGAGCCCGGACGTCGACGATCGTGGATGCGCGATAGCCTGACCGCTGGATCTCTCTTGACGCCAAGAGATCGATCATTCAAAACGGTGATCGATCATCGCGGCGGGATCCCGCAACCCGGGGCAGGGACCGCCCCACCGCCAGCTGTCATACGGAGAACGCCATGACTCGCACTCCCGTGAACGTCACCGTCACCGGCGCGGCCGGCCAGATCGGTTACGCCCTGCTCTTCCGCATCGCCTCCGGTCAGCTGCTCGGCGCGGACGTGCCGGTCAAGCTGCGCCTGCTGGAGATCACCCCGGCGCTGAAGGCCGCCGAGGGCACGGCCATGGAGCTGGACGACTGCGCGTTCCCGCTCCTGCAGGGCATCGACATCACGGACGACCCGAACGTGGCCTTCGACGGTGCCAACGTCGCCCTCCTCGTGGGCGCCCGCCCGCGCACCAAGGGCATGGAGCGCGGTGACCTCCTCGAGGCCAACGGCGGCATCTTCAAGCCGCAGGGCCAGGCCATCAACGCCCACGCCGCGGACGACATCCGGGTCCTGGTCGTCGGCAACCCGGCCAACACCAACGCCCTGATCGCCCAGGCCGCCGCGCCGGACGTACCCGCCGAGCGGTTCACCGCCATGACCCGCCTGGACCACAACCGCGCCCTGACCCAGCTGTCGAAGAAGACCGGCGTCCCGGTCTCCGAGATCAAGAAGCTGACGATCTGGGGCAACCACTCCGCCACCCAGTACCCGGACATCTTCCACGCCACCGTCGCCGGCAAGAACGCCGCCGAGGTCGTGAACGACGAGAAGTGGCTGGCCGAGGACTTCATCCCGACCGTCGCCAAGCGCGGTGCCGCGATCATCGAGGCCCGTGGCGCCTCGTCGGCCGCCTCCGCCGCCAACGCCGCCATCGACCACGTCCACACCTGGGTCAACGGCACCGCCGACGGCGACTGGGCTTCCATGGGCATCCCGTCCGACGGCTCCTACGGCGTCCCGGAGGGCCTGATCTCCTCCTTCCCGGTCACCGTCAAGGACGGGAAGTACGAGATCGTCCAGGGCCTGGAGATCAACGAGTTCTCCCGCGCCCGCATCGACGCCTCCGTCAAGGAGCTCGAGGAGGAGCGCGAGGCGGTCCGCGGCCTCGGCCTCATCTGATCCGACCCGCTTCGGGCCACGGGCCCCGTACCGGTTGTGCCGGTGCGGGGCCCGCCGCGTTCAGCGCGTCGGGCGCGTTCAGCGGCCCAGGCGCTTCTCGAACCAGTGGTCGGCGTAGACGTGCTCGGCGTAGGCCGGGATCTCGGTGTAGCCGCACGCCCGGTACATCGCCTGCGCCTCGGTGAGCGCCGCGTGCGTGTCCAGTCGTACGACGGTCCAGTCGCGGCGCAGCGCCTCCACCTCCAGCGCGTCGAGGACGCGGCGCGCCAGACCCAGCCGCCGGGCGTCGGGGTGCACCCAGACGTGCCGGATCTCGCCGGTCCCGGCCGCCTGCCGCCGCAGCGCCCCGCAGCCCACCGGGCGGCCCTCCTCGTACGCCACGAAGAACGCGCCCGCCTCCCCCGACACCTCGTCCGGGCCCACCAGGTCCGTCCGGTCGAAGCCCTCGGGGAAGCGGACGTCGAGCTCGTCGGCGTAGGCGTCCAGGCAGGCGCGGGCGTCCGGGGCGTGACCGTCGACGTGCTCGACGGTGATCGCCGCCAGCCGCAGCAGGCGCCGGACGGTGGCCATCGCCTCGCAGAGCCGCGCCCGCCGGCCGGTGTCCAGCCCCGCCAGCACCCCGGCGGCGAGCGAGTCGGCCCGGCGGTTCTGCTCGGTGACCTCGACGCGCCCGGCCGGGGTCAGCCGGACCGTGCGCAGCCGGCTGTCGTGCGGGTGCACGCTCAGCCGGACCATGCCCTGCCGTTCGAGCGTCTTCGTCATCCGGCTCAGATACCCGGCGTCCAGACCGAGCCGGCTCCTCAGCTCGCGCAGCAGGACCCCGTCCGGGCCGTCGTGCTCCGCGATCTCGAACAGCAGCCGGGCCTCGCCGAGCGGCCGGTCCTGGCCGAGGTAGTGGTCGTTGAGGGCGCCGATCCGGCGCGTGAAGTAGCGATGGAACCGGCGGAAGTCCGCCACCTGCTCCGTCGACACCGACTCCATGGTCTTTGACCTTAGTCAAAGGATCGCGGGGGGACCGGAGGTGGCCCTGCCGCACCACGGAACGCAAGCCATTTCTCCCATTCGCCCTCATGTTCCGTGAGCCGGCGCACTTTCGGCCGTGGATCGCGCATGCATTCGGGGGCGAAGGGCAGGCGCACCCGGTCCCGTGGGTCACACCCGTGTGACGCACGGGCGCCGAACAGGAACGGAAGGCAGTAACCGATCATGGCGGACAGCACAGAACGTCGGGCGCGCGACACCATCCACGCCGGGGGCGAGTGGCGCGCGGCCGTCTCGGGGGCCACGCGCGAGATCCTCGACCCCGCGGACGCCCTGCCGTTCGCCGTGGTCGCCGAGGGCGACGAGAAGGACACCGACCTCGCGGTGGCCGCCGCCCGGCGCGCCTTCGACGCGGGCCCGTGGCCGCACACGCCCGTCGCCGAGCGGGCCGCCCTGCTGCGCCGCGTCGCCGACCTGCTCGTACGGGACCGGGAGACGCTCGGTCTGCTGGAGAGCCGGGACGCGGGCAAGACCGTCGAGGAGGGGCGCGTCGACATCGACTGCGTCGCCGACGCCTTCCGCTACTTCGCCGACCTGGTCGCCGGGGAGGCCCCCGGACGGGTCGTCGACGCGGGCTCGCCCGACATCCACAGCGTGGTCGTGCACGAGCCGGTCGGCGTCTGCGCGATGATCACGCCCTGGAACTACCCGCTGCTCCAGGCCAGCTGGAAGATCGCCCCCGCCCTCGCGGCCGGCAACACCTTCGTGATCAAACCCAGCGAGATCACCCCGCTCACCACCGTCGCGCTCATCGAGCTGCTGACCGAGGCCGGGCTGCCCACCGGGGTCGCCAACATCGTCACCGGGCCCGGTCACACCGTCGGCGCCCGGCTCGCCGAGCACCCCGACGTCGACCTGGTCTCCTTCACCGGCGGCCTGGCCAGCGGCACCAAGGTCGCCCAGGCCGCCGCCCCGAGCGTGAAGAAGGTCGCCCTCGAACTCGGCGGCAAGAACCCCAACGTCGTCTTCGCCGACGCCTGCGCCACCGAGGAGGGCTTCGACACCGCCGTCGACCAGGCCCTCAACGCGGCCTTCATCCACAGCGGCCAGGTCTGCTCGGCGGGCGCGCGGCTGATCGTCGAGGAGTCGGTCCGCGACCGCTTCGTCACCGAACTCGCCCGCCGCGCCGGGAGGATCAGGCTCGGCCGGGGCACCGCGGACGGCGTCGAGTGCGGGCCGCTGGTCTCCGAGCAGCAGCGGGCGAAGGTCGAGGCGTACGTCGAGTCCGCGCTCAAGGAGGGCGCGGTGCTGCGCTCCGGCGGCAAGCGGCCCGCGCCCTGCGCGGAGCGCCCCGAGGCCGGCTACTTCTACGAGCCGACCGTCCTGGACCGCTGCCACCGCGAGATGCGGGTCGTGCGCGAGGAGGTCTTCGGGCCGGTCCTCACCGTCGAGACCTTCCGCACCGAGGACGAGGCCGTCACCCTCGCCAACGACACCGAGTACGGGCTGGCCGGCGCCGTATGGACCGCCGACGCGGGGCGCGCCCGCCGGGTGGCCGGACGGCTGCGCCACGGCACCGTATGGATCAACGACTTCCACCCCTACCTCCCGCAGGCGGAGTGGGGCGGCTTCGGCAGGAGCGGAGTGGGCCGCGAGCTCGGCCCGGCCGGACTCGCCGAGTACCGCGAGACCAAGCACGTCTACCAGAACCTGGCGCCCAGGCCGGTGCGCTGGTTCGCGGGCTGAGCCGCCGCGACCGCCGGACGGGCCCACGCGCCGCCCTCTCCCGACGTCGCCGTCCACCCACCTGTCCCGAGTCCCCGGAGGAGTACCACCCCGATGCCGGATCACACCCACGAAAACGCGCAGGATCACGCCCCCACATACGACTACGTCGTCATAGGCGGCGGCACCGCAGGTTCCGTCATCGCCTCCCGGCTGACCGAGAACCCGGACGTCACCGTCGCCGTCATCGAGGGCGGCCCCAGCGACGTCGGCCGCGACGACGTGCTGACCCTGCGCCGCTGGATGGGCCTGCTCGGCGGCGAGCTCGACTACGACTACCCCACCACCGAGCAGCCGCGCGGCAATTCGCACATCCGGCACAGCCGCGCCCGGGTGCTCGGCGGCTGCTCCTCGCACAACACGCTCATCGCGTTCAAGCCGCTGCCGTCCGACTGGGACGAATGGGAGCGGGCCGGCGCCAAGGGCTGGGGCGCGGTGCAGATGGAGGCGTACTACGCCCGCCTCAAGAACAACATCGTCCCGGTCGACGAGAAGGACCGGAACGCCATCGCCCGCGACTTCGTCGACTCCGCGCAGGCCGCCTTGGACGTGCCGCGCGTGGAGGGCTTCAACAGCAAGCCGTTCCACGACGGCGTCGGCTTCTTCGACCTCGCCTACCACCCGGAGAACAACAAGCGCTCGTCGGCGTCGGTGGCGTACCTCCACCCGGTGATGGACGACCGCCCCAACCTGACGATCCTGCTGGAGACCTGGGCGTACCGGCTGGAGCTGAACGGCACCCGCGCCGAGGGCGTCCACGTGCGCACCAAGGACGGCGAGGAGATCCTCGTCCGTGCCCGGGGCGAGGTGGTGCTGTGCGCCGGCGCCGTCGACTCGCCCCGGCTGCTGCTGCACTCCGGCATCGGCCCGAAGGCCGACCTGGAGGCGCTCGGCATACCCGTGACGCACGATCTTCCCGGCGTCGGCGAGAACCTGCTCGACCACCCCGAGTCGGTGATCGTCTGGGAGACGAACGGACCCATCCCGCAGAACTCCGCGATGGACTCCGACGCCGGCCTGTTCGTACGCCGCGACCCCGGACACCCGGGTCCCGACCTGATGTTCCACTTCTACCAGATCCCCTTCACGGACAACCCGGAGCGACTGGGCTACCGGCGCCCGGAGTTCGGCGTCTCCATGACCCCGAACATCCCCAAGCCGAAGAGCCGCGGCCGGCTGTACCTGACCAGCGCCGACCCGTCCGTGAAGCCGGCCCTCGACTTCCGCTACTTCACCGACGAGGACGACTACGACGGCCGGACCCTCGTCGACGGCATCCGCATCGCCCGCCGGATCGCGGCGACCGAACCGCTGGCCGGCTGGCTCAAGCGCGAGGTGGCCCCCGGCCCGGACATCACCGGCGACGAGGAGCTCGGCGAGTACGCCCGTAAGGTCGCGCACACCGTCTACCACCCGGCCGGCACCTGCAGGATGGGTGCCGCCAACGACGAACTGGCCGTCGTCGACCCCGAGTTGCGGATCCGCGGCCTGGAGGGCATCCGGATCGCGGACGCCTCCGTCTTCCCGACCATGACCGCCGTGAACCCGATGATCGGGGTCCTCATGGTCGGGGAGCGCGCCGTCGACCTGATCGGTGGTGACGCGTGATGAGTACCGTCACCCCGTCCACCGGCACCGCAGGCGACACCCCCGCCGCCCCCGTCTTCTGCGTGGACGGGCTGTGGAAGGTCTTCGGCCCGAAGGCCGGCCGCGTACCCGGCGACCCCGAACTCACCGCCCTCGACCCGGCCGAGCTGCGCTCCCGCACCGGCTGCACGGCCGCCGTCCGGGACGTCTCCTTCGACGTGCGCAAGGGCGAGGTCTTCGTCGTCATGGGCCTGTCCGGCTCCGGCAAGTCCACCCTGGTGCGCTGTCTGACCCGGCTGATCGAGCCGACGGCGGGCACCATCGCCATCGACGGCGAGGACGTCCGCGCCATGGACAAGGCACGGCTGCGCACGCTGCGCCGGCATCGCGCCGCCATGGTCTTCCAGCACTTCGGCCTGCTGCCGCACCGCACCGTCCTCGACAACGTCGCCTACGGTCTGGAGATCCAGGGCATGCGCCGGGCGGAACGCCGTGAGCGGGCCGCCGAGGTCGTCGCCAAGGTCGGCCTGGAGGGCCTGGAGCAGCGCAGGCCCGCCCAGCTCTCCGGCGGCCAGCGGCAGCGCGTCGGACTGGCCCGCGCGCTGGCCGTCGACCCCGAAGTGCTCCTCTTCGACGAGCCGTTCAGCGCGCTCGACCCGCTCATCCGGCGCGACATGCAGGAGGAGGTGATCCGGCTGCACCGCGAGGAGGGCCGCACGATGGTCTTCATCACCCATGACCTCGGCGAGGCGCTGAAGCTCGGCGACCGGATCGCCCTGATGCGCGACGGGCGCGTGGTCCAGCTCGGCACGCCCGAGGAGATCGTGGGTTCGCCCGCCGACGACTACGTCCGCGCGTTCGTCCGGGACGTCCCGCGCGAGCAGGTCATGACCGTCCGCACGGCCATGCGCCCCGCCGCCTCCGCCGAGGAGGCCGCCACGGGCCCGGCCGTCCGCCCCGACGCCACGGTCTCCGAGGCCATCGAGGCGGTGGCCCGCGCCGGCACCCCGGCCCGCGTCCTGGACCAGGGACGCTGCCTGGGCGTGGTCGACTCGACCGCGTTGCTGGACGTGGTGGCAGGCGGCGTAGCCGCCCCACCCGCCGTAGCCGCGGGCAGCCGTGCCGCCGGGGCGGCACGGGTGGCGGCGGCTACGGCGGCCGAGCGCCGCGAGCCGGCACCCCCCACCGCCACCACCAGCGAGGAGCCGGTGTGATGGCGACGCTCACAGCCACGACCCCGAAGGCCCCGCCGCCGGGCATCCTGACCAGCCGAACCGCGCGCAAGCTCGTCGTGCTCGCGGTGGCCGCCGCCGTCCTGGTCCCCCTGGCCGCCACCCGCTGGACCGACGGCACCTGGCCCGACGCCCTCACCATCGACCTCTCCCGACCCCTCGGCGACGCCAGCGACTGGATCATCGACAACCGCGACAGCCACCCGCTGTTCCTGTACTTCTTCGGCCACGTCAGCAACGCCGTCGTCATCGCCGTACGCGCCGTCTACCTCGCCCTCCTCGCCGTCGGCTGGGCGGGGGTGACCGCCGTCGCCGGCCTGGTCGCCTGGCGTGTCGCGGGTGCCGGGCTCGCTCTCGCAACCGCCGCCGCGTTCGTCGCCTGCGGACTGCTCGGCATGTGGGTGCCGACCATGCAGACGCTCGCCCTGATGGCCGTGGCGGTCGCCGCGTCCGTCGTCGTCGGCACCCTGCTGGGGCTCGCCGCCGGACTGTCCGACCGGATGAACCGCGCCCTGCGCCCGGTCCTCGACACCATGCAGGTGCTCCCGGCCTTCGCCTACCTCCTGCCCGTCGTCCTGGTCTTCGGCATCGGCGTCCCGGCGGCCGTCCTGGCCACCGTCGTCTACGCCGCCCCGCCCATGGCCCGCCTCACCGCGCTCGGTCTGCGGGGCGCCGACAAGGAGGTGCTGGAGGCGGTCGAGTCGCTCGGGGCCACCGCCCGTCAGCGCCTGCTGACCGCCCGTCTCCCGCTGGCCCGCAAGGAACTGCTCCTCGGCCTCAACCAGACGATCATGATGGCGCTGTCCATGGCCGTCATCGCCTCCGTGATCGGCGCCGGCGGTCTCGGCGACCGCGTCTACCAGGCGCTGGCCTCGGTCGACGTGGGCGCCGCGCTCGCCGCCGGCATCCCCATCGTGCTGCTCGCCGTCGTCCTCGACCGGGTGACCGGCGCGGCCGGAGCGCGGCTCGGGCAGCCGCCCGCGCCGAACGCCCGCGCGCTGGGGGCGTACGCGCTCGCCGCCGCCGTGGCCGTCGCGGTCGCCGGACGTCTCGCGGGCCGCCTGGAGTGGCCCGACGGGTGGGTCGTGGGCATCGCCGAGCCGGTCAACCGGGCCGTCGACTGGATGACCGCCCACCTCTACTCGGGCGTCCCCGTCATCGGCGGCACCGCCGACTGGGCGGGCCACTTCACCACCTGGGTCCTCGACCCGCTCCGGGACGGCCTGCAGTGGCTGCCCTGGTGGGCGGTGCTCCTGATCGTCGCCGCCCTGGCCTGGCCGATCGGCACCTGGCGCACCGCGCTCACCGCCGTCCTCGCCATGGCCGCGATCGGGGTGCTCGGCGTGTGGAAGCCGTCCCTGGACACGCTGTCGCAGGTCCTCGCCGCCGTCGCCGTCACCCTCGTCATCGGCTTCGCGACCGGGATCGCGGCCGCCCGCAGCGACCGCTTCGAACGGCTGCTGCGGCCGGTCCTGGACGTGTTCCAGACGATGCCGCAGTTCGTGTACCTGATCCCGGTCGTCGCCCTGTTCGGCGTCGGCCGTGCCCCGGCCGTCGCCGCCGCGGTCGTCTACGCGCTGCCGGCCGTCGTCCGCATCACCACCCAGGGCCTGCGCCAGGTGGACCCGGCCGCCCTGGAATCGGCCCGCTCGCTCGGCGCGAGCGGCGCCCAGCAGTTGCGCCAGGTCCAGCTTCCGCTGGCCCGCCCGGCCCTGCTGCTCGCCGTCAATCAGGGCGTGGTCCTGGTCCTCGCCGTCGTCATCATCGGCGGCCTGGTCGGCGGTGGCGCGCTCGGCTACGACGTCGTCTTCGGACTCGCCCAGGGCGACCTGGCGACCGGCCTGGTGGCCGGGGCCGCGATCGTCTGCCTGGGCCTGATGCTCGACCGGGTGACACAGCCGACCGAACGCCGTGCGACGAAGGGAGCGTGACCATGCGACCGCGTACCACCACGGCGGTGGCCGCCGGCTCCGCGCTCCTGCTGCTGACCGGCTGCGGTGCCGCCGACATGACCAAGCAGGCGTCACCGTTCGCGAACGCCCAGGGCGCCCGGACGGTCACCCTGTCCGTGCAGTCCTGGGTGGGCGCGCAGGCCAATGTGGCCGTCGCCCGGTACCTGCTGGAGCACGAGCTCGGTTACCGCGTCGACACCGTCCAGGTCGACGAGGTGCCCGCCTGGGACGCGCTCAGCCAGGGCCGGGTCGACGCGATCCTGGAGGACTGGGGCCACCCCGAGCAGGAACAGCGCTACGTGGAGGACAAGAGGACGATCGCGCCCGGCGGCGACCTCGGTGTCACCGGGCACATCGGCTGGTTCGTGCCGACGTACTTCGCCAAGCGGCACCCGGACGTCACCGACTGGAAGAACCTCGACACGTACGCCGAGCAGTTCCGCACCCCGGAGAGCGGCGGCAAGGGCCAGCTGATGGACGGCTCACCGTCCTACGTCACCAACGACAAGGCGCTGGTGAAGAACCTGAAGCTGGACTACCAGGTGGTGTTCGCCGGCTCCGAGGCCGCGCAGATCACCCAGATCAAGCAGTTCGCCAAGGAGAAGAAGCCCTTCCTCACCTACTGGTACACACCCCAGTGGCTGTTCGAGAAGGTGCCCATGACCGAGGTGAAGCTGCCCGCGTACCAGGAGGGCTGCGACGCCGACCCGGAAAAGGTCGCCTGCGCCTACCCGGTCACGCCGCTGCAGAAGTACCTCAACGCGGACTTCGCGAAGGACGGCGGCGACGCGGCGGACTTCCTGAGGAAGTTCAGGTGGACCACCGAGGACCAGAACGAGGTCTCCCTGATGATCGCCGAGCAGAAGCTCCCGGCCGAGGAGGCGGCGAAGAAGTGGGTGGACAGCCACGAGTCCGTCTGGAACAAGTGGCTGCCCTGACGCTCACTTCGGCAGCAGCTCGGCCGCGATCTCCCGCAGCGCCCGCGCGGCGCGCAGCTGGAGTCCGGGCCCGAACGTGATGCGGGTGGCCCCGAGTGCGCCGAGTTCGGCGGGCGAGGGGCCCCGGCCGGGCAGCGCGTTCACGTTCAGCGGCCCCTCGATCCCCGAGCGCAGCAGGGGCAGCACGCCGGCCGGGGCGCCGATCGGATACACGCAGTCGGCGCCCGCGGCCACGTACAACGCCGCACGCTCGATGACCCGTTCGGGGTCGGTGATCCCCCTGACGAACGTGTCGATCCGGGCGTTGAGGAACAGCCGGTCCCCGGCCGCCGCCCGCACCTCGGCCAGCCGGTCGGCGTGCCGGTGCGGGTCCTGGAGCACCCCGTCCTCGGAGTCCTCCAGGTTGCAGCCCACGGCGCCCGCCTCCAGCAGCCGCTCCACCAGCTCCTTCGGCGCCAGCCCGTACCCTCCCTCGACGTCCGCCGACACCGGCACGTCCACCGCCCGGGTGATGCGTGCGACCGCCGCGAACATCTCGTCCGCCGGGGTCCGCCCGTCCTCGTGGCCGAGGGAGGCGGCGACCCCGGCGCTGGGCGTCGCGAGCGCCGGGAACCCGGCCTCCGCGAACACCCGGGCACTGGCCGCGTCCCAGGGGCCGGGCAGGACCAGCGGATCGCCGGGGGCACGGTGGTGGTGCAGGGCGCGGAAGACGCCGGCCCCGTCCGGCCCCGCGTGCTCCCCGGCGGTCACCACTGCGTGCTCCCGGGAGGGATCCGCCGGCCCACCATCAGCCGGTTCCAGCTGTTGATGACGGTGATCAGGGCGACGAGGTGGGCGAGCCGGGCCTCGTCGAAGTGCCGGGCGGCCCGCTCGTACACCTCGTCGGGCACGAAACCCTCGGTCAGCACGGTGACCGCCTCCGTCAGCGCCAGCGCGGCCCGTTCCCGCGCGTCGAAGGCGTCCCCGGCCTCCTCCCAGGCGTCCAGCAGATCGAGCTGCGACTCGCTCACCACCCCGTCCTTCCGGGCGATCGCGAGATGCATGTCGAGGCAGAACGCGCAGTGGTTGAGCTGCGAGGCCCGGATCTGGACCAGCTCGGCCAGCCCGGGATCGCCGAGGCCC
This sequence comes from Streptomyces griseoloalbus, assembly GCA_014650015.1. GTDB lineage: Bacteria > Actinomycetota > Actinomycetes > Streptomycetales > Streptomycetaceae > Streptomyces > Streptomyces griseoloalbus. The sequence continues at coordinate 91,851 of BMUD01000019.1, forward strand.
TTCTTTGCGGCGGTGCTCACGGCCAGCAGGGCGGTGCGGACACCGGCGTCGAGGTGGGTCGTGCGAGCCGTCACGCGTGCTGCCCCGGCGTGTAGTGGCCCGGAGTCTTCCGGCACGTCACACCGAACCGGTTCCACGCGTTGATCACCGTGATCGCGGCGATCAGCTGCGCCAGCTCCGCCTCCTCGAAGTGCTTGGCGGCCCGCTCGTACACCTCGTCGGGCACGAAGCCGTCCGTCAGCACCGTCACGGCCTCCGTCAGCTCGAGCGCCGCGAGCTCCTTCTCCGTGTAGAAGTGCCGCGACTCGTCCCAGGCGCTGAGCTGGATGATCCGCTCGACGCTCTCGCCGGCCGCGAGCGCGTCCTTGGTGTGCATGTCCAGGCAGAAGGCGCAGTGGTTGATCTGGGAGGCGCGGATCTGCACCAGTTCGCGCAGCGTGGGGTCGAGACCCTTCCGGGCGGCGGCGTCCAGCCGGACCATCGCCTTGTAGACCTCGGGGGCGTGCTCGGCCCACTCCAGCCGGACGGGCAGCTCGGTGGCGTACGAAGGTGCCGTGGTCATCGTCTCGGTGTTCGTCATGCCTCGACCCTAGAAGGGGAGCAGCCCAGGAGTATGGTCCATTTCCATGGCAGACCGCTGGGCCACTTTCGGCATCGACCTCCACCTCGAACCGACCGGTCCCGGCCTGCGCCGGGGCCTGACCGACGCGCTGCGCGAGGCCGTCCGCGGCGGCCGGCTCGCCCCGGGGACCCGGCTGCCCTCCTCCCGCTCCCTCGCCGGCGACCTGGGCATCGCCCGCAACACCGTCGCCGACGCCTACGCCGATCTGGTCGCCGAGGGCTGGCTCACCGCACGGCAGGGCTCCGGCACCCGGGTCGCCGACCGCGCGGTGCCCCGGCCGCCGGCCCGTCCGCCCGCCCCGGGGCGCGCCCCGGGCCGGCTTCCGTACGACCTCGTCCCCGGCACCCCCGACCTCGCCTCCTTCCCCCGCGCCGAATGGCTCAAGGCCACCCGCCGCGCCCTCGCCACCGCCCCCCACGACGCCTTCGGCTACGGCGATCCGCGCGGCCGTCCGGAACTGCGCACGGCGCTCGCGGACTACCTCGCCCGGGTACGGGGCGTGCGCGCCGACCCCGAACGGCTCGTCGTCTGCTCCGGGTTCGCCCACGGCCTGCGCCTGCTCTGCGACGTCCTGCACGCCCGCGGCGCCCGCACCCTGGCCGTGGACTCCTACGGGCTGGACGTCCACTGGGGCCTGGCCGCACGCGCCGGACTGCGCACCGCCCCGCTCCCCTTCGACGCCCTCGGCACCCGCGCGCAGGATCCGGGTGACGTCGGCGCGGTGCTGCTCAACCCGGCGCACCAGTTCCCGCTGGGCGGTGCGCTGCGTCCCGAGCGCCGCGCCGCCGTGGTCGACTGGGCCCGCCGCACCGGCCAACTGATCCTGGAGGACGATTACGACGGCGAGTTCCGCTACGACCGCCAGGCCGTCGGCGCGCTCCAGGACCTCGACCCCGACCGCGTGGTCTACCTCGGCACGGCCAGCAAGTCCCTCGCCCCCGGACTCCGCCTGGGCTGGATGGTCCTGCCGCCGTCCCTCCTGCCGGACGTCGTCGCCCACGGAGACGGCCGGTCCGTCGGCGTCCTGGAACAGCTCGCCCTCGCCGAGTTCCTCACCTCCGGCGCCTACGACCGTCACGTCCGCGCCGCCCGGCTGCGCTACCGGCGCCGCCGGGACGCCCTGGTCGGCGCCGTCGCCGACCGGGCACCGGACGTCCGTGTCACCGGCATCGCGGCGGGACTGCACGCGGTCCTCCGACTCCCGCCCGGTACCGAGCAGTCCGTGGTCCAGGCCGCGACCTGGCAGGGCCTCGCCGTCCACGGCCTGTCCCGCTTCCGGCACCCCGCCGCCGACGTCGCCCCCGCGGACGCCCTGGTCGTCGGCTACGCGACCCCGCCGGACCACGCCTGGGCGAGCACCCTGGAGGCGTTGTGCAGGGCGCTTCCCTGACCCGCCAGGTCGGCATACCGCGCCAAGGGTCACAAAAGGACGGCGGGGGAGCGTCCTCGGCGGGGGGCTCCCGCACGCGCCGTCCGGCCGGTCTCTAGGCTGTCCGCCGCGAGCCGGGAGAGGTGACCCGGGGGAGTGCGAGGGGGAGCGGAGAACATGGCGGAGACACGGCGACGGGTGCGGTCCAGCACGGTGGTGCTCGGAGGCATGGGCGTCCTCGCGGCGGCGCTGACCTCGTGCGGGTCGGAACCGGACCGGCGGTGCGTGGACCGGGACAGCTACGACTACATCAACGGCTACAAGATCGTCGCCGACCGGAACTGCACGTCCTCCGCCCCTTCCGTCGGCAAGGGCGGCACGTCCCGCACCGTGGACGCCGACTGGTACTACGACGCCGACGTCAGCGGCGGCTACGCCGACTACGGCACCTTCAGCCGCAGCGAGGCCGTCGACCGGGGCGGCTTCGGCTGCTCGGGCTCCGGCAGCAGCGGCGGCTGAACAGCCCGCCGACCCAAGGAACCCTTCGTGGAACGCCGTACCATCGAGCCCCGCCCCGGGTGGCAGCAGACCGTCGAGGAACAGGGGCTCATCTACCCCCTGACCCGGTACGCCGACGACTCCCTGCGCCCTTACTGGGACGAGAGCGCCTACTACGTCTTCACGCTGGAGGAGGTCGAGGCGCTGGAGGAGGTCGTCGAGGAACTGCACCGCATGTGTCTCGCGGCCGCCGACCACATCGTCACCGCCGACCGCTTCGCCGACCTCGGCATCACCGATCCGCGCCTCGCCCACACGGTCGCCGAGGCCTGGCGGCGGCGCGCCGAACTCCCCTCCGTCTACGGCCGCTTCGACCTCCGCTACGACGGCACCGGTCCGGCCAAACTCCTGGAGTACAACGCCGACACCCCCACCTCCCTGGTCGAGGCCGCGTCGCCCCAGTGGTTCTGGATGGAGGAGCGCTTCCCCGGCGCCGACCAGTGGAACTCCCTCCACGAACGCCTCGTCGACGCCTGGAGGAAGCAGGCCGCCCTCCTCCCGCCGGGCAGCCCCCTGTACTTCGCCCACTCCTCCGCCGACACCTACGGCGAGGACCTCATGACCGTCGCCTACCTCAAGGAGACCGCCGAACAGGCCGGCCTCGACACCGACTGGATCTCCATGGAGGAGATCGGCTGGGACCGCCTGTCCGGACGCTTCGTCGACAAGGGGCTGCGGTTCATCCGCAGCATCTTCAAGCTGTACCCGTGGGAGTGGCTCACCACCGACCGCTTCGCCGACCACGTCCTCGACACCCTCGACAACGGCGGCGGCACCGGCTCCACCCTGTGGATCGAGCCCGCCTGGAAGATGCTGCTGAGCAACAAGGCCCTGCTGGCGATCCTCTGGGAGCTCTACCCCGGACACCCCCACCTGCTGCCCGCCTACCTGGACGGGCCGCGCGAGCTGGCGCGGACCACCGGCTACGTCGCCAAGCCCCTGCTCGGCCGCGAGGGCGCCGGCGTGACGATCCACGAGCCGGGAAGCCAGCAGCCCGTGCTCCGCGACGAACCCTGCTGCTACCAGCAGTTCGCCCCCCTCCCCACCTTCGACGGCAACCACGTCGTCCTCGGCACCTGGGTCGTCGAGAACGAGTCCGCCGGCCTCGGCATCCGCGAGTCCTCCGGTCTGGTGACCGACGAGTACGCCCGCTTCCTGCCGCACGTGATCTTGTGAACAGGGCGCGTCCCCCAGGGGCGCGGGGAACCGCGTGACCGGCCACCACGCGCCTGCGGCTGCGGACGCGCTCGTACCGCCACCCGGCAGACGCCGTCGCCCGCATGGTGGACGCCTCCCCGTGGCACTTCGTGCCGCCCGGTAATGTGACCGTGGGCCGTGACTGGCGTGCTGGGATGGAGCAACCATCGGGAAGCGGCCCCCGGAACCGTGACCGCCGGGACCGGCAAGTGTGCCGTGCGCCTGGGCCGTACCGTGAACGCTGAACGCCACGTCCGGAGGTCCCCCATGTCAGCCGAGCCCCTCTCCACCGCTTCCACCGCCTTCCGCTCCGCCCTCGACGTGATCCGCGCCGTCGAGCCGCGCGTCGCCGACGCCATCGGCCAGGAGGTCGCCGATCAGCGCGAGATGCTCAAGCTCATCGCCTCCGAGAACTACGCCTCCCCGGCCACCCTCCTCGCGATGGGCAACTGGTTCAGCGACAAGTACGCCGAGGGGACCGTCGGCCGCCGCTTCTACGCCGGATGCCGCAACGTCGACACCGTCGAGTCGCTCGCCGCCGAGCACGCCAAGGAGCTCTTCGGCGCCCGCCACGCCTACGTCCAGCCGCACTCCGGCATCGACGCCAACCTCGTCGCCTTCTGGTCCGTCCTCGCCCAGCGCGTCGAACTGCCCGCCCTGGAGAAGGCCGGCGTGCGCCAGGTCAACGACCTCTCCGACGCCGACTGGGCCGAGCTGCGCCGCGCCTTCGGCAACCAGCGCATGCTCGGCATGTCCCTGGACGCCGGCGGCCACCTCACCCACGGCTTCCGCCCGAACATCTCCGGCAAGATGTTCGACCAGCGCTCCTACGGCACCGACCCGGCCACCGGCCTGATCGACTACGAGGCGCTGCGCGCCTCCGCCCGCGAGTTCAAGCCCCTGATCATCGTCGCCGGCTACTCCGCCTACCCCCGTCTGGTGAACTTCCGGATCATGCGCGAGATCGCCGACGAGGTCGGTGCCACGCTCATGGTCGACATGGCCCACTTCGCCGGCCTCGTCGCCGGCAAGGTCCTCACCGGCGACTTCGACCCGGTCCCGCACGCCCAGATCGTCACCACCACCACCCACAAGTCGCTGCGCGGCCCGCGCGGCGGCATGGTGCTGTGCGACGACTCCCTCAAGGACCAGGTCGACCGCGGCTGCCCGATGGTCCTCGGCGGCCCGCTCCCGCACGTCATGGCCGCCAAGGCGGTCGCCCTCGCCGAGGCCCGGCAGCCCGCCTTCCAGGACTACGCCCAGCGCATCGTCGACAACTCCCGCGCCCTCGCCGAGGGTCTGATGCGCCGCGGCGCCACTCTCGTGACCGGCGGTACCGACAACCACCTCAACCTGATCGACGTCGCCACCTCCTACGGCCTCACCGGCCGTCAGGCCGAGGCCGCCCTGCTCGAGTCGGGCATCGTCACCAACCGCAACTCCATCCCGGCCGACCCCAACGGCGCCTGGTACACCTCCGGCATCCGCGTCGGCACCCCCGCGCTGACCACGCGCGGCCTGGGCACCGCCGAGATGGACGAGGTCGCCGGTCTCATCGACCGTGTGCTGACGACGGCCGAGCCCGGCACCACCAAGTCCGGCGCCCCCTCCAAGGCGGCCCACATCCTCGACGCGAAGATCGCCGACGAGATCTCCCGCCGCGCCACCGACCTGGTCGCCGGCTTCCCGCTCTACCCGGAGATCGACCTCGGCTGAGGCGTCCGGCAGGCTCCCCGGCACGGGTCCCGCCCCTCGCGCGCCCCGCGGCGGTCCGGTCATGTACCGGGCCGCCGCGGGCCGGTCTCAGGCGTCCAGCAGCTCCTGCCCCGGCCCCTGCTCCTCCCGCCGGCGGATCAGCGGCCACCGTGTCGGGTACGGGCGCGGCACCAGGGCCAGTGCCGCTCCGGCCACCGCCCCGGTATCGCCCACCACCCGCCGGTGCCGTCGCCCGCACCCGACGCGGCCCGTGTCCGCCGACGAGGGTGGTGCGGCGCGCTGCCTCGCGCGCTGTGTTCCTCGTCTCATTGGGCACGATCGACAGCAGCCACGGCCGGAACGCCGTGGCGTCCCGGAACCCGCCCAGCGCGCCGTACGACTCCACGAAGGCCCGTTGCGCCACGTCCTCCGCGTCCGCCCCCGCCTCGAGCGCGATGCCCGTAGGGCCCGCACCGGATCCGCGTACGCCTCCGGCTCCCCGGCGCGTACGCGTGCGATCACCGCGGCCTCATCGACGATGCGGCCCCCCTCCCGCGTCCCCGCGCTCCTGTCACACCGCCGGGGACGGATCGGTTCCCACCTGTTTCCGATCCGTTCCTGATCGCCCCGCGGGACCTGAGAGAATGGTGGGCATGGCTTCTGACCGACCCCGCGTGCTCTCCGGAATCCAGCCCACGGCAGGCTCGTTCCACCTCGGCAACTACCTCGGCGCCGTCCGCCAGTGGGTGGCCCTGCAGGAGACCCACGACGCGTTCTACATGGTCGTCGACCTGCACGCGATCACGGTCCCGCAGGACCCCGAGGAGCTGCGCGCCAACACCCGCCTGGCCGCCGCCCAGCTGCTGGCCGCCGGGCTGGACCCGGACCGCTGCACACTCTTCGTCCAGAGCCACGTCCCCGAGCACGCCCAGCTCGCCTGGGTCATGAACTGCCTCACCGGCTTCGGCGAGGCCTCCCGCATGACTCAGTTCAAGGACAAGTCCGCCAAGCAGGGCGCCGACCGCGCCTCCGTCGGACTGTTCACGTACCCGGTCCTCCAGGTCGCGGACATCCTGCTCTACCAGGCCAACGAGGTCCCCGTCGGTGAGGACCAGCGCCAGCACATCGAGCTCACCCGTGACCTCGCCGAGCGTTTCAACGGCCGGTTCGGCGCGACCTTCACCGTCCCGAAGCCGTACATCCTCAAGGAGACGGCGAAGATCTACGACCTCCAGGACCCGGCGATCAAGATGAGCAAGTCGGCGTCCACGCCGAAGGGCCTCATCAACCTCCTCGACGAGCCGAAGGCCACCGCCAAGAAGGTGAAGAGCGCGGTCACCGACACCGACACGGTGATCCGCTACGACGTCGTGGAGAAGCCCGGTGTGAGCAATCTGCTCACGATCTATTCGACCCTCACCGGGGCGGACATCCCCGAACTGGAGCAGAAGTACGCCGGCAAGGGCTACGGCGCGCTCAAGACGGACCTCGCCGAGGTCATGGTCGAGTTCGTGACCCCGTTCAGGGAGCGCACCCAGCAGTACCTGGACGACCCCGAGACGCTCGACTCGATCCTGGCCAAGGGCGCGGAGAAGGCGCGTTCCGTCGCCGCGGAGACCCTCTCCCAGGCGTACGAGCGGGTGGGCTTCCTGCCCGCGAAACACTGAACCGGCGCACTGAGCGGGCGCACTGAAACCGGCGCACCGAACCGGCCCACGGCACCGCTCCGTACCACCGCACAGCGCTGCACATCACTCCGGTTGCGCCTGCCCGGATCCGGGTGGTGGTCGTACAGTCGATAACCGGGTGGCCGTTTCGGCGGTCGCCCGGCGCTCACCAGCCTCACCACCACGCTTCACCACCACAACGACAGGAGACGACGTGGGGACCGTAACGATCGGCGTGTCGATCGCGGTCCCGGAGCCTCACGGCAGCCGGCTTCAGCAGCTGCGCGCGGGCTTCGGCGACGCCGCGGCTCACGGCATCCCCACACACGTCACCCTGCTGCCGCCGACCGAGGTCGACGACGCCGACCTGCCGGCCGTCGAGGCGCATCTGGACGAGGTCGCCGCGGCCGGCCGGCCGTTCCCCATGCGGCTGTCGGGCACCGGCACCTTCCGGCCGCTGTCGCCGGTGGTGTTCGTCCGGGTCGTCGAGGGCGACGAGGCCTGCACCTGGCTGCAGAATCGGGTCCGCGACGCCTCCGGCCCCGTCGCCCGGGAACTGCAGTTCCCGTACCACCCCCACGTCACCGTGGCGCACGGCATCGAGGAAGCGGCCATGGACCGCGCCTTCGAGGAGCTCGCCGACTACGAGGCCGAGTGGCCCTGCACCGGGTTCGCGCTCTACGAGCAGGGCGCCGACGGCGTGTGGCGCAAGCTGCGCGACTTCGCCTTCGGCTCCGCGGTGGTGCCCCCGCAGTCCGGGCACGCGGACCGGGGATCCGTCTCCGCCCACTGAGCCGCGCCACCCGGTCGCCTCAGACCGGCAGGCGCCGGAACACCGCGCGCGGCAGATGCCGCAGCGCCGACATCACCACCCGCAGCGCGCCCGGCACCCACACCGTCTCCGCGCGGCGTCGCAGCCCCAGCTCCACGGCCGCCGCGACCGCCTCCGGCGTGGTGGCCAGCGGCGCCTCGGGCAGTGAGGCGGTCATCCGCGTACGGACGAACCCGGGGCGTACGACCATGACGTGCACGCCCGTGCCGTACAGGGCGTCGCCGAGGCCCTGGGCGAAGGCGTCCAGGCCGGCCTTGCTGGAGCCGTAGATGAAGTTGGCGCGGCGCGCCCGCTCGCCCGCGACGGACGACAGCACCACCAGGGAGCCGTGGCCCTGCGCCTGGAGCGCGCCCGCGCACACCAGGCCCGACGAGACCGCGCCGGTGTAGTTGGTCTGCGCCACCCGTACCGCGGCCGCGGGGTCCCGCTCGTCGTGCGCCTGGTCGCCCAGGGTGCCGAAGGCGAGCAGCACCATGTCGACGTCGCCCTCGGCGAAGACCTTGCCGAGCGCGCCCTCGTGGGTGGCCGGGGCGAGCGCGTCGAAGGCGACGGTGCGCACCTCGGCGCCGAGCCCGCGCAGATGCTCGGCGGCCCGGTCCAGACCGGGGGAGGGACGGCCCGCCAGCCACACCGTGCGGGTGCGGCGGGCGATCAGCCGGCGCGCGGTGGCCAGCGCGATCTCGGACGTACCGCCGAGGACGAGCAGGGACTGGGGGAGGCCGAAGGCGTCCTTCACGGCAGCTCCTTGGGGAGGGGGTCGACGGGTTTCAGAGGTGGAGCCGACGGGACAGGTCGGAAGTGAACACCCCGCGCGGGTCCAGTTCGGCGCGCAGGGCGCGGAAGTCGTCCAGGCGGGGGTACATGGCGGAGAGCAGCTCCGGGCGCAGCCGGGAGTCCTTGGCGAGGTACACCCGCCCGCCGGCGCCGGCGACCTCCTCGTCGAGTTCGTCGAGGAAGCCGCCGAGGCCGGGCAGCGCCGCCGGGATGTCCAGGGCCAGGGTCCAGCCCGGCACGGGGAAGGACAGCCAGCCGGGGTCGGCGTCACCGAAGCGCTTGAGGACGGCGAGGAAGGACGGGCAGCGGCGTTCGGAGATCCGGCGCACGATCCGGCGCAGGGTGTCCTCCCGCCCGTGACCGACGGCGAACTGGTACTGCACGAAGCCGCTCCGGCCGTAGACCCGGTTCCAGTGGGGCACGCCGTCCAGGGGGTGGAAGAACGCCGGGATCCGCTGGAGTCGCCCGGTCCGCGAGCGAGGGGCCCTGCGGTACCAGAGCTCGTTGAACAGGCCCACGGTGGCGCGGTTGAGCAGGCCCTCCGGGACGAAGGAGGGGGCGGCCGGGAGGCGGGTGGTGCGGAAGGCCAGGGGCTCCCCGCGCGCGCGGGTGCCCCGGGGCAGTGCGTCCAGCGGCGCGTGGTCGCCGCGCGTGAGCACCGCGCGGCCGGTGGCGGTGGACCGGGCCAGCAGATCGATCCAGGCGACCGAGTAGCGGTAGCGGTGGTCGGTGTCGGCCAGCCGGGCCATCAGGTCGTCGAGGTCGCTCGCGCGCTCGGTGTCGACGCACATCAGCGAGGTCTCGACCGGCTGGAGCCGGATCGTCGCGGTAAGGATCACCCCGGTCAGGCCCATGCCGCCCGCGGTCGCATCGAACAGCGGCGTGCCCGGCACGACCGTACGGACCCGGCCGTCGGCGGTGAGCAGCTCCAGCGACAGGACATGGCGGGAGAAGGAGCCGGAGACGTGGTGGTTCTTGCCGTGGATGTCGGCGCCGATCGCCCCGCCGACGGTCACGTAGCGGGTGCCCGGCGTCACCGGCACGAACCAGCCGAGCGGCAGCAGCACCTCCATCAGCCGGTGCAGGGAGACCCCGGCGTCACACAGCACGGTGCCGCCGTCCGCGTCGATCGCGTGCACGCGGTCCAGGCCCGTCATGTCGAACACGGCGCCGCCCGCGTTCTGCGCGGCGTCCCCGTACGCGCGTCCCAGGCCCCTCGCGATGCCCCCGCGGGCCCCGCAGTCCCGGACGGCCAGCGCGGCCTCCTCGTACGTCCGTGGGCGGATCAGCCGGGTCACGGTGGGAGCGGTGCGGCCCCACCCCGTGACGGAAACGGTGTCGGCAGGCATGACGGCGACCGTATCGCCCATTTGTAACTGATTAGTTTTGAAACGTCAGCCCCATCCCCGAAATGGGTGATTAATGGGATGTCGCTCAATAGTGACGGAGTTCCGGCCCGCCGGGCGTGAACAGTGAGTCCACATGGACGACCTGCACGAGCTCCACCACCTCCTCGGTCCCCGCGGCATGGACCACCGGATCGTCTCGGCCCTCAGAGCGTGCGGCGGCGACCCGCGCGTGGCCGGTGCCGCGCGCGCCCTGTCCCGGGCGGGGGAGCACGGGGCGCTCTGGCTGGCGGCAGGACTCACCGGGGCCGTCGCGGACCGCCCGCGGCGGGGCGCCTGGCTGCGCGGCACCGCGCTGACCGCGGGCGCCCACGTCGTCAGCACGGTCGTGAAACGGGTGGTGCGCCGTCCGCGCCCCGCCCATGTCGAACCCCTGGTCGGCACGGTCGGCCGGCACTCCTTCCCCAGCTCGCACGCCACGTCCGCGGCGGCCGCCGCCGTCGCCTTCGGCGCGCTGGGGTCCCGCGCGGTGCCGCCGCTCGCCGTCGCCATGTGCCTGTCCCGCCTGGTGGCCGGCGTCCACTACCCCTCGGACGTGGCGGCCGGTGCCGCCCTGGGCGCGCTGACGGCCCGGCTCGGCGCCCGCTGGATGACGGGAGGCCCCGCGTGACCGACACAGCCCTCCGGCGAGGCCGCGTCCGAAGGCGGCGGGCGGCACCCCCCTCCCGGCGCGGCGGCCTCCTCGGGGGCCTGCTGCGCACCGCGCGGCCCAAGCAGTGGGTCAAGAACGTCCTGGTCATCGCCGCCCCGGCAGCCGCCGGCGAACTGTTCTCCGCCCACGCCCTGACCCGACTCGCGCTGGTCTTCGTCCTGTTCACCGCCTGCGCCGCCGCCGTCTACCTGGTCAACGACGCGCGCGACGCCGAGGCCGACCGCGCCCACCCCGTCAAGTGCCGCCGCCCGGTCGCCGCCGGCCAGGTCCCCGTACCGGTCGCCTACGCCGCCGGAATCACCCTCGGCGTCCTCGCGCCCGTCGTCGCGGCCCGGCTGTGCCCACCGGAGGTCGCCGCGCTGCTGACCGCGTACCTCGGGATGCAAGTGGCGTACTGCGTCAGCCTCAAGCACGTCCTCGTCGTCGACCTCGTGGTCGTCACCACGGGCTTCGTGATGCGGGCGGTGACCGGCGGGCTGGCCCTCGGCATTCCGCTGTCGCGCTGGTTCCTGATCACCACCGGGTTCGGCGCGCTGTTCATGGTCGCGGCCAAGCGCTACTCCGAGGCGGTGCAGATGGCCGGAGAACAGGGCGCCACGCGCGCGTTGCTCACCGAGTACAGCACCGGCTACCTGCGCTTCGTCTGGCAGCTCGCGGCCGGCGTCGCCGTCCTCGGCTACTGCCTGTGGGCCCTGGAGGAGGGCGGTGTCCCGCACACCAGCGTGCTGCCCTGGCGTCAGCTGTCCGTGGTCGCCTTCGTCCTCGCCGTCCTGCGCTACGCCGTCTTCGCCGACCGCGGGACCGCCGGCGAACCGGAGGACGTGGTGCTGGGCGACCGCGCGCTCGCCGTCATCGGCCTGGTGTGGGCGGCGATGTACGCCCTGGCCGTGGCGGACTGGTGAGTCCCCGCACCGACCAGTGGGCCCGCCGCCGGCGCGAACTCCTCGGCTTCGCCACCGCCGGTCTGCTCGCCTACGCCGTCGACCTCGCCCTCTTCATGTACCTGCGCGGCCCCGCCGGACTCGGCCCGCTCACCGCCAAGGCGCTCGCCTTCCTCGCCGGCTGCACGGTGGCCTACGTGGGCAACGCGCACGGCACCTACCGCGACACGCGCGTGCGCGGCCCGCGCCCCTACGCCGTCTTCTTCGCGGTGAACCTCGCCGGCGCGGCCGTACAACTGCTGTGCCTGGCCGTCAGCCACTACGGGCTCGGCCTCACCTCGCAGCGCGCGGACACCGTCTCCGGCGCGGTGGTCGGCATGGCGCTGGCCACGGGAGTCCGTTTCTGGGGCACCAGGACATTGGTCTTCCGTAACGGGGGCAGAGTCGGACCATGGACTGGCTGAAAAAACTCCCGGTCGTCGGGCCGTGGATGGCGCGGCTGATGCGCACGCACGCGTGGCGGTCGTACGAGCGCCTGGACCGCGTGCACTGGACGCGGCTGGCCGCCGCGATGACGTTCACCAGTTTCGTCGCCCTGTTCCCGCTGCTCACCGTGGCCGCCGCGATCGGCGCCGCCACACTCGGCCAGGAACAGCAGGACACCCTCCAGGACAAGATCGCCGACCAGGTCCCGGGGATCTCCGAACAGCTGGACATCGAGAGCCTGGTGCGGAACGCCGGCACCGTGGGCCTCATCGCCGGTGCCGTCCTGCTGTTCACCGGCATCAGCTGGGCCGGTTCGATGCGCGAGTGCCTCCGCGCGGTGTGGGAGCTGCCCGACGAGGAGGAGAACCCCCTCCTGCGCAAGGGCAAGGACGCGGGCATCCTCGTCGGGCTGGGCGGCGCGGTCCTGATCACCCTGGTCGCCTCCACCGTCGCCTCCGCGATGGTGGGGCGGATCAGCGACGCCATCGGACTGGAGAAGGGCGGCTGGGGCGGGGCGGTCCTGCACATCGCGGCGTTCGCCGTCGCCGTGGGCGCCGACTTCCTGCTCCTGCTGTACGTCCTGACCCTGCTGCCCGGCGTCGAACCCGCCCGGCACCGCCTGATGGTCGCCGCGCTCACCGGCGCGGTCGGCTTCGAACTGCTGAAGCTGCTGCTCAGCGGCTATATGCAGGGTGTGGCCGCGAAGAGCATGTACGGCGCCTTCGGCGTCCCCGTGGCCCTGCTGCTGTGGATCAACTTCACCATGAAACTGGTTCTGTTCTGCGCCGCCTGGACGGCGACGCAGAGCAAGCGGGACGAGGTGCCCGAGCTCACGGACGCGAGCGACGGCGCACCAGGTCGGGCAGCGGCCAGCGGCGGTTGACCAGGAACGCGCCGCCCGCCAGCAGCACCAGCACCCCGCCGGTGATGCCCAGCGCGACCCCCATGCCGTCCGTGCCGCCGCTCGCCGCGGCACTCGCCACCGCCTTCGACCCGCCCCCGGCGGCGCCGGTCCCGGCACCCCCGGCCTCGCCGGGAGCCTCACCGGGAGAGGCGGACGGCCCCGGCCGGGCACCGGCCTGCGCGGCGCTCTTCGGCGGCACCAGTTCACCCACCGGCTCGACCTTGCCGGCCGCCTCGAAGCCCCAGTCGAAGAGCCGCGCGGTCTCCTTGTAGACCTCGTTGCTCTCGTCCTTCTCCGGGTTCATCACGGTGACCAGCAGCACCTTGCCGTCCCGCTCGGCGACACCGGTGAAGGTGGCGCCCGCGTTGGTGGTGTTGCCGTTCTTCACACCCGCGATGCCCTGGTAGACGGGCACGTCGACGTCGCCGGCCAGCAGCCGGTTGGTGTTCCGGATCTCGAAGGACCCGCGGACCTTCTTGCCCTTCTTGTTCTTCTTCGTCTCGCCCGGGAACTTCGCGGTGACCGTCGAGGAGTACTCCCGGAAGTCCTTCTTCTGCAGCCCGGACCGGGCGATCAGCGTGAGGTCGTACGCGGAGGACACCTGTTCCTCGGCGTCGTAGCCGTCGGGGCTGACCACGTACGTGTCGAGGGCCTGGAGCTCCTCGGCGTGCTCGTTCATCTCCGCCACGGTGTTCTTGACGCCACCGTTCATCGCCGACAGCACATGCACGGCGTCGTTGCCGGATTGAAGGAAGACACCCAGCCACAGGTCGTGGACGGTGTAGGTCTCGTCCTCCTTGATGCCGACCATGCTGGAACCGGACCCGATGCCCGCCAGGTCGGACGGTTCGACCTTGTGCTCCGTCGTCCCGGGCCACTTCGGCAGCAGCGTGTCGGCGAACAGCATCTTCAGCGTGCTCGCCGGGGCCAGCCGCCAGTGCGCGTTGTGTGCGGCGAGCACCTCGCCGGACTCCGCGTCGGCGACGATCCAGGACCGGGCCGACACGTCCTTCGGCAGGACCGGCACCCCGCTCGCGAGATTGACCTGGGTGCCCGGCTGCCCGAGCCGGGCGCCGCCCACCGACGACATCTTCGCCGGGGGAGTCGCCGACGGACTCGTCGACGGCTTGGGAGCCGCGAGGGCGACGGGCGCGGTCAGCGCGGTGGACAGCAGGACGGCGGAAGCGATCAGCAGGGATCGCCGGACGGTGTTCTCGGGTGCGGGCACGGTCGGAAACGTACATGCCAAACCTGGCGACGTCCCACCCCGGTCCCCACCCCGGGCAGGGAACCGGACATCGGCCGGTGATACTGGACGTATGACGCTCAGCCGCCCCATCTCCTGGTTCCTGCTCGCCTTCGGGGTCTGGAGCTGGGTCATCTGGATCACTTTCGTCAAGAACCTGGTCAAGGACAGCAGCGGACTCGCGTTCGAGGACGGGCACCCGACGGCGTACTTCTTCGTTCATCTGACGCTCGCCGTCGTCTCCTTCGTACTGGGGACGGTCATCGGGGGCATCGGGTTGCGCGGACTGCGCGCACTGAGCCGGACGTCACGCACGTCCTGACGGGATACAGGGGAACTCCGCACCGTGGCCATCGTTTTCGTACTCATCGCACTACTGGTCGTGGCCGTCCTGGTGACGGGCAACTGGTATGTGTGGCGGCGTCTGTTCCGGGACACCACACAGGGCCCGGGCGCGGTGCGCCGCGCCGGCGCGGTGGTGATCGCCGGGGGCTGGGCGCTGACCGTCGGCGCACTCGTCGCCGAGCGCGGTGGGGCACCCTTCTGGCTCCAGCAGGTCCTGGCCTGGCCCGGTTTCCTGTGGCTGGCCCTGTGCCTGTATCTGCTGCTGGCCGTGCTCGCGGGTGAACTGGTGCGCCCGGTGCTGCGCCGGGTCCTCGAACGGCGGGCGCGGACGGCGCAGGCGGTGACCGTGCCGGCGAAGCCGGAGCCGATACCGGCCGGACGGAGCGCCGGCTCCGTCCCGGCCGCCACGCCGGGCGCCGGGACGTCCGGGCACGCCCCCGGGCCCGCGGACGACAGCACCCACGACGGCGGTGCCTCCGGCGCCGGCGAAGCACCCTCCGCGCCGCACACGCCCTCCGGCGCCCACGAAGCCCCCACTCCTCCCTCCGGCCCCTCGCGCCGTCTGTTCGTCTCCCGTGTCGTCGGCGGGGCCGCCGCGGCGGCGGCCGTGGGGACCGTCGGCTACGGGACGTACGGCGTGCTGCGCGGACCGCGGGTGAAGCGGGTCACCGTGCCGCTCGCCAAGCTCCCCCGCGCGGCGCACGGTTTCCGCATCGCGGTGGTCAGCGACATCCACCTGGGTCCGGTCCTCGGCCGCGGCTTCGCGCAGAAGGTCGTCGACACGATCAACGCGACCCAGCCCGACCTGATCGCGGTCGTCGGCGACCTGGTGGACGGCAGCGTCAAGGACCTCGGCCCGGCCGCCGCCCCCCTGGCCCAGCTGACGGCCCGTCACGGCTCCTTCTTCGTCACCGGCAACCACGAGTACTTCTCCGGCGCCGAACAGTGGGTCGAGGAGGTGCGCCGGCTCGGCCTGCGCCCCCTGGAGAACGCCCGCACGGAGCTCCCGCACTTCGACCTGGCGGGAGTCAACGACGTGTCCGGCGAGGACGAGGGTCAGGGACCCGACTACACGAAGGCGCTCGGCGACCGTGACCGGGCGCGCGCGTGCGTGCTCCTCGCCCACCAGCCGGTGCAGATCCACGACGCCGTCGATCACGGTGTGGACCTCCAGCTCTCCGGGCACACCCATGGCGGGCAGCTCTGGCCCGCCAACCTGATCGCCGGCGCGGCCAATCCGACGCTGGCGGGGCTGGAGCGCTATGGCGACACCCAGCTCTACGTCAGCCGGGGTGCCGGGGCGTGGGGGCCGCCGACCAGGGTGGGCGCGCCGTCGGACATCACGGTGATCGAGCTGGCGTCCCGGCAGGCTTGACGGCTGCGGGTCGGCGTCGGTGCGGGCCGGGGGTGGGACGCGCAGCCCGGCGTGCGCGGGGTGCCGCCGCGCCCGCCCTCCCCCCTCTCGGCTTCGCCCGAGTGGGGGACTCCTCGCCCCAGCGGCACGACTGCGTCGCCGCCGGGGCGCCGGCCGCTCAGCAGCCGAACAGCAGCAGGGCGGCCGTCATCACCGCGACCGGCTCGGTGGTCTGAAACCCGGCCCCGGTGCGGACGGTCGACGAGCAGTGCGTCGGCGTGGTCTCCGAGACGGACCGGCGGCCCTCTCGTGGCGCCACGGTGCTGGACGCCGGGGGCCGTACGGTCGGCACGCAGGGCCTGCTGGAGGCGGTCGGGGCGAGGGGTCCCGCCTGCGGGTCACGGGGCCGTGCGGTCGTCCCGCCGGGGGGTCGGCTCCCCTGACGGAGGTGTGCGCGGCGAAGAAGGATCCGGAAGCATCTTCGTCATCCCGGGCAGGAACTCCGTGAACAGTTCGTGCACCTCGCGCACCAGGGGCCGCAGGACCCGGAATCGGGCCAGGGAGACCCCCCGCGCGGTGAGCCGGGCACCCCGCTCGGCGAGCCGGTAGCTGCGCTCGCGGCCCTCGGTGCGGTCGAAGATCCAGTACAGGCACAGCCCCATCTGCGACAGCCACATCAACTCGGGCAGGACGTCGCGCAGTTCCTCCGGCACCTTGGTCCTCGCGCCGGCCAGCACCGCCCGGTGCACGCTGATCGCCTCCACCCGCGCGTGCTCCGACTCGGGCGAGAAAGGGCTGAGCGGGCTGTCCGGATCGGCGGCGTTCTTGAAGAACTGCACCGCGAACTCGTGGTACGGGGTGGCGATGTCCAGCCACGCCTTCAGCACACCCGCGAGCCGGGCCTCCAGGTCGGTCTCCCGGTCCAGAACCTCCCGGACCGCCACCTGGTGCTCGGCGGCGATCCGGTCGTAGAAGCCCTGGATCAGGTGCTCCTTGCCCGCGAAGTAGTAGTACGCGTTGCCGACGGAGACACCGGCCTCCTTGGCGATGGCCCGCATGGTCGTCCTGTCGTACCCGCGCTCCTGGAACAGCCGCATCGCCGTCTGAAGGATCAGGGCGCGGGTCTGCTCGGACTTGCTGGGTGCGGCGCCGTCATCGGGGCCGTCGTTCTTCGCGGGCACGGGAAGAGAGCCTAACGCCAGGGACGGGTGCCCTACGGAGCGGTGCAGGAGCCTGCGGCGCCGCCCCCTGCGACGCCACCGCGGTCAGCCCTGATCGGGGTTCTTCTTCGCCCGACCCGCCTGGAGGATCTCGGTCACGTCGAGGGTGACCTTGGCACCGATGGAGTCGGGGAGGGTGACCAGCTGGCCGGGGGAGTGGAAGCGGTGGGTGGCGTACTCGGACTCGACCGGGTCGGTCAGGACGTGGAGGCGCTGGTGCTTGCGGTCGACGATGACGTAGACGGGGACCTTCGCCTCGGCGTAGGCAGCTACCTTCGTCTTCAGGTCGGTCTTCCAGTTGCTGGACGTCACTTCGAGAACCAGACGGAAGCAGAGCGGCTCATAGCTGTTGTTCTCGACGTATCTGTCGCGGTAGTCCGCGTCCACCACAGCCAGGTCGGGGATGGCGTAGTCCTCGGCGCTCGC
This sequence comes from Streptomyces griseoloalbus, assembly GCA_014650015.1. GTDB lineage: Bacteria > Actinomycetota > Actinomycetes > Streptomycetales > Streptomycetaceae > Streptomyces > Streptomyces griseoloalbus. The sequence continues at coordinate 109,485 of BMUD01000019.1, forward strand.
CGGCAGCCACAGTCCCACTCCCTGTAGTACTCGTGTCTCCGAGCCGTGCAGCCCTGCCGTCAGGAAGGGAACGCTCAGACTGGTGAGGGCGTCGGCGTGCGGGCCGTCCGGTGGCGGGGTCACGAGGAGCTGGCCTCCGATGATCTCGACGCGGTAGCCCGGATTGCGGTCCATGAGACGGTTCGCCTCCGCGATCAGCGGACGCTCCTCGTGGGGCCGCTCGACGGATGCTGCGGACATCGCGTGCCTCCTAGGGGCTGGTGTCGAGACCATCATCGTAGGGCGGACGGGGCCCGTACGTCCGTCTCGGCCGCGTTCACCCCAAGGTGTGGCATATGCCAGAGGGCCCCGTCTCCAGCGGAAACGGGGCCCTCGGACAGGTGCGAAGACGACCTCAGAAGCGGCGCGTGATCAGCGCCCGCTTCACCTCCGCGATCGCCTTGGTGACCTCGATGCCGCGCGGGCAGGCGTCCGTGCAGTTGAAGGTCGTGCGGCAGCGCCACACGCCGTCCTTGTCGTTCAGGATCTCCAGGCGCTGCTCGCCGGCCTCGTCACGCGAGTCGAAGATGAAGCGGTGCGCGTTGACGATGGCGGCCGGGCCGAAGTACTGCCCGTCGTTCCAGAACACCGGGCACGACGTGGTGCAGGCGGCGCACAGGATGCACTTGGTCGTGTCGTCGAAGCGCTCGCGGTCCTCGGCGCTCTGGAGGCGCTCACGCGTCGGCTCGTTGGTGTCCTTCGTGATCAGGAAGGGCATCACGTCCCGGTACGCCTGGAAGAACGGCTCCATGTCCACGACCAGGTCCTTCAGGACCGTCAGGCCCTTGATGGCCTCGACCGTGATCGGCTTCTCGGGGTTGATGTCCTTGATCAGCGTCTTGCAGGCCAGGCGGTTCTTGCCGTTGATCCGCATGGCGTCGGAGCCGCAGATGCCGTGGGCGCAGGAACGGCGGAACGTCAGCGTGCCGTCCAGATCCCACTTGATCTTGTGCAGCGCGTCGAGGACACGCTCCTTCGGGTCGATCTCCAGCTGGAAGTCTTCCCAGGTCGCCTCGGCCGAGATCTCCGGGTTGAACCGGCGGATCCGCATCGTGACGGTGATGTAGGGGGAGTCGGCGAAACCGGGCTCGGGGGAACCGGCCGCGTCCGCCTTGTCCAGAACAGGGGTAGCCATCAGTACTTACGCTCCATCGGCTGGTAGCGGGTCTGGACGACCGGCTTGTAGTCCAGACGGACGGTCTCGGAGCCGTCGGCGCCGACCTCGCGGTACGCCATCGTGTGGCGCATGAAGTTGACGTCGTCGCGGTTCGGGTAGTCCTCGCGGTAGTGACCGCCGCGGGACTCCTTGCGGGCCAGCGCGGAGACGGCCATGACCTCGGCCAGGTCGAGCAGGTTGCCCAGCTCGATGGCCTCGAGGAGGTCGGTGTTGAACCGCTTGCCCTTGTCCTGGATGGCGACGTTCCGGTAGCGCTCGCGCAGCTCGGCGATCTTCTCGACCGCCGTCTTGATCGTCTGCTCGGTGCGGAACACCATGACGTTGGCGTCCATGGTCTCCTGCAGCTCACGGCGGATGGTGGCCACCCGCTCGGTGCCGGTGGAGGACCGCAGCCGCTCGATCTGCTCGACGACCAGGGACTCCGGGTTCTCCGGCAGCTCGACGAAGTCGGCCTTCTGGGAGTACTCCGCCGCCGCGATACCGGCCCGCTTGCCGAACACGTTGATGTCCAGCAGCGAGTTGGTGCCCAGGCGGTTGGCGCCGTGCACGGAGACGCAGGCGACCTCGCCGGCCGCGTACAGGCCCGGGACGACGGTGGTGTTGTCCGCCAGGACCTCACCCTCGACGTTGGTCGGGATGCCGCCCATGGCGTAGTGCGCGGTCGGCTGGATCGGGATCGGGTCCGTGTACGGCTCGATGCCGAGGTAGGTGCGCGCGAACTCCGTGATGTCCGGGAGCTTGGCGTCCAGCTGCTCCGGCGGGAGGTGCGTGAGGTCCAGGTAGACGTGGTCGCCCTCGGGACCGCAGCCGCGGCCCTCGCGGATCTCCGTGTAGATGGAGCGCGAGACGACGTCACGCGAGGCGAGGTCCTTCATGACCGGCGCGTACTTCTCCATGAAGCGCTCGCCGTCCTTGTTGCGCAGGATGCCGCCCTCACCGCGGGCACCCTCGGTGAGCAGGATGCCCATGCGCCAGATGCCGGTCGGGTGGAACTGGAAGAACTCCATGTCCTCCAGCGGCAGCCCGCGCCGGTACACGGCCGCCTGGCCGTCACCGGTCAGCGTGTGCGCGTTGGACGTCACCTTGAAGAACTTGCCGGTGCCGCCGGACGCGTAGATCACGGCCTTGGCCTGGAAGACGTGGATCTCGCCGGTGGCCAGCTCGTACGCCACCACACCGGCCGACTTCTTGACGCCGTCGACCTCGGTGATCAGCTGGTCCAGGACGTAGAACTCGTTGAAGAACTCCACGCCCTCCTTGACGCAGTTCTGGTACAGCGTCTGGAGGATCATGTGGCCGGTGCGGTCGGCCGCGTAGCAGGACCGGCGGACCGGGGCCTCGCCGTGGTTGCGGCTGTGACCGCCGAAGCGGCGCTGGTCGATGGTGCCGTTCGGGGTCCGGTTGAACGGCAGGCCCATCTTCTCCAGGTCGAGGACCGAGTCGATGGCCTCCTTCGCCAGGATCTCGGCGGCGTCCTGGTCGACCAGGTAGTCACCGCCCTTGACCGTGTCGAAGGTGTGCCACTCCCAGTTGTCCTCCTCCACGTTGGCCAGCGCGGCGGCCATGCCGCCCTGCGCGGCGCCCGTGTGGGAGCGGGTGGGGTAGAGCTTGGTCAGGACGGCGGTGCGGCTGCGCTTCGTCGACTCGATGGCCGCGCGCATGCCCGCGCCGCCGGCGCCGACGATGACGGTGTCGTACTTGTGGATCTTCATGATTCTCGCAGCCCCGTGCCTAGCGGATGTTCGGGTCGAAGGTGAAGATCACCAGCGTGCCCAGCAGGATGGTGAACACCGTGGCGGTGTAGAGCAGGCCCTTGAGCCACAGCCGGGTGTTCGGCCGCTCCGCGTAGTCGTTGATGACCGTGCGCAGGCCGTTGGCGCCGTGCAGCATCGCCAGCCACAGCATCAGCAGGTCCCAGACCTGCCAGAACGGCGAGGCCCAGCGGCCCGCCACGAAGGCGAAGCCGATCTTGGAGACGCCGCCGTCGAGGACGAGCTGGATCAGCAGGTGGCCGATGACCAGGACGACCAGGACGACACCGGACAGGCGCATGAACAGCCAGGCGGCCAGCTCGAAGTTGCCCCGGGTGCTCTTCGGGGTCTTCTTGGTGCGCTTGCGCGGGGGCTCGATGACCGGCGCCGGGTTGTCGACGGAGTAGAGCGAGTCGCCCTCGACGGGGCCGATGCCCGAGGCGGGGGTTTCAGTCGTGGACATTGGCGTCAGCTCCCGAACAGTTCACGAGCGGCGTGGCCGAGAACGGGGTAGATCGCCCCGATCATCAGCACGACCCACAGGGCGACGACGGTCCAGAGCATCTGCTTCTGGTACCGGGCGCCCTTGACCCAGAAGTCGACGGCGATGACGCGCAGGCCGTTGAGCGCGTGGAAGAGGATGGCGGCGACGAGGCCGTACTCCAGCAGCGCGACGATCGGCGTCTTGTACGTGGCCACGACGGTGTCGTAGGCCTCGGGGGACACGCGCACGAGGGCGGTGTCCAGCACGTGAACGAACAGGAAGAAGAAGATGAGGACGCCGGTGACTCGGTGAGCCACCCAGGACCACATTCCTTCCCGGCCGCGGTACAGCGTTCCAGCCGGCACGGAAGTTTCCTCCGGAAGCGGGGTTCGGGGCCGCGCCGGCTTTCCTTGTCGGTCGGGCCCGGCCGGGTACGGTCCACCGGCCCCCAGCATCGTAGCGATGCGTCGGCGCCGCGCTCATCGGGGGTCGTTGATGTGATCGAACTGGCACGCTTACGGGCTAGAGCGGCGGCACCCGCGGTGGTGTGTCCCGCTACGTTCCGGGTGCGGCGCCGTCGTGGCTCGTCGCGCGGCTCCCCGCGCCCCTGAGCATGTGCGTCAGCCGTTCCCTGGCCAAACGGCGCAGTTCCTCGGCCGCCACCACGCGCTCCTCGTCCGGATCGTTCGCCAATCGTGACCGGATGTCCTCGAGGATGCGGTCCAGGGTCTCCTCGGGGGGCACGCCGTCGAGGCAGATGACGAAGGCGTGGCCGAACTTGGTCTCGTAGGCCGCGTGAGCCGCGTTCAGGGCCGTGTGGGCGGCGGAGTAGGTGCCCTCGGGGAGGGCGGGCAGGGCCTCCGCGGCCAGGGCCTCGGCGAGTTCCTCGGGGGACAGGTCGTACGCCGCCTCGTCCGAGGCGGCCAGCAGGGACGCCAGATCGGGATAGGGGCGGTGGCCGGCCATGCGCAGGGCCCAGCGCAGGCTGTGCAGGCAGGCCAGAAGGGCGCGCTCGGCGTCCTGCGCGGGAGCGGTGTTGAACCGCTCCAGCGGGGACGGGGTGCCGGGCACGCCGCGGGTCTGCCCGGGTATGGCGACTCGGCCGGGGAGGTCTGGTAGACGGTGCGCAGGCAGCGTGTGTCCTCGTGGGCGTCGCGTGTGTGTCGGTGGAAGATGCTGTGAGAGTTCTGACGTCACGTTATCGAGTAAGTCCGAGACGTGTCCGATCGGTACCCAGAATTCACCCGAACGGCAGAGTTTGAGAGCGGTTCGACGACGCCCCTCACTCGAATGGGTCGTACGTTGGCGGAGTGAGTCAGCACAGGCAGCACAGGCAGCACAGGCGGCGCGCGGCGCCGCGGACGGTGAGGCAGCGGCGGGTGTTGATCGTGTCCGTCGCCGCGGGAGCGCTGGTGGCCGCGTCCGGCGTGAGCCTCGGACTCTGGGCGGCCTCGGACGGCGACGACGCCTTCGCGGGGTCGACGGCGGCGTCCGCCGCGGAACGCCCCGCCGGTACGGCCCCGGGCGAGGGGCCGAGTCCGAGCCCCACCCGCTCCTACCCCCTGTCGCAGGCACCGCGCACCATTCCCGCCGTCCGCGAGCACACGGCCGGGCGCGGCCCGGGGTGGCGCCCCGAACGGGCGCACCGGGTGGTCGTGGACGATCCGGCGCTGGCCGACGAGGGACGCCTGATCGCCGGCGAGCTGAAGCTCACCTACGCGGGGGAGAAGGACGACCGGCGTGACGGGGACCTGCGGCTGGAGCTGAACCGCGACGCGGGCGCGAACCCCGAGTCGTACACGATGACCGTGCGGGGCGGGACGGTGACGGTCGGCGCTCCCGGCGAGGCGGGCGTGTTCTACGGCACCCGCACGCTCAAGCAGGAGATACGCGGTGCCGGAGCCGCCCCCGAGGGCGTGGTGCGCGACGAGCCGGCCAAGCAGCGGCGCGGGCTGATGCTGGACATGGCGCGCAAGCCCTACACCGCCGACTGGATCGAGGACCGGATCCGCGAGCTCGGGGATCTGAAGTTCAACGAGATCGGCCTGCACTTCTCCGACGACCAGGGCTTCCGCATCGAGTCGGAGTCGCACCCGGAGATCGTGTCGGAGGACCACCTGACCAAGGCGCAGGTGAAGAAGATCGTCGACCTGGCGGCGAGCCGGCACATCACCGTCGTCCCCGAGATCGACTCGCCCGGACACCTCGGCGCGGTCATCGCCGCCCACCCGGACCTGCAGCTGCGCAACGCGGGCGGCGGCGCGGTGCGCGGCGCGATCGACATCTCCCAGGCCGAGTCCGCCGAGATCGTCGACGACCTGCTGAACGAGTACGCCGGACTCTTCCCCGGCGGGCAGTGGCACCTCGGCGGCGACGAGTACCAGGCGCTGGTGGTGTCCGACCCCGAGGCGTCGTTCCCCGGCCTGGCCGCCGCCGCGCGGGAGAAGTACGGCTCCGGCGCGACCGTCGAGGACCTGACCACGGGCTGGCTCAACGACCGGGCCGCCACCGTCCGCGCCCACGACCGCACGCCCCGCGCCTGGAACGACGGCTTTTTCCGGGGCGGATCGGTGCGGGCCGGCAAGGACATCCAGGTCGCGTACTGGACCGGCAAGGAGATCGGCGCCCGGCAGCCCGCGGAGTACCTGAGCGAGGGCCGCGAGGTCATCAACTACAACGACGAGTTCCTCTACTACGTGCTGGGGGAGCCCCTGACCTTCGTCTATCCGACGGGCGAGCGGATCTACGAGCAGTGGACGCCGCTGGTGCTGCGTGGCACCACCGCCGTCCCGGACCGCTACGACGACCAGATCCTCGGCGGGTCCTTCGCCGTCTGGGGCGACCTCCCCCGCGCCCAGACCCAGGACCAGGTCGCGGCCGGGATCCGGATGCCGCTGCGGGCGACCGTCCAGAAGCTGTGGGACCCGGGCCAACCCGAACTGTCCTGGACCGAGTTCCGGGCCCTGGCGGAGAAACTGGGCTGACCGGCGTCGCGCTCCCCGTACCGGACGGATGTGCCGCATACGCCTGCGAACCCCCGTGCGACTGTGGTGGTCTTTTCGGTGAGCCGAACCGATGCACCGGGGGGACACCAGCACATGGGCTACTGGGGGTATTTCGTCGTGGGCCGTGGGGACCGGCCGCTCGCCGAGCTGGACGCGCTGGCCGGTGCCGCCGGGGGCATGACCCTGCGCACCTCGGCGCCGGACGGATGGCAGGTCTGGGAGTACCCGGGCGGCGGGGGCGACATCGGGAACATGAACGACCTGGCCCGGGAGACCGGCGCGCCCGCGCTGTTCGGATACGTCATGGACAGCGACTGCGTGGTGGTGGAGGCGGCGTCACCGCGGAGCGGGGCGTGGACGACCTGTCTGGCGCGGGCCGCGATGGCCGGGTACCTCGACGGGCAGGAGGAGGGACTCACCGTCGAGGACTACTTCCTGGAACCCGCCGACGCCGCCGAACGTGCCGTCTTCTGGGCCGAGGAGGCCGGGCACACGGTGTCCGCCGAGGACCTGCTGGACGTGTTGACCGCCGACCCCGACCCGCTGGCCGAAAACCTCCTCTTCCGCCTCCTCGACCGGCTCGGTGTGGTGCCCGAGTGACACTCCCGGGCCGTCGCACGCAGTAAGGGGAGGTGCGGGCTCCGTAGGGGTTGAGGGCCGTGAAGGGCTTCATCGGGGGCCTGCGACGACCCGCAGAGGGAGGCGTGGATGAGCCTGGTGGAACTGATCGCACAGGCCGACGAGCGCGGGCTTGCCGTGAGCGGGTTGGCTTGTTTGGATCGGTGCGTGCCGTTGCTCGGCGGTGACGACGAGGTGCTGCGGCCACTGTGGGCCGGCCTCGCGGAGGACGCCGCCGCCGCTGACTGGGCGCAGCGACTGGAGCGGACGCGCGGCGAGCTCGACGCGGCGGCCGGCGCCGAGGACGAGGCCGTGGCGCTCGCGCACCGGATGCTGGCCGCAGCCCCCGCTCGGCGGTCCGCCGCCGGTCTGCGGGAGTGGGCCGACGCCTGCTCCCTCGCCGCGCTGCGGATCCACCGGCTGCTGGACGGCACCGCTGCCGCCGCCGACGACGACGGGACGGACCTGGACGACGCCCGCCGTGGGGGCCGTACGGAGGGCGTCTCGCCGCTGCTCGCCGCCGAACTGCGTCGCCAGATCACGGTCCTGGAACTGCTGTCCGCCCACGGCCCGGCGGGCCTGCGCGGAGCGCTGGAGGTGTCGACGGAAGGGCGGCGGGTGCTCCGTGCCGCCGTGTCCCGCCGTAGCCGCAGGGGCGGCTGACGCCCGCCAACTCCCCTTACGGGCAGGACTTGTGACGGTCCTGCGGTGGTCCTGCACCGGTTGCGGACGTCCCCCCGGATCCCGGGTGACGAAACGCTTCACCGGAGCGCTCTTCAGAGTGTGACGACCGTGACGACTGTGACGACACAGCAGGAGACCAGGCCCTCGGCCGCGGCGAAGCCGGTCCGCTGGGCGGCGGATGCGGTGGCGGCGATGCGCGAGGGGGCACGGCTGCGCCTCGACTACTCGGCGCGCAGTCTGTGGAGCATCGACCGGATGATCGAGGACATACGCCAGGAAGCGGCCCCCTACGAAGCCGTGGAGCTGGTGCTGCGCGGATTCGGTTCCTACGCCGGTGAGGTGATCGCCCGTCAGACCGGCGGCGAATGGTGGTCCTCCGGCGGCGACCACTGGATACGCACCCCCGACGGCCGCCTCTGGGACCCCATCGACGAGGCGCGGCGCTGCTACACGGGCGACGGGTCCCTGCGGCTGCTGTGCCGGGACGCGTCGGACGGTGCGTCCCGGACCTGACGGTGGCGCCGTCGTGACAGCGCTGCCGCCCGCCGCGTGACAGGAGGCGGCCGGTGGTGCGGCGTGACGGCCTTCACGGACGTACGCCGAGAGGCCGTACGCGGGAGTCGCCGTGAGGGGCGGTCGGGGGCGGCCCCCGCCCCGCTCTCCCGTGTGCCCCACGAGGCCAGTGAGGTGCTGTGACATTTTCGTGGCGCCGGACGCTGATGACCGTGGGGGTGTGGGCGCTTTCGTGCTCACACAAGCGAGAGCCATGCGCTACGCGCTCGGTACGGACGAGGACAGTTCTTGGGCCACGGAGGGGAATCCCGCCGCGCACAGGCGTACGACGGGGAACTGGGTGCGGCCGTCGCGCTGGCCCAGAGTGGGGACGAGGCCGCCTTCGCCGTGGCCTACCGGCTCGTGCAGCCCGGACTGCTCGCCTATGTGCGCGGGCTGGTCGGGGACGACGCCGAGGACGTGATGTCGGACGCCTGGCTGGAGATCGCCCGTGACCTGGGCAGGTTCAAGGGCGACGGAGCCGGGTTCCGGGGGTGGACGGCGACCATAGCCCGGCACCGGGCGCTGGACCATCTGCGCCGGCAGCGGGTACGGCCCCGGCCGTCGATGCTGGAACAGGACGTACTGGACCTGCCCGGGCCGCAGAACACCTACGACCAGGCCATGGAGGCCATATCCACCGAGTACGCCCTGGAACTGGTCGGCGGGCTCCCGCGCGACCAGGCCGAGGCCGTGCTGCTGCGCGTGGTCGTCGGTCTCGACGGCCCCGCCGCCGCCCGCGTCCTCGGCAAGCGGCCGGGCGCGGTACGGACGGCCGCGTACCGGGGTCTGAAGCGCCTGGCCAAACAGCTCGGCGCCGAGAGTGTGACGGATGAGGCGTCGCAGACGCTGGGTGAGTCGAAATGAACGTAGGCCGGGACGGGGTACCCGGCGGGCCGCGCGGCGACGTCCGTAGCGGGCCGGCCGGACCCGGCGGCCCACGGCGGCCGCTTGGGGCCGGTGGCTGAACGGGCCGGACATGCGGAACGTATCCGAGCGTATCCGTCGGTCCGGGCGGTACCACCCCCACGGAGGGACCACGGGCACGGCGGGCCGGGTGGGCCGCGTGTGTCGATGGATCGATCAGGATCGAGCAGGGACGGGAACGGACATGGGTGAACGGCAGAGCGACGGCGGGCCGGCCGGCCGTCGGCGTGTGCACCCTGAGGGCACGCCGCCCTTGCAGGGCGGCCCTGGTCCCGTTCTCGGCGGGCACCGCGTCGTCACCGCCGCCGATCTGGAGAAGCTGCTCGCCGCCGCGCTGATCCGCGACGGCGTGGACGCCGGTGCGGAGCAGCGGGCCGTCGCCGCCTTCCTGGCCGCCCGGGAGACGGGCGCGCTGCGGGCACGCACCCGGCGCCGGGACGACTGGCGGGCCCGTCGGCGGCGGCTCGGCAGCCACTCGCTGAGAGCCACGCTCTCCATGGTGTTCGCCGGCCTCACCCTGAGCGGGGTCGCCGTCGCCGGTATAGGAGTGGCGGGCTCGTCCTCGGACGGCCCGGCGGACGAGGGCAGGCCCACCGGAGTCCCGTCCCGCACCACCGCTCCCTCCCTGACGGAACCCGCCGGCCCGGGCTCCGGCTCCGGTCGGCCGGACCGCCCCGGCACCGCCGGGGACACCGAGGCCCACTGCCGTGCCTACGAGAAGGCGGAGGGGCGCGGTCGGGCGCTGGAGGCCACGGCCTGGAAGCGGCTCACTGAAGCGGCGGGCGGCGCGGCGGACGTCGACGCCTACTGCGCCGAGCAACTGCGACGAGCCTCGGCGGAGGCTCGGCCCGAGGACACCCGGGCGCCCGGGGCGGGGAACAACGGTGCGTCCGGCCGGGCCGGAAACGGCTCCTCGGGCAACGCGAGCGACAACGCCTCCGGGAACGCCTCCGAGAACGCCTCCGGCAACGCGAGCGACAACGCCTCCGGGAACGCGAGCGACAACGCCTCCGGGAACGCCTCCGAGAACGCCTCCGGCAACGCGAGCGACAACGCCTCCGGGAACGCGAGCGACAACGCCTCGGGCAACGCCGGCAACGGCTCGGACAACGCTGCCCGCGGCGCGGACAACGGCTCGGACAGCTCGGACAGCGCGGACAGTGGTGCCGGCGACGGCGAGGGCGGCGCCACGGCCGACCCCGAGGGGAAGTCCGTCGAACCGGGCGCCAGGAACCCGTAACGTGCCTCTGCGGTCACCGTGACATGCGGATACGTGTGATACCGGTGATCAAGGATGGTCGGGAATCCCGCGTTCGTGGGCGCGCCCGCGGCGCTGCCGCCGCGGCGACGGCCGGAGCCGCCACCCCCCACAGGAGAGGCCCCGGCCGTCGCGCGGCACGGACCGCGCGGCGGCCCGTACTTCCTACAGCGCCCTGCGTGCGTTTTCTGTCACACCATCCTGTGTCACGGGTCAGTTGCATCTTGGACGGACATGGACGGGGAGTGGTTTCAGGTCGTAACGTGCCTTTCGCGCCAGGTCGCCGGGGACAAAAAACCACAAGTCACCAGCGGCCTAGAGACCGCAACCACCAATTGAGCAACCACGACGGCGAGCAACCCGGTCCGCGAGAGCGGCGCCGGCTGAGGCGCAGAAGGGCGCGCGCGGTGCTGGGGGACGACGCGGAGCTGACCGCTGCGGTGCGTGCGGCACAGGACGGGGACGAGACCGCGTTCCGGACTGTGTACCGCGCCGTGCACCCGCGGCTGCTGGGATATGTGAGGACACTGGTCGGCGAGCCCGACGCCGAGGACGTGACGTCCGAGGCCTGGCTGCAGATCGCCCGTGACCTGGAGCGGTTCACCGGCGACGCGGACCGCTTCCGCGGCTGGGCCGCCCGCATCGCCCGCAACCGTGCGCTGGACCACGTCCGCATGCGCGGGCGCCGCCCCGCGATCGGCGGCGACGAGACCGAGCTCACCGGCCGGGCCGCCGAGTCCGACACGGCCGGCGAGGCCATCGAGGCGCTGGCCACCGACAGGGCGTTCTCCCTCATAGCCCGGCTGCCGCAGGACCAGGCGGAGGCCGTCGTCCTGCGCGTGGTGGTGGGCCTCGACGCGAAGACGGCCGCCGAGACGCTGGGCAAGCGTCCGGGCGCCGTGCGGACGGCCGCGCACCGGGGTCTGAAGCGGCTGGCCGAGTTGCTCGGTGACGATCCGGAAGCCCACGCGGAATCCGCCGGTGTGCTCGACGCGCTTCCGCCCCAGAGAGAACCACGCCGTCGTACGGTGACGTCCGCGAGTGTGACGCAGATGCGAGCGCGGACGCAGAAGGACATGTGATGGCCGACGAGCAGTACAGGTGGCTGGACCGCGAAACAGCGGAGCGTTTGCTGAGCGGAGAGCCCCCCGAAGCTGCCGATCCCGTCGACCGTGACCAGGCCGAACGGCTTGCCGGAACACTGCGCGCGCTCTCCGCCCCACCCCCTGGGACCGGCGAGGAACTCCCCGGGGAGGCGGCCGCGCTGGCCGCCTTCCGCAAGCTGCGTGAAGAGCGGGAAGGACGCACCGCGTTCGCCGCGGGAGACGGCCACCGCGCCGGAACGCAGCCCTCCGACCTCGGCCCGATCCGTATCGGCACCCCGCGCGGTGATCGTTCCGGAACCGCGGCCGGGCCCCGCAGGGCGGGCCTCCTGCGCCTCGGACTGGCCGCCGCGCTGGTCGCCGGCCTGGTCGGCGGCGCCGCGGTCCTGGCCGGAACCGGGGTCCTGCCGACGCCGTCCGACGGCTCCCCGTCCGGCCCGGCCGCCTCCGCCACCGGTACGCATGCCGAACGTCCGCTGCCGTCGCCCGGGGAGGTCACCACGGGCGCGGCCACACCCGGGGGCCGGCACCCGGACGGTGCCGGCGGTACGGCGCGGGACGGGGCGGGCGCCCTGGGCGAGGGTGCCGACGGGGCGAGTCCGCCGGGGAAGCCCGGATCGGAGCCGGGGGACACCGGGGCCGGTTCCGGACACGGCGGGAAGCAGATCGTCGCGGCCTGCCGCGCGTGGCGCGACGGCGAAGCACTGAACGGCGAACGCAAGCGCCTGGTCGAGGAGGCGGCGGGCGGCCCCTCCCGCGTCGGCGCCTACTGCGCCGGCGTGCTGTCCACGGACGGCGCGGACGGCGCGGCCGACACCGGTTCCACGGTCGGGGGGAGCGCCGACGAGGAAGCCGCCCCGGGCAGCGGCCAGAGCAACGGCCAGGGTCAGACCAACGGGAACGGCAACGGGAACGGCAACGGCCAGGGCAACGGGAACGGCCAGGGCAACGGGAACGGCGGCAACAACAAAGGCGCCAGCCAGAACCAGGGCAACCAGGGGAACCAAGGCAACCAGGGCAACCAGGGGAACCAGAAGAACCAAGGGAACCAGGGCAACCAGAAGAACCAAGGGAACCAGTGAAACCATCCCTGACCAGCGGTTTTGTTGACCGCTGAAATTTCTTCGCCGACGGGTGTGACACTTTCGGCCCTCGTGGCGCAGTAATGAGTGAGCCGACTGGTCATCGGCCGTCGCACGGAGCCGGGGTTCCCCCCGTACCCGCGGCTCGTGCACATCGGCGCGGGCGGGACACGTTCCCCCGGTCCCGCCCGCGCCCCATCTCACCAGTGCACGACGACCTTGTCGCCGTCGCGCACCTGCCCGTACAGCCGCGCGACGGCACCCTCGTCCCCCACGTTGACGCAACCGTGCGAGGCACCGGCGTATCCCCGCGCGGCGAAGTCGGCCGAGAAGTGCACGGCCTGGCCGCCGCTGAAGAACATGGCGTACGGCATGGGCGAGTCGTAGAGCGTGGACACGTGATGCCGGGACTTCCAATAGATCCGGAAGACACCCTCGCGGGTCGGCGTGTACGCGGAACCGAAGCGGACCGGCATCGTCGACACCGTCCGCCCGTCGATCATCCAGCGCAGGGTGCGGCTCGACTTGCTGATGCACAGCACCCGGCCCGTCCGGCAGCGCGCGTCGGGCGCGTCGGCCGGCTGGCCGCCCATCAGATACAGCTCCCACCTGCCCGGTTCGCGCGTCATGGCGAGCAGCCGCTGCCAGGTGACGGTGTCGGTCACCCCGGTCCTCGGCAGTCCGCGCTTGCCCTGGAAACCCCGGACCGCCTTCTCCGTCAGCTCGTCGTACGTCCCCGTGGGCCCGTGGAAGATCCAGGCGACCTGACGCAGCCGGGCCTGGAGCTCGCGTATGTCGCGCCCGGAGGCGCCCCGGGACCACAGCACGCGCGGCGCCCGTCGCACCGACGGAGTCCCGGCACCGGACGGACTCCCGCCGTCGTCGGGAGCCTGTGACGACGGCGCGGACGGCGTCCGGCTCGGCACCTCCACGCGCACCGGCGTGGCGCGCTTCCCGTCCGTGCCGGCCGGCTGCACCGTGCAGCCGGCCGCACAACCCGCCAGGACGACGAGGGCCACGAGACCGCCGCCGCCCTTCCCCCCGATGCCCGTCCTCCGCACACCAGCCCCCCGTCGTCTCACCGGCCGCGCCCGGTCGCCACCTGAGTTGTACCCAGGACGTGACCGCCGTCGAACAACGGAGCATGGTGGACAGTGAGGCGGGACAACGGCCGAGGTGGACGCTGTGAGCGGGGTCCCATCGTGGCTGTGAGGAAGGTCCCAGCGTGCGCCCCTCCACCGGGCCGCACGCGCACCGCTACAGTCCGTCGAAGGGTCGGCCTGTACTGACGAGTGAGTGACGGGTCACGGGCGGTCAAGTCGAGCAACGCTGCTCAGCGGGAGGCATCACACCATGGCGCGCGAGTCGGAGTCCGGACTGCCCATCGAACCGGTCTACGGGCCGGAGTCCCTGGAGGGCTGGGACCCGGCCGAGAAGCTGGGCGAGCCGGGGAAGTTCCCCTTCACGCGGGGCGTGTATCCGTCGATGTACACGGGCCGTCCGTGGACGATGCGTCAGTACGCCGGTTTCGGTACGGCGACGGAGTCCAACGCCCGCTACAAGCAGTTGATCGCGAACGGCACGATGGGTCTGTCGGTGGCGTTCGACCTGCCCACGCAGATGGGTCACGACTCCGACGCGCCGATCGCGCACGGTGAGGTCGGCAAGGTGGGTGTGGCGATCGACTCGGTCGACGACATGCGGGTGCTGTTCGGCGGGATCCCGCTGGACAAGGTCTCGACGTCCATGACGATCAACGCGCCCGCCGCGCTGCTGCTGCTCCTGTACCAACTGGTGGCCGAGGAGCAGGGTGTGCCGGCCGACCGGCTGACCGGCACGATCCAGAACGACGTGCTGAAGGAGTACATCGCGCGGGGCACGTACATCTTCCCGCCGAAGCCGTCGCTGCGGCTGATCGCGGACATCTTCAAGTACTGCCGGGCCGAGATCCCGAAGTGGAACACGATCTCGATCTCCGGCTATCACATGGCCGAGGCCGGCGCCTCCCCGGCGCAGGAGATCGCGTTCACGCTCGCGGACGGCATCGAGTACGTGCGTACGGCGGTCGCGGCCGGCATGGACGTGGACGACTTCGCCCCGCGTCTGTCGTTCTTCTTCGTGGCGCGGACGACGATCCTGGAGGAGGTCGCCAAGTTCCGTGCCGCGCGCAGGATCTGGGCGCGGGTGATGCGCGAGGAGTTCGGCGCGAAGAACCCCAAGTCGCTGATGCTGCGTTTCCACACGCAGACGGCCGGGGTGCAGCTGACGGCGCAGCAGCCGGAGGTGAACCTGGTGCGGGTCGCGGTGCAGGGCCTGGCGGCGGTGCTGGGCGGCACGCAGTCGCTGCACACCAACTCCTTCGACGAGGCGATCGCCCTGCCGACGGACAAGAGCGCGCGCCTCGCCCTGCGCACCCAGCAGGTCCTCGCCTACGAGACCGACGTGACGGCGACCGTCGACCCGTTCGCCGGCTCCTACGTCATCGAGAAGATGACCGACGACGTCGAGGCCGCCGCGCTGGAACTGATGCGCAAGGTCGAGGACCTCGGCGGCGCGGTCAACGCCATCGAGCACGGCTTCCAGAAGAACGAGATCGAGCGCTCCGCCTACCGCATCGCCCAGGAGACCGACTCCGGCGAGCGGGTCGTGGTCGGCGTCAACCGCTTCCAGCTCGACGCGGAAGAGCCCTACGAACCCCTGCGCGTCGACCCCGCCATCGAGGCCCAGCAGGCCGAACGCCTGGCGAAACTGCGCGCGGAACGCGACCAGCAGGCGGTCGACTCCGCCCTCGCCGCCCTGAAGAAGGCCGCCGAGGGCGAGGACAACGTCCTCTACCCGATGAAGGACGCGCTGAAGGCCCGCGCGACGGTGGGCGAGGTGTGCAACGCGCTGCGGGAGGTGTGGGGGACGTACGTGCCCTCGGATGCCTTCTGACCTGCTCGGTTACCACCTATGAGTGATCGCGGGCGGAAGCCGTCCGTCCCCGGTTGCTCTCGTGGAGAGTGGGCCCCGAGCAGGGGAGGCTCACTGTGACACGTCAGGACGTGGTCGTACCGGAGTCGGTCGGCGTGTGTGTCGAGCTCTCGGTGGACACCCTTCTCGACGGCTGAAACACCGGAGCGGAGTGCCGCGCCCCCGTGCGACACTCCCCCCATGTTCGGCGTCATCGACCTCCCCACCTACCTGGCAGGCCTGGTCCTCATCGTCCTGCTGCCCGGCCCCAACTCCCTCTACGTCCTCTCCGTCGCCGCCCGTCGCGGTGTGCGCTCCGGGTACACGGCCGCCGCCGGCGTCTGGTGCGGGGACACCGTGCTGATGACACTCTCGGCCGCCGGGGTCGCCTCCCTGCTCCAGGCCAACGCCGTGCTGTTCGGGATCGTGAGGTACGCGGGCGCCGGATATCTGACCTGGCTGGCCGTCGGCATGCTGCGGGCCGCGTGGGAGATGTGGCGGACGCGCCGGGACAAGGACGCGAGCGAGGCCCCCGCCGCGGTCGCGCCCGGTGAGCGCCCGTTCCGCCGGGCCCTGGTCGTCAGCCTGCTCAACCCCAAGGCGATCCTGTTCTTCATCGCCTTCTTCGTGCAGTTCGTCGACCCGGGCTACGCCTATCCGGCGCTCTCCTTCGTCGTCCTCGGCACCCTCGCCCAGATCGCGAGCGTGCTCTACCTCAGCGCGCTGATCTTCGGCGGCACCCGGCTCGCCGCGGCCTTCCGCCGCCGCAGGAGCCTGTCGGCGGGAGCCACCTCGGCGGCCGGCGCCCTGTTCCTGGGCTTCGCGGCCAAACTGTCACTGGCCGCCTGAAGCCTGTCTGACAATTCGCGTCGTCGCCCGCAGGCAGGCGGGAATTGTCAGACAGGCCCTGGACACGTCCAGGGCCCTACGGCCGGTCAGGAAGCGCTCCCCGGCACCGCCCGCAGCTTCAGGGGGCACCGTGAGTGGTCAGGAGGCCCGCAGGAACGCCGAGAGCGCCGCCTTGCCGAGGTAGGTGAAGCGGGTGTCGCCCGTGAGGTGCTTGTCCAACGCCTCCTTGATGCCCGGCCACTTGGGGTCGCCGAAGTCGTCCAGGACGACGATCCCGCCCGGGGCGGCGATCTCCTCCGCCCACTGAAGGTCCTTGGCGACGCCCTCGGCCGAGTGGTCGCCGTCGACGACGATCACGCCGTAGCGGCGGTCCGAGACGGCCGCGCGGGTCTCGGGGTCCTCGGAGAAGCCCCGCTGGATCCGGGCGGCCACGCCCGCCGGACCGGCCAGGGCGAGGTTGGTGCGGACGGCGTGCTCGTCGACCGGGGTGCCCGTGGGGTCGGAGCGCCGCGGGGTGCCGGGCTGGAGCTGCACACCGGCGAACGGGTCGACGATCGTCACGTTCGGGCTGCGGCCGTCGCGCTGCATCATCCGGATCAGCCCGGTGGAGAACATGCCGTAGAGCGTGCCGATCTCGAGGATCTCGTCGTTCGGCGGGTCGAGCAGGGGGACGGTGCCGAGCTTGCCGCAGATGTTCATGGTGCCGCCGGCGATCCGGCCGACCCCGAGCGACTCCAGCCCGATCAGCAGCCGGTAGGCGGTGGCGACGTTGCGGACGGCTGCGTCACGGTCCCCGGCCAGCTCGGCCACCTCGGACTGCAGACGCTTCAGCGGGCCGGGGCTCACGATCCGGGACAGACCACGACCGGGGGAGCCGAGCAGCAGGTCAAGGGTGAGCTGCTGGCGCTTCACCACGTCGGCGGTCTCCCGGAGCGCCTCCCTGCCCGCCGCGTCCGCGGCGGCCACCGCACGCAGACGCCGGTCGATGCGCTGGTCGATGAGGTCGGCGACCGGTCGCAGCAGACGCCGGGATGCCGAACTGGTGAGCAGGGAACGGGTGTTCATGGATCCGGAGACCTCGATCCGTCGGACGCTCGGTGAGTGGTGTGGCTCGCGGGTTGAGGGCAGGCTAGGTGGGAGGCGGCGGTGGGCGAAGGATGCGGAGTTGAGCGGAGCGCGAACAACTGGCGAACTCCGCAGGGAGCCCGCACGGCTTCCGGAGCGCCGGCCGGGTCAGCCGAGCAGCCGCCGCAGGTTCAGCCTCCCCCACAGCAGACTGGTGGCGAACGACAGCGCCATGACCGTGATCAGCAGGCCGACCAGCAGCAGCCCCGCCACCGCTCCGCCCAGGTCCGGCGAGACGAAGCGGGGGACGATCTCCTCGACGAACAGCACATGCACCATGTACGCGCCGAGCGCGGCGTTGGCCAGCTTGCGCACCGACGGCCGCCACTTCTCGGGAACCCGGACCCGCGAGATCAGCAGCAGCACGCAGATGCTCATCGCGGCCACGAACAGGTGCGCGTTGGGCATCACATAGTGGATCTGCGTGTTGTACCAGAGGGCCCCGGCCATGGTGAGCGGCAGCAGCACGTACAGCGGCCACCGCCACCGCAGGGTGTCGGCCGGGAGGGCGAGCAGCAGTGCGCCGCCGACCGCGTACACCAGCGAATAGGTAGTGAAACCCCAGGCCACGGACGGCAGTTCGCGACCCGTGACCTCGGTGACCGTGGTCATGACGCTCGGCAGGACCGCGATGCCCAGCAGGGCCGCCCCCAGCCCCCAGGGCCGCTTGCCCGCCTTGATCAGCATCGCGAAGGCGAGCAGCGCGATGATCGGGATGTAGGTGTACATGAACCACAGGTGGTAGGCGGGCTGCACGGAGCCGAACAGGGAGTCGGCCGCCAACTCGGTCATGGGCCGCTCGTTGCGGTCCCGCAGCCAGGCCCAGACCAGGTAGACCGCCGTCCACGCGAAGAGCGGCACGGTGTTGCGGACGATCCGCTGCCACATCCGGGCGCTGTCCCGCGGGGGCGCGCCCACCAGTACGGCCCAGCCCGCGATGGCGAAGTACAGGGGAACGGCGAACGGGTTGATCGCCTCGGCCACATGTCCCGCCCAGTACGACCCCGAGCCGTTCGCCGGGTCGTTGCCGGTGGAGTGGATGAACTGGGCGCCCACGTGCCCCAGCATGATCGTCGCGGAGCAGATCAGCCGCATCAGGTCGATGTCGAAGCGGTGTTCCCGCGGCGCGGCGGTCTGTCCGGAGGGGGCGCTGCCCCGCTGCTGCGGCAGGAGTACGGCGATGTCGTTCGGCACCGCGCAACTCTCAGCCCGTCCGGTGTACGGGAGTTGACGAGCGGATGGCACCCCCGTGGCCGGTGCGTCTCGGTTGACGGCCGGGGCGGGTGGGGCGGCCGACCGCACCCACCGCTCGCACCGGCCGCACCCACCGGCCGGCCCCCGCCCGCCTGCCCGTGTCATCCCTTCCGCATCCCGCGCCGTACCGCCCGTGTCATCCCTTCCGGGTGCCGCGCCGTACCGCCCTGCCCACCACGCGCTTGGCGCGGCCGACCCGGATCCTGGCGCGCGACCGCGGGCGGCTGCCGGGCAGACCCAGCTCGGCCAGCCGCAGCTCCGGGAAGTAGTAGCCGGGGCTGCCCGCCAGATGGGCGCGCAGCCACTGCGCCGTCGGCTCCCGCAGCCGCGCGTACGTCTTGGGCTGCATGCAGAAGCCGATCGCCCGGACCAGCGGCGACAGGCTCTCGGGCGCCGGACCGACGAGGGCCGGTGTCTCCTCGCGCTCCAGGTCGGGCACCAGGTGGTCGATCACGGCCAGCGGCACGCGGTTGCTGTTCGGGTAGGGCCTGAGGCGCCCCATCACCAGCCCGGTCCCGACCCGGGCGATGGGCACGTCGTAGTAGGCGGAGGCGGTCACCATCGCCGTGGAGAAACAGCCGACGACGAGTTCGGGACGGCAGTGGTGGTACAGCGTCTCGGCCAGCAGGGGAGCGTCCAGCACGGTGAGCCGCACGCCCGCGTCCGCCGCCGCCTTGCTCAGCGCGGCCGAGTAGCCGGCGGGAGCCGTCGGATGCGGCTTGAAGACGATGGACCGGTGCCCGGCCCGCACGGCCCCGGTGAGCATGCGGACGTGCAGGTCCTCCTCCTCCTGCGCGCTCAGGATGTTGATCGCCGCCAGGTACTGGCCGAGCAGCACGGCCGTCGGCGCCTCCTCGAGGACGGGCGCCAGCCTCGCGTCGTCCGCCGCCTCCACGGAGATCTCGTCGAGCACACCGCGGAACGCCTCGTCCGGGACGACCACCGGTTCGACGCCGTACTCGGACAGCAGCAGCGGCCTCAGGCCCGGGATCAGATCGAGGTGGAGCAGCCGCCGGATGCGGCGCGCGATGGTCAGCGGCAGCTTCTCCCGGGTCGGGCCGTAGCTCATCAGACCGTCGGCGTACACGTCGACGGCGGCCTCGGTGAAGATCGCCGATAGCGCGCGGGCCGGATTGGCCTGGATCGACTCGACGGCGAGCTCGATCAGGTCCTCTTCGTCGATGTCCCACAGCAGACGGAACGCCCGCTGCCACAGCACCGTGTCGTTCCCGCGCGGACCCCAGGCGCTGGGGTGGTACGGGCTGATCGCCTCGTTCCAGCTGACCACGGAGTCGAACCGGCCGGCTATCGGCCCGTAGCCGTGCATCTCGTCCATGCGCAGCGCGGTCTCCGGGA
Organism: Streptomyces griseoloalbus; assembly: GCA_014650015.1. Lineage (GTDB taxonomy): Bacteria > Actinomycetota > Actinomycetes > Streptomycetales > Streptomycetaceae > Streptomyces > Streptomyces griseoloalbus. The sequence goes on from BMUD01000019.1 coordinate 129,701, forward strand.
CGGCCGCGTTGTTGGAGACCAGCAGGATGCGCCGGGCCCCGGCGCGCGGTCCGAACAGGCCCGCGTCCAGCGCCGCGGCGAGGGTGGCCGCTCCGTAGAGCGTCGAGACCTGGAAGATCTGGGTCGTGTGGGGCATGGATCAGGCAGCCTTCCGCCCGTCACGCAGGCGGCTGAGCAACCTGCTCCGTGTGCTGTCGATGGTCTTGAGGGTCTCCTCCAGCGCCTGCTCGGGCATCCGCTGGAGCGCGGCCCGCGTCTCACGCCGCAGCCGCTGGGCCGCCGAGGGCTCGTACTCGTTCACCTTGCCGATGTGAAAGGCGATCATGGCGCAGTAGGTGCGTACGGCCTTGAGGAGGAAACGGTCGGCCTCCGGGTCGTCCTGCACGTCCCGCAGCAGCGCGTCGTACGCCGGGATGAAGTCCAGCTGACGGTCGTCCTTGATCTGGGTGAGCGAGGTCGCCACGCCCCGCCGGTAGAACACCCCGTGCAGCCCCAGGGACGCGTACGTACCGGCCTTCAGATGCAGCCGCCAGATCCACAACCGGTCCTCGGCCGTGCGGAGTTCGGTCGCGAAGCGCATGCCGCCGTCGGCGAAGAGGTGCCGGCGGTAGATCCCCGCCCAGACGAACGGGTAGTCGACCATCGTCTCCGTGTCGGCGGGCGCGATCCCGTCACGCGGATCCATCACGGCGTTGCGCACGGCGGCCGGGGGCCGCCGGATCACCCGCTCGGTGCCGGTGGCCTGGACGTGATCGGTACGGGCGAAGTCGCAGCCCAGCTCCTCCATGGCCCGCACCATGCCGACGAGGTGGCGCGGTCCGTACCAGTCGTCGCCGTCGAGGAACGTGACGAACTCGCCGTCGGCCGCGTCGATACCGCTGTTGCGCGCCTGGGCGATCCCCCTGTTCGTCTCGTGCCGGATCACCCGCGCGCCCGGGAGCTTCTCCGCCCAGCGGTCGATCACCCAGGGCGTGGCGTCCGTGGAGCAGTCGTCGACGAGCAGGAACTCGAAGTCCGGGTGCGCGTTGGCGGCCAGACTGCGCAGGGTGCTCTCGGCGAAGGCCTCCACATTGTGCATCGGGACGACGACGGACAGTTTGGGCACGTGGTTCTCTCTTTCGGGGCTCGTAGCGGCGGTGATGCGATGGCTCATGCCCGGCCGAAGGTCTCCCGGAGTTCGTCGAGGTTCGACCGGGTGGTCTCCCACAGGGCCTTCTGCGCGCCGTGCACGTCCGCCACCGCGGCCGCGTGGTCGTCGAGGAGCGCCGCCGCCCGCTCCCCGAGCCGGGGGCCGAGGTCCCGGTCGTGCACGGACAGGCCCCACTCCTCGCGTCCGATGTCGGAGAGGAAGTAGGCGAGCTTCGGGTGGGAGACGAGGCTGAGGATCGGGGTGCCGCAGCCGAAGGGGATCATCCCCGCGTGCCCGCGCATCCCGATCACCAGCCGGGAGCGGCGGTACAGCTCGCGGATCCCGTCGTTCGACAGGTCGTACAGCTGCTCCACGGGCAGGGCGACGCCGTGCTCCCGGCGCAGGTCGTGCACGAACTTCTCGTCGGCGGGCATGTGGGCCGCGTACCGGACGTCCGCCCTGTCCCGCAGGCCCTTCAGCGCGGTGGCCAGCTGGGCGAGGAAATGGCCGTAGTCGTGGCCGAAGCGCAGACCGGCCCGGTCGTACGCGCAGTTGACCAGGACGGTGTCGTCCCGCTCCACCGGGTCGAGCCACCCCGGGACGAGGTGCCGCGCCACCGTGGTCGGGCAGGGCTGGTAGCGCACCCGGTCGCGCAGTTCGGCGGGGAGCAGCTCGCGGACCCGCTCGATCGAGCCGTGGTTGCGCAGCCCGAAGAACGCCGACCGTTCGACGAGGACCCGCAGGCTCTCGGCGAACCGGCCGCGGCGGTAGAGCTGCCCGTCGAACACGTTGTAGCCGACCGCGAACACCGCCAGCGGCGCGGTCAGCCGGCCCAGGACGCCGTCCGGGACGTTCCACTGCCAGTGGCTGTTCCCGTTGGGGGAGGTGTCCGGCAGGAAGAGCCCGCCGCCGCCCACGACCACCCCGCGCCGCGCGTTCAACTGCTCCAGCGCCGCCTCGTCGACCAGCCGGTGCACCGGCTGCTGAAACCAGCGGCGCGGTCCTGTGTCGGTGTCGAAGCACAGGCGCACGGCCTCGGGCAGGACCTTGTCGCCCGCGTTCTCCTGGCCCTCGGCGAACAACGCCACATGCGCCAGCTGGTCCTCGGCGGCGACCGGCTCCGGCCGCTCCTCCGGCGTCTTTGGGCGCGTACGGACGTACCAGGCGTGGCAGCCGGAATCGGTCGGGTCGGCCTCCAGGCCCTCGCGGGCGTAGGCGTGCGCGTCCGCCTCCCGCCCGCACAGCCACGCCAGGCGGGCCAGCTGGGCGAAGGCACGCGGGGCGACGTCGGGTGACGCCGCCGCCAGCAGCAGCCGAGCCTCGGCCTCGTCGTAGCGCGACAGCGCCATCAGACAGACGCCGAGCGTCTCCTGGCAGCGCGGCGCGTCGAGCCGGTCGCCGACGACCGGGGCGAGGACGTCGACGGCCTCGTCGTAACGGCCCTGCCCGCGGTACACGTCGGCGACCGTACGGGCGAGGCCGAGCGAGGGACGCGCCCGGAGCAGGGGCGGCGCGAGGTGCGCCAGGAGGTCGGGGTGCTTGTCCCCGGGCAGGGCGCAGTACGCGGCCCGGAACTCCTCGTCGCTCATCTCGAAGCGGCGCCGCGCCTCGGCGGCCGGACCGTACCCGGGTTCGTCGAACGGGCCGGTGAAGTGCAGGATCGCGACCTGCGCGGGCACCGGCGTGTCGTCGTACAGCCGGCGGGTGAGGAAGTCGAAGCGCGCGTCGAGCGGCGTCAGGAGCCCCTCGGGCACCGTGTCCCGGCCCGCCGGCACGACGCCGTCCACGTCGGCGCGCTGGACGACCAGCAGGCCGTCCGGCAGGACCGCACGCCGCTCACGGCCCGCCCCGTCGCAGAGCGGCTGCGGTACGGCACCCACACCGTGCCGCATCCGCAGCAGCTCACCGATGTCCCCCAGCACGACCATGGCCGGAGCGAGGGCGACGACGGTGTCGTAGCCCTCCAGCCGGAAGACGTCCCCACGGCTGTCCGCCCGGCGCGTGACCACGCGCGGGTGCAGCCGGCGCAGCGGGTCGAAGGAGGAGTCCGTCAGCCCGGGGTGCAGCACCACGAAGTCCTCGCACACGCCCGGGTTGGTGAGCGCCAGGCTGCGGAGCAGCGTGGGCAGGCCGGGCAGGCGGTCGGTGTCGGTGTGGACGGCGAAGGCGATCCGGCGTCTGCCGGTGACGGTGCTCCGGTCGTCCGCGGAGGAGTGGGTCATCGCAGGGCGATCCTCATCTTGCTGTCGTCGACGTGCGTCGCGCGGTCCATGACCCACTCGGCCTCCTTCGGCCGCAGCCGGCCGGGCTTGTCGAAGCCGATGAGGTCCAGGCGGGGGCAGGCGTCCAGGAAATCCAGGAGCCTGAGGACGGTGAAGGCGGTGGTGGTCCCCGGGTCCCACCCGTCCTCGCCCAGCAGCGCCGGGTCGCTCAGGGGCCGGCGCAGGGAGGCGTCACCGATGTGCTCCTGCGCCCCGGGCGCGAGGCGCTGTCGGGTGGCGCGCCGCCACGCCCCGGCCGGGTCGCCGAACACCAGCCGGATGCCGGCCCGCCGCGTCCACCGCGGACCGTCCCACGGGGCGTCGCCCCGCAGCGAGACGGCGTGCAGGCCGGTGCGTTCGCCGGTGCCCCTCGCGTCGGTACGGAAGGAGTCGCAGCGCACCACCAGGTCGTAGCGGTCGATCTCGGCGCCCAGGGCGCTCCCGGCGACCTCCGGCGCGTTCGACACCAGGCACACCGTCCGTCCCGCCACCAGGCCGCGCAGCCCGCCGACGCCGACCGGGGTGCTCCCGCCGAGCAGCGGGTCGGACATCCCGGACCGCTCCACGAGCCGCCGGTAGGTGCCGTACAGCTCCAGCAGGCGCCGGACGGCCGGGTCGCCCATGCCGTGCTCGGCCACCCGCGCCTGTGCGTGGGCGGCGAACTCCGGCGCCGCGACCGGGGCGGGCTTTCCGATCAGCTCGCGCAGCGCGGCCCCGGAGTCGGGGAAGAGCGCGGCGGCCTGCTCCAGGCACGCCCGGCGGCGCCGCAGCGTGTCGATCCTGCGGGCGACCTCCTCGGCCACCTCGCTGTCCCCGAGCAGCGTGAGGTGGCGCTCGTAGCACTCCAGCGCCTCGTCGCCGCGGCCGAGCCCGTCCAGTGCCCGGCCGCGCAGCCGCCACGCCCCCCTGGACCGCTGCCGGATCTCGGTCGACGTCTCGGCGACGCCCAGCGCCAGGGCGAGTCCGTCGTCCCCTCCCGCCTCCAGCGCGCGCACGCCTACCTGGAGCAGGGCGTCGAAGGGATCGGCCGACGGGGCGCCGAGGGAGCCGGCGAGGACGCCGATCGCCTGCGTGAGGCGGGTGTCCCGGACAGTGGGCCGCTCGCCCCGCGACGCGAGGTACTCACCGCACAGGCGCAGGCCCCGGGCGTACAGCTCCCGCCTGGCGGCCTCCTTCTGCCGTGCCGTGAACAATCCCGCCAGGGGGTTCGCCATGCTTCCACCGTCCTCCGATCGGAGGCCGAATGTGCCCCAGCGCGACGGTCCGCCGGTGGCTTCCGGGTGGACAAGGGGTGAACAATCGGCTTCCAGCGACTGGCTGTGCGTGCGCCCTCCCACGCGTGGGCCCGTCGGCCCGGCACGGCCTTCTTCGGCGTCCGCGCCCGTCGGCGTCCGTGGTGCCCGCGCCCGTCGGCTCGGCGCGGTCTTCTGTGGTGCCTGCGCCCGTCGGCTCGGCACGGCCTTCTTCGGTGCCCGCGCACGCCGGCTCGGCACGGCCTTCTTCGGCGTCCGCGCCCGTCGGCTCGGCACGGCCTTCTTCGGTGCCCGCGCACGCCGGCCCCGCACGGCCTTCTTCGGTGCCCGTGCCCGTCAGCCCCGTACTGCCTTCTTCAGCGCCCGTGCCCGCCGCACCACCCGGCGCGCGGTGGCGTTGCGGGGCAGGAACGCCAGCCGCCTCGGGATGCCGCCGGGAAGTCCCAGCGAGGTGAGCCGCTTGCGCTTGAACCAGCGCCGGGTGCGCGGGCCGAAGTGCTGGGCGAGGTACCGCTCGGCGACCGGGCGCAGGGGCGGGTGGATCTGCGGCTGCATGGTGAAGCCGAGCGTGGTGACCAGGGCGTTCAGCTCGTCGGCGGGAAGGGCTTCCTCGCCCCGGCCGGGCTCCAGGTCCGGCAGCAGCGCGTCGGCCAGCACGGCCGGGACGCGATCACCGTTCTGATAGGGCGTGAGCCGCTCCAGGAGCCGCTCGGTGCCGGTGCGGGCGACCGGCAGGCCGTAGAGCGCGGACGCCGTGAACAGCGCGGTGGAGAAGCAGCCGACGACCAGTGCGGGCCGGGACTTCTGGAACAGCACCTCGGCGAGGACGGGCGTGTCGAGGACGGTGAGGTCCACCCCGAGCTTCTCCGCCTCGGTCTCCAGCGCGCGGCCGAAGTGGGCCGGCGCGGTCGGGTGCGGCTTGAGGACGACGGCGCGGTGGCCGCGTTCGACCGCCCCCCGCAGCATCCGCAGATGCAGGTCCTCCTCTTCCCCGGGGGAGAGGACGCCGAGCGCGGACAGACTCTGGCCGAGCAGCAGCGCCGCGTCGTCCGGCAACGCGGGCAGCCCGTCGGCGGTCGCGGCGACTTCACCGACCGCCCGCAGAAAGGCCCCCGTCGGCACCACGCGCGCCGGCACGTCGAACTCGGTCAGCAGCATCGGCGTGAGACCCGGCACCAGATCCAGGTGCAGCACCTGACGGACCCGCGTGCCCACCAGCGGGTCGAGCTTGTGGCGGGTGGGGCCGTAACCCATCAGCCCGTCGGCGTAGACATGGAGCGGGGCCCCGGTGAACACCTGGGCCACGGCGAGGGCGGGGGGAACGGGGAGGGACGCAAGGACCAGCTCCACGCGGTCGTCGCCGAGTCCCCACAGCCGCCGCAGATGACGCTCCAGGAGCGGGATGTCGTCGGAGCGCGGCGTCCAGGCCCCCGGGTGGAAGGGACTGATGGCCTCGTTCCAGGAGAGCACGTCGTCGAAGTGGTCGCGCAGCGGCGCGAAACCCGGCATCTCGTTCAGGGCCGGCGCGGTCTCCGGGACCGGGGAGTCGCCGCAGACCAGCAGCACCCGCCGCTCCGCCTCCGCGAAGCAGTCGGACTCGATCGCGGCCGCCAGCGTGGCCAGGCCGTACAGGGTCGAGGCACAGAAGATCTGGGTGGTGCGTGACATCAGGCGGCCCCCCTCGCCGTGCCGGTCCGGCGCCGCAGCCGTCGCAGCCGGGCGGAACGATCCATGTCCATGCTCCCCAGTACGTCGTCGAGCGTGTCCTGCGGCATGCGGTGCAGCGCCGCCGCGCTCATCGCCCGCAGCCGCCTCGCCACGGCCGGTTCGAACTTGTCCTCCTCGGCCAGGTGGTGGGCCATGATCGCGCAGTACTGCCGCACCGCCTTGGGCAGCAGCCGGTCGGCGTCCCGGTCCGCCGCCGTCTCCTCGATGATCTGGTCGAAGGCGCGGACGAAGTCGAGCTGGCGGGCATCGCCGATCCGGGTGAGGGAGGAGGCGACCCCGCGGCGGTAGAACACACCCAGCAGGTTGATCACGGCGAAGGACTCCGCCTCGCGGTGCAGCTTCCACGTCCACGGCCGGTCCTCCGCCGTGTGCAGTCCCTCGGTGAAGTGCAGCAGCCCCCGCTCCAGCAGCCGCCGGTGGTAGGCGCCGGCCCAGACGGACACGTAGTCCACCGAGGTCGTCCGGTCCGCGGGCAGGATCGCGTCCCGCGGGTTCAGCACCTCGTCGCGCAGGCCGACCGGGACCCGCCGCACGGACCGGGCACGGTCGGTGACCCGCACATGGTCGGTGCGGACGAAATCGCAGCCCAACTCCTCGATGGCCGCCACCAGACCGGACAGATAACCCGGGGCGAGCCAGTCGTCGCCGTCCAGGAACGCCAGGTACTCGCCCCGTGCCGCGTCCAGCCCGGTGTTGCGCGCGGTGGCGATCCCGCCATTCTTGTCATGACGGATGTAGCGCACCTGGGCGAGGTCCGCGAGGTCCTCGGCCGCACGCTCGAGAAGCGCCGGGGTCTCGTCCTCGGAATGGTCGTCGACCAGGACGAACTCGAAATCCGGCCGGGCGTTCGCGCGAAGACTTCTGAGGGTGTCCGGGGCGTATTGCCGAACATTGAAGAACGGGACGATCACGGAGAGCTTTGGCACCCGCAGAACACTAGGAGGCCGTCCGGCCAGGCGACTTTCCGGAGACCGTACGAGGGGTGAACTCCATGTGTCGGTACGGTGGATCGCGCCTACGTACCGCGCTTTCGCAGGCCGGTTCGGCTTGCCGTGGGGTGTTGTTAACTTCTCGTTGATTCACGGTTGGGCCATACCTAGAATTCGCTTCCTAGCGTCTTCGACGTGCCAGCAAGTGCAACGAAGCCCCTCAGGGTCGCGGTCCTCGCGGATTCCGACACCCGGTGGAAATGGGGCGCCCTCACCGCGAACCGCATCGCGCCGTCCGGCCCCGGAAACCCGGGCGACACGGCCGGCGCCGCCGACATCCGTCTGGACGGATATCTGCTGCGGGGCCGCGCCACCCCCACCGCCCGCCAGCTCGGCGAGGTCGGCGTCCGCGCGGACTCGCTCCGTGAGGTCACCGCGGTCGAGTTCCTGCGCGCGATGCGCGAGGAGTCCTACGACCTCCTCGTGCTCGCCCTGGTCGGCGGCGGTGTGCAGGCGATGCTGCACGGCCTCAAGCGGATCTGGGAGGACCGGCCGCAGCGCCCCGTCGTCGTCACCGGATACGTCGGTGTCGTCTACGAGAAGCTCGCCGACGGCCTGCTGCTGCGCCACGGAGCCGACCTGGTGCTGGCCAACTCCCGCCAGGACGCGGAGCGTTTCCGCACCGTCTACGAGGGAGTGCGCGCCGACTCCGGCTCGGTCACCGAGGTCGCGCTGCCCTTCCTCGGCGGGGCCGCCTACACCGGCGAACACGACCCCTACACGGTCGTCTTCGCCGCCCAGCCCTCCGTCCCGGAGAGCCGCAAGGACCGTACGTACCTGCTGAACCGGCTGGTGCAGCACGCCCGTCGGCACCCCGAGCGCGAGGTACTGCTCAAGCTGCGCTCCAAGCCCGGCGAGCACACCACGCACATCGAGGAACTGCCCTACCAGAAGCTGTCCCAGCGACTCGACCTCCCGCCCAACTTCCACCTGGTCTACGGACACATGGGCGACGTGCTCGACCGCACCGACCTGCTGGTCACGGTCAGTTCCACGGCCGCCCTGGAGTCGCTGCACCGGCGCATCCCCACCGTGGTCCTCACCGACCTCGGGGTGCGCGAGGCCCTCGGCAACCACCACTTCGTGGGCTCCGGCTGCCTCGCCTCCTGGGACCAGCTCGACGCCGGTCACCGCCCCGAACCCGACGAGGAGTGGGTGGCGCGGCAGGGCGTGGCCGCCGACGGTTCGTACGCCACCGCCTTCGACGCGGCCCGCGAACGCATCACCAAGCTGCTCGCCCGGCCCGGCGGACTGCCCCCGCTCACCCCGTACTACACGCCCGTCACCGCGCCCGGCTATCTGCCCGGCATCCTCGCCCGCCACCACCTCGGCCCGGACGGCACCCCGCTGCCCGGCGCCCCCGCCGCCGACAAGGAGCCCGGACCGGTCCGGCAGATCGTGCGCCGGGCGGCGCGCGGCGCCTACCGGCACGGCGTGCAGCGCGTGGCCCCGGTGATCCGCCGGATGGGCGAGCTGTGACCGCCCCCACTCCCGCTCAAGGAGCTGATCCCATGTCCCACCCGCAAGCGGGCCAGGGCGCCTCGGCGCGCCGGGTGCTCGCCGTGATCCCCGCGCGCGGCGGCTCCAAGGGCGTGCCCGCGAAGAACCTCGCGCCGGTCGGCGGCGTCCCCCTGGTGGCGCGCGCCGTCCGCGAGTGCCGGGCCGCGCGGTACGTCACGGACGTCGTGGTCTCCACCGACGACCAGGCCATCGCGGCCGCCGCCCGGCAGGCCGGCGCCGAGGTCGTGCTGCGGCCCGCCGCCATCGCCGGCGACACCGCCACCTCCGAGGCCGCCGTCCTGCACGCCATGGAGTCCCACGAGACCCTGCACGGCGCCCCGGTGGACGTGGTGCTGCTCGTGCAGTGCACCAGCCCCTTCCTGGTCCGCGAGGACATCGACGGGGTGGCCGGCGCGGTCGTCGACCAGGGCGCCGACACCGCGGTGGCCGTCGCCCCGTTCCACGGCTTCATCTGGCGGGACGCCACCGACGAGGCGACCGGGGGCGGGTACGGCGTCAACCACGACAAGTCCTTCCGCCCCCGCCGCCAGGACCGGCCGCAGGACCTGCTGGAGACCGGCGCCGCCTACGCCATGGACGCGGCCGGCTTCCGCGAGCACGGGCACCGCTTCTTCGGCCGCACCGAACTCGTGCGCACCGACCCGGCCCGCGTCCTGGAGATCGACGACCCGCACGACCTGGCGCGCTCCCGGGCGCTGGCCCCCCTCTTCGACGCCGAGCGGCCCGGCGCCCTCACCGTCGATCCCCCTGCCCACCTCCCCGCGGCCGACGACATCGACGCGGTCGTCCTCGACTTCGACGGCACCCAGACCGACGACCGGGTGCTGATCGACTCCAGTGGACAGGAATTCGTCGCCGTGCACCGCGGCGACGGCCTCGGCATCGCCGCCCTGCGCCGGAGCGGCCTGAAGCTGCTCGTCCTGTCCACCGAACAGAACCCGGTCGTCGCCGCCCGCGCACGCAAGCTCAAGCTCCCCGTGCTGCACGGCATCGACCGCAAGGACCTCGCACTGAAGCAGTGGTGCGAGGAGCAGGGCATCGCGCCGGAGCGCGTGCTCTACGTCGGCAACGACGTCAACGACCTCCCGTGCTTCGCCCTCGTCGGCTGGCCCGTGGCGGTCGCGAGCGCCCACGACGTCGTACGCGGCGCCGCACGCGCGGTCACCACCCTCCCCGGCGGTGGCGGCGCGATCCGAGAGATCGCCGGCTGGATCCTCGGTCCCTCTCTCGACTCCCTCCCCAAGTAAGGAAATCCCCGGACATGAGCACCAACTCCCGTATCCGCACCTTCGGTACCCGCGAGGCCGGCCCCGGCCGCCCCGTCTACGTCACCGGCGAGATCGGCATCAACCACAACGGCGACATCGAGAACGCCTTCAAGCTGATCGACGCCGCCGCCGAGGCCGGCTGCGACGCGGTCAAGTTCCAGAAGCGCACGCCGGAGATCTGCACCCCGCGCGACCAGTGGGACATCGAGCGCGACACCCCCTGGGGCCGGATGACGTACATCGACTACCGCCACCGCGTGGAGTTCGGCGAGGACGAGTACCGCCAGATCGACGAGTACTGCAAGTCCAAGAACATCGACTGGTTCGCCTCCCCGTGGGACACCGAGGCCGTCGCCTTCCTGGAGAAGTTCGACGTCCCCGCCCACAAGGTGGCCTCCGCCTCCCTCACCGACGACGAGCTGCTGCGCGCCCTGCGCTCCACCGGCCGCACGATCATCCTCTCCACCGGCATGTCCACCCCGAAGCAGATCCGCCACGCGGTCGAGGTCCTGGGCTCGGACAACATCCTGCTCTGCCACGCGACGTCCACCTACCCGGCGAAGGCCGAGGAGCTGAACCTCCGTGTGATCAACACCCTCCAGCAGGAGTACCCGAACGTCCCGATCGGCTACTCCGGCCACGAGACCGGCCTGCAGACCACCCTCGCCGCCGTCGCCCTCGGCGCCACCTTCGTCGAGCGCCACATCACCCTCGACCGCGCCATGTGGGGCTCCGACCAGGCCGCCTCCGTCGAGCCGCAGGGCCTGACCCGCCTCGTCCGCGACATCCGCACCATCGAGGCCTCCCTCGGCGACGGCGTGAAGAAGGTCTACGAGTCCGAGCTGGGCCCGATGAAGAAGCTCCGCCGCGTCCCCGGTGTGGTCGCCGAGGCGGAGATCGCGACCGCCGCCGGCGAACCGCTGGCCGTCTGACGCACCGAACCCACCCCCCCACCAGACGACGGGAACGGTCCTACGTCGATGAGCCCCCGCGCCGGCCGGCCCGGCCCCCACACTCTCGCCTTCGTCGAGAGCCCGGTACAACTGCTCAACGTGCTGGAGTGGGCGCACGCGCATGCGCCCGGCGTGGGGCTCACCCTCGTGGTGCTGTCCCCGGTCGACCCGATGACCCGCGGTCAGCTGCGCCGCATGGCCGAGCTGGCCCGCGAGGAGGGCCACGAGGTCCGCTGGGAGGAGGCACGAGGAGGAGCGGGCGCACCGCTGCAGACGGTCGGCGGACTGTCGCGCCTGCTGCGCCGGGCCACCCGGATCGTCCTCGGCGACCCCTTCTCCCGGTACGTCCAGCTGCTGCTGACGATCACCCGGGCCCGCGACCTCGTCGTCGTCGACGACGGCACGGCGACCATGGAGTTCGTCGGCCAGCTGGCCCGGGGCGAACGCCTGGTGCGCTGGCACCGCAAGGGCGGCCGCCCCCACCCCCGGGACCTGGTCCTCGCCCCCGTGTCCGCCGTCGCCCGGCGCCGCCTCACCCCGGGCGGGAAGCGCACGGTGGAGGTCTTCACCTCCATGCCCATGACGGACACCCCGCCGGGAGTCACCGTCAGCGCCCACACCTTCGCCTGGACCCGGGACCGCTTCGGCCCGCCGAGCGTTACCCAGGGCGCCGACATGGTGGGCACGTCCCTGGTGGAGACCGGCGTGGTGGACGCCGACGCCTACCTGGAGGCCGTCCGCTCCCTGGCGAAGACCCACGGCGCGCGGCGCTACTTCGCCCACCGCCGCGAGAGCACGGAGAAACTCCACCGCCTGGCCGTCGAGACGGGACTGGAGATCGTCCGCCCCGAACTGCCCCTGGAGCTGATCGCCCGCCGCGGCCCCATCGGCCGCACCGTCCTCAGCTTCCCCTCCACGGTCGTGCACACCCTCCCCCTCGCCCTCACCGGCACCGAGGTCCGTGTGGCGGTCTGCGACATAGACCCGGCCTGGCTGACCAAGACGGCCTCCCCCCGCGCCCAGGGCTTCCTGTCCGGGGTGACGGGCTCGGCCCGCGACGTCCACCGGCTGTCGGCGGTGGCGGGCACGGCGTAGCGGGGCCCCTCGCGCCGCGGACCCCGTCTGCGCACCCCGCGGGACGTCCTCCCGCACGTCACCGGGACCGCGTGCCACGCGGGTCACCTCGACGCCGCGCGGGAACTCGTCGACGGCCGCCGCCGGTTGCTTCCCACCGGACGCGACCGGGTGGGTACCGCCCCGGGGTGTCCGGCAGCCGGACCCGTACGCGTGGCGCGGGCGTCGCGTGGTATCCGTGAGGGAAGGACGGGTGCCGGTGAGCGGGCGATGTCACTCCCGGTGGATCTCACGATCGGCTCGGTCGGAAAGGCGGGCGAGTTTACCCAAGCGAGACGACGGCTATGCGTAGGGACGCCAATTTTTTTGACCCTAACGGACTGATTTTTCTTGATCGAGGCTCGGTCCGCGGCTCCGGCGCCCTACTCTTCAAAGGGTGAAACCACTGATGTCACTGGAGTCCGAGGTCGACCTCCCCGGGGGAGCAGTGCTCCCCGGCGCGTTGCCCGAGGCCCTGCGTGCCGAGCTCGTCGCGTTCCGCCGCGACCTGCACATGCACCCGGAGCTCGGCAACCAGGAGTTCCGCACCACCGCCGCGATCAAGGAACGACTCGAGCGGGCAGGCCTGCGGCCACGCGTCCTCTCCAGCGGGACCGGCGTGATCTGTGACATCGGGACCGACGGCGAGGCCGGCACCGACTCGGCGATGCTCGCGATGCGCGCCGACATCGACGGCCTGCCCATCCCCGACATGAAGACCGGGTGCCCCTACCGCTCCACCGTGCCCGACCGCGCCCACGCCTGCGGTCACGACGTGCACACCACCGTGGTGCTCGGCGCCGGCCTCGTCCTCGCCGAACTGCACCGGCAGGGCCTGCTGCCCCGCCCCGTGCGGCTGATCTTCCAGCCCGCCGAGGAGGTGCTGCCCGGCGGCGCAGCCGACGCCATCGAGGACGGCGCGCTCGACGGCATCGGCCGGATCATCGCCGTGCACTGCGACCCCCGCGTCGACGCCGGGCGGATCGGACTGCGCGAGGGGCCCATCACCTCCGCCTGCGACCGGCTGGAGATCGCCCTCGACGGCCCCGGCGGCCACACCGCCCGCCCGCACCTGACCACCGACCTCGTCACCGCCGCCGCCCGCGTCGTCACCGACGTGCCCGCCCTGATCGGCCGGCGCGTCGACAGCCGCAGCGGACTCGCCGTGACCTGGGGCAGGGTCGAGTCGGGCCACGCGCCCAACGTCATCCCGCAGCACGCCGAGCTGTCCGGCACCGTGCGCTGCCTGGACCTGGAGACCTGGCGGCAGGCCCCCGACCTCGTGGTCGCGGCCATCGACGAGGTGGCCAATCTGCACCGCGCCAAGTCGGAGATCACCTACGTGCGGGGCGTCCCGCCGGTCGTCAACGAGGCCGGCGCCACCGAGCTGCTGCGCGACGCCATGATCGCCCGGCGTGGAGTGGAGGCGGTCGAGGGCACCGAACAGAGCCTCGGCGGCGAGGACTTCTCCTGGTACCTGGAGCGCGTCCCCGGCGCCATGGCCCGTCTCGGCGTCCGCACCCCCGGCGAGCGCACCGTGCGCGACCTGCACCAGGGCGACTTCGACGTCGACGAGCACGCCATCACCGTGGGCGTGGAACTCTTCACCGCCGCCGCACTCCTGGACGCCCTGCGCTAGCTAGGGGGTGTCGTTCGGGTCAGGCCGATTCCAGGGTCCGCGACCTCGGCAAGATCCGAACGACACTCCCTAGGCACACCGGCCACGGACACCTCCCGGTCCCCCCGCCCGCTCCGCTTGCGCGCCGGGCGGGGGAGGGGCAGCGTGGGGCCGTGCCGCCCAGGCATGCGCGTCCCACCGGTTGCCCCCTTTCGATCCCGTACGGTCCCCTGGTTCACAAGGGCGTAACCGGCCATCGGCACGAATGGATAACGGCCCCGCGGTATCCCGTTCCCAGGAGTGTCTACGCGCGTTAATGTGCGCCGAACCGAGCACCCGCTGCGGGGCTTTGGAGAATGGGGAGCTTCAGATGCGTCGGATATCCAAACTGACCCGCGTCGCGGTGGGGGTCGCTTCGCTCGCGCTCGCCGCCACCGCCTGCGGCGGTACCAGCAGTGACAACGGCGACAGCGGCGGCTCCAAGGAAGACCTCGGCCTCGCCATCGCCTACGACATCGGCGGCAAGGGCGACCAGTCCTTCAACGACGCCGCGTACGCGGGCCTCACCAAGGCCAAGGACGAGTTCGGCTACAAGACCGCCGACGTCGAGCCCACCGAGGGCGAGACCGACGCGGACAAGGAGCAGCGCCTCGCCTCGCTGGCCCGCCAGGGCTACGACCCGATCGTCGGCGTCGGCTTCGCCTACGGCCCCGCGATGAAGGCCGTCGCCGCGAAGTACCCGGACACCACCTTCGGCATCGTCGACTCCGTGGTCGAGGGCGACAACGTCGCCTCCCTCGTCTTCGCCGAGGAGCAGGCCTCCTACCTGGCCGGCGTCGCCGCCGCCAAGGCCACCAAGACCAAGACCGTCGGCTTCGTGGGCGGTGTGGACATCCCGCTGATCCACAAGTTCCAGGCGGGCTTCGAGCAGGGCGTCAAGGAGACCGACCCCAAGGTCAAGGTGATCCCGCAGTACCTGACGCAGACCGCGGAGGAGGGCGGCTTCTCCAGCCCCGACAAGGGCAAGGCCGCCGCCGAGGGCCAGATCGAGAAGAAGGCCGACGTCGTCTACCAGGCGGCCGGTCTGTCCGGGCAGGGCGTGATCGAGGCCGCCGCCAAGGCGAAGGTCTGGGCGATCGGTGTCGACTCCGACCAGTACCGGCAGGAAGCCCTCGCCGCCTACAAGGACTACATCCTCACCTCCGCCCTGAAGGACGTCGGCGGCGCGGTGTACGCCCTGGCCAAGTCGGTCCACGACGACAAGCCGCTGACCGGCACCCAGGTCTTCGACCTGAAGGTGAACGGCGTGGGCCTGTCCGAGAGCAACCCGAAGATGGCCGAGGTCCCCGGCCTGACGGACGCCGTGGCCAAGGCCAAGGAAGGCATCACCGACGGCTCCATCAAGGTCAGCACGGAATAGCGGAACCCGGCGGATCCGTACGCGGCGGGCGGGCGCATCGAGCGCCCGCCCGTTCCGCCGTCCCCGTTATGTTTTCCGCGGTCCTGCAACGGGGCCGCTGGCCTCCGGGCCCGGCATGACTGTGTCCCCCTGTCGAAGGCATGACCTGGGGGGTGGTG
>BMUD01000020.1 GCA_014650015.1 Streptomyces griseoloalbus
TGCGGGTTGTGTGGTTGTTGCGGTAGCGCCTGTGGGTGGTGGGTGGGTCGGGGCCGGGTCGGGGGTGTCCGTCCTCGGACTGGCGCGGAATCGGTCATTTGAGAAGCGGGGGTGCGGACGCGCCAGCCACTGCGGGCGAACACCCCCGCCCCGTCCCCTTCGCGCCGTACGCGGCCACAGCCGCCCACCGCGGGCAGCCACTGCCGCCCACTGCGGGCAGTCACTGCCGCCCACCGCGGGCAGCCACTGTGCCGCCAACTGCGGGCAGTCGTGCCGCTGGGGCGATGGGGGAGGGTGGGCGCGGCGGCACCCCGCCAACGCCGGGCTGCGCAACCACTCCCCGGCCCACCCCGGCACCGGGCACCAGCGCAGCGCCGCCTACTCGTCCCGTTCCCCGGGAACGGCATCCGGTGGCGGGGGAGCCGTCGGCCTCAGCTTCAGCCACAGCAGGAACAGCAGGCCGAGGGCCAGCATCCCCAGCCCTGTCCACAGGTTGATGTTGACGCCCTCCGCCTTGTCGATGTCGGCATCGGAGGCGGTGAATCCGGCGATCGTGACGATCACGCCGTACACGACGAACAGTCCGCCGATGAGGCGACGGATGTCGAAGAGGCGGGCGGCCGTCGCTGACTTGGTCTCCAGGTCGGTGATCTCACGCTGGAGGTCGCGCTCGGAGTAGTGCTCTGACATGGTCTCTCCATCCTCCCGCGGTCAGAACGAGAACGGGATGTAGCAGGCGGCGGCCAGGATCACCGCACCCCAGCCGAGCAGCGCCGGCTTGCGGTACCAGGCGTCGTCGCCCTCCGCGGGCGGCTCGGCCATGCCGGGGGAGCGGGTGCCGTAGACCAGGCCCTGGAGTTCGTCGGCGGGCTTGGGGGCCGTGAAGAGGGACACGGCGACCATGACCACCGCGCCCGCGACGAAGCCCGCGATCGCGGAGACGAAGTTGGCTCCCTGGTCGGAGGGGATGTCGATGATGCCCTGCTTGTAGATCCAGAAGTAGTTGATCATCGCCGCGGTGGTGCCCGCGACCAGCCCCCAGAAGCCGGACTTCATGGACGCGCGCTTCCAGAACATGCCGATGATGAAGACCACGAACATCGGCACGTTGAAGAAGGAGAACAGTGTCTGGAGGTAGCTCATGATGTTGGAGAACGAGGAGGCCAGGAACGCCGTGCCGATGGAGGCGAGGACGCCGATCGCGGTGATCAGGCGGCCGAAGCGGACGTAGTACCCGTCCTCGCGGCCCTTCACCACGTACTTCGCCCAGATGTCGGTGGTGAAGACGGTGTTGAAGGATGAGATGTTGGCCGCCATGCCCGCCATGAACGCGGCCAGCAGGCCGGTCACGGCGATGCCCAGCACGCCGTTGGGCAGGAGCTGTTCCATCAGGTACGGGATGGCGTCGTTGTACTGGAGGTCGGAGCCGGCCGTGCCGATCTTGGGGACCATGACCGCCGCGACCAGGCCCGGGATCATCACCAGGAAGACGATGAAGATCTTCGGGAACGCGGCGATGAGCGGGGTGCGCTGGGCCGCGGAGAGGTTCTTGGCGGACAGGGCGCGCTGCACCTCGGCGAAGTTGGTCGTCCAGTAGCCGAAGGAGAGGACGAAGCCGAGGCCGAGGACGATGGTCAGCCAGTTGGCGCCGAGCGGGTTGTCACTGCCGATGCCGGTACCGCCCCAGGCCGTCACGAAGTCGTCGCCGCGTGCCTGGGTGAGGGAGTCGGACAGGCCGTCCCAGCCGCCGACGCTCTTCAGGCCCAGCACCGTGATCGGGATGAGCGCGGCGAGGATGACGAAGAACTGCAGGACCTCGTTGTAGATCGCCGAGGACAGACCGCCCAGGGTGATGTAGGCCAGGACGAAGAAGCCGGCGACGACGATCGCCACCCACTGCGGCCAGCCCAGCAGCGCCTCGACCACGATCGCCAGGGCGTACAGGTTCACGCCGGCGATCAGGATGGCGGCCGCCGCGAAGAGGAACGAGCTGAGGAGATGGGCCGCCTTGTCGAAGCGCAGGAGCAGGAACTCGGGGACCGAGCGGACCTTGGAGCCGTAGTAGAACGGCATCATCACCAGGCCGAGGAAGACCATGGCCGGGATGGCGCCGATCCAGTACCAGTGGGTGGTGTAGACGCCGTACTGCGCGCTGTTTGCGGCCATGCCGAGGATCTCGGTGGCGCCCAGGTTGGCGGCGATGAACGCCAGACCGGTGACCCAGGCGGGCAGGGAGCGTCCGGAGAGGAAGAAGTCGAGACTGGTCTTGACCGAGCGGCGGGCGGCGAAGCCGATGCCGAGCACGACGACGAAGTAGATCCCGAGGATCGTGTAGTCCAGCCAGTTGGTGGGGAGTCGAAGCTCTGCAGATAGATATGTGGGGGTTTGCATAAGCACTCGCTTCGTTCGCGAACTGATCCGGTGCGGAACCTATGCCTCCGTGTTCGGTAATTGAACACGTCCGATGGTGTTCTTTGTTTGATCGTGATCAGTACGATTCCCTGGTCGGTTGTGATGTGTTATGTTCGATTGTGTTGAGTGATGGAGTGCGGGTGCAGAGGAGTACGGCAGTGAAGAAGACCTCGACCCGGCTGGCCGACGGTCGCGAGCTCATCTACTACGACCTCGCCGACGACACGGTGCGGGACGCCGTCGACCGCCGTCCGCTGGACGCCACGGTCACCACGTCCGAGGTCCGCCGCGACCCGCTGCTGGGTGACTCTGTCGCCGTCGCCTCCCACCGCCAGGGGCGCACCTACCACCCGCCGGCCGACGAATGTCCGCTGTGTCCTTCCCAGGGCGACCGGCTGAGCGAGATCCCCGACGCGTCGTACGACGTGGTCGTCTTCGAGAATCGTTTTCCCTCCCTGGCCGGGGACTCGGGCCGGTGCGAGGTCGTCTGCTTCACCTCCGACCACGACGTCTCCTTCGGCGGGCTGAGCGAGCGGCAGACGCGGCTGGTGCTCGACGCCTGGACCGACCGGACGTCCGAGCTGTCGCATCTGCCCTCCGTCGAACAGGTCTTCTGCTTCGAGAACCGCGGGGCCGAGATCGGCGTCACCCTTCAGCACCCGCACGGGCAGATCTACGCCTACCCCTTCACCACCCCCCGCACCGCCCTGATGCTGCGCCAAGTGGCCGCGCACAAGGAGGCGACCGGCGGGGAGAACCTGTTCGACGCCGTACTGGAGCGGGAACTGGCGGACGAGCGGATCGTCCTTGAGGGTGAACACTGGGTCGCCTTCGTGCCGTACGCGGCGCACTGGCCCTACGAGGTCCACCTGTACCCCAAGCGCCGCGTGCCCGACCTGCTCGGGCTGGACGAGGCGGCGCGTACCGAGTTTCCCCAGGTGTACCTGGAACTCTTGAAGCGCTTCGACCGGATCTTCGGCGAAGGTGAACCTCCGACGCCGTACATCGCGGCCTGGCACCAGGCCCCGTTCGGGCAGCTGGAGGAGTTCGACGGCGTGACGCGTGACGACTTCGCGCTCCACCTCGAGCTTTTCACCATCCGCCGCACGTCCGGCAAGCTGAAGTTCCTCGCGGGCTCCGAGTCCGGCATGAACGTCTTCATCAACGACGTGCCGCCGGAGCGCGCGGCCGAGCGACTGCGGGAGGTAGCGAGTTCATGAGCGAGAAGTACCTGGTCACCGGCGGTGCGGGATACGTCGGCAGTGTCGTCGCCCAGCATCTGATCGAGGCCGGTCACGAGGTCGTCGTGCTCGACAACCTCTCCACCGGCTTCCGGGAAGGCGTCCCCGCGGGTGCGTCGTTCGTCGAGGGCGACATCCGTGACGCCGCCAAATGGCTGGACTCGTCGTTCGACGGTGTCCTGCACTTCGCCGCCTCGTCACAGGTCGGCGAGTCGGTGGTGAAGCCGGAGAAGTACTGGGACAACAACGTCGGCGGCACCATGGCGCTGCTCGGCGCGATGCGCGAGGCGGGCGTGCGCCGGCTGGTGTTCTCCTCCACGGCGGCCACGTACGGCGAGCCGGAGCGGGTGCCGATCGTCGAGTCCGCGCCGACCGCCCCGACCAATCCGTACGGGGCCTCGAAGCTCGCCGTCGACCACATGATCACCGGTGAGGCGGCGGCGCACGGGCTGGGCGCGGTCTCCCTGCGCTACTTCAACGTGGCCGGCGCGTACGGGCAGTACGGCGAGGGTCACGACCCCGAGTCGCACCTCATTCCGCTCGTGCTGCAAGTGGCCCAGGGGCGGCGCGACGCGATCTCCGTCTACGGCGACGACTACCCGACGCCGGACGGCACCTGCGTGCGCGACTACATCCACGTCGCCGACCTGGCCGAGGCCCACCTGCTGGCGCTGCGGGCCGCCGCGCCGGGCGAGCACCTGATCTGCAACCTCGGCAACGGCAACGGCTTCTCCGTCCGCGAGGTCGTCGAGACGGTCCGTCAGGTCACCGGCCACCCGATCCCCGAGGTCGCGGCCCCCCGCCGGGACGGCGACCCGGCGGTCCTGGTGGCATCGGCCGCCACGGCCCGCGAGAAGCTGGGCTGGAACCCGTCGCGCACGGACCTCGCGGGGATCGTCGCCGACGCATGGGAGTTCGCGCAGCAGCGCGCCAAGTAGAACGTAACGAAGGGTCAGGGGTCAGGGCATGAGCGAGTCCAGCGAGGTTGTCGCGGAGTCCGTCGCCGAGCGGTTCCGCCAGTTGTACGGGGCCGCGCCGGACGGGGTGTGGGCGGCACCGGGCCGGGTCAACCTCATCGGTGAGCACACCGACTACAACGACGGCTTCGTCATGCCGTTCGCCCTGCCGCACGCCGTCGTCGCGGCGGTCGCGCGCCGCGACGACGGCGTCCTGCGGCTGCACTCGGCCGACGTGGACGGGCCGGTCGTGGAACTGACCGTGGACGCCCTCGCCCCCGAGTCCGACAAGCGGTGGACCGCCTACCCGGCGGGCGTGGTGTGGGCGCTGCGCGAGGCCGGGCACGCGGTGACCGGCGCGGACGTCCACCTGGCCTCCACGGTGCCGGCGGGCGCGGGCCTGTCGTCCTCCGCCGCCCTGGAGGTCGTCGTGGCCCTCGCGCTCAACGACCTGTACGGACTCGGCCTGCGCGGCTGGCAGCTGGCCCGCCTGTGCCAGCGCGCGGAGAACGTCTACGTCGGCGCCCCGGTCGGCATCATGGACCAGACGGCGTCGGCCTGCTGCGAGGCCGGCCACGCCCTGTTCCTCGACACCCGTGACCTCTCCCAGCGGCAGATCCCCTTCGACCTGGCCGCCGAGGGCATGCGGCTGCTCGTCGTCGACACCCAGGTCAAGCACAGCCACAGCGAGGGCGAGTACGGCAAGCGCCGCGCGGGCTGCGAGAAGGGTGCGGCCCTGCTGGGCGTGGACGCCCTGCGCGACGTCCCGTTCGCCGGCCTGGACGCGGCGCTGGCGCGGCTGGGCGACGAGGAGGAGGTCCGCCGGCTGGTCCGCCACGTGGTGACGGAGGACGCGCGGGTGGAACGGGTCGTCTCCCTGCTGGAGGCCGGCGACACCCGCGCGATCGGTCCGGTGCTGGCCGAGGGGCACGCCTCCCTGCGCGACGACTTCCGCATCTCCTGTCCGGAGCTGGACCTGGTGGTGGACACGGCCCTCGCCTCCGGCGCCCTCGGTGCCCGGATGACCGGCGGCGGGTTCGGCGGCTCGGCCATCGTCCTGGTGGAGGAGGCGGACGTCCCCGCCGTCACCAAGGCGGTGGAAGAGGCGTTCGCGGCGGCTGGGTTCACGACTCCCCGGGTCTTCGAGGCGGTGCCCTCGGCGGGGGCGCGGCGGCTGCGCTGAGCCTCAGCCCAGCCGCTTCGTCAGCGTGTACTCGGTGATCCCCGGCGGGTAGTCGGGGATCACGCAGACCACGTCGTAGCCCTGCCGCTGGTAGAACGCCGGGGCCTGGAAGTCCCAGGTCTCCAGGCGGGACGCCGTGCAGCCGCGTTCGGCGCGGGCGATGTGCTCCGCCCGGGCCAGCAGGCGGGAGCCCAGGCCCGCCCCCCGGTGGCGTCCGTCGACCCAGAGATAGGTCACGTGCAGCCAGGTCGTCCAGGTGTGACCGACCAGACCGCCCGCGAGATCACCGTTCGCGTCCAGCGCCCACACGTGCAAAGGCGCTTCACGTTCGTGCGGGGTTCCGCGCAGGGCCCGCAGGACCGGGGAGGCCGCCGTGTTGGTGTCCCTCAGGTGCCTGCGGAGCAGATCACGTCGGGCTTTGTCGACTTCTGTCTCAAGACGAAACATGCGGCACACCATAAACGCGTAAGGCCGCAAGTTCTGCAAATTGCCTTCCGCTCCCGGCCCTCGCCCGTACGCTGAAGAACAGTGCCGGTGGGGGCCGGCGCCGTTCAGGGGGCGAGACAGTCGGGTACGGCGTCAGAGGTGGGGTGGCGGTTGTCGCACGGCGGCGGCCGTGTGGCCGCGGTGCCCGTCCCACGTCCAGTGAGTGACAGGACAAGGGCCTCGGCGTCGTACCCGCGCCGGTGTCGTCTTCCGACGATGGGGTAATCCCCTGCTCCGTGAGGAGCTTGGGGGAGGGGGTTTCGTGGTGCGCATTCGAGTCCTGGTCGTCGACGACCATCGCATCTTCGCCGAGTCACTGGCCGCGGCCCTGGCCGCGGAGCCCGACGTCGACGTGTCCGCGGCGGGCAGCGGCCCGGCCGCGCTGCGCTGCCTGGAGCGGGCGGCCGCCGAGGGACGGCGGTTCGACGTGCTGCTCGTCGACGCCGATCTGGGCGGCAAGGTGCCCGGCGGCCGGCCGGCCGTACCCGTGCAGGCCGGCGACGAGGACGGGCTCGTCGACGGGATCTCGCTGGTCACCGGGGTGCGCTCGGCGCAGCCGCAGGTACGGACCGTGGTCCTCGCCGAGAAGGACGACGCGGGCCGGGCCGCGCTCGCCCTGCAGGCGGGTGCCTCCGGCTGGGTGGCCAAGGACTGCTCGCTGAACCGGCTGCTCACCGTCATCCGAGGCGTGCTGCGCGACGAGACGCATCTGCCGCCCGCCCTGCTCACCGGCGTGCTGCGGGAACTGACCGCCGCCCGCAGGCACCGCACCGAGAGCGAACGGCTCGTGGAGTCCCTGACCCCGCGCGAGCGGGAGGTACTGCGGTGCATGGTCGCGGGGCTGGGGCGCAAGGCCGTCGCCGAGCGCCTGTATCTGTCCCCGCACACCGTGCGGACCCATATGCAGAACGTCCTCGGGAAGCTGGGGGTGCACTCCACCCTGGCCGCGGTGGCGCTCGCCCGGCGGGCGGGCGTCGGGCCCGTGGACCTAGCCGGGGATGTTGTCGAACGGGGCGGTCAACTGGCGTAGCAGCCCGGCCAGTTCGCCGCGCTGGGCGCGGGTGAGTTCCGCGAGGATCGCCCGCTCCTGCGCCAGCAGCCCCGCCAGTGCCTGATCGGCGCGGTCGCGGCCCTCGTGCGTGAGCCGGACCAGGACGCCGCGCCGGTCACTGGGGTCGGGCAGCCGCTCCACCAGGCCCTTCTTGGCGAGGCGGTCGATGCGGTTGGTCATCGTGCCCGAGGTGACCAGCGTCTGGGTGAGGAGCTGACCCGGCGAGAGCTGATACGGGGTGCCCGCGCGGCGCAGCGCGGTCAGGACGTCGAACTCCCAGGACTCCAGGCCGTGCTCCGCGAAGGCGAGCCGGCGTGCCCGGTCCAGGTGCCGGGCCAGTCTGCTCACCCGGCTGAGCACCTCGAGCGGTTCCACGTCGAGGTCCGGGCGCTCCCGGCGCCACGCTGCGACCAGCCGATCGACCTCGTCCTCCATGGCGATCAGTGTAGTGGTTGTGTCGATGTGAAGTCTCTTGATATCAAGCATCTTGACGTCGAGGCGCATAGGGGGCGAGGCTGGGTACTCCTCGCTCGGCACCCGCACCGGGAGGCTTCATGTCCGCCGCCACCCCCACCTGGGACCCCGCCCAGTACCTGCGTCACGCCGGTCACCGCACCCGGCCCTTCACCGACCTGCTCGCCCGCGTCCCGGAACTCCCACGGCACCCGGCCCGCATCGCCGACCTGGGCTGCGGCGCCGGCAATGTCACCGCCCTCCTCGCCGACCGCTGGCCCACCGCCCGCATCACCGGCTACGACAACTCACCCGAGATGCTCGACAAGGCCCACGTCGACCACGAGGGACCGACACCGGAAGGCGGCCGGCTCGACTTCACCCACGCGGACGTCGGTACCTGGGCGCCGGCCGAGCCGTACGACCTGATCGTCAGCAACGCCACGCTGCAATGGGTCCCGGGGCACGCGGAGCGGTTCGCCGACTGGATCACCGGGCTCGCCCCGGGAGGCACCTTCGCCTTCCAGGTGCCCGGCAACTTCGGCGCCCCCAGCCATGTGCTGCTGCGCGAACTGGCCGCCTCCCCGCGCTGGCGCGCCCGCCTGGACGGCGTCCTGCGCCACGACGACGCCGTGCTCCGGCCGGAGGCCTACCTGGAACACCTGACCGCCCTCGGCTGCACGGCCGACGCGTGGGAGACGACGTACGTCCATCTGCTGGAGGGGGAGGACCCGGTCCTGGACTGGGTCAAGGGCACCGCCCTGCGGCCCGTCCTCACTCTCCTCGCCGACGACCCGGAGGCGCGGGAGGCCTTCGTCGCCGAGTACCGGGCGGCTCTGCGGGACGCCTACCCGGCCGGCCCCCACGGCACCCCGTTCCCGTTCCGCCGTGTCTTCGCGGTCGCCGTCCGGAGGGGCAGGTGATCAGGCGGTGCGCCCCAGGTGAGTGACGAGGATGCGGATGGCGTCGTCCTCGATGACGTACAGGACCCTGTAGGCGCCGACGCGCAGACGCCTGATGTCCAGCCCGTAGGGAGCACTCGCTGCCGGGCGGGGGTCATGGGCGAGTTCGTCGATCCCGTCGAGGACCATGGCGAGTCCCGCGGGATCCTCCTTGAGGAACCGGGCTGCGGCATCGAGGGCATGCGGCTCGAAAATGATCTCGTAGGTCACTTCCGTTCCAGCCCCAGCCGCGCGCGCACCTCGGCCATGGGGATGCCCGGCCCCAGCGTTCCCTCGGCCTTGCGCCGCTGGTAGTCGGCGACCGCCAGCGCGTCTTCGAGATCCTCTATGACCTGAGGCGACACGAGCAGGGCGGCCACGTGCCCGTGATCCGTGAGCGCGATCGTCTCGCGGCTGTGGGCCGCGCGACGGACGAGGTCGCCGAGCTGGGCACGGGCTGCGCTGATCGTGATCTCAGTCATGCACAGATGGTTGCACAAGATTAATCTTGTGCGCCAATGGTTCAGCTCTTGCGGTGGCCTATCAGCCGCGGCTTCGGTTCCAGGCCGTCCAGGCCGTGCCAGGCCAGGTTGACCAGATGGGCCGCCACCTCCGCCTTCTTCGGCTTGCGGACGTCCAGCCACCACTGGCCGGTCAGGGCCACCATCCCGACCAGCGCCTGCGCGTACAGCGGGGCCAGCTTCGGGTCGAAGCCGCGGCTCTTGAACTCGCGGCCCAGGATGTCCTCCACCTGGGTGGCGATGTCCGAGATGAGGGACGCGAAGGAACCGGTCGACTGCGGGATGGGGGAGTCACGGACCAGGATGCGGAAACCGTCCGTGTACTCCTCGATGTAGTCCAGGAGAGCGAACGCCGCCTGCTCGCACAGCTCCCGGGGATGGCCGGCGGTCAGGGAACTCGTCACCATGTCCAGCAGCCGCCGCATCTCGCGGTCCACCACCACCGCGTACAGGCCCTCCTTGCCGCCGAAGTGCTCGTAGACCACCGGCTTGGAGACCCCGGCCCTCGCCGCGATCTCCTCCACCGACGTGCCCTCGAACCCCTTCGCCGCGAACAGGGTGCGGCCGATCTCCAGCAGCTGCTGGCGGCGCTCCGCACCGGTCATCCGGGTGCGACGCGCACGCCGCGGCTTGTCATTGCTCGGGGTGCTGCTGGAGTCGGTCGCCACGGCGACCATCATGCCGCCTCGGCGGGTTCCCTTCCCTGCCGGGAGCCGCCTTCCGCGGTGGTGCGGCGGGAATCGATACGCGAGCGTGACGGCCACCGCACGTCATACGCCCAGCCCAACTGCTCGAACCAGCGGATCAGACGGGCACTGGAGTCCAGCTGCCCCCGCTCCACACCGTGCCGCGCGGAGGTCGGGTCGGCGTGGTGCAGGTTGTGCCAGGACTCACCGCACGACAGGATCGCCAGCCACCACACGTTGCCCGAGCGGTCCCGCGACTTGAAGGGACGCTTGCCGACCGCGTGACAGATCGAGTTGATCGACCACGTCACGTGGTGCAGCAGCGCCACCCGGACGAGCGACCCCCAGAAGAACCCGGTGAACGCCCCCCACCAGGACATGGTGACCAGGCCGCCGATCAGCGCGGGCAGCGCCAGCGACAGCACCGTCCACAGGATGAACTGCCGGGAGATCGCGCGCAGGGTCCTGTCCTTGATCAGATCCGGCGCGTACTTCTCCTGCGACGTCTGCTCCTCGTCGAACATCCAGCCGATGTGCGCCCACCACAGGCCCTTGATCAGTGCCGGGACCGTCTCGCCGTACTTCCACGGCGAATGCGGGTCGCCGTCGGCGTCGGAGAACTTGTGATGCTTGCGGTGATCGGCCACCCAGCGCACCAGCGGACCCTCGACCGCCATGGACCCGGCGATCGCCAGCGCGATCTTCAGCGGCCGCTTCGCCTTGAAGGAACCGTGCGTGAAGTGACGGTGGAAGCCGATGGTGATGCCGTGGCACCCGAGGAAGTAGAAGAAGACCAACAGACCGAGGTCCAGCCAGCTCACCCCCCAGCCCCACGCCAGCGGCACCGCCGCCAGCAGCGCCAGGAACGGGACGGTGATGAAGAGCAGCAGCGTGATCTGCTCGATGGAACGCTTGCGCTCCCCGCCCAGCGTGGCGGAAGGCGGTGCGGCGCCGTCGGACCGGGGTTTCTCCGAGGCTTCGTCGATCACATCGGAACGTGAGGTCATGCGTATCCCCTGTGGGGTATGTGGACTGGGGGTGGTGCCGGGCCGACGGAACCGCTCAGCCTTTCCTACGGTTCCGTAACCTACGGCATCGTAAGTATGGCAGTGCGTCGCCCGACGGCAAGAGCCCGTGAGCCAGCGCGTCCGGGTCGACACCTATCCTTGGAGTCGGTCGGACAGCGCGGTCCGCTCTGATTTCTTCCCGGACGTCCGGCCCGCATGCGGCGCACGCCGCCGCGAGACGACGTCCGGGTTCCCTCCCAGACGAGCTTCAACACTGCAAGGAGCCGCACCTGTGAGCAGTGCCGACGACCAGACCACCACGACGAGCAGCGAGCTGCGCGCCGACATCCGCCGACTGGGCGATCTCCTCGGGGAGACGCTGGTCCGGCAGGAGGGCCCGGAGCTGCTCGACCTCGTCGAGAAGGTCCGCCGACTCACCCGTGAGGACGGCGAGGCCGCCGCCGAGCTGCTGCGGGGGACCGAACTGCAGACCGCGGCCAAGCTGGTCCGCGCCTTCTCCACCTACTTCCACCTGGCCAACGTCACCGAGCAGGTGCACCGCGGCCGTGAGCTGCGCGCCCGCCGCGCCGCCGAGGGCGGACTGCTCTCGCGCACCGCCGACCGGCTCAAGGACGCCGACCCCGAGCACCTGCGCGAAACCGTGCGGCACCTCAATGTGCGGCCCGTCTTCACCGCCCACCCCACCGAGGCCGCCCGCCGCTCCGTCCTCAACAAGCTCCGCCGGATCGCCGCCCTCCTCGACACCCCCGTCATCGAGGCCGACCGGCGCCGCCTCGACACCCGGCTCGCCGAGAACATCGACCTCGTCTGGCAGACCGACGAACTGCGCGTGGTCCGCCCCGAACCCGCCGACGAGGCCCGCAACGCCATCTACTACCTCGACGAACTGCACGCGGGCGCGGTGGGCGACGTCC
This sequence comes from Streptomyces griseoloalbus, assembly GCA_014650015.1. Lineage (GTDB taxonomy): Bacteria > Actinomycetota > Actinomycetes > Streptomycetales > Streptomycetaceae > Streptomyces > Streptomyces griseoloalbus. The sequence goes on from BMUD01000020.1 coordinate 11,873, forward strand.
TGGAGGACCTGACGGCCGAACTGGAGCGCGTCGGCGTCCACCTCCCCGACGACACCCGCCCCCTCACCTTCGGCACCTGGATCGGCGGCGACCGCGACGGCAACCCCAACGTCACCCCCCAGGTCACCTGGGACGTCCTCATCCTCCAGCACGAACACGGCATCAACGACGCCCTGGAGATGATCGACGAGCTGCGCGGATTCCTCTCCAACTCCATCCGCTACGCCGGCGCCACCGAGGAACTGCTGGCCTCCCTCCAGGCCGACCTCGACGCCCTCCCCGAGATCAGCCCCCGCTACAAGCGCCTCAACGCCGAGGAGCCCTACCGGCTCAAGGCCACCTGCATCCGGCAGAAGCTGGAGAACACCAAGCAGCGCCTCGCCAAGGGCACCCCGCACGAGCCCGGCCGCGACTACCTCGGCACCGGCCAGCTCCTCGCCGACCTGCGGATCATCCAGACCTCCCTGCGCGAACACCGCGGCGCACTGTTCGCCGACGGCCGCCTCGCCCGCACCATCCGCACCCTCGCCGCCTTCGGCCTCCAGCTCGCCACCATGGACGTCCGCGAACACGCCGACGCCCACCACCACGCCCTCGGCCAGCTCTTCGACCGGCTCGGCGAGGAATCCTGGCGCTACGCCGACATGCCCCGCGACTACCGCTCCAAGCTGCTCGCCAAGGAACTCCGCTCACGCCGCCCGCTCGCCCCGACCCCGGCGCCCGTGGACGCGGCCGGCGAGAAGACCCTCGGCGTGTTCCGGACCGTCAAGCGGGCCCTCGCGGTCTTCGGACCCGAGGTCGTCGAGTCCTACATCATCTCCATGTGCCAGGGCGCCGACGACGTCTTCGCCGCCGCCGTACTGGCGCGCGAGGCCGGGCTCATCGACCTGCACGCCGGCTGGGCGAAGATCGGCATCGTGCCGCTGCTGGAGACCACCGACGAGCTCAAGGCCGCCGACACCATCCTCGAGGACATGCTCTCCGACCCGTCCTACCGGCGCCTCGTCGCGCTCAGGGGCGACGTCCAGGAGGTCATGCTCGGCTACTCCGACTCCTCCAAGTTCGGCGGCATCACCACCAGCCAGTGGGAGATCCACCGCGCCCAGCGCCGGCTGCGCGACGTCGCCCACCGCTACGGCGTACGGCTGCGCCTCTTCCACGGCCGCGGCGGCACCGTCGGCCGCGGCGGCGGCCCCACCCACGACGCCATCCTCGCCCAGCCCTGGGGCACCCTCGAAGGCGAGATCAAGGTCACCGAGCAGGGCGAGGTCATCTCCGACAAGTACCTCATCCCGGCCCTCGCCCGGGAGAACCTGGAACTGACCGTCGCGGCCACCCTCCAGGCGTCCGCCCTGCACACCTCGCCCCGCCAGTCGGTGGAGGCGCTGGCCCGCTGGGACGCCGCCATGGACGTCGTCTCCGACGCCGCCCACTCCGCCTACCGGCGCCTGGTCGAGGACCCCGACCTCCCCGCGTACTTCTTCGCCTCCACCCCGGTGGACCAGCTCGCCGACCTGCACCTCGGCTCCCGGCCGTCCCGCCGCCCCGACTCCGGCGCGGGACTGGACGGGCTGCGGGCCATCCCGTGGGTGTTCGGCTGGACCCAGTCCCGGCAGATCGTGCCCGGCTGGTTCGGCGTCGGCTCCGGCCTGAAGGCGCTGCGCGAGGCCGGACTGGACACCGTGCTCGACGAGATGCGCGAGCAGTGGCACTTCTTCCGCAACTTCATCTCCAACGTCGAGATGACCCTCGCCAAGACCGACCTGCGCATCGCCCAGCACTACGTCGACACCCTCGTCCCCGACGAGCTCAAGCACGTCTTCGACACCATCCGGGCCGAACACGAGCTCACCGTCGCCGAGGTGCTGCGGGTCACCGGCGAGCAGGAACTCCTGGACGCCGACCCGGTCCTCAAGCAGACCTTCACCATCCGCGACGCCTACCTGGACCCGATCTCCTACCTCCAGGTGGCCCTCCTCAAGCGCCAGCGCGACGCCGCCGGCGCCGGCGAACAGCCCGACCCGCTGCTCGCCCGGGCCCTGCTGCTCACCGTCAACGGCGTGGCGGCCGGTCTGCGCAACACCGGCTGACCCGGGACAAAACGAAGGGTGCCCCCGAGCCTCGTACGGGCTCGGGGGCACCCCCTTTTTTTCGTTTCCCGTCCGGGCGTCAGGCGCCGGAGCTCCGGCGGCGGCGGAACATCAGGAAGCCGCCCGCGGCGACCAGCGCGGCGGCCACACCGGCCAGCAGACCCACCGGGGCGCCGTTGCCGGTCTCGGCGAGATCACCGGAGCCGCCCTGCGGAGCCGACCCCGCGGCCGGGGCGGCGGACGAGGACGCGGCCGACGGGGAGGCGGAGGCCTCGGGCTCGCCGGACGGGGCCGCGGAGGGGGAGCCGGACGGAGCCGCGGAGGGGGAGCCGGACGGGGCCGCGGTCTCCTCGCAGTCCGTCCAGAACACCTTGTGCTTGGCCGATCCCTTCTCCCCGTCGAAGTTCCAGAACAGCTTGTAGTGGCCGTCGGGCAGCGACAGGTCCTCGGTACGGCCGTGCCCGGACGCGTCCAGGGTCAGGGTGTCCGACAGCACCGTCTCGCCCTTGGTGCCGGCCGTCGGGGCCCACACCTCGATGTGCCAGTCGACCTGCTGGCCGGCGTCGAAGCCGAAGCCGTCCAGATAGAAGGTGCACACATGGGGCTCGTTGCGGCGCTGCTCCTCGCCGGTCGAGGCATCGTGGATCTTGACCGTGCCGTTGTCGCCGGGCGGCGTGGCGTGCGCGACGGGAGCGGTCAGCACAGCGGTGGAGAACGCGGCGGCGAGCACGCCGGCGCGAGCGGGGATACGCATGAGGCAGTCCATCTTCGAGTGACGAACGGGGAAGATGTGGAGGGGGCGGTTCAGGGTCCTGCCCGGCCTGACCCCGCGTCAATCACGAAAGGACAACGCACCAATGCTTCACAGATGAGGAGGCCGGCGCAGGCGACGGAAACACCTCAGACGACCAGAAAAGCAGCCGTGAGCAGCGCGGTCCCCGACAGCGCCATCACCCACCCCGCCCGCGTCCGCAACAGCCCGCCCGCCACCACGACCGACGCCAGCAACAGCGCGCCCCCCAGCGGCACCCAGGCATAGAGGATTCCCGCGGAACCGGAGCGGACCGCCTCCCCGCCGCCCGGCTTCAGCACCACCGTGTAGGCCCGCCCCTCCTCCACGGCCACCGAGTTCTCCAGGACGACCTTCGCGCGCGGCTGCGACCCCGGCGACAACGGCGTGTACGGCCCCGAACACGTCGTGGCACCGCACCACGTCACCTCGACCGTGCCGCGCTCGCGCCCCTTCGTCAGCATCGCGTACTGCGCCGTACCCCACGACGCCCACACACCCGCGATCAGGATCAGCGCGGCGACCACGCCCATCGCCGCGAACCGGCCGAACCGCAGCACGGCGAGAGCGCCACCGGAGGAGCTGACCGCAGAAGGCATGGCCGCGATCCTTGGCCATGACCTCGCGTTCGGTCAACTCCGGTGGGTGCCGGCGACGGACAAGTCAACCGATGTACGCATCAGCAGGTCACGAGTTGTACGTCCCCTGCGCCCGCTCCAACCCCTCGATCACCAGACACTCCACCGCGTCCGCCGCCCGGTCCACGAAGTAGTCCAGCTCCTTGCGCTCCGCCGACGAGAAATCCTTCAGCACGAAGTCCGCCACCTGCATCCGCCCCGGCGGCCGCCCGATCCCGAACCGCACCCGGTGGTACTCCCGCCCGAACGCCTGCGTCAGCGACTTCAGCCCGTTGTGACCGTTGTCCCCGCCACCCAGCTTCAGCCGCAGCGTCCCGTAGTCGATGTCCAGCTCGTCATGGATCGCCACCACCCGCTCCGCCGGCACCTTGTAGAACTCCCGCAGCGCGTTCACCGGCCCGCCCGACACGTTCATGTACGACATCGGCTTCGCCAGGATCACCCGCCGGTTCGCCGGCCCCGGAGGCCCGATCCGGCCCTCCACCACCTGCGCCTGAGCCCTCCCCGCCCGCTTGAACCGGCCCCCGACCCGCTCCGCCAGCAGATCCGCCACCATGAACCCCACGTTGTGCCGGTTCATCGCGTACTCCGGCCCCGGATTGCCCAGCCCCGCGATCAGCCACGGGGCACCGGCCTCGGTCGTCACCTGCATGTCTCCTCGATACGCGCCAGCCGCCGCCCCCCGACGGGAAGCAGCGGCTGACGAAAACGGCGTCGGTGCGGATCAGGCCTCGGCGGCCGCGCCGCCCTCGGCGGCCTCCTCGCCCTCCGCGGCCTCCTCCGCCTGCGCGGCCAGCACCTGGATGACGACCGCGTCGTCCTCGACGGCCAGCTTGGTGCCCTTCGGAAGGGCGATGTCCTTCGCGTGGATGGAGGCACCGGCCGCCAGGCCCTCGACGGACACCGTGACGGACTCGGGGATGTGGGTGGCCTCGGCCTCGACCGGCAGCGTGCCCAGCACGTGCTCCAGCAGGTTGCCGCCCGGGGCCAGCTCGCCCTCGGTCAGAACCGGGATCTCCACCGTCACGGTCTCACCGCGCTGGACCAGCTGCAGGTCGACGTGCTCCAGGAAGCCCTTCAGCGGGTCACGCTGCACCGACTTCGGGATCGCCAGCTCGTTCGACTTGCCGTCGATGTCCAGCGCGATCAGCACGTTCGGCGTACGCAGGGCGAGCAGCAGCTCGTGGCCCGGGAACGTCAGGTGCAGCGGGTCCGAGCCGTGACCGTACAGAACACCGGGAACCTTCTTGTCACGACGGATACGACGGGCGGCACCCTTGCCGAACTCGGTGCGCGTCTCGACGCTGAGCTTGACCTCGGACATATTGATCACTCCTCGCAGGGGTGGAACGGACGAAGTCACCCGGCCAACGAACGGCCTGCTACGAAGAGCGCGTCGATAACGGACGCCGTACAAGCTCCTGATGAAGCGGTACGGCCTCCCTCGCCGAGCAACTGCAGCAGTCTACTCGGACCAGGAGGCCGCACCCAAAACGATCACCCGGGCCCCGCGGGAACCCGGCTGCAGAACCCTTACTGCTCGTCGAACAGGCTCGTCACCGAACCGTCCTCGAACACCTCACGCACCGCACGCGCGATCGTCGGCGCGATCGACAGCACCTTGATCTTGTCCAGGCTCTCGCCCAGCTCACCCGGCGTCGGCAGCGTGTCCGTGAACACGAACTCACTCACCTTCGAATTCTTCAACCGGTCCGCCGCCGGACCCGACAGCACACCGTGCGTCGCCGTCACTATGACGTCCTCCGCACCGTGCGCGAACAACGCGTCCGCCGCCGCACAGATCGTGCCACCCGTGTCGATCATGTCGTCCACCAGGACACACACGCGGCCCTTCACCTCACCGACCACCTCATGCACGGTGACCTGGTTCGCCACGTCCTTGTCCCGCCGCTTGTGCACGATCGCCAGCGGCGCGCCCAGCCGGTCGCACCAACGGTCCGCCACCCGCACGCGACCCGCGTCCGGCGACACCACCGTCAACTTCTCCCGGTCCACCTTCGCGCCCACGTAGTCCGCCAGCAGCGGCAGCGCGAACAGATGGTCCACGGGCCCGTCGAAGAAGCCCTGGATCTGGTCCGTGTGCAGATCCACCGTGAGCAGCCGGTCCGCGCCCGCCGTCTTCATCAGGTCCGCGATCAGACGCGCCGAAATCGGTTCACGACCCCGGTGCTTCTTGTCCTGACGCGCGTAACCGTAGAACGGCACGATGACCGTGATGGACCTGGCCGACGCACGCTTCAGCGCGTCGATCATGATCAACTGCTCCATGATCCACTTGTTGATCGGAGCGGTGTGGCTCTGGATCAGGAAACAGTCGGCACCACGAGCCGACTCCTGATACCGCACATAGATCTCGCCATTGGCGAAGTCGAAGGCCTTCGTCGGGACGACCCCGACACCCAGCTGGTGGGCGACCTCCTCGGCAAGCTCGGGGTGGGCGCGGCCGGAGAAGAACATCATCTTCTTCTCCCCGGTCGTCTTGATCCCGGTCACAGCACTTTCTCCTCAGAGGTGTCGCAGCTGGTGGGGGTGCGGATGTGCACTTATCACCGTACGCCGAGTTTGACGGAGCAGATTTCGGTCAGCCCTCCCCGGCCGACCCCCGGGAAGCGTCCTCCGCGGCCTTCGCCGCAGCACTCCCGGGACGCTTACGAGCCACCCAGCCCTCGATATTCCGCTGCTGGCCACGGGCCACGGCCAGCGAACCCGGCGGCACATCCTTCGTGATCACCGAGCCGGCGGCCGTATAAGCACCGTCCCCGATGGTGACAGGTGCCACAAACATGTTGTCCGCACCCGTCCGACAATGCGACCCCACCGTCGTGTGATGCTTGTCCTGTCCGTCGTAGTTCACGAACACACTCGCCGCACCGATGTTCGAAAACTCGCCGATCATCGCATCACCCACATACGACAGATGCGGAACCTTCGTCCCCTCACCGATCGACGCGTTCTTCGTCTCCACGTACGTACCGATCTTGCCCTTACGCCCCAGCCGCGTCCCCGGACGCAGATACGCGTACGGCCCGACCGTCGCCTCAGGACCCACCTCGGCACCCGCCGCCACCGTGTTGTCCAACCGCGCCCCGGCACCCACCCGGGTGTCCGTCAGCCGCGCATTCGGCCCCACCTCGCAGCCCTCGGCCAGATGCGTGACACCGTGCAACTGCGTGCCGGGATGGACGATCACGTCCTGCTCGAACGTCACCGTCACATCGACCCACGTCGTGGCCGGATCGACGACCGTGACGCCGCCAAGCATCGCGGCGGTCAGCAGCCGGTCGTTCAGGATCCGGCGCGCCTCGGCCAGCTGCACCCGGTTGTTGATGCCCGCGATCTCCCGGTGGTCGCCGGCCACCGACGCACCCACCCGGTGCCCCGCCTCACGCAGAATCCCGAGGACGTCCGTCAGGTACTCCTCACCCTGCGAGTTGTCCGTCCGCACCTTCTTCAACGCGTCCGCCAGCAACGCCCCGTCGAACGCGAACACACCCGAGTTGATCTCCCGGATCGCCCGCTGCTCCGCCGACGCGTCCTTGTGCTCCACGATCGCCGTGACCGCACCGGACGCCCCGTCCCGCACGATCCGCCCGTAGCCGGTCGCGTCCGGCACCTCGGCGGTCAGCACCGTCACCGCGTTGCCGTCGGCGGAGTGCGTGGCGGACAGCTGCCGCAGCGTCTCCCCGGTCAGCAGCGGAGTGTCACCACAGACGACGACCACGGTCCCGGCGACGGAACCGCCCAGCTCCTCCAGCCCCATGCGCACGGCGTGCCCGGTGCCGTTCTGCTCCGCCTGGACAGCGGTACGCACATCGGGGGCGATCTCGGTCAGGTGGGCGGTCACCTTCTCGCGGGCGTGCCCCACGACGACGACCAGGTTCTCCGGTTCCAGTTCACCGGCGGCGGCGAGCACATGGCCCACCAGGGAACGGCCACAGATGTCGTGCAGGACCTTCGGTGTGGCCGACTTCATACGGGTGCCCTCACCCGCTGCGAGAACGACGACGGCTGCCGGGCGGTTGGCGCTCACGGGATGCCCTTCGGCTGTGATGGGGTGGGGGTGACATCCGCAGGATACCGGGGGGCCTGTGGGGGGACATGAGAGCGGGCCCTGACCTGGGTGGTGACCAGTCAGGGCCCGAACTGAGATCTTGGTGTGCTGTGGCTCCCCCGCAAGGATTCGAACCTTGTCCTGCTGGTACCAAAAACCAGTGTGCTGCCATTTACACCACGGGGGACAGCGCCTCAGACCTTACCGGAGACGTGCTCGCGCGTGGGTCACGATGCCGTCCCACCAGCCCTCGATGCGGTTGTACAGGTCGGCGCTCCTCGCGACACTGACGGCCAGGCAGCCGTGGTAGTTGTCACCGGTGTTCTTGCGGACCGTCTTCGGGTTGTGCTTCTTGAGCGTCGGCCTGGCGAAGAGCGAGACGTCGATCTCCGCGACCCGTGCCCAGAATCGGTGCGCGTCATCGATGTCCGCGGATTCGTGGATGAGGACCCGGAAGTTCAGTCGCTTCCGGTCGATGCCGAGCAGGTCCAGCCATGCGAGGTAGACCCGGATCACGTCTGCGTCGCTGTTGACGAAGATCGCGCGTTCCCGGCGGTCGTAGGGTTTGCTCTTCGAGCCCTCGGCCCAGTAGAGCGCGACCCCTGCCATGAAGAGCTCGCGATCCGTCAGATCACCGATTTCCTGTCGAGCTCCGAGCTTGGTTCGCCGGTGTGCCTCCCTGTCTGCTTCACGCCGCCGTGCCAGTCCCTCGCGCATCAGGGTTCGCCGCTCCTCCGGCGTGTACCGGGGTTCCGGTTTCGGCAGGTCCCGTACCCACAGCGACACCGAGCTCCTGGAGCAGCCCAGCTCGGCTTCGATCTGGTCGTACGTCCAGCCCTGGAGGCGTAGGTCCCGGGCCTTGGCCCTGAGGTCGTCCTTGGCGTTGGGGCGCTTCGTCCAGGCCGGGGGTGGTTCTCCCTTCACCAGCTGGTTGAGGATGTCGTTGTTGTGGATCTTCAGCTCGTCGCGGATCTGCCGGAGGCTGTAGCCCGCTCGTCGCAGCGCCACCGCGCGTTCCCGCAGGTTTTCGAAGTCGGCGTAGGTGCCGGGTGCGTGTGTCACAGGCATACCGTCCGGGCGGAATGGCCGCTTCCCCCTTCGAACGGTGATCGATTCAGCAGTTCGAGGGATTTCGGGCCGTATCGCGTCCGAACGGTCACCCTCTGTGGTGTGGACCGGTCGGGGAAACTCGCCGGATGAGCGGCGGGGGGCGCCCTTAGGCTGGAGGCATGACCACGACGGGGGAAGAGCATGGGCCGGCCCGGGGAGGGCCGTGGTGGTGGGACAGGCGGCGTGGCGCGGCGTTCGATGTGGGGCTCGCGGTGGTGTCCGCGGTGGAGTGCGGTCTGGAGGGGATCCCGTTCGCGCGGGAGGCGGGGATTCCGGTCGCCGCGGGGGTGGTCTTCGGGCTGCTGGCCGGTTCCGTGCTGCTGGTGCGGCGGAAGTGGCCGATCGCGGTGGTGCTGGTGGCGGTCGCGGTCACGCCGGCCGCGATGGGGTTCCTGATGGGGGTCGTGGGCCTGTATTCGCTGGCCGCGTCCGAGGTGCCGCGCCGGATCATCGGCTCGCTGGCCGGGATGCAGTTGGTGGGGGTCCTCATCGTGATGTTCGTGCGGATGCGGCAGGACCTCGCGCGGGAGGACCTGGAGGTCCAGGACTGGATCGTGCCGTTCGCGTCGATCACGACGGCGCTGGGGATGACGGCCCCGCCGTTGCTGCTGGGTCTGTACGTGGGGGCGCGGCGGCGGTTGATGGAGAGCCTGCGGGAGCGGGCGGACAGTCTGGAGCGGGAGCTTCAGTTGCTCGCGGAGCGGGCCGAGGAGCGGGCCGAGTGGGCGCGGGGCGAGGAGCGGACGCGGATCGCGCGGGAGATGCATGACGTGGTCGCGCATCGGGTGAGTCTGATGGTGGTGCATGCGGCGGCGTTGCAGGCGGTGGCGCGGAAGGATCCGGAGAAGGCGGTGAAGAATGCCGCGCTGGTGGGGGACATGGGGCGGCAGGCGTTGACGGAGTTGCGGGAGATGCTCGGGGTGCTGCGGGCCGGTGGGGACGGTGGGCGGCGGGAGCGGGTGTCGGTGCCGTTGGCGGCGGTGGGGGTGGCTGCGGCGGCTGCGGCGTCGCGGGCGGTGGATGAGGCCGAGGGGGCGGTGGAGGGGCCGTGTCTGTCGGAGATCGGCGAGTTGGTGGGGCAGTCGGCGGCGGCGGGGATGGTCGTGGATCTGTCGGTGGTGGGGGAGAGCCGGTCGTATGCGCCGGAGGTGGAGTCGACGGCGTATCGGGTGGTGCAGGAGGCGTTGACGAACGTCCACAAGCATGCGGCGGGTGCGAAGACGTATGTGCGTCTGGCGCATCGGGTGTCGGAGATCGCGATGCAGGTGGAGAACGATCCGCCGCCGGAGGCGGCGTCGTCGGCGGGGTTGCCGTCCGGGGGGAACGGTCTGGTGGGGATGAAGGAGCGGGTGTCGGCGTTGGGTGGGGTGTTCGTGTCGGGGCCGACGGATGCGGGGGGTTTTCGGGTGTCGGCGGTGATTCCGGCGTCGTAGTCGGGTCGCGGTGTGGTCAGCCGGCGGTGAGGCGGGTGGGCTGGATGCCGGTGACGAGGGTGGCGAGGGCGTGGTCGACGGTGGGGCCGAGGTACCAGTCGCCGGTGTGGTCGAGGGCGTAGACGCGGCCTTGGATGTCGATGGCGAGGAGGGCCCGGGTGTCGGTTTCGGCGCCGAGGGGGCAGACCTCGGTGTCGAGGGCGCGGCCGAGGTCGCCGAGGGTGCGGGCCATGTGGAGGCCGTGGAGCGGGTCGAGGTGGAGGGTGGCGGGGGCGACCTGGCGTCCGGGGCCGGTGGGGTGGAGGTGGAGTCCGCCGAATTCGGCCCAGGCTTCGACGGCGGCGGGGAAGACGGTGTGGCGGTGTCCGGCGGGTGAGGTGTGCTCGCGCAGGGTGTCGGCCCAGATCTCGGCTTGTTTGATGTCCCAGCGTCCGGGTTGCCAGCCGGCGGTGCGCAGGGCGGCGTCGACGGGTACGGCGAAGCGGGGTGGGGCCGCCCCTTGTCCGGGTGGGGTCGAGGACGTGGGGGAGGGGGTGCGGTCGGTGTGCATCTGTGCTTCGTTCGTCGGGGTCGGGTGGGGGTGGCCGGGGAGCGGTCAGTTGCCGGGGGTGGCGGGGTCGACCATGCGGACGCCGAAGTGGGCGCTGAGGGCGGTGCAGGCGCGGCAGGGGGTGGCGTAGCTGCCGTGGAGGGGGTCGCCGTCCTCGCGGATGCGGCGGGTGGTGAGTTTGGCTTGTTTGAGGGCTTTGCGGGCTTCGCCGTTGGTCATGGGTTTGCGTGCGGCGCGTTTGCTGCGGGCGGCGTCGGCGGTGGTGATGTGCCGGGAGATGAGGATGGTTTCGGCGCAGCGGCCGGTGAAGCGGTCGCGTTGGTCGCTGGTGAGGGTGTCGAGGAAGTCCTGGACGAGGGGGTGCAGGGCGGGGGGTGTGTCGCCGCGGGCGGCGGTGCCGGTGAGGGTGGAGCCGCGGACGGAGAGGGCGGCGGCGATGGTGGGGAGGATTCCGTCGCGGCGGTGGTGGAGGGTGGGGGTGTGGGCGGTGTCGGTGCTGCTCCAGCCGATGCGGGGGTCGCCGGAGCGGGGGTCGCCCGAGGGGCCGGTGTGCGGCCCTGTCTGCGTCACGTTCATGATCATCATCCCCTCCCGAGCATCCCCCCGGAGGTGACAGAGTGCCAAATGCCGTGGCTGATGCGGAAGCTGGGGCGGGGCGACACGCCCGGGTTTGGGTGAGCTGTCACGGGAGGGTGACGGCTGGTCACGGAAGTGGAAGGGCGGGTGACCGGCGCCGGTGACCGGTGTCGTCGTACCGCATAGGCTGTCGGCACCGCGATCCACGCGGTGATCCGCGCGGTGGTGTGTGCGGGCGCCGTGGGGGTCGGGGCGGTAAGCAGTCGAGACAGACGTGACAGTCGAATACGTTCCGTAACGGTCCGAAGGTGGGCGGTGCGGGTCGTACAGAGTGCCGCAGGGGGCAACCGCCATGACGACAGGTCGGCTCGGGCTGGGGGCACCTCCCGGCCGCCAGGCTGGGGGACAAGCCGTGCCGCCGAACGCGGCGTATGCCGGGCAGGTCGTGCACTTCCCGGATCCGGTGCGGGCGGCCCGCCATCCGAGAGGGGTGCGGGTGGACGAGCGCGGTTACCCCGATTTCTCGCCCTATGCGCGTGCGGCCGCGGAGATCGCGGATCCGCCGGAGGGTTTCGGTGTCGACGAGTTGCGGTTGACGGACTTCGTGTCGGCGAACGCGGCGTTGGCGGCGAGCGGTCACGCGTTGTGGGACACGGTGCCGGCGGTGGCGACGCCGCACGGCTGGACGTGGCATCACGTGGTGGGGTCTCGGCGGCTGGAGCTGGTGCCGGTCGAGGTGAAGGCGCTGCTGCGGCATCACGGCGGGGTGGCGACGTCGGTGGTGGACCAGACCAAGCGGGGTACGCGGCCGTTGCAGGAGACGCGTCCGGCGCATTTCGGGCTGCCGAAGTCGGGTGTGGCGGTGACGGAGTCGCAGGTGCTGGGGGTCGAGGAGGATCTCGGGTACCGGCTGCCGGGTGCGTACCGGTCGTTTCTGAAGGCGGCGGGTGGCTGTGCGCCGGTGGGGACGGCGCTGGACGCGGAGCTGGGGCTTTTGGTGGACCAGCCGTTCTTCACGGTGCGGGACGAGGCGGCGGTCAACGACCTGGTGTACGTCAACAAGTGCCTGCGTGATCACCTCACCAAGGACTACCTGTGCGTCGCTTTCGTGCAGGGCGGTCTGCTGGCCGTGAAGGTGCGGGGCGAGCGGGTGGGGTCGGTGTGGTTCTGCGCGTACGACGACGTGCGGGACGTGGATCCGTCGTGGCCGCCGGCCGAGCGGGTGGAGCGGCTGCTGCTGCCGTGCGGTGACGACTTCGACGCGTTCCTGTCGCGGTTGGCGGGGTCTCCGCCGGAGTTGGAGACCGTGGCGAATCTGATGGTGGACGGTGGGTTCGCGCGTGCGGTCCCGGTTTCTTCCGCGGGGAGTGAGCTGTAGCGATGGTGACGTTCGCGCAGGCGCAGGAGCGCGCGGAGGAGTGGGTCAACGGGGATGTGCCGTCGTATCAGCATCGTGAGGTGCGGGTGCGGGAGTTCGACCTCGGGTTCGTGGTGTGGGCGGAGGACCGTTCGGACGGGCCCCGTTCGGACGGGGGTGCGCAGCGGCTGGTGATCGCCCGTGACAGCGGCGAGGCGTCGTTGTGGCCCGCGTTGCCGGTGGGTGAGGTGATCCGCCGGTACGAGGAGGAGTACGGGCGTGACGGTGCGGGACCGGAGCCGGCGGCGGCTCCTGCGGCGCGGGTGGATCTGAATCAGACGTCGTTCCTGTTGAGTCCGCCGGAGTGGTTGCAGGAGGCGGCGGACCGGCTGGGGATTCCGGATCGGCGGGGGGAGACGTCGGGTTCGGGTTCGGCGGGCACGGGCACGGGCTCGGGTTCGGGTTCGGGTTCGGCACCGGCGGAGGCGTCGGCTTCGGCTTCGGCGTCGGGGTCCGGTTCGGGTTCCGGGGCTCCCGCACCGGGTGCGCCTGCCGGGGCGGGGAGTGGCACCGCGTGGCCGGCCGCAGGGGGGAGCGGTTCCCAGGCGGGTGCCGGTGTGCCCGCCGGGGCGACTCCGTGGGCCGGTACGGACACCAACGCCGATGCCGGTGAGGACCGTTCCGTACCGCTGCCGCAGACCGTGTTCGCGCCGCAGTTGAGCGAGCCGGGCGAGGACACCCCGCCGCCCGCGGCGACGCCGCCGGAGGCGCAGACGGCGCTGATGTCGGGCGGCAGCGCGCTTCCGCCCACGGCTGTCGCGCCGGCGATCCGGGATCACGGTGCGGGGCGGGGGGCGCCGGGTACGCCGCAGTACGGCTATCCGCAGGGTCCGGGTGGTGCGCCCGGTACGCCTCCGCCGGGTGTGCCGACGCCGCCGGCCGGTACGGCACCTCCGGAGCGGCCGCTCCCGCCCCACGCCGGGGACATCGCCGACGCCGCGACCAGCAAGGCGACTCCGCCGCCGCGTCGCGGTGCGGGTGCGACGACTCCGCCTCCGCCGGGTGCCCCGGGGACTCCGGGTGCGCGTCCGGGGGGCGCGCCTGTGCCGCCGGGCGCTGCGGGTGCGCCGGGCAGCACGCCCCCGCCTCCGTCGGCCGCTCCGGCGGGCGGGTACGTCCCGACGCAGATGGTGTCGGCGCTCGGCCCGCAGCCGCCGGGGACCCCGACACCGCCGCCGGGTGTCCCGACGCCGCCGCCGGGGACCCCGACACCGCCGCCGGGTGTCCCGACGCCGCCGCCGGGGACCCCGACACCGCCGCCGGGTGTCCCGACGCCGCCGCCGGGGACCCCGACGCCGCCGCCCGGTGCGCCGAGTGCGCCCGGGGGTACGCCGCCCGGCGGTGTCCACCACGCCGCGACGATGTTCGCCGACCCGGGCGCGATGGGTCCGGGCGCACCTGGTGCTCCCGCGACGCCCCGGCCGCCGGGGCCTCCTGGGGTCCCGGGTGCCCCGGGTTCTCCCCAGCCGCCCGGGCCCCCTGGTGTTCCGGGTGCGCCCGGCGTCCCGGGGGCTCCCGGTGCGCCCGGTGCGCCCGGTGTCCCGGGCGGAACGGGAGGTGGCCGTGGACCGGTGCACCACGCGGAGACCGTGCTGGCCGCGCCGCCGGTCGGCGGGCCCGGTACGCCTCCGCCGCCGGCTCCCCCCGGTATGCCCGCCGCCGTTCCTCCCATGCCGCCCGGCGCGATGCCGCCCGGTACGCCTCCGCCGGGAGTGCCGGTCCCCGGTCATCCGCCGGCGTACGGCTATCCGCCGCAGCCCACCGGTCAGCCGACCGTCGGCCCCGGTTACCAGGCCGTGCTGCGCTACCGCGCGCAGGACGGTTCCGAGCAGCAGCTGATCCGGCGTTCGGCGCCGGGTACGCCGCATCCGGAGTGGCAGATCTTCCATGAGCTGCGTGCCATGAACGTGCCGCCGGACCAGGTGCTGGAGCTGCACACGGAGCTGGAGTCGTGCGAGCTGCCGGGTGCGTACTGCGCGCGGATGATCCGGGAGCAGTGGCCGCAGGCGCGGATCACGAGCATCGCCCCGTACGGCACGGACCATGCGAGCCGGCAGCAGGGGATGCTGCAACTTCTCGCCCATCAGGGCGAGCTGCATCAGGTGGCGGACGGTCCGGCGCGTCCCGCACCGGTGCGCGCGCCGATCGTGCCGGTGCAGCCCGCGCCGCCGGTTCCGCCGGAGGCGATCGGGCAGGAGCTGGCGGGGACGTTCGGGCCGGGGGTGTTCCGGTTCGAGCAGGCGGCGGTGTCCCGGCAGGGTGTGCCGCCGATCGTGGCGCACACGCTGGTGGCGGCCGGGCTGCCGATGGACATGGGCCCGTTCTTCTGGGCGCAGGCCCAGCCGGGCCGTCCGGTGCCGACGCTGGCGGAGCTGGCGGCGGAGCGGGGTGTGCAGCCGGCTCCGGACGCGGGTTCGTACCTGGTGATGGGCAGCGACTTCGGCAGGGCGATCTGTGTGCAGTACGGCACGGCGAACATCGTCGCGGTGCCGGTGGAGGCGGGGCCGGGCGGTGCGCCCGTACCGCCGCAGTTCGTGAACACCGGTCTGCCGGAGTTCGCGCGCTGTCTTTCGCTGCTCGGCCGGATGTGGCGGCTGCGGTTCGGGCTGAACCAGGAGCAGGCGGGCCGGTGGACCGTCGATTTCCAGGGGCAGTTGGCCGCGCTGGACCCGGCGGCGCTGGGGTCGCCGGAGAGCTGGTGGTCGGTGCTGCTGGAGCAGATGTGGGACGGGCTGCTGTGACCCGTTGCCACTGAGACGCGTGTGACGCGAGAGCCGGGCCCGGTCGGCGGAACGACCGGGCCCGGCTTTTGCGTGCCCTCTTCGCGGAGTGTCGCGTTATGAACACTTCCTTGTGATCCATCAAGATGTGCGCGATTCATCCCATTTCGTGCTCGGTCATGGTGCTGGGCTTCGTGTCCGTCGGTGGAGAGGGGTTCCAGGGTGAGCAGCACATCGGTGTCGTCGCAGGGCTTCGAGGTCGTACGGGGGCGCGGCTACCGCCCCTTGCAGGTGATCGCGTACGTCGAGGCCCTCTCGGGGGATCGTGACGCCGCCTGGGAGCGGGCCGCGCGGCTCACCGTGCTCGCCCGGGAGATGGAGGAGGAGCTGGTGCTGCTGCGGGAGCGGGTGGCGGGGCTGGCTCCCCAGACGTACGAGTCGCTGGGGGAGAGCGCGCGCCGGCTGTTCGAGCTGGCCCAGGAGGAAGCGGTGGCCGTACGGGAGGCGGCGCGGCAGCAGGCGCAGGACGTCACGGACCTGGCGCAGGACGACGCGACCGGCGTGCGGGAGGCCGCGCAGGCGTACGCCGACACGGTGCGCGCCGACGCCGACGAACACGCCCGGCAGCGGCTGCTCGCCGCCCGCGCGGAGGCCGACGACATCCGGATCGGGGCCCGGCTCGAGGTGAAGGAACGGCGCGGGGAGATGCTGGCGGAGCTGCGGGAGACGCGGCAGCGCACCTCCGAGATGCTCGCCGAGCGGGCCGAGGAGCAGGCACGGCGGCTGGACGAGGTGGAGCGGGAGGAGGCCGCACGCGGGGCCGCGCTGGCTGCTCGTCACGCGGAGGCGGAGGCACGCGCCGAGAAGGTGCTGGCCGAGGCCCGGCAGGTCTTCGCCGACGCGGAGGAATCGGCCCGGCGCCGC
Source organism: Streptomyces griseoloalbus (assembly GCA_014650015.1). Taxonomy (GTDB): domain Bacteria; phylum Actinomycetota; class Actinomycetes; order Streptomycetales; family Streptomycetaceae; genus Streptomyces; species Streptomyces griseoloalbus. The sequence goes on from BMUD01000020.1 coordinate 28,193, forward strand.
GCGGAGGAGGCACGGGAGCGCGCGGCGGAGGTGCTGGCCGAGGCGCGCGTCCGCGCGGAGGGCATCGCGCGGGAGACCGAGCGGGTGCTGCGCGACCACGCCGAGACGCGGGAGAGCGTCCAGACGCACATGGACCACGTGTGCGCCAGCCTCAGCGCGCTGACCGGCCGGGTGGTGGAGTGAGCCGGCCCTGGACAGGGGGCCTCCGGCCGCTCGCGGGTCCTGCCCGGGTGTCGAGCCGTCCGTGTGTCGAGCCGTCTGGGTGTCGAGCCGTCCGTGTGTCGAGCCGTCTGGTGCCGAGCCGTCCGGGTGCGCGGCCGCCACCGGTGCGGTATCGGCCGCGCGGTCACGGGGCTTCGCAGCGGGTTCCCTCGCAGCGGCTTCCCATCGGCTCCCGTCGCGGACGGGCCGTCACGGCAAGCGTTCCTGCTGGTCCTTGAGGAGCGGGAACCTGCGCGGTGCGAGCACCAGCAGGACGAGGAGCGCCAGTGCCGCCGCGCCCGCCGCGCCGAGGTAGACCGCGTGCACGGCGTCCGCGACGGCCCGGCGGGTCGCCTCGGGGACGGCGCCCGCGTCCAGCGCGTGGGTGACGGAGTCCAGGTCGTTCGCGCCGCCGAGGCGGGCGGCCAGGACGCCGTTGGCGACCGCGCCGAAGAGAGCCGCCCCCACGGTCTGGCCGGTCTGCCGGCAGAAGAGGATCGACGCGGTCGCCGTGCCGCGTTCCTCCCATGCCACCGACGACTGCACCCCGATGATCAGGGGGAGTTGGAACAGGCCGAGCGCCGCGCCCAGCAGACACATCAGCAGGGCCGGCTGCCACGCCTGGCCGGGGTAGGGGAGGAAGGGGAAGGCGAAGAGGACGAGCGCGGCCGTGCCGATGCCGATCATCGCCGTGTTGCGGAACCCGATGCGGCGGTACACGTGCTGGCTCAGGGCGGCCGAGATCGGCCAGGTCAACGTCCATACGGAGAGCACGAATCCGGCGGCCACGGGCGCGAGGCCGAGCACCGACTGCGCGTAGGTGGGCAGGAAGACGGTCGGGGCGACCATGAGCAGACCCAGCGCGCCCAGCGCCAGATTCACCGCGAGGATCGTCCGGCGGCGCCACACCCAGCCGGGGATGATCGGCTCCGCCGCACGGTGTTCCACCACGATGACGACGGCAAGGAGCGCGATCCCCGCCGCGAACAGGGCGAGTGACGGGGCGGACAGCCAGGGCCAGGCGACCCCGCCCTGCACGAGAGCGGTGAGCAGGACGCCGCCGCAGGCGAAGACCGCGCACGCGCCCGCCCAGTCCACCCGCGCGGGACGGCGGTTCTCCCGCCGGGGTTCGTGCAGGTGACGGACGATCAGCCACAACGCCACGGCGCCCACGGGCAGGTTGACGAGGAAGATCCAGCGCCAGTCGGCGTAACCGGCGAGCACCCCGCCGATGCCGGGACCGGCCACCGCGGAGACCGCCCACACCGTGGACAGCCGGGCCTGGATCCTCGGGCGCTCCTCCAGCGGGTACAGGTCGGCGGCGAGCGTCTGGACCGTGCCCTGGAGGGCGCCGCCGCCCAGCCCCTGCACCACACGGAACGCGATGAGCGCGGCCATGTTCCAGGCCAGCGCGCACAGCAGCGAACCCAGCAGGAACAGCGCGGCGCCCGCGACGAGGACCGGTTTGCGGCCGAAGGTGTCGGAGAGCTTGCCGTAGACCGGCAGGGAGACCGTCACGGCCAGCAGGTAGCCGGAGAAGAGCCAGGAGAAGTAGGAGAACCCGCCGAGGTCGCCGACGATCTGGGGGACGGCCGTGGAGACGATGGTGGAGTCGAGTGCCGCCAGCGCCATCGCGAGCATCAGCGCGGCGACGACGGCTGTGCGCCGCCCGGCCGCCGCGGCGTGCGCGCTGTCGCGTGTCACTGGTTCGGTGCTGCCCACCCGGGGTCCCTTCCTCGAGGTTTCGTGCCCCCTGCACATGTCTGCCGCGGACAGCTTCGCATTCGACCCTGACGCGGCGGGAGGGTGGAGCGTCGGGTGGGCCGTCAGGAGGAGACGACCCCGAGACGGACTCCACCCGTCGGTGGAGGGCCCCTAGGGGGACCTCCGTACTACGGCTCGGGGAGGGTTCGTACCGGCGGAGGACGAGAGACGGGGGCGGTCGTCCTTAACCTGGCTTTATGCCGCCGGGGGGCGGTTGAGCGCAGTACCGGGGGTGGGGTTTTCCTCAGGAAAAGACTGCGCTGAACACCAGGGCGCTCGAACCCTGTCCACCGCGAGACTGAAGCCCGTCGCACGAACACGCACCGAGCGGCCGCCGGCAGGACCGCGGCCGCCGGGGCACCGCTTTCACTTGCTGACCGACATAGGAGACTTACCGTGACATCGGCTGTGACCATTCCCAGGCACGGGGGCACTGGAGGGCGTACGGCCGTTGCCGCGCGGGCGCGGCAGGTCGTGAAGGCGTACGGGTCCGGGGAGACCCGTGTCGTCGCCCTCGACCACGTCGACGTGGACATCGCCCGCGGCCAGTTCACCGCGATCATGGGCCCCTCGGGGTCCGGCAAGTCCACGCTGATGCACTGCCTGGCCGGGCTCGACACCGTCACCGGCGGTCGGATTTATCTGGACGAGACCGAGATCACCGGTCTGAAGGACAAGAAGCTCACGCGGCTGCGCCGGGACCGGATCGGGTTCATCTTCCAGGCGTACAACCTGCTGCCGACGCTGAACGCGATCGAGAACATCACGCTGCCCATGGACATCGCCGGCCGCAAGCACGACCGGGCGTGGCTGGACCGGGTCGTGGAGACCGTCGGGCTCGCCGGGCGGCTGAAGCACCGGCCGACGCAGTTGTCCGGTGGTCAGCAGCAGCGGGTCGCCGTGGCGCGGGCGCTGGCGGCCCGGCCGGAGATCATCTTCGGTGACGAGCCGACCGGAAACCTCGACTCGCGCGCGGGCGCCGAGGTGCTCGGCTTCCTGCGCCGCTCGGTGGACGAGCTGGGCCAGACCATCGTGATGGTCACCCACGACCCGGTCGCCGCCTCCTACGCGGACCGGGTGCTGTATCTCGCCGACGGCCGGATCGTCGACGAGATGCACCAGCCGACGGCCGAGCAGGTCCTGGACCGCATGAAGGACTTCGACGCCCGGGGGCGCACGTCATGACCGTCTGGAAGACCTCGATGCGCAACGTCCTCGCGCACAAGGGGCGGATGGCGCTGTCCGCGGTGGCGGTGCTGCTGTCGGTGGCGTTCGTGTGCGGGACGCTGGTGTTCACGGACACCATGAACACGACGTTCGACAAGCTGTTCGCGGCCACGTCGTCGGACGTCACGGTGAGCGCCAAGGGCGCCTCCGACAGTGGTGAGACGACCTCCGACACCGGCAAGCCGCCGGTGATGCCGGCCTCCGTGCTCGGTGAGGTGCGGGGCGCGGACGGCGTGAAGTCGGCCGAGGGCACGGTGTTCTCCACCTCGGTGACCGTCGTCGACGGCGACAAGGACAAGCTGTCGCCGACCAGCGGCGCCCCGACCATCGTCGGCAGCTGGAACAGCAACGAGGCGCGCACCATGAGGATCACCTCCGGCGCGGCGCCGAAGGGCGCCGAGCAGGTGATGGTGGACGCCGACACCGCCGACAAGCACGACCTGAAGCTCGGGGACGGGATATCCGTCATCACCGCGGTCGGCACGCACACCGCGAAGATCTCCGGTATCGCCGACTTCACCGTCACCAACCCCGGTGCCGCGATCTTCTACCTGGACACGAAGACCGCGCAGCGGACCCTGGTCGGTGAGAGCGGCGTCTACACCAACGTCAACGTCACCGCCGCGGCCGGCGTCAGTGACGCCCGGCTGAAGAAGAGCGTGGTGGCCGCGCTCGGCGGCGACTACAAGGTGCAGACCGCCGAGGAGACGGCGGAGGCCAACCAGAAGAGCGTCGAGGGCTTCATGAACGTCATGAAGTACGCGATGCTCGGCTTCGCCGGGATCGCCTTCCTCGTCGGCATCTTCCTGATCATCAACACCTTCTCCATGCTGGTCGCCCAGCGCACCCGGGAGATCGGTCTGATGCGGGCGATCGGTTCGTCCCGCAAGCAGGTCAACCGCTCGGTGCTGGTCGAGGCGCTGCTGCTCGGGGTGTTCGGCTCGGTCCTCGGTGTCGGCGCGGGCGTCGGTCTCGCGGTCGGCCTGATGAAGCTCATGGGCATGATGGGCATGGACCTGTCCACAAACGACCTCACGGTGGCCTGGACGACCCCGGCGCTCGGACTGCTCCTCGGTGTGGTCGTCACCGTGCTCGCCGCCTATCTGCCCGCCCGGCGGGCCGGCAGGATCTCCCCGATGGCCGCGCTGCGCGACGCCGGTACCCCGGCGGACGGCAGGGCCGGCTTGATACGGGGCGCGATCGGCCTGGTCCTCACCGGCGCCGGCGGCTTCTCCCTCTACCTGGCGGGCGCCGCGGACAAGGCCACGGACGGTTCCCTGTGGCTGGGTCTGGGCGTGGTGCTGTCCCTGATCGGGTTCGTCGTCATCGGTCCGGTGCTGGCGAGCGGCGTGGTCCGGGTGCTCGGCGCGATCCTGCTGCGCGCCTTCGGCCCCGTCGGCCGCATGGCGGAGCGCAACGCCCTGCGCAACCCGCGCCGCACCGGCGCGACGGGCGCCGCGCTGATGATCGGCCTCGCCCTGGTGGCCTGTCTGTCGGTGGTCGGCTCCTCCATGGTGGCCTCCGCCACCGACGAGCTCGACAAGGCCGTCGGCACGGACTTCATCATCCAGTCCGACAACGGCCAGCTGATCACTCCGCAGGCCGTCGAGGCCGCGAAGTCGGCGCCGGGGGTCGACCGGGTCACCGAGTACAAGTGGACCGAGGCCGACTTCACCACGCCCGACGGCAAGACGCTGAAGGAGACGGCGATCACGGCGGCCGACCCGACGTACGCGACCGACCTGCGGGTCGAGACGGTGGCCGGGAAGCTGAGCGACGCCTACCGGCCCGACTCGATGTCCGTCCACGAGGACTTCGCGAAGGACCACGGCATCGGCATCGGCTCGAAGATCGAGATCGCGTTCAAGGACGGCTCGACGGGCGCGCTGACGGTCCGGGCGATCACCAGCAGTGAGGCCGTCGTCGACTCCGGCGCGATGTACACGTCCATCGACACCCTCGCCACGTACGTGCCGGCCGACAAGATGCCGCTGGACATGCTGCTCTTCGTTTCGGCGAAGGACGGGCAGCAGGAGGCCGCGTACACGTCGCTGAAGGACTCGCTGCACGACTACCCGCAGTACACCGTGCGCGACCAGACCGACTACAAGGAAGCGCTGAAGGACCAGATCGGTCAGCTGCTGAACATGATCTACGGTCTGCTGGCCCTGGCGATCGTCGTCGCGATCCTCGGTGTGGTGAACACCCTGGCCCTGTCGGTGGTGGAGCGCACCCGGGAGATCGGCCTGATGCGGGCCATCGGCCTCTCGCGCCGGCAGCTGCGCCGCATGATCCGCATGGAGTCGGTCGTGATCGCCCTCTTCGGTGCCCTGCTGGGCCTGGGGCTGGGCATGGGCTGGGGCGCCACCGCGCAGCAGCTGCTCGCCCTGGAGGGCCTGAAGGTCCTCGACATCCCGTGGCCGACGATCATCGGCGTGTTCATCGGCTCGGCCTTCGTGGGCCTGTTCGCGGCCCTGGTCCCGGCCTTCCGCGCCGGCCGCATGAACGTCCTGAACGCCATCGCCACCGACTAGCCACCGCATACGGGGGTTGCGGGGGAACACCCGGCGCCGGGACGTCCTACGGGATGTCCCGGCGCCGGGACGTCTTCTGCCGGTGCCCGGCCGCGCGACGCGGCGAGTGGGGGACGGGAGTTCCCGGCTGCCCGTCCGGCGTTCGAGGGCCGTGCAGGGCCGAACGGGGCTCCCAGGGGGCGCAGCCCCCTGGGAGGGTGAGCACCGGGACGCCTCACCAGTCGACGGACGTTGTCCACAGCCCCGGCGCCCGCGAGCGCAGCGTCGTACGCTGGAGACCCCCGGCCCGCGGCGCGCGTCGGGCCCGTCGTGTTGCACACCCCCGGACGGAAAGCACCCCGAATGAGCTTGCACGGTCTGCTCGACGCCGTCGTCAAGGACACCGCCCTCGCGGAAGCGATCTCCGCGGCTGCCGACGGCAACCGCATGCACGTCGACCTGGTCGGCCCGCCCTCGGCCCGTCCCTTCGCGGTCGCCGCCCTCGCCCGGGACACCGGCCGCCCCGTCCTGGCGGTGACGGCGACCGGACGCGAGGCGGAGGACCTGGCGGCGGCCCTGCGCTCACTGCTCCCGCCGGAGGGGGTCGTGGAGTACCCGTCCTGGGAGACGCTGCCGCACGAGCGGCTCAGCCCGCGCAGCGACACCGTCGGCCGCCGCCTGGCCGTACTGCGCCGCCTGGTCCACCCCCGCCCCGACGACCCCGACACCGGTCCGGTCTCCGTCGTCGTCGCGCCCGTGCGCTCGGTGCTCCAGCCGCAGGTCAAGGGCCTGGGCGAGCTGGAGCCGGTCTCCCTGCGGACCGGTCAGGCCGCCGACCTGAACGAGATCGTCGAAGCCCTCGCCGCCGCCGCGTACGCCCGCGTGGAGCTGGTCGAGAAGCGCGGTGAGTTCGCCGTACGCGGCGGCATCCTCGACGTGTTCCCACCGACCGAGGAACACCCCTTGCGCGTCGAGTTCTGGGGCGACGACGTCGAGGAGATCCGCTACTTCAAGGTCGCCGACCAGCGCTCCCTGGAGGTCGCCGAGCACGGCCTGTGGGCCCCGCCGTGCCGCGAGCTGCTGCTCACCGACGACGTGCGGGAGCGCGCGCGGGTCCTCGCCGAACAGCACCCGGAGCTGGGCGAACTGCTCGGCAAGATCGCCGAGGGCATCGCGGTCGAGGGCATGGAGTCCCTGGCCCCCGTCCTCGTCGACGACATGGAGCTGCTGCTGGACGTGCTGCCCAAGGGCGCCATGGCCGTCGTGTGCGACCCGGAGCGGGTGCGCACGCGCGCGTCGGACCTGGTGGCCACCTCGCAGGAGTTCCTGCAGGCCTCCTGGGCGGCCACCGCGGGCGGCGGTGAGGCACCCATCGACGTCGACGCGGCCTCCCTGTGGTCCATCGCGGACGTCCGTGACCGGGCCCGCGAGCTGGACATGATGTGGTGGTCGGTGTCGCCGTTCGCCGCCGACGAGGAGCTCACGGGGACATTCGCCGCCGACGCGGTGGGCGACACCCTCAAGCTCGGCATGCACGCCCCCGAGAGCTACCGCGGTGACACCGCGCGGGCGCTCGCCGACACCAAGGGCTGGCTCGCCGACGGCTGGCGCACCGTGTTCGTCACCGAGGGCCACGGCCCGGCCGCCCGCACCGTCGAGGTGCTGGGGGGCGAGGGCATCGCGGCCCGCCTCGACACCGACCTCGGTGAGATCACCCCGTCCGTCGTGCACGTCGCGTGCGGCTCCATCGACCTCGGCTTCGTCGACCCGGCGCTCAGGCTCGCCGTGCTCACCGAGACCGACCTGACCGGCCAGAAGGCCTCCGGCCGCGAGGGCGCCCGGATGCCGGCCCGGCGCCGCAAGACCATCGACCCGCTCACCCTGGAGCCGGGCGACTACATCGTCCACGAGCAGCACGGCGTGGGCCGCTACATCGAGATGGTGCAGCGCACCGTGCAGGGCGCCACCCGCGAGTACCTGGTCGTGGAGTACGCCCCCGCCAAGCGCGGCCAGCCGGGCGACCGGCTGTACATCCCCACCGACCAGCTGGAGCAGATCACCAAGTACGTCGGCGGCGAGGCCCCCACCCTGCACCGTCTGGGCGGCGCCGACTGGACCAAGACCAAGGCGCGCGCGAAGAAGGCGGTCAAGGAGATCGCCGCCGACCTGATCAGGCTCTACAGCGCCCGGATGGCCGCCCCCGGCCACGCCTTCGGCGCCGACTCGCCCTGGCAGCGCGAGCTGGAGGACGCCTTCCCCTACGTGGAGACCCCCGACCAGCTCACCACCATCGCCGAGGTCAAGGAGGACATGGAGAAGTCGGTCCCGATGGACCGTCTGATCTGCGGCGACGTCGGCTACGGCAAGACCGAGATCGCGGTGCGGGCCGCCTTCAAGGCCGTCCAGGACGGCAAGCAGGTCGCCGTGCTCGTCCCCACGACCCTGCTGGTGCAGCAGCACTTCGGCACGTTCAGCGAGCGGTACGCGCAGTTCCCGGTCAACGTGCGGGCGCTGTCCCGGTTCCAGACCGACACCGAGGCCAAGGCGGTCCTGGAGGGCCTGCGCGAGGGCTCGGTGGACGTCGTCATCGGCACCCACCGCCTCTTCTCCTCCGAGACGAAGTTCAAGGACCTGGGCCTGGTCATCGTCGACGAGGAGCAGCGCTTCGGCGTCGAGCACAAGGAGCAGCTGAAGAAGCTGCGCGCCAACGTCGACGTACTGACCATGTCCGCCACGCCGATCCCGCGCACCCTGGAGATGGCGGTCACCGGCATCCGCGAGATGTCGACGATCACCACCCCGCCGGAGGAGCGCCACCCGGTGCTCACCTTCGTGGGTCCCTACGAGCAGAAGCAGATCGGCGCCGCCATCCGCCGCGAACTGCTGCGCGAGGGCCAGGTCTTCTACATCCACAACCGCGTCGAGTCCATCGACCGCGCGGCGGCCCGGCTGCGCGAGATCGTCCCCGAGGCGCGGATCGCCACCGCCCACGGCCAGATGTCGGAGTCGGCGCTGGAGCAGGTCGTCGTCGACTTCTGGGAGAAGAGGTTCGACGTGCTGGTGTCGACGACCATCGTCGAGTCCGGCATCGACATCTCCAACGCCAACACCCTGATCGTCGAGCGCGGCGACAACTTCGGCCTCAGCCAGCTCCACCAGCTGCGCGGCCGCGTCGGACGAGGCCGGGAGCGCGGCTACGCGTACTTCCTGTACCCGCCGGAGAAGCCGCTCACCGAGACCGCGCACGAGCGCCTCGCGACCATCGCCCAGCACACCGAGATGGGCGCGGGCATGTACGTGGCGATGAAGGACCTGGAGATCCGCGGCGCCGGAAACCTCCTCGGCGGCGAGCAGTCAGGTCATATCGCGGGCGTCGGCTTCGACCTGTACGTGCGGATGGTCGGCGAGGCGGTCGCGGACTACCGGCGCCAGCTGGAGACGGGCGAGATCGAGGAGGAGCCGCCGCTCGAGGTCAAGATCGAGCTGCCCGTCGACGCGCACGTCCCGCACGACTACGCGCCCGGCGAGCGGCTGCGTCTCCAGGCGTACCGCGCGATCGCCTCCGCCAACACCGAGGACGACATCAAGGCCGTCCGCGAGGAACTCGTCGACCGCTACGGCAAGTTGCCGGAGCCGGTGGAGAACCTGCTGCTGGTGGCGGGCCTGCGGATGCTGGCCCGCGCGTGCGGCGTCGGCGAGGTCGTGCTCCAGGGCAGCAACATCCGGTTCGCGCCGGTGGAGTTGCGCGAGTCGCAGGAGCTGCGCCTGAAGCGCCTGTACCCGGGCACGGTCATCAAGCCTGCCGCCCACCAGGTGCTGGTCCCGCGCCCGAAGACCGCGAAGGTGGGCGGGAAGCCGCTGGTCGGACGGGACCTGCTCGGCTGGGTCGGGGAGTTCCTGACGACGGTGCTGGGTTCCTGACGCCGGTTTTGGGTTCCTGCATTACGGGTCATGGACTCCTGGCCACGGTCATGGAGTCGCGGCCACGGTCATGGAGTCCTGACCACGGCCGTGGAGTCGCGGCCACGGTCATGGAGTCCTGACTACGGCCGTGGAGTCGCGGCCACGGTCATGGAGTCCTGACCACGGCCGTGGAGTCGCGGCCACGGTCACGGAGTCCTGACTACGGCCATGGAGTCGCGGCCACGGTCACGGAGTCCTGACTACGGTCATGAATTCCTGACGACGGTGACGGTCCGGGTTCCCGGCGCATGCGTACACAGGAAACCGTCCACGGCAGGCAGAGGGTGCCGTGGACGGCCCTGACGGGTGCGCGAGGCGTTACGGCTGGTCGGGGCGATCGCGGTCCATGCCGAGCCGGCGTTCGGCCTGCTGCTGCCCGGTGTCGATCTGTTCCTCGTACTTGCCGCCGGTCCTCTCGTTCATTTTCCGTTCCGCGGCGTCCGAAGCCTGCTTGGCCTTCTCACGCGCCGCCTTGTTGCTCTTGAACTTGTCGAGGATGCCCATCCAGAGCTCCTTCCGGAGTGACTCAGAACCGACGATACGCGCGGTTCGCGAGGAATGCCCAAATAGCCCTGATGTGGTCTGGACCACTCGCGATCTGTCGTTCGCTACGGTGAGATGCGGGGTCGGCCCGCCCTCGCCGGGGCAGGGAACAGGAGAACAAGGGAGGGGCGCGGTGACGCGACACATGGGGTGGGGCGGAAGAGCCCGGCGTACGGGGCCGGCGGTGATCGCGGCGGTGGCTCTCCTCACCGGCTGTGAGGTGGTCCCGGACGCGGATACCCCCGCCGGAGTCGGAAGCGGGGGCGCCGCCTTGGACGGTCGTGCCGTCAGCCCGCTGGGCAACCCCGACGGCACCGAGCCGGGCCTCGCACCCCTGACCGGCGAGACGGACCGGGCCGCGGCCGTCGACCTCATCGGGAAGGTGGCGACCAAGGGCCGCGGACCGAGGACGGGCTACGACCGCGACGAGTTCGGCTACGCCTGGAAGGACACGGCCGACGGGGTCCCCCTGGCGAGGAACGGCTGCGACACCCGAAACGATGTGCTCCGCCGCGACGGTCGGGACCTGCGCTTCCGGTCCGGTTCCGATTGTGTGGTGGTCGCCATGACCCTGGCCGATCCGTACACCGGGAAGACGATCGAGTGGCGCAAGCAGCAGGCCGCCGAGGTGCAGATAGACCACGTGGTGCCGCTCTCCTACAGCTGGCAGATGGGCGCCTCGCGCTGGGCGGAGGAGAAGCGGGAGCGGCTGGCGAACGACACGCTCAATCTGATCCCGGTCGAGGGCCGGGCCAACTCGGCCAAGGGGGACTCCGGTCCGGCGTCCTGGCTCCCCCCGGACAAGGGCATACGGTGCGCGTACGCGGTCCGCTTCGCCCAGGTCGCCCTCAAGTACGAGATGCCGGTCACGGCGCCCGACAAGCGGATGATGCTGCGGCAGTGCGGCGGCTGACCGGCGGCTGACCAGTGGTCGAGCGGCGGCTCGGCGGGGCTCGGCGGCGGGACATCGCTTCCCCGCCCACTGGGCCCGGCCCGGTCTGCCCCACGGCCCCTGACCGCGCGTCCATGCCCGGGCGGGTGCCACCGCCGAGTCCGTGCCACACGCGTCCATGACGGTCTCCGTCCCGCTCGCGGACCGGCGCCGCTGGACGGGGCTGCCGTTCGACACCGACGGCGCTGCCGAGGTGCCCGGCGCGCCGGTGCCGGTCCGGTGCGCTGCGAGGCGGAGCGGGGACACGAGACGCGGGTCGGGCCGAACGTATGGGTGCGGCACCCGCTGTGAGCCCCCGGGCACGTCAGCCCAGGGAGTCGACGTCCAGGACGTTGTCGGTGGGTTCGTCCACCGGGACCGGCTTGTCGTAGTCGCTGAAGGTGACCGAGCCCGGGTCGGTGGTGGACGTGCTGTCGATGCGCAGCACGTACGGCTCACCCTCGGTGGCGACGTACAGCGTGAAGCGGTCCTTGCCGTCCCGCGCCTCCAGCGTGAGCGCGGGCGTGCCGTCGACGGCCGTCGTCTTCCCGCGGGTGGCGTCCGAGTCGCCCTTCGCCGCGCCGCCGAGCACCAGGTCGAGGTCGCAGAAGCCGGCGATGTCCTCGGCGTCCGTGCCCTTGGCGGACATCTTGGTCCACTTCCCGGCCAGCAGGGCCACGGTCGCGTCCACGTCGGCCTTGGGCTCGCCCTCGCTCTGGGCCCGCAGGAACGCCTCGTCGTACTTCATGTAGAGGGTGTCGCCGGTCTTGATCAGCTCGGCCTCGCCCTGCTCGCCGAGACCCATCGTGCCGGCGCAGTCGCCCCGCTTGTCCAGGGCCATGTCGAGATGGATGGTGCCGCCGGTCTCGTCGTCGGGGATGTCACCCGTCATGCGCAGGGACGAGGCGTCGGTGGTGGCCTTCAGGGCCTTCTCGGCGATCTCGCCGCCGGTCAGCCCGGCGAAGGCTTCTTCCTTCGGCTTCTGGGAGCTTCTCGGCTCCTTCGTCGCGCTCTGCTCGGTCGAGTCGCGCGATGTGCTGCTGTTCGCCTTGTCCTCGCCGGCGCAGCCGGTGAGGACGGCGGTGGCCACGGCGGCGAGGCAGAGGCCGGCGAGTGCGGTGCGACGCATGACGGGTTCCCCCAGGGGTGAGCGTGGACGGAAGGTGAGCACAGATCAGAAGTTGCCGGTGCCGAGCAGTTCGCCCTCGGCGTCGTAGACGGTGACGAGGCCGTTCTCGCTCTGCTTCCAGTCGGCGAACGCGGAGGCGATGAGCTTGGCGGGGCCCGTGCCCTCACCCATGAGGCCGCCGGTGAAGTCGGTGAAGACGTCGGCCGAGTCGAGGATGTCGTTCTGCTCGTCGGCGCCCTGGACCTTGGTGACGTGCGCGACGGCCTCCTTCTCCGCGGCCGTTCCGTTCTTCTGCACGAACGCCTTGAACTGCTCGGCCTGGGACGCCTTCCCGGCTCCCTCGTCCTTGGCGGAGCCCGCGTCGGACCCGGCGTCGGACTTCGTGTCCGACTTGGCGCCGGACTGCTGGTCCGCGGATACCGACGAGCCCTTGTCGGCGCTTTGGCCGTCCGTGCCACCGGAGTTCGCCGAAACGGCACCGATGACGACGATCCCCACGACGGCGCCCAGCGCGATCTTGCTCTTCATGCCCATGGATGTGTCCCCTCCCAACGCGGCGACCGCCCTCTTTCGGCGGTCGCTCGTTCGCTGGGTCAATGAGAACAGACGCTGTGAACCGAGTCAACACGGTTCACAGGTAAGGATGGGTACACGGACGTGAACTTACGGATCTTGCGTACATCGGTATGCTCGTCGTCACACACGGAACAGAGGAAAGCGGGGCGGGGTGCCGGGCATGCAGGACAACGCGACAGAAGTGACCGCCGCCGGGATCGCACGGCTGGCCGGTGTCGGCCGCGCCGCCGTCAGCAACTGGCGCCGTCGGCACGCCGACTTCCCCAGGCCGGTCGGCGGCACCGAGACCAGCCCCTCGTTCGCGCTCCCCGAGGTCGAGGGCTGGCTGCGCCGGCACGGCAAGCTCGCCGAGGTCCCCCTCAAGGAGCGCGTCTGGCAGCAGCTCGCCGGCCACCCCGCGGGACCGGTCACCGCCCTCACCCACGCCGGCTGCGTCCTGCTGCTGATCCACGACCGTTCTCCCCTCTGGCTCGAAGTGAGCTCCGGCTCCGACGAGCGACTCGCCGCGATGCTGCCCTCGGCGCTGGAGCAGGTGCTCACACCGCGACTGGGTGAGGCGAACCGATCACGCGTGAACGGCGCGGGCACTGTGAACACCTCCGCGCACACCTCGGCCGCCCCCACCGCGGCGCTCACCGCCCCCGCAGCCCCCACCGCCTCCGCAACCCTCGCGGCCCTCGAACCCCCCACCGCCCCCCAGCTGCTCCCCTCCGCCCCCCTGCTCCGTGGCGTCGCCGAACTCGCCGCCGACTCGGGCGCCCGGCACACCTTCGAGTTCCTGCTCGGCCGGCACCTCGACGCCAACCCGCGCCAGTACACGCTCACCCCCGCCGACCTCTGCGGCCTCATGGCCGGCCTCGCCGGCCCGGCCCGCACCGTCCTCGACCCGGCCTGCGGCACCGGCGCCCTGCTGCGCTCCGTCACCTCGCGCCCCGGTCAGGAGCTCTACGCCCAGGACAGCGCCCCCGACCTCGCCGCACTCACCGCGCTCCGCCTCGCCCTGCACACCCGCGCCCCCGTGCACGCCGCCACAGGCGACACCTTGCGGGCCGACGCCCACTCGGCGGTGCGGGCCGACGCCGTGCTGTGCCACCCGCCGTTCAACGAGCGCAACTGGGGGCACGACGAACTCGCCTACGACCCGCGCTGGGAGTACGGCTTCCCGGCCCGCACCGAGTCGGAGCTGGCCTGGGTGCAGCACGCGCTCGCCCGACTGCGGGACGGCGGCGTCGCCGTCCTGCTGATGCCGCCCGCCGCCGCGTCCCGCCGCTCCGGCCGCCGGATCAGGGCCGACCTGCTGCGCCGGGGCGCCCTGCGCGCCGTCGTCGCCCTGCCGGTCGGCGCGGCACCCCCGTACAACATCCCGCTGCACCTGTGGGTGCTGCGCCGGCCCGAACAGGCGCCCGCCCAGCCGGAGGTGCTGCTCGCAGACGCCGGGCAGTTCGCCGGCGAGGGGCGCGGCGGCCCCGACTGGGCGGGGGTGCGGGAGACGGTTCTGGACGCGTGGCGCGCCTTCGACCGGGCCGGCCGGCTCGACGAACGGCCGGGACTGGCCCGCTCCGTGCCCGTCATCGAACTCCTCGACGACGACGTCGACCTCGCCCCGGCCCGGCATCTGCCGCCACCGGCCGCGGCGGACGGCGCCGGCCGGCTCTCCGACGTACGCGAACGCCTCGGCGAGACCCTGCGTCTGACCGCCCGGCTGACCCCGCCGCCCGTGGATCCCGCGCGGCCCGCCGCTCCCGGGCGCCTGCCCCTCACCACCGTCGGTGAACTCGCGCGCGGGGGCGCCCTGGTGATGCGTACGGGCGGAAACGGCGGCCACGCGCGCGTGCCCGTGCTCACCGACCACGACGTGCTCTCCGGAACTACCCCCTCCGGGACCCTGCCGGAGAGCGACGAGGAAGCGGTGCTCACCGAACCCGGCGACGTCGTCGTCCCCGTGCTCGGCGGAGGCTCGGTCGCGCGGGTGATCGACGAGACGACCGCCGGCGCCGCCCTGGGCCGCAACCTGGTGCTGCTGCGCCCCGACCCGGCGGCGCTCGACGCCTGGTTCCTCGCCGGTTTCCTGCGCGGCACCGCCAACAACCGCCAGGCCAGCAGCTACGCGTCCACCGCCACCCGGCTCGACGTACGCCGCCTCCAGCTGCCCCGGCTGCCGCCGGCCGAACAGCGGCGCTACGGCGCCCGGTTCCGGGCCCTCGACGCGTTCGAGCAGGCGCTCCGGCAGGCGGGCCGGCTCGGCGAGCAGCTCGTCCGGGGGATGTACGACGGTCTCACCGACGGGACGATCGACCCCGACGGGACGATCGACCCCGACGGGACGATCGACCCCGAGGGGACGGTCGCCACCGAGGGGACGGTCGCCACCGAGGGGACGGTCGCTCCCGACTGAGCCGGGACGACAACGGTTCGGTGCATCCGGGACCGGTTGTCCCCGTGGGCCTATACGCTCGGACTCTCAACCGAGATCCCATCGGCTACACCTGTCCGGGAGCAGTCATGTACGGCCACGGCGTGGCGCCACCCACCCGCAGCGCGGCAACGGTCATCGCCCTGCGCGTGCTGTTCGCCGCCGCCGGTTTCCTGTCGTGCGGACTGCTGGCCTGCGCGCCGCTGTTCCGGGTCGCCATCCTGCGGGGACGGATCCTCGACTGGGTGGCGGCCTGGCTGAGCATCCCGGCGTCGATCACCTGCCTGGCGGTGGTCGGTTCGCTGCCGGAGACGGACAACCGCACCGACGTCGCCCTGGCCACGGCGCTGATCCTCGGCGCGGCCGCCGGCGCCTACTTCCTGACCGTGGACATACGCCTGCACCGGCGGCCTGGAGGCCCGTACGCGGTGCAGGCGCCCCCGTCGCCGCACGCCGCGACGATGCACTCCCCGGGCGTCCACTCCCCGTACGGCTATCCGCAGCCGGCCTCGCCGTACGCGCCGACGCCCGTACCGCAGCCCCCGGCCCCCCACACCCCGGCCCCCCACACCCCGGCACCTCATACCCCGGCCCCCCACACCCCCGTACCGCCGCCGCAGTCGCAGCCGCCGCAGCGCCCGGCGCCGGCCCGGATCGACCAGGTGCGTGCCGAGCTCGACGAACTCAGCGACTACCTGCGCCGCCAGGACGGGCAGCAAGGGCAGCACGGCAACCACGAGGGCGGAAGGTGACCGTGACGACGGGACGTGTCGTCGCCGGCCGCTATGAACTGTCCACGCTCATCGGACAGGGCGGCATGGGACAGGTCTGGACGGCCTACGACAAACGGCTGGACCGGCGCGTGGCGGTGAAGCTGCTGCGCCCGGACAAGGTGGCCGGCCAGGAGGCCGACGAGCTGCGCCGCCGCTTCGTGCGCGAGTGCCGGGTGACCGCGCAGGTCGACCACCCCGGCCTGGTCACCGTGCACGACGCGGGCAGCGAGGGCGAGGAGCTGTTCCTCGTCATGCAGTACGTCGACGGTGCCGACCTCGGCGACCACCTCGCCGAACACGACCCGTACCCGTGGCAGTGGGCGGTGGCGGTGGCCGCGCAGCTGTGCGCCGTACTGAGCGCCGTGCACGCCGTGCCGATCGTCCACCGCGACCTCAAGCCACGCAACGTGATGGTGAAGCAGGACGGCACGGTCACCGTGCTCGACCTCGGTGTCGCCTCCGTCATGGACAGCGACACCACGCGTCTGACGCACACGGGCTCGCCGATCGGCTCGCCCGCCTACATGGCTCCGGAGCAGGCGATGGGCGGCGCGGTCGGCCCGTACACCGACCTGTACGCGCTCGGGGTGCTGATGCACGAGCTGCTCAGCGGCGACGTGCCGTTCGCGGGCTCGACGGCGCTCGGAGTGCTGCACCGGCACCTGTACGAGCCGCCGGTGCCCGTGCGCCGGATACGCCCGGAGGTCCCCGAGGCACTGGAGGCCCTGGTGCTGCGCCTGCTCGCCAAGGACCCGCAGCACCGCCCGGACTCCGCGCAGGAGGTCTACGAGCACCTGGCGCTGCTGCTCCCCGCGCGGGGAACGCCCACCGGCGCTCCCCTGGACCCCACCCGCCCCTTCCTGCGCCCGCACGCCCCCTGGCCGGACCGTGCCCGCACGCCCGCTCCCCAGCCCGCCCCCGCCGCGCCGCCCGCGCCCGTGGCCGGGACGGCCGATGTCGCCGCCGCCGTGGACGAGGTCAAGCGGCTGCTCGGCGAGGGCCGCATCACCCAGGCCGTCGACATCCTCGGCTCGATCCTGCCCGTCGCCGCCGACCAGCACGGCGAGCACTCCCCGGTCGTGCGCACCCTGCGCAAGCAGTACGCGGCCACCCTCCTGGACGACGGCCAGTACCGGCGCGCCCTGCCGGAACTGCGCCGCCTCGCCGACGAACGCGCCGCCGAGGCCGGCCAGGCCGACCCGCAGTCCCTGCGCTACCGCTACGAGGCAGCCCAGTGCCTGGAGCAGCTCGGTGAACCGGCGGCGGCGCTCGCCGAGTACCGGGCGCTGCTGGCGTACTACGAGAACCAGTACGTGGCCGCCGGCGACCCGCAGCTCGCCCATGACGTCCGCCGCCGCATCGGCCACCTGCTGCTCGCCCTCGGTGACCGCGCCGCCGCGCACGACACGCTGGTCCGGCTGCTGCACGACGTGGAGCGCGCCCAGGGCCCGGGACACCCGCTGGCCGCCGAGATCCGCCGGACCCTGCAGTGGCTGGGACAGGTGCGCGGATAGCCGGACAGCGGACCGCAAAGGGGCCGCACGGCCGGACGGCGCGGGCGCGGCGGTGCCGGAACTCCCCGTGAATCGTTGGTCGAATGGGTTGGCCAGAGCTTGGCCGATGCCTACCATCGATCACCGCAAGACTTTGTGCACCGCCGCACAAGCTCCCCTCAGGAGGTCTCCTTGCACCGCCGCCGTCGCACCGCGCTCCTCCTCACCGCCGCGATCGCCGCAGCGGCGCCCCTGCTCACCGCCTGCGGAAACGATGCGCACCCCGGTGCCGCCGCCGTCGTCGGCGGGGAGCGGATCACCGTGTCGCAGCTCGAGAACCGGGTCGACGAGGTCCGCGCGGCCCAGCGGGCGGCCGTTCCCGACGAGGCCCAGTACCAGCAGGCCATCGCCCGGACCGGCAGCCTCACCCGCGACACCCTGCACGGCATGGTCCTGGACCGCGTGCTGGAGCGCGCCGCGCGGGACGCGGGCGTGAGCGTCACGCCCCGCGAGGTCCAGGAGATGCGGGCCGGTCTGGAGCAGCAGGCCGGCGGTGCCCAGGCGCTGGAGGCGGCCTGGCTGCAGCAGTACGGCATCCCGCCGCAGCGCCTCGACGACAACCTCCGTCTCCAGCTCCAGGCCCAGAAGCTCGCCCAGCGGCTCGGCACCGACACCAGCCGGCCCGAGTTCTGGAAGGCGCTGTCCGAGGCGGGCAAGGAACTCGACGTCGACGTCAACCCGCGCTACGGCGGCTGGGACGCCGAGAAGAGCAGTCGTGTCGACGCCAAGACCCCGTGGGTACGGGACGTCACCTCGGCCGGGACGCAGCAGACGCTCTGACGGCCCGGCGTGCGGACAGCCGGGCCGCGGGCGTCCGGCCTGTGGACGACCGGGGTACAGGCAGGGGCTGTGGACCACCGCCCTGTGGATAACGGCCTCGTGGACCACCGCCCTGTGGACAACAGACCTGTGGACAACTCGGGCGCTGTCGGCGGTGTGGGCTAGTTTCGGATCGTGAACGCAATCAGCTCCGCACCGAGCCCGGAAGCCGCCGTCGGCCGCATCGTCCTGCTCACCACCAGCCACCGCGTCGCACCCGGCCTGCTGTCCTGGCCTGCCTGGCAGATCCTGCACGCGGCCGACCGGGTGCTGTGCGCGGACGGCGCGCATCCGCAGCTGCCGTATCTGCGGGAGGCGGGGATACCGGTCGAGGAGGCGTCGCCGACCGCCGAGGACCTCGTCGACGCCTGCGCCGGCGGGCGGACGGTGGTGGTCGTGGCCACGGGCGAGGGCGAGCCCGCGCTGACCGACGGACTGGCCCGCCTGGCCGGAACCGGCCGTGTCCGGATGCCCGAGCTGGAGCTGCTGCCCGCCTCCTACGACCTGCCGGGCGCCCGTCTGCTCGACCTCGTGCAGGTCATGGACCGCATCCGCGCCGAGTGCCCGTGGTCCTCCCGGCAGACCCACAAGGGCCTGGCGAAGTACGGCATCGAGGAGGCGTACGAGCTCGTCGAGGCCATCGAGGAGGGCGACCGGGAGGAACTGCGCGAGGAGCTGGGGGACGTCCTGCTCCAGGTCGTCTTCCACGCCCGGATCGCCGAGGAGCACCCGGAGGAGCCCTTCTCCGTCGACGACGTGGCGGGCGGCATCGTGGCCAAGCTGATCCACCGGCACCCGCACGTCTTCGGTGACGAGACGGCGGACACACCGGAGGACGTCAAGGAGCACTGGCTGCGGACCAAGGCGGAGGAGAAGCGCCGCAGCTCGGTCACGGAGGGGGTGCCGCTGGGCCAGCCCGGCCTGGCCTTGGCGGCGAAGCTGGCGTCACGGGCGCGGACGGCGGGATTGGACGTGCCGTTGCCGGCGGGCGAGGGGGTCGGCTACGAGCTGCTGGCGCTGGCGGCACGGGCGGAGGCGTCCGGGGTCGACCCGGAGGCGGCGTTGCGGGCAGCGGCGCGGGCCTATCGCGACGCGATACGGGCGGCGGAGGGCGGCCAGGACGGAGTCTGACGCCGGGGCGCGGTGCGCGAAGGTGTTCCGCCCCGCCGCCCCTTCCCTTCCCGTCCCCGGGGGCTCCGTCCCCGGACCCCGTTCGCGCAGTTCCCCGCGCCCCCCAGCCGAGGTCGCCGTATGCATGACCAGCCCACCCCGCCGCCCTCACAGGGACCCCTGCACGGGCCCGTTCCCGAGCTGTTCACCTGGGAGTTCGCCGCCGACCCCTACCCCGCCTACGCCTGGCTGCGCGAGCACGCCCCCGTGCACAGAACGCGACTGCCCAGTGGCGTCGAGGCCTGGCTGGTCACCCGGTACGCCGACGCCAAGCAGACCCTCGCCGACCCCCGCCTGTCCAAGAACCCCGCGCACCACGACGAGCCCGCGCACGCCAAGGGCAAGACCGGCATTCCCGGGGAGCGCCAGGCGGAGCTGATGACGCATCTGCTCAACATCGACCCGCCGGACCACACCCGGCTGCGCCGACTGGTCAGCAAGGCGTTCACCCCGCGCCGCGTCGCCGAGTTCGCGCCCCGTGTGCAGGAGCTCACCGACGGGCTCATCGACCGGTTCGCGGCCGGCGGCTCCGCCGACCTCATCCACGAGTTCGCCTTCCCCCTCCCCATCTACGCCATCTGCGACCTGCTCGGCGTCCCCCGGGAGGACCAGGACGACTTCCGGGACTGGGCGGGCATGATGATCCGGCACCAGGGCGGCCCCCGGGGCGGTGTCGCGCGGTCGGTGAAGAAGATGCGCGGGTACCTCGCCGAGCTCATCCACCGCAAGCGCGAGGAACTGCCCGCCGAACCGGCACCGGGCGAGGACCTCATCTCCGGGCTCATCCGCGCCTCCGACCACGGCGAGCACCTCACCGAGAACGAGGCCGCCGCCATGGCGTTCATCCTGCTGTTCGCCGGTTTCGAGACCACCGTCAATCTCATCGGCAACGGCACGTACGCCCTGCTCACCCACCCCCGGCAGCGCGATCGCCTGCAAGGGGCCCTCGCCGCCGGGGAACGCGGGCTGCTGGAGACCGGCGTCGAGGAACTCCTGCGCTACGACGGCCCCGTGGAGCTCGCCACCTGGCGGTTCGCCACCGAGCCGGTGACCATCGGCGGGCAGCGCGTCGCGGCCGGCGACCCGGTCCTCGTCGTCCTCGCCGCCGCGGACCGGGATCCGGAGCGGTTCGCCGACCCGGACGTGCTCGACCTCGGCCGGCGCGACAACCAGCACCTGGGGTACGGCCACGGCATCCATTACTGTCTGGGCGCCCCGTTGGCCCGTCTGGAGGGCCAGACCGCGCTCGCCACGCTGCTGACCCGTCTCCCGGACCTGCGGCTCGCGGTGGAACCCGCCGAACTGCGGTGGCGCGGCGGGCTCATCATGCGCGGACTGCGCACGCTGCCGGTGGAGTTCACTCCCGCGCGCACGTGACGGACCGACGGCCGCTTCCTGTGCCCCGGAGCGGACCAGCGCAAACATGACGCGGCCTCAGCTCTGTGATCTTCACGTGATCTGCGCGGCATGAACTTGTGACAAGTGATCCTCTGCCGATACGTTCACCCATCAGCGCGGCACCTCGGTTCCACTCGCCGCGGGTCATTGCTGTCTTGTGAAAGGTCTCCCGCATGCTCTCCGGGAACGGTCGGCACCGCCGCCCCCGTCAGGCTCCGGCTCTTCTCGTCGCGGCCGGAGTGACCGGCTCCGCCATCGCGATCCCGCTCCTCGGGGCCGGCAGCGCCAGCGCGGCCGACGGCGCGACCTGGGACCGCGTCGCGGAGTGCGAGAGCGGCGGCTCCTGGAGCCAGAACACCGGCAACGGCTACTACGGCGGCCTGCAGTTGACCCAGGACGACTGGGAGGCCTACGGCGGCCTGGACTACGCGCCGAGCGCCGACCAGGCCAGCCGGGGCCAGCAGATAGCCGTGGCCGAAAGAATCCTCGCCGACCAGGGGGTCGGCGCATGGCGCACCTGCGGACTGCTCGCGGGCCTCGACCAGGACGCGGCGTCGGTCGACATCGACACGGGCGTGGCGGAGGACTCGACACCGGAGGCGTCCGGATCGCCGGACTCCGGTGATTCGTCCGCCCCCTCCTCGCCGTCGCCCACGTCCGACCCGTCGTCCGCCGCGGAGGACGCGGAAGGAGCGGAGAGCCCGGAGGGCACGGCCGGCGCATCGGCCGGTGCCGACGCGTCCGCCGACCCGTCCGCCGGCTCCGGCACCTCCCCTTCCGCCTCGGCCACCCCGAAGACCGACGAGTCGGACAAGGTGGGGCAGACCGACGGCTCTTCGGGTCTCACCGACACCGAGGGCACCGGTGCCGGCCGTCACCGCGGCGGGAGCGCCGACGAGGGCGAGAGCGCGGACCGTGCGTCCGAGTCGTCCGGCCGGCATGCCTCGCGCGGCACCGACGCCTCGCGCGACGCCGCCGACGGCTCCTACACCGTGCGCACCGGGGACAGCCTCTCGTCCATCGCCGACTCCCTTGAGCTCGGCGGTGGATGGCGCGCTCTGTACGCGGAGAACGAGCAGGTCGTCGGCGTCGATCCGGACCTCATCCTGCCGGGTCAGGAGCTTGCGGTCGGGGTCGAACCGGGCGAGAAGTGACGCCCGAAGACGCGTGGGCGCGGCGCCAGTTGGCGTCTTGATTCGCGACGAATGTCCGGTTCAAAGACTGTGAGAGATAGGTCTCAGAAGCCCTGATCGTCTTTGTATTTCCGCGGATCGCGTGTCTACGGTCGTGATCGCTCGCCATCGCGGGCCCCGGCTGCCGCCACGCCGAATCCTGCCAGTGGCAGCACGGGAACAGTCGTCGCGTCATGCGCCGTAGGCAGGAGCGGGGGACCCAAGGTAAGTGCCGAGTCCGGGCAGTTGACGCCGGACACGGCTTGGGGTGAAGCCGCGTCCCCTCCGGGGGGCGTGGCCGGGCAACTCAACCGGCCCGAACCCGACAGCTCACCTCGCAGGCGTCGGTGAGGGGATCCATCCATGCTGTTTTCCGGCAAGGGCAAGCACCGTCGTCCGTCCAAGGCCACCCGCGCCATCGCCGTCACCGGTGTCGTCGGCGCCGCCGTCGCCGCCCCGCTGATGGCGGCCGGCGGCGCCTCCGCCGCCACCGCCTCCGAGTGGGACGCCGTCGCCCAGTGCGAGTCCGGCGGCAACTGGTCCATCAACACCGGCAACGGCTACTACGGCGGTCTGCAGTTCTCCGCCTCCACCTGGGCCGCGTACGGCGGCACGGCGTACGCCGCCTCCGCCGACCAGGCCAGCAAGGCCCAGCAGATCGAGATCGCCGAGAAGGTCCTCGCGGGCCAGGGCAAGGGCGCCTGGCCGGTCTGCGGCACGGGCCTGTCCAACGCCGCCTCCTCGGGGGCGTCCACGGGCTCCTCGCAGAGCACCGGTTCCACCGAGACCCGTGAGACCGAGCAGAAGGCCTCCCGTTCCGCCGAGCGCCCGGCCGCCGAGGAGAAGGCGGAGAAGAAGACCGTCACCACCCCGACCGGCAAGAAGGTCGCCAAGGGCGACGGCGAGTACAAGGTCGTCAAGGGCGACACCCTCAGCACCATCGCCGAGGAGCACGACGTCAAGGGCGGCTGGGCCGAGCTGTTCGAGCTGAACGACGACATCGTCGACGACGCCGACCTTATCTACCCGGGCCAGCAGCTGCACCTCAAGTAAGCAGCGGCCCCCCTGCTCCCGCCCCGGTGCGTGTTCCCCCGTACGCACCGGGGCGGGTCTTTTTGTGCCCCGGTTGCGCTCCGGTTTCCGGAAAGGGCTTTGTTCCGTTCGGAAACAATTTACTCTCGGTTCTGTCCATGGGATGGGCGACCGGCTGGCCGATCGCCCGGAGCCGGTTAGGCTCGGTCTCGCAAGACCCACCGTGGTCCTGCCCACCCGCGTCACATCCAAGAAGGAGATGCTCGTGCCGTCCATCGACGTCGTCGTAGCCCGGGAAATCCTGGACTCCCGAGGCAACCCCACGGTCGAGGTCGAGGTCGGCCTCGACGACGGCAGCACGGGTCGTGCCGCCGTCCCGTCCGGCGCCTCCACCGGCGCCTTCGAGGCCATCGAACTCCGTGACGGTGATGCCAACCGTTACCTGGGCAAGGGCGTCGAGAAGGCCGTGCTGGCCGTCATCGAGCAGATCGGCCCGGAGCTCGTCGGCTACGACGCCACCGAGCAGCGCCTGATCGACCAGGCGATGTTCGACCTGGACGCCACCGACAACAAGGGCTCCCTCGGCGCCAACGCCATCCTCGGCGTCTCGCTCGCCGTCGCCCACGCCGCCTCCGAGGCGTCGGACCTGCCGCTCTTCCGCTACCTGGGCGGCCCGAACGCGCACCTGCTGCCGGTGCCGATGATGAACATCCTGAACGGCGGCTCGCACGCCGACTCCAACGTGGACATCCAGGAGTTCATGATCGCGCCGATCGGCGCGGAGTCCTTCTCCGAGGCCCTGCGCTGGGGTGCCGAGGTCTACCACACCCTGAAGAAGGTGCTGAAGAGCAAGGGCCTGGCCACCGGCCTCGGCGACGAGGGCGGCTTCGCCCCGAACCTGGGCTCCAACCGCGAGGCCCTCGACCTCATCATCGAGGCCGTCAAGGAAGCCGGCTACACGCCCGGCGAGCAGATCGCCCTGGCGCTCGACGTCGCCGCGTCCGAGTTCTACAAGGACGGCGTCTACACCTTCGAGGGCAAGGAGCGCTCCGCCGCCGAGATGACGGAGTACTACGCCGAGCTCGTCGACGCGTACCCGCTCGTCTCCATCGAGGACCCGCTGTTCGAGGACGACTGGGAGGGCTGGAAGACCATCACCGCCAAGCTCGGTGACAAGGTCCAGCTCGTCGGCGACGACCTGTTCGTCACCAACCCCGAGCGCCTCGCCCGCGGCATCGAGGAGGGCGCCGCCAACGCCCTGCTGGTCAAGGTCAACCAGATCGGTTCGCTCACCGAGACCCTGGACGCCGTCGAGCTGGCCCAGCGCAGCGGCTTCAAGTGCATGATGTCCCACCGCTCCGGCGAGACCGAGGACGTCACCATCGCCGACCTGGCCGTCGCCACCAACTGCGGCCAGATCAAGACCGGCGCCCCGGCCCGCTCCGAGCGCGTCGCCAAGTACAACCAGCTGCTGCGCATCGAGGAGATCCTCGACGACGCCGCGGTGTACGCCGGCCGCAGCGCGTTCCCGCGCTTCAAGGGCTGAGCGCCGCTCACGTAGGCAGCGTCGTACGTACGTCCCCGTACTCGGTCCCGTACCGTGTGCGGGGACGTACGCACGTATGACCACGCATGAAGGTGAACCGGAGGCGGAGACATGGCGGTGAAGGACCGGGACCGTTTCTCCACCGCGACCAGGATCCGGCTGATCGGTGAGCAGACCGCGGCCCGGGTCTACCGTTCGCAGACCAAACGCCAGGCCCGCCGCTCCCGGCTGACCGGCCGGGCGGCGCTGCTCGCCCTGGTGGTCTGCTCGATGATCGTGGCCCTCGCCTATCCCATGCGGGAGTACGTCTCCCAGCGCGCGGAGATCGCCGACCTCCAGCAGGAGCAGGACGAGACCCGCCAACGGGTCGAACGGCTGCGCGACATGAAGGCGCGCTGGCAGGACGACGCCTACGCCGAGCAGGAGATCCGCCGGCGGCTGCACTACGTGATGCCCGGCGAGACCGGTTACATCGTCATCGACCCGGGTACCGCCAGGCAGTCGCGCACCGACCTCGATGCCGCCGACCGCCCCTGGTACGCGAACGTCTGGGACGGTGTCGACCGGTCCGACGCCGCCGCCGGGTGACCCCCTGGCCGACCCTTTGTCGTAAGCCGCGCAAAGCGGCCGAGATCCGCAGAAAGACAGGTATGGAAACGCCTCCGCCCACGACCCCGCGCACGGAGCCCACCGACGCGGACGTCGAGGCCTTCAAGCAGCAGCTCGGACGGCCCCCGCGCGGGCTGCGCGCCATCGCGCACCGCTGCCCCTGCGGACAGCCGGACGTGGTGGAGACCGCGCCGAAGCTGCCCGACGGCACCCCCTTCCCGACGCTCTACTACCTCACCTGCCCCCGGGCCGCCTCGGCGATCGGGACGCTGGAGGCGAACGGCGTGATGAAGGAGATGACGGAGCGGCTGGCCACCGACCCGGAGCTGGCGGACGCGTACCGCGCGGCGCACGAGGACTACATCCGGCGCCGCGACGAGATCGAGGAGCTGAGGAACTTCCCGAGCGCGGGCGGCATGCCGGACCGGGTGAAGTGTCTGCACGTCCTGGTCGCCCACTCGCTGGCCGCCGGCCCCGGGGTCAACCCGCTGGGCGACGAGGCGCTGGCGATGCTGCCGGAGTGGTGGCGCAAGGGCGCCTGCGTGACGCTGCCCGAGCCCACCGCGGCCAGGGAGGACGACCAGTGACCCGAGTCGCCGCCATCGACTGCGGTACGAACTCCATCCGGCTCCTGGTGGCCGACGCCGACCCGGAGACCGGTGAACTGACCGATCTGGACCGGCGGATGACGATCGTGCGGCTCGGCCAGGGCGTCGACCGCACGGGACGGCTGGCGCCCGAGGCGCTGGAGCGGACCTTCGCCGCCTGCCGCGCCTACGCGGCGGTCATCAAGGAGCACGGCGCGGAACACCTGCGTTTCGTCGCCACGTCCGCCTCCCGAGACGCGGAGAACCGCGACGAGTTCGTGCGCGGGGTGCTGGACATCCTGGGCGTGGAGCCCGAGGTCATCACCGGTGACCAGGAGGCCGAGTTCTCCTTCACCGGCGCGACCAAAGAGCTGACGGGCCGGTCCGACCTGCGCCGCCCCTTCCTGGTCGTGGACATCGGCGGCGGCTCGACCGAGTTCGTCGTCGGCGACGACCACGTACGTGCCGCCCGCTCGGTGGACGTGGGCTGCGTACGGATGACGGAGCGGCACCTGGTGCGGGACGGGGCCGTGACGGACCCGCCGACCGAGGAGCAGATCGCGGCGATGCGCGCCGACATCGAGGCCGCCCTGGACCACGCCGAGGAGACGGTCCCGCTGCG
Source organism: Streptomyces griseoloalbus (assembly GCA_014650015.1). Classification (GTDB taxonomy): domain Bacteria; phylum Actinomycetota; class Actinomycetes; order Streptomycetales; family Streptomycetaceae; genus Streptomyces; species Streptomyces griseoloalbus. The sequence continues at coordinate 54,734 of BMUD01000020.1, forward strand.
CGAGGCGCACACCCTGGTCGGCCTGGCGGGCTCGGTCACGACGGTGTCGGCGATCGCCCAGGACCTCCCCGAGTACGACTCCGAGGCGATTCACCACTCACGCGTCTCCCGTGACCGGGTCCGCGAGATCACCGAGTGGCTGCTGCGCTCCACCCACGCCGAGCGCGCGGCCGTGCCCTCGATGCATCCGGGCCGGGTCGACGTCATCGGGGCGGGGGCCCTCGTCCTGCTGTCGATCATGGAGCGGATCGGGGCGGAGGAGGTCGTGGTGTCGGAGCACGACATCCTGGACGGCATCGCTTGGAGTTGCGCCTCCGAGGCGCGTTAAGGAGCGATCCTCGACGGCATCGGCTGGTCCCTGGCAACCGGCGCGGGATGAGAGGCGGGCCCCACGGGGTTGCGGTGGACGTCCCGTCGGTCGCCCACCTGACGGCGAGGACGACGAGTTCACCGTTCGCGGGCGATCCTCGGCGGCATCGCCCGGCCGGGGTCCTGGCTCCATTTATTACCGATCAGTAGCACTCTGCTGAGCTGTCGGTATAGCGTTTGAGCGCGGTCCGGGGGTTTGTGCGGGCCCTCCGGCGGGGCTCCGCCGAGAAAGTTCGTGAAGTTCTTCACAAGGAATTGTCCCCGGTAGGTCGAAGAACTGGGCCCCGTTGACCCGTCCGGGGCCCCAACGCCCCTTTGAACGCGTTCAGAAGACGTCTGGAGCGGCTCCCCCGGGTGAGGTCGCGCGGTCCCGCGAAGCGACCTCACTCCGCCCTCCGGCCGACAGAGAGGCAGCTCACGCGGCATTGACAACGTCCCGTGGGGTGCTCCGGTTCCCGTTCCGCGTAGCGATCTGGAGCAAAAAGCGCGGGAGTTTAACACAGGCCCCGTCCGACCTTGTGAAGGGGCGCACGAGGTACCCCCCTGAGACGGGTGGATACTCGATGGCATGAGCACCACGGAGCGTCCCAGGATCCTCGTAGTAGGCGGTGGGTACGTAGGCCTGTACGCAGCTCGGCGCATCCAGAAGAAGATGCGTTACGGCGAGGCGACCGTCACCGTCGTCGACCCGCGGTCGTACATGACCTACCAGCCCTTCCTCCCCGAAGCCGCCGCCGGCAGCATCTCCCCGCGGCATGTCGTCGTCCCGTTGCGACGCGTGCTTCCCAAGGCGGAGGTCCTCACCGGCCGGGTCACCACCATCGACCAGGACCGCAAGGTCGCCACGATCGCCCCGCTGGTCGGTGACGCGTACGAACTGCCCTTCGATTACCTGGTGATCGCGCTCGGCGCGGTCTCCCGGACCTTCCCGATCCCCGGCCTCGCCGAGCAGGGCATCGGCATGAAGGGCATCGAGGAGGCCATCGGCCTGCGCAACCACGTCCTCGAACAGCTCGACAAGGCCGACTCCACCACGGACGAGGAGATCCGGCGCAAGGCGCTCACCTTCGTCTTCGTGGGCGGTGGCTTCGCCGGTGCGGAGACCATCGGTGAGGTCGAGGACATGGCCCGCGACGCGGCCAAGTACTACAACAACGTGTCCCGCGAGGACATGCGCTTCATCCTCGTCGACGCCGCCGACAAGATCCTCCCCGAGGTGGGTCCCAAGCTCGGCGCGTACGGCAAGGAGCACCTCGAGGGCCGCGGCGTCGAGGTCTACCTGTCCACGTCGATGGACTCCTGCGTCGACGGCCACGTGGTCCTGAAGAACGGCCTCGAGGTCGACTCCAACACCATCGTGTGGACGGCCGGCGTCAAGCCGAACCCGGCCCTGTCCCGCTTCGGTCTGCCCCTCGGCCCGCGCGGCCACGTCGACACCGAGCCGACCCTCCAGGTCAGGGGCACGGACTACATCTGGGCCGCGGGCGACAACGCCCAGGTCCCGGACCTCGTGGGCCGCAAGGCCGGCAACGAGAACGCCTGGTGCCCGCCGAACGCCCAGCACGCGCTGCGCCAGGCCAAGGTGCTCGGCGACAACGTGGTCTCCGGCATGCGGGGCTTCCCGCAGAAGGAGTACAGCCACGCCAACAAGGGCGCGGTGGCGGGCCTCGGCCTGCACAAGGGCGTGGCGATGATCGTCATGGGCAAGATGAAGATCAAGCTCAAGGGCCGGCTCGCCTGGTACATGCACCGTGGCTACCACGGCATGGCGATGCCGACCTGGAACCGCAAGATCCGCGTCTTCGCCGACTGGACCCTCGGCATGTTCCTCAAGCGCGAGGTCGTGTCCCTGGGCGCGATCGAGTCCCCGCGCGAGGAGTTCTACGAGGCCGCCAAGCCGGCTCCGGCGCCCGCGCCGGCCAAGCAGGAGAAGACCGAGGCCAAGGCCTCCTGACCCCACCTCAGGTCACCGCCTCCCCGAAGGGGCCACCCGCCATCCGTGGTGCGGGCGGCCCCTTCGGCGTCTTCGGGGAGTCGAGGGGGAGTGGCTGGGGGCGGAGCCCCCGGCGGGGACCGGGGCGGAGCCGAAGGCGGGCGCCTTCCGGCCTCCCGGGCCCGGCGGGTGGCCGGGCGGTTCCGGGGTCCGGGGCGGAGCCGCGGGGGTGCCGTCCCGCCCCACCGGGTCGGGCGGCCGGGTGGGCGAATCCCGCCCCCGCCGCCGCAGCCCAGCGCGTTTTGCCCAAGGATGACGCGCGCCGGGGACTGCCTGGGCGCCCTCCAGGTGTTTACGTGGTGACGACATTCCGGGATTCCCCGTCACGGAGGTGTACCCCATGCCAGACGCCGCCCCCCGACTGAAAGGCCTGCTCGAACAACTGCTCGGCACGCCCCTCCCCGTCCGCATCCGGGCCTGGGACGGATCACAGGCCGGCCCTCCGGGCGCCCCGACCCTGGTCGTCCGCAACCGCCGCGCCCTGCGCCACCTGCTTTGGAAGCCGGGCGAACTCGGCCTCGCCCGCGCCTGGGTGGCCGGTGACCTCGGCGTCGACGGCGACCTCTACACCGCTCTCGACCTCGTCGCCGGCCTCGTCTGGGAACGCGACGAGGACGCCCGTACCCTGACCCAGGCCCTGCGCGACCCCGACTTCCGCTCCGCCGCCCGCGGACTCCTCGCCCTCGCCGGCCCCCCGCTGCCGCCCGCCCCGCCCCGCGAGGAGGCCCGCCGCCCCCGCCGCGGACTGCACACCAAGCACAGCGACCGGCGCGCCATCAGCCACCACTACGACGTCGGCAACGACTTCTACGAGATCGTCCTCGGCCCGTCCATGGTGTACTCCTGCGCCTACTGGCCCGCCCCGCCCCCGCGGGGCACCCTCGAACAGGCCCAGCACGACAAGCTCGAACTGGTCGCCCGCAAGCTCGCCCTGAAGCCGGGGCAGCGTCTGCTGGACGTCGGCTGCGGCTGGGGCTCCATGGCCATCCACGCCGCCCGCGACCACGGCGTGCGCGTCGTCGGCGTCACCCTCTCCCAGGAGCAGGCCGCCTACGCCCGTAAGCGCGTCGCCGACGAGGGCCTGACCGACCGCGTCGAGATCCGCGTACAGGACTACCGCGACGTCCTCGACGGCCCCTTCGACGCCATCTCCTCCATCGGCATGGCCGAACACGTCGGCTCCGAGCGCTACCTGGAGTACGCCACCGCCCTGCGCCACCTCCTCAAGCCGGGCGGACGGCTGCTGAACCACCAGATCGCCCGCCGCCCGCAGCGCGACGAGTCGTCGTACCAGGTGGACCCCTTCATCGACGCCTACGTCTTCCCCGACGGCGAACTCGCCCCGCTGGGCACCACGGTGACCCTGCTGGAGCGCGCCGGGTTCGAGGTGCGCGACGTCGAGTCGATCCGCGAGCACTACGCGCTCACCCTGCGCCGCTGGGTGGAGAACCTGGAGGCCGACTGGGCCCGCGCGGTGGCCCTCACCAGTCCGGGCCGGGCCCGCGTCTGGCAGCTGTACATGGCCGCGTCCGCGCTCGCCTTCGAACGCAACCGCATCGGCGTCAACCAGGTCCTCGCGGTCAGGACCCCCGAGTCCGGCGCCTCCACCCTCCCGCTGCGCGCCCGCACCTGGAACTGACCCCCACACGACGGCGGGCCCCGCTCCGGAAGGGAACGGGGCCCGCGTCACGCCGTACGCCTACTCGGCCTTGATCGCCTGCAGCATGTTCAGGCGAGCCGCCCGCCGGGCCGGCCACAGCGCCGCCAGCACACCCACCAGCGCGGCCAGCAGCAGGAAGACGGCCATCCGGCCCCAGGGCAGGACCAGTTCGTACGTCGCCATCCTCGTGCCCATCAGCTCACCCGCGGCCCAGCCGAAGAACACGCCCAGACCGATTCCGAGCACCCCGCCGAACAGCGAGATCACCAGGGACTCCAGCCGGACCATCCGCTTGATGCCCTTGCGGTCCAGGCCGATCGCCCGCAGCAGGCCGATCTCCTGGGAGCGCTCGAACACCGACATCGCCAGGGTGTTGATGACGCCGAGGACCGCCACGATCACCGCCATCGCCAGCAGGCCGTAGAGCATGTTCAGCATCAGGGTGAACATCTGGGCGATCTCGTTGGAGAGGTCCTTCCTGTCCTGGACCTGGATCCCCGGGTTGGTGCCGAGGGCCTTCTCCAGGGACTCCTTCACCGCGCCGGACGCGCCGTCGGCGGTCTTCACCATGACCATCATGTCGGCCGGTTCCGACTCGTGCGGGGCGAGGGTCGCGGTGTCGATCATGATGCCGCTCATCATGTCGTTGCCCTGGTAGAGGCCGGCGACCGTGAGCTTCTGCTTCCGGCCGTCCTCGTAGGCGACGGTGAAGGACGAACCGGCCTTCCAGCCGTAGGACTTCGCGGTGGCCTCGTCCGCGACGACCCGCGTGCCGCCGACCTCGAAGGCACCGGAGAGGGTCTCGAACTCGGTCAGGTCGTCGAACGTGGCGCCGTTCACGCCGGTCAGGTACTCGGTCCGGCCGTCGATGCGGGAGACCGCGGTGCGCATCGGGCTGGTGGCGGTGACGCCGTCGGTCTGCCTCAGCTTCCTCTCGACGTCCGGCGACAGCGCGTTGCCGTTCCTCATGGACACCACGTAGTCCGCCTCGATCGCGGCGGCCGCCATCTTGTCGATGGACTTCTGCAGACTGCCCGCCGCCACCGTCATACCGGTGATCAGGGTGAGCCCGATCATCAGCGCGGACGCGGTGGCGGCGGTACGGCGCGGATTGCGCACCGAGTTCTGCCGGGCCAGCTTGCCGGGCATCCCGAAGACGCGCAGGACCGGAGCCGCGGCGGCGATCAGCGGGCGGGACAGCAGCGGGGTCAGGATGAAGACGCCGGTGATCAGCAGCACCGCGCCGATGCCCATGGGGGCCTGGCCGTCGGAGCCCTTCATCGTCGTGGCCGCGAGGACCACCGCGACACCGGCCGCCGAGAACAGCGCGCCCAGCGTGTTGCGCAGCACCAGGGACTTGGTGGTCGCCTTGGCGTGCACGGAGCTCATCGCCGCCACCGGCGGGATCTTCGCCGCCCGGCGGCCGGGCAGCCACGCGGCGAGCATGGTGACGAGGACGCCGACGGCGAACGCGGTGCCGATCGTGCCGGGCGAGACCACCAGCGGCCCGTCGGGCACGGTCGCGCCCAGCGTCCCCATCAGGGAGCGCAGCCCCACGCCGATGCCGACCCCGGCGAGCAGTCCGGCGACGGCGGCGACCGCGCCGACGACGAACGCCTCGATCAGCACCGACCGCGTGACCTGACGGCGGGAGGCGCCGACGGCGCGCATCAGCGCCAGCTCCCGGGTGCGCTGGGCGACCAGCATGGTGAAGGTGTTGGCGATGATGAACGTGCCGACGAAGAGCGCGATACCGGCGAACACCAGCAGACCCTGCTTCAGTCCGCTCATCGAGGAGGCGATCGTCTCCGCCTGCTCGTCGGCGAGTTCCGCGCCGGTCGTGGTCTCCACGACGCCGGACGGCAGCGCCTTCTCCAGCTGGGCCCGCAGCGCGGCCTGGCTGACGCCGTCCTTCGCCTTGACGGCGATCTCGTCGAACGTGCCCGCCTTGCCGAACAGCTTCTGCGCGCTCGCCGTGTCGAACAGGGTGAGGCTGCCACCGGCCGCGACATTGCCGTCGTCGGTGGTGAAGATGCCGGCGATCACCGGCTCCAGGACCGGACCGTCGACCGACATCCGTACGGTGTCGCCGACCTCGTAGCCGGTGCGCTCCGCGGTCGCGGAGTCGATGAGGATCTCGCCCTCACCCTTCGGCGCGTGCCCGCCGACCAGTGGATACCGGGGGTCCTCGGTGCCCCAGTAGTTGCCGCCCTGCGACTGGAAGCCGTTGCCGATCAGCTTGCCGTCCCGGTCGGCGATCGCGGTGAAGCCGGTGACGATCCCGATCGCCTGTGCGGCGCCGGGCACCCGGGCGCTGTCGTCGACCAGGGCGCGGGTCAGCTCCTGGACCTCGCCGACCTTGTCGCCCTCGGCCTCCTTGAAGTCGGGCGTGACGGCGACGTCGACGTGGTCGAAGCCCTTGGCGGACTGCTTCTCCAGGGCGGCGGAGAGGGTGTTGGTGAAGACCAGGGTCCCCGACACGAAGGCCACGCCGAGCATCACGGCGAGCACGGTCATCAGGAGCCGGGCCTTGTGCGCGAGCACATTGCGCAGGGCGGTACGGAACATGGGTGTCTACTCGAGTCCAGAGGAGGGAGGGAGCGCGGACGGAGGGCGGACGCGGGAGCCGCCGAGGGGTCAGCTGGTGCGGCCCTTGGCGTCGAACCGCTTCATCCGGTCGAGCACCGAGTCGGCCGTCGGCCCGTACACCTCGTCCACGATCCTGCCGTCCGCGAGGAAGATCACCCGGTCCGCGTAGGCGGCGGCCACCGGGTCGTGGGTCACCATGACCACGGTCTGCCCCAGCTCGCGCACGGAGTTGCGCAGGAAGCCCAGCACCTCGGCGCCGGAGCGGGAGTCCAGGTTTCCGGTGGGCTCGTCGCCGAAGATGATGTCGGGCCGGGAGGCCAGCGCCCGCGCCACGGCGACCCGCTGCTGCTGACCGCCGGACAGCTGCGAGGGCCGGTGGCTCAGCCGGTCGGACAGGCCGACCATCCGGATCACGGTGTCCAGCCACTGCTGGTCCGGCTTACGGCCCGCGATGTCCATCGGGAGGGTGATGTTCTCCAGGGCGGACAGCGTCGGGAGCAGGTTGAACGCCTGGAAGATGAAGCCGATCTTGTCCCGGCGCAGCCTGGTCAGCTGCTTGTCCTTCAGCGAGCCCAGCTCGGTCTCGCCGATGCGCACGGAACCCGAGGAGAAGGTGTCGAGGCCGGCCACGCAGTGCATCAGCGTGGACTTGCCGGAGCCGGAGGGGCCCATGATCGCGGTGAACTCGGCCTGCCGGAAACCGACGGAGACCCGGTCCAGGGCGACCACCTGGGTCTCGCCCTGGCCATAGATCTTCGAAAGGTCCGTGGCGCGCGCGGCCACGGCGGTGGTCCGGTCGGCGATGGGTGCGGTGGTCACGGGATGGACTCCTGTCGGGACGACGTGTTCTCGGGGGACGCCGTCCATCGTTCCGCCGCTTCGCCGCCGTGTAGTCACCCGCTGCTCCCGTTCCGGGGGGCGACCAGGGGCGGACCGCCAAACGCGCCGTCATACCTGGGGATGACGGCGGACCCTGACGCGGGGCGCGCCGGGAACGGGTGGAGCGCCCTTGTTCGGACGGTGAAATTCCGTCATTCCGCATGCGTGGCGGATCGTCACACGCAAGGCTGTTGGCACGTGCTGGGAGCGACTTCGGAGTGCTGATGCACCCTCAGGCGCCAATAAAATAAGACAAGATCGGTCCATCCCGCCGCTGCTCACGGCAGGGTCCCCGATAGGCTCGGCACCTCGAAGTGGAGCCCATGGCCTGCCCGGATGGTGGAATGCAGACACGGCGAGCTTAAACCTCGCTGCCCCTCAGCGGGCGTGCCGGTTCAAGTCCGGCTCCGGGCACCACTCGCATGTCGCTCTCGCTCGACGACGACGGCCTGTCACCGCCGCGTCCCGCGGGACCACGGCCGGGAGTACGGCCCTCTCCGCGTGCGCGCCCCGCATCTCGTCCCCGCCGCGACGCCCCTTTCTCCCACGCACCCGGCCGGACGGCCAGGGGAGCGCCTCACACCCTCGCGCCGCCGGAACCGACCTCGCCGAGGCCTGCACCGGGTTCCCCCCGGCGTGAGCAGGGCGCTCTCCGGCCGGTCGCGGGCGGCCCCGGCCGGGCTCCGGGCAGGTGCCGGGCAGGTACCGGGCAGGTGCCGGGGCGGTCACGGTTCGCTCACCGGCGGTGAAGGGAATCACCAAGCCGCGTAGCGTGTTGCGCAGCACAACGAGGGAAAGATCCTCCCCAAGCATTAGGGTCATTCCTTTGCCTACCTATTACTCTTGAGCCAAGGCCGCGCTGTGTGGCCATGGAGGAGTGAAATGAGGAGCAGAAACCCGGTCTTCTCGCGACGGGGGTTCAGCCGCGACAACGGCTACGCGGGCTTCAACACCGCGCCGCAGGCCGGGGGTCCCGCTGTCGCCACGCAGGCCAACCCGTACGCGCAGCCGACGGGCAACCCGTACGCGCAGAACCCGTACGCCCAGCAGGACCTGCAGCACGGCGCACCGCCGCAGGCGCCGGCCGTCACCGGCCGGATGACCATCGACGACGTCATCATGCGCACGGCGAGCACCCTCGGTGTGCTCATCGTCACCGCCGCGCTCTCCTGGGCCCTGCTGCCGGTCGACGACGCCAACATCAGCCGGTCCTACGGGATCGGCATCGGCGCCGCGCTGGTCGGCATGGTCCTGGCGCTCGTGCAGTCCTTCAAGCGCAAGGCCTCGCCGGCGCTGATTCTCACGTACGCCGCGTTCGAGGGTGTCTTCCTCGGCGTCATCTCCAGCATCGTCGACAACCGCATCGCCGACGGTGCGGCCATGCAGGCCGTGCTCGGCACCATGGCGGTCTTCGCCGGTGTGCTGGTGGCGTACAAGGCGGGCTGGATCCGCGTCAACCGCCGCTTCTACGGCTTCGTGCTGGCGGCGGCGCTCGGCTTCATCCTGCTGATGGCCGTGAACCTGCTGTTCGCGGTGTTCGGCGGCGGTGACGGCCTCGGCTTCCGCAGCGGCCCGCTCGGCGTCATCTTCGGCGTCGTCGGCATCATCCTCGGCGCCTGCTTCCTCGCTCTGGACTTCAAGCAGGTCGAGGACGGCATCGCCTACGGTGCGCCGCGCGAGGAGGCCTGGTTCGCCGCCTTCGGCCTCACGCTGACGCTGGTGTGGATCTACATGGAGTTCCTGCGCATCATCTCGATCCTCAACAGCAACGACTAGCGGACCGCACCAGCGGGACGCCGGCCGTACCGACAAGGGCCCCGGGTTCACCCGGGGCCCTTGGTCGTGCAGACGCGCGCTAGAGCAGTTTGCGCGCGGCCCTCCTCAGGTCGTATTCGTGGACGATCGCCTTGGCGTGGCCGTAGGCGAGGTCGTACTCGTGACGGAGCCAGCTGACCTTCTCCTCGAAGCGGAAGAGCGCCGGGCCTTCTTCGACGGTGCGCAGCCAGTCGGAGATCTCACGACCGGTGCAGTGGGGGATGCGGGCGAGCATGTTGCGATGGGTCTCTGCGGAGAAGACTTGGGACATCGGCGCCTCCGGACGCATGGGATGTAAGCCGGTCCTTCACGTCACCGTGCCTGAGCGTCCGCCCGTTGGCAACAGTCCTGCCGCGCCGCGTACGCTCGCCGCGTGGTTGATACGACGCCCTTCACCCGTGCAGTGGATCATTTCGCCGACCGCCTGCGGGCCGCGCCGCAGAGCCGGCTGCAACGGGGCGGGGCGGCCGAGGCCCTCGCCCTGGCCAGGGAGCTGGCGCGGCGCGCCCAGCGGGTCGAGGAGCCGGATGCCGAGCCCCGCGAGATGCCCGACGCCGGGATGTTCGCCGCCGCCGACCAGATCACCGTCGCCGGGCACGACCTGGCCCTCGTACTGAAGAACGACGACGAGGTGGAGGAAGCGGTACGGCTGGTGGAGGAGGCGCGAGAGCGCGCCGGGGTCTAGGGCCTGTCTGACATTCCCGCCTGCCTCGCGACGCCCCTAGCACCCCCGCACCTCCCCGGGGACGGTCGGCCGGGCGGTGGCTAGAGGGACGCGATGACGCGGTCCGCCAGGATGTAGACGTTCTCCTCGCCGCAGGAGAAGGTCAGCGTGTACGCCCCCGAGATGCCGGAGCCGCCCAGCAGGAACGGGGTCTCGCCCGCACACAGGGCGGCGGCCAGGCGCTCCGCGGTCTCGCGGTGGCCCGGCGTCATGCACAGCGTCGTACCGTCGGCGAAGACGTAGACGTCCAGGGTGCCCAGCGGGCCCGGGCGGACATCGGTCAGCTCGGTCCGGGAGGCGGCGAGCTCCTCGAGGGCGGCCACGGTGCGCTCGTGGTCGTTCACGACCGGCGAGGAGTTGGGTACGAAGTCGGGGTGCGAGGGGTGACGGCGGCGGGCCGCGGCCAGCTCCGGGGAGTCCCCGGAGTGCTCGTCGGCGTCGGCGCCCGGCTCGGTCACCGGCTCCAGACCCACGAAGTCGGTCTGCCGGGGCAGGAACAGCTCGCTGTCGGCCAGGCCCAGCAGGGACGGCGCGTCGGAGGCGTCACGCGACTCCTGGGCGGCCCAGAAGGCCCGCGCCTCGGCGAGCTCGCGCTCCCGCTCCTCGGCGAGCGCGTCCGCCACGGCGGCGCGTATCTCGTCGGTGTCGGCCGCGCGGGCGGAGGGCACGTGCGCGCGCGTGGCGGCGCAGCTCCCGGCCAGCTCGGTGTGCAGGGCCGCGACCTGTCGGCGCAGCACCATGATGCTGCGCAGGACAGCGACGCCCACGGCGCCGGTGGCGGCCGTGGTGATCAGCAGGGCGATCGGCATGGCGCTCACTGACGTACTCCCGGTTCAAAGTCGACCCCCGACTTCCTACATCAGCTTGAAGGGCGGACTAACCATCTGTCAGTGCGTAACATCACGAAACGGACAGGGCTTTGGTGTCGGGGGTGGTAGAGGTGTGACGTTGACCTGCGGTGATCCCTGCGGCACGAGGGATAGGTCACATCCTGAGGGAGATTGGATCACAAAACGGCCCGGAGCCCCGGGGATTCCGGGGTTCCGGGCCAGTGCCTCACGGACGGTGCCGGCACGGCTACGGCGTGGTGCTCAGCTGAGGCGCTCGATGACCATCGCCATGCCCTGGCCGCCGCCGACGCACATCGTCTCCAGACCGAACTGCTTGTCGTGGAACCGGAGGGAGTTGATGAGCGTGGTGGTGATGCGCGCGCCGGTCATGCCGAAGGGGTGGCCGACGGCGATGGCGCCGCCGTTGACGTTCAGCTTCTCCAGCGGGATGCCGAGGTCGCGGTAGGAGGGGATCACCTGGGCGGCGAACGCCTCGTTGATCTCGACCAGGTCGATGTCGTCGATGGTGAGACCGGCGCGGCGCAGCGCCTGCTTCGACGCCTCGACCGGGCCGAGGCCCATGATCTCCGGGGAGAGACCGGAGACGCCGGTGGAGACGATCCGGGCGAGCGGGGTGAGGCCGAGCTCGCGGGCCTTGGTGTCACTCATGATCACGAGCGCGGCGGCGCCGTCGTTGAGCGGGCAGCAGTTGCCGGCGGTGACCAGCCCGTCGGAGCGGAACACCGGCTTCAGGCCCGCGACGCCCTCCATGGTGACGCCGGGGCGAGGACCGTCGTCCTTGCTGATCACCGTGCCGTCGGGGAGCGTCACCGGGGTGATCTCGCGCTCCCAGAAGCCGTTCTTGATGGCCTCCTCGGCGAGGTTCTGCGAGCGGACGCCGAACTCGTCCATGTCCTGCCGGGTGATGCCCTTGGCACGGGCCAGGTTCTCGGCGGTCTGGCCCATCGCGATGTACGGGTCGGGCAGCAGGCCGTCCTCGCGCGGGTCGTGCCAGGTGGAGCCCTCCGACTCGGCGACGGCGGCGGTGCGGGCCTCGGCCTCGGCGAACAGCGGGTTGCGCGTGTCCGGGAGGCTGTCGGAGTTGCCCTTGGTGAAGCGGGAGACCGTCTCGACACCGGCCGAGATGAAGACGTCGCCCTCGCCGGCCTTGATGGCGTGCAGGGCCATGCGGGAGGTCTGCAGCGAGGAGGAGCAGTAACGGGTGACGGTGCAGCCGGGGAGGTGGTCCATGCCCATCTGCACGGCGACGATACGGCCGAGGTTGTTGCCCTGCTCGCCACCGGGCAGGCCGCAGCCGAGCATCAGGTCGTCGATGTCCTCGGGGTCCAGCTCGGGGACCTTGGCGAGGGCGGCCTGGATGATCGTGGCGGTCAGGTCGTCCGGGCGGAGGTCCTTCAGGGAGCCCTTGAAGGCGCGGCCGATGGGGGAGCGGGCGGCTGAGACGATCACGGCTTCGGGCATCACGGCTCCTGGGGGAAGGGGCGGCGCACAGCGCCTCGTCGAGGGGTGTGGTCGGGCGGCGGGAGGGCATACCGGGTGGTTGGTGCGGGACTGCTTGGGAAGTTACCCGGACGTATGAGCCGGGTCACGCCTGGCGCGGTGTGACATGGACCGCAACTGTCCAAGCGCTTGCTTGGGTGATGTGGTCGAGGGCAGTCGCGCCGCGGGGCGGCGCGGGCCGGCGCGACGGCACCCCGCCGGCGCCGGACCGCGCGACCCGCCCCCGCCCGACGGCGGCATCGGCCGCCTACGCGGCCGGCGGCGCCACAGGCTCCGCCTCCGGAACCCGCCTGCGCCTCCTGCGCTTCAGGAGAGCCCACGGCCCCCGAGGCCCCGCCGGCATCGCCGCCGTGACCTCCGTGCCCGCCTCCTCCGCCGCCTCCGCCGCGGCCCGCGCCACCGGCAGGAAGCCCTCGCGGCGAGCCGCGTCCGGCCGCTCCTCCTCCGCCGGCCACAGCCCCAGGGCCGCGCACACCGTCGGCAGGACCGCCATCGCGGCCGTCGCGTACCCCTCCACGGAGGGGTGGTAGCTGTCGGGGCCGAACAGCTCCCGCGGGTTCGCGGCGAACTCGGGGCCCAGCAGGTCGCCCAGCGACACCGTGCGCCCGCCCTGCTCGACCACGCCGATCGTCTGGGCCGCCGCCAGCTGGCGGGAGGCGCGGCGGGCCAGCCAGCGCAGGGGCTGCCGCACCGGCTCGATCGTGCCGAGATCGGGGCAGGTGCCGACGACCACCTCCGCACCGGCCGTCCGCAGCCGGCGCACCGCCGTGGCCAGCTGGCGCACGGAGCGGGTGGGTGGCGTGCGGTGGGTGACGTCGTTGGCGCCGACCATGATCACGCAGATGTCGGGCACCCGGGAGGGGTCCGCCAGCGCCAGCGTCACCTGACGGTCCAGATCGTCCGAGCGGGCCCCTGGCGCCGCGACCGTGCTCAGCCCCACCGGACGTTCCGCGACCGCCGCGACGCCCGACGCCAGCAGCGCGCCCGGGGTCTGCCCCGCCCGGTGCACGCCCTGGCCGGCGGCGGTGGAGTCGCCCAGCATGGTCAGCCGCAGCGCCGGTTCCCCGGGCACCGTGTAGGCCGCGCCGTACAGACCGTCCGCGTTGGGTACGTGAGCCGCCGTGCCGTTGCCCACGCGGCGCCGCGCCAGCCGGGCCTCGGCCAGCAGCAGACCCACGGTGGCCGCGCCGGCCAGGCCGATGCCCCCGCCGCCGTATGCCGCGCCGGCCGCGATCCGCCGGGCCACCCTCGCCCTCGACATGCTCGTCATGCCTAGCCGCCACCTCCTCGAGCCTTCACACCCAGTGCTTGCCCCGTACGGACCGTGCTCCAATCCCAACAGCGAGTGAACGACCCCGAGGGGTCCCGGCCCGAAAGGGCCTAGGCTGGCCAGACCACTAGGACCACATCTTTTGCAAGCATCCGGAGACAACGGTGCAATTCCACGACTCGATGATCAGCCTCGTCGGCAACACCCCGCTGGTGCGGCTCAACAGCGTGACCAAGGGCATCAGGGCGACCGTCCTGGCCAAGGTGGAGTACTTCAATCCGGGCGGTTCCGTGAAGGACCGCATCGCCCTGCGCATGATCGAGGCGGCGGAGCAGAGCGGGGAGCTGAAGCCGGGCGGCACCATCGTCGAGCCGACCAGCGGCAACACCGGGGTCGGTCTCGCCATCGTGGCCCAGCAAAAGGGCTACAAGTGCATCTTCGTGTGCCCGGACAAGGTGTCCATGGACAAGATCAACGTGCTGCGGGCCTACGGCGCCGAGGTCGTCGTCTGCCCGACGGCCGTGGCGCCCGAGCACCCCGACTCCTACTACAACGTCTCCGACCGGCTGGTGCGTGAGACGCCGGGGGCCTGGAAGCCGGACCAGTACTCCAACCCCCACAACCCGCTCTCCCACTACCACTCCACGGGCCCCGAGCTGTGGGAGCAGACCGAGGGGAAGATCACCCACTTCGTGGCCGGCGTCGGCACCGGCGGCACCATCTCCGGGACCGGGCGCTATCTGAAGGAGATCAGCGACGGCCGCGTGCAGGTCGTCGGCGCCGACCCCGAGGGGTCCGTGTACTCCGGCGGCTCCGGGCGGCCGTACCTGGTGGAGGGCGTCGGCGAGGACTTCTGGCCGACCGCCTACGACCGGACCGTCGCGGACGAGATCGTCGCCGTCTCCGACAAGGACTCCTTCCAGATGACCCGCCGCCTCGCCAAGGAGGAGGGCCTGCTGGTCGGCGGCTCCTGCGGCATGGCGGTCGTGGCGGCGCTGCGGGTGGCCGAGCGGCTCGGCGAGGACGACGTCGTGGTGGTGCTGCTGCCGGACAGCGGGCGCGGCTACCTCAGCAAGATCTTCAACGACGAGTGGATGGCCGACTACGGCTTCCTGGAGGACGCCGGCCCCAGTGCCCGCGTCGGCGACGTCCTGCAGGACAAGGCGGGCGGCTCCATGCCGTCCCTCGTCCACATGCACCCCGACGAGACGGTCGGCCAGGCCATCGACGTGCTGCGCGAGTACGGCGTCTCGCAGATGCCGGTGGTCAAGCCGGGCGCCGGTCACCCGGACGTGATGGCCGCCGAGGTCGTCGGCTCCGTGGTGGAGCGGGAGTTGCTGGACGCGCTGTTCAGCAAGAGCGCCTCGCTCGACGACCCGCTGGAGAAGCACATGTCCGCGCCGCTGCCGCAGGTCGGCTCCGGCGAGCCCGTGGCCGACCTGATGGCCGTCCTCGGCAAGGCGGACGCGGCGATCGTCCTCGTCGAGGGCAAGCCGACCGGTGTGGTCAGCCGTCAGGACCTGCTCTCCTTCCTCGCGGGCAACGGGAAGTGACGGGGCGTCCGGGAAACCGGAGGTGAAGCGGGGCTGAACGGCCGGGTCCCGCGGTGTTCGTGATCTTCGTGGACTTCGCGGAAGTGGTACGAGCGTGTCACGTCCGCGCAGCACGCGCTTAACACGGATCCGGCACATTGGTGGGTGTCGGCAGGGCGGGAGCGGCTCCCCGCCCCGGCCGGCGGCCAAACGGCGTCAAAGGACCTCCGGAGCGGCTCCCGGACCTCCATGGACGCCTCGGACGCGCAGCCGGTTCCGACCGGCCCGCGTCCCTCGCGGGGACCGCCGTCGTCCCGCCCCCCGGTCACGGGGGTGCGGCGGTCCCCGCGCAACTCCCCCCGCGCAACTCCCCCCGCGCAACTCCCCCGCGCGCCTGAACCGGCGCCGCTCTCGCGGACCGGGTCGCTCGCCGTCGCGGTTCGACGGCTGACGGCTGCGGCAGTCGTCGCCCTGGATCGCCTCGCGCTACGGCCTCAGTCCTCCCAGTCGCTGTCCCGGGTCGGCCGACGGCGGCCGAACAGGCCCGGGTTGGTGCGGACGGCCTGGACGACGTTCACGCCGACGATGCCGGCCCAGGCTGCCAGCAGGCCGGGCAGATCGGCCACGCCGCCGCCGATGGCGGACAGCGGCACCGCCAGGACCAGCGAGACGATCCCGAAGCCGAAGCGCTCGCCCCACGTGTCCGTCACCTTCGGCGACCGCGAGTCCCGGGCCACCGTCATCTGCTGCTCGGCGAGCTGCCGGCGCACCCGGCGCTCCACGGCGCCGTCGATCCGCTGGTCGACCTTCTCCAGGAACGAGTCGACCAGCGCGGACTCGTACTCCTCCCCCAGTTCCCTGCGGGCCTGCAGGGAGGCGTCGAGTTCCTTCTTCAGCTCGGTGTCCCGCGCGTCCATTCGGCTCATGCCGTCCACGGTAGGCAGCCGGTACGCCGGTGGCACTGGGGATAACCCCCCTCTCCGCCTCGGGTGCGCCGGGCCCGGGCGGAGGTCGCGGAGGTCGCGGCGATTTCGGCGGTCCCGGCGGTGACACCGGCGGCGGTCGGGGCGGTGGTCGGGCTGTGGTCTGCGGGCTACTTCCCGCACGCCTTGTCGTCGGCGCGGGACTGCTTGACGTCCACCTTCTTCGGTGGGGCGACGGGGACGCCGGCCTTCTTGAAGTCCCGCCCGAGAGTGAGGGTCATCGGCTCCGTCCCGGCGGCGTCCGTCGTGCCGGGCTTCAGCGCCGAGGCGGGCAGGCCCATCAGGTCGGCGAGCTTGCGGGCCTGGTCGGCCTGGTTCGGCGCGTACTCCAGCCGCGTCTTGTCGACGACGGCCGGGGCGTTGCCCCGGTTCGTGGACTTGAGCACGCCCTCGCCGGTCTGCAGCCAGGCCAGGGTCTCCTGCGCGGAACCCTGCGGACCGCCGCCGTTGAAGACGTCGACCCGTACGTCGGACGCCTCGGCCCGGGGGCCCTTGAGGAGTGCGGCCTGCTTGTCCTTGGCGTCCTTCTTCTCCTTCTCCACCGCGGTGAAGGAGACGTCGTTCTGCAGCATGCCGAAGACCTTGGGGGCCTCGACCGGGTCCAGGACGACGGTGACGGGCGTGGGCTCGTCCGGGTTGTCCTTCACCGGCACCGTCATCAGGGTGATGTTCTTCAGGTCGATCTTGGCGAGTTCCCTGGCGAGGGTGAGCAGCTTGCTGGGGCTGCCGATCCCCTTGTCCACGGTGAGGGACTTGGTGGCCGCGTCGGCGACGTCGAGCATCTTCGACGGGCTGTCCAGCGTGTCCTCCTTCAGCTGGCGGATCATGGACGCGACGAACTGCTGCTGCATCTCGATCCGGTCCAGGTCGCTCTCGTTCTTCAGCCCGTGCCGGTTGCGGAGGAACGACAGCGCGTCCTCGCCCTGGACCGTGCTCTCCCCGGCCGGCAGGTCGAGTCCGGACCCGCCGTCCAGGTCCTTGATGGGCTTCTCCAGGCACACCTTGACGCCGCCGACCGCGGTGGACAGCGTCTTGACCGCGTTGAAGTCGAACATCATGAAGTGATCGACCTCGAGGTCCGTGATGTTCTCGACGGTACGCATGGTGCAGCCCGGGTCACGGCCGTCCACACCGTAGGACTCGTTGAACCGGGTGGTGCCCGTCGAACCGGGAACGACCTCGGTCGAACCGTCGGACTGCTTGGTCTCGCAGTCCGGTATCTCGATCTTGAGGTCCCGGGGGATGCTCAGCACGGTCGCGTTGCTGCGGTCCTCGGAGACGTGGAAGAGGAGGGTGGTGTCGGCGTGACCGGTGACGTTGTCCCGGTTGCCGTAGTCCTCGTTGCCCTTGCCGGTGCGGACGTCGTTGCCGATGATCAGGATGTTGACCGGCCCGTCCGCCAGGACGGTGTCACTGCCCACGTCACCGATGTCGACGGTGCTGATGTTGCCGTAGAGGCGCTCGTACCAGTAGTACGCGAACGCCGAGCCGCCGACGAGTACCAGGGAGAGGGCGCCGCCCGTCCACATCAGCGCCTTCTTCCTGCCGCCCTTCTTCCGCTCCTCGCGCTTGCGGCGGCCGGAGCCGGGCGCGTCGTCCGGGGCGGATGCGGCGCGGTGGCCGCGCTGGCCGGGGACGCGGCCGGGGGAGGCGGAACCGGGGCGGGGGGCGCCGCGGGGGCGCGGTGTCCTCGGCTGCTCAGGGGAACTGCTCGGCCGCAGCTCGTACTCGCCGGTCTCCGGGTTGAGTACCCACTGGTCGGCAGGATCGGTCCCGTCCGCCTGTCCACGACTCCGCGCATCCACGCTAGTTTCCAGTCCTCCGTCGGGTGCCACATGGGCCGCCTGCGTCTCAAAACGCTTGATTGTTCGACGCGTTACGCTATCCGGCCCATCGGGCATGTGGTGACGTCGTAGCGAAATCGTCGAGGTTCGGCAGCGGTTCGAAGGCGGTTTCGGAGCGGTCCGGGACCGGTCCGCAGGGCCCGGAAGCGGTCCGGAGCCGGGCAGAGCGTGTGATCTCCCCCATCGCGACGCGCGTACGGCGCGACCCCGCGGTGGCCTGTATAACGGCATGCAGGAGTTGCGATGGGTGAATAGTCCGAGGGGGAGCCACGTCATGAGCGGCACCGAGAGCCCTGCCGCGCGCCTCCAAGCGCTCTTCGAGGGACACCGGCTGACGCCGACCCAGCGGCGCATCGCGCACAGCATGGTGCGGCGCGCCGCCGACGTGCCGTTCCTGTCCAGCGTGGAGCTGGCCGAACTGGCCGGGGTCAGCCAGCCCTCGGTGACCCGGTTCGCCGTCGCCCTCGGCTTCGACGGCTACCCCGCCCTGCGCCGGCATCTGCGCGAGGTCGCGCCCGCCGAGCCCGCGCCGGAGACCGGTGCCTTCAACGAGTACCAGCAGGCCGTCGAGGCCGAGATCGAGAACCTGCGGCATCTGGCGGAGGTGCTGGCCGACCCCCGGCCCGTGCGGCAGGCGGGCCGGGTGCTGGCCGGGAGCCGGCCGCTGCCGGTACTGGGACTGCGGGCCGCGGCGGCCCAGGCACACGGCTTCGCCTACTTCGCCGCCAAGGTCCATCCGGACGTACGGCTGCTCAACGAGGGCGGCACGATGCTCCACGACCGCATCGACGCCGCCGCCCGGGCCGGGGCGAGTGCCCTGCTGTGCTTCGCGCTGCCCCGGCATCCCCGCGAGGTCGTCGACGCCCTCACCCATGCCAAGGAGACGGGCCTGACCGTCGTCACCGTCGCCGACTCCCCGTTCGCGCCGGTCGCCAAGGTGTCCGACCTGCTGCTGCCCGCCGCCGTCGGCACCGGGCTCGCCTTCGACACGGCGTGCGCGCCGATGCTGCTGGGCCGGGTGCTGCTGGAGGCGATGTGCGACGACCTGCCCGACGCGCAGGCGCGGCTGGAGGAGTTCGACGCGAAGGCGGCGGCGCGCGGGCTGTTCGTGGAGTGACCGCCCCGGGCCGCCCCGCGTTCGTTCTCAGACTCGTCTCACCTTGCGCCGCTACGGTCCGTCCCCTAAGACACAACCTCAGGGAACGTCCTGAGACATCGGACGCAGCACTGACGTGAGACACGGGAGGCTGGACGTGACGCGCGGAGGACAGGGGCTGGCCCGGGTGGCCGTCGTCGTGCGGGCCGGGGCCGCGCCACTGTGGTGGCTGGGAGTTTTCGCGGCGGGCACCGGAGTGCTGGTGCCGGGACTGACCGGGCGCCGGATCGGTGTCCTGGCGGGCGCCGCGCTGTGTGTCGTGGCGGCGGCCGTCGTGGCGTACGGGCGGCGGGGGCCGTACCGGGCGCTGGCCCGCACGGCGGCGCGGGCGGGCAGGCACGACGTGCTCCAGGACCGCGCGGTGACCGCGCGCAACTGGCGCCGCGGGCACCGCTGGTGGCTGCTGCTCGCCTTCCTCGCCGCCGTGGGCGCGGCGTTCGCGGTGCCCGCCGCCGGTGGACTGCTGCTCGCCGGGTGCGGGGTGGGCCTGTGGCTGAAGGCGGCCTGGATCGGCCGCCTGGAGCAGGCCGACGAGGTCCTGCTGTGGGTGCGCGTCGACTGGCTCAGCGGCGGCGCGGGCCGCCCCGCCGGCAAGGCGGTCAAGGCCTACCGCACCACCGGTATCGCGGCGGGCGACGCCGCCCCGGGCGGCGCCCGGCGCCGGACCCCCTCACTGGTCTGACCGCCGCGAGGCACCGGATCCGTGCCTCGCCCCGTGCCTCGAAAGGGCAGGGCACCCGCCCTTGGCGCCCTCGGGTGTCCTACGGCCGGTGCGGGCGCCGGGCGGTGACGCGGACGCCCTCGACGGGGCGTCCGCGCCCCCCGTGTCCGCGCTCGGGGAACCGGGCCGGCGCCGGTCCGGAACCCGGAACCCTCAGGACGTGAGGCCCGCCGTCAGGGCGTCGGCGTGTTCGCCGCCCGACTCGGTCACGATCTCCTCGATCGTCTGGGCGCGGCGGACGACCGCGAAGGCGACCCCTCCCGCCCCGTCCGGCGCGAAACCGTGGATGGCGGGGCGGGGCAGCGAGTTGTACGCGTAGTGGTGGGCGAAGTAGTACGCGCCGGTGTCCAGCGCCGCCGCGTAGTCCCCCTGCTCCAGCAGCGGCAGCTCCTGCCCCTGCGCCAGCAGGTCGCCCGCGAAGCAGGCCGGGCCCGCCACGTCCTGCACGACCGCCGAGCCCTTCTTGGGCCGCCCCTTCGCGTCGTACGCGGCGATCCTGAGCGGCCACGACCCCGGCGCGTACACCGTGCGCGTCGCCACCTGCACGCCCGCGTGCGTCACCGCGACCGGACGCCCGCCCGCGCTCTTGGCGTACTCCACGCGCGCGACCACCGTGCCGTGCTTGGCCAGCAGCGACCGCCCGAACTCGGTGACCAGCCCGTACCGCCCGTCGAACAGCCCCGGCACCGCCTCGCTCAGCAGCCGCGCGTACCGCGTGTACGTCGGACTGCTCGCCTCGGAGGCGAAGTTCACCGGCAGCCCGCCGCCGATGTCGACGGTGTCGACCTGCTGCCGTCCCGCGCGCCGGTTGATCTCCTCCGCCAGCGCGTACGTCTCCGCCACCCCGCGCGCCATCAGCGACAGGGCGATGCCCTGGGAGCCGGTGTGCGCGTGCAGCCGGGTCAGCCACGGCCGGTCCAGATACGCCCGTACCACCCACTCCCGCGCCCCCTCGTCACGGAGCGCCACACCGAACTTCGACGTCGCCGTGGCCGTGGACAGCGCCTCGATGGAACCGCCGCCGACCTGAGGGTTCACCCGGATGCCGACGGGGGAGCGGACGTCGGAGCCGGCCGTCAGGGCGTCGATGCGGGCCAACTCCTGGGCGTTGTCCGCGTTGACGGCGATGCCCGCCGCCAGCGCCTCCCGCAGCTCGGCGGGTGTCTTGGCGGGCGAGTCGAGGACCGTCCGCGCCGGCTCCACCCCCGCCGCCCGCGCCAGCGCCAGCTCACCCGGGCTCGCCACCTCCGCGCCGATGCCCTCCTCGCGCAGCAGCCGCAGCACCGGCACCAGCGGGCTCGCCTTCACCGCGAAGGCGTGCAGCACGGGCGTGCCGGGCGCCGTCACCGCGTCGAACGCCGCCCGCAGCTCGGCCGCCGACTCCCGGATGCCGGTGACGTCGAGCAGGGCCACCAGGGGGGTGCCGGCGTCGAGGAGCCCCTGCCGCACGGCGGCCCGCACCGCCTCGTCCCGCCGGGCCGCCCGTCCGGCAGCCCGCGGGTCCCTCTCGTCCGTCCGGCCGTCGTCTGCCACGGCTTCCCCCGTCCCGCCGGTGTTCTCCGTGTCCGCGTCCATGTGTCCAGCCAAACACCCCCCGTCGCCCGAGGGCCGACACGCCGACCTCTTGACTAGTTCTATTCAGGGCCTGACGATGTGAATATCTGCAGTGACGTGGGCCGCCGGGCCCGCGGAGCCAGCCCGGAGCCAGCCGCCAGGAGGCAGACCATGTCCGGACCCCGCCCGCCCGTCTCCCGCCCCCCTCGGACGAGGCCCGACGGGCCGCCCCCCGGTCCTGTCCGGGCACCGCGCGGCACCCGGCCGAGCGCCCTGGGATGGCAGCAGGAGGCCGCCCTGCGGATGCTGCAGAACAACCTCGACCCGGAGGTCGCCGAGCACCCCGACAAGCTCGTCGTCTACGGCGGCACCGGCAAGGCGGCCCGTGACTGGCGCTCCTTCGACGCCATGGTCCGCACGCTGAAGACCCTCAAACAGGACGAGACGATGCTCGTCCAGTCCGGCCGTCCCGTCGGCGTCATGCAGACCCACGAGTGGGCCCCGCGCGTCCTCATCGCCAACTCCAACCTCGTCGGCGACTGGGCCACCTGGGAGGAGTTCCGCCGGCTGGAGGCCCTCGGCCTGACCATGTACGGGCAGATGACCGCCGGCTCCTGGATCTACATCGGCACCCAGGGCATCCTCCAGGGCACCTACGAGACCTTCGCCGCCGTCGCCGCGAAGAAGTTCGGCGGCACCCTCGCCGGCACCATCACCCTCACCGCGGGCCTCGGCGGCATGGGCGGCGCCCAGCCGCTCGCCGTGACGATGAACGACGGCGTGGCGATCTGCGTCGACTGCGACCCCCGCGCCATCGACCGCCGCATCGAGCACCGCTACCTCGACGTGAAGGCCGACTCCCTCGACCACGCCCTCCAGCTCGCCACCGAGGCCCGGGACCGGCGCGAGCCCCTCTCGATCGGCGTCCTCGGCAACGCCGCCGACCTGGTCCCGCGGCTCCTCGCCATGGGCGCCCCCATCGACATCGTCACCGACCAGACCTCCGCCCACGACCCGTTGGCGTACCTCCCCGTCGGCATCGCCTTCGACGACATGGCCGACGCCGCCGCCAAGGACCCGGCCGGCTTCACCACCCGCGCCCGCGAGTCCATGGCCCGGCACGTCGAGGCCATGGTCGGCTTCCAGGACGCCGGCGCCGAGGTCTTCGACTACGGCAACTCCATCCGCGGCGAGGCGCAGCTGGCCGGATACGACCGCGCGTTCGCCTTCCCCGGCTTCGTCCCCGCCTACATCCGCCCGCTGTTCTGCGAGGGCAAGGGCCCCTTCCGCTGGGCCGCCCTGTCCGGCGACCCCGCCGACATCGCCAGGACCGACAAGGCGATCCTCGACCTCTTCCCGGAGAACGAGTCGCTGGCCCGCTGGATCAGGTTGGCGGGGGAGCGGGTCCACTTCCAGGGCCTGCCCGCCCGAATCTGCTGGCTCGGCTACGGCGAGCGCGACAAGGCCGGCGAGCGGTTCAACGACATGGTCGCGAGCGGTGAGCTGGCCGCCCCGGTCGTCATCGGCCGCGACCACCTCGACTGCGGCTCCGTCGCCTCCCCGTACCGGGAGACCGAGGCCATGCTCGACGGCTCCGACGCCATCGCCGACTGGCCCCTGCTGAACGCCATGGTCAACGTGGCCTCCGGCGCCTCGTGGGTGTCCATCCACCACGGCGGCGGCGTGGGCATGGGCCGCTCGATCCACGCCGGGCAGGTCACGGTCGCCGACGGCACGAAGCTCGCGGGCGAGAAGATCCGCCGGGTGCTCACCAACGACCCGGGCATGGGTGTCATCCGGCACGTGGACGCCGGATACGACATCGCCGAGTCGGTGGCTCGGGAGCGGGACGTGCGGGTGCCGATGCGCGAGGGTGACGACGCGTGACCTTCCACGGGATGTGGGCGGAGCTGCTGCCGATCGGCCGCAGTTCCGCCTCCGGCGGCTACCGCAGGTTCGCCTGGACGGAGGCCGACGGCGACTGCCGGGCCTGGTTCGAGCAGCAGGCCCGCGGCCGCGGCCTGACCTACGAGACCGACCGCAACGGCAACCAGTGGGCCTGGCTCGGCGACCCCGCGCGGGGCGACGCGGTCGTCACCGGCTCCCACCTGGACTCCGTGCCCGACGGCGGAGCCTTCGACGGGCCCCTCGGCGTCGTGTCCGCCTTCGCCGCCCTCGACGAACTACGAGGCAGGGGCGCCCGGTTCACCAAACCGCTCGGCATCGTCAACTTCGGCGACGAGGAGGGCGCCCGCTTCGGGCTCGCCTGCGTCGGCTCCCGGCTCACCGCCGGGGCGCTCACCGTCGAGCAGGCCCACCGCCTGACCGACGCCGAGGGCATCACCCTCCCGCAGGCCATGGAGGCCGCCGGGTACGACCCCGACGCCATCGGCGCCGACCCGCACCGGCTCGACCGCATCGGCGCCTTCGTCGAACTCCACGTCGAACAGGGCCGCGCCCTCGACCTGTCCGGTGACCGGATCGGCCTCGCCGGCGCCATCTGGCCGCACGGACGGTGGCGCTTCGACTTCCGGGGCGAGGCCAACCACGCCGGCACCACCCGCCTCGCCGACCGGCGCGACCCGATGCTCCCGTACGCGCAGACCGTCCTCGCCGCCCGCCGCGAGGCCGAACTCGCCGGAGCCGTCGCCACCTTCGGCAAGATCGCCGTCGAGCCGAACGGGGTCAACGCCATCCCCTCCCTGGTGCGCGGCTGGCTCGACTCCCGCGCCGCCGACCAGGAGAGCCTGGACGTCGTGGTCGCAGAGGTGAAGAAGGCCGCCCGGGAGTACGCCGCCACCCACGGCGTCGACCTCGACGTCGAACGCGAGTCCTTCACCCCCGTCGTCGAGTTCGACCACGCGCTGCGCGACGAACTCGCCCGCATCCTGGACACCGGCACCGACCTCAAGGTGCCCGTCCTCGGCACCGGCGCCGGACACGACGCCGGAATCCTCTCCGGACGCGTGCCCACCGCCATGCTGTTCGTACGCAACCCCACCGGCGTCTCGCACTCCCCGGCCGAGTGCGCGGCCGAGGACGACTGCGTGGCCGGGGTGACCGCACTCGCCGACGCACTGGAAGGACTGGCCTGCACGTGACTGCCACCCAGCGGACGTACTGGCTGGAGCACGCCTGGCTCGGCACCCACGTCGGGCCGGGCGTCGCCGTCGAGGTCAGGGACGGCCGCATCACCGCCGTCCACCCGGACACCCCCACCCCGCCGCCCGGCGCCGAGATCCTGCGCGGACTGACGCTCCCCGGGCTGGCGAACACCCACAGCCACGCCTTCCACCGCGCCCTGCGCTCCACCGTCCAGGTGGGCTCCGGCACCTTCTGGACCTGGCGCGAGGTCATGTACGCCACGGCCGACCGGCTCACACCGGAGACCTACCACGCCCTGGCCCGCGCCGTGTACGCCGAGATGGCGCTGGCCGGCATCACCACCGTCGGCGAGTTCCACTACGTCCACCACGCCCCCGGCGGCACCCCCTACGCCGACCCCAACGCCATGGGCGAGGCGCTCGTCGCGGCCGCCGCCGAGGCCGGTATCCGCATCACCCTCCTCGACACCGCCTACCTCTCCTCCGGCTTCGGACAGCCGCCCACCACCCACCAGCTCCGCTTCTGCGACGGCGACGCGGACGCGTGGGCCGCACGCTGTTCACTTCTCAAGGAACGGGATCACGCACGGATCGGGGCGGCGATCCACTCCGTCCGGGCCGTACCGGCGGAGCAGTTGTCGACCGTGGCGCGGTGGGCCGAACAGCGGCGGTCCCCGCTCCATGTGCACCTGTCCGAGCAGACCGCCGAGAACGACGCCTGCCGGGAGGCGCACGGCTGCACCCCGACGCAGCTCCTGGCCCTGCACGGCGTCCTCGGACCCCGCACCACCGGCGTCCACAACACCCACCTCACCGCCGAGGACATCGCCCTCATCGGCGGCAGCGGCACCGGCACCTGCATGTGCCCGACGACGGAACGGGACCTCGCGGACGGCATCGGGCCCGCCGCGGCCCTGCAGAACGAGGGCTCCCCGCTCTCCCTCGGCTCCGACAGCCACGCCGTGATCGACCTGCTCGAAGAGGCACGCGCGATGGAGCTGAACGAGCGCCTGCGCACCCGCACCCGGGGCCACTGGACGGCCGCCGCCCTGCTGCGGGCCGCCACCGTCGACGGACACGCCGCCCTCGGCTGGGACGACGCGGGCACCATCGAACCCGGGGCCCTCGCCGATCTCACCACGATCGGGCTCGACTCGGTCAGGACCGCGGGGCCGCTGCCCCGGCTCGGCGCCGAGACGGCCGTATTCGCCGCGACGGCAGCGGACGTACGGCACACCGTCGTGGGGGGCCGGCACGTCGTACGCGACGGGGCGCACACGCTGGTACCCGATGTGCCCCGAGCTCTCGCGCAGGCAGTCGAAGCCCTGCGCGCCTGACGACCACCCACGAGGACGCCATGAGCAGCACCGCCATCACCAACATCGCCACGCTGGTCACCAACGACCCCTCCCTCGGTGACACTTCCCCCCTCGGCAAGGTCCGGGACGCGGCCGTCGTCATCGACGGCGACCGCATCGTGTGGACCGGTGAATCAAGCAAAGCACCCGCCACTGACAACCGGGTCGACGCCGGGGGCCGGGCGGTCCTGCCGGGCTTCGTCGACTCCCACTCCCACCTGGTCTTCGCCGGTGACCGCACCGAGGAGTTCAACGCCCGTATGTCGGGCCGCCCCTACAGCGCCGGCGGCATCCGTACGACCGTCGCCGCCACCCGGGCCGCCACCGACGGGGAACTGGAGGCGAACCTCACCCGTTTCCTCGCCGAGGCGCTCCGCCAGGGCACCACGACCTTCGAGACCAAGTCGGGCTACGGCCTGACCGTCCAGGACGAGGCCCGCGCCCTGCGCGTCGCCGCCGCCCACACCGACGAGGTCACCTACCTCGGCGCCCACATCGTCGCCCCCGAGTACGCCGAGGACCCGGCCGGATACGTGGCCCTGGTCACCGGCGAGATGCTCGACGCCTGCGCGCCGCACGCCCGTTGGATCGACGTCTTCTGCGAGAAGGGCGCCTTCGACGGCGACCAGGCCCGCGCGATCCTCACCGCGGGGAAGGCGAAGGGACTGCACCCGCGCGTCCACGCCAACCAGCTCTCCTACGGCCCCGGCGTCCAGCTCGCCGTGGAGCTCGACGCGGCCAGCGCCGACCACTGCACCCACCTCACCGACGCGGACGTCGACGCCCTCGCCCAGGGCTCGACCGTGGCGACCCTGCTGCCCGGCGCCGAGTTCTCCACCCGCGCCGAGTGGCCGGACGCCCGCCGGCTGCTCGACGCGGGCGTCACCGTCGCGCTGTCCACGGACTGCAACCCGGGGTCGTCGTTCACGTCCTCGGTGCCGTTCTGCGTCGCCCTCGCCGTGCGGGACATGGGCATGACGCCCGACGAGGCGGTCTGGTCGGCCACGGCGGGCGGCGCGGCGGCCCTGCGCCGCACCGACATCGGCCGGCTGACCCCGGGCGCCCGGGCCGACCTGACCCTGCTCGACGCCCCGAGCCACGTCCACCTCGCCTACCGCCCCGGGGTCCCACTGGTCAGCGGCGTCTGGCGGAGCGGCGTCCGTGTGGTCTGACCTCGTGCCGGTTCGGGTTCGGTGTTCGCGGGGTGAGTCTTCGTGCCGGTTCGGGTTCGGTGTTCGCGGGGTGAGTCCTCGTGCGGGTCCGGGTTCGGTGTCCGCGGGGTCAGCCCCTGCGCCGGTCCGGGTTCGGCCTCCGTGTGGTCGGTCACACGCGCCCGTTCCGGCCAGGGCGTCCGCATGCCCTCAGCGCCCGCGCCGGTTGCGGCCCGGCGAACGGGTCGCGCCCCGCGCCCGGCGGGCACCCGGTGCCCGGGGCGGGCATCCGGCGCCGACAGGGCGCGGGGCGCGGTCCCGTCGCTACGGGCGGGCGGCGTCCCGTCGCCACGCGGGGCGACGTCACGTCACTCCTCGACGGTCAACCCCCTGCGCAGCTTCACCAGCGTCCGCGACAGCAGGCGGGAGACGTGCATCTGGGAGATCCCCAGTTCCTCGCCGATCTCCGACTGGGTCATGCCCGCGACGAAGCGCAGGGAGAGGATCTTCCGGTCGCGCGGCGCCAGTTCGGCGATCAGCGGCTTCAACGACTCGACGTACTCGATGCCTTCGAGCCCGTGGTCCTCGTAACCGATCCGGTCCGCCAGCGCGCCCTCGGCGTCGTCCTCCTCCGGCTGGGCGTCCAGCGAGGAGGCGGTGTAGGCGTTCGACGCCGCCATGCCCTCGACGACCTCGTCGTTGCTGATGCCCAGACGCTCGGCCAGTTCGGCCACGGTGGGCGCCCGGTCCAGCTGCTGGGCCAGCTCGTCCCCGGCCTTGGCCAGGTCGAGCCGGAGCTCCTGCAGCCGGCGCGGTACGCGCACGGACCACGAGGTGTCACGGAAGAAGCGCTTGATCTCGCCGATGATGGTGGGCATCGCGAAGGTGGGGAACTCCACACCGCGCGACAGTTCGAAGCGGTCGATCGCCTTGATCAGGCCGATGGTGCCGACCTGGATGATGTCCTCCATCGGCTCGCTGCGCGAGCGGAAGCGGGAGGCGGCGAACTTGACCAGGGCGAGGTTCAGTTCGACGAGCGTGTTGCGTACGTACGAGTACTCGCGGGTGCCTTCCTCCAGCGACTCCAGGCGCTCGAAGAGGGTCTTGGACAGAGCCCGTGCGTCGACCGGGCCCACCTCGGCGTACGGGGGGATCTCCGGAAGACCGGCGAGTAGGTCGTCCGGAACGACACTCATGTCGTCCTGCTCGATGGGATCCAGATGTTCCGGAGGGGGTGTCGACGTCGCTTTCGGGGTAGGCGATGCGTCGAGCCGGGGTGACATGGTGTCCTCCATCGTTCTCGGCATATGGCTGCCGAAGCCGATACGTGCACTGCGGTGTGCGGCGCCTCCAAAGCCGGCCGTGTCGGGTACGTGTTCTTACTAGCCCTACCCGCTTTCCCGAGCCCACCGCAAGTGCGTTCTGTTTGCAAATGTCCGTTTGCGCGTGATTGTTCGGGTGTCGGAGTGCTGCCGGAAGGCGTAATGTTCGAGGGCGTCAGTAAGCAGCCACGACGTCGGGAGAGAGAGACGGCATGGACCGCGGGACGGTCGGCAGCGCACAGTCGGGCCGGCTTCTGGTCGAGGTGCGAGAAGAGGGCCCCAGTGCCGTCGTGACCCCGGCGGGTGAGTTGGATCACCACACCGCCGATCTGTTGCGGGAGCCACTGGAGGAATGCCTCGTCAAGGGATTCAAGCGGCTCGTCATCGACTGCTCCCGGCTGGAGTTCTGTGACTCCACCGGGCTGAACGTGCTGCTCGGTGCCCGGCTGAAGGCCGAGGCCGCCGGAGGTGGAGTCCATCTCGCGGGGATGCAGCCCGTGGTCGCGCGCGTGTTCGAGATCACGGGAGCGGACGCGGTGTTCACCGTCCACGCCTCTCTCGAGGCGGCGCTGGCCGACGATTCGGCGTGACCCGCGCGGGCAGGCCCGGCGGGGCCCTCCCGCCGCCGGAGGGGCCCTTCCGTCGCGCCTTTTCGCGCGAATACGGGGGTGTCCGCCCGGTCCGCTCGGGCAGGAGACATCCTGAGCGTTCCGGCTGGGGCGGTCGCGAGAGTGCCGAGAACCGGACGTGCCGTGCGCGCGTGACGGACCGAGGACGGAATTTTTTGAATCGTGAACTGGTGACACGGTGAGGTGAAGCGCTGATGAGCACCACCCGGCCCTACTCGCCGGGCGACCGCGGTCCGGAGGCCGGCGGCGCTTCCGGGGCGCCCGGGGGCGGCGCGTCGGCGGGGAGTGCGCCCGACGGCGACGTGGCCGCGTCGACCGCACCGTCGGGGACGTCCGGGCCCTCGGGGGCCTCGGGCGGTGGCCAGGTCCGCCGGCTGAGCTTCGACGGCCAGAGCGGCGTCGTCCCGCTCGCCCGCGACTTCACCCGCCAGGCGCTGTACGCGTGGGGCTGGCTGCCCGCCGCCACCGCGGACCAGCGGGCCGCCGCCGAGGACGTCCTGCTCGTCGTCTCCGAACTGGTCACCAACGCCTGCCTGCACGCCGAAGGGCCGGACCATCTCGCCCTCACCTGTGACAACAAGGTGATCCGGCTCGAGGTCACCGACCGGGGCACGGGCCAGCCGGCCCCGCGCACCCCGCACCGAGCGGGCCGGCCCGGCGGCCACGGCATGTTCATCGTGCAGCGACTCTGCCTCGACTGGGGCGTCGTACGGGCCCCGGACGTCGCGGGCAAAACGGTCTGGGCGGAACTCGGAGCCCCCGCGTAACCCGCCCTGGAGCACCCCCCTTGTTCCGTTCCAGGGCGCTCGCGGCCGTTCCGACCGCGGCCTTCCGTACCGCCGGCCGTTCCGACCGCCGCTTTCCGTACCGTCGGCCGTTCCGACCGGGGCCTTCCGTACCGCCGGCCGTTCCGACCGCCGCTTTCCGTACCGTCGGCCGTTCCGACCGGGGCCTTCCGTACCGTCGGCCGTTCCGGCCGCGGCTTTCCGTACCGCCGGCCGTCCCGCACGACGCCCGAGGGGCCTCGCATCCACCACCGGATGCGAGGCCCCTCGGCGTACCAGGGGGACGGCTCAGCGGACGTCGCCCATGAGCGCCTTGACCTTGTTGCGGTACATCCACACGGCCACACCGGCGACCACGGCGAGGGTGGCCTCCATCGCGACGATGCCCGTCTTGTTCAGGTCGACGCCGGCGATGGAGAGCAGGCCGGTCGTGGCGTCACCGGCGGTGACGGCCAGGAACCAGACGCCCATCATCTGCGAGGCGTACTTGGCGGGCGCCATCTTCGTGGTGACCGACAGACCGACGGGGGAGAGCAGCAGCTCACCGACGGTCTGCGTGAAGTAGATCGCCACCAGCCACAGCGCGGCGGCCTTGTGACCGCCCCCGGCGATGGACAGCGGGGCCAGGAAGAGGAAGAACGACACGCCGACCAGCACCAGGCCGGAGGCGAACTTCACGATCGTGCTCGGCTCCTTGCCGCGCCGGTTCAGCGCCAGCCAGATCCAGGCGAAGACCGGGGCCAGCGCCATGATCAGCACGGGGTTGACCGACTGGTACCAGGAGACCGGGAAGTCCCAGCCGAGGACGCTGTTCTCGGCCGACGAGTCGGCGAAGATCGACAGGGTCGAGCCACCCTGGTCGTAGATCATCCAGAAGATCGCGGCGGCCACGAAGAACCAGATGTACGCGGACATCTTCGACTGCTCGGCGCGGTCCAGGTCCTTGTCGCGCTTGATGCGGGCGATCACCATCACCGGGACGATCACACCGAGCAGCGTCAGCGGGACCAGGATCCAGTTCAGCGTGTAGTTGCCGGAGAAGCCGACGACGGCGTACGCGACGACGGCGATGCCCGCCCACAGCGCGGCCTTGCGCAGCGTCGAGGACCGCTCCTGCGCGGACAGCGGCTTCGGCACCACGCTGGACCGCGCGTCCAGGTGACGGCTGCCCAGCAGGAACTGCGCCACACCGAGGCCCATGCCCAGCGCGGCCAGCGCGAAGCCCAGGTGCCAGTTGACGCTCTCACCGATGGTGCCGATGATCAGCGGCGCGGCGAAGGCACCCAGGTTGATGCCCATGTAGAAGACGGTGAAGCCACCGTCCCGGCGCGGGTCGTCCGGGCCCTGGTAGAGCTGGCCGACCATCGTGGAGATGTTGGCCTTCAGCAGACCGGAGCCGATGGCGACCAGGCCGAGCCCGGCGTAGAAGGTGCCGGTGGACGGCAGGGCCAGCGTCAGGTGGCCCAGCATGATCACCCCGCCGGCGACGGCGACGGTCTTGCGGGGACCCCACACGCGGTCGCCGAACCAGCCGCCCGGCATCGTGAGCAGGTACACCAGCGAGAGGTACACCGAGTAGATCGCGGTCGCGGTGCCCGCGCTCAGGTTCAGGCCGCCCGGCGCGACAAGGTACAGCGGGAGCAGAGCCCTCATGCCGTAGTAGGAGAACCGCTCCCACATCTCGGTCATGAAGAGAGTGGCCAGTCCGCGGGGGTGGCCGAAGAAGGTCTTCTCGGAGCCGGGGGTGCCCGGAGTGACCGAGTCCTTCGTCAGGCTGGACGCCATGGTCGTTCCTTGCTGGTCGGGACGCGTCGCGCGAACGTGTACGCGCCCGGTGGGGGGCGGCCGGCACCGGCGGGTCGTCCGTCCGCCCCACGCCCGGGGGAGGCCGCCCCGGATCGCGGAGCGGTGGACGGCGACCACCGGGATCCACGCCTCGGCACGCGTCCACGCGCGGCGAGGCCCGGCCACAGGTCATTCCTTCCGGGGCCGGCGGAAAACCGGCCCGCACACAAAAGAGACCCCCGGCGTCAAATACCGCCGAAGGCCCCTGCGGTGCAACAGGCGTTGATTCACCATACGACAGGACTCTGCCGGATATGGAAGGACTTGAGACACGGATCACAGGTTTTCGCGGAACCGCGATCACTCATTCGAAGGTCTCTCCCAGGATCACACCCCACACCCGCAGGTCCGTACCGGGGCGGGCGCAGGTGAGAAGCGGGTATGCCGGAGGTAAGAATCAAGCGCGGCGATCACACCCCGGGGCGTGTCGCGGCGGGACTACCATCACTCCATGACCCGTGTACTGCTCGCCGAGGACGACGCGTCCATCTCGGAGCCGCTGGCCCGCGCTCTGCGCCGGGAGGGCTACGAAGTCGAGGTGCGTGAGGACGGACCCAGCGCACTCGACGCCGGAATGCAGGGGGGCGTCGACCTGGTGGTGCTGGACCTCGGACTGCCCGGCATGGACGGTCTGGAGGTCGCCCGCCGGCTCCGCTCCGAGGGGCACACGGTTCCGCTGCTGATCCTGACCGCGCGCGCCGACGAGGTGGACACGGTCGTCGGTCTGGACGCGGGCGCCGACGACTACGTCACCAAGCCGTTCCGGCTCGCCGAGCTGCTCGCCCGGGTCCGGGCCCTGCTGCGGCGCGGTTCCGCCGAACCCCAGCAGCCGCCCGCCACCCACGGGGTGCGCATCGACGTCGAGTCGCACCGGGCGTGGATGGGCGAGGAGGAGCTCCAGCTCACCGCCAAGGAGTTCGACCTGCTGCGCGTCCTGGTGCGGGACGCGGGCCGGGTCGTCACCCGTGACCAGCTGATGCGCGAGGTCTGGGACACCACCTGGTGGTCCTCCACCAAGACCCTCGACATGCACATCTCCTGGCTGCGCAAGAAGCTCGGCGACGACGCGGCCAACCCCCGCTACATCGCGACCGTGCGCGGCGTGGGCTTCCGTTTCGAGAAGAGCTGAACCCCCGCCGGGGTTCGCCAGTGAGTAAGAGAACATGCGCCGCCGTCTGATCCAGTCCACGCTCGCCGTGGTGCTCGTCGTGATCGCCGTCTTCGGCGTCTCCCTGGTGATCGTCGAGACCCGCACGATCAGCGAGAGCGCCCGGGAGCGCGTGGAGTCCGAGGCGGTGCGGCTGGCCAGCATCGTCGACAGCCGGCTGATCGTCGAGGACCAGGTCACCGCCGCGGTGCTGAGCGACCAGGTCACCGAGGACCGGTACGCCGTCGTCCGGATTCCCGGGAAGCCGCCCATCGAGGTCGGCACCAAGCCGGACGGCGACGTCATCAGCGCCTCGGCGCCCGGCGAGGAGGGCGAGACCGTCACCGTGCAGGAGCCGCGCTCCTCGGTGACCCGCGAGGTCGGCCGTACGCTGCTGATCATCGGGCTGGTGGCGCTCCTCGCGGTGATCGCGGCGGTGCTGCTGGCGATCCGCCAGGCGAGCCGGCTCGCCTCCCCGCTGACCGACCTCGCGGAGACCGCCGAACGCCTCGGCTCCGGCGACCCGCGCCCCCGCCACCGCCGCTACGGCGTTCCCGAGCTGGACCGGGTCGCGGATGTGCTGGACCGTTCCGCCGAGCGCATCGCGCGCATGCTGACCGCCGAGCGGCGCCTGGCCGCCGACGCCTCCCATCAGCTGCGCACCCCCCTGACCGCCCTGTCCATGCGCCTGGAGGAGATCACCCTCACCGACGACCCGGACACGGTGAAGGAGGAGGCCACGATCGCGCTGGCGCAGGTGGAGCGGCTGACGGACGTGGTGGAGCGGCTGCTGACCAACTCCCGCGACCCGCGCACCGGCTCCGCGGTCACCTTCGACCTCGACGAGGTGATCAAGCAGCAGCTCGCCGAGTGGCGCCCCGCGTACCGCAGCGCCGGCCGTGCGATCGTCACCTCGGGCAAGCGGCACCTGCGGGCGGTGGGCACGCCGGGCGCGGTCGCCCAGGTGCTGGCGGCGCTGATCGAGAACTCGCTGATGCACGGGGGCGGCACGGTCGCCCTGCGCACCCGGGTCACCGGCAACCAGGTCGTCGTCGAGGTCACCGACGAGGGCCCAGGCGTCCCCGCCGACCTGGGCGCGCGGATCTTCGAACGGGCGATCAGCGGCCGCAACTCCACCGGCATCGGCCTCGCCGTCGCCCGCGACCTCGCGGAAGCGGACGGCGGCCGGCTGGAGATGCTCCAGGCCGCACCGGCCGTCTTCGGCCTGTTCCTCTCCCGCACACCTCCGGAGAAGTCCCGGGACGAGGAGACCCGCCAGACGATCCGCTGACCGCGACCCGCGACCCGCTGACCGCGCCACCCGCTGACCGCGACCCCGATTCGCCAACCGCCGACCGCGCGACCCGCTGACCGCGCGACCCGCTGACCGCGACCCCGATTCGCCACCCGCTGACCGCGACCCCGATTCGCCACCCGCTGACCGCGACCCCGATTCGCCAACCGCCGACCGCGCGACCCGCTGACCGCGCCACCCGCCGACCGCGCGACCCGCCGACCGCGATCCGCCCATGCCGCCCGCCGGGACGGCTACGGCACGTGTTGCTTCGGGCGGCCGCCGCCGCCCTCGGGGAGCGGCCCCGACCCCGCCACCGGTTCACGCACCGGCAGCGCACGGAACACCCACGTGCGGTAGGACCAGAAGCGGAACAGGGTCGCCACGGCGATGCCGAAGAACTTGAAGATGTTGCTCTGCAGCGGGCTGTCCCAGCCGAAGCCGTACGTCGCCGTGTAGAGCACCCCGTTCTCGATCACCAGGCCGATCGCGCTGAACAGCAGGAACAGGGACATTTCCCTGGTCCGCCCGGACTTGTCGCGGTCCCGGTAGGTGAAGTAACGGAAACCGACGTAGTTGAAGATGATCGCCACGACGGTCGCGATGACGCTCGCCCGCACCACCTGGAGGTCGGTCACCTGCCGGACCAGGTTGAACACGAGCAGATTGACCAGCAGACCCGCTCCGCCGACCGCGCCGAACTTCGCGACCTCCCGGACGACCCGGTCGATGCGCTGCCGCACGGTGCCGCGCGGGGCAGGGGCCGGGGCCGTGGTCGGAGGCCCAGAGGAACCGCGTCCCATGGTCGTACCGACTCCCGTCCGTCGGTTGGCGTCAACCAGTCCATGCTAACCACCCGTCCTCGCGATCTTCCTGCCGACGGATGCCGTCACCGGGGACCGTGCGGGACGGAGGCCGGTAAACCGGCCACGGTGGCTCGGCCGATACCCTGGGGGCGTGACGTTTCCGGTAGTCGGCATGGTCGGCGGTGGCCAGCTCGCTCGTATGACACACGAGGCGGGCATCCCGCTCGGCATCAGGTTCAAGCTCCTCAGTGACACTCCGCAGGATTCCGCGGCGCAGGTCGTCGGCGATGTCGTCGTCGGCGACTACCGCGACCTGGACACGCTCCGCGAGTTCGCGCGCGGCTGTGACGTGATCACCTTCGATCACGAGCACGTGCCCACCGAGCACCTCAGGGCCCTGGAGGCGGACGGCATCCCCGTCCGCCCGGGTCCCGCGGCGCTCGTGCACGCCCAGGACAAGGGCGTGATGCGCGCGAAACTCGACGCGATCGGCGTGCCGTGCCCGCGGCACCGCATCGTCGCCGACCCGGCGGACGTGGCCGCCTTCGCGGCCGAGGGCGACGGGTTCCCCGTCGTCCTGAAGACCGTCCGCGGCGGCTACGACGGCAAGGGGGTGTGGGTGGTCGACTCCGTGGCGGAGGCCGCCGAGCCGTTCAAGGCCGGCGTCCAGGTCCTCGCCGAGGAGAAGGTCGACTTCGTGCGCGAGCTGGCCGCCAACGTGGTCCGCTCCCCGCACGGCCAGGCCGTCGCCTACCCGGTCGTGGAGTCCCGGCAGGTCAACGGCGTCTGCGACACGGTCGTCGCGCCCGCCCCCGGCCTGGACGAGACCCTCGCCCTGAAGGCCGAGGAGATGGCGCTGACCATCGCCAAGGAACTCGGCGTCGTCGGCCACCTCGCCGTGGAGCTGTTCCAGACCCACGACGGCCGCATCCTCGTCAACGAACTCGCGATGCGCCCGCACAACTCCGGCCACTGGACCCAGGACGGCGCGATCACCTCGCAGTTCGCCAACCACGTCCGCGCCGTGCTCGACCTCCCGCTCGGCGACCCCCGCCCGCGCGCGAAGTGGACGGTCATGGTCAACGTCCTCGGCGGCGACTACCCGGACATGTACTCCGCGTACCTGCACTGCATGGCCCGCGACCCCCAGCTGAAGATCCACATGTACGGCAAGGACGTGAAGCCCGGCCGCAAGGTCGGACACGTCAACACCTACGGCGACGACCTGGACGACGTGCTGGAGCGCGCCCGTCACGCAGCCGGATACCTGAGAGGCACGATCACCGAATGAGCCCTGTAGTCGGCATCGTCATGGGGTCGGACTCCGACTGGCCCGTCATGGAGGCGGCGGCCAAGGCCCTCGACGAGTTCGAGATCGCCTACGAGGTCGACGTCGTCTCCGCGCACCGCATGCCCCGCGAGATGATCGCGTACGGCGAGCAGGCCGCGGACCGGGGGCTGAAGGCGATCATCGCGGGTGCGGGCGGGGCCGCCCATCTGCCCGGCATGCTCGCCTCGGTCACCCCGCTGCCGGTCATCGGTGTACCCGTGCCGCTGAAGTACCTCGACGGCATGGACTCCCTGCTGTCCATCGTGCAGATGCCGGCCGGTGTCCCGGTCGCCACCGTCTCCGTGGCCGGCGCGCGCAACGCGGGTCTGCTCGCGGCCCGTATGCTCGCCGCCCACGACGAGGAACTCCTCGGCCGGATGCGTGAGTTCCAGCAGGAACTGAACGACCAGGCCACCGAGAAGGGCAAGCGGCTGCGCTCCAAGGTCGAGGGCTCCGCGGCCGGATTCGGTTTCGCGAAGTGACCGGGGCGACGTCCCTGGAGCGGGCCCGGGAGCTGCTGCGCGAGTTCCCCGTCGTCGACGGGCACAACGACCTGCCCTGGGCCCTGCGCGAGCAGGTCCGCTACGACCTCGACGCCCGGGACATCGCCGCCGACCAGGGCGCCCACCTGCACACCGACATCCCCCGGCTGCGGGCCGGCGGTGTCGGCGCGCAGTTCTGGTCGGTGTACGTCCGCTCGGACCTGCCGGGCGCGGTGACGGCGACGCTGGAGCAGATCGACTGCGTACGGCGGCTGCTCGACCGGCACCCCGGGGACCTGCGCGCCGCGCTGACCGCCGCCGACATGGAGGCCGCGCGCGCCGAGGGCCGGATCGCGTCGCTGATGGGCGCCGAGGGCGGCCACTCCATCGACAACTCCCTCGCCACCCTGCGCGCCCTCCACGCGCTCGGCGTGCGCTACCTGACCCTCACCCACAACGACAACGTGGCGTGGGCGGACTCGGCGACCGACGAGCCCGGTGTCGGCGGCCTGTCGGCCTTCGGCCGGGAGGTCGTGCGGGAGATGAACCGCGAGGGCATGCTGGTCGACCTGTCACACGTGGCGGCGACGACGATGCGCGACGCGCTGGACACGTCCGCCGCGCCGGTGATCTTCTCGCACTCGTCCTCCCGGGCCGTGTGCGACCACCCGCGCAACATCCCCGACGACGTCCTGGAGCGGCTGCCCGCCAACGGCGGCATGGCGATGGTGACGTTCGTGCCGAAGTTCGTGCTCCAGGCGGCCGTCGACTGGACGGCCGCCGCCGACGAGAACATGCGCGCCCACGGTTTCCACCACCTGGAGACCACCGCCGAGGCGATGAAGGTGCACCGCGCCTTCGAGGACGCCCACCCGCGCCCCGTCGCCACCGTCGCCGACCACCTCGACCACATGCGCGAGGTCGCCGGCATCGACCACCTCGGCATCGGCGGCGACTACGACGGCACCGCGTTCACCCCCGACGGCCTGAACGACGTCTCCACCTACCCGAACCTGATCGCCGAGCTACTCGACCGCGGCTGGTCGACGTCCGACCTGGCCAAGCTGACCTGGCAGAACGCGGTCCGGGTGCTGGGTGCGGCGGAGGACGTCTCCCGCGACCTCCGGGCGACCCGGGCGCCGTCCCACGCCACCCTGGAGTCGCTCGACGGCTGAGCCCCGTGCGAGCCGGGCGGCCGTACCGGCCCGGCGCCGCGTCGTACCCCCGAACGCCGCGTTCACCGGGAAGGACTCGGGGGCGGCGTGCGACGGTGACCGTATCGCGATCACGCGCCGAGGTCACGACGTACGGAGCCCGTTATGGCCGATCTCCAGGACGACCTGCACCCCGCCGCCGAGGTCGGCCGGGTCGACGAGCCCGCCCCGCCGTACCCGGAGGAGGCGGTGGCCGTCCCGCCGGAGGCCCCCGGGCCCGTCTCCGACCCGGACGACGCCCCGCTGACCCGCGCCCGTGCCATCCTCGCCGCCCATCCCGTCGCCGACGGCTACAGCGGGCTGCCCCGGGCGCTGCGTCAGCTGCCCTGGTACGACCTCGACCTCGGCGAGAGCGCCCTCGACGCGGACCTGCCCCGGCTGCGCAAGGGCCGGGTCGGTGCGGTGTTCTGGTCGCTGCACCTGCCCCCGGGCCATGACGGCGACCGGGCCGTCGGCGCCACCCTGGAGCAGCTGGACCTGGCGAAGGCGGTGGTCGCCGCCCATGACGAGAGCCTGAGCCCGGCACGCACCGCCAGTGAGACCGCCGACGCCCGCAACCGCGGCCGGGTCGCGGTCCTGTTCGGGCCGGCCGGGGCCGCCGCCCTCGGTGATTCCCTGAGCGTCTTGCGCTCGCTGCACACCCTCGGGCTGCGCGTGCTCACCCTGACCGACGCCGGCTGGGCGGGACCCGCCGGGCTGACCCGGTTCGGCGAGGAGGTCGTCCGCGAGATGAACCGGGCCGGCGTGATCGCCGACCTCTCGTACGCCTCCACCCCGACGATCCGCCGTGTCCTCACCGCCTCCAAGGCGCCCGTGCTGTTCAGCCGCTCCGCCGCCCACGCGCTGCGCCCCCACCCGGCCAACCTCCCCGACGAGCTGCTCGCCGACGTGGGCCGTGCCAAGGGCCTGTGCATGGTGCCGCTGACCGCCGAGCAGGCCGGCCCGACCGTCCGGGACGTCGCCGACCACCTCGACCACATCCGCGCCCTCGCCGGAGCGGAGTGCGTCGGCCTGTCCGGCACCTACGACACCGGCAGCGCCCATCCGCAGGAACTCGGCGACACCTCCTGCTACCCGAGGCTGATCGCCGAGTTGCTGCGGCGCGGCTGGGACGAGCCCGAGGTAGCCCTGCTGACCTGGGGCAATGTCCAGCGGGTGCTGCGCGGCGCCGATTTCACCGCCCACGCGGCCCAGCAGCGCAGGCCACCCTCGACGGCGACGATCGCCGACCTGGACGGCTGATCCACCGGCGGACGGTGGGGGTTGGCCGATGCGTCACCGGCGGACGGTGGGGGTTGCCCGATGCGTCACGGACGGTCGGGGCGGCCGGATCCGGCACGGGCGGACGGCCGGGGCTGCCCGACCGCGCACCGGCGGACGGTCAGGGCTGCTCGATCCGGCACAGGCAGAACGGGTGCCCGGCCGGATCGGCGTACACCCGGAAGTCCTTCGTCTCGTAATCCTCCCGGTCCAGCACCCGTGCCCCCAGCGCCAGCACCGCCTCCTCGGCCGCGTCGACCTCCTCCCACGTCCCCCCGGCGTCGAAGTCGAGGTGGAACTGCTGGGAGTCGTGGTCGGCGCGCGGCCAGTCCGGCGGGGCGTACCCCGGCGCCCGCTGGAAGGCCAGCCGCGGACCCGCGGGGATCTGGAGCACCACCCAGTCCGGACCCTCCTCCTCGGGCACGCCGCCGCCCACGGCCGCGTAGAAGACGGCCAGTTCACGCGGCTCGGGGCAGTCGACGACGACGGAACGCAGACGGGCCACGGCGGCCATGGGTCCTCCCGGTGTCAGCGGGCGCACGGCGAAGGGGTCAGCAGGCGCACAGGCAGAACGGGTGCCCGGCCGGATCCGCGTAAACCCGGAAGGTCCGCGAGCGGTCCTCCGCGTCCAGCGGCTTCGCGCCGAGCGCCAGCGCCTCCTTCTCGGCCGCGTCCAGGTCCTCGACGGTCAGGTCCAGATGGAACTGCTGCGAGTGGTCGGCCGCCGGCCACTTCGGCGGTACGTGCCCGGGGGCCGCCTGGAAGGCGAGTGACGGACCGCCGGGTACCCGCAGGTCCACCCAGTCGTCCTCCCCCTCCACCGTGCCGCCCACGAGGCCGGCGTAGAAACCGGCCAGCGCACGCGGGTCGGGACAGTCCAGGACGACGGAGCCCACCTTGGCCACGGACATGACTTCCTCCTCGAAGTCCGGGGTTACCCGTAGAACCGGGTAACCGGTAACGGTTACCGTATCCTGCCCCACAGGGGGTAACGCCGCAAGGGGACACGGGGACTTCGAGAGGTACGGTCCAGGCATGAGTGAGAGATCGGCCCCGCCCGGTGGGCTGGCCCTGGTCCAGGCCCTGGTCAACACGCTGGATGTCGCGGGGGGCGGCGACGCGCTGGACAGCGCGCAGGGACGCGCGCCCTTCGGGCTCACCGAGGACACCGTCGACTCCGCCCGCGAACTGCGCGAGTCCCTGCGCGCGACCCTGCTCGCCCACGCGGGCCACCCCCCGCACCGCGCGGTCACCCCGCTCGGCGACCTGCTCGCACGGGCGCCCCTGGTGATCACGATCGACGCCGCCGACGGCTCCGCCGCCCTCGCCCCCGTGGACGACGGGCCCTTGCTGTCCCGCATAGCAGCCGCCGTGGCCGAAGCGGTCACGGCGGGCACCTGGAACCGGCTCAAGGCCTGCGAGGCCGCCGACTGCCACTGGGCGTACTACGACCGCAGCCCCGCCGGCCGCGGCCGCTGGTGCTCCATGCAACTGTGCGGCGCGCGCGCGAAGATGCGCCGGTACCGGGCGAAGGACGCGTAGCCGCACCGGCCCCGCGCCCGGTGCGGCAGAATGCGGCGAGACGCCGGTTCGGCCGACTGAGCCTCGGCCGAACCGGCGTCACCCGGTCTCGCTCGCGGTGTTCCGTCAGGCGGTGGGCCGCCCCATCGCGCGGTAGCGCCACCCGGCCCGCCGCCACGCCTGGGCGTCGAGCGCGTTCCGCCCGTCCAGGACGAGCCGGTCCGTCACGACCTCGCCCAGCTCCGCCGGGTCCAGCTCGCGGAACTCCCGCCACTCCGTCAGATGCAGGACGACGTCCGCGCCCCGCACCGCCTCCAGCGCCGAGTCGGCGTACCCCAGGGTCGGGAAGATACGGCGGGCGTTGTCCATGCCCTTCGGGTCGTACACCGTGACCTGGCCGCCCTGGAGGTGGATCTGCCCGGCCACGTTCAGCGCCGGCGAGTCCCGGACGTCGTCCGAGTCCGGCTTGAAGGTCGCGCCCAGCACCGCCACCCGCCTGCCCAGGAACGGCCCGCCGCCCAGCGCCTGCCGGGTCAGCTCCACCATCCGGCCGCGCTGGCGCATGTTGATCGAGTCGATCTCCCGCAGGAAGGTCAGCGCCTGGTCGGCGCCCAGCTCACCGGCGCGGGCCATGAACGCCCGGATGTCCTTCGGCAGACAGCCACCGCCGAAACCGATCCCGGCCCGCAGGAACTTCGCGCCGATCCGGTCGTCGTAGCCGATGGCCTCCGCCAGCTTGGCCACGTCACCGCCCGTGGCCTCGCACAGTTCGGCCATCGCGTTGATGAACGAGATCTTGGTGGCGAGGAAGGAGTTCGCGGAGGTCTTCACCAGCTCCGCGGTCGGGAAGTCGGTCACCACGAACGGCGAGCCCTCCTCGACCGGTGTGGCGTACACCTCCCGCAGCAGCTTCTCCGCCCGCTCGCTCCGGACACCCACCACGATCCGGTCCGGGTGCAGCGTGTCCTGGACGGCGAAGCCCTCGCGCAGGAACTCCGGGTTCCACGCCAGCTCCGCGTCCTCGCCGGCCGGGGCGTGCTCGGCCAGATAGGCGGAGAGCCGGTCGGCCGATCCGACGGGCACCGTCGACTTCCCGACGATCAGCGCGGGGCCCTTGAGATGCGGGGCGAGCGAAGCGATCGCGGAGTCGACGTACGACATGTCGCAGGCGTACTCGCCGTGCCGCTGGG
This sequence comes from Streptomyces griseoloalbus, assembly GCA_014650015.1. Taxonomy (GTDB): domain Bacteria; phylum Actinomycetota; class Actinomycetes; order Streptomycetales; family Streptomycetaceae; genus Streptomyces; species Streptomyces griseoloalbus. Next base: position 96,612 of record BMUD01000020.1, read on the forward strand.
GCGTGTTGACACACACGAAGTGGACGTCGCCGAACTCCCCGACCTCGGCGAAGTCCATGGTGAACCGCAGCCGCCCGGTGGACCCCTCGAACCCGGCCACATGCCGCCGCAGCAGCTCCTCCAGCCCCGGCTCGTACATCGGGACCTCACCGCGCCGGAGCTTGTCGATCTTCTCCGGTACGACATCCAGGCCCAGCACCTCGAACCCCAGCTCCGCCATGGCCGCCGCGTGGGTCGCGCCGAGATAACCGGTGCCGATCACGGTGATCTTGAGGGCCATGAGTGCTCCAGGGGTATACGGCATGCAGTGCGGGCCCGAGCATATCCGGGGCCCGTGGAAGGCCCCCGCCCGGTGGCCCCGACGCTGTCGTCAAGCTCACCTATCCACGACCGCGGGCGAAGCCCTAAAATTCGAGTTACTTAACGGTAGTTAGCGTGATCAGCATCGCAGCGTTTTGGAGCGTGAGAGACCTTGGCCGGATCGGCTGACTTCGACCTGTACCGCCCGTCCGAGGAGCACGACATGCTCCGCGACGCCGTCCGCGCGCTGGCCGAGGCGAAGATCGCGCCGTACGCCGCCGCCGTGGACGAGGAGGCCCGCTTCCCGAAGGAGGCGCTCGCCGCCCTGGTCGCGAACGATCTGCACGCCGTCCACGTACCCGAGCAGTTCGGCGGCGCCGGCGCGGACGCCCTCGCGACGGTCATCGTGATCGAGGAGGTGGCCCGCGTCTGCGCGTCCTCCTCCCTCATCCCCGCCGTGAACAAGCTGGGCTCGCTGCCGGTCATCCTGTCCGGCTCCGAGGCGCTGAAGAAGAAGTACATGACGCCGCTCGCCAAGGGCGACGCGATGTTCTCGTACTGCCTCTCCGAGCCGGACGCCGGCTCCGACGCCGCCGGCATGAAGACCAAGGCGGTCCGCGACGGCGACACCTACGTCCTCAACGGCGTGAAGCGCTGGATCACCAACGCCGGTGAGTCCGAGTACTACACGGTGATGGCCGTCACCGACCCGAGCAAGCGCTCCAAGGGCATCTCGGCCTTCGTCGTCGAGAAGTCCGACGAGGGCGTCTCCTTCGGCGCCCCGGAGAAGAAGCTCGGCATCAAGGGCTCGCCGACCCGCGAGGTCTACCTCGACAACGTCCGCATCCCCGCCGACCGCATGATCGGCGAGGAGGGCACCGGCTTCGCCACGGCGATGAAGACCCTGGACCACACCCGCATCACCATCGCCGCCCAGGCCCTCGGCATCGCCCAGGGCGCCCTCGACTACGCCAAGGGCTACGTCCGGGAGCGCAAGCAGTTCGGCAAGCCGATCGCCGACTTCCAGGGCATCCAGTTCATGCTCGCCGACATGGCCATGAAGATCGAGGCCGCCCGCCAGCTGACGTACGCGGCCGCCGCCAAGTCCGAGCGCGTCGCCGCCGGAGGGGGAGAGAGGGACCTCACCTTCCAGGGCGCCGCGGCCAAGTGCTTCGCCTCCGACGTCGCCATGGAGGTCACCACGGACGCCGTCCAGCTCCTCGGCGGCTACGGCTACACCCGCGACTACCCGGTGGAGCGCATGATGCGCGACGCGAAGATCACCCAGATCTACGAGGGCACCAACCAGGTCCAGCGCATCGTCATGGCCCGCAACCTGCCGTAACTCCTGGTGAGCCAATACCGAAGGGTGCCCGGCGGTCGGGCACCCTTCGGTCCTTCAGGCCACCGCCCCAGTCGACACAGGACATGACATCCGACCCGAGGTCACGCCGCTGATCGCCGGGAACCGCCGGAAGCGAGAGAGGGCACGCACCGGGGTTCGGTCCGTCCTGTGGTGGTCTTGGGGTGGGGGGCGTAGGACGGAGGGGCGGGGGCCGATCGCCGGCCCTCGTCGGCCCCCTGGGAGGAATCATGACCCAGCAGCAACCCACGACCACGGCACCGATGAGCAAGGAGATGCAGGACTGCGTCAACGCCTGCATGTCCTGTCACGGTGTGTGTGAGGAGACCATGAGCTCCTGTCTGCAGATGGGCGGCCAGGCCCAGATGCGGATCATGCGGGCGCTCATGGACTGCTCGGAGATGACCCGCATGTGCGCCGACATGATGATGCGCCGCTCGCCGCTGGCGAACGAGATGTGCATGATGTGCGCGCAGGCGTGCGACATGTGCGCCGAGGCGTGTATGTCCATGCCGGACGACGACCGGATGCTGCGCTGCGCCGAGTCCTGTCGTCGCTGCTCCGAGATGTGCCGCGCCATGGCGGGCGCCACGATGTGACGCACCCGCCGATACGACCGAGGGGTACCCCGCACCGGGATGCCCCTCGCCGACGTCAGGGCTCAGTTGCCGGAGACGGTGACCTTCTCGTCGTTCTTCAGCTGGTTGACCAGCTGCTTCACCTTCGGCATGTCCCACTGCAGATTGCCGCCGGTGCTGCCCGAGATCGGCATGTTCATGGACGTGCCCTCGCCGCCGCTGACGCCCTTCATCGCCCAGAACATCCCGGCCAGGTCGAACAGCCCCATGTCCTTGTCGACGACCAGGGAGTCCAGGCCCGCACCCATCGTCGGGTAGAGCGTGAAGGGGTTGAGGACCGTGCTCGGCGTGGCCACCTGGTTGGCGAGGGCGGAGAGGAACTTCTGCTGGTTCTTCGTACGGTCCAGGTCGGAGCCGGCCAGCGCGTACCGGGTGCGGACGAAGGCGAGGGCCTCCTCGCCGTTCAGGGTCTGCTTGCCCTTCTTCAGGTCGGCGCCGGACTTGGTGTCCTTGATGTCCTGCGGGATGTCCATCTCCACCCCGCCGACCGCGTCCACGATGTTCGCGAAGCCGCCGAAGCCGATCTCGACGTAGTGGTCGATGTGCAGGCCGGTGTTGAACTCCACCGTCCGCACCAGCAGCGTGGGGCCGTCGACGGAGTACGCGGCGTTCAGCTTGTTCGCGCCCATGGCGGCCCTGGTCTTGCCGGACTCGGAGCCCTTGAACTCCGGGATCGTGACGTTGGAGTCACGGGGGAGGGAAATCAGGGTCGGCCCGTTGTCGCCGGTGTGCAGGATCATCATCGAGTCCGTGCGCTTGCCCTCGGCGGACCCGGTGTGCAGCTTCTTCTTGTCCTCGTCGGTCATGCCCTCACGGCTGTCGGAGCCGACGATGAGGTAGTTGGTGCCCTCGCCCTTCTCGGGCCGGTCGATGACCGTGGAGAGGTCGACGTCGCGGTTGAGCTTGGAGTCGGCCCAGAAGTAGGTGCCGACGGTCGTCACGACCAGCACGGTCACGACGGTGATCGCCGTCAACTTGATGCGGCGGCGCCAGTCCGGCGCGGGACGCGGGCCGTGACCGGGCCCACCGCCCTGCCCACCGGGTCCGCCGCCGCCGGGCGTGCCGTAGACCTGGCCGGTGTTGTAGCCGCTGTCGTAACCGTCGGGGCCGCCGTGGCCCCGGCCGTCCACGTACGACGGCTGTTGCGGGACACCGCCGTAAGCGCCCTGCCCGGGAGGGGCCGCCTGGCCACGGCGGACCTGCCGCATGACGCGGGCACCCTCGGGCTGCGCGCTCGCGCTGCCGCGTCCGTAGCGTCCGCCGCGGTTGTCGTCGGACCTTGCCTCGGGCCAATCAGTCATGGGAGACAGTGTGCAGGCCCGGGCTGTGTGTCATACAAGGGTCGTCGGAAAATCAGAGCGCCGCTGTTGCGAAGCTGACACAAATCACACCTATGTCACCTCGGCATAAGGTGGAGGCCATGACAGACCAGGCCCCAGCCGCACCGACGGAGAGTCCGGACATCCCGGGCAAGCCCACTTCGGCGTCCCGTACGACCCTCAGCCACATCATGACTCACGGCGACACCAACCTCCTGGGCACGGTGCACGGCGGAGTGATCATGAAACTGGTGGACGACGCGGCGGGAGCCGTCGCCGGCCGGCACTCCGGGGGGCCGGCCGTCACCGCCTCCATGGACGAGATGGCTTTCCTCGAGCCGGTCCGCGTCGGTGACCTGGTCCATGTGAAGGCCCAGGTCAACTGGACCGGGCGGACCTCCATGGAGGTCGGGGTGCGGGTGCTGGCCGAGCGCTGGAACGAGTCCACGCCGCCCACCCAGGTCGGCTCGGCGTATCTCGTGTTCGCGGCCGTCGACGCCGACGGCAAGCCGCGCCGGGTACCGCCGGTGATACCGGAGACCGAGCGGGACGAGCGCCGTTACCAGGAGGCCCAGATCCGCCGCAGCCATCGGCTGGCCCGCCGCCGGGCGATCATGGAACTGCGGGAGAAGCGGGCGGCGGAGGGCTTCGAGGACTGACCGGTCCGTAGGGGGCGCGGACAGCCGACCGGGCCCCGGGTTCGGGGAGGACCGACCGGGCCCCGGGATGCGGACCGCTGACCGGCCCCCGGCTCAGGAGCAGCTCACCTCGTCGCCCCGCACCACCCCGAACTCGTCCTGCCCGGGGTCCTGGGCCCGCACCGTGCGGACCTTCTCGAAGTCGGCGCCCGCGATCACCTTCAGCGTGGCGCCCTGGCCCTCCACCGCGCGCAGCTCGCTGCCCGGCAGGGCCGCCGCGAGGGATGTCGCGGAACGGCGGTAGCTCGGGTCGTAGACGACGATCGTGCGCTTCACGCTCCGGTCGGCCGCGTTGGCCGGGGCGTGGGTGGTGTCGAAGCCGGTCGCCGCCAGTGCCGCGTCCACGCGCCGGCCGAGGCCGGCCGTGTGGGTTCCGTTCTCCACCTGGACCCGGATCCGCCGGGGGTCGACCGGCACGCGCTGCGCCGCGTCGCGCGCGTGCCGCACGGTGAGCGGCTGGTCCCGGCGCAGCGCCTCGAAGACGTGCTCCGACTTCTCGGTGTCCCACTTCAGCGTCAGACCGACGCCCTCGACGACATGTCCCATCTCCGTGATCGGCACGGTCGTGAACTCGGAGGAGGAGGGCGAGAAGTTCCGCATCGCCCGGCCGAGGTCCAGCAGTTCGTCGGTGCCGAAGCCCTGGTCGGCGCGGACCGAGCCGAGCACCGCCCGGGTCACGTCCCGGAACCTCATCGGGTTCAGCAGGATCCCGGAGGAGGTGGCCCGCTCCACCAGCGACGCCATGAAGTGCTGCTGGCGCTTCATCCGGCTGAGGTCGGAGGCGCTGTCGACATGCCGGGAACGGACGTACTGCAGGGCCTGGCCGCCGCGGAGGGTGTGCCGGCCCGCCGGCAGGTCGAGGCCCGTGTGGCTGTCCGTGATCCGCCGGTCGGTGCAGATCTCGACGCCGCCGACCACGTCCACGGTCTTCATGAAGCTGGTGAAGTCGACCTCCAGGTAGTGGTCGATCTTCACCCGGGTCATCTTCTCGACCGTGCGCACGGTCAGCTGCGGCCCGCCCTCCGCGTACGCCGCGTTGAGTTTGAGGGGGTGCCCCTCGTGCCGCTCGCCGCTCACGCGGTCGGTGTGCGGGGGCGTCTCGGCGTAGGAGTCGCGGGGCAGGCTGACCACGCTGGCGCGGTCCCGGTCCGCAGAGATGTGCACGATCATGATCGTGTCGGTGCAGTGGCAGGGGGCCCCGCCGAGCCGGTACTTCTCCCGCTCCTCCCTGCCGATCCCGTCGCGGCCGTCGGTGCCGACGAGCAGGATGTTCATGCCGTGACCGGCCTCGGGGCGGTTCTTCATGTCGCGGAACGGGTCGACCCGGGCGATGTCCTCGTCGAGGCTGGTGATCACCGCGTGCCCGATCCCGGCGGAGGCGAGCACCACGACCGAGAGCGTGGTGACGGTGCGCATGGCCCAGCGCGGCTTCCGGCGCGCGGGCGCGGGCGGTCGCGGGCCCCGGCGGGGTGGCCGCGGAGGCTGCTGGGATGCGGTGCGGGGCCGGGGAGGCCGCGGCGGCGTGGACAAGGGGACACCTCCGGACGACGGCCGTGCGTGCGATCGTGAGCACCGTAGGCCGACAGGATCTGGCGCCCGGCGCAGCGCCCCCGGCGCGCGCACCGGTGTCCCCCGTTCGCGGTAACGTGAGCCCCCTATGAACGCCAATCCCGACGTGCGGCTCCCCGCCGTTTCCGTGATCATGCCCGTGCTCAACGAGGAGCGGCATCTGCGTGGCGCCGTCCGCGCGATCCTCGCCCAGGAGTACGCCGGCGAGATGGAGGTCGTGATCGCCCTCGGTCCGTCCACGGACCGCACGGACGAGATCGCCGCCGAGCTCGTCGCCGAGGACCCGCGGGTGCACACCGTGCCCAACCCGACCGGCCGCACCCCGGCCGCCCTCAACGCGGCGATCAAGGCCTCGCGCCATCCCGTCGTCGTCCGCGTCGACGGGCACGGGATGCTCTCACCGAACTACATCGCCACCGCCGTGCGGCTCCTGGAGGAGACCGGCGCGCAGAACGTCGGCGGCATCATGCACGCCGAGGGCGAGAACGACTGGGAGCACGCGGTCGCCGCCGCGATGACGTCGAAGATAGGCGTGGGCAACGCCGCCTTCCACACAGGTGGCGAGGCCGCCCCCGCCGAGACCGTCTACCTCGGTGTCTTCCGGCGGGAGGCGCTGGAGCAGCAGGGCGGCTACAACGTGGAGTTCATCCGCGCCCAGGACTGGGAGCTGAACTTCCGCATCCGTGAGGCCGGCGGGCTGATCTGGTTCTCGCCCGAGCTGAAGGTGTCGTACCGGCCCCGGCCGAGCGTGCGCGCGCTGGCCAAGCAGTACAAGGACTACGGCCGTTGGCGGCACGTGGTGGCCCGCTACCACGCCGGCTCCATCAACCTGCGCTATCTCGCCCCGCCGACCGCCGTGTGCGCGATCGCCGCCGGGATCGTGGTGGGCGCGGTGCTCACGCCGTGGGGCTTCGTGGTGCCCGGCGGTTACCTCGCGGCGATCGTGCTGGGGTCCGTACCGGCCGGCAAGGGGCTGTCGCTGAAGGCGCGGCTGCAGATCCCGGTGGCGCTCGCCACCATGCACATGTCGTGGGGCTGGGGCTTCCTGACCAGTCCGCGATCGCTGGCGCGGAAGGTCATCGCCTCCCGGCGCCCCGCCGTCCACGCGGACGCGCCCGCCGCCTGACGTTCCCGTCACGAGGGCCTCTCCCCGGCCGGGGAGAGGCCCTTCGCGTTCACCAGGTGTAGTCGGGGTTGACGTGCATGCAGGCCTTGTCGTCGGCCCCGTTGAGGGCCTGTGCCGACTCGGGGGTGGTGTTGTCCTCCTCGGGCACCTTGTACTCCGTGCCCTCGCGCCAGTCGGCGCCCACCACGAGCGTGACACCGGACACCTCGGTGGACCGTTTCACCGAGTCCGCCGGGATGCCGAGGGCCCGGGCGACGCGCCGGGCGTCGCCCTCCAGGTCGGCGCTCGGGTAGCGCACCACCGTCCGCTTCTCGCTGAGGGCGCTGGTGGTGTCGGCGGTCGTTCCGGTGAAGCCCTTCTCCTTCAGCACCCCGGCGACCGTGCCGGTCCGGCCGGAGGCGGCCTGGAGGGTGTCGGTGCGGGTGCCGTTGAGGACCTGGACGGCGATCTCGGCGTCGTCGGCGGCCGGGTCGGACGGCACCTTCTCCTCGGCCTTCGCGGGCTTCGCGTCCTTGCCGTCGAGGGCGATGTCGTCGCGCACCAGGCGGAACAGCTTCTCGGCGTCCTCGGTCGGCTCCACCCGGGCGCCCACGTACCGGTTGGGCATCGTGGTCATGGTGATGCGCTCCGGCTTCACCTTGCGCAGTTCGGAGCTCAGGTCGTAGAGCTTCTTCACGGTGTCGAGCCCGGGGTCGACGGTGAGGGCCTCGGTGGCCTTCTCGGCCAGCCTGCGCAGCTTGTTGGGGCTGCTCAGGGTGGCGTTCGCGCGCAGCTCCCGGACCAGCGAGTTCATGTACATGTGCTGCGCCTCGGCGCGGGCGAGGTCGCTGCCGTCCTCGAAGCCGTAGCGCGTGCGCAGCCACTGCAGGGCCTGCTCGCCCTTGATCGGGTGGGTGCCCTTGGACAGTTTCAGCCCGGAGCCGTGGCCCTGGCCGTCGCGCGAGTGGATGTTCGCGTCGACGCACACCGGGACTCCGCCGACCGCGTCGGCCATGGACACCACGCCCGCGAAGTCGACCATGACGAAGTGGTCGATGTGGATGCCGGTGAGCTCCTGCCAGGTGGCCACGGTGCAGCCGGGACCGCCGTGCCCGAGGCTCTGGTTGGTCATCGTGCGCCCGTAGCTCGCCGGGTACACCGTCCCGTCGTCCGGGTCGGTGCACTTGGGGATCTCGACCAGGGTGTCGCGCGGCATGCTGATCACGGACATGTTGGACCGGTCGGCGGACAGGTGCACCAGCATCTGCACGTCGGCGAGCGGGGTGGCGCCGAACGTCTCGCGGGCGCCGCCGAGTTGCTGGTTCTCCTCGGTGTCCCGCGCGTCGCTGCCGATGAGCAGGATGTTCAGCGGGGTCTGCCCGGCCGCGTTCGGCGTCGGCTCGGCGACCTTGGTGTCGCCCAGGTTCAGGGGGTCCTTCTTGATGTTGTCGTTCAGCTGCCGGTAGTAGAGGTAACCCGCCCCGGCCGCGCCGATTATGAGCAGTGCGAGGACGGCCGCGGACCACTTGAGCAACCGGCGTGCGCGGCGCGGGCGGGGGCTGCTGTCGCCGTCGGACGGGCCCTCGTTCCGGTCGTCCGGCGGCGGGCCCTCGTCCGGGTCGTCCTCGCGCTCGTCGTCACGGAGCGTCTCCCGCGCGGCGTTCTGCGTCACTGCACCCGGCCTCCCCACCCCTGGCAACTCCTCGCCTCGTCACGCAGGCCCGTCCTGCGTCCTGTTAGACGCACGACGAGCCCGTCAGTTGCCCCGAGAATCACACCGACTTCAACAAGTTTCGTCCGCCGCGAAACCGTCTTCGCCGAACGGAACGGAACCGTCCTCCGGACCGGCCTGAGTCCGCTACCAGCGGTAGGGCCCGTACACGTCCATGCAGGGGCCCTTCTCGGACCCGTTGAGCGCGTCGGCGTCCTTCGGCAGGTCACCGGCCTCGGGCGGCGACTGCTTCGGATAGGCCGTGCCCTCCCGCCAGTCCGCGCCGACCACCACCGTGACACCCCGGACGTCGGCGGACCGGCTGACCGAACCGGGCGGAATCCCCAGCGACTCGGCGACCCGCCGGGCGTCACCCCGCGACGCGGCGTCCGGATAGCGTACGACGGTCCGCTCCTCGGCGACGGCGCCGGAGGTGTCCGGCACGGCCCGCGTGAAGCCCCGCGCCACCAGCGACCGCGCGATCGCGCCCGCCCGGCCTCCGACCGGGCCGAGGGTCGCGGACCGGGTGGCGTTTCGCACCAGGACGCCGATCTCCCCGTCCGGTGCGGCCGGGTCCTCGCCGGCCGCCTTCCTCCCGCCCGTCTTCCCCCCGTCCCCCTTCTCGCGGCCCGCCGTGGCGCCCTTGTCGTCGAAGGGCACGTCGTCACGGAGCATGGTCCACACCCGCTCGGCGTCGGCACCGGCCGCGACCAGGTGGTTGCGGTTCCGCGGATCCTCGACCGTGGGCAGCGCCGTCATGGTGATGCGGTCCGGCGGCACCGTCTTCAGCTGCATCCCCAGGTCGTACAGCTTCTGCACCGAGCCGATCTCCTCCGAGACCTTCAGCGACCTGGTCGCCGCCTCCGCCAGGTCCGTCAGGCGGCCGGTGTCGGTGAAGACGTTCTGGTCCCGCAGGGTGCGGATCATCGAGTTCATGTACATGCGCTGCGCCCGGGTCCGCAGGACGTCACTGCCCCAGGCGTGCCGGGTGCGCAGCCACTGCAGCGCCTGCTCGCCCCCGACCTTCCGGGACCCGGCCTTCATCCTCAGGCCCGAGCCGCCGGGCACGCCGGGCAGCGGACGGTCCCAGACGTTCTGGTTGACGCAGACCTCGACACCGCCGACGGCGTCGGCCATGGTCACCACGCCGGCGAAGTCGATCGTCATCCAGTGGTCGACGTAGACGCCGGTGAGGTTCTGCCAGGTGGCCAGCGTGCAGCCGGCGCCGCCGCGGGCCAGCGAGGTGTTGATGGTGCCGTTGGTCGCCGGGTGGGTCTCCCCGGTCTTCGGGTCGGTGCACTCGGGGATGTCGACCCGGGTGTCGCGCGGAACGCTCACCACGGCCGCGCTCTCGCGGTCGGCAGCGAGGTGGATCAGCATCTGCACATCGCCCAGCGGCGGATTGCCGCGGGTGTCCCGGCCGCCGCCGAGCTCGACGTTCTCCTCGGAGGCACGGCTGTCCGAGCCGATCAGCAGGATGTTCACGGGCGTCTGCCCGGCCGCGTTCGGCCCGGCCCTGTGCGCCTTGGAGTCACCGCTGCTGCGCTCGCCCTTGTCGATGTTGCCGTTCAGGTGCTCGTAGTAGAGGTAACCGGCGCCGGCCGTGCCGAGTATCAGGACGGACAGGGTCGTCGCCGACCAGCGCAGCGCGCGCCGCGCCCGCCGCGGTCCGACGGGCCGGCGCGGGGCGGTCCCGGGCCGTGTCTCCTGCGTGCGCACACCGCTCCGCGTCATCGTCGCGTCTTCCCCCACCCCTCGTACCGCGGAACGGGCCTGTCCCGCGCCCCGTGGGACGCGGGACAGGCCCGTCAGGTCACTTGGCGCACTCGACCTTGTCCGCCGTGGACTTCTGGATGTCGTCGGGCGCCTTGTCCGGCGGCGTGAGCGAGACGCCGGCGCCCTTGAAGTCCTTGCCGAGGGTCAGTGACATCGCGGGCACGCCCTGGGCGTTGGTGACGCTCTCGCCGGGCTTCATCGCCGACCCGGACAGCCCCAGGATGTCGGCCAGGCGGCGTGCCTGGGCGGCCTGGTCGGGGGCGTACTCGAGCGTAGTCCTGCTCAGTTCCGCGGGTGCGTTGCCGGCGTTCTCGGACTTGTCGACGCCCTGGTCGACCTGGAGCCAGCTGAGCATCTCCTGGGCGCTGCCGCCGGGTGCGCCGCCGTTGAGGATGCGGACACGGACCTCGGAGGCCGGTGCCTTCTCGCCCTTCAGCCGGGCGGCGACTTCGGCCTTCTCCTTCTTCTTCTGCTTCTTGACCGCGGTGAACGACACGTCGTTCCTGATCAGGTCGAAGACCTTCGGGGCCTCGGTCTCGTTGAGGACGACGGTCGCCTTCACCTGTTCCGCGGGGTTGTCCTTCACCGGCACGGTGGTGAAGGACAGGTTCTTGACGTTGAGCTTGCCCAGCTCCAGGCCGAGGTCCCTGAGCTTGCCGATGCTGTCCAGCTGGGAGTCGACGGTGAGCGCCTCGGTGCCCGCCTCGGCGAGCTTGATCATCTTGGACGGGCTGGTGAGCGTGTCGTTCGACTTCAGTTTGCGCATCAGCGCGCTCAGGAACTGCTGCTGCAGCGCGATCCGGCTCAGGTCGCCGCCCAGGCCGACCGAGTGCCGGGTGCGGACGAACGCCAGGGCCTGTTCGCCCTCGATGGTGTGTGTGCCCCGGGACAGCTTCAGATGGGAGTCCGGGTCGTCGATGTCCTTCGCCAGACACACCTCGACGCCGCCGACCGCCGAGGTCAGCGTCTTGACGGCGTTGAAGTCGGCCACCATGAAGTTGTCCGGCTTGATCCCGGTCAGCTCGGTCACGGTCCGCATGGTGCAGCTGGGCGTGCGACCGCTCTGGCCCAGGCTGGTGTTGAAGCGGACGCCGGTGGAGCCCGGGATCACCTTCTGGCTGCCGTCCTCCTGCTGCGTCGGGCAGTCGGGGATGTCGACTATCAGGTCGCGCGGGATGCTCAGCGCGGTCGCGTTGGAGCGGTCCTTGGAGACGTGCAGCAGGATCGTGGTGTCGGCGTGCCCGGCACTGCCCGTGTCGCCGTAGCCCTCGTTGCCCGAACCGGTGCGCTTGTCGGTGCCGATCACCAGGATGTTGATCGCCTTGTCCTTGCTGAAGCCACCGGTGCCGGCGCCGTCGTCGGAGACGGACGTGATGTTGTCGTTCAGGTGCTCCAGGTACAGGTAGCCGCCCACGCCGGTGGCGAGCACCACGAACGCCATGGTGCCGCCGGTCCACAGCAGGGCCTTCTTCGCCTTCGGCTGCTTCTTCGCCGGCCGGCGCCCGCGCCGCCCCGGCGGCGGCTCCTCCGGCGCGCCCCGGCGCCTGCGCTGCGGCGGCACCTCCCGGCCGGGCTTCTCCGGCTCCGGTGCCCCACGGCCGGGCCGCTCGGGCGAACGGCCCGGTGACGCCGACCGGCCGCGCCGGGTCCTCGCACCCGAGGAGCGGGAACCGCGCGGACGGGGGACCGGTGACTGCGCTGCGGAAGGACTCAGTCGCAGTTCGTATTCACCGGTGTCCGGATTGAGTACCCACTGGTCTGCGGGGTCGATGTTCTCCGCCCGCCCACGGCCTTGCGCGTCCACGGTCGCTCGAATCCTCCGTCGGGGCCACGCGGCGCCTTTCCCCTCCCAAGGCGCTCGGGTCTCGGTCACACAGTGCGGGATCTCAGGAGGGACCTGAAGGAACGGACGCACCGGAGCGCTCACACTAACGGTCCTGGTCGCCCCCGGGCGACGCCGGTGACGAATTACACGTCCTCACAAGGGGCAATCCGCCCATTTCCCTGGATGAGAGTTCGCAGCCTTGGAGTTGGTTTGGTGGAGGCTTTACGCGCAGGTGTCCTCGGCGGCGGTGTTCCCCGAGAAGGTGGGGACGGGGGAAGCGCCGCCGGACGACTTCCCGGATTCCTTTTCCGTGGCCTTTTCGTCACCATCCGTACCGACCGCCACGGGCGCGTCCCTGCGCAGCCGCTCGAACAGTTTCTCCGCGGCGGGCTGCGCGAGCTGGTCCCGATTGACGTTCCCGGCGTACGGCTCCCGCGGAACGGTCAGGAATTGCACACCTTCCGTGGGGATCTCGCGCAGCCCCCGCACGAGTTCGTACAGCCCCCGCAAACTGGCCAGCCCCGGGTCGGTCATGAGCGACGAGGTGGCCGCGTCCAGAACGGGATACAGCTTCACCGGATTCAGCAGAACGTCATTGCTGCGCACCTTGCCGACCAGTGCGCCGAGGAACCGCTGCTGCCGCTCCATGCGGCCGGTGTCGCTGCCGTCGCCGAGGCTCTTGCGGGCGCGGACATAACCGAGCGCCTGCTCCCCGTTCAGCGTCACCCGGCCCGCCGGCAGCCTCAGTTCGGCGGCCTCGTCGTCGATGGGCTCGCGCAGGCACACGTCGACGCCGTCCACCGCGTCGACCATGTCCTTGAAACCGTCGAAGTCGACGACGACATGGTGATCGACGCGAATGTCCGTGAGTTTCTCGACGGTGCGGATGGTGCAGGCCGAACCGCCCACCTCAAAAGCGGAGTTGAACATCGTGAACATCGGTTCGGAACGTGATCCGTCCGGGCGGCGGCAGCCGGGAACGTTCACCATCAGATCCCGGGGTATGGACACCGCGGTGGCGCTGCGCCGGCCCGCCGACAGGTGCAGCAGGATCACGGTGTCCGACCGCTCCGTCCCCGGGTCCCGCCCGTAGCGCCCGTTCTCGTCCCCCGAGCGCGAGTCCGACCCGATCAGCAGGATGTTCCGGGCGTCCTTGACGAGCGAGGTGGGCCGCTCCTCCTCGAACCGTGCGAGCTCGGCCGCCGCCGCCTCGTCGGGGGTGATGTTCCCCTCCAGCTTCATGTACACCGCCCACCCGGCCCCGGCGGCCGCGACGAGTAGGGCGGTGACCGCGAGCGCCGTGCCGTGCGCCCAGCGCCGCCGCCGGCGCCGGGCCCGCCCCCGCCCGCTCGCCGAGGACCCCCTCCCCGGGCCGAGAGCACGCCGGCCCCCCGGCTGCGCGGAGGACGCGCCTGCGGTGTCGCTCATGACCGGGTCCACCCCTCACTGCGTACGGGACCGGGACGGCGTACGGAATGGCATACGGGCGTGTGGTGCGTACGGGTGTGGCCCGCGCGCGCCGGTGCGCGGGCCCGGGGTGGTCCCCGTGCGTACGGGAGTGCGGTGTGCGCGGCACGTGGCGTGTGCCGCTGATACGACGATGACCCGGGAGGGCGGCGCGGGGCGGGTGGTGTTGCGCCGAACGGGGGACGGGACGGGGCGGACGGGTGAGGTGGGAGGAGGGGAGCGGGGCCCTGGGGCCTGTCCGACAGTTCCCGCCCGCCCTGCGGGCGACGACGCGAATGGCCAGACAGGCCCTAACGGGAGATGACCGTCACCCGCTCGCTCTCCACCCGCTTGTCCAGCGCGTCGTCCCCGAGACGGTCCAGGTTCCGGCACAGCACCACGGAGCCGCCGGTCGCCAGCGGTCCGTACAGTCCCGTGTTCAGGCCCTCCCAGGTGTCGAACGGCAACGCCGACAGGACCCGCGAGCCCGGCCCGGTCAGACCGAGGTCCGCCGCCTCCGCCCGGGCCCGCTCGACCACCTCCGCCCCGGTGAACTCCCGCCCCGCCACGATCAGCGCCGGCTCCTCGGGGTCGACGGGCGCGTACGGCACGAACCGGTCGCCCTGCCCCGGCACCTCGACGGCGTAGTCGGCGAAGCCCTCCGGCGGCTGCGGGAAGCGCCCGCCGAGCGGCCTGAGCGCCAGCGCGACCCGGGCGCCCGAGCAGGCCCGCGCCGCCTCCAGCGACTCCGCCTCCGGACCGCTCACCACCACGTCCGCCGCCGCCGGGTCCCCGGCCACGTCCGCGACCACGCCCACCGACGCGCACGCCAGCAGCCAGACCGCCGTCTGCCAGTGCGCGGGGAGCAGCAGGGCCACCCGGTCGCCGGGTTCGACGGACAGTTCGTCCTGGAGGAGGTTGGCGGTCTTGGCCACCCAATTGGCGAAGGTGGCCACGGACAATTCGACGCGTTCGCCCGTGGCGTCGTCGTAGAAGGTCACCAGAGGGCGTCCCGGGTCCGCGGCCAGCGCGGAACTCAGCAGGTCGGCAGGGGTGCGGTCGGTCGCGTTCACCCGCGCAAGCGTACGCCGACCCGTCCGCGCGCACCGCCCGCGCGGGGCACCGGTTCGGAGGAACGGGCTCCGACGGCCCGTCAATTCCCCGGGTGGCAGATGTGTCTGACTGTGCCCAAGGTCGGTGGTATGCGTGGAATCCTTGCTTCCTCAATCGGTGTCACCTGCGCCGCCGCCCTCGCCCTCCCGCTCGTTCCGCCCGCCACCGCGGCGGCCGCGAGAACGGCGCCGACGGCAGATGCGGCCACGCGCGCAGCGGTGACAACCCCGCCCGACGTCCCCGGCAGCACCCAGTCGCTGCCCCTGCGGACCCTCACCCGCGACCGGGCCTCCGGCGCCGCCGTCCTCGGCCTCACCCCGCGGGCCGTACGGCACTTCTCCCTCCTCGGTGTCGTCTGGGACGACCCCGCCGCCGAACTCCACGGCCGCGTCCAGGTCCGCACCCGGGCGGCCGGCGCCGGCGCCTGGACCGGCTGGCAGGACGTGGAGACCCACTACGCCGACCACGCGGCCGATCCGGGCAGCGCGGAAGCCGCCTCGGACCGGGTCCGCGGCGCCACGGCACCGCTGTGGGTGGGGGAGTCGGACGGCGTGGAGATCCGGGTCCGGCCGGAGCCCGGCGCGTACGGGGCCGACGACCCACCGGCCGGGCTGCCCTCCGGGCTGCGGCTCGACCTCGTCGACCCGGGGTCGGCCGCTCCGCCCGCGGGTGACGCTGCGGACGAGGCCGTGGAGGAGGTCGTGGACGAGGCTGTGGACGAGGCCGTGGACGGTCGCACCGGTGTGATGAGCGCCGAGGCGACCGCCGCCTCCGCGGCCAACGACGGACTCGCACCGCTCGGCGCCACCGAGATCCCGGCGCTGACGGGCGAACAGACCCGGCAGGAACTGCTCACCCTGCGCGGGCCGGAACTGACCGAGCAGCAGCGGGCCAAGCCGTACATCGGGCCGCGCCCCGCCATCGTCACCCGGCGCGGCTGGGGGGCGGACGAGAGCCTGCGGGCGAGGCAGTTCGTGTACACCGGCAAGGTCAAGGCGGCCTTCGTGCACCACACCGCCTCCGGCAACAACTACTCGTGCGCGCAGGCTCCTTCACTGATCCGCGGGTTCTACCGCTATCACGTCAGGAGCCTGGGCTGGCGGGACATCGGCTACAACTTCCTCGTCGACAAGTGCGGGAGTATCTACGAGGGCCGGGCCGGGGGAGTGGCGAAGCCGGTCAGGGGCGCCCATACCTACGGGTTCAACACCGACACCACGGGGATCGCGGTGATCGGCTCCTACGGCTCCACGAAGCCGTCGTCCTCCGCGGTGAAGGCCATCGCCCGGCTCACCGCCTGGAAACTCGGACTGCACGGCATGAATCCGCGCGCGAAGACATATCTGAAGTCCGGTGGTGGCAATCTCTACCGAAAAGGTAAGAAGGTACGACTGAACGTGATCTCCGGTCACCGGGACGGGTTCAACACCTCGTGCCCAGGGGGGAAGCTCTACCGCAAGCTCGGCACCGCGCGTTCCACGGCGGCTCGTTACCAGGGCCGCTGAGGCGGCCCGTGCGTCCCTTCCTGCCGGAGGCACCACCGTCGCACGTGCTGTGGAACGGTCTGCATACACTGGCCGGCCGAAAGACAGTTCGGCCGGTCCCGGCAGGAAGCAGAGACGACAGGTGACAGAAGCGATCCTCCTGGTCGGCGGCAAGGGCACGCGACTGCGCCCCCTCACGGTGCACACACCCAAGCCCATGGTCCCGGCGGCCGGGGTGCCCTTCCTCACGCACCAGCTGGCGAGAGCGAGAGCCGCGGGCGTCGAACACATCGTCATGGCCACGTCCTACCTGGCCGAGGTCTTCGAGCCGTACTTCGGCGACGGGGCGGCCCTCGGGCTGCACATCGAGTACGTGACGGAGGAGGAGCCGCTCGGAACGGGCGGCGCGATCCGCAACGTCGCGTCCCGGCTGCACTCGGGACCGGACGAACCGGTACTGATCTTCAACGGGGACATCCTGACCGGACTGGACATCCGGGCGCTGGTGCGCACGCACGAGACGACGGGCGCGGACGTCTCGCTGCACCTGACGAAGGTGACGGACCCGCGCGCCTACGGGCTGGTCCCCACGGACGACACGGGACGGGTGCTCGCGTTCCTGGAGAAGCCCCAGACGCCGGAGGAGATCGTCACCGATCAGATCAACGCGGGGGCGTACGTCTTCCGCCGCTCGCTGATCGACACGATCCCGACGGGCCGGCCGGTGTCGGTGGAGCGGGAGACGTTCCCGCGGCTGCTGTCGGCCGGGGCCCATCTCCAGGGCATGGTCGACTCCACGTACTGGCTGGACCTGGGCACTCCCGCGGCCTTCGTACGGGGATCGGCGGATCTGGTGCTCGGCCGTGCGCCGTCGCCCGCGGTGCCCGGTCGCTGCGGTGACCGGCTGGTACTGCCCACGGCGACCGTGGCACCCGATGCGAAGCTCGCGGGCGGGACGGTGGTGGGCGAGGGCGCGTTCGTGGCGGAGGGCGCGCGCGTCTTCGGCAGCACGATCCTTCCCGGGGCGGTCATCGAGCCGGGCGCGGTCGTCACCGACTCGCTGATAGGCACCCGGGCGCGGGTGGGCGAACGCTCGGTCCTCACCGGCACGGTGATAGGCGACGGAGCGGTCATCGGCGCCCGCAACGAACTCCGCGAGGGCGCCCGCGTGTGGTGCGACGCCCGCATCCCGGCCGGGGCGGTCCGCTTCTCCTCGGACCAGTAGCGCAAACGCGCGGTGGGCGCCCCCCACCGCGCCACCAGCGGCCGGCCGCGCCGCCCCCACTGCGGTCAGTCACTGCCGCCCACTGCGGTCAGCCGCGCCGCCCCACTGCGGTCAGTCACTGCCGCCCACTGCGGGCAGTCGTGCCGCTCTCACTGCGGCCGGCCGCGCCGCGCCCACTGCGGGCAGTCGTGCCGCTGGGGCGGCACGGGTGGGCGCGGCGGCACCCCGCAAGCGCCGGGCTGCGCAACCACCCCCCCGGCCCACCCCCAGCACGGCCCCGGCCCACATCAGCACCGGCCCGTGCAACCCCCGCACCGGCCCCCGCGCAACCCCCGCACCGGCCCCCGCGCAACCCCCGCACCGGCCCCCGTGCAACCCCCGCACCGGCCCCCGTGCAACCCCCGCACCGGCCCCCGTGCAACCCCCGCACCGGCCCCTCGTGCCCCCCTCAACCGGCCCAACCAGCCTCACAGCCGCCCGATATCCCCGTACGGCATCCGCGGCGCCCGCCGCCCCGGCACCCGCCCGCTCAGCAGAATCAACCGCGCGGCCCGATGCCGCTGCCCCGCGTACGGCTCCAGCAGCGACAGCATCACAGCGTCATCCGCATGCCGGTCCCCCGCCAGCGCGAACCCCACGATCCCCGGCAGGTGCAGATCCCCCACGGTCACCGCGTCCGCCGCCCCATGACTGCGCTGCACCGTCTCCGCCGACGTCCACGGCCCGATCCCCGACACCAACTCCAACCGCTCCTGCGCCGCCGCCGGAGGCATCCCCACCGCCTCCTCCAGCCGCGCGGCGACCCGCGCCGCCCGCAGGACCGTCGACGCCCGCTTGTCGTCGACCCCGGCACGGTGCCACTCCCAGGACGGGATCAGCGCCCACGTCCTCGGCGCCGGCATCACCGACATCCGCTCCGGTGCGGGCCCGGGCGCCGGCTCCCCGTACTTCCGCACCAGCAGCCGCCACGCCCGGTACGCCTCACCGGTCGTGACCTTCTGCTCCAGGATCGACGGGATCAACGACTCCAGCACCAGCCCGGTACGCGTCAGCCGCAGTCCCGGCCGCCGGTGCCGGGTCAGCGCCAGCAGTTTGTGCCGCGGTACGAAGGCGGACGGATCGTCGTCCGCCCCGAGCGTCTGCGGCAGCCGCTCCAGGAGCCAGTCGGCGCCCGGCCCCCACGCCTCTCCCCGGATCTCACCGGCCCGCCCCGTCACCCGGAGCGTCCCCGGACCCGCCGGCGTCAGACTGGCCCGCCACACGGAGCCGTCCGGCAGCGCCCGGAACGTCGGGTCCCCGGGCCCGCGCCGCAACGGCCCGAGCACCAGGCCGAGGTCCAGCGGGCCGTCCGGTACCCACGTCCGTACCCGGGCCGGAGCCGGCGCCTGGCGGGGGACTCCCGCGGGCACGGCGACATGCCCGCCGCGCACGGACGTACGCGTCGGGCGGGGAGGGAAACGTCCTGCCACGAGAGATCCCAGCGGTGGAGGTGAAACGGGGGGCCCTGCGAGCGGAGGGCCCCTATGAGGGTAGGCGTCCGCGCTTCCGGCTCACCGCACCTCGATGAACGTGCCCGCCTCCCGCTCCGGGCGCGGCCGGGGGTCCTCCGCCGGGTGGCCGACCGCCACCGCGCCCATCGGGTCCCAGTGCGCGGGCAGGTCCAGGACCTCCCGGACCACCTCACGGCAGAACATCGTCGACGACACCCACGCCGAGCCGAGCCGCTCCCCGGCCAGCGCGACCAGGAAGTTCTGCACGCCGGCGCCCGTGGCGACGACGAACATCTCCCGCTCCGCGCCGTCCCGCCGCGCGTCCCCGTAGGTGTGCGAGCCGTCCATGACCAGGCAGGGCACGACCAGATAAGGCGCGTTGCGCAGGATGTCGCCGCGGCTCACGCGCCGGGCGATGGACTCCTCCGTCTTCCCGTCGCGGCGCAGGTCCGCGATCCAGGCGTCGCGCATCGCGTCCAGGAGGCGGGTGCGGGTGTCGGGAGACTCCAGCAGGACGAAACGCCAGGGCGTGGTGTGGTGCGGGGCCGGTGCCGTCACCGCCGCCGCCACCGCGCGGCGCACCGCGCCCGGGTCGACCGGCTCGTCCGTGAAGGACCGCACCGTACGGCGCTGGGTCACCGCCTGGCGTACGGCCTCGGACGTGCCCAGGCGGAACATGTCGTCGCGCGCGCCGCGCACCATCGCCCGCGCGCCCTCGCCGTCGTCGGACGCCACCAGGTGCGCCAGTCCACGGACGACGGCCACCGGGAGGCCGGAGGCCTTGCCCTTGACCAGGTCACCCGCCGCGGCGAGCTCATCGGCCGTGGCGACGACCGTGGCGCCGAGCGGATTGCCGTACGCGTCGGTGCCGCCGCGCAGATCGTCCAGTACGCGCACGCCCGCCGCGCCGATCGCGACATCCGTCAGCCCCGCGCGCCAGGGCCGGCCGAAGGTGTCGGTGACGATCACGCCCACCTCGACACCCAGGGCCTCGCGCAGGCCCTCGCGGATCCTCCGCGCGGAGGCGTCCGGGTCCTCGGGCAGCAGCAGGACCGTGCCGGAGGGGGTGTTGGAGGCGTCGACCCCGGCCGCGGCCATGATCAGGCCCTGCCGGTTCTCGACGATGCGCAGGGGGCCGCGCCGGGCCACCACGCGTACCGTCTCCGCGTCGATCGCGGCCTCCCGGTCGGCCGCCTCGACGATGCGGCCCTCCGCCTTGGAGACGATCTTCGAGGTGACCAGCAGGACGTCGCCGTCGGCCAGTCCCGGTTCGGCGGCCGCGATCAGCTTGGCCAGGTCGTCGCCCTCGCGGACCTCGGGCAGGCCCGCCACGGCCCGGACCCGGTAGCCGTCGGACGCCGGGTGCGCGCCGCTCATACCGCCCGCACCTCCGCCGCCAGCGCCAGCGCCTCCCGCGCCATCCGCGCGGCCGCGTCGACGTCGGTCATCATCAGCGGTACGGCCCGGCAGCGGATCCCGGCCGCCTCGACGCGCTCCACACAGGCGGCGTCGACGGTGTCGACCAGCCAGCCGTCCAGCAGACCCGAGCCGTAGTGCTCGGCCACCGCCGGGGCCGTGGACTCCACGCCGACGGCCGCGAGCACCTTGTCGGCCATGCCGCGCACGGGCGCGTCCCCGACGATCGGTGACAGGCCGACCACCGGCACGCCCGCGTCGGCGATCGCCTCGCGGATGCCGGGGACGGCGAGGATGGTGCCGACGGAGACCACGGGGTTGGACGGCGGGAAGAGGATCACATCGGCCTCGGCGATCGCCTCCAGGACGCCCGGCGCCGGCTTCGCCTGCTCCGCGCCGACCGGTACGACCGCCTCGGCCGGCACCGAGGCCCGCAGCCGCACCCAGTACTCCTGGAAGTGGATCGCCTTGCGCTCGCCGGCCCCCGCGGCGGAGCCGCTGCCGGGCAAGGTCACGGCCACGTGGGTCTCCACGCGGTCGTCGGTCATCGGGATGAGGCGCACGCCGGGCTTCCAGCGGTCGCAGAGCGCCTCGGTCACCGCGCTCAGCGGATATCCGGCGCCGAGCATCTGCGTCCGCACGATGTGCGTGGCGAAGTCCCGGTCGCCGAGGCCGAACCACTCCGGGCCGACGCCGTACGCCGCGAGCTCCTCCTTGAGGTGGAAGGTCTCGTCGGTCCGTCCCCAGCCCTGCTCCTCGTTGATACCGCCGCCGAGCGTGTACATCACCGTGTCGAGGTCCGGGCAGACCTTCAGCCCGAAGAGGTGGATGTCGTCCCCGGTGTTGCCGATGACGGTGATGTCCGCGTCCGGCACGGCCCGCTTCAGACCGCGCAGGAAACGGGCACCGCCGATGCCGCCTGCCAGAACCACAATGCGCATGGGGCCATCCTCGCAGGCGGCTACGACATCGCGTCAGGCAGTCACCGGGCCGGGCGCCGTGCGCGCCTCGCAGTGGGGCCTGGTGTGCATGGGCATCTCCGTCAGGCCCGGGTAGTAGATGTGCAGGCTGACCGCGGGCTCCAGCGCGTCGTTGACGACCTCGTGCACATAGCCGGGTGCGAAGACCCGCTGGGCGCCCGCCGTCAGCGCGCGCGTGCCGCGCCCGGCGCGCTCGGTCAGGGTGCCGTCCAGGACGGTGAGCACGCCGGAGGAGCGGCCGTGGTCGTGCGGTCCGCTGCCCTGGCCGGGCACCCAGGACAGCAGCCACACCTCGTAACCCGGCCCGGTGCGCAGCCGGTGGTACCAGCGGCTGGTGGCGTCGTACCGCACGAGGTGCTCCCACTGGGAGCGGTCGGCGGCGATGGAGCGGGCCAGGCCGGCGAATTCGGCGACGGTGGCCGGGTGCTCGCGCGGGGCCTGGAGCAGGTGCGGGACTTCGAGGATGTCGCCGGCGATCTGGAGGTCGCTGTCGCTGTTCATGGGTGCGGAGGTTCCCTTGGCGGAGGAGCGGTGGGGGTGAGGGGGGTCGCGTCGCGTGCGCCCGGGTCGCGGGCCTGCGGCGAGGGGTGCCCTGGTGGAGCGGAGGAAGGTGCCCTGATGGAGCGAAGGAAACTGCGTCCGAGTCGCGGGTGACTCGGGGGTGGCCGGAGCGCTTGGGCTCAACAGCCGGAACAGCGACAGCTACAGCGAGCGCGGGCAGCACCGAGGAACCCGGCGGAGCGGGTCGAGGTGAGTGCCGAATTCGCGAGCATGCCCACTAGGACAGCGGTTCACTCCGTCACTGTCAACTCGACGCCCGATATGTGGGACATGGTTCACCTCATCCGGTTCATCTCGTAGATGAAAGGTTTGCTCAGTCGTTTCCAGGGACACAAGGTGCGCACGGCCGGGCGCCCTGCGCACCGTTGCGATCCTGTGATGCGACTGTGATCCGGTTCGCTTCGGCGCGGGGGTCGGAACGAGATCGATCACCTGGGCGTCCTCCCCGTAGAGGCTCTGCGTGGGCCGGAAGCCCTCGTGGGTCCCGTACGCGTGTCGAGGTTTAGGGTGATTTGAACACTTTCCGCTCGGCCTTGGTTCCGCAGAGTGAATAAGGGGCTCAATAGCAGATCTCGGCTTGACTCGCCCGGAGCAGCACACTTGTAATTTCACTCGTGTCGTTCAGCCGGAATCGGTAACGGCTACATCACGGGGACGCGAAGACAGACGAGGGGCGCACATGACCGAGCTGGTGCAGCAACTGCTGGTCGACGACGCGGACGAGGAGCTCGGCTGGCAGGAGCGCGCGCTGTGCGCCCAGACCGACCCCGAGTCCTTCTTCCCCGAGAAGGGCGGCTCGACCCGCGAGGCCAAGAAGGTCTGCCTCGCCTGCGAGGTCCGCTCCGAGTGCCTCGAATACGCCCTCGCCAACGACGAGCGCTTCGGCATCTGGGGCGGTCTGTCCGAGCGGGAGCGCCGCCGGCTGAAGAAGGCCGCCGTCTGACGTAACGGCACATCACCGTCGTACGCGCGCCATCTCCGCACGCACGTCACTTCGCACATACGGGACTCGACGGCCCGCCGCGGGTGGTCGTCCACAGGCGGCGGGCCGCCGTGCCCGCCCGTCGCCCGGCCACCACGCCCCCCCGTCGAGGCGCTCCGAGCCGGCCCCGTCGCATCTGCCGATAGTGTGGTCGCTCGTCCGAGACGCCCCGCCGCCCCACCGGGCGCAGGCGTCCCCACAGTCCACCGAACCGGGGCCCGTACCTCGATGTCCGTGCACAGCCACACGGCAGCCCGGCAAGACCTCGCTGCCACCGCCGTGTTTGACCCGACCCGCCCGCCCGAGTTCCCGCGTCACGTGGTGACCGCGGTCCTCGTCTCCCACGACGGCGCCCGCTGGCTGCCCGACGCGCTCGCCGGGCTGCTCGGCCAGGAACGTCCCGTCCAGTTCGCCATGGGCGCCGACACCGGCAGCGCGGACGACTCCGCCCGGCTGGTCACCGACGCCCTCGGCGACGACCGCGTGCTGCACCTCGCCCGGCGCACCGGCTTCGGCCAGGCCGTCGAGGAGTGCCACCGCGCCGCCCCGCACCTCACGCCGGACGACCTGCCGTACCTGAAACGGCCGAGCGGCTGGGACCCGGTCACCCGCAGCTGGCGCGACGACGCCTACGACATGCCCGAACTCCCGCACGGGGAGCCGGTGCAGTGGCTGTGGCTGCTGCACGACGACTGCGCCCCCGAACCCGACGCGCTGGCCCGGCTGCTGCGCGTTGTGGAGAACGAGTACGAACTCGGCCGGGACGACGTCGCCGTGGTGGGCCCCAAGCTCCGCGGCTGGTACGACCGCAGGCAGCTCCTCGAGGTCGGCGTCTCCATCGCCAACTCCGGGCGCCGCTGGACCGGCCTGGACCGCCGCGAACAGGACCAGGGCCAGCACGACCACGTACGGCCCGTCCTGTCGGTGTCCACCGCCGGCATGCTGGTCCGCCGGGACGTCTTCGACCGGCTCGGCGGCTTCGACCGGCACCTGCCCCTCATGCGCGACGACGTCGACCTGTGCTGGCGCGCGCACTCCGCCGGACACCGGGTCCTGGTCGCCCCCGACGCGGTCGTCCGGCACGCCGAGGCCGCCTCCCGGGAGCGACGCACCGTCGACTGCGTGGGCCGCACCTCCGCCTCCCCGCACAAGGTGGACAAGGCGGGCGCCGTCTACGCCCTGCTCGTCAACGCCCGTACCGCGGTGCTGCCCTGGGTCCTGCTGCGCGTCGTCCTCGGCACCCTGCTGCGCACCCTCGCCTACCTCGTCGGCAAGGCCCCCGGGCAGGCCGTCGACGAGATCCGCGGCCTCATGGGCACTCTGCTGCGGCCCGAACGGATCCTCGCCGGACGGCGCCATCGCGGCAGCCCGCAGATCGACAAGGACGAACTGCGGCAGCTGTTCCCGCCGCCCGGCGCGACCGTCCGTGTCACCGTGGAACAGGTCGCGAGCAACCTCGTCGGCCGCTCCGACCCCGAGGCCGCCTCCGGCGCGGGACGGCACGGCAGCGCGGTCGAGTCCGGACCCGGCGGCGACGACGCCGACTTCCTCGAGGTCGAGCAGTTCGCCCGCGTCAAACGCATCGCCCGCAAACCCGGCCCGGTGCTCTTCCTGACGCTGCTGCTCGTCTCCCTCGCCGCCTGCCGCGAACTCCTGGGCGGCGGTGCGCTGGCGGGCGGCGCCCTGCTCCCCGCGCCCGCCGACGCCGGTGAGCTGTGGGCGCGCTACACCGACGCCTGGCACACCGTGGGCGCCGGCGGCACCGGATCGGCACCGCCCTACCTCGCCGTCGTGGCGGCCTTCGCCTCCCTGCTGCTCGGCTCGACCGGCCTCGCCGTCACCGTGCTCCTGGTCTGCTCGGTACCGCTGGCCGGCTTCACCGCGTACTTCGCCTCCCGCCCGCTCGTCGAGTCCCGGCTGCTGCGCGCCTGGGCGGCCGTCGCCTACGCCTTCCTGCCCGCCGCGACCGGCGCCCTGGCCGGCGGCCGCATCGGCACCGCCGTACTCGCCGTCCTCCTGCCGCTCATCGCCCGCGCGGGCATCGCCGCGAGCGGCCTCACCAGCACCTCCGGCGCACGCGGCAGTTGGCGCGCCACCTGGGCGTACGCGCTGCTGCTCACCATCACCACCGCGTTCACCCCGATCGTGTGGCCCATCGCCCTGGTCCTCGGCCTCGGCGTACTGGCCCTGCGCAGAACCGACATCCCGGCGTACGCGCTCCGCTTCGTGGCCCAACTGGGCACCCCCCTGCTGATCCTCGCGCCCTGGTCGCTGTCCCTCCTCCCCTTCGGCTTCTTCCGGGAGGCCGGCCTGGAGTACGGCCCGTCGGCCGCCTCCGCCCTCGACCTGCTCGGCGCGAGCCCGGGCGGCCCCGGCACCGTCAGCGGCCTGCTGCTCATCGGCCTCGTGCTCGCCGCGCTCGCCGCCCTGCTCCGCTCCGAGCGCCGGCCGGCCATCCTCACCGCGTGGACGGCCGCCCTGGTGGGCCTCGTCTTCGCGGTCCTGTCCAACAACTCCACCTGGGCCGGCCCCGCGACGCTCGTCTACGGCATCGCCGTCCTGGCCGCCGCCACGCTCGGCGCCGACGGGGCACGCGCGCGGGTCGCCGAGCAGAGCTTCGGCTGGCGCCAGCCGGTCGCCGCGCTCATCGCCCTCGCCTGCGCGGTCGGCCCGCTGCTCGTCGCCGCCGGCTGGATGATCCGCGGCGCCGACGGGCCCGTCGAGCGGCGCGACCCCGTCCAGGTGCCCGCGTTCGTCGCGGAGGAGAGCGGCACCCGCGACCAGGCCCGCACCCTCGTCCTCGACAGCGATTCCACCGCCCACGTCGGCTATGTGCTGGTGCGCGGCTCCGGCGCCCGCATGGGCGACGCCGAGATCGCCGCGGTGGACGGCGAGAACGCCAGGCTCGACAAGGTCGTCGCCCATCTGGTCGCCGGCTCCGGCGCGGACCAGGCCGACCAACTCGGCGGCTTCGCCGTCCGCTACGTCCTCGTCCACCCGGGAGCCCCGCGCGAGGTCGTCCGAGTCCTGGACGCCACCCCCGGTCTGAGCCGGCTCAGCCAGCAGGCGGGCGGGGCACTGTGGCGGGTCGACCACCAGGTCGCCCGCGCGAGCATCGTCCTCGCCGGGGAAGGCGACAGTCGGCCCCAGCCCGTCGCCGCGGGCCCGGTCGAGATCCACACCAAGATCCCGAACGGCGGCGAGGGCCGCGTCCTCCGCCTGGCCGACGCCACCGCCGACGGCTGGACCGCCACCCTGGACGGCAAGCCGCTGTCCCGCACCACGGTCGACGGCTGGGCCCAGGGCTTCGAACTCCCCGCCGCCGGCGGCACGCTGGACGTCACCTACGACGACCCGATCACCCACACCGCCTGGTTGTGGGCCCAGGGTCTGCTCTCCGTCGTCCTCGTCGTCATGGCCCTGCCCGGCCGCCGCCGCGACGTCGACGACGATCTGCCCGAGGAACCGGCCGTCCCCGCCGAGGCCGTGGCCGGCGAGGGCCGCCGCGCCCGGCGCCTGCGCGCCCAGGCCGAGGCCGAGGCGGAGTCCGCCCCCGAGGAAGCGGCCGACAACGAGCAGACCCCCGCCCCCGTGCCACCCCAGCCCGACTACGGCGACTGGGCCCCGGCCCCGCACACGGACGCCCAGACCGGCGACCAGTACCAGCAGCAGTACGCCGCGGACCCCTACAACCAGTACCCGGCGGATCCGTACCAGCAGGGCGGCCAGTACGACCCGTACGCCTACGGCACCCCCCAGCAGCCGTACGACCAGACGTATCCGCAGGGCTACGACCAGAACTACACGCAGGGCTACGGCACGCCGTACGAACCCCACGGCACGGGCAGTGAGCGTCCCGACGGGAGCCAGCAGTGAACCGCACCACCCTGTCCCTGATCGCGGGCGTGACCGCGCTCGCCGCCGTCACCGGCTTCGCCGCGGTGTCCGCTCCGGACGCCGGGACCACGGACGAGGCGGTCACGGCGGCGGCCCACCTCCCCGTGGAACGCACGAGCCTGCTGTGCCCCCGGCCCAGCACCTCCGACCTCGCCGAGACGGCGTACACGTCCTTCACCCCGGTCACGAAGGGCACGGAGAACGGCGGCGAGGCCGCACTCCGGCCGGCCACACAGAAGGCCGGGGCCGACGAGGAGCCCGTTCTGCAGCCCGCGGAACCCGGCAAGCCGGTCACCGGGGACACCACCGGCGGCGACGCCCCCGCCCTCATCGGCACCGCCGAGGGCCACTTCGCGCCCGGCTGGACCGTGCAGCAGACGACAGAGGTCGCCGCCGGCACGGGCCGAGGCCTGCAGGGTGTCGCCTGCACGGCCGCGGACACCGAATTCTGGTTCCCGGGCGCCAGCACCGACACCGACCGCACCGACTACGTCCACCTGACCAACCCCGACGACTCGGCGGCGGTCGTGGACATCGAGCTCTACGGCAAGGACGGTGCCCTCAAGACGGTGGTGGGGGAGGGCATCACGGTCCGGCCGCACTCCTCCGAGCCGGTCCTGCTGTCCACGCTCACCGACGAGAAGCAGACCGACGTGACCGCGCACGTGGTGGTCCGCAGCGGCCGGGTCGGCGCGGCCGTACAGGCCCTGGACGCCAAGGTGGGCGGCGACTGGCTGCCCGCGTCGGCCGACCCCTCGGGAAGCCTGGTCCTGCCCGGCATCCCGAAGGACGCCACCGCCGTACGGCTGGTCGCCTTCACCCCACGTGACGCCGACGTCGACCTGAAGGTGCGCCTCGCCTCCCCCTCCGGCCTGATCACCCCGGCCGGCAACGAGACGCTCCATGTGAAGGGCGGCATGACGGCAGCCGCCGACCTGGGCGACATCACGCGCGGCGAGGCGGGCTCCCTGGTGTTGACGGCGTCGGACAGTTCGGTCCCGGTCGTGGCGGCGGTACGGGTGCTGCGCGGCAACGGCGACAAGCAGGAGTCGGCCTTCGTCCCGGCCGCCCGACCGGTCGGCACGCGCGCGACGTCCGTCGGCGACACCGCCAAGGGCACGACCCTCTCGGTGACCGCCCCCGAAGGCACGGCCAAGATCAAGGTCACCGCTTCGGCGGGCACCGAGGGCGGTACGCCGGCGTCCAAGACGTACACGATCAAGTCCGGCACCACCCAGGACATCGAGGCCCCCGTACCGACCGGCGCGAAGGGCACCTACGCCCTCACGGTCGAGCCCCAGTCGGACACCCCCGTCCACGCCTCCCGAACCCTCACCGTCACGGAGAACGGCGTCCCGTTCTTCACGGTCCAGCCGCTCCCGGACGACCGCGGAATGGTGGCGGTACCGGAGTCGGAGGAGGACCTGTCGGTCCTGCAGAAATAGGCGCCAGCCGCACGCGTTCGGCGTGGGCCGAGGGGGCGTTGGCGCAGCCCGGCGCTTACGGGGCTCCGCCGCGCCCCCCCGTGCCGCCCGGGGCACGGGGGAGGCACGACTCGCCCCCAGTGGGCGGCCGAAACTGCCCGCGGTGACGGCGATGGCCGCGTGCGGCGCGAAGGGGACGGGGCGGGGGGTGTTCGCCCGCAGGGGCCGGCGCGTCCGCACCCCCCGCTTCTCGAGTGACCGATTCCGCGCCGGTCCGAGGACGGACACCCCCGACCCGGCCCCGACCCACCACCCGCAGGCGCTACGCGCACCCCCACCGGACCGAACGCTGCGCCGCGGGCATCCTCAGTCCTCCCCGTACCGGGGATCCACGGTCTCCGGCGTCAGCCCCAGCAGATCCGCCACCTGCTCGACGACCACCTCGTGCACGAGAGCCGCCCGCTCATCCCGCCCCTTGGTCCGGATCTCGACCGGCCGGCGATAGATCACCACCCGCGCCGGACGCCCTTCGCGCGCAGCCACGGTCCCGCCCAGAGGCACCGTCTCGTCGCTCCACCCCACCCCCGCCGCCCCGTCCAGTCGCGGCACGTCCAGCACGAGGAAATCGATGTCGGCGAGCTGCGGCCACCGCCGCTCCAGCCGCTCCACGGAGTCCTGCACCAGATCCGCGAACGTCTCCGCCCGACTGGCGGCGAGCGGTACCTGGGGTGGTGCGATCGGGCCGCGCATGCCCCGACCGTGGCGATCACGGCGTCGGGGCCCGGGGCCGGCGGCACGGGGCGTCACAGGGCTGTCCATCACTGCGAAGCGTAGTCGTCACATCGCCGACCCGCCCGATCTCACTCACCTTCGAGCCGACCCGCACGGCATGTCACAACATGACCATTCCAGCCAAGGTTGGGCTCGATTTCATATCTCTCCGAGACTGTTGCCCTCAAGGCAATTGACGGTGTTTGTATCAATTGGTGACCGCGAGCAGAACCGTCCGACCTCCCGGCCGTACGCGCAGCACCAGGTCAACGAGGTATACGCAAAGGGGCATGTGGGGTGTTTCACACCGCGACACGGTGGAGTGACCTGATGGAGAGTCGTCGCGGCCCGCTCAAGAGTGCGGTACCGTCCAACGTCGTGAGCCCTGTACGTCGCTGTTCGCGCACCGCCTGCGGCCGTCCCGCCGTCGCGACGCTGACGTACGTCTACGCCGACTCGACCGCGGTCCTCGGCCCGCTCGCCACCTACGCCGAACCCCACTGCTACGACCTGTGCGCCGAGCACTCCGAGCGCCTCACCGCACCGCGTGGCTGGGAGGTCGTCCGCCTCCTCGACGGTTCGGCCCCCGCCCAGCCCAGCGGCGACGACCTGGAAGCGCTTGCGAACGCCGTGCGCGAAGCCGCGCGCCCCCAGGAGCGTGCCGCGGGAGCCGGCGGCGGATCCCGCACCGCCGACCCCATGGAAGTCGCGCGACGCGGCCATCTGCGCGTACTGCGATCCCCGGACAACTGACCGCGGGGCACTCCCGGTCACGTACACGGTCACGTACACCGAGTCCCGCACGCCCATTGACGCCCGCTTGTCGCGGACACGACCATTCCGTTTGACGCTGCGAGAAATCGCTTTCGCATGCCGGAATAACGGGAGGTGCCCGTGTACGTCCAGGAACCCGTGTACGTCCAGGAACTGGAACCCGTCGCCGGCTCGCTCGGCCTCTCCGCCCTCGTGGCGGCCCTGCCGCTCGTGATCGTCCTGGTCCTGCTCGGCGGCGTCCGGATGAAGGCACACGTCGCGGGCCTGATCGGCCTGCTGGCCGCCGCCCTGGTGGCCTGCCTCGCCTACGGCATGCCACTCGGCCAGACGCTCTCCAGCGGCGCCCAGGGAGCCGCCTTCGGTCTCTTCCCCATCATGTGGATCGTCGTCAACGCCCTGTGGGTCTACCGGATGACCGTCCGCACCCGCCACTTCGACGTCCTGCGCCGCTCCTTCGGCCGGCTCTCCGACGACCCGCGCATCCAGGCCCTCGTCATCGCCTTCTGCTTCGGTGCCCTGCTGGAAGCCCTCGCCGGATTCGGCGCCCCCGTCGCGATCTCCGCCGTGATGCTGGTGGCCCTCGGCTTCGACCCCGTACGCGCCGCCGTGGTCGCGCTGGTCGCCAACACCGCGCCGGTGGCGTTCGGCGCCATGGGGACGCCGGTCGTCACGCTCGCACAGGTCACCGGGCTGCCGCTGGACTCCGTGGCGTCCGTGGTGGGCCGTCAGACCCCGCTGCTGGCGCTCATCGTGCCCCTCGTGCTGGTCTGGCTCGTGGACGGACGGCGCGGTCTGCGCGAGACCTGGATCCCCGCACTGGTCTGCGGCGTCGCCTTCGCCGTGGCGCAGTTCGCCGCGTCCAACTACGTCTCCGCGCAACTCGCCGACATCGGGGCCGCCCTGGCCGGAGCGGGCGCCCTGGTCGCCGTACCGCACGCGCGCGTGCCCGCCGCCGAGTCCGTACGGACCTCCGTGCTGACCGGCGTACGCAGCGAGGAACTGGACGAGGAGGACCCGCGCGGCGAGGTGGTACGGGCCTACGCCCCGTACGCCCTGATCGTGGCGGTCTTCTCCGTCGCGCAGATCCCGGCGGTGAAGGACTGGCTCGCCGGTGCCACCCAGACCTACGACTGGCCGTTCCTGAACGTCGCGGGCCCGGACGGGGAGCCGGTCGGAGGCAACGTGTTCACCTGGCCGATCGTCTCCACCGGAGGCACCCTCGTCCTGCTCGCCGGAGTGTGCACGGCGGCCGTGATCGGGGTGCACGCGCGCGTGGCGGTCAGGGAATGGCTGGCGACGGTCCACGAGCTGCGGTTCGCGATCCTCACCGTGACCTCCGTCCTGGCCCTCGCCTACGTCATGAACCTCTCCGGCCAGGCGGCGACCATCGGGCACTTCGTGGCCGCGGCCGGCGCCGGACTCGCCTTCCTGTCGCCGGTGCTGGGCTGGTTCGGCGTCGCCGTGTCCGGCTCCGACACCTCCTCCAACGCCCTCTTCGGCGCCCTCCAGGTGACCGCCGCCCGCGAGTCCGGGCTGTCGGCCGAACTGCTCGCCGCCGCCAACAGCTCCGGCGGTGTCCTCGGCAAGATGATCTCGCCGCAGAACCTCACCATCGCCTGCGCGGCCGTCGGACTGGCGGGCCGCGAGGGCGACTTGCTGCGCAAGGTACTGCCCTGGAGCCTCGGCCTGCTGCTCGTGATGTGCCTGATCGTGGTGGGCCAGAGCATGGCGGCGCTCGGCTGGATGCTGCCCTGACTCACGCCCGGCCCGGCCCGGCGTCCGTCAGCCACCCCCTGCGCCCGTTCGGCGAACGCGGCGGAGTGTCACCCTCAACGGGTAGTTTGTGGTGACCGACAGGACTTCCGGAAGGGTTGGCCGTGACTGCTGATCTGTCGCAGATCGTCAAGGCGTACGACGTGCGCGGGATCGTCCCCGACCAGTGGGACGAGCCCCTGGCCGAGCTCTTCGGCGCGGCCTTCGCCCGGGTGACCGGCGCGACCGCCATCGTCACCGGCCACGACATGCGACCGTCGTCGCCCGGCCTGTCGGGCGCGTTCGCACGCGGCGCTGCGGCCCAGGGCGTCGACGTGACCGAGATCGGCCTGTGCTCCACGGACCAGCTGTACTACGCCTCGGGCGTACTCGACCTGCCGGGCGCGATGTTCACCGCCTCGCACAACCCGGCCCAGTACAACGGCATCAAGCTCTGCCGCGCGGGCGCCGCCCCCGTCGGCCAGGACACGGGCCTGGCGGACATCCGGGAACTCGTCGAGCGGTGGAGCGAGTCGGGCGCCCCGGAACCGGCCGGCACCCCGGGGACGCTCACCCGGCGCGACACGCTGGACGACTACGCGGCACACCTGCGCTCGCTCGTCGACCTGCGCTCGATCCGCCCGCTGAAGGTCGTCGTCGACGCGGGCAACGGCATGGGCGGGCACACCGTCCCCACGGTCTTCGCCGGCCTGCCGCTCACCCTCGTCCCGATGTACTTCGAACTCGACGGCACCTTCCCCCACCACGAGGCCAACCCCCTCGACCCGGCCAACCTCGTCGATCTGCAGCAGCGGGTCCGCGAGGAGGGCGCCGACCTCGGACTCGCCTTCGACGGCGACGCCGACCGCTGCTTCGTCGTCGACGAGCGGGGCGAACCGGTCCCCCCGTCCGCGATCACCGCCCTGGTGGCCTCCCGCGAGCTGGCCCGCAACGGCGGCACGGGCACGATCATCCACAACCTGATCACGTCCTGGTCGGTCCCCGAGGTCGTGCGGGAGAGCGGCGGCACTTCCGCCCGCACCCGCGTGGGCCACTCCTTCATCAAGGCCGAGATGGCCAGGACCGGCGCGATCTTCGGCGGCGAGCACTCCGCGCACTACTACTTCCGCGACTTCTGGAACGCCGACACGGGCATGCTGGCCGCCCTGCACGTCCTCGCCGCCCTCGGCGGCCAGCAGGGTGCCCTGTCCGCCCTGGTCGCCCAGTACGACCGCTATGCCGGCTCCGGCGAGATCAACTCCACCGTCGACGACCAGACCGCCCGCCTGTCCGCGATCAGGGCCGCCTACGAGGGCCGCGAGGGCATCACCCTGGACGACCTGGACGGCCTCACCGTCACCTCAGCCGACTGGTGGTTCAACGTCCGCCCGTCCAACACCGAACCCCTCCTCCGCCTGAACGCGGAGGCCCGCGACGAGGCAACGATGACGAAGGTGCGCGACGAGGCGCTGGCGATCATCAGGGGGTGAGGCAGGCGGCCCGCTGCCGCGCCGAGCGCGCCGACCGTGCCGGGGGGGCGGTTGGGCACGGGCCGGGGCCGTAGGGGCGGCGCCCCTCCACCCGCCCGCCACCGGCGGTACCCTGACCAGCACATCCACACACCCGCCCCGAAGGGACCCCTCATGCCGCTCGAAGCCGGCCTCCTGGAGATCCTCGCCTGCCCGGCCTGCCACTCCCCCCTCGAGGAGCAGGACACCGAGCTGATCTGCACCGGCCAGGACTGCGGCCTGGCGTACCCGATCCGCGACGGCATCCCCGTCCTCCTGGTCGACGAGGCCCGCCGTCCCGCGTAACCGCGCAACCGCGTAACCCACGATCCGGCGACCCGGCGCACCTGCGAGCCGGCGTCCCGCGTACCGACGACGCCCCGCCGATCGGAGCCTGCCGCCCATGCTCGACGAATCGCTGCTCGACTCACCGGAGGGCCTCGCCGAGGCCGACCACCGCGCTCTGCTCCGCGGCGCCGCCGAAGCCGGCGCCCGCGTCCGCACCGCCGCACGGCACGCCGCCGAGGCCGGCGTCCACGACCTGAAGCCGGACGGCCGCCCCCGCGCCGTGCTCATCGCGGGCCCCGGCGCAGCCGCCACCCAGACCGCCGACCTCCTCGGCACCCTGGCCGGCGCCGGCAGCCCCGTCACCCGCCTCGCGCCCACCGGCGTCGCCCCCGCCGCGGGCGCCCTGCGCTGGGAACTGCCCGGCTGGGCCGGCTCCGTGGACCTCCTCCTCATCGCCACCCCGGACGGCACCGAACCGGGCCTGTCCCTGCTCTCCGAGCAGGCGTACCGCCGCGGCTGCACCGTCGTCGCCGTGGCCCCCGCCCGCAGCCCGCTCGCCGAGACGGTGAACGGCTCCGTCGGCCTGTTCGTCCCCATGGCCTCCGCGCCCTACGACCAGGACGAACCCCTCGCCGCCTCCGCCCCCGGCGTCCTGTGGGCCCTGCTCACCCCGCTGCTCGCGCTGCTGGACCGCACCGGCCTGCTCTCCGCCCCGCCGGACGCCCTGGAGAAGGTCGCCGACCGCCTCGACGCCATCGCCGAACGCTGCGGGCCCGCCATCGCGACGTACAGCAACCCCGCCAAGACCCTGGCCGCCGAACTCGCCGACGCGCTGCCCGTCGTGTGGACGGAGGGCGTCTCCGCCGGCCCGGCCGGCCGCCGGTTCGCCGCCGCGCTCGCCGAGCTGTCCGGCACCCCCGCCGTCGTCGCCGAACTGCCCGAGGCGCTCGCCGCGCACAGCGCCCTGCTGGCCGGCCGGCTCGCCGCCAGCGCCGACCCGGACGACTTCTTCCGCGACCGCGTGGAGGAGACACCCGCCCTGCACGCGCGCGTCGTGCTGCTCCGTGACCGCCCCACCGGCGGCCTCACCGCCGCCCCCGCCGCCCGTGATCTGGCCCTCACCCACGACACGCCGATCAGCGAGCTGGAACCGGAGCAGGGCGGCGAACTGGAGACCCTCGCGGAACTGATCGCCGTCACGGATTTCGCCGCCGTTTACCTGGCGCTCGCTTCGAGAGCCTGATCATGCCCCGGAAGCCCTGACTCTCCCTCCGCGCGCACGCACGAGAACCGGCAGAAGGAACGCAGAGAACCCCATGGACCGCCTCGACAACACCATCCGCCCCTACGCCTGGGGTTCCACCACCGCCATCCCGCGACTGCTCGGCACCGAACCGACCGGCGAGCCGCAGGCGGAGATGTGGATGGGCGCCCACCCCGGCGCACCCTCGCGCACCGATCGGGGCACGCTCGTCGAGGTCATCGACGCCGACCCGGAGAAGGAACTCGGCCCGGACTCGGTCGCCAAGTTCGGCCCCCGCCTGCCCTTCCTCCTCAAACTCCTCGCCGCCGGCGCCCCGCTCTCCCTCCAGGTCCACCCCGACCTGGCGCAGGCGAAGGAGGGCTTCGCCGACGAGGAGCGCCGCGGCGTCCCCGTGACCGCCCCGCACCGCAACTACAAGGACGCCAACCACAAGCCCGAACTGATCTGCGCCCTCACCGAGTTCGACGGCCTGTGCGGCTTCCGCGACCCGCTGCGCGCCGCCGACCTCCTCGACGGCCTCGGCGTGGACTCCCTGAAGCCGTACGTCGACCTGTTGCACGCCCACCCCGAAGAGGCGGCCCTGCGCGAGGTCCTCACCGCGATCCTCACGGCCGACCCCGAGGAAATGACCCACACCGTCACCGAGACGGCCGCCGCCTGCGACCGCCTCGGCGGCGCCTACGCCCCGTACGCCGACATCGCCCACCACTACCCCGGCGACCCCGGCGTCATCGCCGCGATGCTCCTCAACCACGTCCGGCTCCAGCCCGGCGAGGCCCTCTTCCTCGGCGCCGGCGTCCCCCACGCCTACCTGGACGGCCTGGGCGTCGAGATCATGGCCAACTCCGACAACGTCCTGCGCTGCGGCCTCACCCCCAAGCACGTCGACGTCCCCGAACTCCTGCGCATCGTCCGCTTCGAGGCCGGCGAGCCCGGCGTCCTGCGCCCGGAGGCCGGCCCGGACGGCGAGGAGGTCTACGAGACCCCCATCGACGAGTTCCGGCTCTCCCGCTACGTCCTGCCCGAGGGCGGCACCACCCACGACCTCACCCTGCTCACCCCCCAGATCCTTCTCTGCACGGCAGGCTCCGTGCGGGCGGGCGACCACGAACTGTCCCCGGGCCGGTCGGTGTTCGTCCCGGCGGGTGAAAAGGCCGGTGTGACGGGTACCGGAACGCTGTTCAGGGCCACGGTCGTCGCCTGATCGCCCCGTGACGACCACCTGACGCACCGTCGCCCGACCGGGCTGCGACAATGGCCCACCGTCAAAGGGCGGGCACCACCCCGGGCGGCGTACGCACACGTCTGCCCGGGCCCCACACGGCGTACGAAGGGACATCGCGAACACATGAGCGCGTCAGGCGGCACCAAGGCGATCGTGGCGGCACTCGCCGCCAACCTCGCGATCGCGGTAGCGAAGTTCGTGGCGTTCATCTTCAGCGGCTCCTCGTCGATGCTCGCCGAGTCCGTGCACTCGCTCGCCGACTCGGGCAACCAGGCCCTGCTGCTGGTCGGCGGCAAGAAGGCCCAGCGCCAGGCCACCCCGCAGCACCCCTTCGGCTACGGCCGCGAGCGTTACATCTACGCCTTCCTCGTCTCCATCGTGCTCTTCTCGGTCGGCGGCATGTTCGCCCTCTACGAGGGCTACGAGAAGATCAAGCACCCGCACGAACTGGAGCACTGGTACTGGCCCGTCGGCGTCCTGGTCTTCGCGATCATCGCGGAGTCCTTCTCCTTCCGCACCGCCATCAAGGAGTCCAACGTCCTGCGCGGCAAGCGCTCCTGGAAGCAGTTCGTCCGCCACGCCAAGGCCCCCGAGCTGCCGGTCGTCCTCCTGGAGGACCTCGGTGCTCTCGTCGGCCTCGTCCTCGCCCTGGGCGGCGTCGGTCTCGCCGTGCTCACCGGTGACAGCGTCTGGGACGGCGTCGGCACCCTCTGCATCGGCATCCTGCTCATCCTGATCGCGCTCGTCCTCGCCGCCGAGACGAAGTCCCTGCTGCTCGGTGAGGCCGCGGGCGCGGAGGAGACCCGGAAGATCGAGGCCGCCGTCGTCGACGGCGACACCGTCACCCGCATCATCCACATGCGCACCCTCCACATCGGCCCGGAGGAACTGCTGGTCGCCGCGAAGATCGCCGTCCGGCACGAGGACACGGCCACGGAGATCGCCTCCGCGATCGACGCCGCCGAGTCCCGCATCCGCGAGGCCGTCCCGATCGCCCGCGTGATCTACCTCGAGCCCGACATCTACAGCGAGACCGAAGCCGTCAAGGGCTCCGACCCCGAGGCCAGCCCCGGCGGACCGGTACCGCACGACGCCGGTCACTGAGACCTGCCGGCCAAGGGGCCCCGCCGATCACGGCGGGGCCCTTCGCCGTCATGGCGCCACAGATCGGCGTGATGTGTGCGAGGACGGACTGGGGACGACGGGGCCGGGCGGTGTAGCTTGGGACGGAGCCAGACGTCGCTGCTGATGGCGGTCGGGCGGTCCCACCGCGGACCGACCGAGGGAGAGAGGGCCTCCGACGGACTGCGCTGCGCGCACGCGGGCATGCCTGTGTCCTCTTCGGGGCACCCCTGTGTCCGCCGCCGCGCAGACCAGCCGTACCCACCTCGACCCACACCCCGAGGAGCAGCTCGCAATGACGACTGTCGACAACCGACAGGACTTCAAGGTCGCCGACCTCTCCCTGGCCGAGTTCGGCCGCAAGGAGATCACCCTCGCCGAGCACGAGATGCCGGGCCTGATGGCGATCCGCAAGGAGTACGCCGAGGCCCAGCCCCTGGCCGGCGCCCGTGTCACCGGTTCCCTGCACATGACCGTGCAGACCGCCGTCCTCATCGAGACCCTGGTCGCCCTCGGCGCCCGCGTCCGCTGGGCGTCCTGCAACATCTTCTCCACCCAGGACCACGCCGCGGCCGCCATCGCCGTCGGCCCCGACGGCACGCCCGACAACCCGCAGGGCGTTCCGGTCTTCGCCTGGAAGGGCGAGACCCTGGAGGAGTACTGGTGGTGCACGGAGCAGGCGCTGACCTGGCCGGACAGCCCCACCGGTGGCCCCAACATGATCCTCGACGACGGCGGTGACGCCACCCTCCTCGTCCACAAGGGCGTCGAGTACGAGAAGGACGGCAAGGCCCCCTCGCCCGACACCGCCGAGTCCGACGAGCACCGCGTCATCCTCGAACTGCTCAACCGCACCCTGGGCGAGAACCCGCAGAAGTGGACCCAGCTCTCGTCCGAGATCCGCGGTGTCACCGAGGAGACGACGACCGGCGTCCACCGCCTGTACGAGATGCAGCGCGACGGCATCCTCCTGTTCCCGGCGATCAACGTCAACGACGCCGTCACCAAGTCGAAGTTCGACAACAAGTACGGCTGCCGCCACTCCCTGATCGACGGCATCAACCGCGCCACCGACACCCTGATCGGCGGC
This sequence comes from Streptomyces griseoloalbus, assembly GCA_014650015.1. Classification (GTDB taxonomy): domain Bacteria; phylum Actinomycetota; class Actinomycetes; order Streptomycetales; family Streptomycetaceae; genus Streptomyces; species Streptomyces griseoloalbus. The sequence continues at coordinate 134,728 of BMUD01000020.1, forward strand.
AAGACCGCCGTCGTGTGCGGCTACGGCGACGTGGGCAAGGGCTGCGCGGAGTCCCTGCGCGGCCAGGGCGCCCGGGTGATCATCACCGAGATCGACCCGATCTGCGCCCTGCAGGCGGCGATGGACGGCTACCAGGTCACCACGCTCGACGAGGTCGTCGACAAGGCCGACATCTTCGTCACCACGACCGGCAACAAGGACATCATCATGGCCTCGGACATGGCCAAGATGAAGCACCAGGCCATCGTCGGCAACATCGGCCACTTCGACAACGAGATCGACATGGCCGGCCTCGCCAGGATCCCCGGCATCGTCAAGGACGAGGTCAAGCCGCAGGTCCACACCTGGACCTTCCCCGACGGCAAGAAGATCATCGTCCTCTCCGAGGGCCGCCTGCTGAACCTGGGCAACGCCACCGGCCACCCGTCGTTCGTGATGTCCAACTCCTTCGCGGACCAGACCCTGGCCCAGATCGAGCTGTTCACCAAGCCCGACGAGTACCCGACCGGCGTCTACGTGCTGCCCAAGCACCTCGACGAGAAGGTCGCCCGCCTCCACCTGGACGCGCTCGGCGTGAAGCTGACCACGCTCCGCCCCGAGCAGGCCGAGTACATCGGCGTGCAGGTCGAGGGCCCGTACAAGTCGGACCACTACCGCTACTGAGCCCAGGCTCCCGCCGCGGGGAGCGCGCCCGTGCACGGACGCGCTCCCCGGCAGCAGGTCCTCCGAGGCAGGCCCCCGCACCCCCGTGCCGGGGGCCTGCCCCATGGGCGGACCAGTGACCGGCCGAGCCCGTCAAGACCCAGGACCCCCATGCCCCGCGGCCGCTATTCGCTCCACGATCCGCACGATCACACCCCCCTTGCCCAAGAGCACTTCCACTGCGCCCCCGGCCCCTCCGGCTGGCGCTACGTCTCCCAGCTCACCGCCCCCTCCGGCGATCACCTGGGCTCGGTCGACCTCGCCCTCGACGAGTTGGGCCGCCCCATCCGCCTCGAACTCCACGCCGCGAGCTGGCAGGTCCGCGGCGCCGCCCTCGAAGGCGTCACCTGGGTCCGCACCGACCCCACCGGGGCCCACGCCACCGAAGGCAATGTGCGCGCCCACGCCTTCACCGGCTCGTCCCCCGCCTTCCTCGTCGCCACCACCCGTCTGCTGCGCCTCACCCCCTCCGCATCGGCCACCCGGGTCCGCCTCGTCGCCTTCACGGACCCCGTCCTCGCACCGCGCACCGTGGACCAGTCCTGGGCGCTGGTGAGAAGAGAAGCACAGGCCACTGACAACGGCCCCCTGATCGTGGACGAATACCAGGTCACAGCCCTGGACACCGGCGAGCAGCACTCCGTGCACGTCGCCGGTGACGTGGTCCTCGCGGCCCCGGGCATCGAGCTCGAGGACCTCGAATCACCACCGTCCGTCTTCGACTGACCGGCACACCCGAAGCCACCTACGCCGGCGGTACGAACCCCGTCGAGGGACCTTCGGAGGGCCTCGTCTCCCGCGGCGCGTCGTCCTGCGGCACGGCGGCCCGATCCCCGGGCACCGCCGCTTCCGGACGAGCCGAGGGAACAGCCGGCGGCACGGCCGCGGGCGGATACCCGGGCGTCGGCTGGGCGTGCGCACTCGCCGAACCGGTCGTGCGGGACGGCCCGCCTCCCGCGGCAGCCCCGTTCCCGAAGGCCCGCCGAGCCTCCCTGGCCTGCCGCTCCTGCACCACCGCCGCCAGATACGCCGCAGGCGGCACCCCCGGCGGCACCGGCGCCCCGGTGCGTTCGGCCAGGTCGGCGGCCAGCCGCTCCGCCATCGACCAGCCGACCCGCGGATCGAGTTGCCGCATCCGGGTCAGGTACTGACGGACGGCAAGCCACAGACCGTCGGGCACCGCCGACAGGTCGAGCCCGGAGAAACGCCCGGCCAGCCAGGGCGGAGGCGGCGGCACGAAGCCCGCCTCCCCGGCCGGCACCCGCTCCCGCACGACCAGAGTTCCCGCGAACACGTCCCCGAGCCGTCGCCCGCGCGCCGAAACCAGCGAGGCGATGCAGGCGATCACCCCGAGGGTCATCAGAATCTCGATCACACCGATGAGGCCCCGCACCAGCGCATGCCGGAACCGGATGGGCCCTCCGTCGTCCCGCACCACCCGCAGGCCGCACGCCAGCTTCCCCAGCGACCGCCCGTGGCTCAGCGTCTCGACCACGATCGGCCCACCCACCAGCACCAGGACGAACGCCGCGATCGATATCGCCGTCCGCGCCGCCTGGTCCAGCGAGGCCGTGGCAGTCACCAGGGCGATGGTCACGGCGATATAGATGGCCAGGGCCGCCGCCATGTCCACCAGCACGGCCAGCGCCCTGCTGGGCAGCCTCGCGGGGCGCAACTCCAGCGCCACCGCCTCGCCCGTCACCAGCTCACTCACGCCCGCCGTCCTTCCCTGGCCTGCCCCCGAACACCGCCAGTCTGCCAAGCTGATGACACATCGCACCGCAGTACGACCAGCCGAACAAGCCGATCATCTTTCCGCCGGTCCGGTCGACCGCCGACGAACAGCCGAGGAGCAGGCACACCGATGGACCTCGACGTCTTCGTCTCCGCCCACCGCGCGGAGTGGGACCGCCTCGACGCCCTGCTCCGGCGCCGGCGCCGCCTCACCGGCGCGGAGGCTGACGAACTCGTCGTCCTCTACCAGCGCACGGCCACTCACCTCTCCCTGATCCGGTCAGCCGCCCCCGACCCGCAGCTGACCGGCCGGCTCAGCCAACTCGTGGCTCGCGCGCGCAGCGCCGTGACAGGCGCCCGCCGTGCGTCCTGGCGCGATGTCACGCGTTTCCTGACCCACGGCTTCCCGGCCGCCGTCTACACGTCGCGCCACTGGTGGGTACCCACGGCGCTGATCTCCACGGCCGTCGCGGCACTCCTCGGCTGGTGGATAGGCACCCACCCCGACGTACAGGCGTCCATAGCGGCCCCCAGCGAACTGCGCGAACTCACCCGGCCCGGCGGTCAGTACGAGACGTACTACTCGAGCCACCCCGCGGCTTCCTTCGCCGCCCAGGTCTGGACGAACAACGCCTGGGCCGCGGCCCTCTGTCTGATCCTGGGCGTCTTCCTGGGTCTGCCGGTCCTCTGGATCCTGTTCCAGAACATGCTCAACCTGGGCGTCGGCTTCGGCCTGATGTCCTCCGCCGGCCGCCTCGACACCTTCCTCGGCCTCGTACTGCCGCACGGCCTGCTGGAACTCACCGCGGTCTTCGTCGCCGCCGGTACCGGTCTCCGCCTCGGCTGGACCGTCATCGACCCGGGCCCCCGAACGCGGCGCAGGGCCCTCGCGGAAGAGGGCAGAGCGGCCCTGGCCATGGCGATCGGCCTGGCCCTGGTCCTCTTCGTCTCCGGCGCCATCGAAGGCTTCGTCACCCCATCGGGCCTGCCCACCTGGGCGCGCATCACCATCGGAGTCCTCGCCGAGCTGGCCTTTCTCGCCTACGTGTACGTCCTGGGCGGACGTGCGGCGCGCGCCGGCGAGACGGGCGACCTGGAGGCATCCGAGCGCAGCGCCGACGTGCCCACGGCCGCCTGATGTGCGAGGGGGCCCGTTCAACTGCTAGTCTCCTCTTCGCCCCGCAGGAGCCGTTGACACGGTGCCGACGGGGAGGTAGATTTGAACAGTTGCCTGGAGATGGGGTCTGACCCAGAGGGCGACAGTGAGTGTCTATCAGCTTCTCGACGAAACGTTGATTTCGGAGAAGCACCTCCCGATGAATCGGAAATCGAAGGCCGGTCAATCCGCCCCGGAACTTCTGATAAAGTCGGATCCGCCGGAAAGGGAAACGCGAAAGCGGGAACCTGGAAAGCACCGAGGAAATCGGATCGGAAAGATCTGATAGAGTCGGAAACGCAAGACCGAAGGGAAGCGCCCGGAGGAAAGCCCGAGAGGGTGAGTACAAAGGAAGCGTCCGTTCCTTGAGAACTCA
>BMUD01000021.1 GCA_014650015.1 Streptomyces griseoloalbus
TGTCGAACGGGACCGGGGTTTTGGCGACGGAGGAGGAGCTGACCTCGCCGGGGTACTGGGCGCGGCACATCCGTCAGGCCGTCCGCTTCCACGACGGTGTGCGTCACCTCGTCGGGTTGGGGGTGACGACGTTCCTGGAGGCAGGGCCCGACGGGGTCCTGGCCGCGATGGCACAGGAGACCCTGGAGGCCGAGGGCCGCGACGACGCACAGGCCCTCACCCTGCTCCGACGCGACCACCCCGAGGCCGAGACCCTCGTCAAGGCGCTCGGCACACTGCACAGCCGCGGCGTCCGCGTGGACTGGGAGGCGTTCTTCGAGGGCACCGGCGCCCGCCGCGTCCCCCTGCCGACCTACGCCTTCCAGCACGAGCGGTACTGGCTGCAGCCCACGGCACCGGAGGACGGGGGAACCGGCCCGGACGCGACCGGGCACCCGCTGCTCGGTACCGCCGTACCGGTCGCGGGCACCGGCCAGACGGTGTTCACCAGCCGCCTCTCCCGGCGCACCCACGGATGGATCGACGACCACACGGTCCTCGGCACCGCGGTGCTGCCCGCCTCCGCACTCGTCGAGGCCGCGGTCAGAGCGGCCGACGAGGTCGGCGCGGGCCACCTGGAGAGCCTCACCGTGCACCGGCCGCTGGTCCTGCCCGACCACGGCACCGCCCGGCTCCAGACCGTCGTCGGCGCGCCCGACGAGACCGGGCGGCGCCCCTTCACCGTCCACGTCGTGGCCGACGGCACGGAGCCCGACCGGGCCGCGCACGCCGAGGGCGTTCTCGGCCCCCCCACCGACCCGGCGCCCGCGACCGTCCCCGACGGCCTGTCGGACGCCGGCGAAGCACACCTGGACGAGGGCCTCCTGCCGGACGCCGCGGCCCACGGTCTGCACCCCGCGCTCCTGGAGCGGGCCGTGCGCGGCATCGCGGGCGAACCCCCCGCCGGCACCATCCGGGTCCCGGCCGCCTGGCAGGGCGTCCGGCTGCACGCGACGGGCGCCTCGGTGGTCCGCGTCCGGGTCGCGCCGGCCGACGGCGACGCCGTCTCCGTGCAGCTGACGGACGCGGCCGGGCAGCCGGTCCTCACCGTCGACAGGCTCGCCTTCGAGGACCTGCCGGAGGACCGGTTCGCGCCGGCCGACGGCGCGCACCAGCCGCTCCTCCACCTCCGGTGGACGCCGCTCACCACCGCCGCCCCCGGCGCACCGGTGCGCTGGGCCGTACTGGGCGCGTCGCAGACCGGCCTGGACGCCGAGCGGTACGCGACCCTGACCGACCTCGGCGACGCCGTCGCGGCGGGCACAGCGGTCGACGCCGTACTCGCCGAGCCCGGCCCGGACCGCACCGGGGACGCCGCGGACACCATGGACGTGGTCGGTTCGACGCACCGCGCCGCCCTGGAGACCCTCGACCTGGTCCAGCGGTGGCTCGCCGACGAACGGCTCACGGACACCCGACTGGTGGTGCTCACCCGAGGTGGTACCGCCGCCGTCCCCCAGGAACCCGCCGACCCCGCGGCCGCCGCGGTCTGGGGCCTGGTGCGCTCCGCCCAGGCGGAGGCACCCGAGCGGATCGTCCTCGTCGACGCCGCCGCGGACGGCGCACCGTCCGGTGAACTCCTGAACGCGCTGCTCTCCTCCGGCGAGCCGCAGGCGGCCCTGCGCGACGACACGGTCCTGCTGCCCAGGCTGCACCGCACCGGGCCGCAGGACCCGGAGGCCCGGACGGCGGGGCACGCCCCGGCGGACGCCGCCACCACCGGCGACGCCCCCACCATCGGAGCGCAGGGCACCGTCCTCGTCACGGGCGCGGGCGGCGCCCTGGCCGCACAGATCACCCGGCACCTGGTGACCGCGCACGGGGTGACGCGGCTGCTCCTGCTCGACCGGCGTGACGAAGAGTCCTGGTACGACCCGAAACTCCCCGCCCATCTGCGGGAGTCGGGCGCGGAGGCCACCGTGGTCCAGTGCGACGCGGCCGACCGGGACGCCCTCGCGGCAGTCCTGGCCGGCGTTCCCGAGGAGCACCCGCCGGCGGCGGTCGTGCACCTCGCCGGGATCGTCCGCAACGCCCTGCTGCCCACGCTGACCCCGGACGAGCTGACGGCCGTACTGCGGGCCCAGGCGGACGCCGCCTGGCACCTGCACGACCTGACCCGGGACCGGGACCTGTCGGCGTTCGTGCTCTTCTCGTCCCACACCGGCGTCATCGGCGGACCCGGACAGGCCAACTACGCGGCGGCCGGCGCCTTCCTCGACGGCCTCGCACAGCACCGGGCGGCCCACGGACTGCCCGCCACCTCCGTGGCATGGGGTCTGTGGGACATCGACGGCGACATCAACGCGGACCTCGACGAGCGGGACCGCAACCGGTTCCTGCGCGAGGGCTTCCGGCAGGTGACACCGGACGAGGGCACGCGGCTCCTGGACGCCGCGCTGCGCATGGACGCCCCCGCGCTGGTGGCCCTGCCCGTGGAACCCGCGGTCATGCGGGCCAACGGCCTGGTGCCCGCCGTACTGAGCACCCTCGCCGGAGTGGTCAACCGGCGCGGTGCCACGGCCGCCGGCCCCGCGGACGGCGGGCTGGCCGGCCGGCTCGCCGGCCTCGACGCCGAGGAGCGCCGGGAGGCCGTCCTCGCTCTCGTGCGGACCGAGGTGGCCGCCGTCCTCGGACACGCCGAACCCGGCGCCGTCGAGGCCGACCGCGCCTTCCAGGAGATGGGCTTCGACTCCATGACCGCCGTCGAGCTGCGCAACCGGCTCGGCGAGCGGGCGGGCGTGCGGTTGCCGGCCACGCTGGCCTTCGACCACCCCTCGCCCGCCGCGCTCACCGCCCACCTCCTGGAACTCCTCACCCCCGAGGACGCGGCCGGCCGGCCCCCGGCCCTCAGCGCCCTGGACACCCTGGAAGCCGCGCTCGCCGACGGCCCGGCGGACGACCCGGGACGTGAGGAACTCGTCGTACGCCTCCAGATGCTCGTGTCCCGCCTCACCGCCGGCGCGGACTCGCAGGAGGACATGACGAGCCGGATCGAGGCGGCCTCGGCCGAGGAGATCTTCGCGATGATCGACACCGAGCTCGACGGCATCGGCGACCCCACCCACTGAGTACGGGCCGGCCCGGGCGGACACCGAACCACCCGGGCCGGCCCCGAACCGCAGCGCGCTTTCCCCCCATCCGCCGGACGATCCAAGGAGATCCGAGGTTCGCATGTCCAACGAAGAGAAGCTGCTCGCCTACCTCAAGAAGGTGACGGGCGACCTCCAGAAGGCGCGCCGGCGCGTGACCGAGCTCGAGTCCGGCAGGGACGAGCCCATCGCGATCGTCGGCATGGCCTGCCGCTACCCGGGCGTCTCCTCCCCGGACGAGCTGTGGCAGCTCGTCATGGACGAGCGGGACACCATCACCGACTTCCCCGCCGACCGGGGCTGGGACCTCGACAACCTCTACGACCCCGACCCCACCAAGCCCGGCCGGACCTACGTCAGGCAGGCCGGCTTCGTCGACGACGCCACCCGTTTCGACGCCGCGTTCTTCGGCATCTCCCCCCGCGAGGCCCTGGCGATGGACCCGCAGCAGCGGATCCTGCTGGAGACCGCCTGGGAGGCCCTGGAAGACGCGGGCATCGACCCGGCCACCCTGAAGGGCTCCAAGACAGGGGTCTTCACCGGGCTCGTCGAACAGAGCTACCTCGGCCTCGACACCCCCGGCGAGTTCGACGGCTACCTGATGACCAGCAAGCTCAGCAGCATGGGGTCGGGACGCATCGCGTACACCCTCGGCCTCGAAGGCCCCGCGGTCTCCATCGACACCGCCTGCTCGTCCTCGCTCGTCGCCCTGCACCTCGCCGTCCAGTCGCTGCGCTCGGGGGAGTCCACCCTGGCCCTCGCGGGAGCCTCGTACGTGGCGGCGACCCCCGGCGGACACATCGACTTCTCCCAGCAGCGCGGACTGGCCCAGGACGGCCGGTGCAAGCCGTTCGCCGCCTCCGCGGACGGCATCGGCTGGTCCGAGGGGGTCGGCCTCCTCGTCGTGGAGCGGCTGTCCGACGCCCGGCGCAACGGCCACGACGTCCTCGCCGTGGTGCGGGGCATCGCCGTCAACCAGGACGGCGCGAGCAACGGCCTCACCGCGCCCAACGGCCCGTCACAGGAGCGGGTGATCCGCCAGGCCCTGCGAAACGCCCGGCTGAACGCCACCGAGGTCGACGCCGTCGAGGCGCACGGCACCGGCACCACGCTCGGCGACCCGATCGAGGCCCAGGCGCTGCTCACCACCTACGGGCAGGAGCACACCGACGAACAACCCCTGTGGCTGGGCTCCCTGAAGTCCAACATCGGACACGCACAGGCCGCCGCCGGCGTCGGCGGCATCATCAAGACCGTCCAGGCGCTGCGGCACGGCATCCTGCCGAGGTCGCTTCACGCCGAGAACCCCACCCCGGTCGTCGACTGGTCGGCCGGCGCCGTACGCCTGCTCACCGAGGCACGGCCCTGGCCCGAGACCGGCCGCCCGCGCCGCGCCGGTGTCTCCGCCTTCGGCGCGAGCGGCACCAACGCCCACGTCATCCTGGAGCAGGCGCCGCCCCCCGAGCCCGCCGAGCCGGCCGGACAGGACACCGACGGCACGCCCGCCGCCACCGTCACCCCCACCCCGGCCGTCCCGTGGGTCCTGTCGGCGAAGTCCCCCGAGGCGCTGCGCGCCCAGGCCGGACGGCTCCTCGCGCACACGGAGCGGCACCCCGCGACCGACCCGCTGGACATCGCGTACTCCCTGGCCACCACCCGTTCGACGTTCCCCCACCGGGCAGGCGTCATCGGGGCGGACCTCGGCGAACTGCGCGAGGGCCTGCGCGCGCTGCGCGACGGCGAGCCGTCGCCGCACGTCGTACAGGGCAACGCCGTCGACGGCGGCAAGACGGTCTTCGTCTTCCCCGGACAGGGCGGCCAGTGGGACCGCATGGCCATCGAACTCCTCGACTCCTCCGAGGTGTTCGCCGCGACGATCCGCGCCTGTGAAAAGGCCCTCGCCCCGTACGTCGACTGGTCCCTGGAGGACGTCCTGCGCCATGCCGACGGCGCGCCCTCCCTCGACCGTGTCGACGTCCTGCAGCCCGCCTCCTTCGCCGTGGCCGTCTCCCTGGCCGCGCTGTGGCGCTCGTACGGCGTGCAGCCGGACACCGTCGTCGGCTCCTCGCAGGGCGAGGTCGCCGCCGCCTACGTCGCCGGAGCGCTCACCCTGGAGGACGCGGCCCGCGTGGCCGCCCTGCGCAGCCAGGTGGCGCACGTGCTGCACGGCCGCGGCAGCATCGCCTCCGTGGCCCTCGGCCGCGAGGAACTCGCCGCCCGCCTCGAAGCGGAGGGCTGGGGCGAGCGCCTGTCCATAGCCGTCGTCAACGGACCCCGGTCGACCGTGGTCTCCGGGGACGGGGAGGCCCTCGAAGCGTTCGTCGCCCGGTGCAAGGAGGACGGCATACGGGCCCGGAGTTTCTCCGCCGCCTTCGCCTCGCACTCGGCCCAGGTGGAGGAGATCCGCGACCGCCTCGTCGAGGCCCTGGCGCCCATCCGCCCCCGCGAGGGCACCGCGCAGTTCTACTCGACGGTGACCTCCGGCCCGCTGGACACCACCACGCTGGACGCCGAGTACTGGTACCAGAACCTGCGCCGGCCGGTGGAGTTCGAGGCCACCGCCCGCGCCCTCGTCGACAGCGGCCACAACACCTTCGTCGAGGTCGGCCCGCACCCGGTGCTCGGCCCGGTTCTGGAGGAGAGCTACGAGCGGGCCGTCGTGGTCGGCACGCTCCGCCGCGACGACGGCGGCCTGGACCGGTTCCTGACCTCCCTCGGCGCGCTCCACACCCGTGGCGGCCGCGTCGACTGGCAGACGGTCTTCACCGGCCACGACGTCCGCGCGGTCCGGCTGCCCACGTACGCCTTCCAGCGCGAGCGCTACTGGTACGCCGCGACCGGCGTCGACGTCACCCGGCTCGGCCTCGCTCCCGCGGAGCATCCGCTGCTCGGCGCGGCCGTCACCGTGGCCGGAGCCGGTCAGACCCTGTTCACCAGCCGCATCTCCGCCCACACCCACTCCTGGCTCACCGACAGCACCGTCCACGGTGCCGCCGTGCTGCCGCCGTCGGCCCTCGCCGAGCTGGCCGTGCGCGCCGGTGACGAGGTCGGCCTGACCGCCGTCGACGAGCTGGTACTCCACGAGCCCCTGGTCCTCGCCACCGGCGACGGCACCCAGGTCCAGGTCGTCGTGGATGCCGCCGACCCCGGCGACACCACGGCCGCACGCCCGTTCGCCGTGCACGCCCGCCCGGACAGCGGGGACGTTCCCTGGACCCGCGTCGCCACCGGCCGCCTCAGCCTGCGCGCCCCGGGGGCCACCGCCGACCTCTCCCAGTGGCCGCCCGCCGGCGCCGCACCCGTCGACCCGGCGGAGGCGCAGGACCGGCTCGCGGCGGACGGCATCGCCACCGGCCCCGCCTTCCAGGGCCTGACCGGCCTGTGGCGCGACGGCGACGCACTCCTCGCCGAGGTCCGCATTCCGGACCAACTACGCGCACAGGCACCCGAGTTCGCTTTGCACCCGGCCCTGCTTGAGGCGGCCCTCCACACGCTGCCGCTCGCCCTCGGCACCCCGGCGGGCGCCGGGGCACGGCTGGCCACCCACTGGAGCGGCTACCAGCTCTACGCCGGCGGGGCGACCTCGCTGCGCGTCCGGTTCACCCCGGACGGCGACGCCGTGCGCGTCGACATCGCCGACCAGACGGGACGGCCGATCGGCACGATCGCCTCGCTGACCCCGAGTGCCGTCGGCGCCGCCGCCGTCGGCGCCGGCGGTGCCCGCAGCCACGACTCCCTGCTTCGCGTGGACTGGCGGCACCTCGGCCTCACCGCGCCCGAGCGGCCCGCCGCCCTGGCACAGCTGGGAACCGACCTGTTCGACGCCGTCCAGCTCGCCGACGTGGCCGCGGCGGCCAAGGCCGTGGACGCGGGCGCCGTCTTCGACGCCGTCCTGACCCGGCACACCCCGGCCCGCGACGGTCAGGGCATCGCCTCCGTGTACGCGGCCACCCACCACGCCCTCGGGACCGTCCAGGAGTGGCTGGCCGACAACCGCCTGGAGGACGTCCCGCTCGTCTGGGTCACGCGCGGCGCCGTGGCGGCCGGCCCCGAGGACGTCACGGACCTCGGCGCGGCCGCCGTCTGGGGACTGCTGCGGACCGCCCAGTCGGAGTCGCCGGGCCGGTTCGTGCTCGTCGACCTCGACGACGACCCGGCCTCCCTCGCCGCCCTGCCCGCCCTGGTGCGCTCCGGCCAGGCCCAGGCCGCGCTCCGGCAGGGCCGGGCCCTCGTCCCCCGCGTCACGCGGGTCGGCGCCCCGGCACCCGGCGCCACGCCCGGCGGCAGCTGGAACCCCGCCGGCACCGTCCTCATCACCGGCGGCACCGGCACCCTCGGCGCCCTGTTCGCCCACCACCTGGTCACCGCACACGGGGTGCGCCATCTGCTGCTCACCAGCCGCAGCGGCCCCGCCGCGCCCGGCGCCGACGAACTGCGGGAGTCCCTCACGGCACTGGGCGCCGAGGTGACCGTCGCCGCCTGCGACACCGCCGACCGCGCCGCACTGGAGGAACTGCTCGCCGGACTGCCCGCCGACCGGCCGCTGACCGGCGTGGTCCACGCCGCCGGTGTGCTCGACGACGGTCTCATCACCGCACAGACCCCCGAGCGGCTCGACGCGGTCCTGCGGCCCAAGGTCGACGCCGCCTGGCACCTGCACGAACTCACCCGCGACCTGGACCTGTCCGCGTTCGTCCTCTTCTCGTCGCTCGCCGGCGTGATCGGCGGCGCCGGCCAGTCCACCTACGCCGCCGCCAACTCCTTCCTGGACGCCCTGGCCCAACACCGCAGCGCCCACGGCCTGCCCGCGACCTCCGTCGCCTGGGGCCTGTGGGAGCAGCTCGGTGCGATGGCCGCCAACCTCGACACCGCCGACATCGACCGCATCGTCCGGGCCGGCTTCCGGCTCGTCGAGTCCGACGCGGGACCGGGCATGCTCGACACCGCCATGGCCCTGGGCGACCCCGCCCTGGTCGGCGTGCCCGTGGACGTGGAGGCGCTGCGCGAGCAGCGGACCTCGGCGCCCCTGGTCTTCCAGTCACTGGCGCGCACACCGGTGCGCCGCACGGTCAGCGAGTCGGCGCTGGGCGCCGGGAGCCTGGCCGCTCTGCTCGAGGGCAAGGAGGAGGCGGAACAGCTCCGCATCGTCCTCGACCTGGTCCGCGCCGAGGTGGCGGCCGTCCTCGGTCACTTCGACCCCTCCGGAATCCGGCCCGACCAGGCCTTCCCCGAGCTCGGTTTCGACTCCCTGACCTCCGTCGAACTGCGCAACCGGCTCGGCGCGGCGGCCGGCACCCGGCTCCCGGCCAGCCTCGTCTTCGACCACCCCTCGCCCGCCGCACTCGCGGGGTACCTGCACGCCGAGTTCGCCGGCGGAGAGCAGGGCGGGGCCGAGCCGCGCGTGGACTTCGCCGCCGAGATCCGGCTCGCCGACGACATCCGCCCGGCCGACGAGGTCCACCTGGTGGCGGAGGACCCCGAGGACGCGCTGCTCACCGGCGTCACGGGCTTCCTCGGCGCGTTCGTGCTGCGCGACCTGATGCGCACGACACGGGCCCGGGTGCACGTGCTGGTGCGCGCCGCCGACCAGGCCGAGGCCCTGGAGCGGGTGCGGGCCAACCTGGAGTGGTACCGCCTCTGGGACGACATCGACCCCGGCCGTCTGCGTGTCGTCGTCGGCGACCTCGCCGCGCCCCGGCTCGGTCTGACCGAGGAGGAGTTCGACGCGCTGGCCCGCACCGTCGACGTGGTCTACCACCCCGGCGCCTCGGTCAACTGGATCCACCCGTACGCGACGGTCAGGGCCGCCAACGTCCTCGGCACCGAGGAACTGCTGCGGCTCGCCGCCCGGCACCGCACCGTCCCGCTGCACTACGTGTCGACCACCGGTGTCTTCGCGGGCCCGGTGACCCGGGGCGTGCCGCTGAAGGTGACCGACCCGGCGGGGCCGGGCGAGGTGCTGCCCAACGGCTACACCCAGAGCAAGTGGGTCACGGAGCAGATCATCGGCATCGCCCGTGAACGCGGCCTGCCGGTGAACGTCTACCGGGTCGACCAGATCGCCGGCGACCAGGTCAACGGGGCCTGCCAGACCCGTGACTTCGTGTGGCTGACCATCAAGGGCATGCTCCAGGCCGGTGCGGCTCCGGCCGAACTTCCCGGTGTCTTCCGGCTGATGCCGGTCGACTACGCGAGCGCCGCCCTGGTCGCCGTCTCCCGGAGCCGGACCGCCGCGGGCGGCACCTACCACCTCTGCAACGAGAGCCATGTGACGTTCGCCGAAGTGGTGGCCTACCTGCGCGCGTACGGCTACCCGCTGGACGAGCTCGACCGGAAGACATGGTTCGAGCTGGTGCAGGCCGACCCGGAGAACTCCGCCGCACCGCTGCTCGACGCGGTGGAACTGCTCGTCGCGGACAGCGAGTCCTTCTACCCGGCCATCGCCACCACCGAGACCGTCGCCGCGCTCGACGGGACCGGCATCGCCTGCCCGCCGGTCACCGGCGAACTGTTCCGGAAGTACGTCGAGTTCTTCGCGGACACGGGGTACTTCCCCGCCCCGCAGGAGAGCGGAGCCGGAGCGGGCGCCTCCCGGTGAGCACACCGCCGCGGCCCCAACCGTGTTCCTCAGATGTTCGTGCCGTACGGGTTGTCGATGACGTACAGCCAGTCGTCAGCCCGTCGGCGCAGCACGTCGAGAGCGGTGCCCGAGTGACGCTCGGGTCCGCCCTCGACCGTGTCCACCTCGATCGACCAGTCCACGACCAGCAGCGCGGTGTCGGGCGTCACGTAGGACTCCAGCACCCGCGCCGTCATGACGGGCCCCAGCGCCAGCACCTCCGCCCGTCCCTTCGTCCGTTCCGGCCCGGAAAGGACACTGCCGTCCTCCTGGACGGAGATGGCGTCAACGGCGAAAAGCCGGTCGAGAGTGGCGACATCTCCACTGTTGAAGGCACTGACGGCGAGTTCCGCCCGTGTCAGGACCTGTTGGTTCAGATCTTCGTTGATGGCCGTCATGGCGTGATCACTCCTCGGTCGTCCGGGCCGGTCGGAAAAGCACGCGAAAGGGCCCGAAAGGCCCACGCGTTCCGGGCGTGAGCCTGCCATCTCCCGGTCATCGCCAGGCAACAAGCCGCCTCGCCGCGACGGTTACTCCGTGGTGAGAGACAGCGGAAGGCGGCCCCCTACGCTTTTCCCATGCTTCTTCGGAGGGTTTCGGAATGAGTCCTGTGTCAGTGAACGAAGTTGTTGACCGAATGCCGGTGGAACCGGCGTCGATGCGGTCGGCAATGGCGCGCTTCGCGACCGGCGTCATCGTGCTGAGCGTCGGCGGCGAGAACATTCACGGAATGACCGCCAACGCGTTCAGTTCGGTATCCCTGGAGCCGCCGAAAGTCCTGTGCTGCGTGGCCCACAGTGCCGTCATGCACAAGGCGATCACCTCGGCACACGGGTTCGGCGTCTCGATCCTGGGCGCCGGACAGGAACAAGTCGCCCGCCACTTCGCCGACAAGGCCAGGCCGCTGGGTCCCGAGCAGTTCCACGGGTTCGACTTCGAGCCCGGGGCCCGCACGGGGGCGCCGCTCCTGCACGGCGCGGTCGGCTGGCTGGAGTGCGAACTGTCCGAGGCGTACGACTCGGGCGACCACTCGATCTTCATCGGTGACGTGGTCCACGCCGCCACGGCGCAGGACTCGTCAGGGCTGCTCTTCTTCAACGGCGGTTTCCGGCAGCTCGGAGCCGCCCCCGAATGACAGGGGGGACCATGTCCGCAGGAACGAGCACACAGAAGCCGGCCTGGCCTGTGGAGCCTCTGGTCGGGCCCTGGTTCATCGAGGCACTGAACGAGGGCCTGGCCCGGTCGGTGACGCGGCTCACCCGGCCCGCGCCTGCCCGGCAGCACGGCGCCCCGCAACCGCACGGCACCCTCGCCGGCCCCGACTCCGCCCACGGCCTTCCCGATCCCCGCGGCGTGTCCTTCACCGACCGGCACGACTTCGACGACCCCTTCACCGCCAAGGTGATGGCCGCGTACGCGGAGGCACTCGACACCGTGCTCGGCCGCGCCGAGCGCGAGGACCCCCGGCTGCGGCGGGCGCTGCTGTGCCACGGGGCTCACACGCTCGCGGAGGCGTCCGGCCGGGTCTGCCGGACGCGGGACGGCGGCGAGTGCCCCCGGGAGCGTCCGCTGGAACCGGAGCGGGCGGCGGAGATGGGGACGCTGCTCATGGAGTGCGCCGCGCTCGTGGCGCTCGGCGACGGGACGCCGCGGCCGGGATCCCGGGCCGCCGACCTCATCAGGGACCTGGGGGCCTCGGTGCGCCGGACTCCGGCACCGGCCCGGACCCGCCGCGACGTGTCGCAATCACCCGTTTCGACAAAAGTTCACAACAGGAACATCAAGTCCTGACAGGATCTTCCCATGGGCATAGGTCTTCTTACCGGGAAAGTCGTCCTCGTCACCGGGGCGAGCAGTGGTATCGGAGCGGCGGCGGCCAGGGTGTTCGCGCAGGAGGGCGCGGCGGTCCTCCTGGTCGCCCGCAGACGGGATCGGCTGGCCGCGCTCGTCGAAGAGCTGCGCGCCGAGGCGGCCGAGGCGGAGTACGTGGTCGCCGACGTCACCTCGCCCGAGGAGGCCGCCATGGCGGTGAAGTCGGCCGTCGGTAGGTTCGGACGGCTCGACGGGGCGTTCAACAACGCCGGCGTCGGAGGCGACCGCACCCCCCTGCACCAGATGGACAACGAGACCTACGACACCATCATGGACACCAACGTGCGTGGCGTCTTCAACTGTTTACGCGCGGAGATCGCCGCGATGCTGGAGCACGGTGGCGCGATCGTCAACAACAGCAGCGTCGGAGGGCTCGTCGCCATCCCCACCGCCGCGCCGTACATCGCCTCCAAGCACGCTGTCGTGGGCCTCACCCGGGCAGCCGCCGACGAGTACGCCCAGCAGGGCATCAGGGTCAACGCCGTGGCGCCCGGCACCACCCGCAGCGAGATCACCACGGACTGGTTCGCCCGCAACCCCGGACTGGAGGCCATGGTCAACTCCATGACCCCCCAGGGCCGTACGGCGGAACCGGAGGAGATAGCCGCGGCCGCGGCCTGGCTGCTCAGCGACCGCTGCCCCTTTCTGACCGGCACGGTCCTGCCGGTGGACGGCGGCTTCGTCAACCAGTGAGAACCGGTGCGGCCAGGGGCGGATTACTCCGCCGTTACCGCCGCCGCACGGCGCCCGGATAGATTCGCAAGCCACATAGAGGCACGTGGGGTGCCCTGTTCGGTACGGCTCCTTCGCCGGGCCGGGCCGAACCGCCGGAGCGGTGGTGCCGTACCGGCGCGGGGCCCCTTCTCCCCCGACCACGAGAGGGCAGGACACCCATGTCGAAGCAGTCGCTCACCCTTGTCGGACTCGGCCCGATGGGCAGTGCGATGGCCGACGCGTACCTCGCCAAGGGTTACGAGGTGACCGTGTGGAACAGGACGGCGAGCAAGGCCGAGCCCCTCGTGGCCAAGGGGGCCGTCCTCGCACCCACGGTCGCCGACGCCCTCGCCGCCCACGAACTCGTCCTGCTCAGCCTGACGGACCACCAGGCGATGTACGCCATCCTCGGCCAGGCCACCGAGGCACTCGAGGGCAGGACCGTCGTGAACCTCAGCTCGGACACGCCCGCCAAGTCCCGCGAGGCCGCCGACTGGGTGAACGGGCACGGCGCGGCGTACCTGACGGGCGGGGTGACGGTGCCGCCCCACCGCATCGCCGGCCCGGGCGCGCTCACCTTCTACAGCGGCCCTCGCGAGGTCTTCGAGGAGCACCGCGCCACGCTCGAGGTGATCTCCGCCGCGGACCACCGTGGTGAGGACCAGGGACTGGCCGCCCTCTACTACCAGCTCCAGCTCGACATCTTCTGGACGTCCCTGTTCTCCTGGCTGCACGCCGTCGCGGTCGCGAAGGCCAACGGCATCTCGGCTGCCGACCTGCTGCCCTACGCCTCCGGCACCCTCGCCTCGATGCCGGACTTCCTGGGCTTCTACACCCCCCGGCTGGACGAGGGGAACTTCGCCGGCGACGTGGAGCGGCTCTCCATGGGGCTGGCGAGCATCGAGCACGTCGTGGAGACCGGACTCGACAGCGGTGTCGACTCCTCGCTGCCCACCGCGGTGCTGGAACTCCTCCGGCGCGGCTTCGACGCCGGCCGGGCCGAGGACAGTGCCACGAGCATCGTCGAACTCCTCAAGCAGGCCTCCGCGTAGGCGGTCCGCCACTCCGCGTCCGCCCGGCCGGCCGCCCGTGAACCGCGGGCGGCCGGCCGGGCCGTTTTTTCCCTCTCACGCGCCCGCGCCGTTCGACCACCGCACATTCCGGGGGAACCGGCTGTCCATGCACCGGCGCCCGATCGGATTACCAGAGCATGACACGCCGAGGATACGTTCCTGCGGGGCCATGAAGTTCACGACCGGCGCTGAGCCACGGGAACAGAAGCCAACAAGGGAGGGTGAGTGGGATGACTGCTGCCGATGCGCACCATCTGGCGGTGCTCGAAGCGGTGCGGAGCATTGCCCCGATACTCAGGGAGAACGCCCGGTCCGCCGAGAAGGCGGGCTGGATACCGGACGAGAACGTCGAACTCCTCGAAAAGGCCGGGGTCTTCGGTATCGCCGTGCCCGAGAGGTTCGGCGGTACGGACCTTCCGGCCGCCCAGCAGTTACCGGTCCTGGAGGAGGTGGCCAAGGCCTGCGGTTCCACCGGCTGGGTCACCGCGGTCTGGGTGACCACGGCGTGGATGGCGAGTCTCTACCCCGACAAGGCCCAAGAGGAGATCTTCGCGGGCGGCCGGGTGCGCGTCTCCGGAGGCTTCACGCCCTCCGGGACGCTGGTGCCGACCGAGGGCGGTTACCTCCTGACCGGCGAGTGGCGGTTCAACAGCGGTGTCCGCGCCGCCGACTGGAACGTCTGCTCGGCGCTCGTCGAGCACGGGGACGGCCGGGTCGAGGACCTGTACCCGCTGGTCCCGACCTCGGACCTGGTCATCGGAGACGACTGGGACGTCTTCGGCGCGGCCGGCACCGGCAGTGTCACCTCGACCGCCGACGGCGTCTTCGTCCCCGCGCACCGCGTGGTCGGCGCCGAGGCGTACGACGCGGCCACCCGCGGCCGGTGGAACGAGGACCTCAGGAGCCGCAACTACCACCTGCTCAGCTACGTGCTGACCCAGTGCACCGCCGTCTACACCGGCCTGGCCCGGGCAGCCCTCGACGTCTTCGTGGAGAAGCTCCCGGGCAAGGGCATCGCGTACTCGAACTGGACCGAGCAGATCAAGCATCCGCACATCCACCATCAGGTGGCGGTGGCCGCCAACAAGATCGCGGCGGCGGAGGGCCTGCAACGCTCCTTGCTGGAGCTGGTGCAGGAACGCGCCGACCAGGGCCGCCGCCTGACGGTGGCGGAGAAGGCGACGATCCGCGGGCACATCGCCTACATCGTGCAGACGTCGAAGGAGGCCGTCGACACCCTCTACACCCTGAGCCCGGCCTCCGTCATCGTGCGCAGCGGAGACCTCCAGCGCATCGAACGGGACATCCTGGCCCTGTCGGTGCACGGCCTGTTCGCCCCCCTCGCCTCCCTGGAGGTCCAGGGGCGCCTGCTGCTCGGCCTGGAGCCCGACAACGACTACCTCTGATCCGCCGGACCGGGCGGATCCCGGGGCCCCACGCACGGCGCCCCGCCCCGTACGCACTCGACGTGCCGTACGGGGCGGGGCGCTCGGGCGTTGCGGGGGAGTGTGGGCGTTCGCAGCGCCGTTACGACGGCTGCTTGTCCCACACGCCCGTGGCCGCCGTCTCGCGCACGTAGTCGGCGAAGTCGCGCGGCGCCCGGCCCAGGATGCGTTCCACGGCGTCCGTGAGGTAGCCGTTGGCACCGCTGTGCACCTGGGCGAAGAGACTCGACTCCATTCGGGCGAACTCCTCCGTGTCCATGTACCGGTACGGCTCGGGCACACCCGCGGCCCGCATCTCGGCGGCGAACTCCTCGGCGGACTGCGTGCTGAAGCGGAAGTCGTGCCCGGTGCCGGCGGCTATCTCCGCCACGGCGTCGCCGAAGGTCAGCAGCCGGGGCCCGGTCAGCTCGTAGAGGCGGCCGGTGTGGCCGTCCTCGGTCAGCACCCGCGCGGCCGCCTCGGCCACGTCCTGCGCGTCGACGAACGCCTCCCGGCCGTCTCCGGTGGGCAGGCGGACCTCGCCGGCCACCAGCGGGTGCACCAGCAGCGCCTCACTGAAGTTCTGGAAGAACCAGGCGGGACGCAGGATCGTCCACGGGGCACCGGAGGAGCGCACCGCCACCTCGGCCGGGTAGGCCTCCGGCCAGCCCCGTGCCGACTGGAGGACCACCCGCTCCACGCCCAGGGAGAGGGCCAACTCGCCCAGCGAGCGCAGCCGTACGGCGGCCTCCGGGCTGAACAGGTTCTGCAGGTAGACCACGTACACGGCGCGGGCGCCCTCCAGGGCGGGGGCCCAGGTGGCGGTGTCGAGCCAGTCGAAATGCTGCTCGGAGGAGCGGGACGCCACCCGCACCGGGTGGCCGCCGTCACGCAGGGCCGGTACCAGCCGGCGGCCGACCTTGCCCAGACCACCGAGGACGACGATGGGTCTCTCCGTCAGGTTCTCAGTCATGCGGCTCACTTCACCGGTTCCGCAGGCCCGGAGCAAGGGGGTCCCGCACCCCACTACGTACCCGGTGACCAGCGGATTCACCCCTCTGGACGGCCAATGGCGGGCCAGTGGACGGGCGATGGCCACCGCGCGGCCGGGTCTCGCGATCCGGCCCCGTCTCGCGATCCTGTCCCTCTCCCTCAGTCGGTCGGCTCGGGCCGGCGGACGCCCTCGACCGTGGCGGTGTAGCTGGCGTCGGCGTGACCCAGGGCGCGTGCGCGGTGCTCGACGGACGACACGGCGCGCAGCACGCTCGTGTCGAGCCCTCGCAGCTGAGCCGCCTCGATGATGTCGTCGACCGTGGAGCACCGCATCGTGAGCAGTTCGCCCCCGCCCGGGTAGGCCCCCTCGTCGATCTCGCGGGCCGTGTCCGGCGCGAGCAGCGCGACCGTGTCGAGCATCACCTTCAGGTAGGGGGCGAAGTCCCGCACCTTCACGCCGTCCGCTTCGGCCAGGGCGAAGCTGTGCATCATCCCCGACATGCTGGTCCAGAAGAAGTCGAGCAGGGACATGTCGTACAGGGCGGCGAAGCCGGGGTCCTCGCCGACGTGGACCACGCGGCCGCCCAGGGCTTCGAAGGTCACGCGGTGGCGGTCGTAGGCGTCCCTGGAACCGCTGAGGAAGACCAGCGAGTCCGGGGTCGCGATGAAGTTCGGACCGATCATGATGGCACCGTCGAGGTAGTCGACGCCCTGCTTCGCCGCCCACTCGGCCGCGGTGCGGGACCGCTCCGCCGTGCTGGTGGAGACGTTGAGCAGCACCCGGCCCTCGAAGTCGGCGGTGTCGACCGTGTCGAGCACCGACTGCGCCGCGTCGTAGTCGGCCACGCTGACCACGACCAGGTCGCCCGCGCGCACCGCCTCGGCGGCGGTGTCCGCCCACCGCGCGCCCGCGGCGACCAGGTCGTCCGCCTTGCCCCGGGAGCGGTTCCAGACGGTGGTGGGATGACCCGCCCGTGAGAAGGCGCCGGCCAGGGCACGGCCCATGGGACCCAGGCCGAGCACGGTGACCGGCAGTTTCTGGATGTCCGGTTCATTTGTCATGTCAGGCAGCATCTGTGCTTCTGAGCGTCGTCACAAGAGCCCTCGGTCAAAACGCGCTCAAAGCGCTCTCAAAATCGCATGTCGGAGGTCGGGAAATAGACAGGAAGAGAGTGCTCGGCATCTCTCGATTACCGTGGAGTGGGTGTACCCCGGGAAATGATTTCGGCCTCCAGGAACGGATCCTGGAGGCCGAAATGGTTCACCTGACGGGCGGCGGAGTCAGCGACCCCGCACCGTCACTTCTTGTTCTGCTTGAGCAGCTCGATCACGCCGGAGAAGTCGTCGTTCCCGAAGCCGTCGGCGACCCGGCGGTCCATCAGCGACTGGATCGGGTCCAGCAGCTCCGAGCTGACGCCCTGGCTGCGGCTGGCCTCGACGATGTTGCGGAAGCCCACCTGCTGCATGCTGAGTGCCGCCGAGATACCGATGTGGTACTCGTCGTTGTCGATCTGCCGGGCCAGGTTCGCGACCACCCCGGCGATCGAGGTCACGTAGGGGATCAGCAACTCGGTGGAGAACTGCTGGGCGTTGACGCCCTCGGAACGGACCATGGCGATGGCCTGCATGGCGCCACCGAGCATGCCGTACATGCCGGCCAGCAGGGACAGGTCGAGCAGGGACGCAAGACCCGCGTCGGTACCCGCGAAGCGGGCGTCGCCCATGGCGCTGAGGACCGGCTTGTCGCGCTCGAAGGACTCCGTGTTGGAGCCGCTGTAGAGCACGTAGGCGTGGTCGGTGCCGACGATCTGCGGAACGGCCATGATGCCGCCGTCGATGTAGTCGTAACCGAGGTCGGCCGCCCACTTCGCGGTCTCCCGGGCCTGCTCCGGGGTGCCGTTGGTGAGGTTGTAGACCGTGCGGCCCTTCAGGGCGTCGCCCAGCGGGTCCAGGACCTGGTGCACGGAGTCGTAGTCGAGGAGACAGACGATGACCACAGGGCTCGCCTGCGCGGCCTCGGCGGCCGTGGCGGCACGCTCGGCCCCCTGCTCCACCAGGGGGTCGGCCTTGGACGCCGTACGGTTCCAGACGGTCGTGGAGTGACCGGCCTTCAGAAACGCGCCGGCGAGCGCCGCCCCCATCTCTCCCAGACCGATGACAGTAACTGCGGTGTTGCCCGCCATTTCGTGTTCCCTCTCACTTGAAATCAATCGGGTGCCGGGGATGAGTGTTACCGGTGCGCCAGCGGAAATCAAGTGCGTACGGTGGCGTGGCACCTGCCTTTGAGCGAGAGGGAATTTCCCCTCGCGAAAATGACAAACTATGGATCTCTTGCTATTCGCTCGGGTCGGCCGGTGTTATGGGCGTGAGGCGGCCATGAACATGAATGGTTCTTCTCGAGACGTCTTTGACACCCGGCGCCTCCACGCGCCGGTGACCGGTCCGGTTCGCCGGCCCCGGCGGAAGACCGGGCCGACCCCGTCCCGGTGCCGCGGCGGGCGGAACGGGGCCGGCCTGTGCGAGCCGGTGCGGTACCGCGGCCTCCGCCCGCCCGGCAGAGGAGGCCGCGGTCCGGGGGACCGGCGTCAGACGCCGAGGATGCCGGCCATCTGGCCCGCGGCGGTGTTGCCGCTCTCGATGGCGCCGTCCATGTAGCCGTTCCAGCCGTTGGCGATGTCGCTGGTGGCGAACGCCAGTCGGCCCACGGGCTTCTGGACCGCCCGCAGCGGACCCGTCAGGATGCCGGGAGCGCGCACCGCCCAGCCGCCCTGCGAGTACGGGTCCTGGCCCCAGTGCTGGGCCGAGACCGAGACCACCTCGATGCCCGGGATGATCTTCCGCAGTTCGGTCTGCACCGTCGACCGGTTGCCGGCGTTGAACGACGCGGCGTTGCTGAAGCCGATCACGATGTTGCCGTCGGAGCGCTCCTTGAACGGGAACACCGCGGTGATCTTCGAGGAGGAGGCCGCCGGGGACTCCGCGGAGAACCGGCCCAGGTCGGTGCCTCTGACGTGCATCATGAACTTCTGGGCCGTGCGCACGCCGAGGCCCCGGGTGGACAGGTTGGTGAACTCGGAGGGCAGGCCGGGGGTGAACTGGATGCTGTTCCACACGTTCACCGGAACCGCGACCACCACGCCGCGGGCGGTGTAGGTCGTCCCCTTCGCCGTCACCGCGACCTGCGTGCCGTTGACCGCGACGGTGGTCACCGGGCTGTTGAGCTTCACCGTCGCCTTGGACTGGTTGAGAATGGCCTGGACGAGAGCGGTCGAACCCACCGTGGGACGGTAGGTGTTGATGCTCCCGTAGCCCTCGTAGCTGTGGCCGGACAGGGCCCACCAGTGGGCCAGCTCCGTCAGGCCCATGGTCGTGGCCGAACCGGTCAGGTACGAGGTGGCCGGGTCGGCCAGCAGCTCCTCCTCGGCACTGAACCGCATCTGGTTGAGCCGGTCGCGCATGGAGAGGCTGTCCAGGTCACGGATCAGGTCCTCACGGGCGAAGGGGTCGTAGGGGTTGGGGAACCAGTCCCTCGACCCCTCGAACAGGGGCGTGACCACCTGTGACTGGCGTGTGAACAGGTCGAGGGAGTCGAAGGGCTGCCAGTCACCCGTCGTGGTGGTGGGGAAGTAGCTGCGGGTGGGCGGCGCGTCGGCGGTCAGTGCCAGCCCGTGCCTCTGGACCTCCTGCCACACGAGCGGCTGCTTCTCGTCGACCCACGTGCCGCCCATCTCCACCTGCTCACCGGCGAAGGTGGATGTCCACACCCGGCCACCGATGCGGTTGCGGGCCTCCAGCACCAGGACGCTCAGGCCCTTGTCCTTGAGTTGGCGGGCGGCGCTGGCCCCGGCGAAGCCGGCGCCTATGACGATGACGTCGTAGGCGTTGCGGGTCACGGCCTTGGCCGTGCCCGACGTGGCCGCGGCGACCGAGGCGGTCAGCGCGGTCGTACCGGCCGCCTTCAGCAGGAACCGGCGCGACAGCCGGCGAGAGATGCCGGCGGGCGGGTCCTCGGCGTGATGCGACTGGGACGATGCGTTCTCGATGGTCATAGTCTTCCTCGAAGTGGCTGTCCTGAACCGACTGCTTGCGCGGGCCGGTATGGGCCGACACGTGCGACGGCAGTGGTGTGATGCGACGTCCCCCGTGAGACGTCGCGGGATCAGGCAGCCGCGTTCCGGAAGACGGTCCTGACGACCTCAGCCCGGATGTCGAGGCAACAGAGCGCGCGTGCGGTGCGCAGGACAGGGTCGCTGTCCGTGAACTCTGTTGCTCGCTTCCCCCCTTGGGAATCGACGCACCCTCGTCACTTCTCGAGTCACGATGGCCGGCGATGGCGGTACCGCCGGTGTGCGCCGCCTGATGCCCGGAACTGAGGCTAGTCCAGAGGGAATTCGGACAATCCATTTTCCGGTAACGGAGGAGGAACCGGGCGCCGGGTGCCCGGGCGGGAGTGCGCGGCCGGACCGCCGCGCACTGTGCCCGCGCGTGGTTCAGCGGTCGTACGTGTAGAAGCCGCGTCCCGTCTTCCGCCCCAGCAGGCCGCCCTCGACCATGCGGACCAGGAGGGAAGGCGGGGCGTACAGCGGCTCCTTGTACTCGTCGTACAGTGACTCGGCGATGGACGCGACGACATCGAGGCCGATGAGGTCGCACAGTTGCAGCGGACCCAGCGGGTGCGAGCAGCCCAGGCGCATGCCGCGGTCGATGACCTCCGCTGTGGCGAAGCCCGACTCCGCCATGCGGATCGCCGAGACCAGATACGGGAACAGCAGCGCGTTGACGACGAATCCGGCCCGGTCGGCGGTGCGGATCACCTCCTTGCCGAGCACCTCCGAGACGAACCGCTCGGCCCGGTCCGCCACCGGCTTCTCGGTGAGCAGGGAGCTGGTGAGCTCGACCAGCGGAAGCATGGGCACCGGGCTGAAGAAGTGCACGCCGATCACCCGGCCGGGCCGGCCCGTGGTACGGGCGAGACGCATGACGGGCAGCGAGGAGGTGTTGGTCGCCAGGATGGCGTCCGGGTCCTCCACGATGGCGTCCAGGGCGGCGAACAGCTCCACCTTGGCCGCCTCGTCCTCGCGGATGGACTCGACGACGAACTGCCGGTCGGCCATCGCCTTGAGGTCCGGGACCAGCTCGATCCGGCCGAGAGCCGCGTCGCGCTCGGCCTCGGTCAGCTTGCCCTTGGCCACCGCCTTGCCGAGCGAGTTCCGGATGCGGTCCAGGCCCGGTTCCACGGACTCGGGCCTGGAGACGGTGACCGTCACGTCCAGGCCGGCCCGGGCGCACACCTCGGCGATCCCGGAACCCATCAGGCCGCATCCGACGATGCCCACCCGGTTGATGGGCGGTGTGCCCTGTGTTGTTGCGTTCATGCTGTCACTCCCCAGCGGATGAGACCGGCGCCGATGGACATGCCGCCGCCGAAGCCGCCGAGCAGCACGAGGTCGCCGGGGTGGAGGTGGCCCTGACGGTGGGCCTCGTCGAGGGTGATCGCGACGGCGGCGTTGCCCGCGTTCCCATAGTGTTCGAGAGTGCGGTGCGTGTGCGCGGAGGTGAGGCCCGCACGCTCGACGAGCTGTGCCAGCATGACCCCGTTGGGCTGGTGCGGAACGAAGTGGGCGATGTCCCCGCGGGAGGTGCCCGTGCGGGCGCACAACGCGTCGAGCAGGGGAGGGAAGTTGTCCAGGACGAAGTCCCGGACGGCACGTCCCTCCATACGGAAGTAGTGGTCGCCGTTCTGGACGGTCTGCTCGGACGCGGGCAGTCTGCTGCCCCCGGCCTCGACACGGATGAGCCGGTGCGCGTCGCCGCGCGAGGCCAGTTCGAAGCCGGTGAACCCGTACGGCTCGTCGACCTCGCCGACGACGGCGGCGCCGGCGCCGTCGGCCATCAGGACGGCCGTGCGGCGGTCGGTGAAGTCCAGGATCCGCGAGTAGATGTCGGCGCCCACGACGAGGGCCCGCCCGCCGGGCCGTTCCCGGATCAGGCTGCGGGCGATCGCGAGCGCGTAGACGAAGCCGCTGCACACGACGTTGATGTCGAAGCAGACCGCCGCGTGCGCGCCGAGTCCCCGCTGCACGTGGAAGGCGGTCGGCGGTTGGGGGGAGTCGGGGGTCGAGGTGGAGACGATGAGGTAGTCGACCTCGTCCGCCTCCAGTCCGGCCGCCTCCAGGGCGCGTTCCGCCGCGCGGATGCCGAGGTCCGAGGTGGCCTCGTCGGGCGCGGCGTACCGGCGCTCCAGGATGCGTGTCCGTTCCTCGATCCATTCGGTCGGGACACCGACGCGCGCGGCGATCTCGGCGTTGGTGACCTCCTCCTTGGGGAGGTAGGACCCGGTGCTCAGGATGCCGATGGGTCGCTCGGTCATGGCGTCAGATGCTCCGCACCGGATTCAGCGCGGCCGCGCCGATCCGCTCGCGCAGCGCCGGGTCGGTGACGCCGAGCCCCTCCCGCGGAGCGAGGCAGAGCACGCCGACCTTGCCGATGTGCTCGTTGTTCTGCACCAGCCGGGCGGCCTCCCCGACCTCGTCGAGGGGATACACGGTGGACAGCACGGGGGAGATCTTGCCCTGGGCGACCAGCCGGTTCAGCTCGGCCTGCTCCTGCAGGTTGGCGGCGTGGCTGCCGATGATGCGCTTGGAGTTCATCCACAGGTAGCGGTTGTCGTACGTGTGCTGGTAGCCGGTGCTGGAACCGCAGGTCACCACGGTGCCGCCGCGCCGGACGACGAACGTGGAGACCCCGAAGGTGGCGCGGCCGATGTAGTCGAAGGCCACGTGCGGGTCCTCACCGACCTCCTGGCGGATGATCCGGCCGAGACGCTTGCCCTGCTCGATGGTCTCCTCGGGCGTGTCGGCGCGCCCGAGGCCCGTCTCCGCGCGGTTGATGATCACGTCGCAGCCGAGCGCCCGGAGCACCTTGGCCTTGCTCTCCGAGCTGACGACACCGACCGGGATGCCTCCCGCCGCCTTGACCAACTGCACGGCGAACGCCCCGAGGCCGCCGGTGGCGCCCCAGATGAGAACGACGTCCCCGAGCTTGATCCGGGCGCCCTTGTCGCTGATCAGCATGCGGTAGGAGGTGGCCGCGGTGAGGAGCACGCTCGCGGCCTCCTCCCAGGTCAGGTGCGCGGGCTTGGGCAGGAGCTGGCTGGCCTTGACCACGGAGTAGTGGGCCAGTCCGCCGAAGTTGGTCTCGTAGCCCCAGATGCGCTGGCCCGCGCCGAGCATGGCGTCCGCGTGCGTGGCCGGTTCCTGGTCGTCGACCTGGACGCAGCTGACGACGACGTGGTCGCCCGCGCGCCAGCTCCGGACGGCGCTGCCGGCGCGCACCACGACGCCGGCCCCGTCGGAGCCGATGACGTGGTGCGGCAGGTCGTGACGCGCGGCGAGGCCGCCCAGGCGCCCGAAACGCTTCAGGAAGCCGAAGGTGGGCACCGGCTCGAAGGTCGCGGACCAGACGGTGTTGTAGTTGATCGCGCTGGCCATCACCGCGACCAGGACCTCGTCGGGGGCCAGTTCCGGCATGGGCACGTTGCCGACGCGGATGGACCGGCGCACGTCCTTGTCGCCGCCGTCGTTGAACATGCCGACGTCCTCGGCCCGCAGGTGAGCCGCCGTGTACTGCTCCGGTACCTGCTCCCGTTCCAGCACTTGCGCGGGCGCCCCCGCGAGCACAGCCTCGGTCAGGGAATCCATCATGCTCCAGTCTCGTGAAGTGACAGGCCCCGCACCGATCCACGGGGGTACGGCGCGGGGCCTGGTCGCGTGGCGAAGGGAGGGTCAGGCGCTGGTCTCGTCGGCCACGGGACGGTCGACGGCCATGATCCACTTGCCGTCCTCGCCACGGACGAGGACATCGGTGCAGGTGCCGTCGATCTTCTGGGTCTTGCCGTCCTCGCCGGTGACCTCGAGGTGGAACTCGACGATCAGCAGGGAGGTGTCACCGGTGCTGAAGGTGCGCAGCACCTTGGAGTTCAGCTTGGGCTTGCTGGCCAGGAACTCGGTGATGCTCTTGGTGCGGTCGGCCCCGGTGCGCGGCGTCCCGGTGAGGTTGGAGATCGCGTCCTCGCGGTACAGCTGGTCGAAGATGGCTCCCTGTCCGGTGTTGAACGCGGCCACGAACACGTCGTTCTGCTGGTCCGGGTCGTCGGTCAGGGTCAGGTCGAGGGTCTCGCTCATGAGGAGGGGGTTCCTTTCCGGGGGGATACGCTCAGAGTTCCTTGCCGTACGGGTTGTCGATCGCGAAGCGCCACTGGCCGTCGGCCCCCAGACGCAGCACGTCGAGGCCGATGCCGGAGATGCTCTCCGCCGCGCTGTCCGCCGTCGCGGGGATGTCGATGGCCCAGTCCGTGACCAGCAGGGCGGTGTCCGACGTCACGTACGACTCGAGGACCTTGTTCGTCAGCTTGGGCTTGGCGGCGAGGAACTCGGCCAGCCCCTTTCGCCGTTCCTCGCCGCTGGCGGGGTGCCCCTTCTCCCACACGCTGATCGCGTCGTCCGTGTAAAGCCGGTCCACGGCCGCGGCGTCGCCGGAGTTGAAGGTGCGCACATAGGTGGCGGCGTGTTCCAGAACCGCCGCGGTGAGCGCGTCGTTGGTCTCTGCCATGGCAAAACCACTCCCGTTCCGTGAGATGTGCGGTCACCGTAGGCGGGCGCGGGCCATCCCCCGGTCACTGACAGGCAATGGGTTCAAGCCGGTGCCGGGCTCCCCGGTGATGGGCGTCCGTTGGAGCGGATCGGAACGCCCAGTTCCTCCCTGGGGCGGATCATGCACTGGACGTGAAAGGGTGGCGACAGCTCCTGTCCTGCTGTTCGTCGCACGGGTGGCACGGGAGGCGGGTGCCCGGCTGGAGGCATAGGTGAAGGACCCTGACATGTCCCGCGGTGCTCGTCTGGCCGCCCATGGTGCCGCTTCCACATCACTGTCGCTGTGCAGTGACCGCACACTGCGGGAGCTCGTGGACGCCGCCACACCGATCGGTTCCGGCATCGGCGGGAAGACGGTACTGCTGGAGGTCGACGGAACCTCGGTCTTCGTCAAGCAGATCCCCCTGACCGACCTGGAGCGACGGCCGGAGAACGTCCACTCCACGGCGAACCTGTCCGGACTGCCGCTCTTCTGCCACTACGGTGTCGGCACCATCGGCGGCCCGGGGTTCGGAGCCTGGCGGGAGCTGGCCGTGCACGTCATGACGACGAACTGGGTGATCGCGGGAGACCATGAGGGCTTCCCCCTGATGTACCACTGGCGGGTGCTACCGGGCCCCGGCGGGCCGCTTCCCGAGGAACTGGCCGATGTGGAACGGGCTGTCGCCTACTGGGGAGGCGGAGCGGGCGTACGCCGTCGGATCGAGGCTCTCCGGCAGTCCTCGGCGAGGCTCATGCTGTTCCTCGAGTACATCCCGCGGAACCTGCACGACTGGCTGGGCGTCCAGATAGGGGCCGGTGACGAGGCGGCCGAGCGGGCCTGTGCCATGGTGGACGACGAGCTGCAAGCCGGCACCTCGTTCATGAACGCCCGCGGGCTGCTGCACTTCGACGCGCACTTCGAGAACATCCTGACCGACGGCCGGCGGCTCTTCTTCGCCGACTACGGCCTCGCGATCTCCTCCCGCTTCGAGCTCGCACAGGACGAGGCCGACTTCTTCGACCGGCATCGCGCTTACGACCGGTGCTACACCATCACACATCTGGTCAACTGGCTGGCCGTGGCTCTGCACGGATACGAACCGGACGAACGCATGGCGTTTGTGCGCGCCTGCGCCCAGGGGATGTCCCCGGGGGACGTTCCAGCTGCGGCCGCGGCAGTCCTTGTCCGTCACGCGCCGGTCGCCGCAGTCATGGGGGACTTCTACCGCCGGTTCCGGCAGGAGAGCCGGGCGACCCCCTACCCGCTGGAGGCGATCCGCCGGATCGAACAGCGGGACGGCCCGTCCGATGCGGCGACGGGGTCAGCGGGAGGACAGCGGCCGGGCCAGTCAGTCGCGCCGCGCACCTGATACGGCGATGCGGGCGTGCTCAAGGGCCTGCCACGACAGTGGATCGTGGTGCTCCGAAGCCATCACCCGAGAGGTACGTCGCCCCGTCCCCCCGACCCAGCCCGACGGCACTGCCGCGCAGGTCCGGGAGCCCCAGGCGTCGGGCCAGTTCACCGGATAACCGTCGTGCTCGTGGACCTCTGCCAGCACCCGCACACAGTCACCGAGGTCGCGATCAGTCCGCCGTCGGACACGTGGGGACACGTCCGCGCCGGACACGCTCTCGCTCTTCACCGGGGCATGGAAACACAGTCCGAGCGCCCACGACCAGCGACGTTCGCAACAGGCTGGGCCGGATCGTTTGCGTCGGTCGGGTACGGGAGTGCCGTCAACGGACGTCCAGTGGGCACCGGATCGAGCCGTTGCTCCCGGACCGGACGCCGAAGCGGGGTGGCCGCCGGCGGGATCGACGTGAGGTGATCGACGCGTCGCCCACACGTTCCGGACCGGATCACCGTGGGTCCACCTACCGGAGGAACACGGCAACCGGCGGGGCGTCTGCAACCGGCTGCGGGTGCGGGCCGCCGACGGCACCGGGGAGCGGGTGTTCACCGCGCTGATCGCCCAGGCCGACGCCGATGAGGACGTGTCCTGGCCCGTGTCCGTGGACTCCACGGGCGTGCGCGCTCACCAGCACGCGGCCGGGGCCCGCACAAAGGGCCCCGGCCGGCGAACCGGCGGATCACGCCATCGGCCGGTCCCGTCCTCCCGCTCAGGAGTCGTCCAGCGCCTTCCGGAAGGAACCGCCACGGTGCAAGGCGCGTTCGATGCTCTCCAGGGACTTCCCCCGGGTCTCCGGTACCTTCGCCGCCACGAACGCGATGCACGCGGCGTTCATCAGGGCGTAGACGAAGAACGTGCCGGAGCGGCCGATGGCCTGGATCGCGGTCAGGGCCGTCACCGCGATCAGCAGGTCGACACCCCACACGGTGACGGTGGCCAAACTGGTGGCCGGGCCACGCACCCTCAGCGGCACGATCTCCGGGCCGATGAGCCAGACCACGGCCTGAATCCCGATCCCGTTGAACAGGATGTACGCGAACAGCGCGACGATGACGGTCCAGCGTTGCGCCGCCGAGCCCTCGGGGCCGAGGAAGGCGAGCGCCATGATCGCCATGGCGAGGCCGGAGCCCGGCAGGAACCACAGCATCGTCCGCCGACGGCCCACCCGGTCCACGGCGATGGCACCGATCACTCCGGCGGCCACCAGCATCACACCGATACCGACACCGGTGAGCAGTGCGGCCGAGTCGCCGAAGCCCGCGTCGACGAGAATCGTCGGCGCGTAGTAGACGACGGCGTTGATACCGGTCAGCTGCGAGAAGGCCGCGATACCGACGGCGACCAGCAGGGCGGGCCGCATCCAGCGCTGCCGCAGATCGCGCCAGCCGCCGGTGGGGGTGGCGGTCGCCACCTCGGTGATCTCGTCGATCTCCCGGCCCACGTCCGTGCCGGCCGGCCGGAGCCGGGCCAGCACGGTCACCGCCTCCTCCCTTCGGCCGCGCTCGACAAGCCAGCGTGGGCTCTCCGGCAGGAACAGCATGCCGACACACAGGGCCACGGCGGGCAGGACCGCCAGGGCGAACATCGTGCGCCAGCCACCACTGCCCGACAGCGCCCAGCCGCACAGGTACGCGATGAGCTGTCCGCAGGCGACCATCAGCTGGAACAGCACCATGAGCCGGCCGCGGATCCTGGCGGGGGCGGCTTCGGCGATGTAGACGGGCACCATGTTCGAGGCGCCGCCGACGGCCAACCCGAGAACGAAGCGCGCGGCGATGAGGCTGCCCACCCCGGGGGCCACGGCCGCCGCTGCGGCCCCTACGGCGAAGACGACCGCGACCGCGATGACGACCTTGCGGCGTCCGTGACGTACGGCCAGACGGCCCGCGATCAGGGCTCCGGCCATCGCGCCGAGCAGGATCACGCCGACGACGACCTCCTGCTCGCGGGAGCTCAGGTCCAAGTCCTCGCGCAGGTGCAGCAGGGCGCCGGAGATGATGCCGGTGTCGTATCCGAAGAGCAGGCCGCCCAGAGCGGACACCGCCGCGACCGCGTACACCATGGCCGGTGCCTTCTGCTGGTCGTCGACGGGCGCCTCGGTCGGTCCGGGCTTCGTGGTCAGCTCAGGCATCGCCCATGACCAGACCCTCGATGGTGTGCTTCTGCGTGATCGGTTCCAGCACGTCGACGACCGGGCAGTCCAGATGGCGCCGGACCCGCTCGGGCAGGGACTCCCAGTAGGCACGGGTCACCGCCGTGTCGTGCCGGTCGCTGTTGGTGGCTTCGGGGCCGTCGACGCCCAGGACCAGCACGGGCCGGGACTTCGGGGAGTGGTTCCTGGTGCCGCGGTGGATGGTCAGCGCGGTGCGCGCCGAGATGTCACCGCGCTGCGGGTACTTGCGCACGGCCCGCTCCTCGTAGCGCGGGTAGTGCGACCGGGGCGGGAACATGCCGTGGCCGAACTCCGGGCTGTCGTCCCACTGGGTGCCCGGCGCTATTTCGAAGGGGCCCATGTCCTCCTGCGTGTCGACGGCGGTCACGTTGAAGGCCAGGGAGGTCAGCCGTTGTTCGGCGCGGGTCTCCTCGGGTATGGGGAAGTCCCGGTGCCAGGGCTGGTTGACGGCGCCTTCGAGCGGCACGTCGAAGCCGAGCTCGACGATGCGGTAGTCGGGCCCGAGCACGGCGGTGCAGACGGAGCGCACCCAGGGGTGGTCGACGAGGTCGACGAAGCCGCGCAGCTGCTCGGGGTGGATCTCCACGTAGTAACGGTGCGGTCCGCGTCCGACGGCTCCGCCCGGCCGTGCCAGCGCTTCCCGGAAGGCCACGTCGATGTCCTCGCGGAGCCGGTCGGCCCAGTCGGGGGTGAAGGCACCCTTGCGGGCCGTGATGCCGTCCGAGTACAGGGCCTGGACGTCGGCCGTCACGTCCAGGTCCAGGTCGGCCAGGGCGATGCCGGGGTAGGCGTGCGGGATCATGCGTGCCTCCTTGCACGTGCGGCGGAAACTTCCGAGCCATATTGCATCGATGATTTCAACGTGGCAATACCCATTCTCGTGGATCTTGGTCCGCACCGGGCACGGCATGCCACGATGTGCGGGTGAGCAGCAGCCTGAAAGAAGTAGCCGCCCGCGCCGGTGTGTCGGCGCGCACCGTGTCGAATGTGGTCAACGGTTCCGCCCGGGTCTCGGCGCAGACCCGGCAGCGCGTGCAGGAGGCGATCGACGAGCTGGGGTACCGGCCCAATCTGGCCGCCCGCAGTCTGCGGGCAGGCCGCACCGGCATCATCGGTCTCGCCATCCCGGAGCTGCACTCGCCCTACTTCGGCGAGCTCGCCGGTCTCCTGGTCGACGAGGCGCGGCGCCGCTCGTGGACGGTGATCATCGACCAGACGCACGGGGACGCCGAGGCGGAACGGCGGCTGCTGACCGGCGACGGCGGACGGGTGATGGACGGGCTCATCATCAGCCCGTGGGCGCTGGAGGCCCAGGATCTGGCGACCACCGCGCCCTCACTGCCCATGGTGCTGCTCGGAGAGCGCAGCCCTCAGGGCATGGCGGACCGCGTGGCGGTGGACAACGTGGCCGCCGCGGACGAGGCGACCACCCATCTCCTGACGCTGGGGCGCCGCCGCATAGCCGCCATCGGACTGCAACCGCACCTGCAGAACGGCACGGCCGAGCAGCGCGCCGAAGGTTACCGCAGGGCGCTGCGACGTGCGGGGGTCCCACCCCGGCCGGAGTGGGAGCGCGCGGTCGGCTCACTGCACCGGAGGGAAGGCGCCCGTGCCATGGCGGAGCTGCTCGATGGGGGAACCGCTCCTGACGCGGTGTTCGCCTTCACGGACGAACTGGCGCTGGGGGCCATGCACATGGCGCACACCCGGGGAGTTCGCGTGCCGGAGGAACTGGCGATCGTCGGCTTCGACGACATCGAGGACGGCCGGTTCAGCCATCCGACGCTGACCACCGTCTCCCCCGACAAGCGACAGATCGCCGCGCGTGCCCTGCAGTGTCTGGCGGACCGCATCTACAGCCCGGACAACGAGGTGCCCGCCTCCGATCTGACGATCCCGCATCGACTGGTCGTACGGGGCAGCACTTCAGGGACGCAGGCCCACTGACCGTCGTTCGGCCCGCCCGCATGGGCTCTGAGCGGGCGGTCCGGGCACACTCCGGCCCGCCCGCTGCCAGGGCTCGTGGAACGTCGCCGAACATCGAGCACCTGATCGTCCGGACGCTCCTTGCCTTTACCGTTGTCCGGCTCCGCGATGGGGCCTTGGGCCTTCGGGTCCGGCATGCCTTCCCCCGGCAGAGCGCGGGCGCTCGCCCGGCGGGCTGAGCGGCAGGGTGCACCTGGCCGCCGACCGCTGTCCCTCCGGCTCCATCCCGGCCAGGCCGCCGACAGCCCTCGCTTCGTGGCCGCCCTGACCGTCCCCGTGGTGCGGGGAAGGCAGGGCGCCGGGCGCGCCCACTGCTCGTCGTCGGCGGGCGCATGCGCCCGCTCGTGATCACCGAGCCTGGTAGGCGGTGGCCAGCACGGAGACGGTGACCCGGTCGGGCAGAAGATCGTCGTCGGCCAGGTCCGCACGGCGCACATGGCGTGCGCTCGGCGTCATTCCCACCAGGTCGAGGGCCTCCCGCTCGGCCAAGGGCATGACGTACTCGACCTGTTCGGTAACGGCGGCCCCGAAGAAGGGATCCAGCGCCCGGTGCAGGCGCTGTTCCTTGGCCGGGTCGATCGTGACCATCGCAGGCACCCGGCCGCGCAGCTCGGCCAGGTGCCGCCCGGTAGGACGGACCACGACCAGCCGGCCGGCCGGGCGGAGCACTCGGCGGAACTCGGCCGGGTTGCGCGGAGCGAACACGTCCAGCACGACATCGACCACCCCGTCGGCCAGTGGAAAGGGACGGAAGACGTCCCAGGCCGCGGCGGCGGCTCGTGCATGGGCACGGGCTGCCGAGCGCAGCGCGCGCACCGACGTGTCCAGCCCCAGGCCACGGGCGCCGGGCAACTGGTCGAGCACGCCGGCCAGGTAGTGGCCCGTACCGCATCCCGCGTCCACGACCGTGGCCTGCTCAGGCGCGGAGTCGGCCGCCAGGCGGGCCACGACTTCGCGGATGGGCGCGTATGTGCCGGTCGACAGAAAGCGGTCCCGGGCCTGGGCCATGGCCGCGTCATCGCCGCTGGCGGCACGGGTGCCTGTCAGCAGGGCGGCGTAGCCGTGACGGGCGATGTCGAAGGTATGCCCCGCCGAGCAGCGCAGGGCACCGCGGTCGGGGTGCAGGCGGCGGGTGCGGCACGTCGGGCAGCGCAGCAGGTCGAGGGATCGTTCGAGGGCAGGGGGCAGCGACACGGGCACGAGGCACTCCTGGCAAGGGTGAAGGGAAGGGACCGTGCCTGCGCGCGCTCAGATGCCTCAGAAGGAACGGGCAGCTCCGGGCACGTGGTTCACGCAGGCACACCGAGGAGGGCGACGCCGTCCGGCGTCGCCCTCAACGCCTTCCCCTCACAGGAAGCAGCAGTGCGGGGTGCTCATGAATGCCACGTCATGATTCTACGAGCACCGGCGAAGTCCCTCATGCCCACCGGAGTTGGGAGAGACGGTCGAGTCCCGCGCGAGGTCGACTCCACCTCACGACCAGGTCGCTTCCTGGCCTTCTGTGCGGCCGAAACGGGAAGCGGGTTGCCCAAGAGGGTGGCCGTACCGCAACGTGTCGAGAGCGGCCCCGCCGGTGGTGTCCACCACGGCAGCGCCGTCGGGGCGCCAACCGGCGGCCGGGCTCGTTCGTTGCCTTCTGGGACGTGCCCGGCAGGCGACGAACGGCACGGTCGGTTGCACCCTCCGCGAGACCGGCCGCGCCTCTGGGGCGCAAGACAACCTCGCCTCGCCGCCTGTTACTTGACGCGGTTTCGGAAATGCACGTCTTGAAGGCAGGCGGCCCTGAAGTAGGCTGTCATTGTTCTAGTACAACCAGAACAATGACACGAGGGGGGAGTCGGATGACCGTCATTCGCAGGTGCGCCCTGTCCGCCGTTCCGTTCGGCATCGCTACCGCCGCCTACGTCGGTGTCTTTTGGGCGAGCTACGACCGGCTGCCCGGGCGGATCGCCACCCACTTCTCGGGGGATGGCGGGGCCGACGGCTTCACGAGCCGGACTGCCGCACTGTGGTTCGGCGGTGGCCTGCTCGTTGGTCTCGGGCTGCTGTTCACAGTGCTGACCCTGGTCTCCAAGGACAGCCCGGGGGCCAGGTTGACCGCCGCGGTCGGCGCCGGCACGGCAGTCACGCTCGGCTATCCCTTGGTCCTCACCGTCGTTGTCAACACGGACGTCCAGGACCCGGCGGACGTGCAACTGCCGATGTGGCATATGGCCGTGCTACTGCTCGCGGGCGTGGCCACCGGCGCGCTGGCCTGGTGGCTGACGCGCGGCGGGCCGCGCCCCGCGCCCGCACGGCTGTCCCCTGCGCTACCGCTGACCGAGGGCGAGGCTGCGGCCTGGAGCCGCACCATGATCTCCCGCGCACTGCTGTTCCCGGCCGTCGTCGTCACACTCAGCGGGCTGTTCGCCGTGACGTTCGGACCCTGGCAGGCAGGACTGCTGCCGCTCGTCCTCGGCCTTACCTGCGCACCGTTCGCCGGTGTCCGGGTTACCGTCGACCGGCGCGGACTCACTGTCGCCTCGACGGTCCTGCCCAGGCCCCGGCTGGCCCTGCCGCTCGGCAGTATCGTCAGTGCCGGCAGCGTCCAGGTCAACGCCATGGGGGACTTCGGTGGCTGGGGCTACCGGATACGCCCGAACCGGCGGGGTGTGGTGCTGCGTTCGGGCGAGGCGCTCTCGGTCCGCACGGCGGGAGGACGCGAATACCTGGTCACCGTCGACGACTCGACGACCGCGGCCGCGCTGCTCAACGGCCTGGTGAATCGCCACGCGGCGGGAGCGTGAGAAGGAATGCTGTTTCGGGTACTGCCGAGCTCTCCCGTGCCCCTGGGCGAGCAGATCGCCGCCTGTGTACGGGGAGGCATCGCCAACGGCACGGCAGTCCCGGGTGAGCGACTGCCGCCTGCCCGTGAGGTCGCCGAGTCGCTGGGCGTCAACGTGCACACGGTTCTCCGCGGTTACCAGCGCCTGCGTGACGAGGGCTTGATCGAGCTGCGCCGTGGCCGGGGCGCCGTGATCACCGCGGCGCCCGGCGTCGCGGATCAGGCCCGGCTCACCGAGGCCGTGCACGGCCTCATCACCCAGGCGCGCGAGTTCGGTCTCACAGACCAGGAGCTCCTGTCCATGGTGCACAAGTGCCTGTCCAGCGCACCCGGCACCACACCACCCGCACCTGGGGACTGAACGCCTAACGGGCACCACGGCAGCAGCAGCCCGCGCCCGGGACAGGCGGATCACCACCGGCGTGGAAGCCGCCGTTCGGACTGTTCCGGCTGCGGCTCAGCAACTGTCCAGGGCTGTGTCCCTTCCGGCGGGGACCTGATTGGCTCCGGTAGTCACATCTCGAGGACGGCTGTGGAGCCTGCGGCCCGCGCGGCGACGCCGTACGCCCCGACCAGCGACATCAGCCTGCGGTACCTCCACCATCAGGGACGGGGCGTCGGTGAGGTCCACCGGGTTCGTCGTCCGGCCGGTCCGCGCCCTCGAGGGCATCCCACCTGCGCATGTACCGGTCGATCCTGTCTCGGACCTGCCGTCGTAGCCGGTCATGCATGCCGGGGTCCATCCCCTCCGCCGCGAACACGGCGTCGGTGAAGCTGTCCGCGTCGGCAGGAGGCGCCTGCTGCAGGCGACGCCGCTCTTGCGGCGGGAGGCAGAAGCCGAGGTCGGCGCAGAGGTCGTACAGGAGCTGCCGAATGCCGGCCTGCGAGTCGCGTGGGGCCATGAAACGGCATGGTCGCACGCTCGGCCGGTCGTCTGTCACCGACTTCGGCGAAGCGAAGCGAAGCGGGCACGGAGCACGGACGCCGAGCCGGAAACCCGCACCGTGACGCCCGCCGACAAGCAGGACCGGGACGCCGCCCGCGCACTGCTCCGGCGCCTCCGACTCACGCACCGGCGGAGCACCCGGTCATGGGCCGACTCCGCCTGCCCCGGCCAGCTCGTTACCTGGGCTCCCTCCCCAAGGCGCCCAGAGGGTCGTCGTCCCGCAAGGAACTCGTCTCCGAGTTGCCTCGCCGGGCGGGAACGGGGATGGCGACCTTGCCGAATGCGCGCATGGCGAGGGCGCCGGCAAGGGGCCCGGGCGCGAGAAGAAGGAAGGCATAACGCCAGCCGACCATCTCGGCCAGCAGGGGAGTGAGCTGAATGCTGATGACGGTGAGGGCGAACCCGATCGCCGTCTGGCCGGTGAGAGCCGTTCCGATGTAACGACGGTCGGCGACTTCGCTCAGCGATGTCGAGAACACCCCGGAGTCCGCGATCACGGCAGCGCCCCACAGCGTGCAGAAGGCGAACAGAAGCAGCGGCGGGGCGTGGAAGAAGAGGGGGGAGAGCAGGCAGCACAGGCCGCTGAGAAGCAGCGCCGCCAGGGCGGCGGGAGGGCGGCCGAAGCGGTCCGCGCCCCACCCGCCGAGCAGACAGCCGACTGCCCCGCCGATTCCCATGGCGAGGAACACCGTGATCTCCACCGAGCCCGGGAGCCCCGTCGCGGTGCCGGTGGCCGACAGGAAGGACGGGATCCAGGTCCACAGGGCGTAGAGCTCCCACATGTGCCCGAAGTAGCCGAGGTTGACCAGCGACGGCCCACGTTCGGTGAACATGGTCAGCGCGTACCGGGGATTGCGCGCGGGTGCGGCCGGTGCTGCGTGCGGGCCGGGCCGGATGAAGACCAGTGCTATGACGGCGCCCACGAGCCCGGCCCCTGCCGCGGTGAGCAGGACACCGCGCCAGGGAAGGGATCCCAGCCCGGCGATGAGATGGGGAAGCGTGGAGCCAAGGGTGAGGGCGGCGATGAGGACGCCCATGGTCCTGCCCCGTCCGGAGCTGCCGGCCCAGGAGGCCATCAGCTTCATGCCGACGGGATAGACCCCGGCCAGGAACATCCCGGTCATGAACCGCAGGGGGACGGCGGCGCCCAGCCGGTCCGCGAACAGGGCCAGCACCACGGTACAGGCGGCGGCTGCCGCGGCACTCGCGGCGAGCAGGCGCTGGGGCGGGACACGGTCAGCCAGGTTGAGGGCGGTCGAGGTCAAGGCCCCGGCCACGAAGCCGACCTGCACGGAAGCCGTCAGCCACACCGCGCCGCCGGCCGTCAGCCCCCAGTCGTTCCTCAGACTGGGCACCACCGCCGACAGGGAAAACCACACAGCGAGGCCGAGTACTTGCACGGCGGCGATCGCCCCGCGCCGCACCATGACGTTCACAGATGCCCTCCTGGACCGAGTCCTCGTTTCCCTGACCTCACACGCTGTGGCCGAAAGGCCGACCCTATGCGCCCCGGAACCCCGAGCGTGGCCTGCCCCTGCGGCAGGCAGCAGCCCGCAAGGCGGCGCCCCGAGGTCTTCACCTGCGGAGCACCCCTGTCCGTGACAGCTGTCGCGCTGTGGGAGTTGCGGCGACTGCGCTCCAGACACCGAATCACCGGACGGGGGGCGCTACGGAGGTAAGGGCCGCGTCCGACCATGCACGAAAGCTCGCACCGGGCCGGAGCGCCGTGTCGTGGACCACCACAGGCTTCCCCCCTGGTCGTGACTCCGGGGCCGCTCACCTCGCCCTTCGCCTAGGCTGTCGTCCGTGCCAGCTTCCCGCCTGCGCCGCGTCGCCGTCCTCGTCTGCGAAGGCGCCAAGCCTCTCGATGTCGGCATCCCCGCGCAGGTCTTCACGACTCGGGCGAGCATGCCGTACGAGGTGCGGGTGTGCGGTGCGGCCCCGGGGCTGGTCGCCGGTGGCGACGGTCTGTCGTACTACGTAGCCCAAGGGCTGGAGGCGTTGGAATGGGCCGACATCGTCTTCGTTCCCGGCTACCGGTTCCCCGACCGCGAGGATCCGCCGCCCGCCGTCGTCGACGCGCTGGCCGCGGCCCACGACCGGGGCGCGCGGCTCGCGGCCATCTCCACCGGGGCCTTCGCCCTGGCTGCCACGGGCGTGCTCGACGGCAGGCGCGCGACGACGCACTGGCACTACACCCGGGCACTGGCGGCGAAACATCCCTCGGTACGCGTCGACGAGAACGTGCTGTTCGTCGACGAGGGCAGCGTGCTGACCTCGGCCGGCGCCGCCTCGGGGATCGACCTGTGCCTGCACATCCTGCGCGGCGACCTCGGAGTGGCCGCTTCGAACCATGCCGCCCGGCGCCTGGTCGCGGCCCCCTACCGCAGCGGCGGCCAGGCGCAGTACGTGCCGCGCAGCGTGCCCGAACAACTCGGCGAGCGGTTCGCCGCCACCCGCGAATGGGCCCTGCGCCGGCTCGGCGAGCCCCTGACCCTCGGCGCGCTCGCCGGGCATGCGGCGGTCTCACCCCGTACGTTCTCCCGGCGTTTCGTCGAGGACACGGGGTACACACCGATGCAATGGGTCATGCGCGCCCGTATCGACGCGGCCCGCGAACTGCTGGAACGCTCCCAGCGCAGCGTCGAGCAGATCGCCGCCGATGTAGGCCTCGGCACCGGTGCCAATCTGCGCCTGCACTTCCAGCGCATCCTGGGCACCACACCGAGCGAGTACCGGCGCACCTTCGCCCAGGCGGAATAGCCTGCGCATCCTTGGCGTGATCCTTTTGAACCATGGCGATCACGCCACTGCCACGGGCTGACGCGGAGCGCCATCCTCGTGGGTGGACGAAGGGACATCACACACTCATGACTCGTATCGCGATCAACGGATTCGGCCGCATCGGACGCAATGTGCTGCGCGCGCTGCTCGAGCGCGACAGCACGCTGGACGTCGTGGCGGTCAACGACCTGACGGACCCCGCCACCTTGGCGCGGCTGCTCGCCTACGACACGACCGCCGGCCGGCTCGGCCGGCCGGTCACCACCGAGGGCAACACCCTCATGGTCGACGGCCGTCGGATCACGGTGCTCGCCGAGCGCGAGCCGGCGCAGCTGCCGTGGGCCGAGCTCGGCGTGGACCTCGTGCTGGAGGCGACCGGCCGCTTCACCTCCGCCAAGGCCGCCAGGGCCCACCTGGACGCGGGCGCGAAGAAGGTCCTGGTCGGCGCACCGTCGGACGGTGCCGACGTCACCCTGGCGTTCGGCGTGAACACCGACGCATACGACCCGCAGACGCACACGATCATCTCCAACGCCTCGTGCACGACGAACGCACTCGCGCCCCTGGCCGCGGTCCTCGACCGACTCGCCGGTATCGAGCACGGCTTCATGACGACGGTGCACGCCTACACCCAGGAGCAGAACCTGCAGGACGGTCCGCACCGCGACGCCCGCCGTGCCCGCGCCGCAGCCGTCAACATCGTCCCGACCACGACGGGCGCCGCCAAGGCGATCGGCCTCGTGCTGCCCAACCTCGACGGCAAGCTGTCGGGTGACTCGATCCGCGTGCCGGTCCCTGTCGGTTCGATCGTCGAACTCAACACGACCGTCAGCCGGGACGTGACACGCGAGGACGTGCTGGAGGCGTACCGAGCCGCGGCGCAGGGGCCCCTCGCCGGAGTCCTCGAGTACTCGCAGGACCCGCTGGTGTCGTCCGACATCATCGGCAACCCGGCCTCGTCGATCTTCGACTCGGCCCTCACCCGCGTCGACGGCCGCCACGTCAAGGTGGTCGCCTGGTACGACAACGAGTGGGGCTTCTCGAACCGCGTCATCGACACACTGGAGCTCCTCGCCGCCTGACCAGGCACCGGAAAGCCGCACGGAGTCCGGGCCCGGTACCGCGGCAGAGACGGACGCGCCGGAGAAGCCTCCCGCGGCCAGGGGCAGGCGTCCACGACACGGTGGTGGGCCCGGACAGACCCCCAGGGCCGGCCACCGGAACCCCGGACACCCCCGGGCGGCTGTGGGTTCGCCGGAAGCGAGGCGCGGCTCGGTCCTCCCCGCGCCTCTGGGTCGAGGACGGCGAGGACGACGGGCCATGCTCCGGCGTCCTCGCCCTGCACCAGGAGATCTTCGAGGACGACGCGACGAGTGACCAGCGGGACGAGTTCTCGCCACCGGTCGGGCACGTACCAGGCCACCCACCGTGAGAAGGGGAACGAAGTTCCGGCGAACCGGACAAGGCACGGCCTGCTGGGGTGATCGCACGGCTGAAGGATCAGCTCTTCGAGGACTTCGGTGCCGTGCCCAGGCCCCTGGGGCCGATGACGACCCGATAGCCGGTAATGATGCCTGCTCCCTTCAGGCGCCCGACGCGCCGCAAGCACGTCGGCGGTGTCAGGCCACGCGTCGGCCTCATCTGCGGTGCTTGCCACGGCGCGGCCGCGAGCGGGTGCCGAGGGTGAAGGCGCAGAGAAGACCGAGGCTTTGCAGGACAGCGCAGACGGTGATCAGTGTGCGAATGTCTGTCGGGTCGACGATGGCCATGAGGCCTCCGGCGAGAGGGTAGGGCAGGAGCAGGAGCAGCACGGTTACTGACAGTGTGCTGCCGAACACCTCGGCGGGGATGAGGTGGGATCGCAGAGTGCGCAGTACGACGGCCAGCACGCTGTCGCCGGCCATGAAGACGGCGATCAGTGTCAGGTAAGCCGGGTAGGAGTCGGCGTACGCGATGAGGAAGCACGGCACGCCGGTCACGAGAGCGGCGCAGCGGCCCACCCTCGTCAGTCCCCACCGGTCGATCGTGACGCGGCAGGTGGCGACTGCCAGCAGCGAGGCGGCGGCCGCACAGGACCACACCATGCCGACCGAGGCACTGGACTGGCCGAGTTGTTTCACCACGATCACCGGGGTCGCCACTTCCAGAAGGGCGAGGGCCAGGTTGGACAGCGCCAGTCCGGCCACCAGCCATGCCAGCGCCGGCAGTGCGCGCAGGGTGGACCAGCCGGTGCGCCATCCGCGTGCCGCGGTCGTGGTTGCGTCCGGCGCTCGCCGGGGCGCCGGACGCATGCGCGGGGCGATGGCGGCCGACAGCATCGACAAGCCGCCGATCGCTGCGAGCATGCCGCTGGGACCGTGCCATT
Source organism: Streptomyces griseoloalbus (assembly GCA_014650015.1). GTDB lineage: Bacteria > Actinomycetota > Actinomycetes > Streptomycetales > Streptomycetaceae > Streptomyces > Streptomyces griseoloalbus. The sequence continues at coordinate 38,947 of BMUD01000021.1, forward strand.
GCAGAAGGAGGCCACCAGCCGCGGGGCCGACCAGAGCGGCTGTCTGGTCGATGCCCAGGAGCACCGACTGGACGCGGTGTGCCCCGTCGCCCGCGTCCCGGCTGGCGACCGCGCCGACACTCTCGGCCGCGATGTAGCTGAACTGGGTCAGACACCCCGCGCACGTCGCCAGGAGCATCACCAGACCCAGGGCAGCATGCCCATCAGTCACCGCCAGGGCGGGCGTCGCAAGGCCGGTGATGAGTGCCCGGGTCGCGGCGGCCAGCCGGAAGACTCGCGCGGGCCCGTAACGGTCGACGGCCATGCCGGCCAGAGTGAACGTGCACAGCCGCGGCGCCCACGCCAGCACGAAGGCGATTCCGGTCAGAGCGGACGAGTTCGTCGTGCCCAACACCAGCAACGGGATGCCGTAGGTGGCCATCGAGGACGCGACGGCATCCGTGAGACGAGGCAGATAAATACCCCGGACCCGACCGTAGGCGACGGGGCGGGAATGCCGGGGCGCAGCGGACCGGGCTCTCGTGGATATCAAGGAACGTGCTTCTTCTGTGGACCGTGGCGCCAGTCGAGGACTGGCCTGGACAGGAAGGGTACGAGCCATGGCGAAGTGAGTCGTCTGGCGAACCCCTTTCTGTGCGGGGCGGGACGGGCCGCCTACCGGACCGCGGTCACCGGGGCGGGCCCGCTCCCGGCAGGTCAGAAACGGGCGCCCGACGCCTCCGGTCCGCGTCGGGGGCCCAGGGCTGCGGCATAACGCCGGTGATCAACCGGCACACTTCACAGCGTGATCAACTGGCCAAACGTCACACCGGGTAAGTCCCGGCCGGCGCCTGGCCGTTATCTGGCGGGCAGTATCCCGGTGAGGCGTCGGGGCGATCGTTCCGCCAGGCGACGGGGCAGGATCACCCCGCGCGGCCCGCTACCGATCGGTACGGCCGCCCTCGGCGCATATCGACTTCGGCCACGTACTGGTTGTCTGCTTATGAGCCGGTGGGCGGGCGTTGACGCCTCATCCGGGGAAGGGCGGAACCGTCTTTCCTCAGCAAGAGCGCCCCGGCAGGCCCCTGCCTTCGCGGCAGCGGACCAAGCTGCTGGCCTCCTGTGCCTTGAGTCCGGCCCCTGCACACGATCGTCCCTCACCCGGTCATGTCGGTGGACGGCCCGGGACGGTGTGAGAACTGCTGACCGAGTGAAGTCGGACAGCAACAGGTGTGCCGTGGAGGGAGCCGGTGTCCTGAACGGACACTCCGCGCACTCCTGCACCACTGCGACCTGGATCGATTGTCAGTGCCTGCCCCCAGCATGGTCCTCACGTGGACGTAATGACTCGGGGGAGGGTCACATGCCGTTCGTACGGCCGTATGTGCGTTCTGACGGGACACCAGTACGTGGACACTCTCGGTGGGCGCCGGGTGCCCGGCGACAGCTCACCATCTTCGCGCTGGTCGCCGTGGCTGCCGTGGGCCTCGGTAACAGCAACACCCAAGCGGGCGAAACCAGCGCCCCCCGCCCGAAGCCGGGGGAAGGACCGGCGGCGACCCATCCGATCCGTCTCGACCGGAGCGCCGATCGTGCGGCACCGCGCATGACCGTGCCGCGGCCCACGGTGTCGTACCCCATCGAGTTCGCCACCCCCCAGAGGAAACCGACACCGCCCACACCGACAGTCTCGTACCCGATCGACCTCTCCACCCCGGACGGTGAGCGATGAGCCGACGCCCGCCCCAGCGCCGCAACCCGGCCCGACGGCCCCGGCGAAGCCGCCGACGGCGGCAGGACCCCACGCAGCCGTTGGTCATGGGCGGCGTCGCTGCGGTCGCGGCCATCAGCTTGGCCGTCACGGTCGTCAACTGGCTGATCGCCCACTGGTGGGTCCTTGCCGTCGCTGCCCTCGTCCTCCTGCTGGGCGGTCTGGGGTGGTGGCAGCAACGCACCCGGCGCGCGCGGTGGCAGCAGGCCCAGGCGCGTGCACTGCGGTACGGGCTGGCGCAGCTGGACGCGCTGACGCACCGCCAGTTCGAGTACGCGGTACGGGACCTGATGTACCGCGACGGATGCGCCGACGCGGTCCAGGTCGGAGGCCAGGGCGACCTCGGCGCGGATGTGAAGGCCACCGATCCCTACGGTCGGCGCTGGGTCATCCAGTGCAAGCACCGCAGGAACGGCAGCCAGGGCGCGGCCGTCGGCACGCCCGAGCTGCAGGTCCTCAACGGCACCGGCCGCCCCGTCCATAAGGCGGACATCGTCGTCATGGTGACCAACGGCCGCATCACCCGACCCGGCCGCGTCTTCGCCCAGCAGCAGCGCCTCCATCTCGTCGACCGTCAGGTCCTCGCGCAATGGGCAACCGGCTCACGCCCCTTGTGGGAGTTGCTGCGTGTGGCACCCCCGCTGAGGCGACCGACACCACGCTCGTAGAAACCTCACCAGCCGGCCCTCGAACCTTCGGATGGCAGCTCGAGAACCGGCGAACCGGCGTTGACGTCCGACACGTTGCCCAGGACATGAAGGCGTCGGCATGGTCATCCAGGCCGATGTCGCTCCCCGCACGCCGAGGACGGCAGCCCGGAAGTCCGCCGACGCATGGACAACGCCGCCTACACCCCGTGCGTGTCGACCGGCCCCCGCGACATCGAAGCCGCCCTCATCGCCCAGATGCCGCAGCTCGCCCCCGGACACGCGCCGTGGTCGGCACCCGGCGGCAGTGGCCCGGCTCGGTCATGACCGCGTGAAGATCCACTCGTGGTTGTTCTGGCCCTCCGGGGCACAGGGCCAGACAATCAGGTCGCGCGTTGCGTCGTCGGGGCCGTAGGAGTCCAGGCACTGGTTGTTGCTGGCGGCGTTACGTATCCAGAACTTCCCGTCGGACTGCTTGTCCAGCCACCACAGCTGGTTGTCGTTCGTGGTGCCGTCGCAGGGGAACTCCGTGACCTTGGTGGCTCCACCGACCCCTTGGTAGCCGGGCAGGTCCAGGCACATGCTGTCCATGACGTTGCGTATCTGGAAGAGCGGTGCCCCGCCGGGTCCGGCCTTGTCGTAACGCCTCTCGACGTTCCACAACTGGTTGTCGTCCGTGTTGCTGTTGCACGTGGCATGCGTCACCGGCCCGTCGGGTCGGCCGCTGCTGAAGCCCGGGACATCCACGCAGGTGTGGTTGGTGTTGTTCTTGATCAGCACTCTGGTCAGAACGGCCGGCAGACTGCTCGGCGCCTTCTTCACGACGGCCTTCTTCTTCTGGCTCGGCGAGGCGCTGGGCTCCGCTGTGGGCGCGACGGGCTTCTCAGCGGTCGGCGGCGCGGACACCTTCCTGTCCGTTTCTCCCTTCTTCGTTTCCTTCTTCTCCGGCTCTGTCTTCGTGGGGGAGGGCGACTGGGTGTCGAAGACGCCGGCCGGACCGTTGGCCACGCCCAGGACAGTGTCAGCGGAGGCGGTATCGACGGCCTTCTTGTCCTCGTCCTCGTCGGTCGCCGTGATCAGCAGCGGCACGGCGACCAGGAGGGCACCCGCTACGGCGGCAGCGGCGAGCACGGGCTTGCGGGGGCGGCCGACTCCGCTCCGGCTGGAGCCGGTCGCGCCATCACCGTCCACGGCGGCCGCAATGGCTGTGGGCTGCCCCGTGGTTGCCGCGGCGGACAACCCCTGCGCGCCATTCGTTTCGTCGGTGCCCGTGCCGTGGGTCCTGCCGGCGGTGCCCTTCTCTTCCCGGCCGACGTTCACGTCACCGCTCGTGGCCTGGGCGGCCGTCGACTCGGCGGTGCCGGTGGCCCGAGCCTTCTCGCCGGTGGAAGTCTCCCCGGTGTCACCCGCAGCACTCGTCCGACCCGTGGCCCCGGTACCGGCGTTCCGTCCGCCCGTGGAACTGGCAGGCCCGGTCCCCGCATCAGTGTCGGCACCGGCCTCCGGTTCGGCCGCGGCAGCACTTCCCGTGCCGGTGCCCTCCGGGGCGGAGGCAGTGGGGGGCTTCCCGGCGCCGGTGAGGGCGGCCGTGATGGCCTCGGCGTCGGGCGTTGCGGCCGCCGCCTTGGGGGCGGGGGGCTCGTTCGACGCCTGCTGCTGTTCGGACATGTACTTCCATACCTTTCTTCTCAGGCTTGACCTGGAAGTCCGCGTAGATCGTCAGGCAGCCGCCGTACGCCGGCGGCTCCGTGAGGTGTTCGTGTCGGTCACGTACCCGTGGAAGCGTATGAGAGGGAGAAGACGCCCTTCTTGGTCATACCGGCGACTGTGCGACGCGCTGACCGGAACGGCGCTTCCCACGCGGGGGCGGGGCGTGACCGGCCGAGGTGGAGCGGGTTCAACGGCTGGGGCCAGAGTAGTTGATGGGGCGTCGGGCGCTGTCGGGCGCGCCATCTTTTCGGGATGCGGCGGACCGTTACCCGTCACCAGGGCACCTCGCCCTCGTCGTCGAAGAAGCGGCCCGTCGGTCCGTCGTTTGGCACCGTGGCCAGCCGGATCGCGGAGGCCGCGTCCTGCCGGGGGGTGCGCACCCTCGGAAGCCGTTGAGGTCGGTCGCTGTGAAGCCGGGGCAGACGGCGTTGATCAGGACGTTCGTGTCGGCCAGTTCCTTGGCGTACTGCACGGTGACGGCGTTGAGGAACGTCTTCGACGGAGCGTAGGCGACGGAGATCGGGCCCGTTTCCGCGCTGGACGGCGGCGGCCCGGCTGTTCGTCTCGCTCATGCCGTCGATGTTTCTCCCGCGCCGGGCAGGGCGTCCAAGACCGATCGGGTGGACGGCGATACCGCCCGGGTATCGCTCCTGGCCGACCCGGTTAGGCTGGCCGCGTGGAGACACGTGAGCTGCGGTACTTCGTCGCGGTCGCCGAAGAGCTGCACTTCGGCCGGGCCGCACAGCGGCTCGGGATCGCCCAGCCCCCGTTGTCGCGGGCGATCGGCGGGCTCGAGAGGCGCCTGGGCGCCACCCTGTTGGAGCGCGGCAGCCGGGGCGTCGCCCTGACCGGGGCCGGGGCGGTACTGCTGCGGGAGGCGCGGGCAGCGCTGGACGCCGTCGAGGCCGCCGAACGGCGCACCCGCCGGGCCGCGCTCGCCGAGACCGGCCGTCCCGCCGTGGTCCTGGCCGCGAAGGCGGGCGCCTCCGGAGAGCTGCTGGCGAAACTCCTCGACGCCTACGCCGCCGAGCCCGGCGCCGTCGCGGTGGACGTCGTGCTGTGCGGGCCGGGCGAACAGGCACGGGTGCTGCGCGACGGCCGGGCCGACGTGGCGCTGCTGCACCGGCCGTTCGACGACACGGCCGGCTTCGACACCGAAGACCTGCACACCGAGAGGCCTGGAGACGACTGGCGTCCCCGCAGGCGCAGCAGAGACCGGCGGCTTCCCGCCAGTGCTCTCGCACGGGTGGCAGCTGGAACCCGCTTGCGCATGCGCCCGGCGAGTCGATGGTTGCCCGCGGACGCCACCTGACGGAGCCGGGACCTGCTCGCACCGATCCGGTCCGCTGTACCCAGGCAGGACAGGCACATCAGGTGATGTCGTGGAAACTCGGGGAAAAAGTTCCGGCAGCCGACGGGAGGTTGCTGTGGAATGTGGAGATCTGGAACTGGGCCAGTTGCTGACCGCCGCGGAGGCGGCGCCGCCCGGTGAGTCCGTTGACGTGGTAGCGCACGACCTGCGGAAGCGATTCGGTGCGGAGCATGTGTCCTTCCTGTTTGTCGACCTCATCGGCCGGCGACTGGTACGGCTCGCCGCGGCAGGCGGTGAGGCCGCGGACCATGCCGAGCCGATCGACCTGCGCAACAGCGTCTACGACGGCGTTCTGCGGAGCCAGCTCCAGCATGTGGAACCGGACGGCGAGGGCGGACGGCGCGTCATCACGCCGGTCACCAACCGCGGCGACTGCATCGGTGTCCTGGAGGCGACCCTGCAGTCCGTCGACGACACGGTGCTCCGACAGCTCCGCGATGTGGCACGCGCGCTGGCCTACATCATCGTCACGGACAGCCGCTTCACCGATCTGTACCACGTGGGCCGGCGCACCACCGAGACCAGCCTGGCCGCGGAGATCCAACACCAACTGCTTCCCTCGGCGCCCTGTTGTGAGGCGCCCCAGTTCAGCCTCGCCGCGGGGCTGGTCCCGGCCGACGACATCGGCGGCGACACCTACGACTACACCCTTGACCGCGACACCCTGCACCTGTCCATCACCGACGCCATGGGCCACGACACGAACTCCGCTCTGCTGGCCACCTTGTTGGTCGGCGCACTGCGGCGGGCACGCCGCAGTGGCTGTGACGCGCTCAAACAAGCCCACCACGCACACCAGGCACTGCTGAGCCACAGCCGCGGCCTGGCCACCGGACAGTTGCTGTGCGTCGACCTCGACACAGGCCGCTGCGAACTGGTCAACGCCGGTCATCCTTGGCCACTGCGGCTGCGCGACGGCACCGTCGAAGAGGTCAGACTCGCAGTCAACCTGCCGTTCGGCGTGGCGTCACCCACCTCCTACCGCCTACAGGAACTACAACTGCTTCCCGGAGACCGCCTGATCCTGCTCACGGACGGAATGCAGGAGCGCGGTGCCTCAGCCGTCGACCTGGCCTCGGTCGTTCGCGACACTCGCGCGCTGCATCCGAGAGAAGCGGTCCGAAGCCTGACCGCCGCGGTGCTTGATGCCTGCCACGGCAACCTCAAGGACGATGCCACAGTCCTGATACTGGACTGGTACGGCAATCCTCGTCGATCATCAGACGAATCCAGACCGGGGCCGCGGCGATGAGCCGCAGCGGCCCACTCCTGCAAACGCCTGGGCGGAGTGGGGCGGCCGGTCCCGTACACCGCCGACTTCTCCTGGACCGCCCGCTGGCGGATCATCGACACCGATGGCCGGTCGCCCCGGGATACGACCCGGTACGAGCGGCCCGGGTCGCCGGCCGCGTCGTGCAGAACACGTCTGTTCACGGGGCTATGGCCATCCGATGGGCCGCGCCAGGAGTCACGGACGGCCGCTCCGCGGAGCCGGCAGAGGCCGCCGCCGGACACGAGGCCGGGGCGTGGGAGGGCCGTGGGGTGTGCTCAGCGCGTGCAATGCCAGTCGGAGGCCGACGGCATGTGCGACGTCATCGAACGTGCCCGCTGCCACATGCCCTGCGTCTGCCCGGCGTGACGCTGCTGTTCACCATGAAGGGCGCTGAGTACCACGAGGCAGCCGGTCAGCGCCGGTACCGCCCACTGCGCGTAGACGAGGTGGCGCTGGGCCTTTTCGGTGTCGATGGGATGCTTGGCCGCCTTCTCGGCGTCCTCGGGATCGTCCGAGGAGGCCAGCTCGACCTTCTTGCCGAGGACGCGGGAGTAGGCGGTGACGGCCAGGGCCGCGCCGGTGACGACGGCCTTGGCGAGCGTGGCGGCGGCCGCGCCCTGCTGGGTGGCGACGCGGGGAGCGTCCGCGGCCAGCATGCCGCCGCTGCCGAACAGGTGGATGCCGATGGCCGCGGCGTTGACCGGCGTCCACTTCGCCCAGCCGGACGAAGAGATCCGGGCGGTGGCCGTCCGGGTTGCCCCCTCGGACTCGGCCGCGCCGTTGAGGCCGACGGCACCCATCAGTGACCCGCCGAACCACGCTGCCAGCCCCACGTCGTGCAGGCTGCGCATCAGGGTGTTGCGTTCGGACATCGAGGACTCCTTAGCAGGGGGTGAGGGCTGTGTTCACTCTCGCCCTCGGGAAGGGCCCGGCGCCATCACGCTTGGCCCGAACGGGTTGCTCCCCGGCGGAGACCACGGGTGGAGAGCCGGCCTGAACGACGCCGCCCCGGACGACACACGAGGCCCCTGGAGGACGCTCGTACGGGACCTTCCGACCGAGCGGGCGGTGATGAGCGTCATCAAGCGGGATTGATGAGAAGCAGGGCGATGTCGTCTCCCGGGGCGGGGGCGTGCCGGATGAGGGTGTCGGCCATGGCGTCGAGGGCGGTCGGATCCGCTTGCTCCACGAGTCCTGCCAGGGCGGCGGTGGCGTCGTCGAGGTCAACCCCGGGGGCTTCGACGAGTCCGTCGGTGTAGAGGACGAGCACGCAGCCGGAGGGCAGGGCGCATTCCAGCGTCGGGTACCGGCTGTCCGGGTCGATGCCGAGGAGGAGACCGGGTGGAACGCGGAGGAGTTCAGTGCGTCCGTCCGCATGACGCAGCAGGGGCGGCGGGTGTCCGGCGGTGGACAGGCAGGCGCGTCGGCGAGCGAGGTCGAGGTTGGCGTACAGGCAGCTGGTGAACAGGCCGGGGTCGAGGTCGGTGAGGAGGCGGTTGGTGCCGGCCAGCACGTGGTCGGGGCGCGCGCCGACGGTGGCGTGGGCGTGGACGGCGGTGCGGACCTGCCCCATGAGGGCGGCGGCGTCCACGTTGTGACCCTGTACGTCACCGATGGTGGCGGCCGCGGTGTGCTGGTCGAGACGGATGAGATCGTAGAAGTCGCCGCCGATGCCCAGGCCGCGGGCGGCGGGCAGGTAGCGGGCGGCGACCTTCAGTCCGGGGATGTCGGGCAGGCTGTGGGGGAGCAGGGCGGACTGCAGGCGGTGGGCGAGAGCGTGTTTGCTGTCGTAGAGGCGTGCGCGGTCCAGGGCCTGGCCGACCAGGCCGGCCAGAGAGGTGAGAACGGCGCGTTCACCGGGCGGGAAGGCATGGGGCCGGCGATAGGCCAGGAGAAGGGAGCCGATGGGGCGGCCGGAGGCGATCAGCGGCAGGAAGGCCCAAGCCGCCATCCCGTCCTCGTGGACGGTGGACGGGTGGGCGCGATGGAGGTCGGCGAAGGACGCGAAGAAGCTCGGGACGCCGGAGGCCAGGACCCTGGTGCCGGGGAGGTCGAGGCTCAGGGGGACGGCGTCGAAGCGGTCCATGACCTCGGCGCTGTAGCCGCGGTGGCCGAGGATCTTCAGGCGGCCGTCCTCGGAGGTCATCAGCACCATGCCCTGTGCCCCGAGGGCGGGCAGGAGCTGGTCGGCGGTCTGGTCGACCACGTCCTGCACGCCGACGGCCTCGGTCAGGGTGGCGGCCAGCTGCATCAGGTGGTACAGCAGGGTGGCGCGGCTGGGCCCCGCGGCCGGCACGGACGACGGTGCGGGAGCACCCTCGGACGGATCGACGCCGGTGATGCGGACGCTGATGCCGGAGGCATCCGGGTACAGCTCGAAGGACAGCCACGCATCCGGGGGTCGCAGGACGGTGAAGGACTGGGGTCGGCGGCTGACCATCGCGGCCCGATAGCGGTCCTCGACCTGGGGGACGTCCATCCACGGCAGCGCCTCCCAGGGCAGGGCACCCACCAGGCCGGCCGGATCGGCCCCGAGGAGGTCGGCGGCGGTCGGCGTGACGAAGGTGATGCGGCCGTTGGTGTCCAACGCGCAGGCCCCTCCGGGCAGGCGGTCGATGAAGGCCGTGACCGCCGCCGTCTCGCCTGGGGAGACCGGGTGAACGGTCGGCGGGGACAGGGTTCGCGGCCGGCCGGGAGGCGGCAGCGGGTCGCCGCGGTCCCCGGCCTGCCGCAGGAGGGCGTCCAGGCGGCGGCAGCCCGTCTCGATGGCGTCACGTTCGCCGGGGCTCAGCTGCGGTGGATGGGCGCCGGCCCACAGCAGCACCAGCCCGCCCCGGACCTCGACGCTCGAAGTGATGGGAGCGGCCGCCAGCGCGAACTCGTAGGGCAGCACGAGCGCCGGCCGCGGGTACTGGCGCGCCATCTCCTCCTGGTCGGCGATCCACACCAGGCGCCGCTCGCGCACGGCGTCGGCCACCGGCATCGGATCGGTCAAAGCGACCCTCTTCCACGGAGCCGCGAAATTGCGCGGCAGCCCTGCGACCATGGCCAGCCACAACGCGTTGTCGCCCGGCGGCAGCGCGTACAGCAGCGCTCCGAACGCACCGGTTTCCCGCAACACGGCGGCCATCACGGTGTCCATCAGGCGTCCACGTGACACCGCAGGGTCAGATGGACCGACCCCATTCCGCCCCACCCGGTCGCTTCGAGCGGCAGCCCCCGAGAAGGTCGACAGGCCGGAGTCGCCGAGTGCACCAGCTGCCGGCTGTCGGCTTTCGCAGCACCGTGGCATACGCCACTCCGCGCTGCGGCGAGGAGCCCGCTCATCCGCTGGATGACGGCCACGTCCCGCCGTGCACCGTCAGCCGCCCGCGGGCGATACCGTGCCCGCCACGTCGCCTGCCGGTGTGCCGGGCGGCGGTAGCAGCTGCCGTCTCCGGCCGACTCCGGCAGGGCCGCACCACACCAGCCATACCGAACATCACCCATATGCGGACACTACGCCCGCATTGCCGCGATGGCATATCGCTCCCGAGGCGGTCGGGTAGGGCGCGGGACCGCGAGGCGGACTTCGAGACGATCACAGCGGTCGAACCTGCATGCGGCCATCGGTGTGACCTGCCGGCTGACCCGAGGCCGAGGCCATCGGAAAGTGGTACGGGAACGGCCGCGGCCAGTGCCGGGTGAGCGCCGACGACAAGCGCACCTGGTGGGAGCCGTTCTCCATGACGATCACCGTCGGCGGCAGCGCGAAAGCGGTGGAAGCCCTCAGACGCGACTCGTGCGCCGCCACCCGCAGCGACCCCGACCTGTACCTCGGCCACGCCGACGGAAAAGAGTTCTGCTCGGCCTATCCGAGCCGGGGTGAGAGCGCCGGGTACCAGGCACAAGGCTCCGTGGACCGGTGCTTCGTCGAACTGTGCCTGCCCGGGCAGCGGCCCGGCGGGACCGGCAACCCGGAGAAAAAGGTTCGGGAAAGGTTCGCCGAAGTGATGGACGACCTACGCGAGTACTACAAGGCCTGACGCCGACCCCGCCCACTCGTACCGAGACAGGGCGCGCGGCTGATCGGCGCTTCGTACGCCCCGTGCACGAACGGCACCGTCCGTCCCCCGAAGACACGGGCATCGGTGAAACGACGAACCCGCCGCTCGATCTGAGGACCTGTCAGGCGATGCGAGTGCCTTCGCCGCTGACCCGGACGCGCGGGTCACCCACGCGCAGCGTCACCGTGAGCTTGCCCGGGCGGCCCAGGTCCTCACCCTGGTACAGGGTGAGGACGGCGTCCTCGGGGACAAGGCCGAGTTCACGGGCGTACGCCCCGAACGCGGCGGCCGCGGCGCCGGTCGCCGGGTCCTCGACGACCCCGCCGACGGGGAACGGGTCACGGACGTGGAAGACCGCGGCCGATTCCCGCCACACCAGCTGGACCGTGGTCAGATCCAGGCGGTGCATGAGGGCTTCGAGGCGCGCGAAGTCGTACGAGAGATCCGCGAGGCGAGCGCGTGTCGCCGCCGCGAGAACGAGATGGCGGGCACCGGCGAAGGCGATACGGGGTGGGAAGGCCGGATCGAGATCGGTGGTCGGCCAGCCGAGCGCGGCGAGTGCCTCCGCGAGGTCGGCGGCGGTGATCTCCTCGACGTGCGGCTCGACGCTGGTGAGCGTGGCCCTGACCGTCCCGTCCTCCTCGGTCACCACCACCGGCACAGTGCCGGCCGGCGTCGCGAACACCAGCTGACCCGGACCCATCCGCTCGGCGAGCGCCACGGCGGCCGCGACGGTGGCATGTCCGCAGAACGGCACCTCGGCCTTGGGGCTGAAGTAACGAATGCTGTACGCCCGTCCCTCCTGACCGCCGAGGCCCTCCGGGAGAGCGGTCAGAAAAGCGGACTCCGAGTATCCGAGGTCGGCGGCGATGGCCAGCATGTCCCCGTCGTCCAGAGCGGTGGCGTCCAGAACGACGCCGGCGGGGTTTCCGCCGTCCGGGTTGCTGGAGAAGGCGGTGTATCGCAGCACCTCGGGCCGCGGCGCATTCGGCGTCATGCTCGGGACAACACGGCGTGAACCCGGGGCTATTCCTGAACCGCTGCGCGCGGGCCGGGCAGGTGGTGCCGACAACGCCGTCCCATAAGCTCGTGCACGGAGATGTCAGATGCCATATGGATCCACAGTGAGGAGGCGAGGGTGCTCGGACGGGGCATGCGGTCGCTCGCGGGTGTCGTGATCGTGGCCTGCATGGTGCTCCTGGGCTCCAGCGCACCCAACGGAACCCCCTTCACCAGGTCGCTTCCTGTGGATGCCGTCAGGGACGTCGTACCGAACCGGGTCATGACGTGGAACATCTGCAACCCCTGCGACAAAAGCGACGTCGACCGGGCCGCGGAGATCGCCACGTATGCGCCCCAGGTCATCGGCCTGCAAGAAGCGTGCGTGCGGGACGTCGAGAGGATCCGGGACCACCTGGAGCGCGTTCACGGGCTGGTCTACCACGTCGAGTACGGGACGGTCCTACGGAATTGGGGCCGTTGCGGGGGAGCGCCGTGGAGTCCGGGAGCCTACGGCCAGGCGGTCCTCTCGGCGGCACCGATGACAGACCGCGTCAACGTGGAGTACCCCGACGGAGGATCCGAAGACCGCGGCTACATGGCGGTCACCACCATGGTGGGTGGCAGGCCCGTACGGGTCTTCAACACGCACCTCGCCGAACGACGTCAGGAAGCAGTCCGGGCGGAACAGACCGGCGTACTCGCCGCGGCAATCGCCCGGCACGACCGTGCCATCGTCCTCGGAGACTTCAACGCCGTGCCGGACGCTCTCGAACTCACCCGGATATGGGCAGTGGCCGAGGACACGGATCCCCGGTGTCGTCCCTCGCCCGCCGGCGCCTGCGCGCCGACCACCGACTGGCACAGCAAGTTCGACTACATCTTCCTGCGAGGTCTCACCCCGCTCAAGCACAGCGTGGAACCCACCGCGTACTCGGACCACCACCTGGTGCACACCGACCTGGACGCCACCTGAGAAGCCGGCGGGGCTGGGGCTGCGACCGCAGCATCCGGTGTCCGTGTTCGTTCCGGCTCAGGCAACCCACGCAAGCGCCGGGCCGTCCTACCGGATACCGAGGTCGGGACAACGGTCGTACCGACGTGCCGGGCGCATCGGCAGCAAACGGTTGTCCGAGCGCTCGGGTGAGGAGGATGGGGATGACGGATCCGAACACCGAGGTGACCTGGGTCGACGCACGCAAGAGACTGCCGCGCAGCGGTGTACCGGTGGCGGCGGCGATCACGGGCCGGTATCCAGCCGGCAGCGCAGAGTCCGATACAGCGTCGGGGGAGGCATTCTGGCTGGTGAGGCCGATGTACTTCACGACTGCGCACTTCAGTGAGGACGGGACGGAACACAGGGACTGCTTCGTCGACTCCGACGGGTTCGTCCGTTTGCCCTACGGTCTCGCTGGCGATGACACCGTGACTCACTGGGCTGAGCTGCCCACCCTGCCGGGCAGAACGACGCACCTCGTTCTCGGGGAAGACGTGCAGCCGGCTCTCCAGGACGCGTGGAGCGCTCGTCCCGCCACCTGATCCACAGCTACTCATCGTGAGGGATGAGCCCTACCCCGGCCGAAGCCGTCCGTGACGGTCTCCGGCTGGAGGCGATCGCCGCCGACATCGCCGGCGACGGCGAGTCCGCCCTGGAACTGCTCAGGCTGCTCAGGCTGCTCAGGCGTCAACCTGTACGGCCGGGTTGTCGTGTGTGGCGCTGTTACTCCGAGGCGCTGTTGCGCCGGGCGCGGGCGGCGCGGGCGCGGTCGCCGCAGCGGGTGGAGCACCAGTGGCGCCGGCCGTGGGTGCGCAGGAGGAAGCGGTCGCAGGGTGCGGAGCCGCAGGCGGCGATCAGGCCGGCGTCCTGGCTGGTGAGCAGGTCGGCGGCGTCGGCGGCGAGGGTCGCCAGAGCGTGACTGACGGCCTGGTCGGTGGGGTGCGCCTGGACGCGGCGCGGTCCCTGCGCTCCGTCCCAGGCGAGCAGGGGTGCGGTAGGCACGGCCGTGAGCGCCTCGTTGAGGGCCCGCAGGGACTGCTCGGGAGGGGCGGAGCCGTCGACGCGGGCGCGGAACAGGGCCCGCACGTGACTGCGGAGAGCGCGCGTCCGCTGTGTGCACACCTCGTACAGCTTCACGTCCGGGGCGGTCAGATCGTGGGCGGCGAGCCAGCGCATGGCGGATTCGGGGGTGGCGAGCAGGTCGTAGCTCTGGCCGGCGGGGAGGGTCGCGGCGGTGTCGGCGAAGTCGAGCGAGCGGTACCGGTCGGCGCCCGGAGCCGGGGGCAGTGCGGTGTGTGCGATGTCGGCGACCACGGTCTCTTCCACATGCTCATGGTAACGCTTGCGTTTTTCCGTGATCCCTCCCTATCGTGAGTCACGGAAAAAGAGACTCCTATCCGTGATTGTCGAGGGTGGTCCGCATGCCCGAGCACGACGCCGAGCAGATACAGGTCCGTACGTTGGGCGGTCCCACCGCCTACTTCGAATACGGCGGCCTGCGCTTCCTGACCGACCCGACCTTCGACGGTCCCGGCGACTACCCCTCGCCGGGCCCGACCCTGACCAAGACCGCCCCCTCCACTGCCACCCCTGCCGAACTCGGCCCCGTCGACGTGGTCCTGCTCTCGCACGACGAGCATGCCGACAACCTCGACGCCTCCGGTCGCGCCATGCTCGCCGACGTTCCCCTCACCCTCACCACGCCCGGCGGCGGACAGCGACTCGGGGACGGGGCCAGGGGTTTGGCCGACTGGGAGTCGATCGACCTGAGCCGCCCCGGCGGAGGCACGGTCACCGTCACCGGTGTGCCCGCCGTCCACGGGCCAGGCCCCCGCGAAGAGGTCGAGCCGATCACCGGCCAGGTCGTCGGCTTCGTGCTCACCGGAGACGGCCTGCCCACGGTCTACGTCAGCGGCGACAACGCCTCACTCGACGTGGTCAGGGAAGTAGCCGGGCGTTTCGCCCCGGTGGACACCGCCCTCCTCTTCGCCGGAGCTCCCCGCTTCCCCATGCTTTTCGACGGCGGACTGATCGTCCTCGACAGCGCTCAGGCAGCCGAAGCCACCCGAATCCTCGGCGCCCGGCGCGTCGTCCCCGTGCACCACGACAGCTGGGCCCACTTCACCGAGGGCCGTGATGATCTGGAGGCCGCCTTCACCGCTGCCGGCCTGGCCGACCGCCTTGACCCGGCCTGGATCCAGCGCGACTGAGCCCGCCGAACCGCGACTGTCGCCGCATCGGCGACGGTCGTGCGACCTCCCGATGCCCGGTGCTGCCGTATGACGTGCCCGCCATGGCGGCGGTCGTCCGAAAGGCCTCATCAAGGCAGTTGGACCGGGTGGGCTTCGGCAAGCCGCCGAGAAGCATGCCAACTCATACGTGGGTGCCCCCGTCTCCAGACGGGGGCACCCACGTATGAGTATGTCGGCTTGCCCTGCGCGGGGTCGCGCCGATCGCCGGGCTGTTATGCGTGGGCGTGTCCGCGGCGATGTCCGCGGCCGGTGAACAGCCGGTACAGCGCCAGCAGGATGACGGATCCGACGATGGCCGCAATCCAGGTGGACAGGTCGAAGAAGCCGTCGATCGAGTCGACTCCGAAGATCACCTTGCCGAGGAAACCTCCGAGGAGCCCTCCGACAATGCCGATGAGCATGGTGATGATGATTCCTCCCGGGTCCTTACCCGGCATGAGTGCCTTGGCGATGGCGCCGGCGAGCAGGCCGATGACTATCCACGCGATGATGCCCATAACAGAATCTCCTTGCTGTCGGTTCGCCGTACGTATGTCCCCGGATCGCATCTCCTAACTACCTCGTTCAGAGGTTGCGCTGGAGATGTCGATCAGTTCGCGGATCGCCGTTCACCTCTGCGTGCCGATGTCAGGTCGGTGGCCTGTTGGTGGCACAGTGCCATTTCACATCGGCGGCACGATTCGCTCGCATCAGGCTTTGAGCCCCAACTCCCAGCGGCAAAAGGTGTTTTCACACTTCTCCGGGGGGCACACGGGTCGCCGGATCGCTGTCAATGAATGGGCGAGCGGTAGTCGTCGAGGACAGGGGAATACACATGCGACGCAAGGGGATGAAGGTCGGCGCGATCACGATGGCTGCGGTCATGGGGAGCGTCCTGGCGGGGTGTGGCGACGACAGTGAGCAGACGGGTGCCAAGGACGGTGCGTCGTCGCACGCGAACAGGAGCGACGGGGGCCACGACCAGGGCACGACGGCCGTACGAGCGGCCTACGACAAGACGGCCGAAGCCGAGTCGGCACGGATGACGATCAGGATGAAGCTCGCTGCGGAGGGCGAGTCGGTCACGTCGGAAGGTCAGGGCATCCTCGATCTGGCCGAGGGCGACAGCGTCATGACCATCACCGCGCAGGGCAAGAGCCTCGAGCAACGCGTGGTCGATGAGGTCCTGTACCAGAAGACCCCGGGCCGGAACGCTCCGGGTGGCAAGCCCTGGGTCAGGATCGACCTGGACAAGGTCGCCGCTCAGCAGGGCGTGAACAACCAGCAGATCGGCGACCCGGCCCAGACCGCGTCCTATGCCAAGGCGATCACTGACGAGGACGTCACAAAAGTCGGCACCGAGAAGATCGACGGCGTGAACACCACGCATTACCGGGTTTCGGTGGATGTGACCAAGCTGCCGGGCGGCGATCAGATGCGCGAGCAGCTCGGCCCGACGTTGCCGATGCAGGTCTGGCTCGACGACGAGGGCCGGCTCCGTCGCCAGCAGATGGACATGACCGTCAAGGTCGCGGCCTCCGCCTCCGCGACGCCGGACGCCGGCGCAGCGCCGCAGCAGCTCAAAATGAGCTCTGTGATGCAGTTCTCGGACTTCGGCACGGAGGTCGACGCCGAGGCCCCGCCGGCCGAGCAGGTGGCCGACATGACTGACAAGGCCCTGCAGCAAAGCCAGCAGTCCTGACCAACCTGGAAGTCATCCGCCGTGCTGCGACCTCCGTCCGCGTCGAGCGGTGCGGACGGAGGGGCGGACGGCGTCCACCCGTTCGGTGATCTTTCGGGCCTGCGGGCGTCTCTCCGATGGTGCACCGATCCTGATCACAGCACGAACACCAGCAGGAGTGCTGTGGCCTCGCTGGAGCTGCCTCTGGAGTATGGCTTGTTCGCGACCAGACGCGGATGGGCCGGAAGTCGTACATTGGTGGAAAAGATGTCCAGTCGCCGAGGGGGGCGATAACCCCACTGTCTCGTGGTCGAATTGGTCCCGACTGTACTCGGGATGATCTCGCTTATCTGCTGTATGACATACGTCGGTGTTGCCGCAGCCATCGCGCTTGTGGCCACCTTTTCCAAGCGGCCGAGCCGTCGCCGGGAGGCCCGCGAAACCCTCCGGATCTTGGTGCGCATGCAGGCAGACGTGTCACCTCAGGAACGATAGCTTTCTGCCAACTTGCAGTCTTGCAGTGACAGCTCAAAACGGCTGGCGTGACGGTCTTTCATGTTGGTGCAGAGGCGCCGAGTTGGGCACTGACCAACGACCTGGAAATCGCGCCGATCATCAAGTCGCCTACTCGTGCCGGCATCAGGATCCGATGGCGGCAAAGAGGCCGTCTCCCCTCTTGGCGCCCCCATCCCGCATGCTGACCGAAGCCGGGTAGCGGGACAAGGCTTCAGGGGAGCTGTTCCGTCCTGCTGGCGACCAACTGGCCGGCCGCGAAGCCGTCGATGCGGGCTGCCCGAGCGGCTGCCGCGACGGGCAGCGTCACATCGGCCTGATCGTCGGTGAGATCGACCGATGCGTACGGTCGCTGGTCGACATAGACGTCGACGCGATCGACGTTCGCCGCCCTCACCTTGAGCTTCAAGGAGCCGTTGACGGAAACGGCGTCCGTGACGGACACGGTGTGCGGCTCCCGGTCCTTGAGGAGCCGGCCAGCCCGGTCGAGGAGATCGACGTTGTCCTCCAGGAGGTCCCGGCGGGTCATCCGGTGCAGTTCGTCGGGGACGACGCCCAGGTCCTCCACAGGAGTGCCGGACAGGGCACCGACCCGGAGGGTGCGGCGGATGGACACGCGCATGCCGGCTCCCTTCGGCAGCGGTACGTACGGCGTGGCTCGGTCGTCCTCGAGGAGGTCGGTCAGAAGTTTGTGGGTCCAGACGTTGGCCCCGCCCGCGCCGGTGTTCTCGTCGGTGCCGAGCACGGGGCCGATCCGGTGGTCCTGGAAACCGGCGGCGAAGATGTCGGTGGCCGAGTAACAGCGGGCGTTGGTGATGAGAACCACTGGCCCGAAGTACTGCTGGCCGATGGCGTTCGCACCGTCCTCGGGGCTGAGGGGGAAGGCACTCGAGAAGGTGGCGCCGGTCTCAATGGCCTGCTCCATCGAGTCGACCCAGGCACTCAGGTCGATGCCGGAGGAGTCGCGATGCATGCGGCAGATGCGCAGGTTGAGCGGGGTGTTGATGAACTGCACCGGCTCCGGGACGATCCGGCGAGGGGTGAGGACCTGCAGGGCGAACTCGGCGGCATGGATGTCACCGCCGCCGTTGTCCCGGACGTCCACGAAGAGCCCTTCCTGGGGCAGCTGCCCGACGAGCCGGACGAACTCCTGCAGGAATGACCCCAGGTCGTCCACGCTGAACGTGAAGATGCGGATGTGGCCGAACCGCCCGGAGGACGTCGTCACCTGCTGGGCCCTGAACACCTTGGGCATGGTCGTGGCGATCTCGCTCCGGCGCAGCTCGGGTACCGGTTCGTCGGCCTGGACGGCCTGTTCCTGGGCGACGACCCGAGGGGCGAAGAGCAGCACCTTCGCCCGGCCGGCCTCGTCCGCGTCGAGGTCCACGCCCTGGGCCAGGGCCCCGGTGCTGATCGCGTCCGCGTCCACCATGGGAGGCAGGTTCTCCACGATCCGCCAGTTCTCGCGCAGCTCATGATGCGTGCCGCTCTCGTCGATGTAGCTGACGGTCACCCATTCCTCGAAGGGCGGCAGGTGGATGCGCAGCGGCCGTACAGTCAGCGACTGGATGCCTCGGCTGCGCCGGGCGGGAGTGTTGCTGCCGGCGAACCGGGCCGCGTTCAGGTCGACGGCTGCCGAAATGGGGATGCCGCTCCAGTGGGTGACCTCGACGCCGGGGGCGAAGCCGGGTGCGGAGAAGCCCTCGGCCACGTGAGTGACCATGAAGTGGGGTCCCTGCGCGTCCGTGTACTGCTCGATGAGGAACGGCAGGAAGGCGATTTTGCCCGTGAAAGGTTCGGGGAGCAGGTAGTTGGTGTGAAGGTCTCTGACCGAATGGAAGATCTCCGACATCTCGGCGTGGAAGAGCCACTCCGGTGGCATGGTCTGCTCTGTCTGCCGCTCCAGGCGCCGGCGCAGCACCCGCAGGCGCTGGACCGGGTTCACGGCGTGCATCGCGGTCTTGAGCGGCAGGTGGACGTAGTTCTGATCCAACAGGACGAGTGCCTGATCGACGATGAGGCGGCGCTCCTCCAGAGTCAGCGTGCCCGTCCCTTCGAGGAAGCCGCTCAATGGACGTGCGGCGGTCAGGTGAGAGCGGACCGATTCCGCGGCATGCCGGATGAAAGCGGGTGTCCTGTCTTCGGCCGGGCCCGTCATGTTGTTCCTCCAGGGTGATTCGAACGGAGTTGGAAGGGCCGTGCGACCGGCATCAGCGGCGCACCGTCAGCGGCAGCCGTACAGGGGGAGCGGCACACCCACGCCGATGCCACGACCGGTTTTCCGCGCCTTCGGTGACGAGCGGGCGTCGCTCATCAGCCGCTGCCCGCCCGGGGGTCACTCGTCGGTAGGTGGGTGTCCTCCGGGACGTCGCGTGCTCAGCTCAGGCGGTTCGACGGCAACTGACCGTTCACCGGCAGGAGATCGAAGAAGTCGTGCTCTGCCGTCGGCTCGTACCGCAGGAGGGCCGCGAAGCGGACCACGCGGACGGTCACATGCTCGATCGCCTCGGGTGCGGCCTCGTCCAGGGATTCTTGGACCGTGCCGTGCCAGTAGCCCGCGTCGGTGAGCGGATCGCCGGTCCCGTCCTGAGGGGCTTCGGAGGGGTGCAGGCTCACCGGCAGGTACAGCCGCGTGACGCCCTTGTCCGTACAGGCCCGGGCGAGCAGCCTGCCCGTGAGCCCGTCCCCGCCGCGCTGCCCGGGGGCGAACCGCGCCAGCACCACCAGAAGCGGCCGTTCGCCCACGCATGGCCAGCTCTGCGTGAAGACCTCGCTGTGCTCCTGTCCGCCTTCGCCGCTGTTCTGCGGCTCGTACGGCCCGCCCGCACCCCGGGGATCGGGACGCGAGCCTCCGCCGAAGTACGCCCAGCGCCAGCCCTCGGTCCGCCCGTCGGCGTTGCCTGACGCGGCACCTTCCTCCCAGGCATCCATATAGTCGGGGTTGCGGACACTCGGTGTCGGAGGGGTGTTCGGTGGGGAGCTGATGCCCGCGTCGTAGCCGTCCTGCCAGCCCTTTACCTCGACCGGTATGAATACCCCGGGCTCCTCCGGGACCGGGTAGGGATTGTGCTGAGGCATGGGGAACTCCCTTGTCCGCTCACCAGGTTCGTCGCGCGACTCTCCAGCACACCGACGCCTCGGTCGAGGGTGCTGCCGCCGTGCGGTGTGCCGTGCGTGATGACGGTTATCGACCGTCGCCGATGCAGTGCCGACGCTACGGGGCCGCTGTCAATGCGACGTCATTCCGGCGTCATCGACATGGGGAGACGCGCTCAGGGCGGCGGCTTCCCGGGGTCATGGGAAGCAGTGGGTGCCGCTCGTCGAGCGGAAGCGCGCCGTACCAGGGGGGAGCCGTGTAGCCGTACCGCCCGTGTGCGGCGGTGCGGACCACCATCGTGACCCGTCACGCGTCGCGACGGCAGGCCTGTGACCTGCGTCCCGCGAGGTTGCGAAGGGCGGAGGAGGGACAGAAACTGATAATGAGGGTCTCCTCGGAAAATGAGGTACGTCCTCGCATCGCACCGGGGCCGACGGCGCGACGACGCGCTGTCGGTGAGGCGGGCCGGCCTTCAGAGGTGCGCTCACGCAACACACTGTGAGCGAGGCGATGATGGTGTCTCCTCCACAGCTGCGGTTGCTCGGCCAGTTCCGGCTGGAACTCGGTACCGAGACCGTTGAACTGTGCCGCAATGGCCAGCGGTTGCTGGCGTTCATGGGGTTGAGGGGCCGGGTGTCCCGCACCGTTCTCGCCGGCACGTTGTGGCCCGAGGTGACCGAGGAACACGCCAGGGGAAGTCTGCGCACCACCTTGTGGAAGTTGCCGCGCGGCGAGCCACCCCTGATCGTGTGCTGCGGTGACTCGCTGGTGGTCACCCCGGCCCTGCGTGTCGACGTCCACGTCCTCACGCGAACGGC
Organism: Streptomyces griseoloalbus; assembly: GCA_014650015.1. Classification (GTDB taxonomy): domain Bacteria; phylum Actinomycetota; class Actinomycetes; order Streptomycetales; family Streptomycetaceae; genus Streptomyces; species Streptomyces griseoloalbus. The sequence continues at coordinate 60,081 of BMUD01000021.1, forward strand.
GCTCGACGTCGTGGAAGACTGCGGCCCACCCTCGCACACCTGGCCACCCCTGGAGCTCCTGACCGGAGAGGATCTGCTGCCGGGGTGGGACGAGGAGTGGGTGCTGGTGGAGCGTGAACGCTTGCGACAACTGAGACTGCACGCGCTCGACACCCTGGCCGAATCCCTGATACGGCAGGGCAGAACGGCCCTGGGGATGGAGGCCGCCTGGGCAGGCGTACGCGCGGAGCCCTTACGGGAGAGTGCGCATCGGGCCATCGTGTCGGCGCATCTCGCGGAGGGAAACATCAGCGAAGCGGTGCGCCACTATGAGGCGTTCCGCCGGTTGTTGCACCAGGAACTGGGCGTCGCGCCCTCGTCGCGGTTCGCCCGGATGCTTCCCGAGCGACTCTCCGAGCGGACCGCGCCACGAAACCGGGACCTGGCTCGCCGGGACTGCCTTCGAGCATGGTTCCGGTGATCGTCAAGAGCCTTCGGCTGCTCCTCCACAGCCCACGGGATGCGCTCCACAGCCCACGGGATGCGAGGGAGCAGCCGGGTCGTCGCGCTGGCTTCAGGGCCAGACGCCGGCGAAGTCGATCCCGCGTGCCCACTCGGGATGGTCTATCAGCGGGTTCCGGTTGCCCTGGATCTCCGCGATGGCCGCATTGCGGTGCAGCTCGTACTCGGTGACCGCCTCGCTCTCGTGCCACCGCAGCAGGACCGGCAGCCGGTCCTCGGGGAACTCGCGCGCCGCGTCGCCGACCCGGCCCGGATAGCGGAGCAGGAAGTACAGGGTGGCACGGGCGACCGCGCCCTTGCCGTCGCGCGGTTCGAATCCCGTGCTCTCGCGCATCCCGCAGGCGTCCCGGACCGTTTCCTCGAAGTCGGGGAAGTCGAAGTACGGGAAGTTGCCGCGGAAACTATTGCAGCCCGCCTCGCACGCGAACAGATGATGCAGGTCGCCCCGCATCGGCTCTTCCTTGGCGAACCACGACTGCGGCACCACGTGCTCGCAGTTGAACGGCAGGGACGCCTCCAGGGCATCGAACTCCGCCTCGAACTCGGCCGGTCCCGCCGTGCTCTCCTGCAACAGCAGTTCCTGTACCTGGGCCAGCCGGGCCTCTGCCACGGCCGCGTCGGCCCGTATGAGCTCCTCGGCGGAGAAGTCCTTGCCCGAGTAGATGCTGCGCAGCCGGCCGTCCTTGTGCAGGTCGACCCACGGGTAGACCAGCCTCATCGGCTTGTACCTGGGCCGAGGCTCGTGGGTCTCCGTCAGCAACGTGGTCAGCGTACGGCGCAGCGCGTCACCGTCGTCGGTGCCGACGTTCGCGTAGTACGCGTCGCGTGCGGCGATGTCAGCGGTCCGAACGTAGTAGGGACGTTCCTGCGTGAGTCGGTGATTGACCAAGGCCGCGTCGACGTCCTTCTCGACCGCTGACACGACGCCCATACGTCCGGGCGGCTGAGGTGCGGCCTTCGGCACCGGCGTGAGCGCGGGCAGCGAGGCGAGGGGGGCGGCCTGCGCAGACGAGGCTGTGTCGAAGCCGAGCGTGAGCCGCAGTGGGATGGTGAGCTGGGCGGTGCCGAAGGCCACGTGCGTCTGTTCCGGTGCCTGTGCTCGTGAGCCGTCGGTCCCCGGCCGGGGGGACTCGCCATGGGCGGAGGGCATCGGAGGGGAGCTCTCCGTGGGGGGCGGAGTGAGCCCTGTGGTGAACACCTCGTCCCGCAGCCGGGCCGCCTCACCGGTCAGCGGCGCCTCGTGCAGCGCCCGCAGCACACGGCTGATCCGTACCCCCTCGTTGGCCCTCCAGGCCAGTTGCTGCTCGCCCATCTCCGGCCGCCACACCGTGCCGTCGACGCTCAGTGGCCGGCCCTCGGCGTCGGTCTTCGGGACAGCCGAGTGGTGGAGGGCGACGACCTCCCACTGATCGTTGAAGACCGCAGAACCCGACGAACCTTCACGAGTGTCGGACTCGTAGTGCAGGAACCGCTCCAACACGTCGACGATCTGGTTCTCGCGCAGTGCGACCTGCTTGGGTTCGCCCCGGGGATGCTGGATGATGTTGACGAACTCCCCGACGACGACCTTCCCCTCGGCCTCGCTGAGGACCAACCGGCCGAAGGACGACAGGGTCTCACCCTGGACACCGCGCGGGGCCACCGCGACGAGGCTGTAGTCCAGTGCCCTGTCGCTGACGAAGAACCGGAGCGGTTCCAACTGGAAGACCGCCGGCAGGAGCGGACTTCCGTCGCTGCCGTCCTGGAACGCGAACGCGACCGTGCTGCGGCTCGCCTCCTCCGTGCCGCGCAGTACGTGGTTGTTGGTGAGCAGCAGGGAGGGGGACACCATGAAGCCGGTGCCATGCCCGCCTCCCGGCCCGCTGATGGTGATCCGGCCGACCGAGCGGGAGACCTGGACGCCTTTCTCCAGGAACGCGACGGGGGTGAGGTTGTTGCGCCCGATGAGGCGCTCCAGCCCCAGCACGTCACTGGTGAAGGTCTCCGGGGGCAGCCGGAGGGTGCTTCCCGCGCTGCTGGCGGGTTCCGTCGGCGTCCGCTCGATCGCCCGGACCAGGGCCCAGTCGGCGCCGAGACGTGCCAGCCGTTTCTCGACTCGCTCCGGGGCGTCCGCGTACAGCGGACCACGCGTTTCGAGAACGGATTGGTTCTTCTCCCGCCGTTCGGTTCGGTTCGCATAGCGCGCCGCGGCCATCGTCAGCTGTGACAGATAGTCCGACTCTCGTTCGGAAGCGAGTTCCGCCGTGGCCATGATCCGCCTCCTGGCCTGATCTGATTGTGGCGGTGGTGTCTGAGACACGGGTTCTTCTAGGGGGCAGGCGGACGGTGCCCGGGTGAAGGCGTCGGCTCTGCCGGGGACGCGCGCGGATGATGTACGGCGCGCTGCTGTCCGTAAAGTGCTCTCCGCTACCGATGTTTGCAGACAGGCGGATGTATGGCAAAGGCGGGGGGACCGCCATGTTGTGGTGGAGTTCGCCCGGTCGAAGCAGCTCCACAGCCGACACCCGGAGACGTGGGCAGATATCGTCGAATCCGCCGGAGCGGGGAATATGCTACCCCGGACTCCTTGGAATGGGAATCGTGGCCAAGCTGTTCGACGTCGTCAATCTGACGACGCTGTATGCCTGGGGTATCGCGAGGCCCCTGGTGCTCGTGCCCGCAGCGATCGACGGGGCATTCGCGATCGCTTTCATGAGGTTCTGGATGCTGAGCGGGCCGCTGACGAAATTGCGAGGCAGCTCAGCATCCGACGGGCACCGGGCGTAATCACCGTGCGGGCGAGGACACCTTCCAGGGAGCGAACGCGTTGTTCACCGACTTCATGGACGAACGCAGCTGGGGGAAGTGCCGCAGCAGCACGCTGGCCATGCTGTTGTTCTCGATCCAGTCCAGTCCGGTCTGCGTGTACACCTGAGGTGTGTAGTCCTTGGTGAGGAAACGGTCGCTGTTGAGCCGGCGGGACGCCATGAGGACGAAGATCCGGAAGGCCGTGTCGCTGAAGGCGAAACCCTTCGGCCGGGGTTCGGCGAACATGCCCACCATGAGGTCGACGCGTTCGATGTCGCCCTCGTACACCCGACGCAGCTCATCGGCCCAGACCGGGTCGTCCGTGAGCGATTCGAAATCCTTCGCCGGAGGAAGATGCAGCAGGCGCCTGAATTCGTTGTACCGCGGCACGCCGAGTTCCCGGATCCGCAGGATGTCGACCGCCCCGAGATCCGTGAGCTTGCCGTCGGGGCGCTGGAACTCCTGCAGGAACTTCGGGTAGTTGTGCAGGGTCACCAGGCCCGGATGCGAAGTGCCGAAAGAGTAGAACAGATCCGGCAGGGTGTGCTTGCCGAGGATCTCGTAGGCATGCCGCCCGGCCAGATCGCGGAACGTCGCCTCCTGCAGGAGGGAGTTGTCCGCGACCGAGCGGAAGCTCCAGTCGTCGGGGACCAGGGGATGCATCCGGTAGACGGCCACGAACTCCTCGGTCAGGGAGAAGGGGACGCCGAAGTGGTCGGTACGCCCACCCACGATACCGCTGAGCACCTCGCTCGAACTGATCCGGCCGAACAGCCGGTGCACTCGCTCACCGAGCACGCCGAACCAGTTGACGCGCATGCCGGTGACCATCGTCGGATGGCTGATGACCGCCGGAGTCCATTCGACGGTGTGGATCTTGGCGATGAGGGCCGCCGTGATCAGGCGCGCCCGCTGGAAGATCTCCTCGTCCGACCAGCCGGGGTATTCGCCGCGCAGCCTGTCGCAGATGGCGTTGTGCTCCAGGATGAACAGGGTGTGCATCATGGCGAGGCCCACCCAGAACCCGGGCACGCTCGCCGGGTCCCGTTCCGGGTCGTCCGAGAACAGTGATCCGTTTCGGGGGACCTTGAGTTTGCCGTCCTCGCCCGTGCGCAGCTGTCGCTGGGCGGCCAGGTCGTCGCCGTAGAGCTGGGACGCGTCCCACCAGTGCGATTTCTCGTTGATGAACGTCGGCGGCAGCCCGTCGTCACCGTCCGGGCGGGTCGGGTCGGCGAGCGTCCGCGGCACGAGCATCGGCCGGACGGGCCACGGGTCGTCGTCGGCCAGCTGGATGTGCCAGGAGCGGTCCACCATGCCCTGCCCATGGCTGACCCAGTCCCGGATCATGAACTGCAACCATGCCGCGACCAGGGCGTTGACGGATTCCGCGGGGACGAACTCATGCCTCGTGAGGACGGCGCGACTCACCTCACGAGGGCTCGGGGTCATGATCTGCGGCTCGGTTTCGGGGAAGCTCCGCTCCGGTGGGGCATTGCGGCCGAAGCGCGAACCGGTCATACCCATACGAGGGTTCGCCAGGTCGTTGTACGTGCCGTCGGCTGTGCGCTCGGTGAGGTGCCGCGGTTCCGGCGGCCCGATCGGCGGCAGGTTCCGTGCCGGGTAGGTGCTGGTGTCGAAGAGGTTCCTCCGGCGCAGGTTGTCACGGAGACCGATGAGGGTCAGCATGCCGAGCGCCTTCGGCAGGTTCTGCCAGCCGATCTTGTGGTCGACAGCCAGCGCCAACTCGTTGTGCAACTGAACGAACCAGGACGCGGTTCCGGTCTTGTCGGCGCTTCGCGGTGTCGTGCGGCCCGCTGAGCCGTTGTGAGCTCTGCCCATCGTGGAATTCCTTCCGGCGTTCGATGCGGGTCTTCTGGAGGCATGGTCAGCGTGTGGCCGGACGGACGCGGTTTCGCCGCTGGGCCAGAAAGGTGAGGGCGACGTTGACCGTCGAGATCACCGTGGCGGCCATCGCCGGCCGTCGGGCAAGCGTCCCTTCCTGCCCGGCCCAGGCGGCTGACATCGCATCGCTCGTATGGATGAGCGTGCCGACGCGCAGTGCCCGGTCGAGCTCGTCCGGGTCCTTGGGGCAGAGCAGCTCGGCACCCAGGACCACGGTTCGCACACCGAACATCCGCAGCACGTAGATCAACGCGGGCCGGCTGGGATCCGCCCCCAGTCGCCGGGCCACCACCTGGGGGGCCAGGAGTGCCGCCACGCCGTTCACCAGCCGGATTCCGGCGAGGCTGTATCGCGCGACTGTGTACCGGTCCATGGTCATCGCCTTTTCCCAAGGGGTGGTGCATACCGCGTCCGACGCTAGGGCCTGTCCCGTCGGTTCGCGCGCCGGCTGCTCCGCTTGGCCGAGCCGTGTCAGGTGCCGTCACCGGGCGCCTCGCGCGGGGTGCCGTTCATCGATTGACGGAGTTCGGAGAGCCGGACGTAAATGGTGCGGCGGGCGCGGTTCTGGTTGCCCAGCGGTCGGTGCTCGGGCAGCGCGTGCCAAGGGTTGAAAGACAGCCGGTCGGCAAGGGCGAACTGTCGCGTCGCGTCGAAATCCTGCCTCGGCAGCCGCAGCGTGGCCACGGGGACGAACGGCGAGAGCCGTTCGGGCCAGAGAACCGAGGCGTTCTCGATCGGCATCCGATGCGGGTCGGTTTGCAGTTGGACGAGGAAGTCGAAGGTGACGTCGCGTTCCCGCAGCGTCGTGGCCAGGGCCTCCCGCAAGTAGTCATCCGGCGGGTTCCACGGCGCCCGAGTGCGGGTTCCGTCACGCGGGACCACGGAGTACTGCATGGCCTGGCCCTCACCGAGCAGATACGGCGTACAGCTCCAGTACCGGGCCTCCAGTGGACTCGAGTGCGTTTTGGCGTACAACCCCTGCATCACCATGTCGCACAGGTGCGGGTCGCGAGGGCCCAGGAAATACAGGAGAGGGGTCCCGTCGAAGACATGCCGCTGCAGCTTGAGGTTCTCCACGACATCCGGGGTGGTGAAGGTCGGCGCGCTGATGCCCGTGAAGTCCTGCGTGTTCCCGTCGTCGTCGAGCAGCTTCTCGCCTTCGACACCGAGCAGCTTGACACCGATGCTGAGGACGCCGTTGTCCTTGATGTCGGGCGGCGACAGGGGTCCCGGTCCGGCGAAGCGGACCCAGGCCCGGAAGGTGGTGGGACGGCTGAAGACACCGTGACGCAGCCGCCCGGGCAAGTCGGCGGACACGGTGAACTCCCCCCGCACGACCCCGTACGTCTTGGTGTTCCCGGCCCGCTGCGCGCATCCCGGCGCATACTCGCGTGCGGTGAAACGGGCCATCCGGCGTGCGATGTCCTCGGCGATCCCGGCCTCCTCGGGCCGGACCGTCTCCTCGGCGAGACGAAGGTGTTCGTCGTGGCGGCGGACGTTGATGAGCCATTGCACCAGGGCCTGTACCGGAGGGCGCAGCAGTCGGTCGAGCAGCGGGCGGATGTAGGGATCGACGCGCCGTTCGAGCTGGACGCACCGCAGGATCGCGTTGTTGACCCGCTGCGCCGCTGTCACCGCTGCTCGCCCTTGCCGGTGGCCGCACAGAGGAACCGCAGCGCCCGCAGCCCGGGGAGGAAGAAGTAGGCGCCACCTCGTACGGAGACGAACTGCGGAAGGCCGACGTGGCGGGTGCGTACGGGCCTTGCCTGTTCGGTGAACGTGGAGCGGTGGTCCCGGTGGGGGGCGACGAGCGGGTCGGGGGAGTCGTAGAGCCCGTTGAAGTTCGGATTGTTCAACCAGGTGTGCTGAATGAACTCGAACTGGCGTGAGATGTTCGCGTTGAGGCAGAGGAAATGCAGCCCGCGTTCACCCCCGCTCCCCGTCCCGCCGTCCGCGTAGGCCCGGCCCCGGCGCAGGATCCGGTGCCGTCTGCCGATCGCGATCGATGCGGCCGATCCGGGCCGGGGGTCCAGTGAGTCCCGCGGGTTGGCGCGTCGGATGTGGGCCCCGAGAGGGCAGCGCAAGCCGTCCCGATCGGTGGAGAAATAGCCGAAGTCGTTGTCCGTGGCAAGGGCAGGGTCGTCCTGCCACGGCGCGCGGATCAGCGGTGCGCCGCCGGGCCAGCGCCCCACCATGCGTGCGGCGAGCGCGTCGCGCGCGGCGGGATCGCCGCTGCCGTCAGGGCGCCTGGTCGCCTCCTCGAGGTAGTCCCAGAACGCGTCGACGTCCTGATGGAGCTGTCGGACAACCAGATAGGTGCCGTTGTACCCGAGATCCGCGTCAGTGCCACCGGGGCCGCGGGGCAGCAGGCCGGCGGAGTCGTGCGGGGGCGGCAGCAGTGGCCGGTCCGTCAGCAGGCCGTACTCGTTGGGGTAGCCGAGGACGAACTCCCCGGCCTTGACCACATCGTCACCGGCTGTGCCGTTGGCGCGAGCGGCCGTGGCCTTGGGCAACCCCTCGATGAGCGGTTGTGAGATGCCGTCCCGGAAGCCGAAGGGTTCGTGATCGGTCAGCTCGTCCGTTCCCAGCCGGACGAGCTCGGTGAGACCACCCGTGGCGAGGACGACCTGGCGCACACCCGCCTCGAGCCGTCCCAGACCCGCCTCGTCGCGCGCGTACAGCAGGGCGAGAACGTGCACCGGAGGGGTGGCCGGGCCGCCCCAGCGCCAGTAGCGCGGGGCGTTCTCCCCGGTGTCGCCGAGCAGGCGACTGCGGTTGGGGTCGGTCATCCCCGAGACGAATTCCTCGGGGAAGCCGTCGAGGCCGCGTGTGTCCAACCCCAGAAGCCGTATGCCGTCCGATGTGAAGGCGAGGTTGATGGCGGTGTCCGAGGGCTCCGCCCGGCCGCTCGTCACCCGGGGGGTCAGCTCACCGAGAGCGGTCCGTGCGCTCGTGGGGTCGTTGATCGTGAGCATCAGAAAGCATGCCCGGCGCAGGGTGCTGTAGCCCCGGGGAATGAGGCCCTGCATGTCGTCGAGTTCCAGAGTCGCCACCGTCACGTCCCCTTCCCCCAGTCGTCCTCGGATGTCCTCAGAGCAGGGCGAGCCAGGCCTCGGTCTCGGCCGGGCTGAGCGTGCCGAACAAGCCCGCGCGTATACGGGCGTTGGTACGGAGGTTGTGCGTGGTCAGGGTGTCGTAAGCGGAGTACCAGACCTGGGTCGGCAGCTGATGGGCGCGGAGGTAGTGCTTGAACGCCAGCTCGTCCTTGGCGCCGTCCAGCACGAGCCACCGAGTGCGTGGATAGCCCAGCCCGTTGCTGAAGACGGCGTTGAGGCCCCAGGCGACCTTGTCGATGAAGTCGTCCATGTAGCTTTCCAGGCTGCCGTCGTAGTTGCTCGCGAAGACCACCCGGCGTTTGCCGTCGATGAACATCCAGCGTGCGAAGTGGATGGTCCTGACCCCGGCGAGATCCCCCCGGTTGAAGAAGTGGCGGACTCCGTAGTCCACGACGAACAGGATCGCGGTCAGAGTGATCCGCCTGAACTGGCCGGGCTTGACCGCGCCGAAGGCGGTGAACGGGTTCTGTACGACGAAGTCCTCGTAGGAAGCGAGCTCGCGCACGTGGGCGCGGTCCGGACGCTCCCGGCTGGGAATGTCATGGCGCTCGTGCCATCTGACCAGCACGGCCCAGACCGGCAGAGCGACCACGAGGAACGGCAAGATGGCCAGTCCGGCCAGCGGGACGCCGACGAGATGGGCCGCCTCGCGGATGCGCCGGCGCAGGGCGGGCCTCGCGGGCCGCGAACGCGCCCAAGCCAGGTCCTGGCGGCCGATGACGTATTCCTGGACGGCGGCGCGTATGCGGGTGGGACTCCTCCCCGACAGTTCGGCGGCGTGCCGGTCGAGGAACTGCTCGATCGCCTCGCGCAGCCTGGCCTCGTCCAGGATCTGCCGCTGCCCCCTGCCGACGGTATTGACGTAGAAGGCCGCGCACGGCACACGGCGCGACCGCAGCCAAGCGACCCGCTCGCCGTCCGAAGCACCCTCCGCCGGGTATCCGTCGCAGTATCCGAACACCTTGTCCAGCTCTTCGCCCGCTCCACGCACCAGGTCGGCGAGGTGGGCGGACGGCGATACGTCCACCTCGCTCATGTAGACGACACCGGCCGGCAGCAACTCGCCGGCGCTGTCGTGCCCCTCCGGAACAAGTACCAACCGTGCGAAATGGACTCCCTCTGCTTCGGCGAACCGGAAAACCTCACCCGCCCCCTTCCGGTTGGCTTCGTCGAGCACCTTCCGCACGTCATCGACGTGGGCCGAGGGCACGGTGGCCAGGACGGTGACTGCCGACTGGTATGGCATGTCCAGCACCTCCCCCTTCCTCGCGGCTGACGGGCCCTCGCCCGCGGTGTGTCAGGACAAACGTCTCAGGTGTGCGGACCGGCGAAGTGCAGAGAGAAATTCAGGATTTTGCGCTGCCCCCAATAGACGACTCCCAGATAGAGATGAGGGCCGATCTGGCGCAACTCGTCGCGTATCCAGTGCGCGACGAGCGAGGTGCGGGAATAGTCCAGGACTATGCATTCGCCGCCGCCCAGCCGGCTCTCGTCCCGGTAGACCTGCGCGCGTATCGCCCGGATCCCGAAGGGCGTGACCCTGTTGCGGAGTCCGCCGCCGTCACGGTCGAAGACCTTGCCCTGCCATGCGAGGAGACGCGCGAGCGTGGCCGCTGCCTTGGACACCTTCGCACCGCGCGCCACCAGCACGGTGCCACGTCCCTCACCTCGAGGTGTCTCCCCGGGATGACTGGCGCGGAACAACCGGTCGAGCTCCGGCCGCGACATGGTCAGCAGCTGGTCGACGTCCGCACCCGTGTCGTGGCTCATCGCACACCTCCAGGGCGGTCCCAGGTGTGACACCATCGTATTTCGGTTCGCCTCGCCCGGCATCTCAGGGTCACGGCACCAGCTGCCGCAAGGCGGCGCGGGCCTCACGGGCGAACCCGGTTATCACCCAGGGTGCGTCGTGGCAGGAGAACCGGCGCCCGCCCGTCAGGTGGCGGCCGGTGCCGCAGGACTGTCTGTGTCCCGTCTGCTCCGAGTGCGGCAGGAGGAGGGGCTTGCCGGTGTCATCGGGTCTGCCGGTGGGTGGGACGGTGCGTTGGCGATCCGATGATGGACGGCGCGTGTCGAGAACACGGATGCGTCGACCACCATCGCGTGTGATGAAGCCGCGTGACGGGGGTACCGGCAGGGCAACGCGTGACGGGACGGCTCAGGAGGGCGACGGTGGAATCGATAAGTCAGTTGCGACAGCTCAGAGTCCTGTATGCGGGCGGTGTGGTTGCCTGGGCTTTCTGCCTGTTGCTGACCCTGCTCCAGGAAAACGGGTCGGTACGGCAGATGATGGTCTTGCTGGGTCTGCTCGCCGTCTTCCTCGTCCTGCTGCTGTGGTCGTCCTGGTGCCTCTGGGAGGCAGGGACGCGTCGTCCGGCGGACCGGGCCGCGAGCACGGCGAGCGCGCGGCTCGAGCAGTCGTAGGCCGTGTATCGAAAGTGGCTCTTTACCTGTGAGCGGCCGGCGAGCGGGAGGCACCCGGCGCTGGCTGTTGATGTCGGGCGAGCGTCACCTGGCTGTAAGTCAGGTGACTCGGACCTTCCCGCCCTCCGGAGGCGACCGGAGGACGCGCGCCGGGCGGTGATCAGGAGAGCGGCCAGTTGCGTAGGGCGGCGTCGGTCATCTCCTGGAGTTCATCGCGACCGACACCGCTCGCGGCTTGCACGGCGATGCCGAAGGCCAAGGTGGTGACGTAGCGGGCCAGTAGCCCCGGATCCGTCTGGGGAGGCAGGTCACCGTCGTTGACGGCTCACTGGAATCGCTCTCGGATGCGGGAGTAGCCGTTGGTGCGCCAGGCGACGAGAAGGTCACGGACTTCCCGCCCGGAGTCGCCGGCGGTCAGGGCGTCTTGGACGCCCAGGTACCCGTGGGGACGGGCCGGGCGGGTGGTGGTTCGAACGGTGCCGACCAGGACGGCGGTGGCGACCCCGAGGGCGGTCGACTCCTCCAGAGTTCGGGTCAGGTATGCGCTCGGGCCTTCGCTGTAGCGCTCCAGGGCCTTGCGGAACAGCGCCTCCTTGGTGCCGAAGGCCGCGTACATGCGCGCCCAAGCGGTGTGTCCTCCTCGACGGTCAGCGGCCGGGTCCGGGGTCCGGCCGTACCGCGGTGTCGATACCGGCACGCGCCGCCTCCAACTGGGCCGCGAACGCGATGCCGAGGAAGAGAGCGACGGCGGTGAGGTTGGCCCACAGCAGAAGGGCGACGAAGGCGGTGAGCGGCCCGTACAGGGCACCGAACGCGCCGCTCCCCTCGACGTAGAGCGCGAGCAGCCACGTCGCCGTGACCCACAGCAGGAGATGAACAGCGGAGCCGAAGGCCAGCCACGTGTAGCCGGGCTGGACCCGCCGGGGCGACCAGCGGAAGATCACCGCGGAGGCGACCCACGCCAGCGCCAGCCCCACCGGCAGGTCGAGCGTGCCCCACCACCCCGTGCCGCTGCCCGGCCCCCCGACCACCCGGGCTACCGCGTCGCCGACGGCGTCGCCGGCGACGAGCACGACGAAACCGAGCACCAGCGGCAGACCGGCCGAGAATGCGAGGAGGATGGCCCTGCCGTATTTGAGAGGAAACGGACGATCGCGTTCGATGCCGTAGATGCGGTTGGCGCCCCGCTCGATCTGGCCCATGGCCGAGGCGAGGTTCAGCAGGGCGAAGCCCAGACCGAGCCACAGGGCCAGCGTGGCCCCGAGGTCGCCGTGGGCACTGCGCCGCGTCCCGTCGAAGGCGTCCTGGACGAGGTCGGTGCTGGCGCCGGGCACGATCCGGCCGAGGGTGAGTTCGATGACCCGGCCCACACTCTCGGTGTGCACCGAGGTCGCCAGGCCCACCAACGCCACGGTGAACGGCACCAGGCCGAGGACGACTTGGAAGGCGAGCGCCCGGGCGTTGGTGAACCCGTCCGCGTAGCGGAAGCGGGCGAAGGAGTCGGTGAGCAGCCGCAGGCTTCCGTAGTGCCGCAGCGCGGCGAACGCCTCGTCGCCGGAGAGTTCTTCCCCGATCATGTCCCGGGTTTGGGGGACGTGGACGACGGTTCCCATAAGCGCGTGCTCCTCGCCTCAAGTGGGTTCTGCTCCAGCTATTGATCGCCCCTTTTTCTGACCTCACACCTCCGGGGTGAGGCGGTGGCCCTGTGCGCCCAATCGAGCAGCACCGCGGGTTTCCGCAGTCCGGGCGGGACACGCCCGCTGCCCGGGCGGGCTGTGGCCCTCTGGTGGTCCTGGAGGGCAGGGAGGTTGCGGATGCCGTCGATGCGGGCCCTGCTGACGAGTTGGTGCGTGACAGCGCGTGAGCCGTAGTGGCGTCTCCGCGGACTTGGCCGGTTTCCGGTCTCCGGGCCCTGACATGTCTTCACCGCTGGCCCTGGGACCAAGCGGCGGCGGGATCAGCGACAGGTAAATGGCCCGCGGCCTTGCGAAAGGTGTGCGATGCGGACGCGGGACTCAGCGTGCGGTCGCCGCCGGTGCGTCGGCCGCATGCCGCTCGGTGGTCTCGGTGGTCTCGGTGCGCTGGGCGACGATGAGCGCCGGGCGGGCTGTGCCGCTGAGCGCGAGGACGATGAGCGGCAGCAGGGTGAGTGCGGCGAAGACGGCGCCGACCAGGGTTGGACCGGTCAGGCCGAGCGAGGAGTCCAGAACCCGGCCGGCGAGGGCCGAGCCCACGGCGATGCCCGTGTTGTACGCGGAGGTGGTCAGTGCCGAGGTGAGGGTCCGGGCGTTGCCGGCGAAGCGGACGGCGAGGGAAGTGACGACCGGGTTGACGGTGAACCCGGTCAGAGCCATGACGAAGACCAGGACCACGGCCGCCACCGCGCTGTTGGAGGCCGGGATCAGGACCAGCAGCGCGACCGCGGTGGCCGCCGCCGCGGTGATCGTCGTGGTCATCGGGCGCCGCTCGCCGAGACGGCCGCCGATGGCGGTACCGGCCAGCGCGCCGACACCGAAGGCAATCAGCACCAGCGGCACGGCGCCCGCGGCGATGCCCGCCCGGTCGGTCAGCAGCGGCGTGATGTACGTGTAGGTCGCCAGGACACCGCCCATGATCAGCACCGCGGCGGCGAGCGCCAGCCACAACCGGCTCTGCCGCAGGGCACGCACCTCGGCCCGCACCGACACCTCGGCGCGCTGCCCGACCCGCGGGACGAACCGGCCGACGAACACGGCGGCCAGGGCAGCCAGGACGGCCAGCGCCCAGAACGGCCCGCGCCAGCCGGTGAACTGGCCGACGAACGAGCCGATCGGCACGCCGACCACGTTGGCCAGGGTCAGCCCGCCCATCATCACGCCGACGGCCCGGGTGGCATGGCTCGGGCCCGCGGCGGTGGTGGCGATCACGAATCCGACGGCCCAGAACGCCCCGGTGGCCAGCGCGGTCACCACACGGGCGGCGAGCACGACGGTGAAGGAGGCGCTGAGCGCGGCGACGACATGCCCGAGCGCGAAGACGGCCAGCGCGCCGTTCAGGGTGTGGCGCTGGGGCAGGCGCAGGGTGGCCATGGCCATGGTCGGCCCGCCGACGATCATGCCGGCGGCGAAGGCGGTGATCAGCAGACCGGCGTGCGCGACGCTCACGTCGAGGTCGGCTGCCATTTCCGGCAGCAGTCCGGCGACGACGAACTCGGTGGTGCCCATCAGGAACGTGCCGGCGGCGAGGACCCAGACGACGAAGGGGAGCTTGCCGGGGGCGGGCCCGGTGGCGGAAGGCATGCGGAGACTTCTTCCCGTACGAGGGGTGGGCGCGGTCAGGAGGCGGCCACGATGGTGATGCGCTCGGCCCCGGCGAGCCGGCCGGGATCGGCGTCGATGTGGCCGAGGATCAGCAGATCGGCGGAGGCGGAGGGGCCGTCCTCGTAGAAGAGGGCGAGGTTGCCCCACGGAGCGAAGTACGCGATGTCCCCGGCCTGGGCCGCGGCCGGTTCGGGTGCTTCGTCGGTGGTCAGCCTGCGCGGCGGATAGCCGATCCGCTCCGTCCCGTGGAAGTCCTCCAGGTCCAGGGTGAGCGGGAGCAGGGAGGCGAGGTCGCGGGCGGCTGGGCTGTCGTTCAAGGTGGCCGCGACGGGACGTCCGTCGAGGGTGACTCGGATGTCCATGGCGGTAGGCCTCTCGGACGGTGCCTCGCGCGGCGCACTCGGCCGGCGGGAGGAAGCGGACGGGACGGGAGACGGCGCCGACGGGCCGCTGCCGCAGGCCGTCACGGCCAGGACCAGCGCCGTCGCGGCGGCGAGGGGGAGGGAGGCACGCAGCATGGCCTGGCCCTGTTCCTTCGGTCGGGCAGCGGCTCGGGGTCGTGCTTGGGGAACGGGAGGAGTCAACCGGTGGCCGGGGCGGCGGCGTACTCCTCGTCGCTGACGGGGGTCAACCGGTGGCCGGGGCGGTGGCGTACTCCTCGTCGCTGACCGGGGTCAGCCAGTGCACGACGTCGTGGTCGGCGTCGCCCTCGTTGATGGCCAGGTGAACCATGAGCCGGTTGGGCGCGGCGCCGTGCCAGTGCTCCTCGTCGGCCTCGAACAGCACGCGGTCACCGGGCCGGATGACCTCGACCGGCCCGCCTCGGCGCTGGCACAGGCCCACCCCTTCGGTGACGAAGACGGTCTGGCCCAGCGGGTGGCGGTGCCAGTGGGTACGCGCTCCGGGCATGAAGTGCACCAGGTTGGCGGTGACCCGGGACGGAGCGGGAGCCGCGGCGACGGCGTCGATGTAGACGTCGCCGGTGAACCAGTCGGCGGAACCCTTGACGGTGTCGATCGAGCTTCGGGTGATCTGCATGGTCGTTCCTTGTCTGTGCGCGTCATGGAGCAGGCCCATGGCTGTCAGGTCATGGGCCTGCCCGTGGGGGGTCAGGGCTTGAGGAGGGCCTTGATGGCGCGGCGCTCGTCCATCGCCTTGTAGCCCTCGGCGACCTGGTCCAGGGGGAGGGTGAGGTCGAAGACCTTGCCGGGTTCGATGCGGCCGCTCAGGACGCGGTCGATGAGGTCGGGCAGGTAGCGGCGTACGGGGGCGGGGCCGCCGCGCAGGCCGACATGGGAGAAGAACAGTTCCTGGCCGTCGACGGCGACGTCGTGGGGGACGCCGACGAAGCCGACGTTTCCGCCGGGCCGGGCCGAGTGCAGGGCCTGCCGCATGGCCTGGGCGGTGCCGACGCACTCCAGGACACTGTCGGCACCGATGCCGCCGGTCAGCTCCTTGACGCGGGCGACGCCTTCCTCGCCGCGCTCGGTGACGATGTCGGTGGCGCCGAACTCCCGGGCGAGCTTCTGCCGGGACTCGTGGCGGGACATGGCGATGATGCGCTCCGCCCCCATTTCCTTGGCTGCGATCACCGCGCACAGGCCGACCGCCCCGTCTCCGACGACGACGGCGGTGGAGCCGGGCTTCACCTCGGCGGCGTCGGCGGCCCACCAGCCGGTGCCCATGACGTCGGAGACGGCCAGCAGCCCGGGCCAGAACCGCTCGTCAGGGGACTCCTCGGTGGCGACCAGGGTGCCCTGGGCGTTGGGGATGCGTACGTACTCGGCCTGGCAGGTGCTCATGAACTCGCGGTTCAGGCAGTTGGACTGGAAGCCGTTGCGGCAGTTCGCGCACGTGTTGTCCGAGGTCGCGAAGGAGCCGACGACGAACTGGCCCGGCCTGACCGCGGTGACCTCGGAGCCGACCTCCTCCACGAAGCCGACGTACTCGTGCCCCATGGGGTGGGCGTGCTCGGTAGGCTCCGCGCCGCGGTAGGGCCACAGGTCGGAGCCGCACACGCAGGTCACAGCCGTGCGGATGACCGCGTCGGTCGGCTTGATGATCGTGGCATCGTCCACGGTCTCGAAGCGCACATCGCCGGGGGCGTGGATCACTGCTCCGCGCATGAGAAGGATTCCTTACGTACTGGGCGTCCGGTACACGGGGTGTACCGCTGTCCGCCGGATGCGTTTTCCCGGCCCGGGACGGCGGGCGGCGACGCGGCCGCCCGCCCTCCCGGGCCCGGCGCCCTCGCCGGCCTCTGGGAGTCGGGCCGAACGTGAAGCGCCACGTCATCCAGAAGAACCCAATCTCGCGCGGGTAGCGAGTTACCGATGAGGGGTGTACTGGCAGTGCATCCCTCACGCGCCGCAGGGGCCGTACCGTCGGAAGTGTGGACAATCGTGAAGAGGTCCGCGAGTTCCTCACCTCGCGGCGCGCAAAGATCACCCCCGATCAGGCCGGAATGCCCACCGGCCCCCGGCGCCGCGTGCCGGGCCTGCGCCGCAGCGAGGTTGCGGCCCTGGCCGACATGAGCGTCGAGTACTACGCGAAACTCGAACGGGGAAACCTCGCCGGCGTCTCCCCGGCCGTCCTCGAAGCCCTGGCCCGCGCCCTCCGGCTCGACGACGCCGAACGAGCCCACCTGCTGAACCTGGCCCAGGTCGCAGACGGCTCCGACGCCCTCACCCGGCCCCGCCGCCGACGTATCAAGGACCAGTGGACACCGCACCGCAGCCTGCAGTGGACGCTGGACGCCGTGACCGCCGGCCCTGCCTTCGTCCGCAACGGCCGCATGGACATCCTGGCCGCCAACCAGCTCGGCCGCGCCTTCTACGCCGACATCCATGCCACTCCCGGCAACCAGGCGAACCTGGCCCGCTTCAACTTCCTCGACCCCGCTTCCCGCCGTTTCTACCCGGACTGGGACCTCTTCGCCGACATGGCCGTCGCCATCCTGCGTACCGAAGCGGGCCGCAACCCGCACGACAAGGACCTGCACGACCTCGTGGGCGAGCTCTCCACCCGCAGCGACGAGTTCCGCACCCGCTGGGGCGCCCACGACGTCCGCCACCACGGCACCGGCACCAAGCGCTTCCACCACCAGGCCGTCGGCGACCTCACCCTCGCCTTCGAGGGCCTCGAGATGGCCGCCGAACCCGGCCTCACCCTCACCATCTACACCGCCGAACCCGGCTCACCCTCCGAAGAGGGGCTACGCCTCCTCGCCTCGCTGGCTGCCACACAAGCAGCCGACTCGGCTTCGGAGCCATCGACAACCAGCTGACCATGGGTTATGCGAGCCCAGTCGTCCGGCCCTCGCGTCGGCGGCGGTCGAGCCTCACGGCTGCCGCCCGACCTCTCGAGAGGTCGGAGTGACCAGTTCGACGGACACGGTGCGGTCATGCGAGCCGGGGCAGCGCGCCGTGTCGAGGTGCCGGACGCGGCGGACTTGCCGGGCCTCGTGCCTGCTGCTGACGAGGTTCCGTCGCTGGATGTTGGGGGAGGCAGGCGCGTGTCCGCGAGGAGGACCTTCACCTTTCCCGCACTCGGCACCGGGCAGGCGACGCGGATTCAGTACGTCTTGTGAGCAGGGGCTGGGGACGCGGTAGAGGGTACGGAGCAGTACCTGGAAACGGTACGCGCGAATGCCGGACCGGCCGTTACGCTCGATCTCACCCGGGGCTCGTGCAGCAGGAGTACGTGTACGGGACGCCGGGCCGGGGCCTGGGAGCGGTGCCGGTCGGCCTGACCGTGGCCACCAGGGATGCGTGAGCCACCGAGGGGTGGGGGACGGGTGAGGAATCGGACCACGTTGCGGGTGGGTTCGCGTACGTCACGGCCCGGTACGTCACGCGGGACACCGGATACCGCCGCCGAGCCGTGGTGGAGGAAGCACGGACGGCTGCTCTATCTCGGGGTCGGCATACCTGTGATCGGCGCGGTGCTGACCGCCCTCGCCCTCAACGGCCTGGGCCTGGGCGGCGAGTCCGAACCTGCCGCGCCCGCCGCTACAGGCAGCCCCTCGGCGAGCCCGCCGTCCGCGCCGTTCACCGTGTCCGCCCGGCAGGACGGCGAT
This sequence comes from Streptomyces griseoloalbus, assembly GCA_014650015.1. GTDB lineage: Bacteria > Actinomycetota > Actinomycetes > Streptomycetales > Streptomycetaceae > Streptomyces > Streptomyces griseoloalbus. The sequence continues at coordinate 78,188 of BMUD01000021.1, forward strand.
GACGGCGGCTGCACGGCCCTGGAGGACAGGATCTCCTCGCCGCGGGATCGGGCGGAGATCGTGACCGGCGGTGACGTGGCCGGGGTCGTCCGGCGCCATCGTGGCGCACGGGCCGGTGAACTCGCCACCGAACTCACGATCGAAGGCGGTACGCAGCCCCTCACCATCACCTCGATCGATATCGAGCCCGAACAGCCGCGTCCCGCACCGCCGTTCGCCGGAACGCTGCTGTGCGAGGCGAGCGCCGGAGGTGAGCCGAAGATCCAGCTGTACGCGGACCTGGACAGCACCCGGCCGGTGTTCTTGACCGGGAAGGGCTCGGCCGATCGATACTTCGACGAGCACGTCGTCACGCTCGCGCCGGGCGAGCAGGTCAACCTGTCGGCGACCTTCGTGGCCGTGAAGGGGTCCCGCGAGTTCCGGCTGGTCGTCCGCTATGTGCGGAACGGCAAGGAGGGCGCGGTCTCCGTGCCTGCCCCGAGCGGGAGCCGGTATGCAGTGACCGGATACGCCGCGGAGTACGGGGCCGTGTACTCGGGGTCGCCGAACGGAGGGTTCCGGCTCGAGGACGGCTCCCGGCCCTGCCGATGGTCGCCCGCGGCGCCGTGCTGACCGGCGCGTTGCTCACCGCTCCGGGGAAGGCCCGCAAGAACCTGGGAAGACCCGCAAAGTTTCGGCAAGTTCTGGGAGACGGGGAGTGGGATGGCACGTCTGAGTTCGCGTACGGACCTGCGTGCGGCGGGAGCGGGCCTGCTGGTCATCGTCCTGCTGGTGCTGCTGGTCGGCGACGGGAGGACCGTCGGCAGGCCGTCCGGGCCTCCGAACACCCTGGAGGTGGCCTGGTCGTATGTGACCACCGGGCGGGCGCTGGACGCACGCGACGTGCCACCAGCCCTCAGCGACGAGGCGTTGGCGATTCCCGTAGGCCGCTCCGTCCGCGTCGTGGAAACCCGGAGCGGCCAGCTCCTCTCCATCGTGGACGGCTTCGCGGAGGAGGCCCCCGACCTGGGGCTGTCGGGCGGTGTGCTCTTCCTCGTGGACACGCAGGACCACTTCAAGGACACCTTGCGTGCGTACGATCCCGCGACCGGGCGCGAGCTGTGGCACCGCAGGGCGGCCCCTAGGCCGGATGGGAAGGGGGCCGGTGACTTCGTCGCCGGAGGCGTTCTCCTGGCGGACTGGGGACCGGTGGTCATGGACGGCGACCGAGTACTGGCCCTTGAGCCGCGTACCGGCGCGGTCCGGTGGAACGTCCGGTTGGACACCCACTGCGCCAACCCCCACCCCTACGTGGACGTGCCCTACCGCATGGCGGAGACGTCGGCCCGTCTTCTCCTGCTCCGCCACTGCACGGGCGAGACTGCGGAACTCCAGGCGGTGGACGAGCGGGACGGAAGGTCCGTATGGCGAAAGCGGCTGGGGCCTGGGAAGAACATCAGTGTCAGTGCGGCGGACGGGGCCATTGGTGTACGCATGGACGACGAGTTCCGGTTGCTTACGGAGCCGGGTGAGGAGATCCTGCGGCAGGCGGGGTTCGGATATCCGCTGGGGGAGGAACAGGGAGTCGTGTACGCGGGCGTCGGCCAGAATCTGCGGGCCTTCCGGGCGGACACCGGGAAGCCCGCCTGGAAACGTGCCCGCCCTACGACCGGCTTCGCCTTCATGAAGGACGGGCTGATCGTGGAAGACACGAGCACGGACGGCTCGTACTCCGGAGACGGACGCTGGTCCGCCGGGGACGCCGCCGGGCAGGGGCCCGGAGCCAGCACCTTCGTGGCTCTTGACGGCCGCCGGACCGCCTCGGTGCCCTGGCCGGTCGCCGGGACGCTGCTGGGGGCGAGCGGGGAACTGCTCGTGGTCCGCAGTGAGGAAGCGAAGGGAACTCGCTATACCGGACTGCGGCCGGGGCATCGCGCCAAGGACGCGGCCCGGCCCGTCGCACTGGGGGGATCGGAACCGCGACACTGGCCCGACGCCTGCGGTCTGGTGGACGCCGGACTCCTCTCGGAACTCGCCCCGGACTATCTCGCGCTGCCGGGGAAGCAGAGTCGCACCCTTCGCGGAGTCCGGCTGCCGCACCCGAGTGTGTGCCGCTTCGCCACGGAGTCCGGTGACGGCAGCGACGTCTTCTCCGTCACTGTGCGCTGGGTTGCGCCCGATGCGACGGCCGCCCGGACGTACGCGGCCAGCGCAATGCCTTGGGGCTGCGCCCCGTCACTCGGCGGGTGCGTGACTGCCGAGATCGAGAAGCCGCGGAGCGGGGCCTGGCTGTACACCTACCGGACGGGCCTGGAGTCGAGACCTGTGGCCCACGCCACCGTGGTGTCCGGCCGGTACGTCCTCGGGGTCGCCGCGGGCGAGGACGAACCGGCGCACAGGGCGCTGGTCCGACGGGTCGCCCTGCACCTGTCCGAGCGGGGCGGGCACCGGGAATGAGACACGAGGATCTGGGACGCGAGTTCTGCTTGCATAACGCGGCTCGGGCAGAAGCCGCGCTTCGCCTCGCCTTCGAAGGTCTCGTACCAGGTTGGCTCGCCGCCCTCACCTACTGATGAAAGGTGTGCGAACGCCGAGGCTCCGGAACGTGCGAGGGCTCTGCACGCGTCTGGCATGCTGCGGGCACTTCACTCGTTCCTTGCTCAGCCGGCGGTGAAGGCGGGGTAGTCGGTGTAGCCCTCGCTGTGACCGGCGTAGTGGGTGTCCCGGTCGCCGTCGGCCAGTGGGTGGCCCTGCGCGAAGCGCTCGACCAGGTCGGGGTTGGCGATGAAGAGGGCGCCGAAGGAGACCGCGTCGACTGTTCCGTGGTCGAGGATCTCGTTGCCGAGGGCCTGGGTGAAGCCGAGGTTGGCGACGATGTTGCCCTGGTAGTGGGCGCGGTAGCGGGAGAAGAGGGCGATGCGCTCCTCGATGGTGCCGGGGGCGCCCACGAGGTGCAGGTAGGCCAGGTTGCTGTCGTTGAGCTTCTTGAGCAGCTGGTCGTAGTCGGCGAGTGTCTCCTCGTCCGCGGTGAACGCGGTTCCGCTGGTCCAGCCCGGGGACATTTTCACGGCGATGCGGTCGCTGCCCCACACGTCACTGACGGCGTCGAGGATGTCGAGGAGGAACCGGGCACGATTCTCGCTGCTGCCTCCGTAGGCGTCGGTGCGCTGGTTGAGACGGGGGTTGAGGAACTGCGGGATCAAGTGGGATACCTGGGCGTGGAGTTCCACGCCGTCGAAACCGGCGCGGCGGGCGTTCTCGGCCGCATGGCGGTAGTCGGCGATGGTGTCGGCGATCTCGGCGGCGGTGTAGGCGCGCGGGGTGAGGGTGTCCTTCGGGCCGGAGGGGGTGAAGGACATCTCGCCGGGGTTGATGGCCGAGGGTCCTGCGGGCAGACGGCCGCCAAGGTGGTCGGGGTGGGAGGCCGCTCCGGCGTGGCCGAGCTGGGAGATGATCCGTCCGCCCGCCTCGTGGACGGCTTCGGTGACCTTCGTCCAGCCGGCGGTCTGCGTGTCGGTGTAGATGCCGGGGACGTTGATGAAGCCGATCGCGTCGGGGCTGACCCAGGTTCCCTCGGTGACGATCAGTCCGGCGGTGGCGCGCTGTGCGTAGTAGGTCGCGTGCAGGTCGGTGGGGGCCAGCTCGGCGTTGTGAGCGCGGGCGCGGGTCATGGGGGCCATGACGACGCTGTTGGGGAGCTCCAGCGCGCCGAGGCGGACGGGCTGCAACAGGGGTTGGGTGGTCATGAGTGACTTCCTTGTGCCGAGGGGCGGATGAGGAGGGCGAGGAATGGGCGGGGGCCCGGCTCAGTCCTGTTTGAGAGCGTGGAGGGCGGAGAGTGGGCCGCCGAGTTGCATGAGGCGTCCGCCCTCGCGCAAGGAGCCGAGGTCGACGGGGGCGAAGCCGAAGGCGGCGGTGAGGTCCTTGACGGTCGTCTTGGCGTCGGCGTCGTCACCCGCGAGGAACAGCACCTGGCGTCCGGCCTGGTGGCGCGGGTCGGCGGCGATGTACTGGCCGTAGAGGGTGTTGAACGCCTTGACGACGCGGGCTCCGGGCAGCAGTGAGGCGACGTATTCGCTGCCGGTCAGGCCGCCCAGGTCAGCGATCTTCGTGTGCGGGGGCGGGGAGGCGAACTGGTTGGTGGCGTCGATGACGATGCGTCCGTCGAAAGGCGGCAGGCCGGCTGTCGCGTCCGGGATCTGGGGCCAGCCGACCGCGAGGAGTACGAGGTCCGCCGCGGCGGCTTCCTCCGGAGTGCCGGCGTGGGCGAGCGGTCCGAGTTCGTCGGCGAGCCCGGCCAGGGAGGCGGGGCCGCGGCTGTTGCTCAGTACGACCTGGTGGCCGTGGGCCACGGCGTGATGGGCGATGGCCTGGGCGACGGTTCCGGAGCCTAGGGTTCCGATCTTCATGGCAGTGCCCTTCGTGGGGTTCAGGATGCGGGGCTGGTGAGCAGGACGGTTCCGCTCTTGCCGGGGCGGCGGACATGGTCGACGGCCTTCGCGAAGTCGGCGAGGTCGTAGCTGGCTGCGACCTCGAAGAGTTCCGGGTCGGTCGCGGCCAGGCGGGCGGCTAAGGCGACGTCCTCGGCCCGTTCCTCAGGCGTGCGGGTCATCCACTGGCCGATGGATACGCCCCGCACGGTCAGGGCCCGCGGTGTCAGCGCGAGCGATTCCAGCGGCGTGCTGCCGGAACCGAGCTGTCCGTAGGTGATCAGCGTGCCGCCGTCGTCGAGCAGCCCGGCCAGCTCACCGGTCAGGGATCCGCCCACCGCGTCCAGTACGACCTGAGCACCCCGGCCGCCGGTCGCGTCCCGGACCTGGGTGCGCCAGTCCGCGTCGGCCGTCGAGATGGTCGTCAGTGCGGGGAAACGCTGCCGCAAGGTCTGCGCCCCCGTGGCACTGCGTACCAGGTTGACCAGCGGGATGCCGTGCTTGAGCGCTGCGGCGCTGACCAGTTTTCCCACCGACGAACCGGCGGCTGTCTGCACCACCGCACCTGCCTGGCTGCGCTGGGCGTCCTCGACCGCCCGCAGCAAGGTGAGCGTGGTGAGCGGGTTGACCAGCATCAGGGCCGCGGTCTCGTCGCTGACGCCCTCGGGTACCGGCACCACCAGATCGGTCGGTGCCGTGAGGAGTTCGCTCCACGCGGCCGGCACCGGGAAGAACGCAACCCGCTGACCGGGCCGCAGATCCTGCACGCCCTCGCCGACGGTCTCGATGACGCCCATTCCCTCCACGCCGGGAATCCGTGGCGTGGCGAACCGCTGTCGCGACTCACCCGGAAAGCCCTCCACTACCGCCAGGTCGCCGGGGTGGATGGGCCGGGACAGCACCCGCACCCGCACCTGCCCGGCCGCGGGCGCGGCAGGGGGCGGCTGCTCGCTCAGGCGTAGTACCTGTCCGGCTTGTCCGTGCTGGTCATAGGTGAGGGCACGCATGACGCTCCCGTTCCGTGAACTATTGATGATGGTCATCATTGGAACCCCCGCTATGATGAGAGGTATCATCAAAAAGGTCAAACGGAGAGCGACGCGAGAGGACGGCCATGCCGCGGATCACCAAGGAGGACAAGGCCCGCAACCGGCAGAACATCCTCGACGCGGCGGGCCGCCTCTTTCGCTCGCAGGGCACCGACGCGGTCGGGATCGCCGAGCTGATGAAGGAGGCCGGACTCACCCACGGCGGCTTCTACAACCACTTCGCCTCCAAGAACGACCTGGTCGTGGAGGTGTACGGCGCCTCCTTCGCCGCCTCACTCGGGAGCCTGGCCCGGACGATCGAGGACGGACCGGACGAGGACAGCCCTCCACTGAAGCGGGTCGTGGCCGGATACCTGTCCACCGCACACCGTGACGCCCCGGACGGCGGCTGCCCTTCCGCCTCCCTGGTCGCCGACGCCGGACGGCACAGCGAAGCCGAGCAGAGCGCGTACGCCGAAGGGCTCAAGGGTTATCTCACCGGCTTCGCCGCCGAGTTCCTGCGCGAAGCCGAGGAGAAGGGTCAAGAACTCGACCCGGGCGAGGCCCGCCGCAGGGCCATCCGCCTGCTCAGCGAAATGGTCGGCGCGCTGATGCTCGCCCGGGCCGTACGCCACGTCGAACCCGAGCTCTCCGACGAGATCCTGCAGACCGGCCGCAGCCAGGCCCTCGACTGATGCGACTCGGCTTGACTTCTGTCTACCAGGACGGGGAGCACGGTCGGGCAGGGGAGGTGCGAGCCAATGCTCACGATCGACATCGGCGAGCGTATGCAGGGCGTGCCGGTCCAGTCGGCGGGGCCCAGCGCAGCCACATCAAGATCCCTTAAGACGTCCGGACAGTACCGGCTCGAGAGACCTGTCCGCGGGTCTGCACGGAGGTCGGGCGGCGTTCACCGTTCACCAGAGTCCACACCGAGGTGATCAGTTCGCTCCGCAGCGACGTCGGGCAGTCCTTCCCGGGTCTTTTTCGAGCGGGTCAGCGCCCAGGGGGCCGTGCCGTGCGAGTACAGGCCCCGGCCCAGCTTCTGCGTCGGCAGTTCGAGTGTCAGCAGTCCTCCGCCCTCCTGCCGGCGCAGCCCCGAGCTCAGCTGCAACTGCACGAACGCGGTGTTCCGCAGCTCGGTCCGCCCGTCCCGGCCCGGCCGCGGTGACCCGTCCGACCGAAGGCCCCGCAGCCCCAGGTCCATCCACCAGCGCCACGCCCGCGGCGTCAGCCACCGCACGTTGCGCCGCCGCGCGTCTGCCGCCCGGTCTGACCGCCGGCCCGTATCCACTGGCAGCGGACGCACCTTCCCCCAGGTGAACAGCTTTGTCGGCGCGGCTGCCTCACGATCCCACGTGGCACCGCCGATGCGCGTGCCGCGGAATCGCGGGCTCCAGCCCACCGGGCACCGAGGCGGCAGGTGGATGACGGCGCGCATGAGAACGGCCACGCGCCGGGCGTCGCCGACGGCGACGCAGGTCTGCGGGTGCCGACACGGTGACATACCGCGCAGCGCCGCACTCGCCGCGCACCGGCGCTGCCGTGCCTGAGCCGACGGAACCGGCCGCGTGAGCCGTACGAGGATCGGCCGCGTGAGCCGTACGAGGATCGGGCGGGGGAGTGATGCAAGCCACAGCGACACGCTGTCCGATCGGTCAGTTCTGACCGATCGGACAGTTATGGTGGGGGCATGGCACGTTCCGCCTCCGCCATGCGCGGCCAGATCCTGGAGTCGGCGCTGCGGCTGTTCGCAGTGCACGGCTTCCGCGGCACCTCGCTGCAGGACATCGCCTCCGACGCGGGCTGCTCGAAGGCGTCACTCCTCTACCACTTCGCCGGCAAGGAAAAGATCCTCACCGAGCTGCTGACCCCGGCTCAGGATGCCGTCGCCGCGCTGCTCGACCGCGTGGCCGGGCTGGAGGGCGGCCGGTTGGTGGAGGAGACCGTCGTCGGATACGTCGATGTGGCTCTGCTGTTCCGCCGTCAGATCCGGCTCCTCTTCGAGGACATCGCCGAGATGTCCTGCCACCAGGACCTCAGCGTCATGGAATTGGCGGACGGGCTGCTGGACGCGCTGGCCGGCCGCTCGCAGCGGGCCCCGGCCCGGGTGGCGGCGTGGATGGTGCTGGGCGCCGTCTTCATCACCAGTGCCACCGATGACGAGGTGGTGCCGGACGACGTGCTGCGCGCCGAAATGATCCGCAGTGCGCTGCGGACGCTCGACCACCCCCCCAGTTGACCCCCAAACGGAAAGACCCCTTCTCCATGGCGACCTTGCTGTACCGGCTCGGGCGGTTCTCCTTCCGCAGAAGAGGCCGAATAGCCGCTCTCTGGCTGCTCCTGCTGACCCTGCTGGGTGTCGGAGCCGCCACCCTGATGGGCCCGACAAGCGACAAGTTCTCCATGCCCGGCACCGAGTCCCAGCGGGCGCTGGACGACCTCGACCGGCAGTTCCCGCAGGCCGGCGGAGCCACCGGCACCATCGTCGTCGCCGCGTCCGAGGGCGAGAAGCTGAACCCCGCCGCGGTGGCACCCGTGGTGAAGGAAGCCTCCGGGATCCACGGCGTCACTGCCGCCATGGACCCGTTCCGGACCGGTGCCGTCTCCCCGGACGGCCGCTACGCCCTCATCCAGGTGCAGTTCGACAAGGCCGCCGACGAGGTCACCGACGAGACGAAGGCGGACTACCAGGCCGTCGGTGACGACGTCGAGGGCCTGCGGGTCGAGCACGGCGGCGAGGTGATGGGCGGTGAGGTGGAGATCGGCTCCACCGAGGCGCTCGGCGTCCTGGTCGCCGCGGTGGTCCTGGTCATCACCTTCGGCTCGCTGGTCGCCGCCGGGATGACCCTGCTGAACGCGCTGATCGGCGTCGCGGTGGGCATGGCCGGCCTCTTCTCCCTGACCAGTGTCATCGAACTGACCTCCACCGCCCCCATCCTGGCGCTGATGCTGGGCCTGGCCGTCGGCATCGACTACTCGCTCTTCATCACCTCCCGCTACCGCCAGTACCTCGCCGAGGGCCTTCAGCCCGAGGAGGCCGCCGGCCGCGCGACCGGCACCGCCGGCTCCGCCGTCGTCTTCGCCGGTGCCACCGTCGTCATCGCCCTGGCCGGCCTCTCCGTCGTCGGTATTCCCTTCCTGAGCGTGATGGGCCTGGCCGCGGCGGGCACCGTCGCCGTCGCCGTGCTGGTCGCCCTCACCCTGCTGCCGGCCTTCCTCTCCTTCGCCGGCAAGAGGATCCTCTCGCGCAAGCAGCGCCACGCGGGCGGGTACACCGCCGGGGACGGCACCGTCGCCGAGGGCTTCGGCTTCACCTGGGGCCGGCTCGTCGTCAAGCTGCGTGTCCCGCTCCTGGTCGTCGGCATCCTCGGGCTGGGCGCTCTCACCCTCCCGGCCCAGGACATGCGCATAGCCCTGCCGGACGCGGGCACCGCCGCCGAGGGCTCCCCCGCACGCGAGGCGTACGACCTGACGTCCGAGGGCTTCGGCGAGGGCTTCAACGGCCGTCTCATCGCCGTCGTCAACGGTGAGGACGTACCGTCAACTCGGGCGGCCGCCGAGAAGGCCACCGCCCTCATCAAGGACACCGACGGCATCCTGACCGTGGCCCCGCCGCAGCTGAACGAGCAGGGCACCACCGCTCTGCTGGCCATCATCCCCGAGGCCGGCCCGACCGCCGCCGCCACCGAGGACGCCGTCCACGACATCCGCGCCCGGGTCACGGACGTCGAGGGCGCCGACATCGCACTCACCGGCGCGACCGCCCTGGGGATCGATGTCTCGGAGAAGCTCGCCGATGCCCTGCCGGTGTATCTGCTCCTCGTGGTGGGCCTGTCCATCCTGCTGCTCATGCTGGTCTTCCGGTCGGTCCTGGTACCGCTGAAGGCAGCCCTGGGCTTCCTGCTCACCGTGGGCGCGACCTTCGGCATCACCGTCGCCATCTTCCAGGAGGGCCACCTCGCCGGCCTGGTGGGCGTCGACACCCCCGGCCCGCTGGTGAGCTTCCTGCCGATCCTGCTCATCGGCATCCTGTTCGGCCTCGCCATGGACTACGAGGTCTTCCTCGTCTCCCGCATGCGCGAGGACTTCGTCCACGGCGCCGACCCGCAGGCGGCCATGGTCAGCGGTATGGGCCACAACGCCCGCGTCGTCACGGCCGCCGCCCTCATCATGACGTCCGTGTTCGGAGGCTTCGTCCTGATGGACGACCCGATCATCAAGTCCATCGGATTCGCCCTCGCCGTCGGCGTGGTCATTGACGCCTTCGTTGTCCGCATGGCGCTGGTCCCGGCGGTGATGTCGCTGCTCGGCCGTGCCGCCTGGTGGCTGCCCAAGCCAGTCGACAAGGCCCTGCCCGACCTCGACATCGAAGGCGAGAAGCTGAACCGGCAGCTGGCCGCGGAGACGCGCGAGGAGATTCCCGTCTCGGTCTGACCCGCGCACCGGCCGGACCGGACCGCACCCCGGAGGACGGGACCCGCACCAGCGGTCCCGTCCTCCTCCGTTCTCCGCGTCCTTTCCGGCCGCCGCGGCGCGTCGTCACCCCATCGGACCGCGGGTCCAGGAAGAACGACCCGGACCGTGCGAGGAAAGGGACGGACAGCGCACCCTGAGCTCCCACGACACGGTCGGGCCGGCCGTCGCCCGGGGCCGTTGCCCGTACCGCGTCAGGCGGCACCGGGCGATCTCGTCCGCACGCAAGGCCGGGTCCGCGTCCCGTACGGTCTGCCGGGCACGCGCCGGTTGGTGGATGTGACCGTGCACAACGCCGGAGGCCGGGCGGTGCCGTACCGGTACGGCGATCGGGCGGATGTGTGCGACTCGACGCTCGCCCGCACCTCGATCCGGCTGCGGCTCGGCCAATGAGCCGTACTCGCTCCCTGCGTCCCGTGCGGTCGCGGCCGATGCCGTCGTCCGTGACCAGCCGAGGGCCGCATGCGCGGGAAACCGCTCAACTCGTCGTGTCAGCACCCGATGCGGTGCCCGGGGCGGTGCGCCCCTGCAGTATTCCCTCGACACCGTGCAGGAACGTTTCGGAGATCAGCTCGGGGTCGAAGAGGCAGCCGGCCGCCATGGCGCCGTCCCGGAGCATGACGAGATGCCGGCCGGCCGCGTCGGCGGGTGCGTCGCCGGTCTGTGCCAGCAGGTCCGTGACGGTGTCGAGGAACCATTGCCGGTGGGCCAGGACGGCCTGGTGGATCGGGTGGGTGGCATCGGGGTATTCGGCCGCCGCGTTGAGGAAGGCGCAGCCCCGGAAACCGGGGGACCGGATGCCATCGGTGATGGACCTGCCGACGGCTCGGACCTTGTCGACGGCCGACTCGCTGCTGGCCTGTGCGGCGGCGATCTGTCCCCGGATGCCCCGGTCGGCCAGATCGAGATACGCGAGGACGAGTTCTTCCTTGCCCGAGAAGTGTCGGTACAGCGTGGCACGCGTCACCCGGGCCTCTGCGGTGATCCGGTCGATGCCGACGGAGTGGATCCCCTCCGCGTAGAAGATTCTGGTCGCCGTGTTGAGCAGCCGCGCTCGGGCTTCGGATGTGCTGCCGACGTCTGGGCTCCGACTCATGCACACCACCTTACCAAAATGGCGAGGTAGAACGTTCGGTCTTGACAGCCCTCGTACCGGTCCCCTTAGATTTCAAGGAGACCGAACGTTCTCCCTCTCGAACGGGTGGGCCCCCGATCACTCTCCGCCGCACGATGCCCACGCGATGACCAGGGCATTCCGTATCACCACCCTGTCACTGAAAGGCACACCCATGGACACCCTCACTACCGCCACCGCCACCGCCACCGCTTCCGTCGGCGTTCCTGCGACCTTGCGCAAGCTGTACTTCCTGCGCTTCGCATTCGCCGCCGTCTGGGCCGGCCTGATGTTCGCGACCGCCGGCACACTGGATCCGCTGAGTGGGACACTGCTGCTGATCTATCCCCTGTTCGACGTCGCGGCCGCGGTTGTCGACGTCCGGTCCGCCAGGGCGAGCGGCCGTACCACCCCGGTCCTGTACGCGAACATCGCGATCAGCTCGCTGGCAGTCGTCGGCCTGGCCGTCGCCGCCACGTCCGGCATCCCGGCCGTTCTGCGGATCTGGGGAGCCTGGGCCGTCGTCTCAGGGCTCGTCCAACTCCTCGCGGGTGCCGCCCGCCGGCAACTGGGCGGCCAGTGGGCGATGATCATCAGCGGCGCCATCTCCACCGTCGCCGGTGCCTCGTTCTTCGCCCAGGCCGCAAGCGACGATCCCGCGCTGGCGAATCTCGCCGGGTACGCCTTCCTCGGGGGCGTCTTCTTCCTCATCTCGGCGTTCCGCCTGAACCGCGCCGCCCGCCGGAACGCCTGACCCCCACTGCGCCGAGCCGCGCTTGCCAGAGGCTGTCGTCACACGACGTGGTGGGTGACGGGGCCGCAACCGCAACCGCTTCCGGCGCGGCAGTCAGAGGGGCCGGCCCCCGGGCCTTCGACCGGCAGCCCTACACGCAAGCCGATACGGGGAGCGGTGCCGGCTGCCGGCGCCGGAGGCGGGCAAGTGCATCGCGGAGGCCCTGGTCCGCTCCTGGCCGGACGCGATCGAACACATCGCCACGAGAGGGGGCTGTTGCGCCGCCTCCACCGGCCGTCCGGCGGAGCGGGCTTGCCCGGCGGTGGCGTCGGTGTTCGCGGACAACGGCCGCGAAGGCCGACGACACGGTCGCCGCGCTGGAAAGCGTGGCTCGCCTCGAACCGGGGCGGCGCCGCTTCGCAGCAGCCCGTACGCGGGTGGCGGTGTGACCGCAGCGGTCACACCGCCACCGAGCGACCCCGATCGAGAGGCCAGGGCCGACGAGCGTATGGAGTCCTACGTGAGAGTGATCGCGTAGACCTGCACCCGAGGATCGTTCTGCAGGCCGATGGACCGCACCGTCTTCGACGCGTCGAGGTCCGCGGAGGCACCGAACAGACGCACCGGCGGGCCGTCCACGCCCTGCCCACGCTTGATCCGGTGCGGCATCTCCAGTGCCACGGAGCTGCCCTGCGGTGCCGCTCCCGCCCAGTCGCCCACCGGAACCGGCAGTTCGGCGGTGGTTCCGTCGGTGTAGCGGACGGTGAGCATCGTCGTCACCGGGCCGTGGTGGGCCGCGGCGACCAGGCGCAGCGCGCCGTACGACCCGGCCGGGAGCAGCATGGCCTGGCCGCGGGCCTCGACGAAGTTCGCAGCCGTCCCGGACGGGTCGGGAGCGTCGTAGGTCACGCCGTCCCAGACGACCGGACCCGCCGCGGGCAGCAGATCACCGTCGTAGCTCCATCCCGCTCCGTCGAAGTCGCCCTCGTCGGAGGCTGCGACGGTCGCGGCTCCGTCGTGGTTCATCTCCTTGCCGAGGTCGACGGCACACTGCTCATCGGTGTCCGCCGCGCAGCGGGCCGCGGCGCGCACCTCGATGGTCGCGATGCGCTCCACGCCCTTCACGCCCTTCGCGGTGGCCGTGACCCGCACGGTGTACGAACCCGGCGCGGTTCCGGCCGGCACGCCCACGTCCACCGCCGCGGTCCGCTGGACCGGCAGCCGGTGGGAGGTGAGCGAGAAGGGCTCGGAGGTCTTCACGGTCCAGCCGCTGGGCGCCTTCGCGTCGATGCCCACCCGCAGCGTGCCGGGGGACTGGCCCAGTACGTCCAGCTTCAGACGGACGCTCTGGGCGCTGTCGGACGTCGGCAGGACGTCGGAGCTGGTGCGCAGTGACGCGTCGAGGTGCCGGCGGGAGTCGGCTGCCGCGCGGTTCACGGACGGCGGCTCCGCGCCCTTGCCGGTGCCCCATGCCGATGGCTTGCCGGTCATCTCGAAGGCGAGGTTTCCACCCTTGGCGACCGCGTCCCAGTCCAGCCAGGTGGCGCGCAGGTCCTTCCCGCCGAACTTCGCCTGCTTCACGTAGCGTTGGGTGTCGCTCGTACCGGGTGCCTTGACGGTCAGGGTGCCGCCCTGCTCGTTGCCGTAGGCGCCGATGCGAATGACCGCCGACGGGAACTGGGGGCTGGAGACGGCGAGGAAGTCGCCACCGTTCGTCGTCGGGTACAGGCCCAGGGAGGAGAAGACGTACCAGGCCGACATGGTGCCCAGGTCGTCATTGCCGGTCATGCCGTCGGGCCCGTCCGTGAAGAGCGTCATCGCGGCGCGGACCACGGTGGCCGTCTTGGCGGGTGCGCCGGCCCACAAGTACATGTACGGGGAGTGCAGGTCGGGCTCGTTGTTGGGGTTGTAGGTCGGCTTCCCGTAGTAGTCGTACGGAGCCGAGATCCAGTCCTTGCGAGCGGTTCCGGCAGGGTCATCGAGGAGCTTGTCGTACGCGAAGAAGGCGTCGAGCCGCTTCTCCGTCTCCCGCTTGCCGCCCATCAGGGACACGAGCCCGGCCGGGTCCTGGGGTACCAGCCACTGGTACTGGTAGGCGCCGCCCTCATGGAACTGGTGACCTGCTTCGACGGGGTCGTAGGGCGTCAGCCAGGTGCCGTCGGTCGTGCGCGGCCGGAACTGCTGGATGGAGGAATCCCACAGGTTCCGGTACCACTGGCCGCGCGCCGCGAACATGCGGGCGTCCGCGGTGTGCCCCAGTCCCTTGGCCATCAGGGCCAGCGACGCGTCCGCCGCCGCGTACTCCAGGGTCGCCGAAGCGGGATGACGGCAGTCGTTGTCGCCGCCCTTGTCCGGACAGTCCTTCCCCGGTTCGAGCCCGCTGGGGATGTAGCCACGCTCCTGGTAGTCGGCGACTCCCGCACGGCCGTTGTAGGGGGAATCGTCCGGCGGCGTACTGAGGGCGTTCTTCCGCAGAAGCGCGTACGCCTCCTTCTCGTGACCCGCGAGCAGGCCCTTGGACCACGCCTCGACGAGGAAGGGAGTCACCGGGTCGCCGGTCATGATGTTGGTCTCGCTGTTGGCGAGCGACCAGCGCGGCAGCCAGCCGCCGTCCCGTCCGATCGCGACGACCGACAGCGCGACATCGCGGGCGACCTTCGGCTGCAGCATCTGGAGCAGTTGGTTCTGCGGCCGGTGGGTGTCCCACAGCGACAGGTTCTGGTAGGGCGTGTACCCGGACGCGGTATGGGTCTTCCCGTCGAAGCCCGCGTACCGGCCGTCGACGTCTCCGGCGAGGTTCGGGTGCAGTTGCGCGTGGTAGAGGGCCGTGTAGAACGCGCGTTGCCGCTCGGTGGACCCGCCGCCGATCTTGACGGCGGCGAGCTGCCGCTCCCAGGTCGCGTGCAGCGCGGCGCGGGTGGCGTCGAAGTCGTAGGAGTCGTCCGTCTCCGCCTTGAGGTTCTTCCGGGCGCCCTCGATGCCCGTGTAGGACAGGCCCACCTTGACGACGACGTCACGGTCGGTGCCGGCGTCGAAGGTCACCCAGGCACCGTTCCCGCCCTCGCCGGCCGCGTCCCGCTCACCGGGAGCGGGGGTGGAACCCCGCCAGGTGCCGTGCGAGGCGAACGGCCTGTCGAAGGTCGCTGTGAAGTAGACGGTGTGCCGGTCCTTGCCCGCGCAGAAGTTGCCCGCCTCGACACGGCCCTCGACCGTCCGGTCGCCGACGACATGCACCTCCGAGCTGTACACCCTCTGGTTGGCCTTGCCCGTGTTGAACAGGACGTTGGCGCGGTCGGTCGAGGGGAAGGTGTAGCGCTGCCATCCCGTGCGGGGTGTGGCGGTCAGCTCGGCGTCGATGTCGTACGTCTTCAGCCCGACGCGGTAATAGCCGGGTTCGGCGTCCTCGTCGTCATGCGAGTAGGCCGAGCGGTAGGCATCGGGGTCGACGCTGTCGACCGCTCCGGTCGTCGGCATGAGCGGCAGCTCACCCATGACGGAGCAGCCGACGCCGGAGAGGTGGGTCTGGCTGAATCCGTGAATCTTGTCCTGCTGGTAGTCGTAGCCTCCCTGGCCGCCGGTGTCCGGGCTGACCTGGACCATGCCGAAGGGGGCACTCGCTCCGGGAAAGGTGTTGCCGAAGTTCTGCGTGCCGATGAACGGGTTGACCAGGGAGGTGAGGCGGGGCGCGGCCGCGGGGGACTGGGCGATGGCCGGCGCCGGGCCCAGGGCACCGCCGGCAACGAGCAGTGCGGCGAGGACTGTCGATGCGCGGTTACGCCATCGGCGGAGGGGTCTGTGCATGGAAGCGGTCTCCTGTTCCTCACCCGTCATGTGCTGCGCGACATGAGAGGTGATCTTCAAGCGACGGACGGAGTGGGCACATTGAATCGGTCGCACGTGCGGTGCTCGGGTGAGGGTGTGCGATACGGGCTGATCGGTCTGTGTGCAGGTGGTCGCCGGGGATACGGCTCCTGCACGGCCTCGGTGTGCGCGATGCGCTCGCAGGCGCCGGACGCGCAACGCCTGCGCGTCACCGGTGACGGCCCGTCGTCGAGGGGTTCCGTCGTGGGCGAATGGGCGAGGCGCACCCGAGGGAGCGCCGGCCCGAGGGGCCCGGCGCTCGTACATCTACCTGGTCTCATGCGCGGGGAGGCGGTGGTGTACAGGTCATCGCGGTGAACCTCCCTCTGCAGCACGATCAGCGGCCCTGGCTGGATGGAAGCGGACTAGATCACGCGCCTGACATCGTTGTCAAGACCTCTGGAGCCGACTGGTACCGGCACATCATCACGGCTGGCGGCACCACCCGAGATGGCGCGGCGGTCGGGCTTCGGCGAGCCCACGCTCCGGTCCCACGAGAAGGTCGGTCCGCTGGGAACGGTCGCCCGGGAGTTGACAGGGTGCTCGTCACGGGTGGTACCGGGTTCGTCGGCAGTCACTCGGTGGCTCGGCTGGTGCGTGAGGGCTACCGGGTCCGTGTGACGGTGCGGGAGCCGGGACAAGAGATTGAGGTACCCGCGGCGCGCCGGCAGGCCGAGACCGATCCTGCCGGCCGGCTGGAGTTCGCTGTCGCCGACCTCGGCGCTGACCGCGGGCGGGCTGACCGCGGTGGGGCTGACCGGGGTGGACGGTATCGGCCACGTGTTTCACCATGCGTCGCCGTTCCCGCGCCCTCCGCCCACGTCGGAGGACGACGTCGTCCTGCCCGCCCGTGACGGCGCGCTGAGCGTATCTCCGCGGCCCGAAGGGCGGGGGGCCGAGGGTCGTGATGGCCTCCTCCTGTGGTGTGGGTGGGCCGCAGGGTCGCGCGGCCCTTGGGGTGGTGGCGCCGGACGACGCAGGCGGCTGCGGCGCGGCGGAGAGTGGAGCCCGCCTGCGAGCCGACGGCCGAACAGCTCCGCTCCGAAGGCCCCACAGTCCTTTCGCCTTCCGGCTCGGCTCGGCTCGGCTCCGCCGCTCCGTGAACGGCAGCAGTTGACGTATCCGCCGACGGGGCGGGCCACCAAGGCGGCAGCCTCGGGTCAGCCCGTTCGCGTGTCGAACGCGACGAAGCGCAGTTCCGAGGTGTACCGCCTGCCTTCGTCGTCGCGGAGCCAGGTCTGTTCCGGAGTGGGCAGCATCTCCGTGAACGTGACCAGGCCTTGCTGATCCTGACGGCCCAGTCGGCGCAGCGCCTTGGCGAGGATCGTCACGTAGACAGGACTGTCGAAGTCGACGTAGAACGGCCGGGACTCGGCCGGCGAGACGACGAAGACGTAACGGGGCAGGCCGAGTCGGGCGCGCCACCGGCGGGCGCGGACGAAGCGGCGCGCCTCGTCCTTGTCGTCGGTGAAGTCGGCTTCGGCCGCGGGCAGTCGCCAGGTCTCCCGGGCCACCACCAGCCGGTCGAGGGTGACGCGCGGAGTGTGGTCGTCTTCCGGCAGGAGCCGGAAGAGATCCATCGACAGGGTGGTCAGGACGTGCGAGAAGACGTCCGCCACCGGGAACCTCGCACCGTCCGGGAGCCGGACGACGAGGTCATCTCCGTGCTCCTCGACGACGGCGTCGGCGCTGCGCACGGCCCGGGGACGGGTGGGGTCCGCGGTGAAGTCGGTCAGGGCGACCTGGTAGTCCCGGGGCCGTATCAGCGTGTGCCGGACCCGGGTGGACAGGCGCGCACGGTGCTCCTTGGGGAGCAGCGGCAGCAGACGTGGGCCGGGGTGGTCCCGGTCGGTGAGACGGACCAGTTCGCCGACGTCCGGGTGCTGGTGGGTGAAGAGGGAGGCGCCCAGCGTGTTGGCGGCCAGGTGGAGCTCACCGAGAACGAGGGTGAAGTCGCCGCGGGCCACCGCCTCGGCGCCATCCGCGGCGATCATGATGTCCGGACTGAGGTAGCGGGCCGCCGTCCAGCCGCCCGAACCGGGGAACTCCTCCCGCACCGCCGCCTCGATGTCCGCGGAACGGACGTCCACACGGCGGGCGCCCGCGGGGACCGCGAGGATCCGCCGCCAGATGGCGGCGAACTCCTCCTGGAGTTCGCCGGCGGTGGCGCGCACGGTGCCGTGCAGCACCGGCAGACAGGCGAACCAGAAGGCGGCCAGGTCCACCGTGCCCTCGGACGCGAGGCGTTCGTACACCGGACGCATACCGGTCCGCAGCGCGGCGGCGAGCCGTGAGGTGAGCCATCCGGCACTGTCCATCAGCAGCCGCAGCGGACGCAGCGCCTCCAGCACCTCGGGGCCGAGGCGGGCCGTGGCGGACCGGCGGGAGTCGTGGTAGACGAGCGCCCGGCACGGCGCCGTCGACGCGGACTTCTCCCGTACGGCGGCGGTGTCGGTCAGCTCGGTGAAGTCCCGCTCCAGATCGGTCAGCGCGCCGACCAGCGCGTCCACGTCGCGGGCGGCCGCCACCGCCGCGCGCCCCTGCTCCAGCCGGTCCAGCGCGGCGAGCCCCCGCCGGCGCGGTCCGGGCGCGCCGACGGTCTCCAGCCAGGTCCGCAGGTCCCGGTCCGGGTGGGTGCCCGCAGGGACCTCCAGGCGCCACGCCACCCAGCGGCGGGCGACCAGGTCGGTGAGGACCGCGGGCACGTCGTGGTCCGGGAGCGCGGCGGCGATCGCCCGCGCCGGGCGGACGCCGTCGCAGAGGGCGAGGACGGCCGCGGTCTCCGCGGGGACCGTCACCGGCCGCCTGCCGGGCACGCACACCCGGTCGCCGTCCACCGTGACGAAGGGCACCCGGCGGGGAGCGACCCACTCCCGCAGGCCGGGGTCGGCGTCCAGCGTCCTGGCAAGCGCGTCGATGCCCCAGCTCGCCCAGTAGACGGTGGACTCGGCGACCAGCCCGGAGCCCGTGCCGAGGGCGACACCGGACGTCGCGGCGTCCCAGCGGCCCCAGCCGACGGGGCCGAAGAAGCCGATGGTGTCGTTCTTCACGCAGAACCGCTGCCAGTAGTGGGCCACCAGTTCCTCGCGCTGTCGGGGCATGCTGCTGCGCTTGTCCACGCCCGGCGTCCAGCGCAGGAACGGCGCGATGCCGGAGACGAGCACCGGGCGGTTCTGCCAGGCCACGGCCTCCCGGAAGGACGGCATGCGGGCGATGTCCTGGAGGGTGTGCGCGGTCTCCACGGCGGCATCGGCGAAGAGGCGGGCGAAATCCTCCCAGCGGACGCCGTCGAGGGGGGCGTCCACATCGAACGTGTCGGCGGCCTCGGCCAGTCCGGGCGGGGCCAGGCGCAGCACGCCGTCGGCGGGGAAGCCGGGGCCGCGCAGAGCGAACTGCTCCCACAGGCGCCAGCGGCCGAGGGACGGTACGAGGTCTTCGGTCATGGCAGGGCTCTCCTTGCGAGCGCGGGGGACGGACGGGCGGAGGGACACGGGCCCGCCGGGTGGACGACGGGCGGGGTGGGGGCGGGTGGAGACCTCGTGCGGGCGGACGGGAGAACAGTCCGGCGGCCGGCGTGGAGGGGCGGCGGCCCGCATCGGGCCGCCGCCCTCGTGGGGGGTGGGGCGCACGGTGGGTGCGCGGTGGTGGCCGCGGGGTCAGGCGCGGCCGTAGTCGGTGTCGACGACCTCGGCCAGGTCCCGCGGTGTGGGGTAGGCGAAGACCAGGGAGACCGGCACCTCCGCGCCGAGGACCTCCTCGAGGCGGCCGGTGATCTGGAAGGCGGTGAGCGAGTCGCCGCCCGCCTCGTAGAAGTCGGTGTCCTCGGTCAGGTCGGGCAGGCCGAGCACCTCGCGGAAGATGTCGACGAGCAGGTCGGCGGTGCGGGTGGCGGTCGCGGCGTTCTCGGTCATGATGTGTGTCCCTCGGTGGTTGCCACGGTTGTCTCCGTGGGGTGGACGGTGTCTGTGCGGTGCAGGGCGTGCAGGCGGGCGGGTGTGTTGCCGCCGGAGACGACGGCCACGGCCCGTTCGCGGCGGCCGGCCCGCAGGGCTCCGGCCAGCGCGACGGCTCCGCTGGGTTCGGCGTCGACGCCGAGGCGGTGCAGCAGGGCGGCGGCGGCGAGGATCTCGGTGTCGCCGACGGCGATCAGGTCGTCGGCGCGGTCGCGGATGATCGGGTAGGGGACGCGCCCCGGCCGCTGGCCGCGCAGTCCGTCGGCGACGGTGGTGCAGGGCGGCAGCTGGACCGGGTGCCCGGCGGCCAGGGAGCGGGCGTAGCGGGGTGTGCGGGCCGGTTCGACGCCGACGACCCGGACCGGGTGGCCCGCGGCGGCGAGGCAGACACCGGCGAGGAGCCCGCCGCCGCCGGTCGGGACGTACACCGTCTCCATGTCGGGGGCGTCGGCGAGGATTTCGGTGCCGACCGTGCCCTGCCCGGCGACCACCAGGGGGTGGTCCGAGGAGGGCACGAGGGTGGCGCCGGTCTCCCGCGCGAGCGCGCCGGCCCGTTCCTCCCGCTCGGCCACTCCTCCGCCCACGCGGACGGTCTCGGCGCCCAGCGCGCGGATGGCGGCGGTCTTGGCGGGGTCCGCGCCCGCCGCGAGGACGACGGTCAGGCGGATGCCGAGGGAGCGGGCGAGCCGGGCGAGGGCGATGCCGTGGTTGCCGGACGAGCCGGTGACGACCCGCTCGGCCTCGAGCGCCAGGAGGGCGTTGGCGGCTCCGCGCGTCTTGAACGAGCCGCCGTGCTGGAGGTGTTCGGCCTTCAGCAGCAGTTCCGTGCCGTGCGCCGCGGGCACCGGGCCGCTCAGCAGGGGCGTGCGGCGGACGTGCGGGGCGATGCGGGCGGCAGCCGCGGTGACGTCGGCGGGACCGGGCAGGGTGCCGGGCGTGGCCGGCCGCAGCCCGGTGGCGGTCACGGGGCGCTCCCCGCGACCAGCCGGCGGCGGTCCGCCTTGCCGCCGCGGGTGGTGGGCAGCGCGTCGTGGCGCCGGAAGTGCCGGGGCATCAGGTGCGGCGGCAGCGAGCGGGCCAAGTGGGCGCGCAGTTCCGCGTCCGTGGCGGCCGGGTCGCCAGTCAGGTGGGCCGCCAGGTACGTACGTCCCCGGTCGTCGGTGTGCGCGGTGACCACGGCGCCGCTGACGCGGGGGTGGGCGAGCAGGGCTCCCTCTATCTCGGCGGGGTCGACGCGGTAGCCGCGGATCTTGACCTGCCGGTCGGTGCGCCCCGCGTAGGTGAGGCCCTCAGGGCCCCACCGTCCGAGGTCGCCGGTGCGGTAGAGGCGGGCGCCCGGCGGACCGTAGGGGTCGGGCACGAAGCACGCGGCGGTGCGGGCCGGGAGCCCGCCGTAGCCCCGGGCGAGGCCCGCGCCGCCGATGTACACCTCGCCCACGGTGCCCTCGGGAACGGGCGCGAGGTCGGCGTCGAGCACCCGGACGACCGTGCCGGGGCGGGGTACTCCGACCACGTCTGCGGCCGTGTCGGGATCGGCGGGGACACGGTGGCGGGTGGTGGTCATGGTGCACTCGGTCGGGCCGTACTGGTTGACGAGCGCGCCCGGGACCGCCCGCCGTCCGCCGGCGGCGAGGAACGGGCGCAGGGACTCGCCGCTGGAGGCGACCAGGGTGACGCCGCCCAGCGGGTCGGGCAGATCTGGTTGCCCGGCCAGGTGGGCCAGGAAGGACGGGGTGGTGCTGAGCAGCGCGGTCACCCGGTGCGCGCGCACGGTGCCGGCGAAGTCCGCGGGCCGCAGCAGCCGGGAGCGTTCCACGATCACCAGTCGCGCTCCGGCCAGCAGCGGGGCGAAGGTGTCCCGGATGGAGGCGTCGTAGCCCAGCGGTGCCGTCTGCAGGGCCACGGTGTCCGGGCCGAGCCCGAAGGCGCGGGCGGTGTCGCGCAGGTAGGCGTCGAGGGCGTGGTGCTCGACGAGGACGGGGCTGGGTTCGCCGGTGCTGCCGGAGGTGTGGCTGACGTAGGCCAGGGCGCGCGGGTCGACCCGGGCGGGCGGTTCCGGGGTCGTTCCTGGCCGGGTGGCGGGGCCGTCCAGCAGGATCGTGGGCAGGCCGGGGTCCAGGGCGCGGGTGTGCGCGGAGGTGGTCAGCAGCAGCCGGGTGCCCGCGCTCTTGACGAAGGCCGCGAGCCGGTCGCGGGGTTGGGTCACGTCCAGGGTGAGGAAGGCGGCTCCGCAGCGCAGGACCGCCGCCATGGCGGCCACCGCGTCGGCGCCGTGCTCGACGGCGACGGCGCACACCGTCTCCGGTCGGGCGCCGTGGGCGCGCAGCAGCCGGGTCAGCTCGTCGGTACGGGCGGCGAGGCGGCCGTAGGTGACCTGCCCCGTGGGAGTGTCCAGCGCGATGCGGGCCGGGTGGCGGGCGGCGTGCGCGGCGAGGTCGTCGGCGACGGTGCGCATCACGCCTCCTGGGTGCCGGTGACGGTCAGGTCGACGGCCACGAAGCGGAGTTCGGAGGTGTAGCGGTGCCCGTCGGCGTCGGTGAGCCAGGCCTGTTCGGGGGTGGGCAGCATCTCGCTGACCTTCAGGCGGGCCCCGGGGTCCTTGCGGGCGAGCCGGCGGGCGGCCTTGGCGAGGATGGTGACGTACACGGGGCTGTCGAAGTCGACGTAGAACGGGCGCGGTTCGGCCGGGGAGACGACGAACACGAAGCGGGGCAGGTCGTGGCGGCGCTGCCAGTGCCGGGCGCGGACGAACCGGGCGGCCTCGTCCTTGTCGTCGGCGAAGTCGACGCCGGACACGGGCAGGCGCCAGGTCTCCCGGGCCACGGTCATGCGGTCGATGGTGATGCGCGGGGTGTGCTCGCCCTCGGGGGTGAGCGTGAAGCGGTCCATGACGCGCTGGGTGAGGGTGTTGGCGTAGGCGTCGAGGACGTCGTGGACGGTGCCGTCGGGCAGGACGGCCGTCAGCCGGCCGTCCCGGTCCTCGACGCGGACGTCCGCGCTGGGCACCGAGTTCGGGCGGTGAGGGTCGCCGGTCTGGTCGACCAGGGTCACGTAGTGGTCCTCGGGCCGGTCCAGGGAGGGCCGGCTGCGGGTGGACCACTTCAGGGGGAGCTCCTTGGGCAGCGTGGGCAGCAGGCGGGGGCCGGGGAAGTCGCGGGTGGTCTCGGCGATGAGCCGGTCGCGGTCGGGGTGCTGGTGGACGAAGAGGGAGGCGCCCATGGTGTTCAGCGCGCAGTGCATCTCGCCGAGGACGAGGTCGACGTCGCCACGGGCGAGGGCGTCCGCGTCGTCGGCGACGACCAGGACGTCGGGACTGAAGTAGCGGGCGAGGGACCAGCCGTCGCCGGGCTCGTCGAACTCGCGGCGCACGCGGTCGGCCAGCTCGGCCGTGGCCAGGCGGACGCGGCGGGCGTCCGCCGGAAGGTCGAGGATCCGGGCCCACTTGGCGCGCAGTTCGGCCTGGGCGGCGTCGATCAGGTCGCCGGCGTCGGGGTGCGGGGAGGGCAGGGTGTTCATCCACAGGGTGGCGAGGTCCACCGGGGCGCCGTCGGCGCTCAGGCGGGCGTGGACGCCGCGCAGCCGGGCGCGGACGGCGTCGGCGAAGCGGTTCGTCATCCATCGGGCGGCCGTCAGGCACAGCTGGAGGGGTTCCAGGTGTTCCAGCAGGGCGGGCCCGGCCGTGGCGGTGGCGGACCGCCGGGAGTCGGAGTACACCAGTCCGCGGCAGGGGGCGGTGCGTGCGCCCTTGGCGCGCTGGGCCTCGCTGTCGGTGAGAGCGGCGAAGTCGGCCTCCAGGGCGCCGATCGCGGCGGTCAGCGCGGCGGCGTCGGCGCCGGCGGCGCGTACGGCCTCCCGGCCGCGCTCCAGCACGGCGAGCCTGTCCAGGGCCCGGTCGCGGGCGGCCTCGTCGGGGACGCGCTCGAGGATCCGGCGCAGGGCCAGATCGGGGTGGGTGGCGGCGGGCACCTCCAGACGCCGGGCCACCCAGCGCCGGCGCACCAGTTCCCCCACGGTGTCGGCGACCTCGTCGGGGTCCAGACCCAGTTCGGCGGCGATGGCGGCCGTGTGCCGGGTGCCGTCGCAGTGCCGGAGGACGGCTTCCTGGAGCTCACCGACGGGCTGGGCCGGCCGCCCCGGGACCCGCACCGTGCCGTCCTCGCAGCGCACGAAGGACATCCGGCGCGGCGGGATCCACCGCATCAGTTCGGCGTCCTCGGCGAGCACCTTGGCCAGGGCGTCGACGGCCCAGCCGGAGAAGTAGACCTCCTGCGCGGCGAGGAAGCCCCGGCCGGCGTCCACGGTGACGGCGTGCGGCGCGGACGGGTCCCAGCGGCCCCAGCCGACGGGGCCGAAGAAGCCGATGGTGTCGTTCTTCACGCAGAACCGCTGCCAGTAGTGGGCGACCAGTTCCTCGCGCTGGCGGGGCATGCTGCTGCGCTTGTCCACGCCCGGCGTCCAGCGCAGGAACGGCGCGATGCCGGTACGCAGCACGGCCGGGTTCTGCCAGGCGAGGGCCGCCTGGAAACGGGGCCGGCCGGCGATCTGCTGGAGGTGGCGGGCGGTGTCCACGGCAGCAGCCGACAGCTCCTCGGCGAAGGCCTGCCACTCGGGTCCGGACCGATCGGTGCCGGGGCCGAACTTGTCGGCGGCCCCGGCCAGTCCGGGCGGGGCCAGGCGCAGCACGCCGTCGGCGGGGAAGCCGGGGCCGCGCAGCGCGAACTCCTCCCAGAGCCGCCAGCCTCCGCCCGGCAGCAGGACCGGTGCGTGCTCGTCCGACATCACGTGCTCCTTCCAAAAAAAGGGGGTGCGCGGGGAGGCCGCACGGCACTCGGCCGGGCCGTGGCCGCCGCCGGTACGCCGGGCTCCCCGGCAGGACAGCACCGTCCCGCGCCGGTGCGGCACGGCACCAGAGAAGATCCGGCAGCAACACGCGCCGCGGGCCCGGCGCGTTCGTCCCTGCCCCCGGCGTGCGGGCGCCCGGCACGCTGTCGGCGTCGGCCCCGACCTGCGGCCGGCCCCACCACCTGCGGGAGGTTCACCATGACGCAACCCGACTCCACGACCGGCGCGGGCGCCGACGAGGCCCGTGCGGACACCGACGAGGTGTACCTCGTGGTGCGCAACGACGAGGAGCAGTACTCGATCTGGCGGGCGGACCGCGAGGTGCCCGCCGGCTGGCACCCGGAGGGCACACGGGGCAGCCGGCAGGAGTGCCTGGACCACATCGACGTGGTCTGGACGGACATGCGCCCGCTCAGCCTGCGCCGCCGGCTGGCCGGGGCAGATGTCTGATCCACGGGCCGGCCGGCTCCTGGACCCGCCGGCGCACGCCCCGCCGCCGACGGCGTCCGGGCTGCTGTCACCGGCCGTGCTGGACCTGTCCGGGCTCCGGCACCGGACGCGGGCGCCGGGCCCCCGCCTCCTGCGGGGGCCGCTGGAGCTGTACCTGGCCCATGTCGGAGCCCAGGACGAGCGGACGCTGCGGGACGCGCGGGAGCTGCTGGACGCGGAGGAACGGGCCCGGGCCCGCGCGTTCCGGCACGACCGAGACCGTGCCGCGTACGTGGTCGCGCACGCGGCGCTGCGCGACGTACTGAGCGTGCTGCTCGGCGTGCGCGCCGAGGAGCTGCCGCTGGCCCGGGAGCCGTGCGCGGGCTGCGGCGGGCCGCACGGGCGGCCGGTCCTGCGCACGCCGGGTGTGCACTTCTCCCTGTCGCACAGCGGGGACATGGTGCTGGTGGCGCTCGCCCCGGCACCGGTCGGCGTCGACGTGGAGGGGCTGGCCACGAACCGGGCGGTGCTCGACGCCCAGTCGGCGCTGCACCCGGCGGAGGCGGACGAACTGGCGCTGCTGCCCGCGCACGAGCGTCCGGCCGCGTTCACCCGTGCCTGGGTGCGCAAAGAGGCCTACCTGAAGGGCCTGGGCACGGGTCTGGTGCGCGTTCCGGCGCTGGACTACGTGGGCACCGGGCCTTCGCCGACCGCCCCGGCACCGGGGTGGAGCGTACGGGACGTCCTGGTCCCGGCGGGGTACGCGGCGGCGGTGGCCCTGCGGACGCCCTGACGGCGTACGGGCGAACACGGCGGGGACCGGTCCACCGGACCGGTCCCCGCCGTGGTGTCGCGGCGTCCTCGCACGGTCCGGTGTCGCGAGGGGCCGGGGAACGCGACGCCTTCACCAATGACTCACCGACACCGGGCAGTTGTCGCGCTACGATCATCAGCGTGACCGCTCCGGAACCGACCATCGTCGCCACCTCCGGAGGTCATCGCGTCGGCGCACGCACCCGGGTCCTCTTCGATGCCCTGGTCCACCACGCGGTCGATCTCTCCGGTGTGCACGGCAGACGCCCCCGCGTCCTCTACCTGGGCACGGCGGTGGGCGACGCCGAGCACGTCACGGCACGGGTGAGCGAGGCCGCCCGGGTGGCGGGCTTCGACCTCACCCCGCTCCACCTCTTCCCGATGCCGAACGTGGACGACGTCGAGGGCACGGTGCTCGGCCACGACGTGGTCTGGGTGATGGGCGGCTCGGTGGCCAACCTGCTCGCCGTGTGGCGGGCGCACCGGCTGGACGAGATCCTGCGGCGCGCCTGGCGCGCCGGTGTGGTGCTCGCCGGGGTGAGCGCGGGTTCCCTCTGCTGGTACGAGGGCGGCACCACGGACTCCTTCGGCCCCGAACTCCGCCCGGTCACCAACGGGCTGGGGCTGCTGCCGTACGGCAACGGGGTGCACTACGACAGCGACGGAGGCCGGCGTCCGCTGACCCACCGGCTGGTCGCCGAGGGCGTCTTCGCGACGGCGCACTGCACCGACGACGGTGTGGGGCTGGTCTACCGCGGCATCGAGCTGGTCGAGGCGGTGGCGGAGCAGCGGGGCAAGGGCGCCTACGTGGTGGTCCGGGACGGCGACGGGGTCGTGGAGGAGCGGATCGAGCCGCGGCTGCTGCCCGCGCCCCCCGGCTGACCCCGGCCGCGGGGGAGGAGGGCGCCTGCGGCCGACGCGGCCTCGTGCCCACGGCTCCCGCCTCCGCGTCTTCGGGTTCTTCGGCATCAGCCGGGTCACACCAGGCCGTGGCGCACGGCGTGGGCGACGGCGTGGGCCCTGTTGCGGGCCTGTAGCCGGGCCATGATCTCGTAGACGACATTCTTGACGGTGTGTTCGGAGCAGCGCAGCAGCAGGGCGATGTCCGCGTTGCCGTGGCCCTCGGCCATGAGGCGCAGCACCGAGGCCTGACGTGCGGTCAGGGTGGGCCGACCGCCGCCGGTCGGGTCCCCGGGGCGTGGACCACTGGTCAGCAGGTGGGAGAGCTCCGGGTAGGGGATGCTCGGGTGCGGGTGGGCCGCGCGGCGCACCGCGGCCACCAGGTTCTCCTCGGTGAGGTCGGCGGCCCGCAGGACGACCGCCCCGGCCCGCAGCGCGAGCCGCAGGTCCGTCCGGCCGACGGTGTCGCACACGAGGACCAGTGGACCGGTGTCCCGCCGGCCGCGCAGGGCCCGGGCGGCGTCGGCGGTGGCGACCACGGTGACGGTCCCGGGCCCGGCGTGCTCCGGCGCGCAGGCCAGCCCGGCGCGGCGGGCCACGCTGCGGACGCGGTCCGCGCCGGGCGAGGGCGTGATGCGCAGGACGAAGGGTGGGGACGTCGTGCCGGCACCGGGCACGGGGGGCGCGGCGGCCAGGGTCGCGGTCACAGCAGGCCCGCCCGGAGCGCGTAGGCCACCGCGTGGGCGCGGTTGCGCAGCCGGAACCGCTGGGTGATGTCGTGGACCACGGTGGTCACGGTGCGCGGCGAGTAGGCGAGCCGCTGGGCGATCTCGGCCGTCTCGTGGCCGTCGGCGAGCAGCCGCAGCACCGAGCGTTCCCGGTCGGACAGCATGCCGTCGGTCCAGCCCCCGGTTCCGTGCCGGGCGTCGGCCGGGCGGTCCAGGAGCTGTTCGAGCAGGCGGGGTGGCAGGGTGCAGTCGTCGCGGGAGGCGGCCAGCACCGCGTGGGCGAGGCGGGGCGCGTCGGCGTCCCGGCGCGGCAGCAGGCCGCGGGCACCGGCGGCGAGGGCGTGCAGGGCGTCGCCGGAGGCGAGGGCGCCCGCCACCAGGACGACGGCGGGACTGTGCGGCAGGGCGCGGGTGGCGCGCACCATGTCGAGTTCGGCCGGTCCGGTGCGGTCCACGGTGAGGACGGCGACCCGCGCGTCCGCGGGCTCGCACACGGTCAGGTCCGGGCAGGCCAGCAGGGTGGTGCGCGTTCCGGCCTCCAGTACCGGGTCGAGGGCGACCACGCCGACGGTTACGGGTGCTCCCATCTGCTACTCCTAGGAAGTTCGTCCGCCCGGTCGTGCGCGCTCCGGGCCGGTTCTGCGGTGGGGACTGCGCACCACCGTGCCGTGGGCGGGGGGCGTCGGCATCGGTAACCGGTCCCCACCTTTCCGGCCGGCGGGGCCGCCCCCGTCGGTGGCGGTTGCCCCACGACCGCCTCGCCGCCCGTCGCACGGAGTCCGCCGGCGGGCCGGCGCGGCGGCGGTGATCTGCGGGCGGGGGTCCGGGGGCCGGTGCGGGGGCGGGCGCGAGCGGGCCCTGGGGGTCCGTGTCCCCAAGAGCGGGGGCACGGGGGTGTCGACGCACACGCCGGGGGCCGGCACCAGGGCCGAACGCGCAGAACCGCGTTTCCCCGCGGCGTCCGGGTACCCATGCGCACCAAGCGGGTGACCAGGCCGGTGACCTACGACTTCCCTGACCGGGGGCGGGCCGGCGGGCCGGGGGCCGCGCAGAATATGGGGGACGCTTACCCATGTGGGGGCCACCGGGGGTCTGCGACCTTCTTCCTCGTGACTGAGACCGCCAGCCTCCCCACTCTCCGGAGCGCCGATCTCCCGCCCTCGTGGTGGGCGCCGGCACTGTCCCTCGCGGAACGGCTCGACGCCCCCGGCCTTTCCGGGGCGTCCGCCGAAGCCGCCGACAGCCCCGCCCCGTGGGCCGTCGGGGACGCCGGGGGCTTCGCCCTGCGGCTGGCCCATCTCGGTGTGGACCGGGCCACGGCCGCGGCGCTGGCCGCCGAGCCCGCCGAGCGGCTGGCCGCCCGCGCCGCCAAGCCCGACTGGGCGCGGTACGCCGAAGCCGTCCTGGCCGGCGCCTCCCGGGAGCCGGCGGAGCCGGTCGGCCGAGGGGGCGAGGGGCCCGACGCCTTCGCCCCGGTCGTACGGCCGCTCGTCGCCGCCGCCACCGCGCGGCTGGCCGAGCGGCTGCCCGCGGACCGCGAACTCACCGTGTGGCGGGAGGCGCTCGCCTGCCGCCTGACGCACCAGCTGGTCCGTCAGGCGGCGCGGACCCTGGTCCACGAACTCGACACGGCACGGCGCGGCGGACGACTGGCCGGTGCCGGCCCCCGTGAGCGGTTCGACGCCTTCGTCGCCGCCACGGGCACCCGGCAGGGCCTCGGCGCACTGTTCGCCTCCCGCCCGGTACTGGCCCGGATGCTCGCGCAGACCGCACTGGACGCGACCGTGGCCACCGCCGAGCTGGCGGCCCGTTTCGCGGCCGACCGGGAGGACCTGTCCGCCGGGCTCCTCGGCGGACGCGACCCGGGACCGCTCACCGGCGTGGATCTCGGCCGCGGGGACGCCCACGAGGGCAACCGGTCCGTCGCGGTCCTGCACTTCGCCGGCGAGCGGCTGGTCTACAAGCCGCGTCCGCTCGGCCAGCACGCCCTCCTCGACGACCTGGTGGGCTGGCTCAACGCCAAGGTGCCGGGGCTGGACCTGCGCACCCCGCGCAGTCTGCGCCGCGCGGCGTACGGCTGGCTGGAGTTCGTCGAGCACCGCTGGTGCCGGTCGGTGACCGAGACCGACTCCTTCTACCGGCGCCAGGGCGCGCTGCTGGCCCTGCTGTACGCCGTGGACGGCGCCGACATGCACTACGAGAACGTCATCGCCTGCGGCGACCAGCCGGTCCTGGTGGACGCCGAGACGCTGCTGCACACCGGGCTCGCGCAGTCCATGACGGCGGGCCCCGATCCGGCGGCGGACGCGCTGCAGGCATCCGTGCACCGCACCTGTCTGCTGCCGCACCTGCTGATCGGCGAGCACGGGGCTCTGGACATCTCCGCGCTCGGCCGGTCCACCGACGGCACCTACCCGAGCGAGGGCCTGCACTGGCGGGACAGCGGCCTGGACACCATGCGGGCCGTGCGCGGACCGCTGCTCAGCCCCGCGGCGCACAACCAGCCGCTGCCCGCCGGCCGCCTCCTGGAGGGCGCCGACCACCGGGCCGCGCTGCTGGAGGGCTTCCGTACCGCGTACACGGCACTCGCCGCCGACGGGCACGAACTCCTCGGCGAGGACGGCCCGTTGATGTCCGGTGCGGACCGTCCCGCACGGCTCGTCGCCCGCGCCACCCGCCTGTACGCCACACTCCTTGAGGAGTCCGCCCACCCGTCGCTGCTCGGCAACGCGCTCGCCCGGGAGGGGGTCTTCGCGGTGCTGTGGACGGAGTCCGAGCACGACGAGGCGCGCCGGCGGCTGATCGAGCACGAGACGGCGGCGCTGTGGCGCGGCGACGTCCCGCTGTTCACACACCGGCCGTCGGGGACCGCGGTGCGGGCCGACGACGGCACGTGGCTGCCCGGCCTGCTGCCGGTGGCGGGCGTGGACTCGGTGCGGGAGAAGATCGCCCGGATGGACGAGGTCGACTGCCACGACCAGGAGTGGATCATCGCGGCCACGCTCGCGGCACGGGGCGCGGGGTCCCCGCTGGACCGGCCCCGGTCCGAACTGGCGGTGGAGCCGGTGCCGGCCGTCGCGCCCGACGCCTCCCGGCTGCTCGCCGCCGCGTGCGGGATCGCCGACGAGATCGCCGCCCGCGCGGTGCGGGACGGGGGCCGGACCAACTGGCTCGGCCTGGAGCGGGTGTCCGGCCCGCACTGGGCGGTGCTGCCGATGGGCGCCGGACTCGCGCAGGGCTACTGCGGAGTGGCGCTCTTCCTGGCGCACACGGACGCGCTCGCCGGAGCGGGCCGGTACGCCGCGCTCGCCCGGGAGGCGGTCCGCCCGCTGCCCGCCCTGCTGAAGGCCCTGGCGGACGATCCCGAACTGAGCGCGGCGGCCGGGCCGGGCGCGTACGACGGTCTCGGCGGCATCGTGTACGCGGTGCTGCGGCTGTCGGCGCTGCTCGGCCCGGAGCCGGCGGACTGCCTGCCCGACGCGCTCACCGCCCTCGGACACGCCGCGTCCGCCTCACCCGATCCGGGCTTCGCCGGCGGCACGGCCGGAGCCCTGACCGCCGCCGTCGCCGTGCACGAGGCGACCGGCGACCCGGCGGCGCTGCGGCTGGCGGCCGCCCTGGCGGACCGGCTGCTCGGCGCGGTGTCCGGCCCCGACAGGGGCCCGGCGCCGGGGGCCATCGCCGCGAACGGCCTCCCCGCCGGTTTCGCCGACGGTGCCGCGGGCATCGCGTGGGCCCTGCTGCGGTACGCCGCCCGCCGCCCCCGGGAGACCGCCGCGCACACGGCCGCCGCCCGGGCGCTGCTGGACACCGCGCTGCGGGGAACCGGGGCGGCCCCCGCGGACGCGTCCTGGTCCCGCGGGCTCTCCGGGGCGGTGGCCGTCGCCGCACACCTGCCCCCCGTACCCGGCCCGCCCGCCGCGGCCCGGCCGGCGGACCCCCACGTGCGACCCGACCTCAGCCTCGGGCACGGCACGCTCGGCACGCTGGAAGCCCTGGTCGTGAGCGCCGGACGGGGCGACCCGGCCGCCGCCGGAACGCTCGCCCGGCACGCCGGCCGGACACTCGCCCTCGTCGAGGCGCAGAACCACCGCTGCGCCACCCCCGACCACGTTCCCTCCCCCGGACTGCTCGACGGGCTGTCCGGCATCGGGTACGGGCTGCTGCGCCTCGCCCACCCCGGCACCGTCCCGTCCGTCCTGCTCCTGTCCCACCCCGGCCACTGACCGGCCAGGCACCCCAGAACCACGGCACTTCCACCTCCACCCCAGTACCCCCCGTACGGACACCAGAAGGGGATCACCGATGGACCAGCACCTGAACACCGCCGCCGACTCCGCCGCGAACGCCGCCGAGGAGCAGGACGCGGCGGGCGGGATCATGCTCACCGGCCGCAACCGCGCCTGCGCCCGCGCCCGCGTCCTGGCCGGGATGGTGCTGACCAGCGGCGTCGTCATCACGCTGACCTCGGTGGACACCTCGGTCTCCGTGCCGAACTGACCCCGCGCGGTCGTCACTTCGCGTGAGGGCGCGGGCCCGCCGGGCGGGCCCGCGCCGCGGTGCGTCCGGCGGGATATCCGCTTCCGCTCCGGTGTACGCCGGTTCGCGTCGCGGCCGGGCGGGAGCACGGTGCGTGACCCCGCCGATGCGGTCTGCCCCGTATCCCGACATCCTGATTATCATCTGCGTTCATGCGTTCCCATGCGCCTTCCCTCGTCGGGCGGGACCTCCAACTCAGCCTGCTCGACAGCGCCTTGGCCGAGGCGCGTCAGGGACGGGGCGGCGTCGTCTTCCTGGTCGGTGAGGCCGGGGTGGGCAAGTCGCGGCTCGCGGCGGAGGCCGTGGGCGGCGCGCTCGGCTCCGGGATGCGGGTACTGCGCGGCCGCAGCAGCACCACCGGGCCCGCGGTGCCGTTCCGTCCGCTGACCGAGGCGCTGATGCCGCTGTTCCGCGGCGGCGAGCCCCTGGACGACGTGGCCCTCGGCCCGTACCGGCCGGTTCTGGGACGGCTCATACCCGAGTGGGACACCGGCGAGCGTGAGAGCAGCTCCATGGTGATCCTGGGCGAGGCGGTGCTGCGGCTGCTGCTGGCCGCCGGGCGCGGGCAGGGGCAGTTGCTGCTGCTGGAGGACCTGCACGACGCCGACCCCGAGACCCTCGGCGTCCTCGAGTACCTGGTGGACAACCTGGAGTACACGCCGGTCCTGCTACTGGCCACCGTGCGGACCGATTTGAGCGACGCGCTGGACCTGGCGCAGTCCGCCCGCCGCCGGGGCGTCGCCACCCTCGCCGAACTCCCGCCGCTGACCCGCTCCCAGGTGGAGGAGATGACGGCGGCGCATCTGGGGGTGGACGGCCCGCACCAGGTGCCGCCGGAGGTCCCGGACCGCCTGTGGGAGGACAGCGCAGGCAGTCCCTACCTGGTCGAGGAGCTGCTGCAGTCCATGATCGGGGCGGGCACCCTGGTGCAGGGCGGTGACGGCTGGCGCACGGTCGGCGATCTGCGGCGCGACGTCTCCTCCACGCTGGCCCGGGGCATCCTGCGTCGCATCGACCGGCTGGGCGCGCAGGGCCTGACGCTGCTGTCGGCCGCCGCGGTGCTGGGCCGCCGCTTCTCGCTCACCGTGCTTCAGCACATGACCGGCGTCGAGGACCGGACCCTGCTGAGCCATCTGCACGCGGGCGTCGCCGCCCGGCTGGTCATTCCCGACGAGCCCGCCCCCGACTGGTACTCCTTCCGCCACTCCCCGACCGTCGAGGCGCTGTTCACGCAGATGACGCCGGGGCAGCGCGCGGAACTGGCACGGCGCGGCGCGCAGGCCGTCGAGGAGCTGCACCCGGGCCTCGACGGCGACTGGTGCGCGCTGGCGGCCGGGCTGCGCTGCGAGGCCGGGGACCGGGTGGAGGCGGGGCTGCTCTACGCGGACGCCGGCGGGCGGGCCCTGGCGGCGGGCGCCCTGGGCTCGGCGGTAACACTGCTCAGCCGGGCTGAGGGGCTGCTGGCCGAGGCCGGTGATCCGCAGGCCCGGGCCTCGGTACTGGAG
The DNA here is from genome assembly GCA_014650015.1 of Streptomyces griseoloalbus. GTDB lineage: Bacteria > Actinomycetota > Actinomycetes > Streptomycetales > Streptomycetaceae > Streptomyces > Streptomyces griseoloalbus. The sequence goes on from BMUD01000021.1 coordinate 111,518, forward strand.
GACCTGCTGCCCGCGCTCGCGGAGGCCGGTGACTTCGCCCGCGCCTTCGACCTGGCCGAGGACCTGCACGCGCTGGGCGGGGCCGGGCTGAACGCCGTACGGCTGGCCACGCTGCACACCCGGCTGGCCAAGGTGGCCCACACCGCGGGCCGGTGGAGCGACGGCAACCGGCAGGTCGCCCGGGCCCGCGAGGTCCTGGCGACGGCCCCGGACGAGGCGACGGCCGCGGCCGTCGACGTCACGGCCGCCTACCTCGCCCTGGACACCCCGGGTCCGGACCGCACCCAGCACGCGGAGAAGCTGGCCCGCTCGGCGGCCGACACCGCCGAGCGGCACGGTCTGCCGGTCGTCGCCTGCCAGGCGCGGGAGCTGCTGGCCACCGTCGCCCGCGAGCGGGACCCCGAGGAGTCCGCGGACATGCTCCGGCAGGCCCTGGAGACGGCGGAGCGGCACCGGCTGCCCCTGCAGCGCATGTACGCGGCCACCCGCATGAGCGGCAATGCCTGGCTCGCCGAGGGCGACACCTCCGGCCTGCTGGCGGCCCGCGAGGAGGCGCTGCGGCTCGGCTCGGTGAACATCGTGCACACGGTGGACGGCATCCTCGTCCTGGACGCGGTACTGCGCGGTGACCACGGGACCGCCCGGTCGGCCGCGGAGGACTGCCTGGCGGTGGCGCGGCGGCTGCGCCTGGCGCCCGTCGTGCGGTACGTCCTGATGGCGCGGGCCGCCCTGGAGGCGCACCGCGCGGACCGGGCGGCGATGGAGGCGACGCTGGCGGCGTTCACCGAGTGGGACGGAGCGGGTTCGCAGGAGGAGCCGCTGAGCCTCGGCCTGGCCCGCGCCTTCTGCGCGCTGCTGGAGGAGGACCGCGACCTGGCGCGCGCCGAACTGCGAGCGGTGCAGGCGCTGGAGGCGGACAACCCCTCCACCTACCACCTCGGCGGCATCCACGGCCTCGTCCTGCTGCTGGACGTGCTCGCCGGTGACGCGGACCGGACCCGGCACGAGGAGATCACCGCCACCGCGATGGCCCGGATGCGATGGAACCGCCAGTTCGTACTGTTCGCCGACGCCGTGCTGCTGGGCCGGGAAGGCGCGGGGCCGCACGCCGTCGCGGCGGTGGAGGCGGCGCTGGCGGCAGCGGAACCGTATCCGCTCGCCCGGCACCTGGGGCTGCGGCTGATCGCGGACGCGGCGCACCAGGACGGCTGGGGTGATGCGGTGGGCTGGCTGCGGCAGGCCGAGCACTACTTCCACGAGCGGGACGTCGCGGCCGTCACCGGCGCCTGCCGGGCGGCGCTGCGCCGCTTCGGCGCCCCGGTGCACCAGCACCGCTCCGGCACCCTCTTGATCCCGCGGGAACTGCGCGCCAAGGGCGTGACCGTGCGGGAGTTCGACGTGTTCCGGCTGCTCGCGGAACGGCTCAGCAACAAAGACATCGCCGCCCGGCTGTTCATCTCGCCCCGCACGGCGGAGAAGCACATCGCGAGCCTGATCACCAAGACCGGGGCGGCCAACCGCGCGGACCTGTGCGCGCGGTCGGCCGCCTTGCGGGAGTAGGGCCCGGCCGGCGACGGGCCGCCTACCGCATCTCGCGCACCGCCCTGGACGCCAGCACCGCCAGTCCGGTCGCGGCGAGCACCGCGACCGCCACCCCGAACAGGGCGGAGATGTCCTTGCCGGCCAGCGCCCCGCACACGATCAGCGACAGCGGGGCGACGGCGTAACCGAGGACCATGTCGACGGAGACGACACGGCCGAGCACGTCCTGCGGGATGTTCCGCTGGATCCAGCTCAGCCCGAACACGCCCTGGAAGCCGATGGCGAAGCCCATGGCGAGGACGGTCGCCACGACGACCGGGGTGCTGTGTACCAGACCGAGGACGGCCATTCCCGCGCCGAGCCAGCCGGCCAGGGCGGCCACCAGCAGGCCGACCCTGGGCCGCCCGCCGAGGGCGCCGCCGGCGAGCGTGCCGAGCACGGCTCCCGCGGCGAGGGAGCCGTTGAGCATGCCGAGCGTGGCCGAGCCGCCGCGCAGCACCTGGTCGGCGAGGGTGACGAAGCCGACCGTGAAGGGCCCGGCGTAGCAGAAGTTGACAGCCGTGTCGAGGGCGACGATGGTCCGCAGCCGCGGGTCGCGGGCGGTGTACGTGATGCCCTCGCGGATGCGGGCGACGAGCGACGCCTGCTTCCCGGGAGAGCCGCCCGTGTCGGTGCGGGACGCCCGGGGGCGGGTGCGTACGCGGGCCACGCACAGGCCGCACAGGGCGAAGCAGACGGCGTCGACGAGGAAGGCGACAGGCGCCTGGGTCAGCGCGATGACCAGACCGCCGACGGCCGGGCCGACGACGGCGGCCGTCCGCGCGCCGGCCCCCATCAGCGCGTTGGCCGGGGTGAGCAGGTCGTCGTCGACCACCGAGGGCAGGATGGAGACGCGCGCGGGCTGGAAGAAGGCGTCGACGGTGCCGAAGGCGGCGGCCGCGGCGCACAGCATCCACACCGTCAGGTTCCCGGACAGCCCGGCCAGTCCGACGGCCGCCATCAGGACGGCGCGTGTCCAGCTGGAGGCGACCATGAGGGCGCGTGGGGACATCGAGTCGCCGAGGCTGCCGCCGACCAGGGTGAACAGGGCGCGGGTGACGGCCTGGAAGGCCAGGACGTAACCGAGGGTGAGGGTGGAGCCGGTCAGGTCGAGGGTGATCCAGGAGAACGCGACGACGCTGAAGCCGTCGCCCAGCAGGGACAGTGCCTGCCCCGTCCACAGGAGCCGGAAGGACCGGTGCAGGGCGGGGGCCCACAGGCGTGGGCCGGCGCCGGCGAGGGTGGTGGCCATGGGGGTGCCTTTCGTCGGACCGGGGTCCGGTCAGTAGCGGACGGGCAGGGCGGTGAGGCCCCGGTTGAGCAGGGAGGGCTGCCAGGCCGGCCGGCCGGGGTCGGCGAGGATCAGACCGGTGTGGTCGCACACCAGCGTGCGGACGGCGGCCACGGCGACCAGGCGGGCCAGGGCGGCGCCGATGCAGAAGTGGGCGCCGAAGCCGAATCCGAGATGGGTGGCGCCGGAGCGGCGGACGTCGAACCGGCCGGGGTCGGGGAAGCGGGCCGGGTCGCGGTTGGCGGCGGCGGTGACGAGGAAGATGCGGTCCCCGGCGCGCAGGGTGCGGCCGTCGAGGTCGAGGTCGCGTGCGGCGGTGCGGATGGACATCTTGGACGGGCCGTCCAGGCGCAGGGTCTCCTCCACCGCCCCCTGCGCCAGGTCGGGTTCGGCCCGGACGGCGGCCAGCTGGTCGGGGCGGGTGTGCAGGGCCAGGACGGTGTTGGCGATGAGGTTGCTGGTGGTCTCCCCGCCGGCGAACGCCATCTGGGTGAGCATCCCGACGAACTCCTCCTCGGTGACCGAGTCGCCGACCCGGCCCTCCCGGAGCACCTGGCTGATCAGGTCGTCACCCGGTTCGGCGCGGCGCCGGGCGACGAGGGCGCCGAGGTAGTCGTCGAGGCTCACCAGCGCCTGGAGGGAGGCCCGGTACTCGCTCTCCTCCTGGGCGGTGCCGAGGACGAGGTCGGCGACGCGGGTGTTCCAGTACCAGAAGGAGGGCCCGTCGGTGGGCGGGATGCCGAGCCAGCGGGCGAACACCAGGGCGGGCAGCGGTTTGGCGACGTCGGCCAGGAGGTCGCCGGTGCGGCCGGGCGTCGCCCTGCGGGCGAGGACGGCCCGGGTCGCCTTCTCGGTGAAGGCGCGGTAGCGGGCCACGGCACGCGCGGAGAACGACTCCTGGAAGACCTGGCGGAGCCTGCGGTGCTGGGGCGGGTCGTTGAAGACCATCCAGCGCGAGAGGATCCCGAAGGCCCGTTCGGCGTCCTCGCGGGCGCCCTGCGGGACGGCGTCCATCAGGGGCCGCACCCGGTCGGCGGAGACCGCGGGGTCGCGCAGGCAGCGCATCACCTGGTCGTAGCCGGTGACGAGCCAGGCGTGGTGCAGGGGGCTCCAGTGGACGGGCGCGTGGTCGCGCAGGGCGTCGAGGTGGTCGTAGGGATCGGCGATCATGTCCGGGGAGAGCAGGTAGCGCTCGGTGAGGACGGAGGTGTGGGTGGTCATCGGTTCTCTCCCGTCCCGGTGAGCCCGGTGGTGGCGCCGGGTCCGGCGGCCTCCGCGGTGCCGGCGTGCCCGATGCCGGTGAGCAGGCCGGCGATGCCGCGCACCCTGGGCTCGGCCATCATCGACATGTGGTCGCCGTCGCTGACGTGCAGCGTGAGCCCGCCGCCGGCCACCTCCCGCCAGCGGGCGACGTAGGTGTCGTAGTCGACGTCCAGGCCGGGCATGGTGCGGCCGCGCGGCAGCCCCGCGGCCTCGCTGCCCACCACCAGGTGCACATGACCGGGGTAGGGGCGGACCTCGTACGCGGCGAGGGCGGCGAGCAGCGAGTGCCACACCTCGATCGGGGCGTCCTCGACGAGGGCGGCCTCGGACGGGCTCATGCCGGCTCCGAGCAGGGTGGCGGTGAGTTCGGCGGTGGCCCGGTCGCGCCGCGGGGAGGGCGGCAGGTCGCGCAGCCGGTCACGCAGGCGCAGGGCCTCGCGCAGGTCCCGGGTGACGCCCAGGAGCCGGGCACGGGCGGCGGTGTTGGGCAGGTAGGGCTCGATGAGGACCAGCGGGGCGACGGTGTGCCCGGCCCGGTCGAGCTGGGTGGCCATCTCCAGGGCGATGTTGGCGCCCATGGACCAGCCGAGCAGGGCGTGCGGGCCGGTGCCGCCGCGTTCGGTGATCTCCCCGACGTAGTTGGCGGCGATGCCGGTCACGGTGCTCGGATCGGTGCCGCCGAGCAGGCCGCGCGCCTGGAAGGCGTGCACGGGGCGGCCGGGCGGCAGGGCGCGGGCGAGCGGGACGAACCAGGCGGCGCTGCCGCCGGTGGGGTGCACGCACCACAAGGGCTCCCCGGTGCCCTCACGCAGCCGCACCTCGGAGGTGACGGCGGCGGGCAGGCCCTCGCCCGCCGCCCGGACGGCGTGCCGGGCGAGCCGGGCGATGGTGGGGTGCTCGATCAGGTCGCCGACGGAGACCGGCAGGCCGCGCGCGGCGGCCATGAGGGAGACGCGGACGGTGGACAGGGAGCTGCCGCCGATGCGGAAGAAGTCGTCGTGGACGCCGATCCGGGACAGGCCGAGGACCTCGCGCCAGATCTCGGCGAGGATCTTCTCGGCGGCACCGGACGGGGCGACGTACTCGGTGTCCGTGCGGTCGAGTTCGGCCGGCGGCAGGGGCAGCGCCCGCTTGTCGATCTTGCCGCTGCGGTTGACCGGCATCTCGTCGAGGACGACGAACCGTGCGGGCACCATGTACCCGGGCAGAAAGGCCCGCAGGGCGCCGCGCAGTTCCTCGGGCGCGGGCCGGTGTGCTCCGAAGACGACGAGGTAGGCGACGAGGGCCGGTTCGCCGGGCAGGTCGGTGCGGTGCAGGACCACCGCCTGCCGGACCTCGGGGAGTTGCCTGAGGGCGTGTTCGATCTCCCCGAGCTCGATGCGGAATCCGCGCAGTTTGACCTGGGAGTCGCGGCGGCCCAGCCACTCCACGGAGCCGTCCGGCCGGTGCGTGCCGAGGTCGCCGGTGCGGCACAGGCGGTCGCCGGGGGCCCCGTACGGGTCGGGGACGTAGGTGGCGGCGGTCAGGGCGGGCCGGCCCAGGTAGCCGCGGCCGACGGCGTCTCCGCCGAGGTGGATCTCGCCGGGCACGCCGGCCGGGACCGGCTGGAGGTCGTCGTCCAGGACGTGGACCCGCGTGTTGCGCATCGGGGTGCCGACGGGCGGACGTCCCTGCCCGGGGCTCAGCTCGGCGGCGAGGGACCACACGGAGGTCTCGGTGAGCCCGTAGATGTTGTGGAAGCGACGGCCGCGCGACCACAGGTCGGCGAGTTCGGCCGGGCAGGCCTCGCCGGCGACCTGGAGCACCTTGAGGCCGGGGAAGGCGTCCTCGCCGAGGACGGCGAGGGCGCTCGGCGGCAGCATGGCGGCGGTGACGCGCGTCTCGCGCAGGGTGCGCGCGAGGTCGGGACCGGGGCGCAGGTCGTCCCTGGGGGCGGTGACCAGGCAGCCGCCGTTGGAGAGGGACCAGGTCAGTTCCAGGATCGAGGCGTCGAAGCCGAAGGAGGCGAACTGCAGGACGCGGTCCTCGGGGGTGGGGTCCACCAGGTCGCGCTGGCCCTCGAGCATGTTGGACAGGCCGCGGTGCGGGATGGCGACGCCCTTGGGGATGCCGGTGGAACCCGAGGTGTAGATGATGTAGGCGAGGGTGTCGGCGTCGGCCTGTGGGCCGCCCGGCACGGGCTCCTGGTGTTCCGAGGGGGCGTCGAGGTGGACGACCGGCCCGTCGAAGGGCACCGTGCCGGCCAGGGGCCGCTGGGTCAGCAGCACGCGCATGCCGCTGTCCTGCGCCATGAACGCGAGACGTTCGGTGGGGTGTTGCGGGTCCAGCGGCAGGAACGCGCCGCCGGAGCGCAGCACGCCGACGGCGGCGCGCACCAGGTCCGGGCCGCGTTCGGCGCAGATGCCGACCACCGTCTCGGGGCCCACGCCGAGCCGCCGCAGCCGGCGCGCCAACTGCTCGGCCTGCTCGTTCAGTTCGGCGTAGGTGAGCCGCTGCCCGAGGTGCTCGACGGCGGTCGCGTCCGGGGTGCGGGTGGCGTGGCCGGCGATGTGCTCGTGCAGGAGCAGCGGGGAGGACGGGACGACGGGACCGCGGGCCCAGTCGTCGAGGGCGGTGGCGCGGGCGGCGCCGGTGAGGGCGGGCCGGGTGACGCGGCCGTCGGGGTCGGCGGTCATGGCCTCCAGCTGGGCGCAGTACACGTCGGCCAGTTGCTCGGCGGTGGCGGGGGCGACGTACTGCGGGTCGGCGTCGAGGGTGAAGGCGTTGACACTGGCGTTGACCAGCAGCGGGAACATGGTGCGGGCGATCTCCAGGGAGTCGTCCCAGGAGTCGTGGGAGAGACGGTGGAAGTTGACGTAGTTGAAGACGGCGTCGGTCAGCCGCGGTTCGGTCGGCCGGAGTTCGGCGATGCGGACCAGGGGAACCCTGCGGTGCGGCAGCATGCCCTGCTCGGCCCGGAAGACGTCCCGCAGGTAGGCGAGCCAGGTGCCGCGCGGGCGGGCCACCCCGAACGGCACGGTGTTGAGGAACAGCCCGCGCATCCGGTCGGCGCCGGGCAGTTCGGGACGGCCGTTGGTGACCAGGCCGATGCTGTGGCCGAGGACGTCGTCGTCGCGGCCGGCGAACAGGCTCATGGTGTGGTGGAAGGCGGCGATGAGCACGGTGCGGCGCGGCACGCCCGCTTCCCTGGCGAGCCGGCCGATGCGTTCGGCGAGGTGGGCGTAGGAGCGGCGGACCTCGTGGACCGGCGGGTGGTCCTCGGCGGCGCCGTCGGTGCGGCGGCGGAAGGTGACCGGCCGCAGCTCGGCGAGCCGGTCGCGCCAGTACGCCAGTGACTCCTCGCTTCCCAGCGCGGCGCGTTCCAGGGCGACGTACTCGGCGAACGCCGGCGCGTTCGGCGGCTGCGGGGCGGCGCGGTGGGCGACGGCCTCCCGGTGCAGGGCGAGCAGGTCGGCGACGAGGGAGGTCAGACTCCAGCCGTCCAGGACGACGTGGCAGTCGGTGAGGACGAGCCGCAGGTCGTGGTCGGTGATGTGGTGCAGGTGGATGCGGACCAGGGGGGCGGCGGCCAGGTCGAAGCGGCGGTCGAACTCCTCGTCGACGAAGCGGCGCAGCCGCGCCCGCTGCTCCTCGCGCGGCAGCCCGCGCAGGTCGGTGTAGCCAACGGGCAGATGGGCGGTGCGGTGGACGAGCTGGAGGGGCTCGCGGTAGGAGACGAGGTCGACGGAGGTGCGCAGGATGGGGTGGCCGGCGACCACCGCGTCCACGGCGGCCTGGAAGACGTCGAGGTCGAAGCCCTCGGGAACAGTGATCTTCAGGTCGGTGACGTTGTGGTAGGCGCCGCGCCGGGGGTCGGCGAGCATCTCGTGCAGCATGCCCGCCTGGAGCATGGTGAGCGGGTAGGCGTCGGCGAGGTGGTCCGGCAGCCGGCCGGCGTCGGCGGGGTCCAGCTGGGAGAACGGGGCGACGGGCTCCGGGGCGTCGACCGCGTCGGTGACGACCGCGGCCAGGTCGGCCAGGGTGCGGGCGCGGAAGACGTCGGCGACGGTGAAGGCGAGCCCGGCGAGGCGGCCCAGGCCGACCAGGCGCAGGGCGAGGATGGAGTCGCCGCCGAGGTCGAAGAAGTTGTCGCCGCGGCCGACGTGTTCGGTGCCGAGGACCTGGCTCCACACCCCGGCCAGGGTCCGCTCGACCGGCCCCTCGGGCGGCACGTGGGCGCGGTGCCCGGCGGCTCCGGCGTGCACGGCGGTCAGCGCGGCGCGGTCCACCTTGCCGTTGGCGGTCAGCGGCAGCCGCTCGTGGCGGACGAACAGGGCCGGGACCATGTAGTCGGGCAGGCTCAGCCGCAGCCCCTCGCGCAGGGCGGGCGGATCGAGCGGGCGGGCCTCGGGCGTGACGACGTGCGCGACCAGCCGCGCCGTGCCGCCGTCGGCGCGGGCCACCACGGCGACGTCCCGGACGCCGGGCAGGGCGCGCAGCGCGGTCTCGATCTCGCCGGGCTCGATCCGGTACCCGCGGATCTTCACCTGATGGTCGGCGCGGCCCACGTAGGCCAGCCGGCCGTCGGGCAGCACGCGCACCAGGTCGCCGGTGCGGTACATGCGGGCGCCGACGGCGCCGAAGGGGTCGTCCAGGAAGCGTTCGGCGGTCAGCTCGGGCCGGTTGCGGTAGCCGCGGGCGACGCCGCCGCCGGAGACGTACAGCTCGCCGACGGCGCCGGGCGGGACGAGCCGGCCCCAGGGGTCGAGGACGTATCCGTGCTGTCCGGCCAGCGGTCGTCCGATCGGCGAGCGGACCGTGCCGCGGACGTCGTCCTCGGTCACGGTGTGGATCGTGACGTGCACGCAGGTCTCGGTGATGCCGTACATGTTCACCAGGGCGGGACGGCGCCCGGGGGTGGCGAACCAGTCGCGGTAGTCGCGCACGTCGAAGGCGTCGCCGCCGAAGATCACCGTGCGCAGGGCCAGGTCGTCGAAGCCGGCTCCGGCGTCCCCGAGGTGGGCGCGCAGGCCCTTGAAGGCGGCGGGGGTCTGGTTGAGGACGGTGACGCGCTCCTCGCGCAGCACGCGGTGCACGGCCGCCGGGTCGCGCACCTCGTCCGCGCCGAGCACGACGACGCGTCCGCCGCCGGTGAGCGGTGCCCACAGTTCCCACACGGAGAAGTCGAAGGCCGGCGAGTGCATCAGCGTCCACACGTCGGCGGGGCCGAAGTCGAAGTGGTGGTCGGCGGCGGCGAGCAGCCAGGCCAGGTTGGCGTGGGTGACCTCCACGCCCTTGGGCCGGCCGGTGGAGCCGGAGGTGTAGATGACGTAGGCGAGGTCGTCGGGGGCCGGTCGGATGTCGCCGCCCCCGTCGGGGGTGTGCTCCCCCTCGGGAGTGTGCTCCCCGTCGGAGTCGAGCAGCACGAGCCGGGCGGGCAGGGAGTCGACGGCGGTGCGCGTGGCGGTGTCGGTGACGATCCAGTCGACGCCGGCGTCGGTGACGGTGAACTCGCGCCGGGCCCGCGGGTGGGAGGGGTCGAGCGGGAGGTAGGCGGCGCCGGCCCGCCAGATGCCGAGGAGGGCGGCCGCCAGGTCGGGGGTGCGGTCGAGGCAGACGCCGACGAGCGAGCCGCGGGCCACTCCGGCCGCGCGCAGCCGCCGCGCCAGCGCGGAGGCGCGGGCGTCGAGCCGGGCGTAGGTCAGGGAGCGGCCGGAGCCGCTGACGGCGACGGCGTGCGGGGTGCGGGCCGCGTGCTCGGCGAACCGGTCGGGCGCGGTCCGCGGGTCGGTGCCGACGGCGGCGCCGGTGTTGGCGGGGCCGTCGGCACCGAGGAGGTGGCCGCGTTCGGCGGGAGTGAGCGGGTCGATGCCGCTGAGCGGGGTGTCGGGGGTGGCGCAGAAGGCCTCGAGCAGGGTGACGGTGTGCCGGGCGAGGGAGGCGACCGTGGCCTCCTCGAAGAGGTCGGGCCGGTAGACGAAGGCCAGCTCGGTGCGGTCCGCGCCGTCGCGCAGGTCCAGGGTGAGGTCGAACTTGGCGGTGGTCAGGCCGATCGGGTACGGCGTCCCGGTCGCCCCGCCGAGGGCGAAGCCGGGCGCGGCGGCGCCGGACTGCGTGTAGAGCACCTGCACCAGCGGGTTGCGGGCCAGGTCGCGGTCGGGGCTGAGCGCGTCGACGACCCGCTCGAACGGCAGGGACTGGTGCTGGAAGGCCTCCAGGACCCGGTCCCGGGTACGGGCGAGCAAGGTGGCCGGGGTCGGGGCGTCGGAGAGATCGCCGCGCAGCACGAGGGTGTTGGCGAAGAAGCCGACGAGCTGCTCGGTCTCGACGCGTTCCCGGTTGGCCACGACGGTGCCGACGGCGATGTCGTGCTGCCCGGTGTGGAAGGCGAGTGCGGCCTGGAAGGCGGCCAGCACGGTCATGTAGGGGGTGGTGCCCGCGCGGTGGCCCAGTGCGGCGACCGCGCGGGTGAGGGCGGGCGGCAGGGTGACGCGGTGGACGGCCCCCCGTCCGGAGGGGGCCTCCGGACGGGGGTGGTCGGCCGGCAGCTCCAGCGGGGTGAGCCCGGCCAGACGGGTGCGCCAGTGCTCCAGCGCGGCGGACTGGTCGCTCTCGCGCTGCCAGATCGCGTAGTCGCTGTAGTCCAGCGGCAGTTCGGGCAGCTCCGGGGCGCGTCCGCGCGTTCTGGCGCGGTACAGCTCGGCCAGGTCGCGGACGAGGAGGTCGAGGGACCAGCCGTCGGAGACGATGTGGTGCATGCCCAGGACCAGGACGTGATCCTCGGCGGCGGCGCGTACGAGGGTGGTCCGGAAGGCGGGTTCGCGGGCGAGGTCGAAGGGGCGCAGGGCGGCCGCGTGCACGGCGGCGGCCAGCCGGCGTTCGCGGTCCCCGGCGTCCTCGCCGGTCACCTCGGTCACGTCCAGGACCGTGTCGCCCACGGGCAGGATCCGTTGGTGGGGAACGCCCTCGTGCTCGGGGAAGACCACACGCAGCTGCTCGTGCCGGGCGGCCAGGTCGGCGACGGCCGCGATGAGGGCCGGCACGTCGAGCGGGCCGGTCAGCCGCCAGGCGGCGGGGAGCAGGTAGGTCGGCGCGCCGGGGTCGAGCCGGTCCAGGAAGTACAGGCGCTGCTGGGCCGCGGACAGCGGGATCCGCTCCGGGCGCGGCCGGACCCGGGCCGGGCCGGTGTCCCGGGCGGCGGCCCGGCCGCGCAGCCGCTGTTCCAGCAGGCGCCGGGCGGCCGTGGAGAGGGCGCCGCCGGTGGTGGCGGGGCCGGGACGCACATCGGGTGTGGTCATGGGGGCGCTCCGATCTCGGTTCGGGAGGGGGAGGAAATCGGTGGGGGGCGGTCGTCGGGCGGTGGTCCGTCGTCCCGACGGCCGCGGTGGGGCCCGGACGGTGGGTGCCGGGCGGCCACCGCCGGGACGATGGCCGCCGGGCGGCGGGGGCGGACGGTCGGGTGTCAGAAGTCGGCCGTGAGGGACAGGTCGATCTCGTCGTCGCTCATCTGCGAGATGAGCTCCAGCAGGCGCCGCTCCACCTCGGCGGCGAGCCGCTCGACGGTGGGGTTCTCGAACAGGTCGCGGACCTGGAGCGGGCAGTCGAAAGCGGTCCGCAGCCGGGAGGCGACCGCGACCGCGCGCAGGGAGTGGCCGCCCAGGGCGAAGAAGTCGTCGTGGACGCCGACCTTCGGCAGGTCGAGCACCTCGCACCAGATCTGCGCCACGACCGTCTCGGCCGGGGTGCGCGGTGCGACGTCGGCGTGCGGCGCGGACGCCTCGGGCTCGGGCAGGGCGGCGGTGTCCAGCTTGCCCTGCACGGTCAGGGGCAGGGCGTCCAGGAGGACGAACGCGGACGGGACGAGGTAGTGGGGCAGACGGGCCCGGCAGTGGGTGCGCAGGGACTCCTCGGACAGTCCGCCGCCCGCGGCGTAGCCGACGAGGGCCGTCTCGCCGTTCAGGGTGCGCACCACGACGGCCGCGCCGCGCACCCCGGGGTGCGCGCGCAACACCGCTTCGGCCTCTCCCGGTTCGACGCGGAAGCCGCGGATCTTGACCTGGTCGTCGTTGCGGCCGAGGAACTCCAGTTCACCGTCGGGCAGTCGGCGTACGACGTCGCCGGTGCGGTAGAGGCGGCCGCCGGGCGTGCCGAACGGGTCGGGGACGAACCGCTCGGCGGTGAGGGCGGGCCGCCCGAGGTAGCCGCGGGCCATCTCGGGTCCGCCGAGGACGAGTTCGCCGGGCACACCGGCCGGTACGGGTTCGTCGAGCGGGTCGATCACGTAGGCGCGGCGGCTGCCCAGGGGCCGGCCGATGGGCACCCGGCCGGCCGGGACCGAGGCGACTCGGTGCGCGGTGGCGGAGATCACCGTCTCGGTGGGGCCGTAGGTGTTGACCACGGGCACGCCGGGCAGATGGGCGAACCAGCGCGCCAGAGGGTCGGCGGGCAGCGCCTCCCCGCCGGTCACCAGCAGCCGCAGGGAGGCCAGCCGGGGGGCCAGCGTGTCCAGGCGGGCCACCAGTTCCGTCCAGTAGGAGGGGGTCAGCTCCATGACCGTCACCCGCTCGGCGGCGACGTACGCGGCCAGTTCCTCCGGCGTCCAGACCTCGTCGGGGCGCACCAGCACCGTCGCCCCGGTGCTCAGTGCGGGCAGGATCTGCTCGAGCGAGGCGTCGAAGGACGTGGAGGCGAAGGTGAGCACCCGGTCCCGCGCGGTCAGCCCGAATGTTGCGCGAGCGGTGGCGACATGGGCGTCCAGGGCGTGGTGCTCGACGCCGACGGCCTTGGGGCGGCCGGTGGAGCCGGAGGTGAAGATGACGTAGGCGAGGTCGTCGCGGCGGGGGGTGTGGCGGGGCCCGGCGGGGTCGGGGAGGACGTCGCCGACGTCGACGGTGCCGGTCCCGAGGGCGGCGGCGCGGTCCCGGGTGCGCGCGTCGCACACCAGGTGCCGTACCGCGGCCTCCTCGCACATGTACCGCAACCGCTCCTCGGGCAGGCGGGGGTCGAGCGGGACGTAGACGCCGCCCGCCCGCCAGACGGCGAGCATCGCCGCCACGGACCACACGCCGCGGCCGACGCACACGCCCACGGCGTCGCCCGGGACCGTGCCCGCGCGGACCAGGGCCGCGGCCAGCCCGCCGGTGAGGGCGTCCAGGCGGGCGTGGTCGAGGGTCGTGTCCTCGCAGACGACGGCCGGGGCGTGCGGCGGGCCCGTCACCTCGAACGGCGCCGCGGGCCGCGCGTCCCGTCCGGCGCCCGCGACGAGGTGCCGCCGCTCGTCCGCCGAGAGCAGGGCTACCTCGTCGGCCCGCGTGGCGGGATCGGCCAGCAGGGCATCGAGGACACGGCCGACGTGGTGGGCGAACCGGGTCGCGGTGTCCGGGTCGAACAGATCCGCGGCGTACTCGACGTTGAGCGCGAAACGGTCCGGCCGGATCACGAAGGTGGCGGTCAGGTCGAACTTGGCCGACCCCCAGGGCAGCGCGAAGTCGGCCGTCTCCAGGCCGGGCAGGCCGATGCCGGCCGCCGAGGACTCCTGCACGTCGACCATGGCCTGGAACAGCGGGTTGCGGGACAGGTCGCGTTCCGGGCGCAGCCGCTCCACGACCTGCTCGAACGGCACCTCCTGGTGGTCGAACGCGCCGAGGACGACGTCGCGCACCCGGTCCACGAGGGCGCCGAAGGAGGGCCGCCCGGACAGGTCGGTGCGCAGGACGACCGTGTTGACGAAGAAGCCGACCAGCGGCTCCAGTTCGAGCCGCCCGCGTCCGGCGACGGGCGTGCCCACACAGATGTCGGTCTGTCCGGTCCAGCGGGCCAGCACCGTCTGCGCGGCGGCCAGCAGCACCATGAAGCGGGTCACGCCGCGCTCGCGGGCGAGGGTGTCGACCCGGTCGACGAGTGCGCGGGGCAGGACGGTCTCGACCGCGCCGCCCCGTCCGGTGAAGGCGGGGGGTCTCGGCCGGTCCGTGGGCAGTTCCAGCACGGGGGCGTCCTCGAGGACCCGCTCCCAGTAGGCGAGCTGCGGATCCAGGGCGGCGCTGTCGGCGCGGTCGCGCTGCCACACGGCGTAGTCGCCGTACTGCACGGGCAGCGGTGCCGACGAGGCGCGCCCGCCCGCCCGGCGGGCCGCGTAGTGCCGGCCGAGTTCGTCCAACAGCACGTTCTTGGACCAGCCGTCGGTGACGGCGTGGTGGAAGGCGAGCAGGACGACGTGGTCGTCGTCGGCCAGCTCCCACACGCCGGCCCGCAGCAGCGGCGGCCGGTCGAGGTCGAAACGGCGGGTGGCGTGCGACGCGGCCAGGCTCCGTACGGCCTCCAGGCGGCCCTGCTCGTCCGGGGCCTGCGGTGCCCGCTCCCAGAGCAGGGGCACCGTGATCCGGTCCCAGACCTGCTGCACGGGGCGGCCGTCGATCTCGACGAGGGCCGTGCGCAATACCTCGTGCCGTTCGGCCAGGTCGTCCAGGGCGGCCTGCCACGCGGCACGCTCCAGGCCTCCGCGCACCCGCCAGCAATACCACAGCAGGTACGACTCGCCGTGGTCGGAGGTGCGGTCCAGGAACCACAGGCGTTCCTGCGCGAAGGACAGTGGCAGCGGCCTGGTGCGGTCGACGGGGACGACCTCGGCGCCGCCGCCGCGGGCGGCCGCCACCCGCGGAGCGAAACCGCGGACAGTGGGGTGCTCGAAGACGGTGCGCAGTTCGATCTCGCGGCCGAGGCGCTGGGCGATCCGGGAGACCGCCATGGTGGCGAGCAGCGAGTGGCCGCCCAGGTCGAAGAAGCCGTCGTCGATGCCGATCCGGTCCAGGCCGAGGACGTCGGCCCACACCTCGGCGACGATCCGCTCGGTCTCGTCGCGGGGCGCGGTGTACGCGGGATCGTCGGTGGCGCGGGTGTGCGCGGGGTCGGGCAGGGCGGAGCGGTCGAGCTTGCCGGACACGCCGACCGGGAGGGCGTCCAGGACGACGAACTCGGACGGTACGGCGTAGTGCGGCAGGTAGCGGGCGCACCAGGCGCGCAGTTCGGCCCGGCCGGGCGCGGCGGGCGCGTCCGGGGCGGGTACGACGTAGCCGGTGAGGCCGCGTCCGGTGGCCCGGTCGGGCCGGGCGGCGGCAGCGGCGACCAGCGGGCAGGCCCGCAGCACCGTCTCCACTTCGCCGAGTTCGATCCGGAAGCCGCGGATCTTGACCTGGTCGTCGCGGCGGCCGAGGAACTCCAGCTCGCCGCCGGGCGTCCAGCGCACCAGGTCGCCGGTGCGGTAGAGGCGGCCGCCGGGCGGCCCGTACGGGTCGGGCACGAAGCGCTCGGCGGTGAGCGCGGGGCGCCCGAGGTAGCCGCGGGCCAGCTCCGTGCCGCCGATGAGGAGTTCACCCCCGACACCGACCGGGACCTGCTCGCCCTCGGCGTCGACGACGTACACGCGGCGGTCGCCCAGGGGCCGGCCGATGGGCACGGTGTCCCCCGGCGGGTCGTCGGCGTCGTGGGTGGTGGCGGTGACTGTGGTCTCGGTGGGCCCGTAGGCGTTGCAGACCCGCACTCCGGGGACGGCGGCGCGCCAGGCGGCGAGGGTGTCGGCCGGGACGGCCTCCCCGCCGAGGACGAGCAGCCGCAAGGAGCCCAGGGCGGCGGCCAGCCGCCGGTCGAGGGAGAGCGTGAGCTCCGACCAGTAGGTGGGCGGCACGTTGACGACGGTCAGGCCGTACCGCTGCACGATCTCGGGCACCTGCGTGGGCAGCCAGGGCTCGTCGGGCCGCATGACGACGGTGGCGCCGGAGGTGAGGGCGGGCAGCACCTGGTCCAGCGAGGCGTCGAAGGCGAAGGAGGCGAAGGCCAGCACCCGGTCCGCGCAGGTGATCCCGAAGCGCTGCCGGGCGGCGGCGACGTGCGAGGCGAGGGCGCCGTGCTCGACGCCGACCGCCTTGGGTCTGCCGGTGGAGCCGGAGGTGAAGATGACGTGGGCCAGTTCGCGGGGGTGCGGCCGGTGGCGGGGGGCGTCCGCCGTCGGGGGGAGCGCGGCGACGTCCACCGTGACCGGTGCGAGCGGTGCGAGCGGTGCGGCGGTGTCGGCGGTGGCGGGTTCGGTGACCACGCAGGCCAGCCGGGCCTCCTCGGCCATGTACCGCAGCCGCTCGGCGGGCAGTTCCGGGTCGAGGGGCACGTAGGCGCCCCCCGCCCGCCAGACGCCCTCGATGGCGGCGACCGACCACGGGCCGCGGCGCAGCAGCACGCCCACGGGGTCGCCGGCGGTGATCCCGGCGGCGCGCAGCGCCGCGGCCAGTGAGCCGGTCATGGTGTCGAGTTGGGCGTAGTCGACGCTGTCCTCGCCGCAGCGCAGCGCGGTGGCGCCGGGATCGCCGCGGAAGACGACCGGCGGCGCCGGCTCCGCCGGGCGGTCGGGTGCCCGGTGCCAGTCGGGTCGGGGCCGGCCGCGGCCGGCGGGGCCGTCGGACAGGGCCCGCAGCAGGTCCTGGACAGGCGTGTCGGGGTCGGTCAGGACGGCCCTGAGCAGGGCCGTGTAGGAGCCGGCGAAGGCCCGCATGGTGGCGGCGTCGAAGAGCGCGGTGGCGTACTGCAGGACGGCGGCGACGCTGCCGTCGGTCCGCAGGGTCAGGTCCAGGAAGACGTCCAGCGGGGTCTCGGTGAGCGGTGGCTCGACCAGCGTCACCTCCAGGCCGGGCATCCGCACCGGCTGGATCGGCGCGTTGAGCAGGGTGAACGAGGCCTGGGCGAGCGGGTGGCGGGAGAGGTCCCGGGAGCCGCCGAGGGCGCCGACGACGAGGTCGAAGGGGGCCTCGGCGTGGGCGAGGTCCACCGGCACCCGACCGCGCGCCCGGTCCAGCAGGGCGCCGAAACCCAGCCCGCCGGACAGGTCGGCGCGGAGCACGACGGTGTTGACGAGGGGGCCGATGAGCCTGTCGGCGCCGCGCCGCGCTCGGTCGGCGAGCGTGCTGCACACGGCGACGTCGGTACGGCCCGCCCAGTGTCCGAGGAGCGCCTGGTAGGCGGTGAGTAGAAGCGTGTACCGGGTGACGCGCCGGGAGCGGGCGAGGGCGTCGACCGCGGTGACCAGGTCGGCCGGCAGGTCGAAGCGGACCACGTCGCCGGAGCCGTCCCAGACCCGCGGACGCGGCCGGTCGGTGGGCAGATCGAGCGGGGTGAGACCGCGCAGCCGTTCGCGCCAGTGGCCGAGGAGTCGCTCCAGCCGTTCGCCGCGCAGCCGTTCGGACTGGGCGCGGGCGAGGTCGGCGTGGCGCAGGGCGGGCGGGGCCACCGGCTCGCCCCGGTAGCCGGCGGCGAGTTCGTCCAGCAGGACACCCCACGACCAGCCGTCCACGGCGATGTGGTGCACCTCGACGAGCAGGAGGTGCTCATCGGGCGCGACGCGGGCGAGCACGGCCCGCACCGGGTGCTGCGCCGACAGGTCGACGGGGCGTCCCAGCCGGCGTGCGAACAGTTCCTCCGGCCCGTCCGCCTCGTCCCGCTCAAGTTCCACGCCCGCGGGCGGGTCGACCACCAAGGCCGGTTCCCCGCCTACGTCGAGGAACCGGGTGCGCAGCACCTCGTGCCGCGCCACGATCCCGGACAGCGACCGCTCCAGCCGGTCCACGTCCAGCGAGCCCCGCAGCCGCAGGACCAGCGGAAGCATGGATCCGGTGGAGGAACCGGCCAGCTGGTCCAGGAACCACAGGCGGCGCTGCGCGAAGGATGCCGTGTCGGAGCCGACGTCGTGCGGAGCCTTGTCGTGGGCCGGTCCTGCTGTCACTGTGAGCCTCCAAACGGTGTTTTGCAGCAGACTGCCGCCGGCGGTTCGGGGCCCATAGGGAAGAAGACGCAGCACCGCGAGCAGAGCCGGCTGCGGTCGTGGACGCGGGCACGGATGTGTCCACGGAATCCGGCCCCCGGGGCACGGTGCGTGAGCCCCGGCATCCGTCGCTGTTCCGCTCGCCCGTCACCACTCGCCCGGCAGTCGGCGCCGGCGACTGCCCGGCAGGCGGCTCGGGACCCGCACCGCCCCGGCTTTGCGCCCGCACCCCCGATCCGCTCAGCCCGCCGAACACGCGTTGCCGCCGATCACCATCTCCACCCCGCCGGCGTCCCCCCACCGGTCGGCCTCCAGGCCGAGGAACGCGTGCGCGCCCAGGTCCAGGACCGTGTCCCGGCCGGCGGAGCGGCCCGGATGGCCGGAGGTGTCGGTCGGACGGATGTCTGCGGTCGTGGGGCGATCGCCCACTGCGCACGGGAGGAGGGCCCTGAGCACCCAGAGCCAGGACCGAACCGTTCGTCCCGGCCGTACGAGCCCTTCACGGTCGTATGCGGTGTGGTGCTGCGCTGATCGGCAGAGCGGGCGGTCCGCCCTCACGCTGGTCGGCACATGTGCCGGGACGGAGGCTGAGCCCTTCTCGGAGCGTCCGGCTGCGGGAGGTGAGCTCCGCCGCGCCTGCCTCGAGCGCGGCCGCGTGGCCGAAGAGGCCGGGGAGGCCGGGGAGGCCGCCCGTATGGAGAAGGACCGTGCGCCTGCCGCGGACGATGCCGCCGTCCTCGACGGCGGCGAACAGGCCGGCCATGGCCCTTCCGGTGTACACGGGGTCGAGCACGATGCCTTCCGTGCGCGCTGTGCGCTTCAGGGCGGCCGTCACCGGCCCGGTCAGCGCGCCGTAGCCGTCCCCGACCTGGTCCGTGCGCAGTCGTAGGGCGTCCGGCGGAATGGGGGAGCCGGACAGCGCGGAGAGGAGCCCGGCCACGGTGCCGGCCGGGTCGGGCACGGCGCCGCAGTGCACCCCGAGGACGCGCTCGGCACCCAGCGCATGGACGAGACCGGCCATCGTGCCGCCGGAGCCCAGGGCCACGACGACGGTGTCCAGGTCGGGAGCCTGGGCGAGGAGTTCCCTGCCGCAGTCGGCGTAGCCTCGGGCGCCGAGCGCACTCGAGCCGCCGAACGGGATCACTGCCGGCACGGCGCCGTCCGCCCGGAGCCGGGAGGCCACCTCTTCGGCCGCGGCGGTGAGGGCCGGGCCCTCGATGTCGCCGGCCCATACGACGGTGGTGCCGAACAACGCGTCCAGGGTGAGGTTTTGCCCCGGACCGGCGCGCTGGGCGTGCCCGCCAGTACGACGACGGTCTCCAGGCCGAGACGGGCCCCCGCGGCCGCGGTCAGACGGGCGTGGTTGCTCTGCGGCGCGCCGGTCGTCACGAGGTGCGTGGCCCCTTCCGCCAGCGCCGCACCGCACAGCCACTCGAGCTTTCGGATCTTGTTGCCGCCGCCACCCAGGCCGGTGAGGTCGTCACGTTTGATCCAGAGGTTCTCCGCCCCGAGTCCGAGTGCCTCGGCGAGTCGGGGCAAGGGCTCCAACGGGGTGGGCCAGGTGCCCAGGCGGACCGGCCGCGGAGCGTCGTCGTGCACGGAGTTCACGAACACATCATCGCGCCTGGGGCACATGGGGGGCGACGGTGACGACTGGGGGGCGTGCACGTCTCCACGGCCGGATCCGCTTCCTGACAGGTGCGAGGTGCGGCCGTTCACCGCCGGTCGGCCGGGGCAGCGGCACCGGGCCCCGGACGCCGGTGCGGGTCGTCGGCGGGAAGCCAGGCGTCAGGGCCTTCAGTACCCAGGTCTCCCACGCCGTCGCACAGGGCGTCGACCACGCCCAGAACCTCGGAGCGGAGGTCGCTCCGGCGCCACACCAGCGACCACGTCCAGTAGATCTCGGGCGCGACAACGGGGCGTCGGACCAGATCGGGAGGTACCGAGGCGGTCTGCCCCTTCGGGGAGTTGAGGACGGGTCGGCCGGTACGGCGGACGTGGTCGAAGAACGCCGGTCCGGTGATGCCGTTGTCGGAGATGCGCATCGCGCGTACCCCTGTGTCTCGGGCCAGTTGCCCGGCGTACCTGTTCCACGACGACCAGGAGGTGGTGTCCTCGTCCACGAGGACGACGGTCTCCCGGGCGGCAATGTCGCCGGCGTCGCCGCCGGGGGCGACGGCGTGGAGCCGGTCGGCGCCGACGAGCCGGCAGCGCAGGCCGAGCTCCTCCAGGTCCGCCGTCCGCACCCAGCACACGGCGAGGTCCAGGCTGCCGTCGGCCACCCGCATGGCCTGGGTGTGGGAGGGCGCCACCCATGCGTCGATGTGGACCTGGGCCACGGCGGAAGTGCGGGCGAGCAGGTCCGCCGGGAGCCAGTTGACGTAACCGAGGCGGATCGGCTCCGAACCGGACAGCCGCCGGGCGTGATGCTGAAAGCCCTCGGCCTGTTCCAGCAAGGCACGCGCATGCGGGAGCAGCGCGGCGCCGGCGGTGGTGAGCGAGACCGAGCGGCGGTCGCGGTCGAACAGCCGCACGCCGAGATCCCGTTCCAGCGCCTTGATCTGCTGGGACAGGGACGGGCCGGCGATCAGGAGCCGTTCGGCCGCCCGGCCGAAGTTGAGCTCTTCGGCGACTGCCACGAAGTACCGCACTTGACGCAGCTCCATGCCGGCCATGCTACGTCCGGTAAGAGGCTGCACCTACCAGCAGTGATGTTCCACTCGATAGCGGCATCGGCCAGCAGGGCGAGGGCGCTGCGCTGGATGGCGCCGGCCCGGACACTGAAGCTGTCGTCATCTGCTGGGTCCGAGACGTGCGGGACGAGCCCCGGGGCCACATGGAACCGGGTGAGGTACCAGGGACAGAAGGACGCAGGGGCACGAGGTGCAGTCTTTCGGTGAGCAGCCGGACCTGTTGCGTGGTGGGTTCGTGGGGGAGCACCAGGTAGTCGGCGCCCATTGAGATCGTTTCCTCCTGAACTCGCAGGTCGGGTCTCTGGCGTGGGTGGAGATTGACTCGCTCGTGCTGGTCTAGGACGTGATCATTAGCAGGTGATCGTCCGTCACGGGCCGGTTCGCGGGTTCTGGGGTGGTCCGCTTGAGGCGTCTCGTAGGTTCCGCGACGGGAGGGAGGCGCATGGTGGACGTGCTGACGTGGACGATCGAGCGGCGGACGCGACTGACTGAGCGGGCCGAGCTGCTGCGCAAGGAGCTGGCGGAGGTCGACGCCGAGCTGGGCCGGCTGGAGGCGGCCGAGGTGGTGTTCGGGCAGTGGGCCGAGGCGACGGACGGGGGACGGCGGCCGTCGGGCATCGTGGAGCCGGAGCCGGAGCCGGAGCCGGAGCCGGAGCCGGAGCCGGAGCCGGAGCCGGAGCCGGAGCCGGAGCCGGAGCCGGAGCCGGAGCCGGAGCCGGAGCGCGTCGCGGCTGGGCCGGGTGCGGGCGGGACGCGGTGGGCGCCGGACCGTGTCGAGGGGATGGGGCTGGCGTCCCTGACCTCGGAGTCAAGCGCCGAACACGGCGAATGACCGAGCGGATCAGCTCGCGCTATCCGCGGCATGGGCGGACGGGTTGTCCTTGCGAAAACCATTGGTGCCCGGCTTGCTCCTCTGATGGGCTGACGTCCCGCCGTGAGTCTGCTGTGTGACGGAGGTCGTGGTTGTGACGGAATATGACGTGCTCGCCGAGGTGTACGAATGGCTCATCTCGGATGCGAAGTTGCCTCCCGCCGAGTTCGCTGCGTCGTTCGATGACGTCCTCGGTCTCCTGCCGTCGAACGCTCACGTCCTCGACTGTTCGTGCGGAACCGGACAGTTGGCGGTTGGCCTCGCCGGTCGTGGCATGCAGGTTGTCGCGACTGACGCCAGCGAAGCGATGGTTCGCCGGACTGCAGAGCTGTCTGAGGAGTTCGGGGCCTCCGTCCGGGCCGTGCGGGCGAACTGGGAAGAGTTGCCCGATCATTTCGAGGACGACACGTTCGACATGGTGTTCTGCGTTGGCAACTCGCTTCACCATGCCGCGGGCGCGACAGGCAGGGGTGCTGCTCTGGAGTCGATGTCACGGCTTCTGCGCCCTGGCGGGCGCTTGGTGCTCACATCCCGCACCTGGGAACTCGTGAGGGCCAGAGGTTCCCGGCTGGACATCAGGGACCGACTCGTCCGACGAAACGGTCGCGATGCCGTCGTGGTCTACCGCTGGGAGATTGCGCCGCATTGGGAGGATGAGCACCACATCGAGATTGCGATCGCCCAAGTTGATGCGACTGGGCTGGTTCTTGTCCGCTCGGAACTGCTGTCCTGCTGGCCCTACCGGTACGAGGAACTCGAAGTCGAGCTGCACCGGGTCGGACTCCGGACGAGAGTGAGCACGTTCGATCTTGAGGCCGAGAACTACATGGTGGTCGCGAGCAAGGTATAGACACCGGGCTCTCAGTCCCTGGCAGGACCGCGCGGTTGCTCGCAGGACGCTTGCGCCCTCTCATCGGTGCGGGTTCAGGCGGTCAACGCTACGCCTCGGACGAGGAGTCATGCTGCGTGCATTACGGCGAGCGGACACGGCGGCCCGCGTAGCGCATGTTGCTCAGCCACTCCAGGCCCGGGAGGACCGGCGGAGGGAGGGGAGGGGGGACACGGTCCAGGTCGGGCCTGCTCAAGGGGGCGTCGAGCCGAAAGACGCAGTCGGTGAGAACGTGCTCGGCATGACGGGGACGCCCTTCCGTTCCGGCCTGAGCCACGGTGCCGGTGCCGAGATACACGAGGCCTTCCGGTGCCCGGGCCGTCAGATGGACAGGCAACCTCATGTCGGCCATGACGGTCGGATGGTGACGTCCGCTGCGTGGGCGGTTGGCTGCCCGCAGCTCGGTGGGGTTTGTCAGCGAGGCTTGACGTGGTCATCGAGCCGCGTTGACAGCCGTATGGAGAGCTGCATGTTGGCACCTCATGTTCCTGCCTGGCGGCTTCGCCGACACTCCGGCGTCGTGTGACTTGCCGCTGGACGCCTGCCGGCGGTCGGCGCAGCCCCGGGGCGTACCTGGAAGCCGCTTGGGGGCATGGGCCGGTGGCTATGATCAGGTAGTCGTGATCATTTTGATGTGGGGGATTGATCGTGATCGGTTGTCGGCAGGTCACTGTGAGGTTCCCCCGAGATGCGGGGAAAGGTGACAGCAGGTCAGATGGGTGTCATGAGAGGAGCCCAGACGATGCCTGCCCCGAGGAAGTACCCGCTGGAGTTGCGTGAGCGTGCGGTGCGGATGTACCGGACCGCCGAGCCGAAGCCCGTGATCCGCCGGATGGCCGAGGATCTCGGTGTGCATCACGAAGCCCTGCGCAACTGGATCCGGCAGGCCGAGGCCGACGCCGGCGAGCGGGATGACCTGCTCACCACAGATGAGAAGGACGAGCTCGCCCAGCTGCGGCGCGAGGTGCGGGAACTGCGCCGGGCGAACGAGGTCCTGCGGACGGCCTCGGCTTTTTTCGCCGCGCAGCTCGACCCGACCCGGCCCAGGTGACCGCGCTCCTCGACGAGCACCCGCACCTGGGGGTCGAGCCCGTCCTGCGGGAACTGCACATCCCCTCCTCCACCTACTACCGCTGGCGCCAGGCCGAGAAGGAGCCCTGCGAGAGGATCCGCCAGGACACCGAGCTGACAGGACAGATCCGGCAGATCCACCAGGACTCCGGCGGCATCTACGGATCGCCCAGGATCCATGCCGTCCTGAAACGCGAGGGCGTCCACATCGGCCGCAAACGGGTCGAGCGGCTCATGCGCCAGGCCGGCCTCGCCGGGATCAGCCCCCGCAGAAGCAAGGGCTTCACCCGCCGCGACCCAGACGCCGAACTCGCTCCTGACCTGGTACAACGCGACTTCACGGCACTCGCGCCGAACCGGCTGTGGGTCACCGACCTCACCATGATCCCAACCTTGGAGGGACCACTGTGGCTGTCGGCGATCCGCGATGCCTTCTCCCGCCGAGTCGTGGCCTGGGAGACCTCTGCCCGCGCGGACGCCGACCTGGTCCTCACCTCGCTGGAGTACGCGCTGGCCAGCCGCGAGGTTGCCCCCGGTGAACTCGTCCACCACGCCGACCACGGCACGCAATATACGTCTATCAAGCTCACAACACGCCTGGTCAGAGCGGGTATCCAGGCGTCCATGGGCTCGGTCGGCGACTCCTACGACAATGCCCTGGCGGAGAACCTGTGGATGCTGGTCAAGACGGAGTGCCTCCGCGGAAGAACCTTCGACACCAGAGCCGAGGCCAACCTCGCGCTCTTCGAGTACTTCGACGGCTTCTACAACCCCCG
>BMUD01000022.1 GCA_014650015.1 Streptomyces griseoloalbus
CACCACCCCCCAGGTCATGCCTTCGACAGGGGGACACAGTCATGCCGGGCCCGGAGGCCAGCGGCCCCGTTGCAGGACCGCGGAAAACATAACGGGGGGGGAAGCCCGCGGTGAACACACTCCGGGCAGTAGAATCTCTACAGTAATGTAGAGCGGCGGGTGCGTCGCAGACGGTCACCCGGGCGCGTGTCCGAGCCGGTCCGGCCGGCCGCACCGGGCGTCATGTGACCGCCGTCCCACCCGGTCCCGGGAACATGAACCCGGCCGGAAGCGTTCGCACATCCGTACACCCAGCAAAGGAGCCCACCCCTTGTCCGCCAGATCGACGGACCCCCCGGGGCACAGTCCCCGACCATCCCGCCAGGCAATCACTGAGCACGGCACGCGGCGGGATGGTGTTCGATGAGTGCCGCGAACGCCCTCCTGGGCCTGCTGGCCGTCTTCGTCCTGACCGCCGGCACCGGGTACTTCGTCGCCCAGGAATTCGCCTACGTCTCCGCCGACCGCCTCGCCCTCGCCCGTGAGGCCGCGTCCGGGGACCGCAAGGCCGCCCGCGCCCTGAAGGTGCTGGAGCGGCTGTCGTTCATGCTGTCGGGCGCGCAGCTCGGCATCACCGTGACCGGACTGGTGGTCGGCTTCATCGCCGAGCCGTCGGTGTCCGCGCTGCTCAGGCCCGTGCTGTCGGGGCTGGGCATCCCCGACGCGGCCGTGAGCGGTATCTCGGTCGTCCTGGCCTTCGTGCTGGCCACCGTCGTACAGATGGTGCTGGGCGAGCTGGCCCCGAAGAACCTCGCCATCGCCGTGCCGGAGCGGCTGGCCAAGGCACTGGCCGCATCCACGCTGGCGTATCTGAGGATCGTCGGCCCGCTCGTGCACATCTTCGACGCGGCGGCGAACAGGCTGCTGCGCAGGGCCGGTATCGAACCGGTGGAGGAGCTGCACCACGGCGCCACCCTGGAGGAGCTGGGCCACCTGATCGGCGAGTCCCACGAGCGGGGCGCGCTGCCGAAGGACACCGCGGCCCTGCTCGACCACGCCCTGGAGTTCTCCGACCGGACGCTGGACGAGGTGATGGTGCCCCGCGTGGACGCCGTCTTCGTCCGCAAGGACGCCACCGCCGCCGAAGCGGTCGACCTGATCGCCGAGCACGGCCACTCCAACTACCCGGTGCTCGGCGACCACCCCGACGACGTCGGCGGTGTCCTCGGCGTGGCCGAGCTGATGCGCCTGCCCGCGGACCGCCTGACGGCCACCACGGCCGGCGCGGTCGCCCGGCAGCCGCTGCTGCTGCCGGACACCCTGCCGCTGCCCGACGCCGTGACCCGGATGAGGGAACGCGGCGACGAGTTCGCGGTGGTCCTGGACGAGCACGGCGGCCTGGCCGGCATCGTCACCTACGAGGACATCGCCGAGGAACTCGTCGGCGACATCGCCGACGAGTCCGACACCGTCACCGAGGTCGCCGTCGCGGACGGCGCCGGCTGGCTGGTCGACGCCGGCCGCCGGCTGGACGAGGTGGCCGAGACCACCGGTGTCGGGCTGCCCGAGGAAGAGGACTACGACACCGTGGCCGGCCTGATCGTCGACCGGCTCGGCCGCTTCCCGGCCATCGGGGACCGGCTCACGCTCACGCTGCCCGACGGCGGCACCGCCGTGATCGACGTGCGCACCCTCGACCGGCACGTACCCGACCGCGTGCGCATCCAGCGACTGGCTCACGAGACGCAGGAGCAGGCATGAGTTTCCCGATGGCGCTCTTCGTCACCGTGCTGCTGCTGATCGGCAGCGGGTTCTTCGTGGCCGCCGAGTTCGCGCTGGTCGCCGCCAAACGCCACCGCATGGAGAAGGCCGCCGCCGAGGGCCGGCGCGGCGCCAGGGCCGCCCTGGCCGGCATGCGGGAGCTGTCGCTGATGCTGGCCGGCGCCCAGTTGGGCATCACCGTGTGCACCCTGGGCCTGGGCTCGGTGTCCAAGCCCGCGATCTCGCACGAACTCGACCCGATACTGCACCGTTTGGGCCTGCCCGGTGCACTCAGCTACGGCATCGCCTTCGCCGTCGCCATGATCGTGGTCGTGTTCCTTCACATGGTCGTCGGCGAGATGGCTCCCAAGTCATGGGCCATCGCCCACCCCGAGCGGTCCGCGATGCTGCTCTCGCCGCCCTTCCGGGCCGTGGTGAAGGCCGTACGCCCGCTGATCCGGCTGCTCAACGCGGTGAGCAACGGCCTGGTACGGCTGTGCCGCGTCACCCCGCGCGACGAGCTGGCCTCGGTGCACAACCGGGAGCAGCTCACCCACCTGGTGACCGAGTCCGAGCGGCTCGGCCTGATCAGTGAGACGGACTCGGAACTGCTGACGCGTTCGCTGACCGAGCCCGAGACCCCGGTACGGGAACTCCAGGTACCCGCCGACGAGATCATCTCGGTCGACGGCGGCGCCGATCTCGACGAGATCCTGAGGGTGGCCGCGGCGCGCGACCGTACCCGGCTCCTGGTCCGCGAGCAGGACACGGTCCTCGGCTCGGTGCACGCCCGTGACGCCGTGGTGGCCCGCGCCCGCGCCGGGGGACGTCCCACCAGCGCCCGCGCTCTGGCCCGCCCGGTGCCCGAGCTGCCCGAGGACGCCACGGTCGCCGACGCGATCGACCTGCTGCGCCGCCGCAGGGCCTCGCTCGCCGTGGTCCGCGACGACTCCGGCCGGCTCACCGGCATGGTGAGCCTGGACGATCTGCTGGCCCGCTTCCTGCAGCCGCAGGCGGCGTAACGGCGATCACCGGCCCCGGGACCTGTGGGTGGGGTCCCGGGGTCAGTCGTTCATCAGGGGGCGTCGCTCGTCGTGCCGGGCGAGGGCGCGCCGGATGCCGGGCTCGTGGAGGCCGGTCCGGCGGGCGAGCTCGACCATGGTGACCACCGGTGGGCCGGACCTCATGACCCGGGCGGGGCCGCGGTCCCGACGTTTGTGCCGGGCACCGCACGGAACCCGGCACCTCCCCTGGCAGCGTGATGCGCGGCCGACCGAACGGACGCGTGTCAGCGGAACGGAAGGTCGATGGCCGGCATGAAGGTTTCCGATTACATCCTTCAGCGCTTGCGCGAGTGGGAGGTGGACCACGTCTTCGCCTATGCGGGCGACGGCATCAACGGTCTGCTGGCGGCATGGGGACGGGCCGACGACCACCCGCGGTTCATCCAGTCCCGGCACGAGGAGATGTCCGCCTTCCAGGCCGTCGGCTACGCCAAGTTCTCCGGCAAGGTCGGCGTCTGCGCGGCCACCTCCGGGCCCGGCGCGATCCACCTCCTCAACGGCCTGTACGACGCCAAGCTCGACCACGTTCCCGTCGTCGCGCTGGTCGGGCAGACCAACCGCAGCGCCATGGGCGGCTCGTACCAGCAGGAAGTCGATCTGCAGAACCTGTACAAGGACGTCGCCTCCGAGTTCTGCGAGACGGCGATGGTGCCGGAGCAACTGCCGAACCTCATCGACCGCGCCATCCGCACCGCGTACGCGCGGCGCACGGTCACCGCGGTCATCATCCCCGCCGATGTCCAGGAACTGGACTACAGCCCGCCGACGCACGCCTTCAAGATGGTGCCGTCCAGCATGGGACTCGGCCGGTACGCCCCGGTCCCCGACGACGCCGACATCGAACGGGCGGCCGACGTGCTCAACGCCGGTGACAAGGTCGCCGTCCTCGTCGGACAGGGCGCCCGCGGCGCCCGCGCCGAAGTGGAGGAACTGGCCGACGTCCTCGGCGCCGGCGTCGCCAAGGCGCTGCTCGGCAAGGACGTGCTCCCCGACGACCTGCCCTACGTCACCGGAGCCATCGGCCTGCTCGGCACCCGTCCCTCCTACGAGCTGATGCAGGGCTGCGACACCCTGCTGATGATCGGCTCCAGCTTCCCCTACACCCAGTTCATGCCGGAGCTGGACCAGGCGCGGGGCGTGCAGATCGACATCGACCCGCACATGATCGGCCTGCGCTACCCCTTCGAGGTGAACCTCGTCGGGGACGCGGGCGAGACGCTGCGCCGGCTCCTCCCGCAGCTGCGCCGCAAGAAGAAGCGGCCCTGGCGCGAGAAGGTCGAGAAGAACGTCGCCCGCTGGTGGGAGGTCATGCAGCGGCGCGCCGCCGTGGACGCCGACCCGGTCAACCCGGAGTACGTGGTGCACGCCCTCGACGGCAGGCTCCCCGACGACGCGATCGTCACGGCCGACTCCGGATCCGCCGCCAACTGGTACGCCCGCCATCTGCGGCTGCGCGGACGGATGCGCGGCTCCCTCTCGGGCACCCTCGCCACCATGGGACCCGGTGTGCCCTACGCCATCGGCGCGAAGTTCGCGCACCCGGAGCGCCCCGCCATCGCCCTCGTCGGCGACGGCGCCATGCAGATGAACGGCATGATGGAGATGGTCACGGCCGCCAAGTACTGGCGGGAGTGGGCCGATCCCCGCCTCGTCGTGGCCGTCCTCAACAACCATGACCTGAACCAGGTCACCTGGGAGATGCGGGCGATGTCCGGAGCACCGCAGTTCGAGGAGTCGCAGCACCTCCCCGACCTGCCGTACGCCGAGATCGCACAGCGGATCGGGCTCGAGGGGGTGCGTGTGGAGAAGCCGGATGAGGTCGAGGCGGCCTGGGACCGGGCGCTGACGGCCGACCGGCCCTTCGTCATCGACTTCCGCACCGACCCGGCCGTGCCGCCGATCCCCCCGCACGCCGAATGGGACCAGATCCAGGCCGCGGCCTCGGCCGTGCTCCAGGGGGACAGCGACCGCGCCTCCGTGGTCAAACAGGGCCTCAAGGCCAAGGTGCAGGAGATGCTGCCCGGCTCCCGCCACCGTGCCGACCGCCCCGGCGCGGGAGCCGGCGACAGCGCCGGCGGGTGAACCGGCGCAGGCGGCCGGGAAGCGCCCCCGACGGACCGGGCTCCTGCCGCCCCGCCCCGACCGTGCGACCCCCGGGAGGCGTGGGCGGCTCCTTCGGGGACGGCACGCTCGCCCGGGCCGGCCTCCGGACCGCGGGGGAGTCCCGCGTCCGCCGGGAGGACCCAAGGCCCCCGCTGGTGAGATGCCGTCCCGATGGTCCGGCGTGTCGTGTTTCCGGCCGGAAGCACTGGTGGACGATGAGGGACCGGCCGGCCGGGAGCCGGGCCTGAACGGAGGAGTCGGGTGGAACAGCGGACCGCGCCTGAACCGGACGACGAGAAGGCGCCGCGACGAGCCGGCGCGGACGTACGGCGGCGGATTCCGCGTACCGACGCCGTACTGCGCGATCCACGCCTGCTCCGGGCGGCCCGCCGGCTCGGCACGGGACAGGTGAAGTCGGCGGTCCACCGGGCACAACAGCGGGCGCGTGAGGGCGCCGTGCCGCCGGACGCCGTGGCCGACACGGCCGTGGCCCTGCTGCCGCGGTCGGTGAGCGGACTGCGGCCGGTGATCAACGCCACCGGCGTGGTCCTGCACACCAACCTCGGCCGGGCCCCGCTGTCCGCGGCGGCCCGGCAGGCCGTGCGGGAGGCCGCCGGACCCACCGACGTCGAACTGGATCTGGACTCCGGCGTCCGGGCGCGCCGGGGCCGCACCGTCCTGGCCGCCCTGCGCGCCGCGGTGCCGGCCGCCGCCGCCGCGCACCTCGTCAACAACGGGGCCGCCGCACTGGTCCTGGCCGCCACCGCCCTCGCCGTGGGCAGGGAGATCGTCATCAGCCGGGGGGAACTGGTCGAGATCGGTGACGGTTTCCGCCTGCCCGACCTGCTGGTCTCCACGGGCGCCCGGCTGCGCGAGGTGGGAACCACCAATCGCACCACGGCCGCCGACTACGCCGAGGCCATCGGACCGGAGACGGCCTTCGTGCTGAAGGTGCACCCCTCCAACTTCCGGATCACCGGGTTCACGCACGCCCCGGGCGTCGGCGAACTCGCGGCACTGGGCGTCCCGGTCGTCGTCGACATCGGGTCCGGACTGCTGGCCCCGCATCCGTTGCTGCCCGGGGAACCGGACGCGCGGACGCAGTTGACGGCGGGCGCGGCGCTGGTCACGGCGAGCGGCGACAAACTGCTCGGCGGACCGCAGTGCGGACTGCTCCTGGGGCGCGAGGATCTGATCGGCGCCCTGTCCCGCCACCCGCTCGCCCGCGCCCTGCGCGTGGACAAGCTGACCCTGGCGGCCCTGGAGGCGACCCTGACCGGCCCCGCGACCCCGACCGCCGAGGCACTCGGCGCCGACCCGGCACGGCTGAGGCACCGCGCCGAGCGGCTCGCCGCGCGGCTGAAGGCCGACGGCATCGACGTACGCGCCGTGGCCACCTCGGCGACGGTGGGCGGCGGCGGAGCACCCGGCGTGACACTGGCCAGTGCCGCGCTGTCGCTGCCGGAGAGGTACGCCGCGGCCCTGCGCACCGGACCGGTCCCCGTGG
Source organism: Streptomyces griseoloalbus (assembly GCA_014650015.1). GTDB lineage: Bacteria > Actinomycetota > Actinomycetes > Streptomycetales > Streptomycetaceae > Streptomyces > Streptomyces griseoloalbus. The sequence goes on from BMUD01000022.1 coordinate 6,415, forward strand.
TGGGGCGCCTGGAGGCCGGGCGGTGCCTGCTCGATCTGCGGGCGGTGCCGGCACCGGACGACGATCGGCTGGCCGAGGCGGTCCGGTCGGTCGAGGGGAGGTAGGGCGACATGCGGGTGCTGGCCACCGCCGGGCACGTCGACCACGGAAAGTCCGCCCTGGCCCGGGCGTTGACCGGGATGGAACCCGACCGGTTCGAGGAGGAGCGGCGCCGCGGCCTGACCCTGGACCTCGGCTTCGTGTGGACCCGGCTCCGCCCGCCGGACGGTGAGCACCTGGCCCTGGTCGACGTGCCGGGCCACGAACGGTTCGTCGCCACCATGCTGGCCGGCGTGGGCCCCGTACCGGCCGTGCTGTTCGTGGTGGCCGCCGACCAGGGCTGGCAGGAGCAGTCGCAGGAACACCTGGAGATCCTGGACGCCCTCGGAGTGCGCCACGCCGTGCTCGCCGTGACCCGCAGCGACCTGGCCGATCCCGGGCCCGTGCGCGCGGACGCCGCCGCACGCATGGCCGCCACCTCCCTCGGCGCGGTGCCGTCCGTCGCGGTGAGCGCGGTGACGGGCGCCGGACTGGAGGAGCTGCGCGGCGAACTCGCCGCGCTGGTCCGCGCGTTGCCCGTTCCGCCCGCCGACGCGGACGTACGCCTGTGGCTCGACCGCGCGTTCACCGTGCGCGGTCACGGCACGGTCGTCACCGGCACCCTCGGCGCGGGCACCCTGCGCGTCGGCGACCGGCTGGTGACGGGGGACGGCGCGACCGGGCTGCGGGTACGGGGACTGCAGTGCCTGCGGGAGGACCGGACCGCCGTCGGCGGCGTGGCGCGCGTGGCGGTCAACGTGCACGGGGCACCCGATGCCGTACTCGGCCGCGGACAGGTGCTGTTGACGCCGGACCGCTGGCTGCTCACCTCGACCGTCGACGCCCGTGTCACCGGGACGCCCGTCGAGGACCTTCCCCGCGAGGCCACCTTGCACATCGGTACCGCCGCGGTGCCGGTGACCGTCCGACCGCTCGGCGAGGACACGGCCCGACTGACGACGGCTCGGAGGCTGCCCCTGCGGATCGGTGACCGGGCGGTGCTGCGCGAACCCGGTGGGGGCCGGCGCACCGCGTGCGGCGTGACCGTCCTGGACGTCCGGCCGCCGGAGCTGACCCGGCGCGGAGCGGCCCGGGCCAGAGCGGCCGCACTGGCCGGCATGACCGGCCGCCCGGACGGCGCGGCGGAACTGCGACGGCGCCGGCTCGTCCGCCGCTCGGAGCTGGAGGCCATGGGAGCACCCGCCCCCGTGCCACCCGTCGCCGGGGACTGGCTGGCCGACCCCGGGCACTGGGCGGCCCTGCGGCACCGGCTCGGCGCCGAGGTGGAACGGCACGCGGCGCGGCATCCGCTGGACCCCGGGCTGCCCACCGAGGCGGCCAGGAGGCTGCTCGACCTGCCCGACCGGGCCCTGGTCGACGCGCTCGCCGACGTCCCGGGCACGGTACCGCTGCGCCGCGGCCAAGGGCGGCTGCACGGACCCGGACAGGCGGGGCCCGTCCTTCCGCCCCCGGTCAGGGCAGCCGTCGACGCCCTGCGCGAGGAGCTTCGGCACTCGCCCTTCCGCGCCCCGGAGGCCGGCCGGCTGGCCGAACTGGGCCTGACCCGCAGGGAGCTGGCCGCCGCCGTCTCGGCCGGTGCGCTGCTGCGGGTCGCCGACGGCATCGTCCTGCTGCCGGGAGCGGACGCCCGCGCCGCCGCCGTACTGCGCGGTCTGCCCCAGCCGTTCACCCTCAGCCAGGCCCGCCGGGCCCTGGACACCACCCGCCGGGTGGCCGTACCGCTGCTGGAGTTCCTCGACGAGCGGGGCTTGACCGAGCGGGTGGACGAGCGGTGCCGGCGCTGCCGGGACGACGCGGAGAACGGAGGCGGACGGGAATCGAACCCGCCTGCCCGAGATCCTCGGGCACCTCGGTTTTGAAGACCGGGAGGGCCACCAGGCACCCACACGCCTCCATCGCACGCCCAGGCTACCGGCTCACCCACCGGGACACCCCGACCCGACCCACCCTCAGGAGCCACGTATGCACCTCTCGTCCGACACGCCCGTACGCCTCACCCGGTTCGCGCACGGCGGCGGCTGCGCCTGCAAGATCCCGCCCGGAGAGCTGGAGGACGTGCTGGGCGGTCTCTCCGGTCCGGTGCCGGCACCCGGTGACACCCCGCTGCTGGTCGGGACGGCCACCGGGGACGACGGTGCCGTGGTCTCCCTGCCGGCGCGCGGCGGCACCGCGGCCCGGGCCGTGGTCGCCACCGCCGACTTCTTCACGCCCGTCGTGGACGACCCCTACGACTGGGGGCGCATCGCCGCCGCCAACGCACTGTCCGACGTGTACGCGATGGGCGGGCGGCCGCTTGTCGCCGTCAACCTCCTGGCGTGGCCGCGTGACGTCCTGCCCTTCGAGCTGGCGCGTGAGGTGCTGCGCGGCGGGCTGGACATCGCCACCGAGGCGGGCTGCCACGTGGGCGGCGGGCACAGCGTGGACGACCCGGAACCCAAGTACGGGATGGCCGTCACCGGCCTCGCGGACCCGGACCGGCTGCTGCGCAACGACACCGGCCGCGCGGGTATGCCGCTGTCGCTCACCAAGCCCCTCGGACTGGGCGTGCTGAACAACCGGCACAAGGCCACCGGCGAGCGGTTCGAACAGGCGGTGGCCACGATGGTGACGCTCAACCGGGACGCCTCGGCCGCGGCCCTGGCCGCCGGCGCGGTCTGCGCCACCGACGTCACCGGTTTCGGCCTGCTCGGCCATCTGCACAAGCTCGCCCGCGCCTCGGACGTCACCGCGGTGATCGACACCGCGGCCGTGCCCTACCTCGACGGGGCCCGGCAGGCGGTGCGGGACGGCTACGTCAGCGGTGGCACCAGGCGGAACCTGGAATGGGTGGAGCCCTTCACCGACTTCGGGTCCGCGGACGCAGGCACCCGTCTGCTCCTGGCCGACGCCCAGACCTCGGGCGGGCTGCTGGTGGCGGGCGAGGTGCCGGGCGCCCCGGTCGTCGGGGAACTGGTCCGCAGGGGCGCGCACTCCGTCGTCCTGAAGTGAGCCGACGGCGCCGCGCCGCTCACGGTTCGGTACCGGTGTGCTCGTCGATGCCCGCCCGCTCCCGGTAGGCGCGCACCAGCTCCGGGGCGGCCGGGCCCCTCGGCCGGCGCCCCGGCCGGATGTCCACGGCGAACGCCTTCGCCTCCTGGATGTGCGTGTTGGGGTCGAGGGACAGATGCAGCAGCTCATTGGCCGCGTCCCCCGTGCTGTAGCCGTTCGGGCCCCAGTGGTAGGGCAGCCCCACCTGGTGCAGGGTGCGGCCGTGCACGGTCAGCGGCGGCACGCGGTCGGTGACGAGCACCCGTGCCTCGATGACGGCGCGGGCGCTGACGATCGTCGCCCAGCCGGTGTGCTCCAGGCCGCGCTCGGCGGCGAGCTGCGGTGACACCTCGCAGAAGAACTCCGGTTGCAGCTCGGCCAGATAGGGCTGCCAGCGGGACATGCCGCCCGCCGTGTGGTGCTCGGTGAGCCGGTAGGTGGTGGCCACGTAGGGGAACACCTCGGTGCCCGGCTCGCCGCCGCTCGGCTGGTAGCGGTTGTCCGGGTGCGGTGGCGGCAGATGCCGTACCGGGTTGCGCTGCCTGCCGTACAGCAGGTTGGGGAACGGCGAGTCCTGCGGCTCGTAGTGCGCCGGCAGCGGTCCGTCGGTGAGTCCGGACGGCACATACAGCCAGGCCTTGCCGTCCTCCTGCATGATGAACGCGTCGGTGCCCGACAGCGCCTCAGGCCCGGTCGCGTCCTTCGGGGGCCGGTGGCCGGGGGCCTTGTCCTTCGGGAAGTCCGGCACGTCGTGACCGGTCCACTCGCCTCGCTCCGCGTCCCACCACACCAGCGCCTTGCGCTCGCTCCACGGCCTGCCGTCCGGGTCGGCGGAGGCCCGGTTGTACAGCACCCGGCGGTTGGCGGGCCAGGCCCAGCCCCAGTCGGCGGCGACCCAGTTCTGCTGCTCGCCCGGTGTGCGGCGGTCCGCCTGGTTGACGCCGTCGGCGCGGACACCGCAGTAGATCCAGCAGCCGCACGAGGTGGATCCGTCGTCCTTCAGCTGTTCGGAGCTCGCGAGCGGGGTGCCCTCGGCGTCGCGTCCGTTGATCTCGGCCAGGACGGCCTCGGCATCCGGCTCGGCGTGCTCGCCCACCGTGGGGTAGTCCCAGGTCAGGTCGAGCAGCGGCCGGTCCATCGGGTCGGTGGACGCGGCGAGTTTCCGCCGGATGATCCGCCCGAGGTGGAAGGTGAACCAGAGGTCGCTGCGCGCCTCACCGGGAGGCTCGACGGCCTGGTGGTGCCATTGCAGCAGGCGCTGGGTGTTGGTGAAGCTGCCGTCCTTCTCGGTGTGCGCGGCGGCCGGCAGGAAGAACACCTCCGTGCCGATGTCCTCGGTGCGCAGCTCGCCCGTCTCGATCTCCGGTCCGTCCTGCCACCAGGTGGCCGACTCGATGAGGGAGAAGTCCCGCACGACGAGCCAGTCCAGGTTGGCCATGCCCAGGCGCTGCAGCTTGGCATTGGCGGAGCCGACCGCGGGGTTCTCACCCATGAGGAAGTAGCCCTTGCAGGTGCCCTCCAGTTGGGCCATGACCGTCTCGTACGTGGAGTGGGAGCCGGTCAGCCGCGGCAGGTAGTCGAAGCAGAAGTCGTTCTCCTCGGTCGCCGCGTCACCCCAGTACGCCTTGAGCAGGCTCACCAGGTAGGCGCGCATGTTGCCCCAGTAGCCCTTGCGCGCCGCGTCCGCCCGGACGAAGGCGTCCAGGTCCTGCCGGTGGTGGGCGTGGGGCATCGGAATGTACCCGGGCAGCAGGTTGAACAGGGTGGGGATGTCCGTCGAGCCCTGGATGGAGGCGTGTCCGCGCAGCGCGAGGATGCCGCCGCCGGGCCGGCCGATGTTGCCGAGCAGGCTCTGCAGCACGGAGGCCGCGCGGATGTACTGGACGCCGACGGTGTGCTGGGTCCAGCCGACCGCGTAGGCGAAGGCGGTGGTGCGGTCCCGTCCGGAGTTCTCGGTGACCAGGTCGCACACCTGGCGGAACAGGTCCTGGGGGACACCGCAGATCCGTTCGACCATCTCGGGCGTGTAGCGGGCGTAGTGCCGCTTGAGGACCTGCAGGACGCACCGGGGGTGGGTCATCGACTCGTCGCGTTCCGGTTCGCCGCCCGGGGTCGTGGGGCCGCCGGAGCCGTGGGACTCACCGCGCGCGGCCTCCGAGACGCTGGGGGCGGCCCCGGTGCGCTCATCGAACCGCAGGTCCCGCCGGCCGGAGGAGGCCTGTACCGAGGTGCCCCGGTACTGCCAGGTACTCGGGTCGTAGCTGCGGCTGTCGGCATCGAGCCCGGAGAAGACACCGTCGAGATCCTCGGTGTCGCGGAAGTCCTCCCGCAGCACCACCGGCCCGTTGGTGTAGGCGACCACGTAGTCCCTGAAGTACGCGTCGGTGCGCAGGACGTGGTTGATGATCCCGCCGAGGAAGGCGATGTCCGAGCCGGCCCGCAGCGGTACGTGCACGTCGGCCAGGGCGCTGGTGCGGGTGAACCGCGGGTCGACGTGGACCACCTTCGCTCCGCGGGCCTTGGCCTCCATCACCCACTGGAACCCGACCGGATGGCACTCGGCCATGTTCGAGCCCTGGATGACGATGCAGTCGGAGTGCTGCAGGTCCTGCTGGAAGGTGGTCGCGCCGCCGCGGCCGAACGAGGTTCCCAGACCGGGAACGGTGGAGGAGTGTCAAATACGCGCCTGGTTCTCGATCTGCACGGCTCCGAGCGCGGTGAACAGCTTCTTGATGAGGTAGTTCTCCTCGTTGTCGAGCGTGGCCCCGCCCAGACTCGCGATGCCGAGGGTGCGCCGGGTGCGGCTCTGCTCGACCTCCCACTCCCAGCCCGCCCGGCGGGCCTCGATCACCCGGTCGGCGATCATGTCCATCGCCGTGTCGAGGTCCAGGCGCTCCCAGGTGGTGCCGTGCGGGCGGCGGTGGAGCACATGGTGCTCGCGCGCCCCGCCGGTGGTCAGCTGCAGGCTGGCGGCGCCCTTCGGGCACAGCCGGCCGCGCGAGACGGGGGAGTCGGGGTCGCCCTCGATCTGGGTGACACGCCCGTCCTCGACGTACACGTTCTGACCGCAGCCGACGGCGCAGTACGGGCAGACCGACTTCACGACCCGGTCCGCCGTGGCGACCCGGGGCGTGAGCCGCGCGCTCGCCCCGCTCTTGGCGGCTGCGCCGCGGCCCAGCGGGTCGGTGCCCTTGAGCTGGCGGTAGACCGGCCAGGAATCGATCCACGTGCGTACGCCCATGACGTCTGCCCTTTCCGGAGCACCGACCGCCGTGGCGGAGTACCCCACTCCTCGCAGCCCATTCCTGATCACCCACTACGGCCGGCCGTCACCGTCCCGTGACCGGGCCTCCAGCCGCTCCCGCTGCGGTACGACCGTGTACTTGGGATCCTCGGCCGAGGCCACACCGGCGTGGAACACGGCCAGCCGCATGGCCGTGGAACCGGCCAGCAGGGCCGTACCGGCCAGGACGGCGCGCGCCCGGCCACGCCGGCCCGCGCACACCGCCAGTGCGGCGCCACCGGCCGTGAGCGCCTCGGCGGCGCGCAGCATCGCCCGCGGCCGGCCCTCCTCGTACGGTTCGGCCACCAGTCCGAGGCGCCGCTTCATCAGCTGGAAGGCACCCAGTTCGAGCACGGCGCCCAGTACGGCCATACGGCGCGCCGGGCCCGTCTCTTCGCCCGGCGCCGCGACCAGGGCCAGACCGGCCGCCGCGGTGGCGCCCGAGCCGGCGAACACGAAGGGCAGGTCGCGCCGGCCGCCGTGCCACGCCGGCACGGCGGTGTCGGAGACGAGCACGGCGGTGTAGGTCGCCACCGCCGGACCCAGGGCGGCGGCGGACGCCGTGGCGGCGGCGCCCACGGCCCGGTACCGGCCCGCGACATCGGCGGCGGCCGCGGCCATCGTGAGCGGTGCGTAGCCCGCCAGCAGCCACGACCCCAGGTTCATCGGGGACGTCGGCTTGACGACGCGGAGCATGTTGAGGAAGCGGGAAGGACGGCCCAGGTCGTGCACGAGCGCCGCCAGGGAGAGGGAGATCGCCCCCGCCGCCCCCAGTTTCGCCGTGCGGGCCAGCGCGGGCCGGGCGGTGGCGTCCGCCCCCGCGGCCAGCAGCGAGGACGCCCCGGCGAGGCCGCCGAGGGCGAGGTAGCCCGCGATGTCCAAAGGCCTCCAGCGGGGCCTCTTGAGGATCGGCCGACCGTAGTACGAGGCGAACTCCGCGTCCGGGACCACGGCCTGCTCGCCGCGTCCGCGGCGGCGGCGACGGCGCCCGGCGCCCTCCACCGCGTCCCGGGGGGCACCGCTCATCGCGGCCTCCCGGCGAAGCTCACGACGGCCAGCGCGGCGAGCGAGGCGGCGGCCGCCGCCGCGTGCCGCCACATCGTGGGCAGGTCACGGGTGGAGACGACCGGATCGGGCGGCAGCCCGTACACCTCCGGCTCGTCCAGCAGCAGGAAGAACGCGCCGTCGCCGCCGACACCGTCCTCGGGGTCCTCGCCGTACAGGCGTGCGTCGTCGACACCGGCCGCCCGCAGCTGCGCCACCCGGTCCGCCGCACGCTCGCGCAGCTCCTCCAGGGGGCCGAACTGGATGGAATCGGTCGGGCAGGACTTGGCGCAGGCGGGTTCCATGCCGACGCCGAGCCGGTCGTAGCACAGGGTGCACTTCCAGGCGCGTCCGTCGCCGGGCCGCTGGTCGATGACGCCGTACGGGCAGGCGGTCACGCAGTAGCCGCAGCCGTTGCAGATGTCCTCCTGCACGACCACCGTGCCGAACTCCGTGCGGAACAGTGAGCCGGTCGGGCACACGTCGAGGCAGGCGGCACGGGTGCAGTGCTTGCACACGTCGGAGGACATCAGCCAGCGCAGCTCGCCGTTCCCGGGAGCGGGGGCGAGATCGCGGGCCGCGTCGAAGACGTCGACGTCGCCGGCCCCGGACGCCGCGCCGCCCAGCGGCCTGCGCTGCTCGACGAAGGCCACATGCCGCCAGGTGTCGGCGCCGAGGCCCTGGGTGTTGTCGTACGACATGCCGGTCAGCTCGAGGCCGTCCTCGGGGATCGCGTTCCACTCCTTGCACGCCACCTCGCACGCCTTGCAGCCGATGCACACCGAGGTGTCCGTGAAGAAGCCCATGCGGGGCGGGGGATCGGTGTGCCCGGCCGCTCGAGCGATGTCGTCCGTCATGCGGGGACCTCCTGCCTCAGCCTCGCACGGGTGCCGCCGGCTCGCGCGGCGGAACGGTCACCGGGGGACGGGCGGTGGGGCGAGGGTGAGCGTGCCGTCGGGGTCCAGGGCGATGGGAACGTCACTGATCCGGTCGAGCGTCTCCCGCAGCCACGCCCGCTCGTCGTCCGCGGCGGCTTCGAGCCGCATCCGCCGCGCCCGCAGCGGCACCATGCGCAGCCCGGCCGTCCGCCCGGTGTCCGCGGCGACCGACGCCAGATACGCGAGCCGGAGGTCGTCGCGGTACTCCTCGTAACCGGAGATGCCCTCGTAGTCGTCCACGAAGTCCCCACAGCCGTACAGGATCAGGCGGCCGCGGTACATCTCGACCGGGCGGGGGTGGTGCGAGGAGTGGCCGTGGACGACGTCGACACCGCCGTCGACCAGCGCGCGGGCGAAGCGGATCTGGTTCCGCGGCACGCGGTAGCCCCAGTTCGAGCCCCAGTGCACGGACACGACCGCGATGTCGCCCGGGCGTTTCGTCCGCCGCACCCGGTCGACGACGACGGCGGCCGTGGTGGCCGACGGCTCCGGGAGGTACGCCACACCGGACCGCTCGGCCGTCGCCGTCCAGCTCGGCGGGATGCCGCTCGACATCGTCCCCAGGGCGAACACCAGCACCCGGCCGCCCTCGACGGGGACCACCGCGGGCGCGTACGCCGAGTCGGCGTCCCGGCCCGCGCCCGCCGCCCGCAGACCCGCGCCCCCCAGCGCGTCCAGCGTTTCCCAAAGACCCGGGCGGCCGAAGTCCAGTACGTGGTTGTTGGCCAGGACGCAGACGTCGGGCCGGGCCGCCGCCACAACGGGCACATTGGCCGGGTGCATCCGGTAGTGCACGGCCTTCCCGGGCGCGAACGCGTCACTGCGCGTGACGGAGGTCTCCAGGTTGATGATCCGCGCGTCCGGGGCGGCGTCCTCGAGCAGCCGCAACGCCTCGCCCCACGGCCACGCGAACGGAACCGGGCGGGGAATCGGGCCGCTCACGGCCTCCGCCAGCTCCACGTAGTCGCGGGCGTCCCGGACGAAGCCCTCCCTCAGCGCGGGATCGCCCGGATGCGGAAGGATCTGGTCGACGCCACGCCCGGGCATCACGTCGCCGCACAGGAACAGCGTCACCATCCCGGCCACCCAAGGTCCGCGACGTCAGCCCGCCCACGCGGCCGGCCGGTCCCGCGTCTCGGGGGCCCGCAGCCGGGCGAGTGATTCCTTCTCCAGCTGTCGTACGCGCTCACCGGTCAGGCCGACCTGCTTCGCCACCTGCCCCGGAGTGCGGGTCCGGCCGTCGTGCAGGCCGAAGCGGAGGCTGAGGATCATCGCCTCGCGGGGCTCCAGGACACCGATGGCCTCCCGCAGCTCCTCGGCGAGCGCCCGGTACTCGGCGACCTCCGGCGCGCGCAGCACCTCCGTGTCGGGGATGAGGTCGCCGACCACGGTCTCGCCGGTCTCGTCCACCGGCGTGTCCGAACTGACCGCGTCCCGTCCGACGCGACGCAGCCGGCCGACCCTGTCGACGGCGAGACCGCTCTCCCCGGCCACCTCCTCGGTGGTGGGCTCACGATCCAGGCGCAGTCGCAGGAGCCGCTCCACCCTGGCGAGTTCGCGCAACTGCTCCACGACGTGCATCGGCAGCCGCACCGTACGGGCGTGCGCCGCCAGGCCGCGCTCGATGGCCTGGCGGATCCACCAGGTGGCGTAGGTGGAGAACGTGAAGTCCCTGGTGGAGTCGAACTTCTCCACGGCCCGGATCAGCCCCAGGTTGCCCTCCTGGATGACATCCAGGAGCGGAAGTCCGCGGTGGGTGTGGCGCCTGGCCATCGACACCACCAGCCGGAGGTTGGCCCGCACCATGTGGTCCTTGGCCGCCTGCCCGTCCCGTACCGCCTCCTGCGCTTCCCTGCGCCGCCGCGGCATCAGTTCGCGACCCGCGGACTCGGCCCGCCGCATCGCCTCCAGGGCCTGCTCACCGGCCTGCATGCGCTGCGCCAGCCGTACCTCGTCCTCGGCGCCGAGCAGCGGGGTCGCGGCGATCTGTCTCAGGTACTGGCCCAGCAGGTCCGGTTCCTCGTCGGGTTCGGGGATCCGGCTCCGCAGCCGCGCGGTGCGCGCGGAGGCGCGACGGTCCCCCAGGGAACCCGCTGTGGGAGCTTCTGCGTGGGGAGACATCCCGCGTTCCTCCCTCGTCCCCGTAGGGCCTCGTCCCCCGTACGGCCTCATCGCCGGAGGGACCCTTCGAGTACCCGAGCGGGTGCACCCGAACCCGCGGGCCGGCGAGCCGGACCCGGTGACGGTCACGCTTGCCGGGAGCAGGCACGGGTACGCGGATCACCGTGGCATCCGACCGACCACACCGCGCACCGGCGGTGCCGGACGTGGCCGTCCTCGTGGGGCTCCAGGCGTCCGGGAAGTCGACGTTCTGCGAGCGGTGTCTGTCCGGGCGCTACGAGCCGGTCGGCAAGGACCTGATGCCCCGGGCGGCCCGGCGCAAGCAGGACCGGCAGATGCGTCTGGTGGACGAGGCGCTGAACTCCGGGAGATCGGTGGCGGTCGACAACACCAATCCGTCCCCCGGGGAATGGCGGCCCCTCATCGCCGCCGGGCACGCCCACGGCGCGACCGTCACCGCGTACTGGTTCCCGCCGGACCTGCCGGGCTCCCTGGCGCGCAACGCCCTGCGGCAGGGGCGCCACCGGGTCCCCGACATCGGGATCCACGCCACCGTCAAGCGGTTGCGCCGCCCCTCCCGCGCGGACGGATTCGACGCCGTCCGCGAAGTACGGTTCGACGGCCGCGGCGGATTCCGGGTGCGGTCCCTGACCCGGGACGGCTGACGCCCCGGCACTCACCGCGCGTCGCAGGCGGGGCGACGACCCGGGTAACCCGTCGTCGCCCCCCCGTTGACCCTGAGGGCCGCGGCCTACGGCACGCCGAGCTCGAACAGGACGTATCCCGCGTACGACCCGGAGGCCAGGGCCGCCGTGCCCAGCACCGTGGCCAGCGAGGGCCACTTCAGCCGGCGCATGGCCAGCGCGAGCGGGATGAACAGCGGGAACAGCGGGAGCAGATAGCGGGAGACGTTGCCGAAGTACTGCTGGGTGGCCATCACCATCAGGTACGACAGCACCGTGTAGACGACGAGCACGGCGGGTGGGCGCAGCCGCAGCAGCAGCACCGTCAGCACCGGCACCAGCAGCACCACCCCGACCCCGATCGTGTCCTCCAGGGGCATGGCGAACAGGTAGTCGAAGTGCCCCACGGGCACGGAGGTGAGCACGTCGAGGGTGTGCCGGCCGTAGTCGAACTTGTGGGCCCAGGCGCCGTCCTGGAGCTTGTTGTAGCCGCCCCAGTCGCCCATGCGGTATCCGACCCAGCCCAGGTAGCCGGCCGCGCCCAGCGGGGCGATCACCACCGCGATCAGCGGGCGGCGTATGCCCTCCTCACGCCGCCACACCGCGAGCAGCCCGGCGACGGCGAGCGCGGCGACCAGGGTGACCGCGGTGGGCCGGGCCAGTCCGGCGGTGAAGGTCAGCACCCCGGCGGTGAGCCAGCGGCGGGTCATCACGGCATAGCAGGCCCACGCGGCCAGCGCCGTGTACACGGACTCGGAGTACACCGCCCACTCCGCGCCGGAACCGGGCCACACCGCCCACAGGCCGACGGCGACCAGACCGGCCCTGCGCCCCCCGAGCCGGGCGGTGACGGCGTAGATGCCGAGCGCCGCGACGAAGGAGAACACGACGGACACGGCCATTCCGGCGCCGTACGGGCCGAGCCCCGTGACCTCCGAGACCATCCGCATCAGCGCCGGGTACAGCGGGAAGAACGCCGCCGAGTTGCCCTTGAGGGTGATCAGTCCGGTGGCGCCGGGCACCGGCTCCAGCGCCGGGTCGTAGCCGTGCAGGGCGATCTGCTGGTACCACCAGCCGTCCCAGCTGCCCAGTACGTCCCAGGTGTGGGCGCCGCCACCGAAGCGCGGATGCTTCTCGCGGAAGTCGCCCGCCGAGTCCAGCAGGTACATGAACACGGCGAAGCCCACGGACTTCAGCACGCCGTACATCGCGAGGACGGGTCCGTAGTGCGCGGCGGCGCGGCGCAGCCGCTCGCGCGGGGCCGGGGAAGCCGGCGGGGGAAGGTCGGGCTCGGGCGCGGATGTCGGGGCCGGGCCGGCCTGGCTTGTCCCAACGGTGGTCATGAGGTGGAGGGTCCTGTCGAACGGCGGGAGCGGTGGCCGGGGAACACCCAGGCCCGCAGGAGGAGGAAGCGCAGCAGGGTGGCGGCGAGGTTGGCGGCGATCAGCGTCAGCAGCTCCACGCGGGGGCCGGCCCCGGGCGCGGTGCTGTGCAGGGCGGCCAGCGAACCGCTGGTGAGGGTGAGGCCGACCAGGAAGGCCACCAGGCCCTTGAGCTGGTGGCGCAGCACGTCGCCGCGGCCCCGCACCCCGAAGGTGAGCCGCCGGTTCGCGGCGGTGTTGGCGACGGCGCTGGCCAGCAGGGCGAGCGCGTTGGCCGCCTGGGCGCCCGTCGCGGGCCGGAGCATGCTGTAGAGCAGCAGGTAGAACAGCGTGCTGGCGACGCCGACGGCGGCGAAGCGGAGCAGCTGGGGAACCAGGGCGGGCGGCAGCCCCGCGGCCTCGTCGAGCCCTTCGGCGCGGCGCAGTGCGGCCAGGGGCAGCCGCCCGCCGGCCAGCGCACGCCCGAGCCGGGCCATGCCGCGCAGGTCCGCCAGCGCCGTCGCCAGGATGTCCACCCGGCTGTCGGGGTCGTCCACCCAGTCCACCGGGACCTCGTGGATGCGCAGCCCGGCCCGCTCGGCTATCACCAGCATCTCCGTGTCGAAGAACCACTCCCGGTCCTCGACCAGCGGCAGCAGCCGCTCGGCGACGTCCCGCCGCACCGCCTTGAAGCCGCACTGCGCGTCCGAGAACCCGACGGCGAGGGTGCCGCGCAGCAGCCCGTTGTAGCAGCGGGAGATGAACTCCCGCTTCGGCCCGCGCACCACCGTGGAGCCGCGGGCCAGCCGGGTGCCGATCGCGATGTCCGAGTGCCCGGAGATCAACGGGGCCACCAGCGGCAGCAGGGCCGCGAGATCGGTGGACAGGTCCACGTCCAGGTAGGCGAGCACCGGGGCGGACGACCGCGACCAGGCGGTGTGCAGGGCCCGGCCGCGCCCCTTCTCGGCCAGCCGTATCCAGTCGGTCCCGGGCAGCTCCCCGGCCAGGCGCTCGGCGATCCGCGGGGTGCGGTCCGTGCTGGCGTTGTCGGCGATGGTGATCCGGAAGGGATAGGGGAAGGTTTCCGCGAGGTGCGCGTGGAGCCGACGGACGCAGGGCTCCAGGTCGTTCTCCTCGTTGTGCACGGGCACGACCACGTCCAGGACGGGTGCCGGGTGGTGCGCCGGCAGCGGCGCCCGGCGCGGCAGCGCCACCAGGGCCGCGGACGTGGCGGATGTGCGGCGGTCGATCGGTGTCGACCGCCTCGCGGTTCTCATGACGGGATCACGGTCTCTTTCCGGCGTACGGCAGGGCAGGGGCCCCGGTGGGGGCATGCCTCGGGCGCCCGAGGTGGGTGGTCGGGTGGAACGGCCGGGGGCGGGGTCGCCCACGGGCAGGGTCGGCGGTGCGGTCGCTAACCGCTGCCGGCCGATGCGTCACCGGCCGAGGCGGAGGGCCCTCGCGCCGGCTCCGTCGACGGTGGGGCGGTCGGCGGCAGGGAGGAGACCGGAGGAGTCCGGGGTGTCGTCGTCCGGCTGCCGGCGCCGGGCGTGGCGGACGGCGGGGGAGAGGTCGGCGTGCCGCCGTACCCGGGTGCCGTGGTGCCGGACATCGTGGTCCCGGGCGTGCTCGTGGGTGGCTGGGACGTGCTCGGGGCGGACGTCGTCGGCGTCGGGGGTGCCGGGGGCGGCGTCGGGCTGGTCGCCGGCAGGGGCCGGTGGTCGGCGGGCCGGGAGCCGGTGGCCGGCAGCAGCGCCAGCCCGATGCCGAGCCCGGTCACCGCGAGCGCCGAGCCCCCGGCCTTCCACAGCGTCCGGGACCGGCGGCGGGCCCGGATGCCGTCGTACAGGCGCCGCCGGCTCTCGGGCGCGAAGGGGGCCTGCTGCCGGGAGTCGCGCATCATGCGCGTCAGCTCCCGCTCGAAGTCGTCCATCGCTTCTCCCCTCACCTCACGGGCCTGACGGAGTCGGACAGGATCTGCCGCAGCCGCGCCACTCCACGCGACGCGTGGGAGCGGGCGGTGCCCACCGGACAGCCGAGGGCCTGTGCCACCTGGCTCTCCGGCAGGTCCTCGCAGTAGCGCAGCACCACCGCGGCCCGCTGCCGGGGCGGCAGCAGGGCCAGCGCGGCCTCCAGCCGCGAGCGTTCCGCGACGGCCGAGGAGAAGTCGCCCGGTCCGGGCCGGTCGGGCAGTTCACCCATCGGTCGCTCCCCCCACCAGCGCCGCCGGGCCGAACGGGCGGCCATCCGCACCAGGATCTGGCGCACATAGGCATCGGGGGCCTGTTCGGCGACCTTCGGCCAGGCGAACCACAGCTTCACCAGGGCCTCCTGGACGAGGTCCTCGGCGCGCTGCCGGTCGCCGCCGGTCAGCAGCCGCGCGACATGGAGCAGCGTCGACCAACGGGCGGCCACGAACTCGTCGAAGCCGTCGGCCCGAAACCGCTCCATTCCCACCGCCCCGCGTTCGAACAACCTCTTGCACCTCAGACAAAGACTCTTGGCCCCGCGAAACGATGCACCGAAGCGCTGTGATCCACCTCACCTCGCACACGCGTAGGGGCGGGTCGTGCCCCCACGACCGCGTCGGAAGCGGTCGAGGGGAGCGCGACCCGCCCCTGTACGGCGGGCGGTGGCCGGTCCTGCCTACGTACGGTCACCCTTCGGCTTGCCCCGCTGGTCCGGGGTGCCGTGCGGCGGCGGGCCGAACGGCTGCGGCGAGGTCGCCGGTGAGACCGGGGACCCGGCACGGCCGGTGCCCTGCTCGGGGCGCAGCGCGTCCGGGTCGCCGGAGGTCGGCTCGGCGCCCCCGCGCAACTGCTCCAGCCGGGCCGTCAGCAGTTCGGTCACCGGAACCCGGTCGGCGTGCGAGCGCTCGTAGGCCAGCAGCTCCTCGACCTCGTCCGCGGACAGCGAGCGGACGCGGCTCTCCAGCCCGCCGAGGGGCAGATGGTCGTAGTCCGGCAGCGGCAGGGTGTTGCGGGCGGGATCCGCCATGGTTCTCACTTCCCTGTGTACGACGTTGCGAGGGCGTCGGTGGCCCGGGGGAGCGGACGGTCAGTGGCGGCCCGGACCTCCGCTGCCGAACCCCCCGCTGCCGCCCTCGTCCCAGCGCGGCCGCTCCTGCGACGCGCTCGTGCGGCTCCCGGCGTTGCCGTGGTCCTTGAGCTGGTGCGGTGACAGGCGCTCGTCGCTTCTGGGCATCTCGTCCGGCTCCCGCCGCTCCCGGACCTCGTGGACCGGGCCGCCCTCCGGCATCCGGGGCTGCTCATCGGGCCGGGGCCGGCGCACCGTGCTCTTCCTGACCCGGCGGCTGCCGAAGACGAACATGCCGATCAGCAGCGCCAGGACCACCACACCCGCCACTATGAGTCCGGCACCGAGGGCGCCGCGGCCCGCCGCGAGGTCGGCCGTTTCCATCCAAGAGGTGTTCATCATGGCTCGCGGGTACCCCCGGTCCTGGTCACGAACCGGCTCACCTCGCCGTGACGCACGCGGCGTCCGGGTGCGGTTCGCCTCGCGGATCCCCTCGTCGTCCGCGGCCGCCCCTCGATGTCGGGGCGCCGGGCGGACGCCGCACAGAAGCCCCATCGGATGCTTCGTTCGAGGCCTGTTCGTCTTCGCCGTCGCTCTACTGCTCCACGGCCGGCCCGCGGGCCCCGGTCGGGCCCCGGGAAGCCGTGCGGAACCCGTGCGGGCACCGGGTTTGACCGCCGTGGCCGCGGCTACCCGCTGCGGTGTGACGACGACATCGCAGCAGGAGCTGTTCCGGTTTCTGGAGGACCGTTTCGCCTGTGCCCAGGCGTGCACCGAATGCGCGCGGGCCTGTGCGATGCGGGCGAGTCTCGTGGACCCGGACGGCGCCGAGAAGCAGGAACTCGTACGACGCAAGGGCATCCTGTGCGCGGAGGTGTGCGACGCGACCTGCCGGGTGCTGTCCGAGCAGAACCAGGTGGACGAGGCGACCATCCGGATCCAGGTGGAGTGGTGCCGGCAGGTGTGCCTGGAGAGCGCGCAGACGTTCGACGAGCACTCCGGGGCGGAACAGGCGGCACAGGCGTGCCGCGCCTGCGCACGGGCCTGCACGGAATTCCTCGCCACCTTGAACTGACCGGCCGAGGGGACCGCGGAGCCGCACGGCGGGGGACGCGCCCGGCCCCGTACAAACTCGGGCGAGTTGTCGCCATACTGGACGAGCCAGGGGAGGGCGCGACGGACTGCGACGGGGGCGGGCTGAGGAGATGGGGGACAGCGGGCTGATTCACGGCCGGTACCGGCTGTTGGACCGGATCGGGCGCGGCGGCATGGGGGAGGTGTGGCGGGCACGGGACGAGTCACTGGGGCGGCAGGTCGCCGTCAAGTGCCTCAAGCCCCTGGCCCCGCAGCACGATCAGTCGTTCAGCCGGGTGCTGCGCGAGCGGTTCCGCCGTGAGGCGCGGGTGGCCGCGGCCCTGCAGCACCGCGGGATCACCGTCGTGCACGACTTCGGGGAGTCCGAGGGCGTGCTGTATCTGGTGATGGAACTGCTCCAGGGCCGCGACCTGAGCCAGCTCCTGGAGGACAACAAGCAGCATCCGCTGCCGGTGGACGAGGTGGTGGAGATCGCCGAGCAGGTCGCCGCCGCGCTCGCCTACACGCATGACCAGGGCATCGTGCACCGGGACCTCAAGCCCGCCAACATCGTGCGGCTGGACGACGGCACCGTGAAGATCTGCGACTTCGGCATCGCCCGGCTCGGCCACGACATCGGCTTCACGTCCCGGCTGACCGGCACCGGCGTCGCCATGGGCACCCCGCACTACATGTCGCCGGAGCAGATCAGCGGCGCGGAGGTCGACCGGCGCAGCGACCTGTACTCCTTCGGATGTGTGTTGTACGAGATCGCCACCGGCGTACCGCCGTTCGACCTCGACGACGCCTGGGCGATCCTCGTCGGCCACCGCGACACACCGCCCCGGCCGCCGCGCGGCCACCGCGCCGAACTGCCCGAGCGGCTGGAGCGCATCATCCTGGACCTGCTGGCCAAGGAGCCCGGTGGACGGCCGGACAGCGCCCGCGAACTCGGCCGCCGCATCGAGGCGCTGCGGGCGGTGCCGGCCGCGGTGGCGGCCGGGCCGGGGCTCACCGGCCCGCCCGAGGCGACCGGGCGCGCGATCCGCGCGCCACGCGCCGGTGAGCCCGGGACGCCGGGGCGCGCGGCCCGGATGCCCTCCTGGACCCGCGGCATGACCACCGGGCACAAGGCGGCCGGCACCGGACTGCGCACCACGCCGCCCGACCCGGCGGCCGGCCTGTCCGGCGAGTGGGTCGCCCGCCCCGAGACCGCCTCCCGCGCGCGGCCCGCACCGCGGGAGCGGCCCACCCCGTCACCGGAGGCGCTGACCGCCCTGGCCGGGCGGCACAACGCGGGCCTGAGCCTGGGACGCCTCGGCCGCTGGACGGAGGCGGGGGAGGTGCACCGCGCGGTCGCCGCCGAGCGCGAGCACCTGCTCGGCCCGGACCACCCCGACACCCTCGCCAGCCGCTACGAGGTCGCGTTCACCCTCAGCCGCACCGGCCGCGCCGCCGAAGCGCTGCGCGAGTACAAGCACGTGGCCGAGGCCCGCATCCGCGCGCTCGGCGCCGATCATCCCGACACCCTCGCCGTCCGCCAGGAGATGGCGTACGTCCTCGCCCAGTCGGGCCGCCCCTTCGACGCCCACCAGGTCTATCTCTCGGTGCTCGCCGACCGCGAGCGGACCATGGGACCCGACCACCCCGACACCCTGCGCTGCCGCCACAACCTCGCGTTCAACCTCAGCAGGCTCGGCCGTCTGGAGGACTCGTACGGCATGGCGTGCGAGGTGGCCGCCGCCCGCGCCCGGGTGCTCGGGCCCGAGCACCCGGACACCCTCGTCACCCGGTACGAAGTCGCCTACACCCTCGGTCAGCTGGGCCGCTGGACGGAGGCCCTGGAGACCTACCGCGAGGTCGCCGAGGCCCGCGCCAGGGCCCTCGGCCCGGACCACGCCGACACCCTCGCGGCCCGCCACGAGATCGGGATCGGCCTGGGCAGGCTCGGCCACACCGGCCAGGCCCTCGACCACTACCGGGGCCTGGTCGAGGACCGCACCCGCGTCCAGGGGCCCAGCCACCCCGAGACCCTGCGCGCCCGGCACGGCATCGGCGTCAACCTCGGCCGGCTCGGCCGCTGGGTGGAGGCCCTCGCCGAGTCCCGCGACGTGTGCGCCCTGCGGGAGCGCGTCCTCGGCGCCGACCACCCCGACACCCTGATCAGCCGCCGCGAGGTCGCCGTCGGCCTGGGCTGGCTGGGCCGCTGGGCGGAGGCACTGACCGAGTACCGGCGGGTCGCCGAGACCCGTGAGCGCGTCCTCGGCGCGGACCACGCCGACACCCTCGCCGCCCGCAACGACGAGGCGCACTGCCTGGACCGGCTGGGCCACGGCGCAGCGGCGGCCGAACTGTACCGCCGGGTGGCGGCACTGCGGCAGCAGCGGGCGGCCGGCGGGACCTGACACCGGACCACGTCTGGCCGGTTGGGATCAGCGCGTGTTACGAAGAACCATGACCGCAGCCCAGGCATCCCGGACGTACGACGCCGTCATCGTCGGCGGGGGCCACAACGGCCTCGTCGCCGCCGCCTACCTCGCCCGCGCCGGCCGCTCCGTGCTGGTGCTGGAGCGGCTGGACAACACCGGCGGGGCGGCGGTGTCCACCCGCCCGTTCACCGGGGTCGACGCACGGCTGTCCCGCTACTCCTACCTGGTCAGCCTGCTGCCCTCGAAGATCGTCCAGGACCTGGGGCTGGACTTCCGGGTGCGCGCCCGCACCATCTCCTCGTACACGCCCGCCGAACGCGACGGACGGCCCACCGGGCTGCTCGTCGGCGGCGGCGAGGAGCGCACCCGCGAGGCGTTCGCCCGGCTCACCGGCTCCGAGCGCGAGTACCGCGCCTGGCGGCGCTTCTACGACATGACCGGCCGCGTCGCCCGGCGCGTCTTCCCGACCCTCACCGAGCCGCTGCCCACCCGCGACGCGCTGCGCCGCACCGTCGACGACGACGAGGCCTGGCGGACCCTCTTCGAGGAACCCCTCGGCGTCGCCGTCGAGGAGCACTTCACCGACGACCTCGTGCGCGGCGTCGTCCTCACCGACGCCCTCATCGGCACCTTCGCCGACGCCCACGACCCCTCGCTGAAACAGAACCGCTGCTTCCTCTACCACGTCATCGGCGGCGGCACCGGAGCCTGGGACGTACCGGTCGGCGGCATGGGAGCCCTCACCGACGCGCTGGCCGACGCCGCACGCGCCGCCGGCGCGGTCGTCGCCACCGGCCACGAGGCGGTGCGCGTCGACACCGACGGCCGCACGGCCGAGGTCACCCACCGCACGGCCGACGGCGAGGGCGTCGCCACCGCGCGGCACGTCCTGGTGAACGCCTCACCGCGCGAACTGGCGGCTCTCACGGGCGACTCGCCCCCGCCGCCCGCCGAGGGCGCCCAGCTCAAGGTCAACATGCTCCTCAGGCGGCTGCCCAGGCTGCGCGACACCGCCGTCGACCCGCGCGAGGCGTTCGCCGGGACCTTCCACGTCGCCGAGGGCTACGGGCAACTGGCCGCCGCGTACGACCGTGCCGCCGCCGGCGAACTGCCCTCCGCACCCCCCTCCGAGATCTACTGCCACTCGCTCACCGACCCCTCGATCCTCGGCCCGGACCTGGCCGCACAGGGCTACCAGACGCTCACCCTGTTCGGCCTGCACACCCCGGCGCGGCTGTTCGAGCACGACCACGACGCCGTCCGCGCGGAACTGCTGGAGTCGACCCTCGCCCAGCTCGACGCCCACCTGGCCGAACCGCTCGCCGACTGCCTGGCCACCGACGCCGACGGGCGCCCGTGCCTGGAGGCCAGGTCCCCGCTGGACCTGGAGCGGGACCTCGGGCTGCCCGGCGGCAACATCTTCCACCGCGAACTGTCCTGGCCCCACGCCCAGGACGGCACCGGCCGCTGGGGCGTGGAGACCCGGCACGCCAACGTGCTGCTGTGCGGCGCGGGCGCGGTGCGCGGCGGCGGAGTGAGCGGCGTACCGGGACACAACGCGGCCATGGCGGTGCTGGAGGCGGGAGAAGGCTGACCGGGCGTCACGTTCCTCGCGTGCGCCAGGACAGCTTCAGCGGATAGCGTTCAGCCAACGCCTCGTATCGCGCACGTACTTCGTGCGTCGGCAGACGCGCGGCTCTGGCGTACGCCCAGACGTCCCGTTCCGTCAGCTCTTCCCCGGGATCGATGCCGGGTGCGAGACCGTCCTGGTCCCTGGACAGGAGGATCCTGTCGATCGCCTGTTTCTCGAAGTCCGCGAGGGACCACAGGACCGCCCTCCTCGTGGAGCTGGACGTGCCTTCCCCCATGGCCTCCAGCAGGGCCTCCCGGGCCGGGGCGTCTCCGAGCACCGCGAGCGCGGCCGTCAGGGACGTGGCGAGTTCGCCGGATGTCACCGACCGCATGTCCCGGTGGGGCCGGAGGTCGCCGCCGGCGCGCGGCGCGCCCGCGGGTCAGTCCGTCGACTGCGTCCATCCGGTCGCCTCGACGCGTCCCGCGTCCGCCGGGCGCGACTCGTCGAAGAGCACGCCGCCGGGAGTCTCGACGCGCATCGCGTCGACATAGGCGCCGCGTCCGGCGTACAGCCGGTCCGTCGTGTACCGCCAGCGCAGACGGAGGCCGCGCGCGGCGGGCAGGTCCGCGGTGAGTTCGTGCCAGACCCGGCCCGACCAGCCGGTGGCCGTGCCCGACGGGTGCGGCTCCGGCTCCCCGCCCCGGCGCACCGTGGTGAACGGCACCGGCTGCCAGGCCGCGCCGTCCTCGACACCGGCTTCCAGGACGAGGACGTCGGCGCGGGGCTCGGTGTCCCACCACAGCGCACAGCGCAGCCGTGCCCGGCCGGACGACGTGTCCAGCGCGGGGAGGGTGAGGGTCGCCGTCGACGGGCCCGCCATCCCGGAGAACCATGCCGTACGCCCCCGCGCCGGCCGGACCGGCACCGCGCGGGCCAGCTGATTCGCGGCGGCCACGCGGGGGGCGGAGCCGGAACGCCAACCGCGCACCGGGTGCACGGAGTTGCCCAGCACCACGAGGAACGAGTCGGTGGTCGGGTCGAGCACCAGCGAGGTCCCGGTGAAACCGGTGTGGCCCGCCGTACGCGGGGTGGCCAGCGCGCCCATGTACCAGTGCTGGTACAGCTCGAACCCGAGGCCGTGTTCGTCGCCGGGAAAGGCGGTGTTGAAGTCGGTGAACATCAGCTCGACCGACTCCGGTGTCAGGATCCGCTCCCGGCCGTAGGCGCCGCCGTTGAGCAGCGTCCGCCCGAGGACCGCCAGGTCCCACGCGTGGGAGAACACGCCCGCGTGGCCCGCGACGCCGCCCAGGCTGTAGGCGTTCTCGTCGTGCACCTCGCCCCACACCAGCCCCCGGTCGAGACCGGACCACGGCGCCCGCGCGTCCTCCGTGGCCGCGATCCGCGGCTTCCAGGAGGCGGGCGGGTTGTAGCGGGTGTGGCGCATGCCCAGCGGGCCGGTGATCTCGTCGTGCAGGAGGACGTCGAGCGTACGGCCGGTGACCTTCTCCAGGACCAGCTGGAGCGAGATCAGGTTCAGGTCCGAGTACAGATACGCGGTACCGGGCGGACCGGCCGGCGTCTCGTCGTAGATCAGCCGGACCTTCTCCTCGTACGTGGGCGCGTCGTACAGCGGGATCCAGGCACGGAAACCCGAGGTGTGGGTGAGCAGCTGACGGATGGTCACATCCTGCTTGCCCGCACGCCCGAAGTCCGGCAGATACGAGGCGACGGCCGCCTCCAGCCCCAGCGCGCCCCGTTCGATCTGCTGCACGGCAAGGATCGAGGTGAACAGTTTCGACACCGAGGCCAGGTCGAAGACGGTGTCCTCGGCCATGGGGATTTGCCGGTCCGCCGGGAACTCGACACCGGTGTCGGTCGCTTCGTCGTACGCCTTGTAGCGCACCGCCATGCCGATGGGCCGGTGCAGCGCGACGGTGCCGCCGCGCCCGGCGAGCAGTACCGCGCCCGCGTACCAGGGGTGCTCGGGGGAGGGGGCGAGGAACGCCTCGGCGTCGGTGACGAGCTGCCGCAGAGGTGCGGAGAGCAGTCCGGCATGCCGGGCGGACCCGTACCGCAGGGTCGGACGGCCGCCGCGCGAGGGGACGGCCGCCGAGGCCGGGTCGGCCGGGAGGGCGGCGAAGGCCAGTGCACCGCCCAAGGTCAGGGCGCCTGCCGCCAGTTGGCGCCGGGTGATCCCTCTCGCCCCTTCGTCCGCCATGAGGTTCCTCCCGTGTCGTGGCCCTGGGCGGGCTGAAAGAATTTTCCGGGGGCCGCCTTGCGGAGTGAAACTTTCCTGTCAGGAGTGGGATGTGTCAATGGGGCGTGCGCGGTCGCCGGGAAACGTGCGGCGCCAGGGAGACAACTCCGGGCGCAGTGCTCTGGCTGGAGTGGTGCGGTGGGTGTACCGCGGGCGGAGTGGTCGGGCCCGCCCGGCGACGCCATGGCCGTCACACCGCTGTGTCCGGCGCTGAACTGGCTGATCGTCGAACAGCTCACCCCGCCGGACGTCTTCACCCCCGCGGAGCGCGAGCGGCCGGTGACGGCCGCGGTCGAGCGCGTCGTGGCGGCCGAGTGGGCCGGCGGGGACCCGAAGGGGTGGCGCCCCGGCGCCCCTAACCCCGCGGCTCGCGCAGATCCACGATCCGCCGGATCTTGCCCACCGACCGCTCCAGCGTCTCCGGGTCGACGATCTCCACCCCGGCCGACACCCCGATGCCGTCCTTCACCGCCGCCGCGATGGACCGCGCGGCCGCCTCCCGCGCCGTCGCGTCCGCGTCGGGACGGGCCTCCGCGCGGACGGTGAGGGAGTCCAGCCGGCCCTCGGTGGTGAGGCGGAGCTGGAAGTGAGGTGCCACGCCCGGTGTACGCAGCACGATCTCCTCGATCTGTGTGGGGAAGAGGTTCACCCCGCGCAGGATCACCATGTCGTCGCTGCGGCCGGTGACCTTCTCCATCCGCCGGAACACCCGGGCGGTGCCCGGCAGCAGCCGGGTCAGATCCCGCGTCCGGTACCGGACGACCGGCATCGCCTCCTTGGTGAGCGAGGTGAAGACCAGCTCACCCCGCTCGCCCTCCGGAAGGACCTCGCCGGTGAGCGGGTCGACGACCTCAGGTAAGAAGTGGTCCTCCCAGATGTGCAGGCCGTCCTTGGTCTCCGCGCACTCCTGCGCGACCCCCGGCCCGATCACCTCCGACAGTCCGTATATGTCCACCGCGTCGATCGCGAACCGCTCCTCGATCTCCTGCCGCATCCGCTCCGTCCACGGCTCGGCGCCGAAGATCCCCACGCGCAGCGAGGTGCCGCGCGGATCGACGCCCTGCCGCTCGAACTCGTCGAGCAGCGTGAGCATGTAGGACGGGGTCACCATGATGACCGAGGGCTCCAGGTCCTGGATCAGCCGTACCTGACGGGACGTCATCCCGCCGGACGCGGGGATCACCGTGCAGCCGAGCCGTTCGGCGCCGTAGTGCACGCCCAGGCCGCCGGTGAACAGGCCGTAACCGTAGGCCACATGCGCCGTGTCCCCGGGCCGGCAGCCCGCCGCGCGGAGGGAACGGGCCACCATGTCGGCCCACATGGACAGATCGCCCTCGGTGTAGCCGACGACCGTGGGAAGTCCGGTGGTGCCGCTGGAGGCGTGGATGCGGCGGATGCGGTCACGGGGCACGGCGAACATGCCGTACGGGTAGTTCTCCCGCAGGTCCGCCTTGGTGGTGAAGGGGAACCGGGACAGGTCGGACAGTGAGCGGCAGTCGTCCGGGTGGACGCCCGCCCGGTCGAAGGACTTCCGGTAGAACGGCACGTGGTCGTACGCGTGCCGCAGAGAGGTCCGCAGCCGGTCGAGCTGGAGCGCCCGCAAGCCCTCGACGTCGAGCCGTTCCGCCGGGTCCAGCAGGTCCGCCGCCTCCGTCATCGGGCTCTTCTCCTCACCTGTCGGGTCAATCGCGCCCATCACATCATTTCGGGCGACCGATCATTCGGTCGCTCCATCGGGGACCAGTAAGTCAGGCCACCGGCTCCCGGGGCAAGAGCCCGGCCTGCTCTTTTTCAGCGACGGCCACAGCCGCGCCCGGGGGCCGAGCTCGGCCGGTGCCGGCGCGGCCACCGCCGGGTGATCCTGCTCCATCCGCGCGGTACGGGGGAGCCGGCGGCACCGGCGGCCTGGACCCCGTCTTCCTCCCCTTCTTCCACGGCGCTACCCGTGGCTGGACGATCCGCAGTGGTTCGCGGCGCGCGTCAGGCGGTTCCTCACGGAGCGGCTCCGAGACCGCGGCCAGGCGCCGTCACCGCTGAGGGGCCGGGCCCCGGGCCTCCCCGCCGCGCGGACCGTACGCCGTCATGAAGCGGTCGCGGAACGTGTCCATGCCCCAGCGCGGAGCGTCCGGCGCGGGCTTGAGACCGTCGCTCCAGCCCCAGCCGGCCACCCGGTCCAGCACCTTGTCGTCCTTGGCGACGATCGTCACCGGCACGTCCCGGTTGGTGCTCCCGGCGGTCACGGTGGGCACCGGCTGGTGGTCGCCAAGGAAGACCAGGACCGTGTCCTCGTCGCCGTACCGCTCGACCCACTCGGTGAGGCTGCGCAGCGAGTACTCGATGGCCCGCCGGTACTCGGTGCGCACCTTCTCCGGGTCCTTCCAGACCTCCTTCGGGTCCGTGCCCTCCTTCTTGATCCCGTGGAACACCGACCCGTCACCGAGGTCCTCCCAGTCGATCATGTGCGCGATGGGGGACCAGGGGTTGTGGCTGGAGGCGAGGATGATCTCCGCCATGATCGGCTCGCGGTCCTTCCTCCCGTGCTCCAGGCGTTCGAAGGCCTCCAGGCTGAACTGGTCGGGCACGGGCGTCCAGCTGAAGTACGGGCCGTGGTAGCCGAGGTGCTCGGAGTCGTAGATGTGGTCCAGGCCGAAGAACTCGCCCTCCGGCCAGGCCCGCCGCACCCCGGGCACGATGCCGACGGTGCGCCAGTCGCCGGCCTTGCGGAAGTAGCTGGTGAGGGTCATGCGGTCGCTGGTGGTCAGGCTGCGGTAGCGCTGCTGGTTCTTGATCCACAGTCCGGACAGGAAGGTCGAGTGGGCGAGCCAGCTGCCGGCGCCGGTCACCGGGGACGTCAGCCAGCCGCTGCGCGAGGTGAATCCGGCGTCCCTCAGCCGCCGGGTGCCGTCCTCGAGCGCCGCGTCGATCGGCCCCGCCATCGCCGGGTCGTCGATCGCGACCCGGCCGTAGCTCTCGACGAAGGTGAACAGGACGTCCTTGCCGCGCAGCCCCGTGAGCAGCTGGTCGGGCGGCGTCTTCGCGAAGGCGTCGACGGCCGCCTCCTTTTCGAACACCCGCGCGTCGCGCAATCCGGCGCGCACCTGCTCCACGCGGTTGCCCAGCATCTCCGCGGTGCCCTTGGTGGCGACGGGAACACCGGTGATCCGTACGCCGAGCGTGACACAGGTGATCCACGCGACCCCCAGGACCAGCGTGGTCCGGGCGGCGACGGGACGGTGGCGGATCATCAGGTCGGTCAGCCGCACCGTCGCCAGCGTCATGAGCGCCAGCACGCCGAGGAACAGCACGATCACCCCGACCACGGAGAGCACCTGTCCGCCCCGGCCGAACGACTCCCGGACGAAGTCCGCCGCGTCGTCGAGCAGAATCCAGTCGAGCACCAGGTCGAACGGCCGGGCCAGCACCTGGTGGAAACCCATGTCCACGAACTTCAGGACGGTGAGCAGACCGAGGAGGACGCCCGAGACCACCGCCGCGGCCCGCCGGAACCTCGGCGGCAGCGCGAGCAGCACGGTCGCCAGCAGGATCCCCTCGGCGGGCAGCCGGAGGAAGGCGACCGCGTTCACGCGCTCCACCTGGTTCGGCACGAGCAGCGCGAAGAGCACCAGCGCCCCGGCGAGCACGGTCGTCCCGATCGTGACGCCGCGCGCCGTACGGGGCCGGCGGTGCCGCCGGCCGAACCAGCCGGGTGGCGCGGGCACCGGTGCGCCGGGCGGTGCGTCCTCGGCGGCGGCCGGGGCGCCGTCCTGGTCCGCTCCGCCTTCGGTGCTGTCCGACGGCTGACGGGAGCGAATGAAGAGCGGCACCCGGGGGTCCTTCCGTGCGGTCCTGCGGTGGCATGGCCAACAGGGCCCGGTGACGGGCCTGCCCCCACCAGTACGTCGGCACGTCACCGCAGGTTCAAACCGGCCCGCCTCTTCCTCCGGCGCCCCCGCGGAAAGGTACTTCCCGCGTGGCCTGTCCGGCGCACGAACCGATCGCTAGGCTGACCGCGGACGACGAAACGGGAGGAGCACGGACGTGGCCGAGAGGACCACCCAGCAGCGCCCGCTCACGGGCTGGGACAAGCCTGATCTGGACCTCAGCAACGCACAGTGGCAGTCCGGCAGCCGAGGCCTGGGCGATGTCCAGATCGCCTTCGTGGAGGGCTTCATCGCCATGCGCAACAGTGGCAGCCCGGGCAGCCCTTCCCTGATCTTCACCCCCGCAGAGTGGGGCGCGTTCGTGTCGGGAGCGCGGGAGGGGGAGTTCGACCTGACGTGAGCGGCGCGACCGTCGTGGGGCGGCCGGCCGCGGGGCAGTGTTCCCCGCGTTCCTCCGGACACGCGACCTGAGGAACCCGTCCCGGGCCACGCCTGAGTCAGGCTGGTTGGGGGGAGGGCGAAGGTCGTACTCCAAAGGCGAGGAACCATGAGCACCCAGCCGGTCGTCGCGGCGGTCGACGGTGACCGCCGTAACCGACGTGCTGCCCGGTGACGCCGCCGGTCATCTGGTCGAGGCCTCCCGGAACGCCGAGTCGGTCGTCGTGGGCCGCCACCGTCGCCGTCTGCCGGCCCCCGCTCGCATGACGGGTTCGGTCATACACGCCGTCCTGCTCCACGCGGCGAGCCCCGCGGACGCGGTGCGGCTGCCGCCCGTGACCGAGGCCCTGCGACGGCTGAACGAGGCGGCCGCCCGTACCCCCACCGTGCCGGTCCTGGGATGGGCCGAGGGGGCCGGGCCCGTGGTGCGGCGGCGGCCGGCCGCGGGCGGGGACGACCTGACCGCCGTACTCGCGCAGGCCGCGATCGCCTTCCTCGCGAGCCCCGACCGACAGCGGCCGCGCGCCTGCCACGCGCCGCGCCGTGTGCGCTACTTCCTGAAGGAACATCCGCGTCAGGAGTGGTGCGAGCCGTCCTGCGGCAACCGCGCCCGGGTGGCCCGCCACCACGAGCGCCACAGGCGCCCCGCGTAGCCGCGGACGCCGCCGCCCGACCGTCCGTCCGGGGGGCCGGGCACGTACCATGGCGGCATGTCGTTCCTCCGCCGCCGCAGTGCCACCCCCGCCGGGCCCGACTTCGACGTACTGGCCATGGACCCGGGCGACTGGCCCGGCAATCTGGGTGCCGGACTGCTGCCCGCCCCCGACGGAAGCTGCCAGGGCGTCTTCCTGCGTTACGACCTGTTCGGCGGGCGTGGCCCCGCGATGGTCATCGGCAACCTGCCCGAGGGCTCCCCGGCCCGGGACGTCCCCGAGGGAGAGGTCCCCTTCGAGGTCGGGCAACTGCTGCTGGCGCTGGAGAACGACGAGGAGGTGACCGTCGTCGCAACCGAGGACGCGCCGGTGATGCAGGGCGACAACCTGCTGATCGTGCGCCGGGTCAAGCTCTCCGAGGGCCGGATCTCCTGCGTGCAGTTCGACCGCAGTGACAACGTCCTGGTGACCATCGCGGCCTGGGACCGCCCCATCACCGACGACCTGTACGCCCTCCTCAAGCCGCTGCCCGCGGAGCTGTTCCAGCAGGGCTGAGACCACCCGTACGGCACAGGCGCCGCGTCCCGCGCGTGAGAGGGCCGGGTCCTCACGGGACCCGGCCCCGGCTCCACCGCGCGGCGGTGCTACGACGGCTTCACCGTCACGTCCGCCGCCCGCACGAAGCCGACCCGGTGGCCGAACTGGATCTCGTAGTACAGATCCCTGCCGGTCACCACCCGGTGCGAGGCCTCGTCGAAGGTCACCGCGTAGTAGTACTCGCCGGGCACCTTGCCCCCGGTCACGTACCTCTGGCCCTTCGGCAGTGTGTACGGCAGCGGGGACACCGCCTGGGCGGGAACCCCCTCCGGGTATGCCTCCTTCTCGGGGTAGGCGCGCCCGTACACCGGCACGGAGTCGAGTCCCTTGCGCGGGGTCACGACCAGGCCCTTCGCGGGCACCGCGGTCGGCTGCTTCCCCGGGTTCCTGAACCAGGCCTTCTGACCCAGGTACCAGATGGCGGTCCAGTCGCCCCAGCGGCCGGCGACCGCGTACTGCTGGCCCGTGGACACCCGCGAGGACAGGTCGTTCACCCCGGTGGTCGGGGCCGAGCCGAGTCCGACGTCCCTGATCAGCGGCGAGCTCTCGTCATGGTCGGAGTACAGCCGCACCGCGCTCGACCCGTGCGTCACGCAGGGCTCGCCCGCGCTCTCGCAGCCGGTGAAGACCGGCCGGTTGGCGGCGTAGTCGGGTCGGATCGTCACCATGCCGGCGTTCTTGCCGCCCGTGGCCTCGAAGGGGCGGCCCAGCAGCTCGAAGTAGTGCGCCCAGTCCCAGTACGGGCCGGGGTCGGTGTGCATCCCGGGGATGGTCGCCGAGGTCGGCCCCGGCACGGTGTCGTGGCCGAGGATGTGCTGCCGGTCCAGCGGGATGCCGTACTTCCCGGCGAGGTACTTCACCAGCCGCGCCGAGGACCGGTACATCGCCTCGGTGTACCAGGCGTCGGGCTCCGCCAGGAACCCCTCGTGCTCCAGACCGATCGACCCGGCGTTCACGTACCAGTTGCCCGCGTGCCAGGCGACGTCCTTCGCCTTCACGTGCTGGGCGATGTGACCGTCCGTGGAGCGCAGACTGTACTGCCAGGACACATAGGTGGGGTCCTGCACCATGTCGAGTACGCCCTCCCAGGCGCCCTCGGTGTCATGGACGACGATGTACCGGATCGGCTGCGAGGCGGGGCGGTTCCCCAGGTCGTGGTTGCCGTAGTCGCCGTCCCCGAACTCCTCGTAGGGTGCCGGGATCCACTCGCACGACACCGTCCTCGGGCACTCCGTCCCGGCGGCGGAGGCGGTACGCAGTCCGGCGCGCTCCAGGGTCGAGGTGTCGGGCGCGAGGTCCGGGCGGGCGTCCAGGGCGAGATGCTGCCCGGCGTCCGTGACCCGTGCCTCGCCGGCGCGGATCACCTCGTACACCTCGTGGGCGTACGCCGCCGCCGACGCGGTGTCGTCGGCGCCGGAGAAGAGAGCCACCGCCCCGTACCAGTCCGCCGGATCCCCGCTGGGCGGCTCGCCCAGCCGCCGCTGTGCGTCGGCCAGCAGCGCGGCGCCGCCCGCCACGTTCGCGGCCGGGTCCTCGCGCAGCCGTTCGGGGCTCAGCCCGGTCAGCCGGGCCGCCCTCGGCAAGGTGGTGAGCCGCGCCGGGAGTTCGGCGGTGCGCGGTGCCCGCGCCTCGGGACGCAGCGGCGGTCGGGCGTCGTCACCGCGCGGGTCCTCCGTGCCCTCGCCGTGGTGGTCGGCGGCGGCGAGCGCGGTGCGGGCGTCCGTGAGATGCATCGGTCCGTAGCCGCCGGTCACGCTCGGGGCGCCGCCGTGCGCGTCCCAGCGGGACTGCAGATAGGAGACGCCCAGCAGCACGCTCGGCGGCACGTCGTACGCGGCGGCCGCGTCGGTGAACGCCTGCTGGAGCCGGGCGGTGTCCGGCAGCCGGGCCTCGGACGGAGCCGCGCCCAGCAGGGGCAGCGTCAACGCGGCCGCGGCCGCGGCGCAGACGGCGGCCCGGACGGCACGTCGAGGCGGCCCGGCCGCACGGCCGGGTTCGGTGGCGAGTTCTCGCAATGCAGCCTCCTGGGACGGTCGGGCACGATGCGCCGCACGGAGCCGAGCGGTGCGTCAGTGGTACCGGTCAGCCGATAATCCGTCAATCATGTCCAGGGAGGCGTGATGTTCCTCGTCAATCGGGGTGTGCGGGAGTTTCGCGGCGACGGCCGCGAGGCCTGCGACGCGTCAGTGGCGTACACCAATGGCCCCGTCCGGCACTTCCGGTCGCGGACACACGAAAGTCCGCGGTGCGCCCCCGCCGGAGCGCACCGCGGACCGTCCGTCGCCGTCAGCGAGTACCGACCGCCGCGCGCACGGCCCGGCGGGCCAGCTGGCAGTCGTCGTGCAGCCGCCGCAGCAGCAGCCGCTGTTCCTCGCCGGACGGGGCGCCGCCCGGGTGGGCCGCTCCCGGTGCCGGGGCCGTGTCCTGCATCGAGCGCTGCACGGCCGTCTCGTAGGTGCGGATCTCCCGGGTCAGCACCAGCATCAGATTCACCAGGAAGGCGTCACGCGAGGCGGGACCGGCCGACTGGGCGATCTGGCTGATCTGACGCCGCGCCACCGGCGCGTCCCCGAGGACCGACCACAGGGTCGCCAGGTCGTACCCCGGCAGGTACCAGCCCGCGTGCTCCCAGTCCACCAGCACGGGACCGGCCGGGGAGATCAGGATGTTCGACAGCAGGGCGTCGCCGTGGCAGAACTGGCCCAGGCCCTGCCGCCCGGTCGCGAGCGCGATGCCGTGCAGCAGTTTCTGCAGGTCGCCGAGGTCCCGGTCGGTGAGCAGTCCCAGCTCGTGGTACCGGGAGATACGGGCCGCGTAGTCCAGCGGCGCGTCGAACGTCCCGGCCGGCGGCCGCCAGGAGTTCAGCCGGCAGATCGCGCCGAGTGCCGCCCTGATGTCCGCCCGCGGTGGTGCCTCGACCGGGTGCCGCTGGAGCGCCGCCACCCGGCCGGGCAGCCGCTCGATCACCAGCGTGCAATTGTCCGGATCCGCCGCGATCAGCCGGGGCACCCGCACGGGCGGGCGGTGCCGGACGAACGAGCGGTATGCCGCTATTTCATGGCGGATCCGCTCGCTCCATGCGGGGGAGTGGTCCAGTAAGCACTTGGCGACCGCGGTGTTCCGGCCGGCGGATCCGACCAGGAGGACGGACCGGCCGGTGCGGCGCAGTACCTGGACCGGGGTGAACTCCGGGCAGATGCGGTGCACCGACGCGATCGCCGTGCGCAGCTGGGCGCCCTGGGGACCGGACAGATCGAGCCTCCCGCTGAGCGGCTGGGTGCCCGGTCCCGCGGTGCGCCGTACGTTGCCCGCGCCGAGCACGGGGGGCGCCGGGCGCGCGGGGGCGAGGTAGGGGCCGTTGTCCGACGGACGCGGACGCAGCGGCCGGGGCGGGGCGGACACGGAGGACGATGCTGCGTACATGGGTGATACAGATCCCTTCGTGTGCCTGCGACGTCATCGCACCACCCGGCCCGGCCGCCCGGGCGCACCCTGGGGAATGTTCCTGCGGCGACGGGGTCGTGGTGGCGCGTTCCTACTCGACACCCGATGTCCCCTGGCACACCATCTGGCGCACCCTGGCGAACCCTGGCGAATAGTCGCCCGGCAACCCGCACCGGGCTACTGTCAACTCAGCCGAGAACCTGGGGGCTTGACGTGAGCGGACAACCCAACACCCGGCTCTCGGACCTGTTCGGCCTGGCCGGCTGGTCCAAGGGCGAACTCGCGAGGCTGGTCAACCGGCAGGCGGCGGCCATGGGCCACCCCCAGCTGGCGACCGACACCTCCCGGGTGCGGCGGTGGATCGACATGGGAGAGATCCCGCGCGATCCCGTGCCGCGGGTGCTGGCGGCTCTGTTCACCGAGCGTCTCGGCCGTGTCGTGACCATCGAGGATCTCGGTCTGGTCCGGCACGGGCGTACGGGGAAACGGCCACGCGACGGGAGTACGCAACATCCCGACGGAGTGCCGTGGGCGCCCGAGCGGACAGCCGAGGTCCTCACCGAATTCACGGGAATGGACCTCATGCTCAACCGACGCGGCTTGGTGGGCGCGGGCGCCGCGCTCACCGCGGGATCCGCACTCAGCAGTGCCATGCACGAGTGGCTGCACACCGATCCGGCCCTCACCGCCGACGCTCCCCGACTCGACAACCCCCTGCACGCCGACCCCGCCGGGTTCGACCGTTACGAGGCCGCTCCCATCGGGTCGCAGGAGATCGAGGAACTCGAGCGTTCCGTGGAGGTGTTCCGCGCCTGGGACGCCGCCCGCGGAGGCGGCCTCCAGCGCAAGGCGGTGGTCGGCCAGCTCAACGAGGTGGGCGGTATGCTCGCCTACCGCCATCCCCCCCACCTCCAGCGGCGCCTGTGGGGCGTCGCCGCCAACCTCGCCGTCCTCGCCGGCTGGATGTCGCACGACGTCGGCCTGGAACCCACGGCCCAGAAGTACTTCGTGATCGCCGCCCACGCGGCCCGGGAGGGCGGCGACCGGCCGCGCGCCGGTGAGGCGCTGTCCCGGGCGGCGCGTCAGATGGTGCACCTCGGCCGGCCCGACGAGGCGATGGACCTGATGAAGCTCGCCCAGTCCGGTTCCGGTGAGGAGGTGCTGCCGCGTACCCGGGCGATGTTCCACACCATCGAGGCCTGGGCGCAGGCGTCCATGGGCAGGGGCCAGGCGATGCGTCGCACGCTGGGCCGCGCCGAGGACCTCTTCGTCTCCGACAAGTCCGATCTGGAGCCGCCGGACTGGATGCAGACCTTCAAGGACGAGGATCTGTACGGCATGCAGGCTCTGGCCTACCGCACGCTGGCCGAGTTCGAGCCCGGTGCGGCGGCGCACGCCCAGCACTACGCGGAGAAGGCCCTGTCCCTGCGCGTCGACGGGCGGGAGCGGTCGAAGATCTTCGACCATCTGTCCATGGCCTCCGCCTGCTTCATCGCGGACGACCCCGAACAGGCCGACCGGTACGCGCGCCTGGCCCTGATGTCGATGGGCTCCAACTCCTCGCGCCGCACCTGGGACCGGCTGCGCCAGATGTACCGGCTCACCGCCGAATACGCCTCGTATCCGAAGATCCAGGAACTCAGGGAGGAGATCAAACTGGCGC
Source organism: Streptomyces griseoloalbus (assembly GCA_014650015.1). GTDB lineage: Bacteria > Actinomycetota > Actinomycetes > Streptomycetales > Streptomycetaceae > Streptomyces > Streptomyces griseoloalbus. The sequence continues at coordinate 40,016 of BMUD01000022.1, forward strand.
TGCCCAAGCCCAGGGGCAAGGGCGGTACCAGCGCGCAGGCGTGAAAGGTTCGGGTCTTCATGGGGTCGCTACGCGGTGACCCGGGCCACGAGCACACAGGCGTCGTCCTGACGCTCTCCTTCTCCGAACTCCCTCATCACCGCCCGGACGCAGTCCTGCGCGGTGGCGGCCCCGGCGAACCGGGGTGCCAGGCCGAGGAGTCGGTGGACGGCTGTGCTTCCGGCGTGTCCGGGCACCAGTCCGTCGGTGTGCAGCAGCAGCAGATCGCCGACCTCGAGGGTCTCCTCGGCCTGTCCGTAGGAGGCGCCCGAGGTGGCGCCGAGCAGTACGCCCTGCGGGGCGTCCAGCGCACGCCCCGTCCCGCCGCGGAACAGCAGCGGGACGGGGTGTCCTGCCTGCGCCCACAGCAGTGAGCGGGTCTCGGGCCGGTAGCGCAGGCAGACGGCACTGCCCAGGGCCGGCTGCGTGGCGGTGTCCAGTAAGCGGTTGAGACAGGCCAGCAGCGGGCCCGGGTCGGTGCCGGTCATCGCCATGCCCCGCACGGCGCCGAGCAGCATCGCCATGCCCGTGGCCGCGCCGACCCCGTGCCCGGTCAGCTCGCCGACGCTGAGCAGCGTCGCACCGTCGGACAGGTCGAGGGCGTCGTACCAGTCGCCGCCGATCGGGGCGTCGGCCGACGGCGACAGGTGGGCGGCGGCGAGGTCCAGGGTCCGCGAACCGGCGTGCGGGAGCCGCAGGGGGCCGCGCCGCGGTGCCAGCACGGCCTCCTGCAACTCGACCGCGAGCCGGTGCTCGGTCCGCGCGGCGGCGTGCCGCTGGTGGTGCAGCGAGTCACGGGTCTCGCTCACCGCCCGTCGGCAGCTGCGCAGTTCGCTGACGTCGCGCAGTACGGCCCACATCGAGGCGGTGCTGCCGTCGGCACCGAGTACCGGTTCGCCCATCATGTGCACGGTCCGTACGCCGTCGCCCGGGCGTACGACGCGGAACTCCCCGTCGATGGGGCGGGCGTCGACCAGGCAGCCCGTGACCATCGCGGTCAGCCCGGGCCGGTCCTCGTCGAGCACCAGCGAGGGCAGTTCGTCGAGGGTGAGCGGGGGAGCGGCCGGGTCGCGGCCCAGGATGCGGTACAGCTCCGTGGACCAACTCACCTCGTCCGTCAGCAGGTTCCACTCCGCGCTGCCGACCCGGCTGAGCAGGGAGCCGGACCGCGGTGCGGGCGGCGCGACCGAGTCCGGCACGGGCACCGGGTCGTCGCGCAGCTGCGCCAGGTGCTGGTCCAGGTCGTCGAGCTGGTGCACCGCCAGGTCGTACAGCGCCCGCCGCCAGCGTTCGCGCGGGTCCCTTCCGTCGGCCGGGGTGTCGCGCCGTACGGCGTCCACCTCGCCCTTGAGCCGCCGGGTCTGCGAGATGAGCGCGTCGACCGGGCCGCTTCCTGGCGGCTGCGCGGCCGGGCGGTCCGCGGAGAGGTGGGACGGCATGACGCACTCCGATGCGGGGACGATACGGCCTTCAGGCGGACGGAGGGACCGTAACGACTGTCGCACAGCCCGCGACGCCCTGTAAGGAATTCGGCAACACACGATAAGGCGGTGCCGACGGCATATGCCACCGTCTTCACCCGGTTACCCCGGGATATACGTCAGAACTCGATCGGCGCATCAACTCCCATGATACGCAAGTGATGTGACGTACCGTCGGGCGCACCGTTCTCGCTCATTCACACGTTCGACGATCGGCTCTTTGTTCGTGAAGTGACCGGCGGGTCGCCCCGGTCTAGTAGCGCAGTACGCCCGCCATCCCGTCCGCGTCACCAAGGGTGCCGTCCGGGACGAAGCGGACCTCGGCACCGGTCTTCAGGCACTGCTCGACGATCTCGTCCACGATGTCCTCGTGGGCGTCCAGGTCGCCGTCCTCGGCGATGACCAGATGGTCACCGGCGTCGCGAACCGTGATCCGGTAGTTCTCCTCGACGGCCAGCAGCCGGACGCGGCCCTCCCGGGCGCTCTGCCACAGCTCGTCCACCCCGGCCGCGAACTCCTTGCGCCCCCGGGCCGATTCCAGGGACCGGGCCACGTCCTCGGTGCTCTTGCGGGCCTCGGCCTCGAGCACCGGCCGCACGGCCTGCCACACCGCCTCGTGCGTGCCGTGCGCCAGCCCGCCGTGCTGGATGTGCACCGCGTCCCTGGCCACACTGCCGGCCTCGCACAGCAGGGACAGGGCGGCGGGCTCACCGGTGACGTACAACGGCCGCGGATGGACGCGCAGGAGCCGGCCCATCGCGGTGTCGGCGTCGCGCAGGAACGTGCGGGTGCCCTCGTCACGGAAGGCGCTCGGCTGGTCGCCGATCTGCTCCTGCCGCTCGGGGTCGAAGTTCGGCGCCTCCCGGGTCAGCGGGAAGCCGCCCGCGCGTTCCTCGGCGACCCGGTCCACGCCGCCGCTCCACAGGGTGACCCGGTCGGCGGACACGGACAGCACCCAGAACGGCCGTTCCGCCGTACGGGCGGAGACGAGGTTGCGGGTCAGGAAGGTGTCGGACAGGACGACCCGCTCGGGCACGGGCCGGGCGAGCGACCACACCTGGTGCTCGCCCGGGGCGGCGAAGATGACCAGACCGTCCTCGGAGTGCGCCAGGTCGACCTCGGCCAGCGCCCGGTCGAGCTGCCGGGCCACGTCGGTGCGCCGGTCCCGGGTGACCGCGGGGTCGGCCTCCAGCTTCTTCTTGGCCTCGGCCACCACATTGCGCAGCCTGACCGCGTCCTGGGCGTTGAGGGGCTCGCGCCGGTGCGTCGGCGTCAGCACGGACACCGCGGGGTAGGGGCGCGGGCGACGAAGCTCGGCAAGGGTCGCGGGACTCAGATCGTGCTCCATGACAGCACCATAGGGCGGAATGTCCGGCAGGGCATTTGGGGCGAAGTCACCGGGCGCGAAGTGGGGGCCGGGGCGGTGGCGGGTGCAGCCTGGTGGGGGAGGTGACCGTCGATGGCACACCTGGTCGTGGAAGGGCGGGCGGACGCGCGGACCGTCGTCGTCCGGTTGTCCTGGTGGGAAGCGCTCGTGGCCCGCCGCCGTGCGGTGCGCGTCCCCGTGTCCGAGGTGAGGGCGACCGGCGTGGAACCCGACTGGTGGCGCGCGATGCGCGGCACGCCGGTCACCGGCCGCTGTCGTCCCGGACGGTTCTGCGTGGGAGAGCGGGAGCATCCCTTCGGCCGGGACTTCGTGGCCGTGCGGGCGGGCGTGCCGGCGGTGGTCGTGGACCTCCGGCATCCGGTGCCGTTCGTCCGGCTCGCCGTCTCCGTGCCCGACGCCGGGGAGGCCGCGAGGACGCTGCGGCGGCACAGCGGCCTCGGCGGCGAGCCCGGTTCCGCGGGGGCCGGGTAGCCGGTCAGACGCGGTCGTCGTCGTCCGGTCCGCAGGAACTGCCGCTGCGCGGCAGGGAACCGTACAGCAGGAAGTCGTCGATCGTGCGGTGGACGCACTCGGACGCCCCGTAGCCGGTGTGGCCCTCACCCCGGTTGTCCAGCACCACGGCCGAGGGGCCGAGCCGCTCGGCCGTCTCCACCGTCCAGCGGTAGGGCGTCGCCGGGTCGCCCCGGGTGCCGACCAGCAGCATCTTCGGCGTGTCGAGGTCCTTGACCCGATCGCGGATGTAGTCGGTCCCCTTGGGGCGGCCGTAGCACAGCACCACCTGGGCGAGCCGGTACCGGCCGAAGACCGGTGAGGCCTCCTCGTAGGCGGTGCGCAGCCGGGCCAGGTCCCGGGCCACTCGCCCGGCGGCGGGACGGTCGGGATCGTCCGCGCAGTTCACCGCCATCAACGCCGCCGGGAGGTTGTCCAGGGGCACGTCCTCCTCCTCGGCCAGGGGGGCGTCGGCCCGCTGCGGCGCGGGGAGTGTCATCCCTCCGGTCGCCAGGGTCTCCACCCCGCGCGTGTCCCCGTCCTCCATCAGCTGGGCGAGCGCCCGTTGCAGCACCGGCCACCTGTCCTTGGTGTAGAGACCCTGCCCGATGGCGCCGGCCAGGTCCTGCCCGGTGAACTCGTCACCGAAGTCGGTCGGCACCGGGTTCTCGTCGAGCGAGTCGACCAGGTCCACGACCTGCTTGCGGGCGTCGCGCGCGTCCTGCCCGAACGGACAGGTGAGCTCCGCCGTGCACCACGTGAGGAAGTTCTCCAGCGCGGTCTGCTGTCCCCTGGCACTGGCCAGCCCCTGCTCGGCCAGCGGTTCGGTCAGCGTGTCCACCCCGTCCAGCGCCATGCGGCCCACCTTCTCGGGGAACCGGGCGGCGTACACCGCGCCGAGCCGGGTCCCGTAGGAGAACCCCAGGTAGTTGAGCTTCTTGTCGCCGAGCACCTGGCGCATCACGTCGAGGTCGCGTGCGACGTTCACGGTGCCGATATGGGCGAGGACGGGGCCCGAGTGCTCGGCGCACTCGGCGGCCACCTGGCGCAGCTGCGTGAGTGTCTCGCTCGGATCGGACATCTCCTCGCCGTCGGTCGCCTCCAGCGCCCGGTCGGTGGCGTCGGCGCCGCAGCTGACCGGTGAGGAGCGGCCGACGCCACGGGGGTCGAAGGAGACCACGTCGTAGTCGTCGGTCAGGCCCAGGAAGTCCTTGCGGCCGTGGGCGAGTCCCAGCACCCCCGAGCCGCCGGGGCCGCCGAAGTTCACCAGCACCGAGCCGCGGGGGTCGTCGGAGGCCCGGTAGCGGGCGAGGGCCAGCTCGAGGGTGCCCTTCTCGGGCTTCGCGTAGTCGAGGGGCACGGTGATCCTGCCGCACTGCATGTCCTTGGGCAGGTCCGTGGCCTCGCACGCCGACCACGTGATCCTCTGGTCGTAGAACCGGTCGAGGTCCGGATCCGCGCGGCCGGTGGCCGCCAGCCCCGTACCCAGCAGTGCCAGCCCGACCGCCCCGGTGGCCGCGCAGCGCCGGACGCAGGGGCGCACCGCGCAGCGCCGGGCCGAGGGGCGCTTGGACAGCAGCTTGGCCAGCATCGATGCCTCCACGGACGCCCCACAGCGGACCGGGAACCGGCGCCCTCGCTCACCATAAGGGGGCCCCGCGACCCCCGCCCGTCGGCCCGCGGCGGCAGGCGGGGCACCCACGCCCACGCGTGCGCCTTCGGTGAGTTCGAGGGCCTTTGCCCGGAGTTCGAGCGACACGCCGCCCGATGGGGTGAAGCGACTGCGGCATACGGATGAGCCATAACCCGGATGCCGCAGCCGCGTTCTCCCCGGTGCGGGCGAGCGTCCGCGACCATGTCCGGAAGGCAGGGAACCCATGAGACGGGTGACCCGAAACAGTGTGATCGCCGTCGCCGCCGCGTCGGGCGCGATGGCCGGGGCGATGCCGGCCCACGCCGGTGCCGCGGCGCAGGGTGCCGCGGCCGGCTCGTCCGGTGCGGGGTCCGGGAACACCCTCCGGCTCCCGGCGCACCTCCCGGTGAACGTGTGCGGGAACACGGTGAACGTGGTGGGCCTCCTCAACCCCGCCGCGGGCAACGCGTGTGTCAACGACGACGCGGGCGAGCGGGGCGGAACGGCCGCGCCCGCCGCCGGCGCGAAAGCCACGGGCGAGACGCGCGACTCGCCGGGTGTGCTGTCCGGCAACGGGGTGCGACTGCCGGTGGACCTTCCGGTCAACGTCGGAGGGAACAGCGTGAACGTGGCCGGCGTCGGGAACGCGTCCACCGGCAACACCTCCACGAACACCTCGGGCGAGCGGCCCGACCGCCCGGCCGCACCCGAGCCGTCCACGCCGCCGCGCACCCTCCCGGACCCGGCGCCGCACGGCGCGCCGCCGGAGACCGCCGCCCTCGCCGACACGGGCGCCGACCGGACGCTCCCGGTCCTCGCGAGCGGCGCCGCGCTCTTCCTGGGCGGAGTCGCCCTGTACCGCCGCGCCCGTCCGCGGACGGACGGCTGAACCGCCCCGTGGCCGACGCGCCCGCCTGCGGATGAACGGCTGAGCCGCCCGCCGGAACGATCGGGCGGCCGGGGCCTCGCCGGGCGGCGTGGTCCTCGGCGGGGACCGGATCAGCCGCGTCCGCGGTGGAAGCGCCGGTGCAATTCCCTGACCTCCTCGGCCAGTCCGGGGACGGGGCCGGCCACCGTCACTCCCGGGGCGATCTCGGCGACGGGCAGCGTGCGCACCGGCGGGGCGGGCACCCCCAGCTCGGCGAGCCAGGACGCCAGCTGCTCGGAGGAGGCGACGTACACGATGCGTCCGAGGCCCACCCAGGCGTGGGCGGCGGCGCACATGGGGCAGTGCTCGCCGGAGGTGTACACCGTGGCCACGGCCCGTTCCCCGGGGGTCATATGCGCCGCCGACCAGCGCGCCAGCTCGAACTCGGGGTGGCGGGTGCGGTCCCCGGAGGCCACACGGTTGTGGTCCTCGGCGAGCACGGTGCCGTCCCCGGCCACGAGGACCGAGCCGAACGGCTCGTCGCCGGACTCCAGCGCCTCGGTCGCCAGTTCCACACAGCGGCGCAGATACGGCAGTTCCTCGTCCTCCACGACCATGGTCCGGCCCTCCTCGCGACGGCTTGATCGACGGCAACCTTAATCCCGTTGCCCCCTGCTTCGGCCCCGTGGTGGAGTCGGCCGCATGGATCACGCCGCCGTACTCGCCCTGTTCGAGCGTGACCTGCGCGAGGGGGCGCGGCCCGACGGCCCCGGCGCACGGATCGAGCGCGTCGGCGCCGTGGTCCGCCAGACCGCCCCCGCGCACGGCTGGAACGGTGTCGTCGGATCCGCCCTGGAGGCGTCGACCGCGGACGCGGTGATCGCGGAGCAGATCGCGTACTTCACCGGGCTGGGACGCGAGTTCGAATGGAAGCTGTACGGTCACGACCTGCCGGCGGACCTCGGGCGGCGGCTCGTGGCGGCCGGGTTCGTGCCCGGGCCGGAGGAAACGCTCATGGTCGGCGATGTCGCCGAGCTGACCCTCGACACCGAGCCGCCCGAGGGGGTCCGCGTCGTGGCCGTCACCGACCGGGCGGGCGTCGACCTGCTGGCCGATGTGCACGAGAAGGCGTTCGGCGCCGACGCCTCCCGGCTCCGCCGGCAGCTGCTCGAACGGCTCACCCACGACCCCGGCACGGTCGTCGCCGTCGTGGCCCTCGCCGGTGACGAGCCGGTGAGCGCGGCCCGCATGGAGCTGGTGCCGGGTACCCGGTTCGCCGGGCTGTGGGGCGGCGGCACCGTACGGGACTGGCGCGGCCGGGGCATCTACCGCGCGTTGGTGGCCCACCGGGGCCGGATCGCCGTGGACCGCGGCTACCGCTACCTCCAGGTCGACGCCTCCGGCCGGAGCCGCCCCATTCTGGAACGCCTCGGCTTCGCCGCCCTGACCACGACCACTCCGTACGTGTACCGGCCGGTGCGGTAGGGCGCGGCTCCCCTTCCCCGGCCTGACAAGCCGACGCTTGATAGTCGCTATCCCGAGAGTTAGAGTCTCTAACAGTTGCGAGAGTCGATAAGCGACCTGTCGCGCCCCCTGTCCAGGAGACCGTCATGCCTGCCGCCGCCCCCGACACCCGCCCCCTGCACGCCGTCCTCGGTTCGGGTCCCGCCGGAACCGCCCTCGCCCGGGAGCTCGCCCGCCGTGGTCACCCCGTACGGCTCGTCGACCGCAAGGGGGACGGACCCGCGCCCGACGGCGTCCGCCGCCGCGCCGCCGATGTCGGCACCGCCGAGGGCGCGCGGGCGGCCACCGCGGGCGCGGCCGTGGTGTACCACTGCGTCAACGTCGGCTATCACCTGCAGGTCGAGGTGATGCCCCGGATCCAGGAGGCCGTGCTCGGGGCCGTCGAGGCGTCCGGCGCCCGGCTCGTCGTCCTCGACACGCTCTACCCGTACGGCGAGACGGGGGGAGCGGTGATGACCGAGGACACCCCCTGGCGGGCGACCGGTCGCAAGGGCCGGATGCGTGCGGTCCTGGACGAGCGGTACCTCGCCGCGCACCGGGAGGGCCGCGCCCGGGTGGTACTGGGCCGCTCCGCCGACTTCGTCGGCCCGGGCGTGCTCAACTCCTCCCTCGGCGCCGCCGTTTTCCCGGGCGCGCTCACCGGCGGTGAGGTGCTGGGGCTGGGCGACATCGGCCTGCCGCACAGCTACACCGGCATCGAGGACGTCGCCGGCGGCCTGGCCACCCTCGGTGAACGGCCCGAGGGTGACGGGCGGGTCTGGCATCTGCCCACCGCGCCCGCGGTCAGCACCCGCGACGTCCACGCCCTGATCGAGAAGCGGACCGGCCGGCCACTGAACGTCGTCGTCCTCCGGGAGCTGCGCCCCTTCGGCCCGTTCGACGAGGAGTTCGTCGCCGAGTACGCGGAGATGTTCTACCAGCACACCGAGCCCCAGATCATGGACTCCTCGGCCTTCGAGCGGACCTTCGGCATCCGGCCCGCGCCGCTGGACCGCACGCTGGACGCCACGGTGACCTGGTACGAACAGTGGCTGTCCCGCCTCTGACGGCGGCCATGAGGGCCGGCGGGGCTGGTCCCGTCCGGACGCGAAAGGGCCGGCCCGCGGTGGGCGCGGACCGGCGCTCGGCTTCTTTCACGGCCCGCCTACGACCGTGGAGCGCTCCTGGCTGCCGTGGCCGCGCAGACCGCGCCCAGCATCACGGCGAGGGCGCCGATGATGATGTTGTTCCAGATCACGCCGGCGTCGGGGTTGTCGCCGACGATCCACGGCGAGATGATCATCCACACGCCGAGTGCGCACATGGCCCCGCTGAGGCCGTACATGCGCGCCGGGGCCGCGGTGAACCCCAGGGCGAGCAGACCGATCGCGATGCCCACGATCAAGTTGTGGGTCACGAGCGCGGGCTGGCTCGTCGTGTAGTGGAGTATCCACGGGGACACCGCGCAGTACAGACCGAGCAGGAACACCGGTCCGTCCACAAGGGCCACATCGCGACCGCCGAGCACGCGGTCGTACCGTGCCCGCATTTCGTGGGTGTCGGGGTGGCTCGTGATGTCACCGCGCGGGTGCGAGACGTTGGCCATGGGTCGTCTCCTTTGACTAGCAGGCCTGACCGCTCTGGTGCGGTATGCGGTAAGAGCCGCGTAGGTATCATTCTGCGCTTATTTTCCCCTTATGTGTAGAGCTCGGGGGAGTCCGGTGCGGGCCCTGCCCTCTCCGCGGTCCGGGCGATGTTGCGGGCCATGCCGCCGAACACGACGGCGTGGAAGGGGGCGACGGCCCACCAGTACAGGTGTCCGAGCAATCCGTGCGGATGGAACAGGGCCCGCTGGCGGTACCGGGTGCGGCCGGCCCCGTCCGTCTCGGCGTACATTTCCAGCCAGGCCAGACCCGGCAGTCGCATCTCGGCCCGCAGCCGGAGCAGATGGTTTCGCTCGATCTCCTCCACCCGCCAGAAGTCCAGCGAGTCACCGGCCCGCAGGCGTGCCGCGTCCCGCCGCCCCCGGCGCAGCCCCACGCCGCCGGTCAGCCGGTCGAGCAGGCCGCGCACGGTCCAGGCGAGCGGGAAGGAGTACCAGCCGTTCTCCCCGCCGATGCCCTCGATCACTTGCCACAGGGACGCGCGTGAGGCGTCCACGGTCCGTTCCCGGACGTCGGTGTACAGACTGCCGCCCGCCCAGTCGGGGTCGGTGGGCAGTGGATCGCTGGGCGCGCCGGGCACCGAGGCCGACGACCACCGGGTCGCCACCTCGGCCTCCCGCACGCGCTTCAGCGCCAGCCGCACCGCCTCGTCGAAACCGATCGGATGCCCGGGCGGATCGGGCACGTGGTGCGCGATGTCGTGCTCCCGGCAGACCACCTCGTGCCGCAGCGACTCGGTGAGGGGCCGCGCGATGCCCGCCGGCACCGGGGTGACCAGGCCCACCCAGTGACTGGACAGCCCCGGTGTGAGCACCGGCACCGGTACGATCACGCGGCGCGGAAGTCCGGCGACGGCCGCGTACCGCACCATCATGTCCCGGTAGGTGAGCACGTCCGGGCCGCCGATGTCGAAGGCCCGGCTGACGTCCTCGGGCATGGCCGCGCTGCCGACCAGGGCGCGCAGCACATCACGCACCGCGACCGGCTGGATCCGGGTGTGCACCCACCTGGGGGTGACCATCACCGGCAGCCGCTCGGTGAGATGCCGCAGCATCTCGAAGGAGGCCGACCCCGAACCGATCACCACCGCGGCCCGCAGCACGGTGGTCGGCACGCCCGAGTCCAGCAGGATCCGGCCCACCTCGGCCCGCGAGCGCAGATGCGGGGACAGTTCCCGCTCCGGGACGCCCGCGGGGGTGAGACCACCGAGGTACACGACGCGTCGTACGCCCGCCGCCCGTGCCCGCTCGCCGAAGACCCGCGCCGCCGCGCGGTCCGTCTCCTCGAAGCCGCGGCCCTTGCCCAGCGCGTGCACCAGGTAGTACGCCACGTCCACGCCGTCCAGCGCCGCGGCCACCGACGCCGGATCCGTGACATCGCCGCGGACCACCTCCGCCCGGCCCGCCCACGGGTGGTCGCGCAGCCGGCCCGGTGAGCGCGCCAGGCAGCGCACCCGGTACCCGGCGTCCAGGAGTTCGGGCACGAGCCGCCCGCCGATGTAGCCCGTCGCACCGGTGACCAGGCAGAGCGGTCCCGGGCCTGTGCCGTGCTCCGCTGCCGTCACATGGTCCTCCTCGTGTCGCGTCCGTCGCTGTGCGATCACTTCCCCGGAACGACGCCGCCGTACGTGTCCATACGCGTATTTACGCCACGACTGGTCTAAACCCTTGACTGGTACAGACCAAAGCGGTTGAGTGTGCCCGACACCCCCCACCACGGCCGCCCCCACGCCGTGACCGGCCCCGCCGGCGCGTGCGGGCGAGGCGCCGCTCAGGCATGTCCTCGCCCGGGAGCGGCCGTGTCCCGCAAAGGAGTTGATCCCTTGTCGAGACGCCGCATCTCCGCCGTGCTGACCGCCGTCATCCTCGCCGGCAGTGCGCCGGTGCTGCTCCCCGCCGCCACCGCCTCCGCCGCCGCGTGCTCCAGCTATCCGAACTGGGTGGCCGGGAAGTCGTACAACGCCGGCGACATCGTGCGCTACACCGACGGCAGGGCGTACATCGCCGAGCACGCCAACCCGGGCTACGACCCGGTCATCAGCACCTGGTACTGGGAGCCGTACGCCTGTGACAACGGCCCCGGGACGCCCGTCGGGAACTTCGTGGTGACCGAGGCTCAGTTCAACCAGATGTTCCCGAACCGGAACCCCTTCTACACGTACAGCGGGCTGACGGCCGCCCTCAGCGCCTACCCCGGCTTCGCCAACACCGGCAGCGACACGGTGAAGAAGCAGGAGGCCGCCGCCTTCCTGGCCAACGTCAGCCACGAGACCGGCGGTCTGGTGCACGTGGTCGAGCAGAACACGGCCAACTACCCGCACTACTGCGACTGGGGGCAGCCCTACGGCTGTCCGGCCGGTCAGGCCGCCTACTACGGGCGCGGACCGATCCAGCTGAGCTGGAACTTCAACTACAAGGCGGCGGGTGACGCGCTCGGCATCGACCTGCTGAACAACCCCTGGCTGGTGCAGAACGATGCCGCCGTGGCCTGGAAGACGGCCCTGTGGTACTGGAACACGCAGAGCGGCCCCGGCACGATGACCCCGCACAACGCCATGGTCAACCAGGCCGGTTTCGGCCAGACCATCCGCAGCATCAACGGCTCGCTGGAGTGCGACGGCAGGAACCCGGCGCAGGTGCAGAGCAGGGTGACGAAGTACCAGCAGTTCACCCAGATCCTCGGAACGTCACCCGGCGGCAACCTGTACTGCTGACGCCCGACCACCGGGCGTGGTGTCATGCACCTGACCTAAACGACCTGTCGGGACCGGCCCGCGCACAGCAGGTGCGCGGGCCGTCCTTCGGACGAAGGGCATCCAGCATGCGCACCCCCCACGCCCTGCTCACCACGACCGTCACGGCCGCCGCGCTGGCCGCGGTGGCCGTGGCCCCGGCGCCCGCCGCAGGGGCCGACGCGGTCCCGTCCCCCGGCACGTACTACGTGCAGAGCGCGACGACCGGGCTGAACGCCGCCGACAACGCCGGCGCCGTCGAACAGCACCGGCCGCGCGGCAACGAGGACCGCCAGCAGTGGAACCTGCGGGCCGACGGCGGCTGGCACCTCCTGGAGAACACGGACGGCCCCGGCACCTGCCTCGGCCGCGGCGGCGACCAGGCCCGCACCGTCGCCTGCGCGAGCCCGGAGGCACGCTGGCAGATCACCCCCGTCGGCACCGACCGGTTCACGCTCGCCGACCCCGGCACCGACCGCCGCCTCACCGTCGCCCCGAAACCCGCCGGCGCCAACCACCCCGCGCGACTCGCCGTGGGCACCGGCACGGGCGATCTCGCCACCTGGTACCTCACTCCGACCGCCCCGGCCACGCGGCCCATGCCGCCGCAGGACCGGCGCACCCTGGACCAGGTCACCTTTCTCACCGCCCACAACGCCTACGCCAACGGGGTCGACGGCGGTTTCGCCCCGCCCTTCGTCAACCTCTTCCCCAACCAGAACCGCGGCATCGAGCGCCAACTCGCCGACGGTGTCCGCGGATTCATGCTGGACATCCATCAGACACCGGACGGCGCGATCCTCTGCCACAACAGCTGCACCCTGGTCAGCAGGCCCGTGGCCCTGTGGGTCGACCTCCAGCGGATGGTCGACTTCCTCCGGGCCCACCCCGACCAGTTCGTGACCGTCTTCCTGGAGGACTACGTCGACCCTGCCGTCCTGCGCGCCGAACTGGCCCGGGTCCAGGGGCTGTCGGAGGTGCTCTACCGGCCGGACCGCACCGGCGTCCGCGAGAACGGCTGGCCGGCGATGGCCGACCTGACCGCTGCCGGACAGCGGCTGCTGATCTTCTCCGACCACAGCCGCGCCGCGGACCGGTCCGCCGGACTGACCCGGGACAGCTTCGGCGTGATGTACCAGCGTGAGTGGACCGTGGAGAACCACTGGTCCATGGGCTCGGGCGCCGGCACCTCCGACTGGTCCTGTTACAGCCGCTGGTACGACGCGGGCACCAACATCCCGCTGACCCGTACCGAGCCCGGCTTCCGTCCGCTGTTCGTCATGAACCACTTCCGGGACACCACGGTCGCCTCCACGGCCGGCACCGACAACTCCAAACTCGCCGACCGTGCCCGCCGGTTCTGCCAGCCCGCCGCCCGCAAGAAGCCCAACTACCTCGCCGTGGACCGCTACGACCTCGGCGACCCGGCAGCAGCCGTCACCTCCCTCAACACCTATACGTATCCGTAGAGAGGGAGCCGGGGTCCGGGCGCAGGAGCGGGACCGGGACGACGCCGCGCCCCGCTGCCCCGCGGCGGGTGTGCGACACTCCGCCGATGACCACCTCGGGAACGATCACCGCGGACGTGGCCGGCACCTGGACACTCGGCGACCTGCCCGTCCACCGCATCGGGCTCGGCGCGATGCGGCTGACGGGCAGCGCCGCCTTCCACCTCGGCACACCGAGTGACCGCGACCGGTCGATCGCCGTACTGCGCAGGGCGGTGGAGCTCGGTGTGAATCACATCGACACGGCCGCCTTCTACTTCTCCGCCCTGCGCTCCGCCAACGAACTCATCAACACCGCGCTGGCGCCGTACCCCGACGACCTCGTCCTCGTCACCAAGGTCGGACCGCACCGGACGTACACCGGCGAGTGGGGCACCTCGGCCCGGCCGGACGAGCTGCGCGGCCACGTCGAGGAGAATCTGCGCCAGCTCGGCCGCGACCACCTGGACGTCGTCAACCTCCGCCGGATGGGCCAGGAATCGATAGCCGAGCACTTCGGCGCCCTCGCCGAACTGCGGGAGGCCGGACTGATCCGGCACCTCGGCGTCTCCAACGTCGAACCGCGCCATCTCGCCGAGGCCCGGGCCATCGCACCCGTGGTCTGCGTGCAGAACCGGTACGCCCTCGACGCGCCCCGCAGCCCCGCCACCGACGACCTCCTGCGGATCTGTGGCGACCTGGGCATCGCGTTCGTGCCCTACTACGCCGTCGCCGGCGAGGGCAAGGAACACGGCGCGAGCGACGCGCACGGCGAGGACGTGCGCGCCGTGGCGCGCGCCCACGGAGTGAGCCCGGTCCAGGTCCGGATCGCCTGGACCCTGCACCAGGGACCGCACGTTCTCGCCATCCCCGGCACCGGCGACCCGGACCACCTCGCGGACAACGTGGCGGCGGGCGCCCTGCGTCTCACCGACGAGGAGCGGGGCCGGCTGGACGGGACACGCCACCGCATCCGCTGAACGCGGGGCCCCTCCCGGAAGCGGGACTGGCGAAGCCGGTGGTGTTACGTATAACCTCATCCGTCGATCCCCCCTTCGAGAGGTCACGATGAGCCGCATCGCCCTGGTCACCCTCGTCGTCGACGACTACGACGAGGCGATCCGCTTCTACACCGAGGCCCTCGGTTTCCGCCTCGCCGAGGACTCGCCCCGGCCCGGCGGCGGCCGCTGGGCCGTCGTCGAACCGGACGCCGGGCACACCGGCGCGGCACTGCTGCTCGCCCGCGCCGAGGGGGAGACGCAGCGCGCCCGGGTCGGCGACCAGACCGGCGGGCGCGTCGGCTTCTTCCTGCACACCGACGACTTCGCCCGCGACCACGCGCGCATGACCGCCGCCGGCGTGACCTTCCTGGAGGAGCCGCGCCACGAGCCGTACGGCACGGTCGCCGTCTTCCAGGACCTCTACGGCAACCGCTGGGACCTGCTCCAGCCCGCCGAGTGACCCCGCCCCCCGACCCGATCACCGAGGAACGCACCACCCATGACCGCGCCCCCCATCGACACCGACACCCTTCGCCGGCTGCCCAAGGCCGTGCTGCACGACCACCTCGACGGCGGGCTGCGTCCCGCCACCCTGGTGGAGCTCGCGGGCACGGCCGGCCACCCCCTGCCCACCACCGACCCCGACGAGCTGGCCGCCTGGTACGTGGAGGCCGCCGGCTCCGGCGACCTGGTCCGCTACATAGGCACCTTCGAGCACACCCTCGCCGTCCTGCAGACCCGCGAGGGCCTGCTGCGCACCGCCGAGGAGTACGTGCTCGACCTGGCCGCCGACGGTGTCGTCTACGGCGAGGTGCGCTACGCCCCGGAGCTGATGACCCGGGGCGGGCTGACCCTGCCCGAGGTCGTCGAGGCCGTGCAGGAGGGACTCGCGGCCGGGATGGCCAAGGCGGCCGCCGCGGGCACGCCGGTGCGGGTCGGGACGCTGCTGTGCGGCATGCGGATGTTCGACCGGACGCGGGAGATCGCCGACCTGGTCGTGGCGTTCCGGGACGCCGGTGTCGTCGGCTTCGACATCGCCGGCGCCGAGGACGGCTTCCCGCCCGCCGACCACCTGGACGCCTTCCGGTACCTGCGCGGCGAGAGCGTGCCCTTCACCATCCACGCCGGTGAGGCCCACGGACTGCCCAGCATCCACCAGGCCCTCCAGGTGTGCGGCGCCCAGCGCATCGGCCACGGCGTCCGCATCACCGACGACATCCCCGACCTCGCGGCCGGCAAGCTCGGCCGTCTCGCCGGCTGGGTCCGCGACCGCCGCATCGCCCTGGAGATGTGCCCCACCTCCAACCTCCAGACCGGCGCCGCCGACTCGATCGCCGGGCACCCGATCACCGCGCTGAAGGACGCCGGCTTCCGGGTCACCCTCAACACCGACAACCGCCTCGTCTCGGGCACCACCATGACCCGGGAGATGTCCCTGCTGGTCGAGCAGGCCGGCTGGACCGTCGAGGATCTGCGTACGGTCACGGTGAACGCCGTGAAGAGCGCGTTCCTCCCGTTCGACGAACGCACCGCCCTGCTCCGGGACGTCGTGCTGCCCGGCTACGCGTCCGCGCTTCGAACCAGCCCTCGCGCATAGGCGGCCTGTCCGACGTGCTGCAGATCGTCGGACAGGACGCTGACCAGCCGTACGCCCAGGGTCACCGGAGGATCCCAGCCCTCGTCCACGACGCGCTGAAGGTCCTTGGCGGTCAGCGCGCGCAGCGCCCCGAGGGTCTGCTCGTGGACCGCGTCGTGATAGCCGGTGAGCAGGTCGCCGGAGTCGACCCGCACCTTGGCGACCTTCGCCGAGGTGTGGCCGTACCCGGTGTCGTGGCGGGGCAGGCCGAGTCCGAGGCGTTCCGCCCAGTCCTGGGAGAGCCACACCTGGTCGAGGCCGAAGGCGTCCGCGATGTGGTCGTCCTGGACCCGGGTGAGGTGCCAGACCAGCCAGGCGACGGAGTTCGCGTCGGGGCCGGGCCGGGCGTTCAGCCCCTCGGGGCCGAGGCCCTCGACGGCGGCGTGGACTTCTTCCCGGATGCGGCCGAAGCCGTCGATGAGGATGTCCTTGGCGTGCATGGACCCACCTTCGCGCATCCGGGCCCCTCACGCGCCCCCGTGGTCCAGCAGGGCCATCAGCGCCCGGGCCGCCGGACTGATCGCCCGCGGCGACGGCACCAGGGCCACGGTCTCGTACGCCGCCTCGCCGGTGTCCTTCAGGGGGAGTGCGGTGAGGGCCTCGCGCTTGTGCCGGAAGTGCCGCGGCACGACGGCGATGCCCAGGTTCTCGTCGACCAGGTCGAGCAGGCTGTGCACGTCGTTCACCTCCAGCGCCACCGTGCGCCGTACGCCCGCGGCGGCGAAGGCGGCGTCGGTCGCGCGGCGCGGCCCCCAGTCGGGGTGGAAGTCGACGAACACCTCGTCGCCCAGGTCACGCGGGGTCACCGGTGCCCCGGCCCGCGCGAGGGGATGGCCGGGGTGGCACAGCACGGTCATCGGCTCGCTGGTGAGCGGCACGGACCGCAGCTGCTCCGGGTCCGCCTCCGTCCGGTAGGCGAACGCCAGGTCCAGCCGGCCGGCGGCGACCTCCTCGGCCAGGGCGGCCGAGCCCCACTGCCGCAGCCGGATCTCCACGTCCGGGTGGCGCCGCCGGAACGCGGCGAGCAGCTCGGCCACGTGCACCCCGGCGATGCACTGCTCGGTTCCCACCGCGAGGGTGCCGCGCAGAACACCCTGCACCGCGGCCACCGCCTCGTGCGCCGCCCGCACCTGTGCCAGGATGCGTTCGGCCTCCGTCAGCAGCGCCCGCCCCGCCTCGGTGAGCGTCACCCTGCGGGTCGTGCGGACGAACAGCGGCGTCTGCAGCTCGCGCTCCAGGGTGCGGATGGACGCGGACAGGCCCGACTGGGAGACCATCAGCCGTTCCGCCGCGCGGGTGAAGTGCTGGTCCTCGGCGACGGCGACGAAGTGCTGGAGGTGGCGCAGTTCCATGATTGAGAAGCGTATCCGCTGAATTCCATCGGATTCTTCTGTTGGACCACTGCCCGCAGGTCACGACAGAGTGGGGCAGTGGTTCAACGGAACCGCCAAGACGTGTGTCAACCTCTCTGGAGTCGCGTTGTACACCGCACACCCCGACCGTTACGCGGACATGCCCTACCGGCGCACCGGACGCAGCGGCCTGCAGCTCCCCGCGCTCTCGCTCGGCCTGTGGCACAACTTCGGTCCCGACCGTGCGGCCGGGACCCAGCGCGCCATTCTGCGCCGCGCCTTCGATCTGGGCGTCACCCACTTCGACCTCGCCAACAACTACGGGCCGCCGCCCGGTGCGGCCGAGTCCGCCCTCGGTGAGGCGCTGAAGTCGGACTTCGCGCGGTACCGCGACGAGCTGGTGATCTCCACCAAGGCGGGCTATCTGATGTGGCCGGGCCCGTACGGCGAATGGGGCTCGCGCAAGTACCTGCTGTCCTCGCTGGACCAGAGCCTGACCCGGATGGGCGTCGACTACGTCGACATCTTCTACTCGCACCGCTTCGACCCGGAGACTCCCCTGGAGGAGACGATGGGCGCCCTGCACTCGGCGGTCCAGCAGGGCAAGGCGCTGTACGTCGGCGTGTCCAACTACTCCGCGGAGCAGACCCGCGAGGCCGCCCGCATCCTCGGCGAGCTGGGCACTCCGCTGCTCATCAACCAGCCCCGCTACTCGATGCTCGACCGCCGCCCGGAGGACGAGGGCCTGATGGACGCCCTGGACGAACTCCAGGTCGGCTCCATCGCCTACTCCCCGCTGGAGCAGGGCCTGCTCACGGCCCGCTACCTCGACGGCATCCCCGAGGACTCCCGGGCCGCGAGCGACAGCCCCTTCCTGAACAGCGACGCCCTCACCGAGGAGCTGGTGGGCCGGCTGCGCACGCTCAACGAGATCGCCGCGTCCCGCGGCCAGACCCTGGCGCAGATGGCACTGTCCTGGGTGCTGCGCGGCGGCCGTCTGACCTCGGCCCTGGTCGGCGCGAGCAGCCCCGAGCAGTTGACGGACAGCGTGGCGGCCACCCGCAACCTCGACTTCTCCGACGACGAACTGTCCCGCATCGAGGCGGTCGTCAAGCAGTAGGCACGGCGGCGCCGGGGGTCACGCCCCCTCGGGCACCCGGTCCAGGAAGCCGTACACGGCGCGGACCCGGCTCCCGGCGTCGAGCGTGATCACATCCGACCCGGCGACGGGAGCCGAGCCGTCCGCCCCCCTCACCAGCTCCCACGAGAAGCGCGCGGTGTCGTGGTGCCCTTCGACGCCGCCCACGCGCCGGAACACGAACCCGGGGAACCGCTCGTGCACGGCCGCGATCACCGCCCCGATCGCCTCGTGGCCGGTGGCGTCGGAGACGGGGTCGGTGTAGCGGCCGTCCGCGGTCCAGACCTCGGCGACCGCCCCGGCGCGCGCCCGTGCGCCGTCGGCGTTCCAGGCCTCGAAGTAGCGGCGGACCACGGCGTCGTAGTCGTGCGCCTGTGCGGTCATGATCAATCCCCCAGGGAGGTCGTGGCTGCTTTTCGAAGACCGGGTCCCGGTCGCGGCGACCCGGTACGCACACCTTGCCCGCGGCCCCCGGCCGAGGTCGATTACCTCCCGGGTCATACGGCCGTCGGTCACCCCGCACCGTTTTCGGCCAGGCGTGGCCGTGAATATGCCAGGAGACTGGCCGGAAACACGTGGTGACAGTGTTTCAGCGGTGAACATACTCGACAGCGAGAGCGCTTCACACCGCGCGACGGCGCCCTCACGCACAGCACGCGCGCCACGGACGGGCAGCCGGCCCGTCTCGGCAGGCGGGCAACGCAGCGGGGGAGGGAACGTGCACGACGAATTCCTGTGCCATGTCACGGCGTACGGGGTCTGCGACGGCCGGCGCATCGGCGTACCCCTGGGCACCTACCGGGCGCCCACCCTCGCCCTCGCCCTGTGGTGGCTGCGCGACCGCGCCTCCTGGATCGCCGAGCGTCTCGACCCGCAGCCCGACGCCGAGCACTTACCGCCGGGCGCGCTCGTCCCCGTCCCCGACAGCGTCCCCGACGTGCCCGCCGTGCTGCGCACCTGGTGCGCCGACGTCGCCCGGCAGGAAGAGGTGGCCGAGACGCTCGCCGCCGGACGGATGGTGCGCATCGCCACCGGCGACGAGACCACGGAGTACGAACTGCTGGCCGAGTCCGTGGACGCCCTGCGCATGCAGCGCGCCGCCCGCGTGCTCGGCGTCCCGGTCGCCTGACGCGACCGACCCGGCCGACCGGATCAGTGCCCCGTCCCGCCGCCCCTCCGGCGCGCCCCGCGCGCCAGCAACGCCCCCGCGAACCCGGCGACCAGCCCCCACAGCAGGGCCAGCCCCAGGGCGCTCCCCAGCCGCGGCTTCAGCAGCACCTGCCCGGAGAAGCCCTCGCCCAGATCACCGACGCCGAGCACCGACAGACCGATCCGCGCGGAGATCCGGGCCATCAGACAGATCATCAGCACCGCCAGCGCCAGCGCCACCGCCATGTGCACGGCGTGCTGCCAGGGCCGGACCCGGGCCGGGGACGAGGCCGCCATCACGAACGCGGTGGCCAGCAGCAGCACCGCGTCCACCACCAGCAGCCACCACCACTTCTGGCCGTCGTGCTCCACGAGCGTGCCCAGGTTCAGCGTGGACACGTCCGGTGTGCGCAGCACCTCGTCGAGGACGTGCGGCATGGGCAGTCCGAAGGGACCCTCCACCCTGCCGTCCCAGGTGGCGCCGAGCCCGATCGTCAGCGCCAGCCAGACCACGTTGGGCAGCCCGAGCAGGATCACCGCGAACGTCTCGACCGCGTGGCCCCGGGTGGCGGCGACGAACAGCGCGATGACGAGACCGATGACGACGCAGACGAGCAGCAACCGCACCGTCGCGTGCGCCGCCGGACGCACCGATGCCTGCGGGCGCAGCAGCCCGGCCGGCAGCGGGGCACCACGGGACACCATCAGCGTCACCACCAGTACGCCCGCCAGCCAGACCAGACCGACGAGGACGGTCAGCGGCACATCGGTGGAGAAACCGACCACCGGCGTGAGCCCGAACAGGTCACCGAGGTCGCCGAGCGGGCCGTCCCCGAGAGAGATCTCGAACGTGTGCCGCGCGGCGAGCGCCAGACCGAGCAGCGCGAGCAGCCACAGCGCGGCGATCCTCGCGGCCCACCCGGCCAGCTCGGGCGCTCCGGCGACCGCCCGGTGACGCAGCGGGCGCAGGAATCCCCAGCCGATGACCAGCGCCCCGGCGAGGGTGACGGACAGCGGGATGACCGTCAGACCGCCCTCCGTGCCCGCGAGGCCGCCGGCGTCCCCCGAGAGCTCGACCGTGCCGCCGACGGCCGTGACCACGGTCGCCGCGACCACCGGGGGGAAGGAACCGCCCGGAAGGTCCGCGGCACCGGCCGCCCACAGCCCGAGCACCGCCACCACGCCCATGACGATCAGTCCGCCGAGTACCGTGACGAGGGCCTGCGCCCAGCCGTGGCGGGCGACCGGACGGCCGGAAAGGGTGCGTGAACTCACGTGTGCACGCTAAGCAGCCCCGGCACCCGCCGCCCGCCGGGAGGTCCGTCCGCGTCGCTCAGACACGGTGGCGCACATGCCCGGTCCGGATCACCAGGGCATGGTCGCCGAGACCCAGCAGACGGTCGGCCGGCAACTCGCCGAGCGTCGTCAGCACCGCCTCGATGCGAGCGGTGACCGGATCGAACGCCGCGTCGAGCACCGTGCCACGTTCCTCACCGCACTCCGTGAGCACCCTGCTCCCGAGCAGATCACGCCGGGGCGGGACCTCGCCCGGGCCGCCGAGCGAGCGCACGATCAGCATGTCCGGACCGACGGCGCGCAGAGCGCCCCAGGCCACCACGGCCTCCCTGCGCAGCCGCCCGCGCCCTATCCGGACGTGTGTGACCTCCCCGGACGCCGCGTCCACCGTCAGGGCCCGCACCACCCCCAGACGGTCCGCGTCGCCCGGCGTCAGCACGGGCAGCCCGCGCACCCGTGAGAACAGCATCACGGCGCGACACCCCTCCCGCGGTCGTGGCGGGCGCCGACGCGCTCCACGAAGCGCGGCAGGTCGTCGGTGACGTACGTCGTCGCGTGCGCGGGGATCACCAGGGTCCGGCCGGTGACGCTCAGGGCCTCGCCCCGCGGCACGTACACCCGGTGCCGACGGTGCCGGGAGCCGTGCACCAGCTCCCGTTGCGCGGCGAGCCGGAAGGCGACGAGCCGGCCGCTGGTGCCCTCGACCAGGACGTCCAGCACCGTGCCCACCGGGTCGCCGTCCTCGGTCAGCACCTGCGCCCCGAGCAGCCGCCCGCGCACGGCGTCACGGCGCGCCACCGAGAGGGGCAGGTCGAACAGCGCCCCCTCGTCGCGGACCATGACCGCGTGATGGCCCAGGCAGTGCACCGCCGGCCAGGGCAGATCCTGCGGCAGGGGACCCGAGAGCAGGGTCCGGCCGGTCAGGGTGAAACTCGCGATCCGCTCGGCCGACGGGTCGAACACGGTGTCCTTCACGTGGGCCACGGCATCACCGCCCAGCGTCACCACGGGCAGCGTCGTCAGGCTCCGCACCGCCGTCAGTCCGTTCATGGCACGCCCTTCCGCCGAACCCGGCGGAACCCGGGTTCCCCGCTGTGCGAGGCCGCACACGGATCGGGTGGAGTGGTCCGCCGGAGTCGGGGTACCAGGACTGGTGCAGATCGTCCGGCCTGCCCGGCTGAGAGAGAAACGTATGACCTACCACCTGGACGGGGCAGTGATACCGACTGGTTTCGACGTGCCCGTGGAACCGCTGCGGCGCGCCGCACACTTCACCGGCGAGCCGGGATGCATCGCCGACGCACGCTCCTTCGCCGCGCACTTCCTCCAGCAGCTGCGGACGGAATGGTGCGCCACGATCGACGAGCGGGTCGACGGCGCCGTACTCCTGGTGGTGAGCGAACTGGTCACCAACGCGGACCGGCACAGCGAGGGGCCGTACGTCCTCGAGCTGGAGGGTACGGCCACCTCGCTCACGGTGATGGTCTACGACAGCAGCTCCGCCCTGCCCCGCGTCTTCCCCCGTGATCCCGGGCGGGTGGGCCGACACGGTCTGGAGATCGTCCGGGCGCTGGCGCGGGACGTCGACGTGCAACGGGTGCCCGTCGGCAAGCGAGTGCGGGCGGTGCTGAACCTCGCCGGGTGACCGGCCACGGCGTGGGACGCCGACCGGTCAGGCGCAGCCGAGCTCGCCCAGCATGCCCTCGCGCAGACGGGTGATGATCCGCTTGATCAGACGGGACACATGCATCTGGGAGCAGCCCAGGCGTTCGCCGATCTCCGCCTGGGTGGCCTCCTCCACGAAACGCATGTGGATGATCTCCCGGTCGCGTTCGCTGAGCTCGGCCATGAGGGGGGCCAGCGCGTGGAAGTCCTCGACGAGCCGCAGTCCCTCCTCCTCGACGCCGATGAAATCGGCGAGGACGGACTCGCCGCCCTCGGCACCGTCACCGGTGAGGGCGGCGTCCAGGGACGACGAGTTGTACCCGTTCGCCGCGATCTGACCCTCGACGACCTGCTGCTCGGTGATGTTCATCAGCGTGGCCAGTTCGGCGACCGTGGGTTCGCGGTCCAGCCGGCTGGCGAGCTCCTCACGGGCCTTGGCCAGCTCGACGCGCAGCTCCTGGAGCCGGCGCGGCACATGCACCGCCCATGTGGTGTCACGGAAGAAGCGCTTGATCTCGCCCACGATGTACGGCAGCGCGAAGGAGGTGAACTCGACCTCGCGGGACAGCTCGAACCGGTCGATGGCCTTGATCAGCCCGATCATGCCGGTCTGCACGATGTCGTCCATGTCGTCGCCCCGGCCGCGGAACCGCCCGGCCGCGAACCGCACGAGGGACATGTTCATCTCGATGAGGGTGTTGCGCGCGTACTGGTACTCGTGCGTGCCCTCCTCCAGCTCCGCCAGGCGACGGAAGAACTGACGGGACAGCTCCCTGGCGTCGCGCGGAGCGACGGTGCGCGGGTTCACCACTTCCCGCGGCTTTCCGTCACCCGTCCCGGCCTCGGCGTGCTCGTCGACTACCTGCGCGTGCGACCGGATCACGGCGGTCTCCATTACCTCTCCCCACGAACGTCACGACTGACCTGTGCCTGAGCTCCCCCGGCTTTCCGGGTACCCAGGACATGCGGACACATGCGCACCCTCTTCCAAGCGGCCGGAAAGCGATGGTGCGCAGCGGTTGTCACTCGTACGAACGATGGTACGGGGGAGCGGCCCGCGCGGCAGCCCGGGCCGGGGCGGGCCCGGGCCGCGACGGAGGGGGTCCGGGCCGCCGCGCGGGGCGTCCTTCACTCAGGGCGGAACGCCGCTCCCTTCCCCTCGGGACCGGAATTCCTAGGCTGAGGAGGTGACCAAACAAGCGCCGAACCACGCCCGCGTCATCCCCCTGCGACCCGCCCCGGCTCCGCCGGCCACGGCCCCCGCGACCAGAGAGCCCCTCTGGCGGGACCTGGTCGGTGACGTCCTGCGCCGGGAGCGACTCGCCCAGGAGCGGACACTGAAGGACGTCGCCGACGCGGCCCGGATCTCCATGCCCTACCTCTCAGAGGTGGAGCGGGGCCGCAAGGAGGCCTCGTCGGAGGTCCTCGCGGCCGCCGCCCAGGCCCTCGGCCTCGGCCTCGGCGACCTGCTGTCCCGGGCCCACGGGGAACTGGTCCGCGTCACCGGCGCCCGGGCCGGAACCAGCCGTCGAATGTCCGGCTCCGCGCACAACGGACTGTGCCTGGCCGCCTGACACATCCGTCCGCCGCACGGCCCGGCCGCCTCACACCCCCACCAGGCGCCGGGCCAGCACCTCGTCGGCCAGGCCGTACGACACGGCCTCCTGGGCGGTGAACACCTTGTCGCGGTCCATGTCCGCCCGCAGGGTCGCCGGCTCATGGTGCGTGTGCCGGGCCAGCACCTCCTCCACCTGCGAGCGGATCCGCACCATCTCCTTGGCCCGGAGCGACAGATCGGACGCCGTGCCGCGCGCCCCGCCCGAGGCCGGCTGTCCCAGCAGCACGCGCGCGTGCTCCAGCACGAACCGCCGACCCGGGTCCCCGCCGGCCAGCAGCACGGCCGCCGTGGAGGCCGCCTGCCCCACGCAGAACGTCGAGATCGGCGCCTGCACGAACGTCATCGTGTCGTAGATCGCCATGAGCGAGGTGAACGAGCCACCGGGCGAGTTGATGTAGATCGCGATCTCGCGCTCCGGGGCCGCCGACTCCAGATGGAGCAGTTGCGCGATGACCACATTGGCGACCCCGTCGTCGATCTCCGTCCCCAGGAAGATGATCCGCTCGGACAGCAGCCGGCTGAACACGTCGTAGGACCGCTCGCCCCGCGGAGTGCGCTCGACGACGTTCGGAATCGTGTAGGTCCCCATCACTGCAGCCCCATCCTGCGCCGTGTCGCGGCCGGGCGGACGTCGTCGAGGGACTCCACCACCCGGTCGACCATCCCGTACTCCCGCGCCTGCTCGGCCGTGAACCAGCGGTCCCGGTCACCGTCCCGGGAGATGGTCTGCGGGGTCTGTCCGGTGTGCTCGGCGGTGATCCGCTCGATGGTCCGCTTGGTGAACTCCAGGTTCTCCGCCTGGATCTCGATGTCGGCGGTCGTGCCGCCGATGCCCCCCGACGGCTGGTGCATCATGATGCGCGCGTTCGGCAGGGCGTGCCGCTTGCCGGGCGTGCCGACGCAGAGCAGGAACTGGCCCATGCTGGCCGCGAACCCCATGGCGAGCGTCGAGACGTCGTTCGGGATCAGCCGCATCGTGTCGTAGATCGCCAGCCCCGCGTGCACGGATCCGCCGGGACTGTTGATGTACAGGCTGATGTCGGTGTGCGCGTCCTCGGCGGACAGGATCAGCAGCTGCGCGCACACCCGGTTGGCGGAGACCTCGTCGACCTGGGTGCCGAGCAGCACGATCCGCTGCGCGAGCAGCTGCGCCGCGAGATGGTCGTCGAACCGGGTCGGCGGGGTGTCGCCCTCCTCGGCCCGGGGCAGCAGGGCCGGCCACGAGCCGGCGGTGAGTGGAGACATGGGCGCTCCTGGTGGTCGCTCGTTCGAACGCGGCCGGGACGACCGCGTGTCTCCACTCTTGACCGGCCGGCGGGGCGGGCGGGCCATCCTCTGCCCGTGGCAGATTCGCCACGGGCAGAGCGCTCACCCGGCCCGCGTCTGCCGCAACTGGCGGAAGAACGCCCGGACATCGCCCACCAGCAGGTCCGGCTCCTCCATCGCCGCGAAGTGCCCGCCCCGGTCGAACTCGGTCCAGCGCACCAGGTTCTCCGTGCGTTCCGCCTTGTGCCGCAGCGGGATCTGCAGTTCGGCGGGGAAGAGGGCGAGCGCCGTCGGCGCGGCCGACGGCTCGGCGGGCCGGGCGGCGCGGCCCGTGGCGTGCGCCCGCTCGTAGTAGATCCGCGCGGACGAACCCGCGGTGCCGGTCAGCCAGTACAGCATCACGTTCGTCAGCAGCAGATCCCGGTCGACCGCCTCCTCCACCAGCTCCTCCGAGTCGGTCCACTCCCAGAACTTCTCCACGATCCAGGCGAGTTGACCGACCGGCGAGTCGTGCAGCGCGTACGCCAGGGTCTGCGGCCGGGTCGAGTGCAGCACGGCGTACCCGGTGCCCTCCCGGGACCACTCGCTCCACCGCCGCCAGGAGGCGAGCGTGCGCTCCCGCTCCTCGGGTCCGAGGGCGTCCAGTTCGGCGGCGGTCGGCTCGGTGGTGGCCTGCGCCCCCGGCAGCAGATTGAGGTGGACGCCGATGACCCGCTCGGGGTGGGCGCGGCCCAGCTCGCGGGAGATGGCGGCGCCCCAGTCGCCGCCCTGCGCGCCGAACCGCTCGTATCCGAGCCGCCGCATCAACTCGGCCCAGGTGTCGGCGACCCGTCCCGCCTCCCAGCCGGTGTCCGGCGCCGGCCCGGACAGCCCGAACCCCGGGATGCTCGGCACCACGACGTGGAACGCGTCGGCCCGGTCCCCTCCGTGCGCCGCCGGATCGGTCAACGGCCCGAGCACGTCCAGGAATTCGACGATCGATCCCGGCCAGCCGTGCGTGACGACCAGCGGGGTGGCGTCCGGCTCGGGGGAGCGGACATGGGCGAAGTGCACGGTCGCGCCGTCGACGACCGTGGTGAACTGCGGCCACTCGTTCAGCCGGGCCTCGGCGGCCCGCCAGTCGTACTCGTGCCGCCAGTACCGCACGAGCTCGCGCAGATACTCCTGCGGCACCCCGTACGCCCATCCCGTCCCGGCGAGCGGGTCGGGCCATCGGGTGCGGTCGAGCCGGTCCCGCAGATCGTCGAGCGCGCTCTGCGGGATGTCGACGCGGAAGGGCCGGATGCTCTCGGGGGGTGATGTCATGTTCGTGATGGTAGGCGCGGTACGTGGTGCCGCCATCCGGATGTGTGCGTCGCCGCACCGATGAGTTCCGGGCCGCCAAGCGGTCGACACCGATGACCGTGTTTCACGCCCAGGAGGTACTCATGACCACCGACGGATTCACCACGTGTCTCTGGTTCGACGGCCAGGCCGAGGAAGCCGCGAACTTCTACGTCTCCCTCTTCAAGGACTCGAGCCTCGGCCGGATCGTCCGGTACACCGGCACCGGGCCCGGTGCCGAGGGCAGCGTCCTCACCGTGGAGTTCACGGCCAACGGCCAGAAGTTCCTCGCGCTGAACGGCGGACCCGAGTTCAAGTTCAGCGAGGCGATCTCCTTCCAGATCGACTGCGCCGACCAGGCCGAGATCGACCACTACTGGGACAAGCTCGTCGAGGGCGGCGGCGAGCACGGCCCCTGCGGCTGGCTCAAGGACCGGTTCGGCGTCTCCTGGCAGGTCAACCCGGTGCGGCTGTCCGAGATGATCAGCGACCCGGACCGGGAGAAGGCGGACCGCGCCATGAAGGCCATGATGGCGATGGGCAAGCTCGACATCGCGGAGCTGGAGAAGGCGTACGCGGGCGACTGACGGCCGGCGGGGGCGGGGCCCGACGGTGCACGGTTCCGCCCCTGTCCGCGCTCGGCCAGGATCTGTCTGCTGCCGGACCGCCGGTCACACGGCGGACAGCCTCGGCACCGGCCACCGGCCGCGCCCTCGCGCTGCTTCTCCTCGGCCACCCGGGCGAGGCAGGCCTCCACGGGCAGCCCGCCGCCCTCCGCCGGGGCCGGAGGGCGGCGGCTTGAGGCAGCGACCGCACCAGCCCGGCCGCCTTGTCCGGCGCCGGCACGAGGGACCGCTCACCGAAACCCTCCAGGTAGTCGCACAAGGTGGTGCCCGAGTGGGGCGCGCCCGTGCACCGGGCGAACCTGACCGAGCACCTCCCGGTTCTCCATCGCCAGGGAGTCGCCGGGATGGAGCACCGTGGGCGGGTCCACGGCCGCCGCACCGGCGGAGGCGGGGACCGCTGGTGGGTGGTGGCCGACGCCTGCGGCGAGGCGGGTGCCGGCGGCCCGGCCCCGGCCCCGGGCCCGGACGACGGATCGGTGCACGCGCCGAGCAGCGCGGCGGCGGGCACCACGGACACGATCCACGGCGTGCGCACACGGCGGCTGCCGCCCGGCCGGCGAAACGGCCCCCGGGCAAACACAGCCGGGGCCGGGACGGAAAGACCCACTTCGGGCCGGACGGCCGCTCGGCGCGCGGGCGGGAGCGGGGGTGGCTAGCGTGAGGAAACGGACCGACCATCCGTCCGGAGAGGGCCGCAGTCATGGCCGTATCACCCGAAGGGGCCCCTTGCTGGGCCGACGCGATGTTCAACGACGTCGAGGAAGCCAAGGGCTTCTACGGGGACGTCCTCGGCTGGACCTTCGGCGGGGCGTCGTCGGAGTTCGGGCGCTACACCGAGGCCTACGTCGACGGGAAGGCGGTGGCGGCCGTCGTACCGCCCATGCCCGGGCAGGAGGGCACCTCGCAGTGGTGCCTCTACTTCGCGGCGCGGGACGCCGCCGCGACCGCCGCCCGGATCCGGGACAACTGCGGTGAGCTGCTGATGGAGCCGATGCAGGTCGGCGACTTCGGCACGATGTGCCTGGCGCGCGACCCCGGCGGGGTCCTCTTCGGCCTCTGGCAGGCCGGCACGCACGAGGGCTTCGGCGCGACGGCCGAGCCGGGCGCGTACTGCTGGGCGGAGGTCTTCACCCGTGAGCCGGAGAAGTCCGACGAATTCTTCCCCGCCCTCTTCTCCTACCGCTCGAAGCGGCTCGAGGGCGAGAGGGACTTCCGCGTCTACGACCTGGGGGAGCGCAGCGTCCTCGGCCGGATGAGGATGACGGACGACTTCCCGCCCGAGATGCCCCCGTACATCAACGTCTATTTCACCGTCGAGAACTGCGACGAGGCGGTGGCACGGGCCACCGCGCGGGGCGGGGTGCTGCGGTTCGGTCCGGTGGACACGCCCTTCGGGCGGATCGCGGCGATCAGCGATCCGCAGGGCGCGCACTTCTCCGTGATCGACATCACCACCCTCGTGGGCGAGGTGCCGCAGACGACCGACGTGGGCTGAGCGAGCCGGTCCCGCCCGGACGGGCAGCCCGCTCCGGCCATGGCATGATCGGGCGCATGCGTGAACGTGTTGTGGCCGCGTGCGACGGGGCTTCGAAGGGAAATCCCGGACCCGCAGGCTGGGCCTGGGTGGTCGCCGATGCATCCGAGACGCCGGTGCGCTGGGAGGCGGGAGCCCTCGGCAGAGCCACCAACAACGTCGCCGAACTCACCGCCCTGGAGCGGCTGCTGGCGGCGACCGACCCCGCCGTGCCGCTCGAGGTCCGGATGGACTCGCAGTACGCCATGAAGGCCGTCACGACCTGGCTGCCCGGCTGGAAGCGCAACGGCTGGCGCACGGCGGCCGGCAAACCGGTCGCCAACCAGGAACTCGTCGTCCGCATCGACGACCTCCTGCAGAACCGCTCGGTGGAGTTCCGCTACGTCCCCGCCCACCAGGCCGACGGCGACCGGCTCAACGACTTCGCCGACCGCGCGGCCAGCCAGGCGGCCACCGTTCAGGAGAACGCGGGCAGCGAGCTGGGCTCGCCCGAGCCGCCGCCCGCCCCGGACCGCCCGGCGGGCGGCGCGGCGAAGCGCAGGTCCGGCGCCGCCAAGGCACCCCGGCCGCGCGGCGGCTCCCCCGCCCGCACGATCAAGGCCAAGTTCCCCGGCCGCTGCCTGTGCGGACGGCCCTACGCGGCCGGTGAACCCATCGCCAAGAACGACAAGGGCTGGGGCCACCCCGAGTGCGCCCAGGCGGCCTGACCCGCGCGCAGGGCGGGTGCGGCCGCACCAAGGGCGGAGCGGTACGCCGGCCGGTCCCGGCGGATGACAGACTGACGTCATGGACGAGCGCACATTCGACAGGTCGGGTCAGCACGCCTCCGTGGTCGGTCTCGGCACGTGGCAACTGGGAGCGGACTGGGGCGACGTGGACGACAAGGAAGCCCTCACGGTCCTGGAGACCGCGGCCGAGTCGGGGGTCACCTTCTTCGACACCGCCGACGTCTACGGCGACGGACGCAGCGAGCAGACCATCGCGTCCTTCCTGAGCGGCCGGCCCGATCTGCACGTGCTGGTCGCCACCAAGATGGGCCGCCGGGTCGACCAGATCCCCGAGAACTACGTCCTGGACAACTTCCGCGCCTGGAACGACCGCTCGCGCCGCAACCTCGGCGTCGACCGCGTCGACCTGGTGCAGCTGCACTGCCCGCCGACCCCCGTGTACTCCACCGACGAGGTGTTCGACGCCCTCGACACCCTGGTGGAGGAGGAGCGCGTCGCCGCCTACGGCGTCAGCGTGGAGACCTGCGCCGAGGCCCTCACCGCGATCGCCCGGCCGAACGTGGCGAGCGTGCAGATCATCCTCAACCCGTTCCGCATGAAGCCCCTGCGCGAGGTGCTCCCGGCCGCCCGTGCGGCCGGCGTCGGCATCATCGCCCGCGTCCCGCTGGCCTCCGGACTGCTGTCCGGCAAGTACACCAAGGACACCGTCTTCCCCGAGAACGACCACCGCACCTACAACCGGCACGGCGAGTCCTTCGACCAGGGCGAGACCTTCTCCGGCGTCGACTACGCGACCGGTGTCGAGGCCGCCGCCGAGTTCGCCGCGCTCGCCCCCGAGGGATACACGCCGGCCCAGCTGGCGCTGCGCTGGATCATCCAGCAGCCCGGCGTCACCACCGTCATCCCCGGCGCCCGCTCGCCCGAACAGGCCCGCGCCAACGCGGCGGCCGCCCGGCTGCCGGAGCTGTCCGAGGCGACCCTCACGGCGATCCGGGACCTCTACGAGCGGCGGATCAAGGAGCAGGTAGAGGCCCGCTGGTAGCAGCGGGGACGCGGCCGGCCCTGGAGAGGACGGCGGCTTTCGGGGCACCCGGGTGAGCAGGCGGACCGATGGCGCACACCGAGGGAGGCACCGTGTCGGATGCGGAGCGGGGCCGGACCAGGCGCAGGGGGCGCAACGAGACCGAGGAGGAGAGAGCGGACCGGATGTGGCAGGAGCTCATCCAGGAGGTCCGCGTGGCCCAGATGGGTGTGCAGATCCTCTTCGGTTTCCTGCTGACCGTCGTGTTCACCCCGACCTACGCCACCCTGTCCGACACCGACCAGACGATCTACATCGTGACGGTGGTGCTGGGCGCCTGCGCCACCGGGGCGCTCATCGGGCCGGTGGCGCTGCACCGGCTCGTCTCCGGACGGCTCATCAAACCGCAGGCGGTGCAGTGGGCCTCCCGTCTCACCCTGCTCGGCCTCCTGCTGCTGCTCGCCACCACCAGCGCCTCACTGCTGCTCATACTGCGCGTGGCCTCCCACGACGGCTTCGTCCCGTACCTGGTCGCCGGAGTGGTGTGCTGGTACCTGCTGTGCTGGTTCGGCTGGCCGATGTGGACCCGGCACCGTCACACCACGCGGTGAGGGCGGGCGGGCCCGGGGCCGCCCGCCCCGGGCGCGGGCTCAGCTCCCGGCGAGGACGTCCGCGAGGAAGTCGTCGACGCGCACCTCCTCGCACCCCGGCGCGACCATCCGGCGGGTCTCGTGCAGGAACGCGCCGATGGTCTCGGCCCAGGCGAACACCACCGCGTGGTGCCGGCCGCCGTCGCCGTGGGCCTCGCCGAGGAACTCCATGCGCAGCTCCCGCCCCGCACCCCGGGACTCCGGGCGCAGCCGTACGTCCCCGATCCCGACCGGGCGGGTGAGACCCTCGGTGATCATCTCCCGGTCCAGCTGCCAGCGCGCGAGGACCCGGCCGTCGTGACTGAAGACGACGGTGACGGCGAACGGGTCGGACGGGTCGTAACTCAGGTGGGCGAGCACGGGGAAGCGATCCGCGGCGCCCGCCTGGAGCTCCACCACCAGGGTCTTGTTCAACGAGTTCACCAGAGGCCTCCGGGAAGTACGACGTAGAGCCCTCTAGTACCCCGCATCCGCGCAAGATGCTCAGCTCCATGGGTGAATCGCCCGCGCCCCGAGCCGCCCCGGCGTCAGGCGAACGCCTCCCGCAGTGCCGGCAGCAGTGTCTTCTCCGACCAGTCCAGGTACCGAGGCTGCGAATCGCCGCCGATCTGGACCAGGGCGATCTCGGTGAAGCCGGCCTCGGCGTAGGGGCGGACGGCCTCGACGAAGTCCGCCGGGTCGCTGCCGCACGGGATGGACCCGGCGACGTCGTCGGGCCGGACGAACCGGGTCGCCGACTCGAAGGAATCCGGATGCGGCAGCTCGGAGTTGACCTTCCAGCCGTTGCCGAACCAGCGGAACTGGGAGTGGGCGCGTTCGACGGCCGCGTCCCGGTCGGGGTCGTAGCAGACCGGCAGCTGCCCCACCCGCGGTTTGCCCTCCCCGCCGTGCCGGTCGAAGGCGTCGAGCAGCTCCGCCTCCGGCTCCGTGGCGATCACCAGGTCGGCGAGCCGGCCCGCGAGGGCGCAGGAACGCTTCCCGGACACCGCGATGCCGATCGGCGGCGGTTGGTCCGGCAGGTCCCACAACCGGGCCGACTCGACGTCGAAGTGGGTGCCCCGGTGGTTCACATGGCCGCCCTCGAACAGGGCCCGGATGATCCCGACCGCCTCCTCGAGCATCTCGTGCCGCACGTCCACGGCCGGCCAGCCGCCGCCCACCACATGCTCGTTGAGGTTCTCCCCGGAACCGAGCCCCAGCCGGAACCGGCCCTCGGACAGCAGCTGCAGGGTCGCCGCCTTCTGCGCCACCACCGCCGGGTGGTAGCGGAACGTCGGACACGTCACGTACGTCATCAGCGGAATCCGCGAGGTGGCCTGCGCGGCGGCGCCGAGCACGCTCCAGGCGTACGGCGCGTGACCCTGCGTGCCCAGCCAGGGGAAGTAGTGGTCCGAGGTCACCGAGAAGTCGAAGCCGGCCTCCTCGGCCCGCACCACATGGTCGACCAGCTCACGCGGCCCGGCCTGCTCGGTCATCATCGTGTATCCGATACGCACCATGCCGCCCGGGTCCCCGCCCGCGCTCGGGGAAAACGGTGGATCACCCGCCGGTGCCCCGGGCAGGATGCCCTTATGACCGCCCGCCCGCTCCCCGTCGCCACCCCTGCCGCCCAGGGCGTCGACGCCGCCGGCGTCCACGCCTTCCTCGACGCCCTCGAAGCCGCCCCCGACATCGAGCCGCACAGCCTGATGATCCTGCGCCACGGCCGGCTCGTGGCCTCCGGCTGGTGGGCGCCGTACACCGCCGGACGCCCGCATCTGCTGTACTCGCTCAGCAAGAGCTTCACCGCCACCGCCGCCGCTCTCGCCGAGGACGAGGGGCTGATCGACTTCGACGCCCCGGTGCTGTCGTACTTCCCGGAGTTCGAGGCCGACATCAGCGACCCGCGCAGCCGGGCGATCCTGGTCCGGCATGTGGCGTCCATGGCCAGCGGACACGAGAGCGAGACCGTCGACGCGGCGTACGGCACCGACCCCGCCGAACCCGTGCGCGGTTTCCTGCTCCAGCCGCCGCAGCGCGACCCGGGGACCGTCTTCGCGTACAACCAGCCCTGCACGTACACGCTCGGCGCGATCGTGCAGCGGGTCACCGGGCAGTCGCTCACCGCCTATCTGCGGCCCCGGCTCCTCGACCCGCTGGGCATCGGTGAGGCGCTGTGGCTGCGGGACCGCACCGGCCGGGAGATCGGCTTCAGCGGACTGCACGCCGCCACCGACGCGGTCGCGCGCCTCGGCCTGCTGTATCTCGACGACGGGGTGTGGCAGGGCGAGCGGCTGCTGCCCGAGGGATGGGTCGCCCGCGCCTCACGCCCTCACCTACCGACCGCCGGGGCCATGGGGGCGGACGACCGGCAGGACTGGGACCGCGGCTACGGACACCAGTTCTGGATGTCCCGGCACGGTTTCCGGGGCGACGGGGCGTACGGCCAGTTCTGCCTCGTACTGCCCGGGCACGACGCGGTGATCGCCGCGACGACGGCGACCGACCGGATGCAGGAGTACCTGGACCTGGTCTGGCGGCATCTCCTGCCCGCCTTCCGCCCCGGTCCGCTGTCCGGCCGGGAGGACGCGGACACCGCCCTGCGCGAACGCCTCGACCGGCTCGCCCTGCGACCGGCCAAGGGCAGCCCCGTACCGCCGGAGCGGGCGGGAGACTGGTCCGGCGCCGCGTTCACCCCGTACGGCGGGATCTGCGGGGACCAGCCGACACTGACCGCGGCCGAGGTCACGGCGGACGCCGACGGCGGCTGGACGATCGGCCTCACCGACGACCGCCACCGGCTCGGCGCACGGCTCGGCGGGCAGGGGTGGACCGTCACCGAACAGCCCCTCCCGACGGCCGTGAGCGGCGGCTGGACCGACGGCGACACCCTCGCCGCGGACGTGGTGTTCCTGGAGACACCGCACCGCCTGACGGTGACGTGCTCCCTCACCGACCGGACCTTCACCGCCCGCTGGCACACCCGTCCGCTGCACGAGCGGCCCCTGCGGGGGATGCGTGCCCCACGGGGGCCGCACGGCTCAGCCTGAGCCCGGCCGGAACGTCCGCAGGACGGTCCACAGGAAGCCGGCCTCGACGACGGCCCCGACCACGGTGGCGGTCCGGCCGGGGCACGGCCGGGACATGCTCTCGGCCGTCCGCAGGACGCGGGAGGGTGCGCGGCGGGCGGCGTCACCGGCGTCCCGCGGGATCCAGGTCCTGGCGACCGGACACGGGTGTCCGGTCCGCACGTCGTCGGCGTACCAGCACACGCGGTGGGTCTCGCGGTGGGTGATCTCGACCAGCCGGTACCGTCCGGCGACCGACCGGTCCGCGGAGACGTGCGCCCCGCCCATGGCCATCCCTCGTCGAACCACTGGTTCCCGCTCTTCCCCAGAGGTACGGGGGGTGAGGCGGGGTCCGTTCAACGAGACGGCCGACGGGTGAAGCGGCGGGACGATTTCCGGCCACGGGGGCGGCCGGGACGCTCAGCGCAGGTCGAAGTGTTCCGTCCAGGCGATCATGTCGCGGGTGGTGGCGTTGCCGCCGCACACCACCAGCCCGAGCCGGGCTCCCTCGCCGACCCGCTCCAGCACCCGCCGCGCGGCGGGCAGCAGACAGCCGGCGGCCGGCTCGGCCCACACCTTGGCATGGTCCGCGAGGTCGAGCGAGCCCTGCACCGCCTCCCGGTCCGGCACCACCAGCACCTCGTCGACCAGCGCGGAGACATGCTCGTACGTCAGAGGCGACACGGCCGGGGCGCTGAGCGTGGAGACGATCGACGTCAGCTTCACCGGCACCGGGCCGCCCGCCGCCAGCGCCTCGGACATCGCCTGGGCGCCGGCCGTCTCCACGCCCCAGATCCGCACCCCGGGCCGCAGCGCCCGCAGCGCCGCCGCCACACCGGAGATCAGTCCGCCGCCCCCGATGCTCACCAGCACGTCGGTCAGCTCACCGGCGTCCGCGGCGAACTCCAGCCCCACGGTGCCCTGTCCGGCGATCACCACCGGGTCGTCGAAGGGGTGGACCAGGGTCAGTCCCTCCTGCTGGAGCCGGGTCGTCAGCGCGAAGGCGCCGTCCATGTCGTCGGTCAGCCGCACCGACGCGCCGGCGGACTCCGCGACCTCCACGGCCCGCACGGGCGCCGAACGCGGCATCACCACCGTCGCCTTCACATCGAGGGCGGCGGCCATGACGGCGAGCGCGATCCCATGGTTGCCGCCGCTCACCGCCACCACCCCGGCGGCCCGCTCGGCCTCGCTGAGCGACAGCAGCTTCGCCGCCGCACCGCGCACCTTGAACGAACCGGTGCGCTGCAGCAGCTCCAGCTTCGCCGTGACCGGGACACCGAGCAGCGCCGACAGCCCGGGGCTCGGCACGGTCGGGGTCCGCACCACGTGTCCGGCGATCCGCTCGGCCGCGGTCTCTATGCCGGCGATCTCGATCACGACTGTCACCTCTCCGGCACGGGGGCGTGATCCGCGCCGTCACCCACCCTGACCCGCCCGGTGGCCAGGGTCAACATCGTTCAGTGCTGCTGGGCCTTCTGCGGTGTCGCCTCGCTGGGCCGGACGACGACGTAGCCCTCACCCTGCAGCACCAGCTGGACGGCCTCGCCCGACCCGCCGCGCAGCATCGAGCCCAGCGACTGCGAACGGTGCAGCGAGGTGGCCAGGCCCGCGGTCCAGCCGACGATCGCGTCCGTGTCCACATGGACCGGGTACTGCGGCGACACCGGGATGACCAGCGGATTGCCCTCACAGACCAGTCCCAGCCGGCCGTGCCCGGTGAACACGCTGTTGAACAGGCCGCCTCCGGTGATGCCGGCGCCCTTCACGGTCGCGATGCGGTACGACAGCGAGGAGTCGAAGCACAGGACGGTGCGGCCGTTGACGGTGAACTCGTCGCCGGGGTCGACCTCGACGACGAAGCAGTTCTGCGCCTCGTGCGCGAACCAGGCCTCACCCCGTCCGCGCACCGCCATCAGCGGCAGCCCCTCGCCGGTCACCGCGCGTTTGAGCATGCCGCCCACGCCCTGGCCCTTGCGTTCGAACTGGAGATCGCCGCGGTAGGCGACCATCGCGCCCTGCCGGGCGAGCATCTCACCGTCGACCGTGTAGCGGACGCACTTGGCGTTCTCGACCGTCATGCCCGGCGCCGTGGCGGGCCGCACCATGTGCTGACTGGAAAACAGGTCACCCTTCATGAGGGCATCCTCGCCCGGACTCCCGCACTCCGCCAGGATCATTCCAGGACGGCACCCGTCGAGCGCCCCCCCGTCAGGCACCGAAGAGCTGGGTCCAGTACGTGCCCGCCCGCCCGCCGCCCGCGAAACCGACGCCGATGTGGGTGAAGTCGGTCTCGAGGATGTTGGCGCGGTGACCGGGGCTGTTCATCCACCCCTGGACGACCTCGGCGGCCGAACGCTGGCCGCAGGCTATGTTCTCGCCGATCGTCCGTCGCGTGGAGCCCGCGGCGGCGGCCCGGTCCCAGGGCCGGCTCCCGTCGGGCGCGGTGTGCGCGTAGAAGTCGCGGGTCACCATGTCGGCGCTGTGCGCCTGGGCTGCCGTGGTCAGCAGGGGATCGCGGGACAGGGGCGGCAGCCCGGCGCGGGCGCGCTCCCGGTTGGTCAGGTCGACGACCTCCCCGGCCGTGCGGTCCAGGCCGTCCGGGGTGAGCGGACCGGCCCACAGCGCCGTCCAGTAGGTGTCACCGAATCCGCCGCCGCCGGCGCCCGCCAGGGCGGCGTGGGTGAAGGCCGGGTCGCACACGGTGCGGCGGGCCGCGTCGTGGCGCAGACAGTGGTCGACGAACCCGGAGACGGTGAGGGGGCCGGAGACCAGGTGCTCGCCGACGGTGAGATACCGGTATCCGGCGGCGACGACGCGCTGGTGGACGGAGACGCCGTCCACGCCCTCGACGCCGAGGCGTGAGCCACGCGACATCATGTCGGCGTGTTCCCGGGCGGCGGCGGCCAGCCGCGCGTCATGGGTGACCGGTGGCGAACCGGCCGCCGCCCGGGCCGCGTTCACCAGATCGAGGAAACCGTCCCCGGCGGACGGAGCGGCGGACGGAGCGGCGGACGGAGCGGCAGTCGGGCGGGGCGGGGACGCCGGACGCGGCGGGGTCGCGAGGCGCGGTGGGGACGCCGGACGGGGTGGCGGTGCGGCGGGTGCCGCCCCCGTGGGGACCGCCGTGTCGTCCTCCACGTCCACGCCGAAGTCCCGGGCGAGGCCGGCCAGTCCGTCGGCGTACCCTTGGCCCAGGGCGCGCAGTTTCCAGCCCTCGCCGCGCCGGTAGAGCTCCGCGAGGAGCAGGACGGCCTCCTGCCGGGGCCGGGGCGGGGAGAACCGGGCCAGCGGGCGTCCGCCGGCGTCGGCGACCTGCAGCACGGGGGCGGGCAGGCCGCTCAGCGGGGTGCCGGGCTCGCCGGGGCTGACGGCCACGGTGACCCGGGTGGCGCCGGGACGCAGCGACGCCGGGTCGACGGTGAGCGTGTCACCGCTCAGCCGGGCGCCGGGGGCGAAGGGCTGGTTGTAGAACACGAAGTCACGGTCGTCCCGGACCTTCCCGCCGTCGTCCGTGATCAGCGCGGACACGTCGAAGGGCCCTGGCACCCGGACGGTCACGGCACCGCCCGGGAGGGCCAGGTTGCCGCCGGGGACCAACTCGCTCATCGCGCCGTCCTGATGTCGTCGTGCACGGATCGGTGGGGGTCTGTGGACAACGACGAGCAGGAGGGTGGGGGTTCCCGCGGCGGGCCCGGCAGCGGTCGCTCAGCGGCGCAGCGTCTGCGCCCAGTCCGGCGGGACCCGGCCCGCGGGGCCCGGGGACGGCTGGTCGGCCGGGTGGCTCGTGGGCGGGACCAGGTCGGGGCCGGACTCGTAGAGCTCGTCGGTGGCGTAGTTCCAGAACCAGTCCTCGCCCGGCTCGTAACTGCGCACCACGGGATGCCCGGTGGCCTGGTAGTGCGCCGTGGCGTGCTGCCCGGGCGAGCTGTCGCAGCAGCCGACGTGGCCGCACTGCGCGCAGCGCCGCAGATGGAACCACCAGCCGCCCGCCGAGTCGCAGTCGGAGCATCCCGGCCCGCTCGGCGGGACGCTGGGGTCGATGGCGTGCTCGCTGGTCATGCGGACTCCTCGGAGGTGTCGTCGGGGGCAGGAGCGCTGAGCGGGAGGAGCACCTGGAAGCGGGTGTCGCCCGGCTCGGAGTCGAAGTGCAGGCCTCCGTGGTGCTTGTCGACCACGATCCGCCAGGAGATGTCCAGGCCCAGCCCGGTGCCCTCGCCCACCGGCTTGGTGGTGAAGAAGGGGTCGAAGACCCGGTCGCGGATCTCCGGCGGGATGCCCGTCCCGGTGTCGCGGAACTCCACCAGCAGCCGGTCGTGGTCCCGCGCGGTGCGCACCGTCAGCGTGCCCTCCCCGCCCTCCCCGTTCTCCCCGCCCTTCCCGTCCGAGCGCCGCATCGCGGAGACCGCGTTGTCGATCAGGTTGGTCCACACCTGGTTGAGCTCCGCCGGGTACGCCGGGATCCGCGGCAGCGTGCGGTCGTACTCCTTGACCACCTTGATCCGCGGCCCGATCTTGCCCGACAGCATCAGCAGGGTGCTGTCGAGGAGTTCGTGCACGTCGGCGACCTGGAAGGGGGCGCGGTCGAGCTGCGAGTACTGCTTGGCGGCGTCGACGAGATGCGAGATACGGCTCGTGGAGTCCTCGATCTCGTCCATCAGCAGTTCGGTCTCGACCGTGTAGCCGATCCAGCCGATCGCACCCGGCAGGGTCTCCTCGTCCACGGAGGCCGCGATCTGCTCCAGCCAGTCCAGGTCGAGACCCGCCTGCACGAAGGTCGGGGCGATCCGCCAGCCCTCGGCGACGCCGTGGTCGTCCAGCCAGTCGGCGAGCGCGTCCTCACGGTCCGCCGCCTCCAGCGGGCTGAGCACGGGTGCCTTGGCGACCCGCTCGGCGGTGCGCTCCTGGAAGTCGATCAGATTCGCCAGCGTCTCGCGGTCGTAGGTGCCCGCGGAGATCATGCGCAGCTTGTGCCGCATCTTGCCCACCCGCTCGCGCAGGGTCGCGGTCGCCCGTACGGCCGCCGCGGCGGGGTTGTTCAGTTCGTGCGTCAGCCCGGCCGACAACGAGCCGAGCGCCAGCAGCCGTTCCCGCTGCCCGATGGCCCGCTGGGTGCTCTTCGAACCGAAGAACAGCCCCTCCAGGAGGTGGACCGCCATGGGGAACCACTCCTGCATGATGCTCGCGAACGTGTCCGCGGGCAGCACGAAGAACCGCGTCGGCTCGGTCACGCGCATCGAGTTGTTGTAGACCTGCCGCACCCGCTCCCCGAGGTAGGCCTGCATGGCCCCCGCGTACACCCCGCGCTGGGAGGTGCGGTTGACCTCGACGTCGTCCCCGCCCACCCGGCGGGAGAGCACGACGGCACCCTCCAGCATCACGTAGAAACACGTGGCGGGGTCGCCCTCGGCGTACACGGGCCCGGGATCGAAGCCCTCCACGCGGCCCTCGGCGCACAGCCGTCCGAGCTGTTCGGGGCTGAGTTCCTCGAACAGGAACAGGGAGCCGATCTCCTGCGGGCTGCACGGCAGGGGCCGCCCGCTCACGACTGCTCCAGATACCGGTGGACGAGCATCACGGCCATGGCTCCCTCTCCGACGGCGGACGCGACCCGCTTGGCGGACTCCGCGCGGGCGTCGCCCGCGACGAACACCCCGGGCACGTTGGTCTCCAGGTGGTACGGCGGCCGGTCCAGTTCCCAGTCCGCCGGTGGCCGCCCGTCGGGGGTGAGACCGGGTCCGGTCAGGATGAACCCGCGCTCGTCCCGCAGCACCGTGCCGTCCAGCCAGTCGGTCGGCGGGGCGGCGCCGATGAACACGAACAGCCACTGCGCGTCGACGAGTTCGCTTTGCCCGCTGTCCGTGTCGCGCAGGGTCAGCTGCTGCAGATGGCCGTCGCCGTGCGCGCCCTCGACGACCGTGCCGCACCGCACCGAGACGTTCGGCGCCTGCTCGATCTGCTGGATCAGGTAGTACGACATCGACGCCGTCAGGTCCGGCCCGCGCACCAGCAACGTCACCGACTTGGCGAACCGGGCCAGGTACATCGCCGCCTGACCGGCCGAGTTGGCGCCGCCGACGATGTACACGTCGTGGCCCTGGCAGGCGGCGGCCTCCGTGAGCGCGGAGCCGTAGAAGACCCCGCAGCCGTTGAGCTCGTCGCAGCCGGGCGCCGCCAGCTGCCGGTACGACACCCCGGTCGCCAGGATCACGCTGTGCGCGGCGACCGCCGAACCGTCGGAGAACCGTACGACCCGGGCGGCGCCGTTGATCTCCAGCCCCGTCACCTCGCGCGCGGTGAGGATCTCGGCGCCGAACCGCGTGGCCTGCCGCCGCGCCCGGTCGGTGAGCTGCGCGCCCGACACCCCGTCGGGGAAACCCAGGTAGTTCTCGATCCGGGAGCTCTGACCCGCCTGTCCGCCGGTCGCCGACCGTTCCACCAGCACGGTCCGCAGCCCCTCCGAGGCCCCGTAGACCGCCGCGCCGAGCCCGGCCGGGCCGCCGCCGATCACCACCAGGTCGTAGAAGTCGGCCGCCGGGGTCGTCGCCAGCCCCACCCGGGCGGCGAGATCCACGGCCTCCGGCTCCACCAGCGGCGTGCCGTCCGGGGTGATGACCACCGGCAGCCGCATGCCGTCCTCACCCGCGGCGGCCAGCAGCCGCCTGCCCTCCGGCTCGTCGCAGGAGTACCAGCGGTAGGGCACCTGGTTGCGGGCCAGGAACTCCCGTACGTCCGAGGAGCGCGCCGACCAGCGGTGCCCGACCACCTTGGTGCTGGGCACGGGCCGGTAGTCGCTGCGCCGCCAGGCCTCGAGGAGATCGTCCAGGACCGGGTAGAGCTTCTCCTCCGGCGGGTCCCACGGCTTGAGAAGGTAGTGGTCGAGGTCGACGACGTTGATCGCGTCGATGGCCGCGCCGGTGTCCGCGTACGCGGTCAGCAGCACCCGCCGCGCGCCCGGGTGGACGTCCAGGGCCTGTTCGAGGAACTCGATGCCGTTCATCCGCGGCATGCGGTAGTCGGCGAGGATCACGGCGACGAGGTCGCCGCGCAGCTTGAGTTCGCGCAGCGCGTCCAGCGCGGACTCGCCGGACTCCGCGCGCACGATCCGGTACGACGCCCCGTAGCGCCGCCTGAGGTCCCGGGCCACGGCGCGGGAGACGCCCGGGTCGTCGTCCACGGTCATGATGACCGTCCGTGCTGCCTCGGCGGCCTGTGTCATACGTCCCCCACCTCGTGCGGTCGGATCCACGGCACGGCGGGCCCCGATGCAGCCACGGCCGCGCCGGCCCCGCCCATCGTATGTGCGTTCGCGCCGATCCGCTCAGGCATGGATGCGCGTCCGGTGCGAGGCAGGACGGCACGGGGAACTCGTCGCCCGCGTAGGGAAGACTGGATCACGCGGAGCGGACACGACACCAGGAGGAAACCGCATGACGCGCCCGATCACGGCAGGGATCGACGGAACCGGGGAGAGCCTCGCCGCGCTGTCCTGGGCGGCGAGGGAGGCGGTCCGCCGGGGGGTGCCGCTCAGGGTGGTGCATGCCTGGCGGTTCCAGGCCCACGACGCGGTGGACACCGGGGACAGGGCCACCCAGGAGCAGTGGGTGCGCGAGTCGGCCGGTGAGGCCGCCCGCACCGTGCGCGAACGGCATCCGGATCTGGCCGTGACCGTCGACGTCCTCGAGGGCGACGCCGTGGACACCCTGACCGGTGTGGCCGCGGACGCGCAGATGCTGGTGCTCGGCTCGCGCGGACACGGGCGGATCATGGGTTTCCTGGTCGGTTCGGTCGGCCAGCAGGTGATCGTCGGGGCGGGGCGGCCGGTCGTGTTCGTCCGCGCCGGGGACCGGCCGTCGAACGAGGTCGCCGGGCACGAGATCGTGGTCGGACAGCAGGGCGGCCCGCAGGACAGCGCCGCCGCGCTCGGCTTCGCCTTCGAGACCGCGTCCCGGCGCGGAGCCACGGTGCGCGCCGTGCGGGCCTGGACGCTGCCGCCGGTGTTCGCCTACAGCCCCGCGTCGCTCCAGCTCCTCGACGAGGCGGGGGGACTGGAGCCGTACGAGCGGAAGGGGCTGGCGGCGGCGCTCGCGCCGTGGCGGGAGCGCTACCCGGACGTGCATGTGGTCGAGCACGTGGAGATGGGCAGCGCCGGCCAGGTGCTGCTGTCGGTGGCGGGCACGGCCCAGCTGATGGTCGTCGGCCGCCGCGCCCGCCGCACCGCCGTCGGCGCCCGGATCGGCTCGGTGGCCCACGGCGTCCTGCACCACGCGGACTGCCCGGTGGCGGTCGTGCCGCCCGCCTGAGCCGCCCGCACCGTCCGGGTCAGTCGGCCGTCGGCCGCAGGGACTCCCGGACCTTCGGCAGGATGTTCCTGATGTAGTCCTCGACAGCCGTGTCGAGACCGATGTCGTGCTGCGCCCGCTCGGACAGGTACCAGCGGTGCTCCAGGAGCTCGTGGTAGATCTCCGCCGCGTCCATGGGGCCGCGCAGCTCCGGCGGGACGGAACGCACGGTGGGCCGGAACACCTCCCGCACCCAGCGGTGGGCGAGGACTTCGGGGCGGGCGCCCAGGGGGTCGCCCGGGGCGTAGTCGTCCTGGGTGGCCATCCAGCTCTCCAGGTCGTTCAGCAGCCGCCTGGCCTGGTTCTCCTCGGCGTCCAGCCCGGTCAGGCGCAGCAGCTGCCGCTGGTGGTGGCCCGCGTCGACGACCTTGGGCACGAAGGTGACCGTGTCGCCGTTGGAGGCGTGCTCGATCTGCATCTCGGCCACGTCGAACCCGAGCTCGTTGAGGCGGCGGATGCGGCGCTCGATGTAGTGGTACTTGCCCGCCGGATAGACGGAGGTGCGGGTCAGCTCCTGCCACAGGCCGTGGTAGCGGGCGCAGATCTCGGTGCCGAACTCGATCGGGTCGACGGAGGGGTGCAGCGCCCCGGAGGCCTCCAGGTCCAGCAGCTCACCGCTGATGTTGACGCGCGCGAGATCGAGGTCGTACTCGCGCTGCCCGACGCTCAGTTCCGGGTGCAGGTCGCCGGTCTCGGCGTCCACGAGGTAGGCGGCGTAGGCGCCGGCGTCCCGCCGGAACAGCGTGTTGGACAGTGAGCAGTCGCCCCAGGCGAACCCGGCGAGGTGCAGCCGCACCAGCAGTACGGCGAGCGCGTCCATCAGGCGGTGCATCGTCGCCGGCCGCAGCGTCGTCTCGAACATCGACCGGTACGGCATCGAGCCGCCGAGGTGGCGGGTGATCAGCACGCTCTCCAGGGGCTCGCCGGCGGTGTCGGTGCGGCCGGTGACCACGGCGAGCGGATCCACCGCGGGGATGCCGATCCGGTCCAGGTCGCGCAGCAGCTCGTACTCGCGCAGCGCGGGCCGCTGGGCGAGCTCCTTCACCGCGATCACCTCGTCGCCGGCGCGCGCGTAGCGCACCACGTGCCGCGAGATGCCGCGCGGCAGCGGCACCAGGTACCGCTCCGGCCACTCCTCCAGCGGCAGGTGCCACGGCAGTTCCAACAGGAGCGCGGGATGCTCCGGGTTGGTGGCGTTGATCTGCAGTGCCATGGCTGGTGTGTCCTCGTCTCGTGGGCGGTCGTCACCTCACCCTATTGCGCCCGCTCCCGGGCCAGCCGTGCCGCGTCCCGCACGGACCCCTCGTGGACGGGACCGTGTCCGGGCAGCAGCAGGTCGCCGTCGAGCTTCGCCAGGACGTCCAGCGAGTCCAGGGCGGCCGCGCGCTCGTGGTGGAACATGTCCGGCAGCAGCTGCGGTCCCCGGATCCGTGAGGTGGGGTGACCGCTCACCAGGGCGTCGCCCGACACCACCGCTGCGCTGCCGGGCAGATGGAAGGCACAGTGCCCGTCGGTGTGCCCCGGCGTCGGCACCGGCACCGGCCGGCCGGGCAGATCGAGCGGCCCCGGGGCCGGGAACGCCTCGGGCGCGGTGACCGCCACGTCGGCCGTCCCGCCGGCGCGCAGGGCGTGCACCGCCCAGGGCGCCACGCCGGGACGCCAGGCGTTGCGCAGCACCTGACCGACGCCCACCTGGTGCAGGAAGTCCCGCCGGGCGTGCGGCACCTCGGCCTCGTGGGCGTACACGGGCGTGCCGTGGGTGGCGCGCAGGTACTGGGCGGATCCCAGGTGGTCGTTGTGGGCGTGGGTGATCAGCACGGCCGTCACCGCCTCGGGTGAACTCCCCACCTGTGCCAGCGAGTCCAGCAGCCGTTCGCGGTCGCCGGGGTAGCCGGTGTCGATCAGCGTGACGGCGTCGCCCTCGGTGAGGATCACCCAGTTGGTGCTCGGGCCGTGCACCAGGTAGGTGCCGTCCGCGACCTGTCGCACTGCTGCTCGCATGACCGTTCCGTCGTTCCGTCGTTCCTGTCCGGCGGGAGAAGGAAAGCAGATCACGGCGCGGACGGCGGCGGCGGGTCCGTCCGCGCGGGCGGGGTGCGCGGCTCCGGTCGCATCCCGAACAGGAACCGGGTCACGGCCGTCCTGCGCACCCCGTACTCGTAGAGGAGGAGGATCACCGCCAGCGAGGCGGCCACGATCACCGTGTACTTGACGGCCATCGGCGCGGACCAGCCGACCACACCGTAGGCGAGGGCGACCACGACCGGCTGGTGCAGCACGTACAACGGCAGGGCGGCGAGCGCGAGACGGGGCAGTAGCTTGGA
The DNA here is from genome assembly GCA_014650015.1 of Streptomyces griseoloalbus. GTDB lineage: Bacteria > Actinomycetota > Actinomycetes > Streptomycetales > Streptomycetaceae > Streptomyces > Streptomyces griseoloalbus. The sequence continues at coordinate 85,014 of BMUD01000022.1, forward strand.
CCCGGCGCCGGAGCCCGGCCGCACGCCCGGGCGCCCGGGCCGGTCCAGCAGGCCGAGGATCGCGATCACCCAGCACCAGCCGGCCGCTCCGAACAGCGCCCGGGTCACCAGCGCGAACGGGCTCCACGCGGTGAACGGGTCGTCCCCGGCGACGAAGCCGGGCGCCGCCCCGGCGAACAGCACCAGGCCGAGCACGCCCACGGGTATCGCGGCGCGGCGCGAGACCTCCCGGACCCGCTCGTCGTCCGCGAGGGCGAAACCCTGGGCGAAGAACAGCAGATAGGCCCACCGGTTCCAGCCCGCGTAGTCCTCCTCCATGCCCAGCAGCGCGTTGACGGCGGCGAGCGGCAGCGCGGGGACGAGGAGCAGCGCCGGACGGCGCCGCAGAGCGGGGATCACCCGCTCGGCGGTGGCCGCCAGACGGGCGGCGACCGGGGCGAGCAGGAGACAGAAGGCGAGCAGCAGGACGACGAACCACAGATGCCCGGTCTCGAAGTGGTCCCCCTCCAGGACGAAGGGGAAGTCGGCGGGGTCCGGGCGCACGGTCAGAAAGCGTGTCCAAAAACGCCCGTACGACTCGTCGTACCCGGGGTCGGCGGCGCGCAGCCGCAGCCACGGGGGGAGAGGGCACAGCACGACCGTCGCGAAGACCAGGGGGACGCCCAGCCGCAGCAGACGTTCCCGGGCGAATCCGCCGGGTCCGCGGCGGCGGATCGAGTGGCGGGCGCCGAGACCGGCGACGAGGAACAGCATCGGCATGGCCCACACCACGCCGAGCCCGGCGAGGACGGTGACGGCGTCCGTCGTCCGCGCGTTCTTGACGTAGAAGTCGTCGTCCGGGGAGAAGACCAGGGCGGCGTGGAAGAAGACCAGCCCGACGACGACGAGGGCGCGCAGTACGTCGAGTTCGCCGCGCCGGCCGGGCGCCGCCGGCCGCTCCGTGTCCGCGCTCATCGGCCCTCCCCGCCCGGTGCGGCCCAGTGTGGGGGAGCGGGACCGGGGAGGACAGGCTTCCGGCACGGGCGGGCGGCGGCGGGTCAGTTCACGTCGCGCGGGCGGAACTGGATGCTGATGCGGGGGCCGGTGGCGCGGGTGCTCTTGGGGACGGCGTGCTCCCAGGTGCGCTGGCAGGAGCCGCCCATCACGATGAGGTCGCCGTGGCCCAGCGGGCGGCGCACGGTGTCGCCGCCGCCCAAGGGCCGCAGCAGCAGATCACGGGGCGCCCCCACGGACAGGATGGCGACCATCGTGTCCTCGCGCGCGCCCCGGCCGATCCGGTCGCCGTGCCAGGCGACACTGTCCCGTCCGTCGCGGTAGTAGCACAGTCCGGCCGTGGCGAACGGTTCGCCCAGTTCGCCGGCGTAGTGCGCGCCGAGGGCGGCACGCGCCTCGGCCAGCACCGGGTGCGGCAGCGGGTCGTGGGCGCGGTAGTACGACAGCAGCCGGGGCACGTCCACGACCTGGTCGTACATCTGGCGCCGCTCCGCCCGCCACGGGACCTGAGCGGCCAGGTGCTCGAAGAGCGCGTCGGACCCGCCGAGCCATCCCGGCAGTACGTCGATCCAGGCGCCGCGGCCCAGCTCGGTGCGGCGCACCCCGTCGAGCGGGCCGAGCCGCAGCTCGTCGGCCTGGTCGAAGAGCGATCCCTGGAGCGCCGGGGGGTGGTGCGTGGTCATGCAACCAGCGTACCTCTTATTCGAAAATGTGTTCTAGATCGGCCCGGCGCTGGATTCCCGGCTCCCGCGGCCTGTCGGATACAGCGGTGTATCGGATACATTCCTGCATCGAATGGGGGAGCGGACATGGCGGTGGGCGGTACGACCGGGCGCGTCACCAGGCGCCGGCTGCGTACGCGCGCGAATCTCCTGGAAGCGGCGTTCACCGTCTTCGCCGCCAAGGGCTTCGGGCACGTCTCGATCGAGGAGGTCTGTGAGGCGGCCGGCTACACCAGAGGCGCCTTCTACTCCAACTTCGCCGGCCTGGACGAGCTGTTCTTCGCCCTGTACGTGGAGCGCGCCGAACTGATCGCGGAGCAGGTCGCCGGCGCGCTCGCCCTGGGCGGACCCGACCTGGACGTGGCCTCCGCCGTGGACCGCGTCACCGAGGTGCTCCTGCTCGACCGCGACTGGCTGCTGGTCAAGACCGACTTCCTGGTGCACGCCGCCCGCGACCCGGACGTGGCGCGCGGCCTGCTGGAACACCGGGCGCGACTGCGGGGGGCCATCGCCGACCGGCTGGCCCGGGCCCGCGGCCACACGGAACTGCCCGCCGTGCTCGGTGACGTCGAAGGCGCCGCGCACGCCGTGGTCGCCGCCTACGACGGTGTCACCACCCAACTGCTGCTGGACCGGGACGCCGAGCGCGCCCGGGCCTGGCTGAAACAACTGCTGACCGCGCTGCTCACCGGATGAAGGAAGGGACGGATCGCCATGGATGCCGACGTCATCGTCGTCGGAGCGGGTCTCGCGGGCCTGGTCGCGGCCCACGAGCTGACCAGCAGGGGCCGCAGGGTCGCCCTGGTCGACCAGGAGAACGCCGCCAACCTCGGCGGCCAGGCCTTCTGGTCCTTCGGCGGGCTGTTCCTGGTGGGCTCACCGGAACAGCGGCGCCTGGGCATCAAGGACTCCTTCGAGCTCGCCTGGAGCGACTGGCGGGGGAGTGCGGGCTTCGACCGGCTCGACGACGAGGACTCCTGGGCGGTGCGCTGGGCGCGCGCCTACGTCGAATGGGCGGCGGGGGAGAAGCGCTCCTGGCTGAACGGCCATGGCATCACCTTCCTGCCCACCGTCGGCTGGGCCGAGCGCGGCGACCTCCGCGCGGACGGCCACGGCAACACCGTGCCCCGCTTCCACATCGCCTGGGGCACCGGAACCGGCGTTGTCGAACCCTTCGTCCGCCACGCCCGGCAGGCCTCGCGCGACGGACTGCTCACCTTCCACCACCGCCACCGTGTCGACGAACTGGTCGTCGAGGGCGGCACCGCCCGCGGAGTACGCGGCACCGTGCTGGCCCCCGACGAGTCACCGCGCGGCGTCGCCTCCAGCCGCGAGGAGACCGGCGCGTTCGAACTCACCGCCCAGGCCGTGATCGTCACCAGCGGCGGCATCGGCGCCGACCACGACATCGTCCGCCGGTACTGGCCCGAGCGGCTGGGCACCCCGCCCCGCGAGATGGTCACCGGAGTCCCGGCCTACGTCGACGGGCGGATGCTGGACATCAGCGCCCGCGCGGGTGCGCGGCTGGTCAACCGGGACCGCATGTGGCACTACACCGAGGGCCTGCGCAACTGGGACCCGATCTGGCCCGGCCACGGCATCCGCATCCTGCCCGGACCGTCCTCGATGTGGTTCGACGCCCGCGGCCGCCGTCTGCCCGAGCCCTGTCTGCCCGGCTACGACACCCTGGGCACGCTGAGGCACCTGCGCACCACCGAGGACATCGCCGGGCACGACCACTCCTGGTTCGTCCTCACCCAGAAGATCATCGAGAAGGAGTTCGCCCTGTCGGGCTCCGAGCAGAATCCCGACATCACCGCCAAGGACCGGGCCGCGTTCCTGCGCGAACGCGTGCTGGGCAAGGGTGCCCCCGGACCGGTGGACGCCTTCCTGCGCAAGGGCGCGGACTTCGTGACCGCCCCCACCGTGGAACAGCTCGTCGAGAAGATGAACGCCCTCACCGACGAGCCCCTGCTCGACGCGGCCGTCGTACGGCGGCAGATCGAGGCCCGCGACCTGCAGTTGGCCAACACCTACAGCAAGGACGCCCAGGTGCAGGGCATCCGGAACGCCCGCCGCTACCTCGGCGACCGCCTCGGCCGCGTCGCCACCCCGCACCGCATCCTCGACCCGGCGGCCGGCCCGCTGATCGGCGTCAAGCTGCACATCCTCACCCGCAAGACGCTCGGCGGCATCCAGACCGACCTCGACTCCCGGGCGCTGGGCGCCGACGGGCAACCGGTCGAGGGGCTGTACGCGGCGGGCGAGGTGGCCGGCTTCGGAGGCGGCGGCGTGCACGGCTACAACGCCCTGGAGGGCACCTTCCTCGGCGGCTGCCTCTTCTCGGGACGGGCGGCGGGACGGGCGGCGGCGGAGCAGACGGCGTAGGGCGCATCGATGTGACGGCCCGCCCCTCACTCCTGGAGGAGGCGGGCCAGCACCTCGGCGTGGCTGCGTTCCGGATCCTTGGACGCGGTCAGCAGCGTCACCGGGCCCTTCCCCGTCAACTCGCGTACGTGATCCAGGAGTTCGGCGGCCTCGGGAGCGGCGAGCTCCACCTCGTAGCGCTCGCGGAACTCCTCGTACGGCCGGTCGTCCGCGTGGTACCAGCGGCGCAGCTCGGTCGACGGGGTCAGCCCCTTGGGCCACTCGTCCACCCGCGCCGCGTCCTTCGCCAGACCGCGCGGCCACAACCGGTCGACCAGGACACGGACCCCGTCGTCCGGCTCGGGCGGTTCGTAGACACGGCGCACGCGCACGCTCATGATCGACCCCTTCCGGCGCGGTCCCGCGAGCGAGCCTACTGCGGCGCACGGGACCGGGCACGGCGAGCGGGGCGCACGGCCGCCGCACGGAGGGCCTGATTCCGTTCCCGTCGGGCGGGTACTTCGTCCGCCTGACGCCGTGCCGTGGAGGGAGGCCGCTCATGGAGGCATCGGACGATCTGCCCGTCGTCGGCACACTCGCCGAGCTCACCGCACTGGTCGAGCGTGACCGGGGACTGTACGTCCGCTGGTCCCGCGGTCCGGCGATCGATCTGGGCAGGGCGTCCAGCGTCGACGACCTGACGGGCGTGTCCATGCCGGGCCTGTCCGCGAACCCCCTCGACGTGGAGCGGTGGTGGCAGGAGCGGCCGGTGGAGTTGTGGGTGGCCCGCCGGCTGTACGACTACGAACATCTCCCGCGCGAGAAGGGGCCCGGCATCCGGTGCTGGGTGCTCAAGGGCCGGGAGAACGGCCGGGGCCCCGACAACGAGCCACTGGTCGCCGACGTCCGTCCGCTGTGCTGGATCGACCCCGCCGTGATCGACGAGGCGCGGGCGGAAGTGGCCCACCAGGACGGTCCCTGGGGGCCACTGCGCAGGACGGGCGGCTGAGGCGCCCGCTCAGGAACCGCCGCCGGCCCGCCGTGCGCCGGCGCGCCGCTTCAGCGCACGCCGCTCCGTCTCGTTCGTGCCGCCCCACACTCCGATGGACTGCCCCGTTTCCAGTGCCCATTCCAGGCACTGCTCCCGCACGGGGCAGCGCCGGCACACCGCCTTGGCCTGTTCCGCCTGTACCAGGGCCGGCCCGGAGGTGCCGATCGGGAAGAAGAGGTCGGGATCCTCGGTCCTGCAGGCCGCGCTGTTCCGCCAGTTGTCCATCGAAAGTCACCTGTGATCGGAGTGGATACGCACCTTGTGGGATGCCTGACTCCCAGTCGGGTCACCTGTCGGCAGACGCTGAAACAGCGGAACCGCGCGGGGCGTCACTGTTCGCGCATCCCCCAGGGGGAGCCGTACGCGGTCAGCAGGTCGAGGAAGGGCTGCGCCGGGAACGCCTCCGGGCCGAGGACGCCCGTGCCCGACCAGGCGCCGTCGGCGAGCAGTTCGAGGGCGACGACGGGGTTGACGGCGGTCTGCCACACCACGGCCTGACAGCCGTACTCGGCCATGGACCACCGGTTGTCGACCACGTGGTACAGGTACACCTCGCGCGGCGCCCCGTCCTTCACGCCCCGCACCCAGGTCCCGGCGCAGGTCTTGCCGTGCATCCGCTCGCCGAGCGTCGCCGGGTCGGGCAGACAGGCGGCGACCACGTCGCGGGGGGAGACCCGCACCGGCCCGTCGGGACCCGGCACGGTCACCGGCTCGGTGCGGTCGAGACCCAGCAGGCGCAGCGTCCTGAGGGTGTCGATGAACTCGCGGCCCAGACCGTACTTGAAGGTGACGCGGCGCGCGTCGACCCAGCGGGGGACGAGCAGCACCTCCTCGTGTTCGACGTTCACGCACTCCACCGGGCCGATGCCCTCGGGGAAGTCGAACACCTCCGGCTCGCTGAAGGGAGCGGTGGTGAACCAGCCGCGGTCCGCCTCGTAGACCACGGGAGGGTTGAGGCATTCCTCGATGGTGGTCCAGATGCTGAAGGACGGCGCGAAGTCGTAGCCGTCCACCGTGAGGTTCGCGCCGTCGCGGACGCCGATCTCCTCGATCTCGTCGAAGAGCTCGTCGGCGGCGTACCGGGCGAAGACGTCCGACAGGCCCGGCTCCACCCCCATGCCGACCAGGGCCAGCGCACCCGCCGTCGCCCACGCGTCGGCCCCCGCGAACTGCTCGTCGCCGAGCTTGACCCCGCACTCCTCGTACGGCCGCTCGGCGTGCGGCCGGGACAGGGACATCGCCATGTCGACATAGGTGGCACCGGCGCCGCGCGCGGCCCGGAACAACGGCATCACGAACCGGGGATCGGTGGCGTTGAGCAGGACGTCGCAGCCGTGCCGATCGAGCAGCGCCGTCACCTGCGCCTCGTCGCCGGCGTCCACGCGCTCGGTCCGGAACCGGGTGCCGTCCTCGCCGAGCGCCGCGACCGCCGCCTCGGCCCGGGCCGGGTCGCGATCGGCCACGACCATCCGGTCGAAGAACGGCCGCCGGGCCGCGATCCGGGTGACGGCGGTCCCCACCCCACCCGCTCCCACGAGCAGTACACGCATGACGGAGCCCTCCCTTTCTTCCTCGTGGATCCTCATGAACCTCAGACGTGGTGCGGGCCCTGACCGGAGATACAACGCCGGGCCGCGACGTAAGGTCAATGGCGTTGGCATAAGGCCGGTGGGAGGAGACGGGGATGCCGAAGCGCGTGGTGTCCGAGGAGCGGCGACGGCGCCGCAGACCGACGAAGAGCGGCCGGGTCCTGTGCGAGGCGCTGATCGTCGAGACCGCGCTGCGGCTGTTGCGCGAGCACGGCGGCGCGGGCCTGACCGCCCGCCGCCTGGGCCTCGCCCTGGACTGCGATCCGAGCACCCTGTACCGCTACTTCCGGGGCATGGACGAGCTGACCCTCGCCATCGGCGACGCGCTGATCGGCCGGGCGCTGCACGGCTGGCACCCGACCGGACAGTGGCGCGCCGACCTGCGGGCCGTCGGGCTGCGCATCCACGCGGCCTATCTGTCGCACCCGCAGGCCGCGGTCCTCACGGCCAGCCGCGTCTCCGGCCGGGCCGGCGAACTGGCGGCCGACGAGGCGGTGCTGGACGTGCTCCGCGGCGCGGGCTTCCCCCTGGCGGAAACGGTGCGCGTCTACCACGCCTTCATCGACACCACGCTGGCCTTCGCCGCCCTCGACGCCGCGTCCCTGGCGCTGCCCGGCGCCGCGCGGCGCGCCGACGAGGACATGTGGCGCTCGACCTACGCCCGCCTCCCCGCAGCCACCCATCCCCGCATCGCCGAAGCCGCCCCGCTCCTGGCCACCCGCATGGTCACCAGCGCCTACCCCACGGCCCTGGACATGCTCCTGGCGAGCGCCGAGAACAGCCTCGGTCCGGTGCCGCACCCCGCTCGGCCCCGCAGGATCCGGACGACACCCCCTAGCCCCGCAGGGCCTCCTCCGCCGCTTCCGTGACCGCGTCGGCGACCGCCGCCAGCGCGGGGGAGTCCAGCTTCCACTGCTGCCAGTACAGGGGCACGTCGACCTCGCGGTCCGGGGCGAACACCGTGAGGCGGCCACTGCGGAGCAGGGGGTCCGCCTGCACCTGGGGGACCATGCCCCAGCCCAGGCCGGCGGCGACCGCCTCGACGAAGCCCTCCGAGGTAGGTACGTAGTGACGCCGCGCGCCCGCCTCGGAGCGTCCGCGCGTGAGCCGGCGCACGAAGCCGTCCTGGAAGTCGTCCCGCCGGTCGAACACCACCACGGGCGCCCCGGGCAGTACCTGAGGCAGCGGCCCGGCGAGATGCCGCAGGGCGAACGCCGGATTCGCCACGGGGAGATAGCGCATCCGGCCCAGCTGCCGCACGGAGCAGCCCGGCACCGGATCGGGCGACGAGGTCACCGCGGCCATCACCGTGCCCTCCCGCAGCAGGGCCGCCGTATGGGCCTCGTCCTCGCGGCGCAGTTCGAAACAGAGCCGCGACTCGGGCGGCAGCCGGGTCAGGGCCCCGAGGAACCAGGTCGCCAGCGAGTCCGCGTTCACCGCCACCGACACCCGGGTCGGCTCCCCGGCACCGCTCAGCCCCAGCTCGGCGTACGCGTCCCGCTCCAGCAGGGCCACCTGGCGGGCCAGCCGCACCAGCACCTCGCCCGACTCGGTGGGCCGCACCGGCTTGGTGCGCAGCAGCAGCACCCGCCCCGTGCGCTGCTCCAGCGCCTTCACCCGCTGGCTCACCGCCGAGGGCGTGACGTGCAGAGCGGCGGCCGCCGCGTCGAACGTCCCCTCGTCCACCACCGCGAGCAGCGTCCTGACCTGGTCCAACGGAAGATCGGTCATCACATCGGCTCATGCTACGTAAGAATCATTAGCTGTACTGCACCGGCGGCCCGCCCGTAGCGTCCTCGTCATGAGCACCGCACTGACCACCGCCGCCGCCGGATTCGGCACCGGACTCTCCCTCATCGTCGCCATCGGCGCCCAGAACGCCTTCGTCCTGCGCCAGGGAATCCGCCGGGACGCCGTCCTCGCCGTCGTCGCGATCTGCGCCCTGTCCGACGCGGTCCTCATCGCCCTGGGCGTCGGCGGTGTCGGCGCGGTGGTCGTGGCGTGGCCCGGCGCGCTGACGGCGGTCGGCTGGATCGGCGGCGCGTTCCTGCTCGGCTACGGAGCCCTGGCCGCCCGGCGGGTGTTCCGGCCGGCCACCGCCGGACTGGAGACGGAGGGCGAGGCGGCGGGCTCCCGCCGCCGGGCCGTCCTCACCTGCCTCGCGATGACCTGGCTCAACCCGCACGTCTACCTGGACACGGTGTTCCTGCTGGGCTCGGTCGCCGCCGACCACGGCCCGCTGCGCTGGACCTTCGGCCTCGGTGCCGTACTGGCCAGCGTCTGCTGGTTCGCCGCGCTCGGCTTCGGCGCCCGTCTGCTGAGCCGGCACCTGGCCCGCCCCGCCGCCTGGCGCGTCCTGGACGGACTGGTCGCCGCCACCATGATCGTTCTCGGCGTCACGCTCGTCGCCGGAACCTGAGACCCGGGCCCGGGCCGTGGTCTCGTAGTCTTCCGGGGCGATCCCGCTGTCCGCCGCGACCGACGAGACGCGCGGCCGGATGCAGGGCGTCTTCACCGCCGTCGTGGCCGGCGGCCCCCGCCTGGCCGACGTGCTGCACGGCACCGCGGGCTCCGCAGCCGGCCCCCGTACGGCCGTCGCGGGCGGCGGGGTCTGGTCGTCGTCGTGATGCCGGCCCTGGCCGCCGCGATGCCGGCGCCGCGCCGCTACCGGGTGTGAGGCACCGCTCTACAGGGCGCCGCCCCGCCGGTGCATCGTGTACTGCTCCATCAGCTTGCCGCGTGTCATCTCCAGCCGGTGGGCGAGGACCTCGGCGACGTTGCGCACCAGTATCAGCCCGAGCTGCGGATCCTCCTCGCACAGCCGGAGCACGGCCGCCGCGCCGAACTCGTAGGCGCGCACCGGGCTGAAGGCCACGGCGCCGAAGTCCCACTGGTGGGGCGGGAACAGCCAGGACCAGCCCAGCAGGTCGCCCGCGCCGAGGCCGGCGACCGTCACCCGGTGCAGGGCGTTCACCCGCTGGTCCAGCGAGACCGCGCCGGAGCGGATCACCCAGAAGCGGTCGGCGGTGCCTCCCGCCTCGAAGATCCGCGCGTCCTCGGGGAAGGACACCTCCCGCGCGAGGGTCATCAGGCGTGCGCGCTGCGGAGGGGGGAGGGCGGTCAGGAGTTTGATCGCTTTGGTCATGGGGCGGGGCTCCTCGCCGGGATTCGGTTCCGGTGCTTTCCCTACGTTCATTTCAGCCGCTGCCGCCGTTCGGGGCACCTCGGCGGAGGAGAGTTTCCGCGGGGCATGAGAAAGCCCCGGCTGGACGGGGGAAGCCAGCCAGGGCCATAAGCGGTGGTGTCCGCAGGACGCGTGTTGCCGGGCGGGTACGGCGTGATCATCTCCGCCGCGATCCGTCCGGACCGTCATGCGCCCCGGGTGTCCGACACCCCTCCCCGCCAACCCGCACGGGCAGTCCGCACGGCCGCGGCGGCCCGGTCAGCCCTTCGCCGTGTGCTTGCCCGGGGTCAGGATCTCGTCCAGCACCCGCAGCACGACCCCGTACGCCACCCGGCGCACCTCGGCGTCGCGCGCCGCGCCGGGATCACCAAGATCGCCTGGAGACGTGCGTCCGAGCTCGTCGCCCCGGGCCCGCCACACCCGCTCCTCCTGCGCCGCGCAGGCCCGCGCCCGCTGAATGCGCCGCAGCAATTCGTCCGAGTCCACCACATCCGTCATACCGTCCGCGTACCCCGGTGCGCCGTTCGAATGACAGGCACTCAGAAAAGGGTCGAGAGGTTTGCAGGTAACGGGACAGGTGAGCCGAAAAGGGAGGTCCGAGGCGTTCTTCATCGACTTTCGTCACCGATCAGGGAGCCGCAGGATGTGTAAGGAGCACACGACCGAATCCGACTTCGAACCGCCGGGCGCACGCCGGGCGGGACCATCATGCCCATGCCGCCCGGCCGAGGTGCGCGAGGCGGTCGCGCGGGCGGTGTCCGAACGCTGCCGCGCCACCCACACCCCCTGCGACAGCCACGCCCTGGAGGACGCCCTGCTCGTCGCCTCCGAGCTCACCACCAACGCCATCCTGCACGGCGGTGGGGTCACCGACTTCCAGGTCGACGTCAGCGGTCTCGGAGTGCGTCTGTCGGTGAGCGACCGCAGCGACCAACTGCCCGTCGCCGTGCCGCCGACCGACCGGCAGGGACGCCGCCGTCCGGGCGGTCACGGCTGGCCCATCGTGTGCCGGCTGTCCTGCGACATCCGCGTGTCCGATCTGCCCGCCGGCGGCAAGTGCATCACCGCGGTCGTTCCGCTGGTCTGATCGCCGGCCCGGACCCCGGCAGATTCCGCGACTAAGCGGAGTTTGTTCCACCGGGGGTGGGGCAATCGGAGTTTCGTGCTTCGGACCGGAGGCGCGCCAGCGGGAGCGGTACGGCCGCTGTGGACCCTCCGGGTGTCCCGGCGGCGACCGTCCCGCGGTAGATACCTGAAAACCACCGTTCGGGAGCGAAACCGCATGCTCATTGACACCACCCCCTCTCGTCCCGAGTCATCCGACACGACGACCGCCGCGCACCGCAGGCGGCACGACGACGCCCCCGACACCGCCGTTTTCTTCACCCGGCTCGCATCCCTGGACGACGGCCCCGAGCGGGACGCGGTCCGCGACGAGCTCGTCACCGCGTGGCTGCCCATGGCCCACCGCATCGCCGGCCGTTTCCGCGACCGCGGTGAGTCCGTCGAGGACCTGCGCCAGGTGGCCGCCCTGGGACTGGTGAAGGCCATCGACCGGTTCGACCCGAGCCGCGGAGCCTTCGAGAGCTATGCCGTCCCCACCATCACCGGCGAGGTCAAGCGGCACTTCCGCGACCGGATGTGGGCCCTGCGCGTGCCCCGCCGGGTGCAGGAGCTGCGCAACAAGGTGCGGGTGGCCCGGCGCGAGCTCACCCAGAACCCCGGCAGCCCCGAGCCGTCCGTGGCGGACATCGCCGCCCACACCGGGCTGACCGAGGAGGAGGTCGGTGCCGGGATGGAGGCGCTGGAGAGCTTCAGCACCCTGTCGCTGGACGCCGAACTGTCGTCCGACGACGACGGCTACAGCCTCGCCGACACGCTCGGCGCCGCGGACTCCGCCTACGACGTCGTGGTCGACCGCGAGTCCGCCAAGGAGGGCCTGCGCCGGCTGCCGGAGCGTGAGCGCGCGATTCTCTACATGCGTTTCTTCGAGGACATGACCCAGAGCCGCATCGCCGACCGGCTGGGAATCTCCCAGATGCACGTCTCCCGTCTCATCAGCCGCAGCTGCGCTCGGGTGCGCGACGAGGCGATGGGACAGCGGACGGGCCGGCACGGCACCGGCGGACACTCGGCGACGGCGTGACCGCGCCCGCCCGGACCGGAAAGCGAGACACATGCTGAAGCCTCACCCCACCGTGCTGCGCCGCCTCGTCGAGGAGTACGAGGCCCTGGTGGCGTCCCGGACCGCCGGCGGACCGGGAGTCCGGGACGCGCGGATCGGCGACCTGGCGTACACCCTGTGCGTGTCGACGGGCACCCGGGACGTACGACACGCCCTCGGCACCGCGCACCGCTGGCTGGCGGCGGCCGGGCCCTCGACGGTTCCCGTCCCGCCCGGCGAGCCGGACCCGGTCGTGCCGACGTCCGGGGCCGACCGGTGGGACACCGACGCGGGCGCGCCGGCCCCCGCGTAGGTACGGCCCGCCCGGGTCGTGCACGTCACCGCACCTCCCCTCACCGCGCCCCGTGTACGGGAGCGAAGCCGGGGCATCCGGAGTTCGGGAGGTCATATATGAACACACGTGCGATGTCATGGAGGGGGCGGGCCGGAGCCCGACGGGCGGCCAACGGCTCGATGGCGGAGGGGGCCGCACGGGCGGGCCTCACCGCTCGAGGTGTGATCTATCTGCTGGTCGGAGTGCTGGCACTGCGGATCGCCTTCGGTGACGGACGACGGCAGGCGGACCGTGGCGGTGCCCTGGCGGAACTCGCCGACAAACCGTTCGGCGCGGTCCTGCTGTGGGCGCTGGGCCTGGGACTCGTCGGCATGGCCCTGTGGCGGCTGTCCGAGGCGCTGTTCGGTTCGGCCGGCCAGGACGGCCGCAGCGCGCGCAAGCGCCTGGCGGCGGCGGCGCGCTGTGCCTTCTACGCGTTCGTCGCCTGGTCGGTCCTGGCGTTCGCCGTGAACCGGGACAACGGGAGCGGATCGAGCGACCGGCAGTCCCGGGACCTCACCGCCCGGGCCATGGAGGTACCCGCCGGACAGTGGCTGGTCGGGCTGGCCGGAATCGTCATCGTCGGCGTGGGCGGATGGATCGGTGTCCGGGCGGTCCTTCGCAAGTACCACGACAAGCTCAAGCTCGGTGAGCTCTCCCCGCGGACCCGACGGCTGGTCGATGTGACCGGCGTGGGCGGCGGGGTGGCCCGCGGCCTGGTGTTCGCCGCGGCCGGTGCCTTCGCCGTGCGCGCCGCGGTCGACTACGAGCCCGGCAAGGCCAAGGGCCTGGACGACACCCTCCGCAGCTTCGCCGGCACCCCGCTGGGTCCATGGCTACTGGTCTGCGTCTCCGCCGGTCTGGTGCTGTTCGGAGTGTTCTCCTTCGCCCTGGCCCGCTGGCGCCGGGTGTGATCGCCGTACGGCATCCGTGTGGCCGGCCGGGTACGGGGCACCCGAAGCGGATGAGCGAATCCGAGATTCCCCCGGACGGTCGGCCCGTGGACGTCTACCTCGACCTTCTGCGCATCCGGATGGACACCGAGGACTACCGGCTTCTGCTCCGTGTGGTGGAACCGGTCCTCCAGGCGATCGAGGAACATCGCCTGTCCGGTCTGGACCTCGCGCTGGACGGCGGGGACGACGAACTGCCCCAGGAAGTCCGCGACGAGGCCGCCCTCGTCATCGCCACCGCCGTCACCGGCCGCCTGGACAACGAGGTGGTCGAGCTGGAGGTCGACGAGAGCGGACCGGTCAGGGTGGTCACCGACGCGGCGACCGCCGCCGACCCGTCCCGCCTGGACGAGATCGCCGACTACATCAGGGACCGGCACCGTCAGAACGAGGAGCTGCGCGGCATCGCGGAGGCCAGCGGCCTGCCGACCGACTTCTGAGCTCCCCGGCTCCCCGGCTCCCCGGCGGCCGGGGGGCGGGCCGACCACGCCGGACCGGCAAGCCGCGGCTCGTCACATGCCGTGGCCGCCGGTCCGACGGTGCGTCGGGCCCGGCGCGTCACCGCCGTTCGCATGCCGGCGTGAGGGCCGCGGCTACCGGTGAGGTGAGTCGCGGCCCCTTCGGCGTTCGGGTGCCGTGGCCCAGGCCGAAAGCCGTCGGCCGTCCTCGACCGTGGCGATGTCTCCTCAGCGTTCGGATGCCTTCACCGGCACGCCCAGGGGACGGGCGAGGCCCACCACGGCCTCGTCCAGGCGTTCCAGGTGTCGTAGCACCCGGTCGGTGATGCGGCCGTAGCGGGCCGTGCCGTCGCCGCCCAGCAGGGAGGCGATGCTCGGGCCCGTCTCGACCGGCGCCGTGTGGTCTCGGTCCGCGACGCGGGCCGAGATGGTCCCGATGTTGCGCACCGTGCGCCCCGCCGCCCCGCGCAGCCGGGGGTCCGCCGCGATCGAGGGATGGGTCGGCAGCAGCTCGGCCGTCGCCGCCAGCGAACGCGCGTGATACGCGCAGGTCTCCAGCAATGCCACCACGTACCGGGCGGTGGTGCGCCGGGCCCGCAGCGGGGTGACCGGGTGGGTGAGCGGCTGGGTGGCGGCGCGCAGATCGCCCAGAGCCTGGTCCAGCTCCCGTGCCCGGTCCAGCAGGTCGTCGGCGGGGCCCCCGCTGAGCTGTCCGACGGCCGCCTCGGTGACCTCGGCCAGCCGTTCCAGCACGGTGACCAGCAACTCGCTGGTGCGCCGGTCGGTGTTCACCGGCAGCACCAGCGCCGCCGCGACCACCCCGCAGGCCGCGCCCAGCGCCGTCTCCTCCACGCGCAGCACCAGCACCTCCCAGCTGTAGGTGTGCAGCAGGGTGTAGAGCAGCCCGAGCATCGCGGTCACGAAGAACGACATCAGCGTGTAGGAGAGCGGCGCCGTGTAGAACATCGCGAAGATCAGCACCAGCACCAGGACGAACGCCGTCAGGGTGTGCGATCCCACCAGGCCGGCCAGCACGATGCCGGCCACGACGCCGAACACCGTGCCCAGCAGCCGCCGGTAGCCCTTGACCAGGATCTCGCCGGTGGAGGCCGTGTTGATGAACACGATCCAGCAGGTCAGCACCGCCCAGTACCAGCGGTCGGTGGACAGCAGTTCGCCTCCGACGATGGCCAGTGTGGAGCCCACGGCGACCTGGACGGCCGCGCGTGTGGTGGGCCGTTGCAGCCCCTTCGCCGAGTCGTCCGGCTCGCCCTCGTCGCCCGCGTCGATGGCGGCGTCCTCGGCGTCCAGCTCCTCCCGGGAACGGGCCGTCGCCGGGCTG
The DNA here is from genome assembly GCA_014650015.1 of Streptomyces griseoloalbus. Taxonomy (GTDB): domain Bacteria; phylum Actinomycetota; class Actinomycetes; order Streptomycetales; family Streptomycetaceae; genus Streptomyces; species Streptomyces griseoloalbus. The sequence goes on from BMUD01000022.1 coordinate 100,171, forward strand.
TCGTCCGACTCGTCCTGCGGGCCTTCGAGCGCGATGCGCAGCCCCATGACGGCGCGGGCGGCCTCACCGACGGCCCGGAACACGTCCTGCACCGCCGACGAGGCGGGCGGCAGGTTCTCCTCGTCCCGGTAGCCGAGCAGCCGGTTGCGTACCTGGGCCACGGCCGTCCCCGCCACCCCGGTCCGCAGCACGAGCGCGCGGAGCGCGAGCAGATCCCGGCGCAGTACGGCGGTGGCCTCGTCCGTGCCGGGCAGCCGGCCGGTCTCCGGGGCGGGCGCGCCGGGCAGATGCAGGGTGAGGGTGTCCGCCCGTTCGGCGCTGCGCGCGGACAGCAGCAGCAGACCGAGCCGCTCGGCGGCGATCTCGGCGTCCGCGACCCGGCGCTGCACCAGCCGTGCCGTCGACTCGTCGGGCGTACCCTCCTCCAGCCGGGTCTGGATCATCAGGGCCGTCTCGTGCAGCCGGGCGTTGCCCTCCCGTACGTCCTCCAGCGCCTTGTCCACCTCGTCCGGCCCGGCGTCGAGCAGCACCAGCTGCGCGGAGACGAGCTGGGCCAGCCGGGCCCGGAACGCCTGGCGCAGCCGCTCGAGCAGCCCCGCGGGCGTCACGGGGACGACGGCGAACCGCACCAGGGCGCTGCACGCGAACGCCACGGTCAGGGCGGCCCACAGCCCCGGCAGTTCCGAGGCGGAGGCGCCGACGAACAGCGCCAGGAAGTAGACCTGGAACCCGATCAGACCGAGCGCGGTCCCGCGGTCGCCGAACCGGCGGCCGTAGACCGCGCAGAAGATGAGGACCACGAAGAAGACGTCCCCGACGACCAGCCGCTCGCTGAGCACCGCGCCCAGCGACACCGACACCAGCGCCACCGGCAGGCCGAAGGCCAGCGTGATCGCCTGGGCGCCGCGCTGCCTCTCCCGGATGGCGAAGGTGGCGACCATCGCCGCCATGGCCCCTGCCACCAAATGGGTGACCTCGGACCCCACGGAGGCGAGCACGGCCAGCGTCAGCGCGATGGCCCCCACCGTCCGCAGCCCGGCCGTCAGCCGCAGCAGCCCGGGATCGGACGCCGCCAGACGGTCCCGCAGCCGTGCCCGCACCGAGCGTCCCGCCGCTTTCACCCCGCCGCACTCTCTCCCGTCACACGCGTTGATCCGGAACCCAGCATCGCACGGCGCGGGCCGATCCGGCCCGCCCGGTCACCGCGCCGCCCGGCCCGCCTCCGCGACGTGCGCCCGCACCTGCTCCGGCGTCAGATACACGCCGGTGAAGTCGAAGTCCCGCAGATTGCCCGGCTTGTGCGCCTGGAACCCGGTGCGGACGAAGTCGTCGCCGGCCACCGCGTTCAGCAGCCAGTTGGTCATCACCCGCGTCTTGGCGACGTTGGTGCGCAGCGCCGACCAGTGGTAGCCGCGGGCCACCGCCTGGGCGGGCAGACCGTGCAGTTCCAGGCCGAGCGGCTTGGACACCGCGTCGGTGCCGCCGAGGTCCACCACGAGTCCGAGGTCCCGGTGCACATACGGCCGCAGCGGCAGGCCGCGCAGGGTCGCGATCACGTTGTCGGCGACGTGCCTGCCCTGCCGCAGGGCGTGCTGCGCGGTCGGCGGGCACACGGCGCCGTCACCCTTGGCCTCGTCGGGCACCGCGGCCGCGTCGCCGAGCGCGAACACCCCGTCGTACCCCGGCAGGGACATGTCCGCGGTGACCGCGAGCCGCCCCCGGACGGTGTCCGCGCCGAGCGTGGCGATGAGCGGACTGGCGACGACCCCGGCGGTCCAGATCAGGGTGCGGGTGGGCACCACCCGGCCGTCGGTGAAGGTGACCTCGTCGGGGCCGGCCTTCGCGATGGAGACGCCCAGCGAGATCTCGATGCCGCGCCGGGTCAGGATCTCCTGCGCGCTGCGCCCGAGCGCCTCGCCCAGTTCGGGCATGAGCCTCGGCGCGATGTCGATCAGATGCCACTTGATCAGGCCCGGGTCCAGCCGCGGATAGCGCTTGACGGCGGCGTGCGTCAGCCGCTGGAGGCAGGCAGCGGTCTCGGTGCCCGCGTAGCCCCCGCCCACCACCACGAACTGCAGCCGCGAGGCCCGCTCCGCCGGATCGTGGCCCGCGTCGGCCAGGTCGAGCTGCGAGATGACGTGGTCGCGCAGGTAGGCGGCCTCGGCCAGCGACTTCATCCCGAAGGCGTGGTCCGTCAGTCCCGGGATGTCGAAGGTGCGGGTGACGCTGCCGGGGGCCAGCACGATGTAGTCGTACGGCTCGTTGACGGTCTCGCCGTTGATGGTGCGGATGACACAGACCTTGGACCTCAGGTCCACGCCGATGGCCCCGCCCGGGATGATCCGGGTGCGGTACCTCTCGCTGCGGCGCAGGGAGAGCGCGACCGACTGCGGGGTCAGCACCCCGGAGGCGACCTGGGGCAGCAGCGGCAGATAGAGCTGGTAGGAGAACGGCGTCACCAGCGTGAGCTCGGCCTCGTTCGGGGCGAGCCTGCGTTCCAGCCGTCGCACGCACTCCACACCGGCGAAACCTGCGCCCACCACCAGAATCCTTGGTCGTGTCACGGTGTCCATCCCTTCCTGCGGCTCCAGGCGGTCCGCCTCGAACATCCACCCCTGACGCGTGCCCCTGTTCAGCACCACGATGCCCGCACCGGCGCCGGAACGCACCGGGAAGCCCCGGGCGGGCGCGCGCGGGGTCCGGTCAGCCGTGCAGATGGCACAGCAGCAGGCAGACGTCGTCGTCGCGTTCGGAATCGCTCAGCAGCGGATGCAGGATCCGGTCCGCCGCGTCCTCGAGGTCCGCGCCCAGCTCCGCGGAACCGAACGAACCGAGGGCCGCGGCGAGCCGCTCGATACCGGGGTCGATGCCCTTAGCCCGCCGCTCGACCAGCCCGTCCGTGTAGAGCGCGAGCGTCGACCCCGGTGTCAGCCGCTCGGTGTGATCGGCGATCTCCTGTTGCAGCGGGATGCCGAGCATGGCGCCCGGCTTGGCGTCCAGGGTGCGCACCCGCCCGTCGGGCAGCCGCAGCACGGGCGGCGGATGACCCGCGGCGGCCCATGTCAGCGTGTGCTCGTCCGGATGGAACCGGGCGATGACGGCGGTGGCGAACAGGTCGGGCTGGAGATGGTGCAGGAACTCGTGCAGCCGGGTGAGCAGCAGGCCCGGGCTGCCGCCGTCGACGGCGTAGGCCCGCAGGGCGGTGCGCAGCTGGCTCATCATCACCGCGGCGTGCAGGCCGTGCCCCGTCACATCGCCGATGACGGTGATCAGACTGCCGTCCCGCTGCCGGAACGCGTCGTACCAGTCGCCGCCGATGTTCAGCCCGTGCGTGGCCGGCAGATAGCGCGCGGCCAGACTCAGGCCCGGCCTGGTCGGCAGGTCGGTGAGCAGGGCGCGTTGCAGCGTCTCGGCGATGTCACGGTTGTGCTCGAACCGGCGGGCGTTGTCGAGGGCGATGCCGGCCCGCCGGGCGAGCTCGATCAGCATGACCGCGTCGTCCGGGTCCCAGCGCTCGCCGGGCGGCGACAGCGTCAGCACACCCAGCGGCGCCCGGCGGGTCAGCAACGGGATGCACAGCAGGGGCCGGTGGGGGTCCAGGGCCGAGGGCGGCCGGTCGTCGACGCCGGGCAGGCCGCCGGGGTGGCCGGCGGCGTACTGCGGGCGCCCGGTGCGGGCCGCGCGGACCGCCGCGGCCGGGTGGGCCGTCGGCCGGTGCCGGTCGTCGTCCTGGTCGAACAGCCATACGTCGACGCCGCGGGCGTAGCGCGGCACCAGCAGCTCCGGCAGCCGGCGCACGATCTCGTCGTGATTCAGGGAGGCGTTCAGCGCGGCGCTCGCGTCCGCGAGGAACGTCAGTCTGCGGCGCGCGTTCTCCGCCTCGTTGCGGGCCCGGCGCTCGGCGGCGAACGCCTCCCGCTGCGCGCGTCCCGCCGCGTCCAGTTCGGCGTGCAGCGCCAGCACGCCCTGGTTGGTCTGGTGCAGTTCCTCCCGGTGGAAGGCGACCAGCCTCTCCTGCTCGGCGAGCTTGTCCAGCACCACGGCCGTGTCCTCGTCGGCGCCCAGCAACGCCTCGGACAGCACGGCCGAATCCTCCGGCACCGTGCCGGTGTCGGCCACCCGGCCCGGCTCGGGGCACGGGACGGTCACCGTCCACGGGGTGCCGTAGGCGGCACCCGCCCCGGGGGAGGGCGTCAGCATGGCGTGCAGCGTCGCTTCCTCCTGGGGCGAACCCGGTGAGTCCGGTGCACCGGGCCCACCGGGCCCGTCCAGGGTGAGCACCCAGGTGCCGCCCTTGGTGAGGCACTGACGCAACTGGTCGCTGAGCGCCGCGGCCAGCCGGGCGCGTTCGACGGTGGGCACCCCGTACGCCGCGGCCAGCCGTGCGACGGTGATCCGGGCGCGCGCCGCGTCCGTGACCGTCCGGATCTGCCATGTGCGCGTCATGAACGGTCCGGCGGGACGGGGGCCAGTACGACCACGGCGGTGTCGTCCCGCACCGGGCGCGCGGGACTGCCGGCGTCCCGGACGGCCACGGCGGCCGTCACGGCCGGGTCGGCCGGCGGCACACCCGTGCCCGGGGGCGGCGTCCAGCGGCCGGGCAGGCCGTCGGTGTGCACGATCAGCAGGCTCTGCGCGGACCAGGCCACCTCGTCCTCCCGCACGGTACGAGGCCGGTGCACCCCGACGATGCCGGGCATGGACAGCAGGGACCGCCAGCGGTCGCCCTCCCGCAGCCGGGCCGTCACATTGCCGATCCCCGCGAAGCGCAGCCGGCCGGCCCAGGTGTCGAGCTGGGCCACGGCTACGGCCGCGCCCCGGGTGCCGGACAGCGCCGAGTGGAGCTCTCGCAGCGACTCGGCCGGCGGGAGATGCGCCCAGTGGCGCAGCGCCTCGACCGCGGCGGTCGAGGCGAGAGCCGCCTCGCTCCCGTGGCCCAGACCGTCGGCCAGCATCAGCGTCAGACGGTCACCGGACCTGACCCAGGCCCAGGCGTCACCCGAGAAGTCCGCACCGGCGAACGGGACGTTGACACCACCGGCGCGCACCTCGGACGCCATCGACGGGCCGCCGCCCCCCTGGACCGCCTCCTCGGCGGCGGGGCCGACGCGGGCCACCGCCACGGTGCCCCGGCCGAACACGCTGTGCACGTCGAAGTCGTCGGCGAGACGCCGGCACGTGCCGAGGCCCGCGCCGAGCGAGCCCGTCGTGGAGAACCCGTCCCGCAGCGCGCCGGCCACATGAGCGATGCCCGGCCCGTGGTCGATCGCGGTGATCTGCACGGCCCGCCCCGGCCGGCCCTCCCGCGCCGCGGGCGGGTCCACGACGTCGACGAGCACCTGACCGGCCTGCGCGTGCTTGAGGAGATTGGTGGCGAGCTCGGTCGCCACCAGCGACACGGCCGCGAGCCGCCGCTCGTCCAGCCCGGCCAGGGCCGCGGCGTCCTCCGCCGCGACCCGGACATCACGCACCCGGGTCGAGTCCTGCACCGGCACGTCCCAGACCCGGGGCATCAGACGCCCTCGCGCGGACGCGGCGGCCGGGACACCCACGAGGTCACCCGCACCGTGGTCCCCGACCCCGGCGCGCTGTCGACCGCGAAGTCGTGCACCAGGCGCCGCGCGCCGCCCAGCCCCATCCCCAGCCCGCCGCCGGAGGTGTAGCCGTCGCTCAGCGCACGGTCGAGGTCCACGATGCCCGGTCCCGAGTCGCTGAAGGTCAGCCGCAGACCGTCGATCCCGCCGGTGGTGGTGACGTGCGCCGCCTCCATCCGGCCGCCGCCGCCGTGCACCAGGGTGTTGCGCGCCAGCTCGCTGGCGGCGGTCACCAGCTTCGTCTGGTCCACCAGGCCGAAGCCGAGCAGGGCGGCGGCCTGCCGCACATGCTGACGCACCCACACCAGGTCCATGTCCGACCGGATGGGCAGGCGGGCCTCGACGCCCGCGGCGGTGTGCATCACGGACTCTCCTCGCGCCTGCCGCCGGAACGGGACGACACGACGGGCTGTGCGAGAAGCTCCATGGCCGCCTCGGTGGTGAGCGCGGTCCGCAGCCCCGGCAGCGTCAGGCCCAGCTCCACCAGGGTGATGGCGACCGCCGGCCGCATACCGGCCACCACGGTCCGCGCGGCCAGCAGTTCGGTCTGGGCCGCGATCTCGGCCAGCACCCGCCCGAGGAAGGAGTCGACGATCTCCACCCCGGAGATGTCGATGACCACACCACCGACCCCGCTGCGGGCGATGGTCTCCGACAGGTCCTGCTGAAGCCGGTGCGCCGTGCTGTCGTGCAGGTCCCCCTGAAGGGTGACCAGCAGCACGTCGCCGAGCCTGAGGACCGGCACATGTCCCGCGACCGGGCGGGAGAACTCCTCGCTCACCGGTGGCCCGCACCGTCGGGCGTCACGTTCACGATGTTCGCCCCCAGCTCGTGCAGGCAGTACCCGAGCGCGTCGGCGAGGCTCGCACGGGTCTTCACCGTGCCGAGGTCCAGACCCAGATGCACGATGGTCTGCGCTATCGCCGGACGGATACCGGACACCACGCACTCCGCGCCCATCAGCCGGGCCGCGGCGACCGTCTTCATCAGGTGCTGTGCCACCAGTGAGTCGACGGTCGGCACACCGGTGATGTCGAGGATCGCGAACCGGGCGTGCTGGTCGACGACCGCGTTCAGCAGGGTCTCCATCACCCCCTGGCTGCGGGCGCTGTCCAGCGTCCCGATCAGCGGGACCGCCACGATGCCGTCCCAGAGCTTGATCACCGGCGTCGCCACCTCCAGCAGCTGGAGCCGCTGCCGGTCGATGAGGGCCTGCACCTCGCTCAGCGCCGTCTGCATGGCCACCAGACGCAGCGTGCCCAGCAGCACGCTGAGCGTCGTCGTGCACTCCCGCAGCCGCTCGGGCGTCTCCCCCTCCAGATCGGCCACCAGCAGGTTGTCCACCGGCGGCAACAGCGCGGCCAGCTCGCTCGACACCTGGGTGGTGGACAGCCCCGCGCGGGAGCGGGCCGCCCCCATCCGCGCCAGCTGCTCGCGCACACCGGTGAAGCCCGCGGCGTCCGGGTCCTCGACCCGCTGCGCGTCGGCCACCTGGGCCAGCGCGTCGACGACCACCTTGCCCGCCTCCACCGCCTCGTCGCGCGAGACCGTGAACACCGTACGGAACAGGGGCTCGTCCGCCCACCGCTGGGCGATCTGCTCGCGTCGGCGCCGCAGGAAGTCCCTGACCGCGTGCGTGGGTGTTCCGGGTGATCCGGCCGCTTCGTGCTCCGGCACCTTGTGTTCTCCTCGTCGTGGTTGCGTCGCACCGGGTTCCTCCCGGGCGCGAGAGTGCGCGTCGTGCTCAGGCTTCCGGTTCGGCCGGGGCCCCCGGCAGCCGGTCGACGCGCTCCAGCGCCTCGTCGGCGCTCTCCGAGACGGGGACGGTGATGCTCACGCCCGTCAGGTCCAGGATGCGGCGCACCGCGGGGGCGGGGGAGATGATGTGCACGCTCCCCGGCAGCTCCCGCGCCTCCTGATACACCCGCAGGATGATGTTCATACCGGACGAGTCCATGAAGGGGACCGCCGACAGGTCGAGCAGGAAGTGCCGGCGGCCGTGATGGAGCTGGTTCGCCAGGTGGTGCTGGAACTCGGTCGCCGTGTCGACGTCCAAATACCCCTCCACCGTGAGAAGGGCCACGTCCTCACGTGGCAGCGTCACCTCTACGGACAGCGGGTCCTGGGCAATGGGCACGAGTACCTCCAACAAGGTGATCAAGCTCTTCGTCGCGCAGCCGCGCGTACCCCCGATTCGCCCGGTCATGCCTCAGCCGCGCCCGCGACGGGACTTCTCCTCTCAGCCGACCCGGATGCCCACGATGCAGGTGTCGTCGTCCGTGTCCGACTTGCTGTACGTGAGCAGCCGGTCCAGCCGCTGGTCGAGCGTGCCCGGGACCGTGGCGGCGGTGGTGAGCAGATGCGTCAGGGACTCCTCCACGGAGCGGTCCCGGCGCTCGATCAGACCGTCCGTGTACATCAACAGGTTGTCCTCGGCCGCCAGCCGCACCTCCGCCTCCTCGTACGACGCCTCCGGTACGGCACCGAGCAGCAGCCCGCGCACCAGCGGCAGCGGAGTGGCCTCGGACCCCCGCACCAGCACCGGCGGCAGATGGCCCGCCCGGGCCCACCGCAGCGTGCGCGAGGCCGGGTCGTACAGGCCGCAGACCGCGGTGGCGGTGACGCCGCCCGTCAGATGGTGCGCCACGATGTTCAGCCACGACAGCAGCTGCCCGGGGCCCGCCCCGGTGACGGCGAGACCGCGCAGCGCGTTGCGCAGGACCACCATGCTGGTCGCCGCCTCTATGCCGTGACCGGCGACGTCGCCCACGCACAGCAGCACCATCCGGGACGGCAGCACCACGGCGTCGTACCAGTCGCCGCCCACCAGCTGCTCGGCCTCCGCGGGCCGGTAGCGGACGGCCACGTCGAGGTCGGGCACCTGCAACGGCGCCTGGGCGGGCGGCATGATGGCGCGCTGCAACTGCAGCGCCAGCCGGTCGCGTTCGCTGGCGTGCTGCTCGGTGTGGGCCAGCTGGTCGCGGGTGGCCGCCAGCGCCACCTCCGTCCAGTGCTGGGCCGAGATGTCCTGATAGGCGCCGCGGGTGGTGAGCAGCCGGCCGTCGGTGTCCAGCACCGGCTCGGCGACGACCCGGATGTGCCGGGTCACCCCGTCGGGCCGTTGCAGCCGGAAGGCCGCCGAGGCCGGCCGCCGGTGGTGCAGCAGCGTGCGCAGGAAGCGGCCGATGGTGACCGCGTCGTCCGGGTGGGCGTGCGCGGGCAGCTCCTCCAGCGGCACCGGAGGGCTCGACGGCGGACGTCCGTAGAGGTCGAACAGCTGCCCGTTCCAGGTGATCTCACCGGTCAGCAGGTTCTCCTCGAAACCGCCGATCCGGCCGAGCCGCTGGGCGTGCTGGAGCAGGCTCGCCAGGCGGGCCGTCTCGTCCTCGATGCGCCAGATCAACAGGATGCCCGCGCCGTGCCGGCTGACGCTGATGTCCGCGACCGACGCCAGCGGCACCTGGTCGACGAGGGCCATCAGGTTCATGCGGCGCGCCCGGAACGGCTCACCCGTGGCGTACACCCGCTCGATCCGCTGGAACAGCTCGCTGTCCCCGGCGGCCATCGGATACGCCTCCAGCAGCAGCGCTCCGCTGACCATGGCGCGCGGGCGGCCCGCCGGGTCCAGGAAACGGCCGTTGACGTGCTGGATGCGGAAGTCCACCAGATTCCCGGCGACGTCCAGGTGCGGCACGAGGACGAGCGCCGGGTCGTACAGCCCGTCGGCCAGGTCCATGAGCTCCGCGGCGTCCGGCAGCACCCGCGGCCGGTGGGCCGGGTCGCCCGGCACCGTGTACGTCTCCAGGGTGTGCGCGCACAGCTCGGCCAGCGCCTCCACCTGACGGACGATCTGCGGCGGCTGCGGGGGCAGCGGCACGGGCCAGACGATCTCCAGGACGCCGTACACGCGCCCCCCGGTACCGGCGGGCACGGCCGCCCTGCCGCCTTGGGGGTGATGGTGCCGGCCGACACTGGGCAGGCCCCGGTCGGCCAGCGACGTGATCCACAGGCCCTCGCGCTCCTCGAGGCCGCACCGTGCCACCGTCGCCACGTCCGGCGGCACGTAGTACCAGCGCGCCGCCTCGGCCGGGGAGAACCCGGCGCTGCCCGCCAGGGTGAGCGACCCGTCGGCGCCGGCCGCCCAGATCGCGACGGCCACCGCGCCCAGCGGGCGCAGCGCCTGATCGAGCAGGGACTCGGCCACGGCCTGCGTGTCGGAGGCCGCCAGCGCCCCGCTCTCGGCCGCGCGCAGCCGTACGGCGGCCGGCTCCGAGCCCGCCTCCTCCGCGGCCCGGGTGGCCGCCAGGAAGGCGTCCGTCACCTCCGACATCCGGTCCCGGGCGGCCTGGTTGATGACCTCGACCGCGAACTCCAGCGGGTTCGTCCCGGCCTGCTCGGTCAGCTCGGCGAGCTGGCGCGCGGCCTGCGCGGGACCGCACCCCAGCCGTTCGACCAGGATGCCCTTGGCGAGTTCGATCAGCGCCCGCCCCTCGGCCTCGGCCTGTGCGGCCCGGACCTCACGGCTGAGCCGGTCCACGGTGGCCGCCAGCCTGCCCACGGGCGAGTCGGCGGACACCCCGGCGGGCCCGGCCGGGGGACGCTCGAGGCGCGCCTCACCGCGCCACGGCTCGTTCACACGCTCCCCGGCGCTCATGCCGGCAGCCAGCGGCGGACGCAGGCGATCAGGTCCTGGGCGTCGACCGGCTTGGTGACGTAGTCGCTGGCCCCCGAGGCGAGACTCTTCTCCCGGTCCCCGGGCATCGCCTTCGCGGTGACGGCGATGATCGGCAGTTCGGCGTACTGCGGCATGGAGCGGATCTCGGCCGTGGCCGCGTAGCCGTCCAGCTCGGGCATCATCACGTCCATCAGCACGAGCGCCACGTCCGGGTTGTCCACGAGTCTCTCGATGCCCTTGCGGCCGTCCTCCGCGTGCAGCACGCGGAAGCCGTGCAGTTCCAGGATCCCGCTGAGCGCGAAGAGGTTCCGCGCGTCGTCGTCGACGACGAGGACGGTACGGCCGGAGAACGAGCCGTCCACGAGGGTCTGCGGGGCCGGTCGCTGCGTCTCGTCCGTGCGCACCAGCGACAGCACGTCGCCGGGCTCCTCCGCGGCGAGATGCAGGGCGATGCGTTCGCGCAGCTCGTCGAGGCTGGACAGGAACTCCAGCGCCGTGCCCACGGAGCTGGAGCGCAGGGCCTCCTCCAGCGCCGCGTCGGCCCGGTGCCCGCTGTGCACCAGCACCGGCACGCTCGCCAGGGCGGAGTCGCCCCGCAGCGCCTCCAGGAACCGGGTGACCTCCTCCTGGGCCATGCCGAGCTCCAGCACCACGCAGTGGCAGGGATCGGCGGCCAGCGCACCGGCCGCCTCCTGGGCGCCGACGGCGGTGATGATGTCGACCGGCGGCCGGGAGGGACCGTCGCCCCGGCCGTGCGTGACGTCCTGGACCACGCTCTCCGCGACCAGGGTCAGCAGACCCCGGGGCCGCTCCTCCACGACCAGCAGGCGCCGCGGACGCTGCCCGGACCCCGCTCCCGCCTCGATCGCCGGCTGCCCGGACGGCACCTGCGGGACGACCCCGTCCGGAGCCCGGTCCACGACCGGGGCGGGCCGCAGCAGCGCCTCGAACTCCGGCCGGGCCACGGGCAGGAACAGCGTGAAGGTGCTGCCCTGACCCGCGACGCTGTCCACCGTGACCGCCCCGCCGAGCAGATGAGCGATCTCCCGGGTGATCGACAGGCCGAGCCCCGTGCCCCCGTACTTGCGGCTCGTCGTGCCGTCCGCCTGCTGGAAGGCGCCGAAGATCGACTCCAGATGCTGCTCCGGAATGCCCACACCGGTGTCCTGCACCCGGAAGGCCACCACGGGCCCGCCCCGCAGCACACCGGCGGGCACCTCGTCGTCCGGCGCGGGTTCGATCCGCAGCTCCACGCGGCCCCGTTCGGTGAACTTGACCGCGTTGGACAGCAGATTGCGCAGCACCTGCCGCAGCCGGGAGTCGTCGGTGAGCAGGTCCGCCGGCGCGCCCGGCGCCGTCGTCACCGTGAAGTCCAGGCTCCTCTGCATCGTCATGGGCCGGAAGGTGGCCTCGACGTACTCGATGAGCCGGCGCAGCTCCACCCGCTCGGGGCTGACGTCCATCTTCCCGGCCTCGACCTTGGACAGGTCGAGGATGTCGTTGATCAGCTGCAGCAGGTCGGAGCCCGCCGAGTGGATGATCTGCGCGTACTCGACCTGCTTCGGGCTGAGGTTGCGCGAGGGGTTCTGGGCGAGCAACTGCGCCAGGATGAGCAGGCTGTTCAGCGGGGTGCGCAGCTCATGACTCATGTTGGCCAGGAATTCCGACTTGTACTTCGAGGCCAGCGACAACTGCTGGGCGCGTGCCTCCAGTTCCTGCCGGGCCTGCTCGATCTGCAGGTTCTTCGCCTCGATGTCCCGGTTCTGCGCCGCGAGCAGCGCCGCCTTGTCCTCCAGCTCGGCGTTGGAGTGCTGCAGTTCCTCCTGCTGGGACTGCAACTCCGCCGAGCGTTCCTGCAGTTCGGCGGTGAGCCGCTGCGACTCGACCAGCAGTTCGTCGGTACGGGCGTTGGCCACGATGGTGTTGACGTTGACGCCGATGGTCTCCATCAGCTGGGCCAGGAAGTCCCGGTGGATCTGGGTGAACGGGGTCACCGACGCCAGCTCGATGACGCCGAGGACCTGGCCCTCGACCACGATGGGCAGCAGCACCAGCGCGGTCGGCACCACCTGGCCGAGCCCGGAGGAGATGGTCACGTAGTCGGGCGGCAGTTCGTCCACCACGATGGTGCGGCGGCTGCGCGCGGCCTGGCCGACCAGGGTGCGGCCGAAGGCGATGCGCGTGGGCCGGCCGCCGTCGTCGTCGGGGTAACCGTAGGAGCCGACGAGCCGCAGCTCGGGGCCGCTCTCGCCGTCCTCCGCGAGATAGAAGGCGCCGTACTGGGCCGCCACCAGGGGCACCAGCTCGTCCATGATCAGCTCGGCGACCACGGGCAGGTCCCGGTGTCCCTGCATCAGGCCGGAGACCCGGGCGAGGTTGGTCTTGAGCCAGTCCTGCTCCTGGTTGGCCCGGGTGGTCTCGCGCAGGGACTCCACCATCGCGTTGATGTTGTCCTTGAGCTCGGCCACCTCACCGGAGGCCTCCACGTTGACGGACCGGGTCAGGTCGCCCTCGGCGACGGCGCTCGTGACCTCGGCGATCGCCCGGACCTGCCGGGTGAGGTTGCCCGCCAGCTCGTTGACGTTCTCCGTGAGCCGCTTCCAGGTGCCGGAGACGCCCTCGACCTCCGCCTGCCCGCCGAGCCGGCCTTCGGTGCCGACCTCGCGGGCGACGCGGGTGACCTCGTCGGCGAAGGCGGAGAGCTGGTCGACCATCGTGTTGATGGTCGTCTTCAGCTCCAGGATCTCGCCGCGCGCGTCGACGTCGATCTTCTTCGACAGATCGCCCCGGGCCACGGCGGTCGTCACCAGCGCGATGTTGCGCACCTGGCCGGTGAGGTTGTTGGCCATGGAGTTGACGTTGTCGGTGAGGTCCCTCCACGTTCCCGCGACGTGGGGCACGTGCGCCTGGCCGCCGAGGCGTCCCTCGGTGCCGACCTCGCGGGCGACGCGGGTGACCTCGTCGGCGAAGGCCGACAGCGTGTCGACCATGGTGTTGATGACGTCGGCCAGCGCCGCGACCTCGCCCGCCGCCTCGACCCTGATCCGCTGCGACAGGTCGCCCCGGCCCACGGCGGACGCGACCTGGGCGATGGAGCGGACCTGACCGGTCAGGTTGGACGCCATCACGTTGACGTTGTCCGTGAGGTCCTTCCAGGTGCCCGACACACCCCGCACCTGGGCCTGGCCGCCGAGCCGGCCTTCGGTGCCGACCTCGCGGGCGACGCGGGTGACCTCGTCGGCGAAGGCGGAGAGCTGGTCGACCATCGTGTTGATGGTGTTCTTGAGTTCGAGGATCTCGCCGCGGGCGTCCACGGTGATCTTCTGCGACAGATCGCCCTTGGCGACGGCCGTCGCCACCAGCGCGATGTTGCGCACCTGGCCGGTGAGGTTGCCGGCCATGAAGTTCACCGAGTGCGTGAGATCGCGCCAGGTGCCCTTCACCCCCTGCACGTCGGCCTGGCCGCCGAGCCGGCCTTCGGTGCCGACCTCGCGGGCGACGCGGGTGACCTCGTCGGCGAAGGCGGAGAGCTGGTCGACCATCGTGTTGATGGTGTTCTTGAGTTCGAGGATCTCGCCGCGGGCGTCCACGGTGATCTTCTGCGACAGATCGCCCCGGGCGACCGCCGTCGTCACCTGGGCGACGTTGCGGACCTGTGCGGTCAGGTTGCCCGCCATGGCGTTCACCGAGTCCGTCAGGTCGGCCCAGGTGCCCGAGACCCCCGGCACCTGCGCCTGCCCGCCCAGCGCCCCTTCGGTGCCGACCTCGCGGGCCACGCGCGTGACCTCGGAGGTGAACACCGACAACTGGTCCACCATGCCGTTGAAGACCTTGGCGATGTCCCCCATGAGGCCGTCCGCGCCGTCGGGCAGCCGGGTGCCGAAGTCCCCGTCCCGTACGGCCGTCAGCCCCGCCAGGAGCTGCCTCAGCTCCTGGTCCCCCGGCGCCGCGTCGGTCGCAACGGTGCTCTTGCTGGTCATGCGCACCCTCGTTCCGGCAGAGTCAGCGTGCATTTCCGCAGTTCACGGATCTGCGTGATGAGAAAATACGCCGAAGGCTAACCCACGTGGCGGGTGAGCGACAAAGCGGACCCCGCCCGGGAGACAGGTGCCGGAGAAACGCGGCGCGTTTTTGGTCAATCCTTTCGAATGCACCCGCCCCTGCCGGGTATTGGCTGCTGAGGAGCAGGGAGGAGGCAGGGAACAGTGCCCATCGACAGCATTTGGTCGTACGCGCCGGAACTGGGCCAGGTCCAGGGCCGGGAACTGACGGGCTACACCGTCGTCGCGAGGGACGGCACCATCGGCCATGTGGACCGGCAGGCCGACCACCACGGCATGCGGCACCTCGTCGTGGACACCGGAGTGTGGGTGTTCGGCCGGAGCCTGCTGGTGCCGGTCGGCGTCGTCGAGGCCGTCGACGCCGCGGAGCGGAGGCTGACGGTGTCCTGCACCAGGGCCGAGGTGAAGGAGGCGCCCCGGTTCCGGACCGACAGCGAGACCATGGACCCCGCCTACCTCACCGCCGTCGGTGACTATTACCACCGGCTGCCGCCGCGTGAGAGCGCCACCGGGTGAACGCCACGTCGACGCGGCGGGCGCCGGGCACGGGGGTGGACAGTGCGGCCGGCGCCCGGGCGCACGCCGAGGCGACGGTGCGCGCGCGGTGGGAGTCCGAGGGCCGTACGCCGCACCACCGGGACATGATCGACCTCTCGCTCGTCGTCTCGGAGCTCGTCACCAACGCGATCCGGCACGGCGCCGGGCTGGCCGGCTTCGACGCCTGGACGACGGAAGAGGGCGTACGCATCGCCGTCCACGACCACAGCGACGTCATTCCGGAGGCCGCCGGCGTTTCCCTGCCGGTCGCGCACCAGGGCAGCGGTTACGGCTGGCCTCTCGTGATCGAACTGGCGCGGGACATCGACATCCGCAGGCGCCCCGGAGGCGGCAAGACGATCAGCGTGCTGGTCCCCCTGCGTGACGAGCCCGCACCCGGTGCCCGCCGGGGCTGACGGCTCACCAGGGCAGGAAGACGTGGATGTCCTTGCCGTCGGCGTTGCCGACGACACTGACCTGATCGCACAGCGTGTGGATCAGATGCCAGCCGATGCCCCCGGCGCCGCGGTTCGGATGGAAGGGCCGCGGGGCCGGCTCGGTGGTGCTGGTGTCGTGCATCACCACGTGCACCCCGTCGAAGGTTCTGCGCAGACGCAGCTGGAAGGGGCCCGGCGCGTACTGCACCGCGTTGGCGGCCAGTTCCGTGACCACCAGGAGTATGTCGTCCCAGTGTTCCGGAGCCGACGGCGCCGACACCCGGGCGAGGTCGAAGAGGAACTCCTCCGCGACCAGGCGTGCGTCCGTCACGTCGTGCAGCTTCCCTGGGAAGCTGGCGACGCGGGTCGTGATCTCCTCGGCAGCCAGTGTCCTGTCCCTACGCGACTCGGGTGCCATCTCGCCTTCCCGGCCCCGCCGACGCGGGGCAGTAGTGCTTTCCTCTGCATCCCCTCGATCTGTGGGTTCCCGTGCGGCCGGAGCCTACGCGCCCGCCTGCCCGTGCCCGGTCGGTGACAAACACATCACGGACCGCGAGGCGTCCGGGCGGTCAGCGGAACACGGTGTCCGCGTCGTCCCAGCCCGACGGCTCCTCCACGGCCCGTGCCCGGCCCGCGCGCGTCCGCGACTGGTACATCGCGTCGATCTCCAGCGCGTAGTGCCGCACTATCGCGTCCCGGCGCAGCTTCATCGACGGCGTCAGCAGCCCGTTGGACACGTCGAACGGCTTGGGCAGCACCCGGAACACCCGGATCGACTCGGAGCGCGACACGCTGCTGTTGGCCGCGGCGACCGCCCGCGCGATCTCCTCACGCAGCGCGTTCTCCTCCCGCGCCTCCCGGGTCGGGGCGTCGCCGGACAGCGACAGCGCCGCCCGCCAATGGGCCAGGAACTCGGGGTCCAGCGTGATCAGGGCCCCCACACAGGGCCGGTTGTCGCCCACGACCACGGCCTGGTGGACGAGCGGATGCATCCGCAGCCGCTGCTCCAGGGCCGCCGGGGCCACGCTCATGCCGCTGCTGGTGATGATGACGTCCTTCTTGCGGCCGGTGATCGTGAGGTAGCCCTCGGAGTCCAGCCGGCCGAGATCCCCCGTGGCCAGCCAGCCGCCGCTCAGCGCGGCCCGGGTGGCGGCCTCGTCGCCCACGTATCCCTGGAACACCGACGGCCCGCGCACCAGGATCTCGCCGTCGTCGGCCACCCGGATCTCGGTGCCCGGCAACGGCTGTCCGACGGTGCCGGACTTCTCCCGACCGAACGGCTGCATCGTCACCCCGCCGCTGGTCTCGGTGAGTCCGTAGCCGTCGTGCACGTAGATGCCGATGCCCTCGTAGAAGAGGGAGAGGTCGCGGCTGAGCGGCGAACCTCCCGACGTGGCGCGGCGCACCCGGCCGCCCAGCGCCGCCCGCAGCTTCCGGTAGACGGTGCGCTCGTACAGGGCGTGCTGCAACCGCAGGTCGAGTCCCGGACCCGAGCCCCGGCCCAGCCGCTGCCGCTCCACGGCTTCGGCGAAATCCCGGGCCGTGCCGGCGGCCCGCTCGAACAGGGCACCGCGGCCCGCCTGCTGCGCCGCGCGCAGGAAGTTCTTGTAGATCTTCTCCAGCAGCGAGGGGACGGCGTACAGATAGGTGGGCCGGAAGGTGCGCAGGGCCGCGTACAGGGCCTCCCCGCTGATGTCCGGTTCATGTCCCATCAGCAGACCGCCGCGCACGCACAGACCCTGGACCATCAGACCGTACACATGGGAGAAGGGCAGGAAGGCGAGGACGGAGCCCTGCTCTCCCGGCTCCGCCGCCGTGTGGCCCCAGCCCGCCAGCAGGGTGTCGCA
Organism: Streptomyces griseoloalbus; assembly: GCA_014650015.1. GTDB lineage: Bacteria > Actinomycetota > Actinomycetes > Streptomycetales > Streptomycetaceae > Streptomyces > Streptomyces griseoloalbus. The sequence continues at coordinate 117,322 of BMUD01000022.1, forward strand.
GATGAAGGCCAGACCGCGGTGGCTCAGGGCGCACCCCATCGGGCGGCCCGAGGTGCCGGAGGTGTAGGCGATGACGGCCGTGGAGTCCGGCAGCGCGATCCGGCGCATCGAGTCGACCGTCGCCGGCGGGATGTACTCACCGCGTGCCACCAACTGGTCGAGCGCGCCCGCGTCCAGTTGCCAGACATGCCGCAGCCGCGGCAGCGCGGCGCACACGGACCCGACGGTCATCACGCCCTGCTCGTCCTCCACCAGCACGGCCACACAGCCGGAGTCCCTCAGGATCCACTCCACCTGTTCGCGCGAGGACGTCGGATGGATCGGCACGACCTCGGCGCCCACCGTCCACAGGGCGTGGCACAGAGCGGTCCACTCGTAGCGGGTGCGCGCCATGATCGCCACCCGCATGCCCGTCGAGATCCCGCACGCGATCAGGCCCTTGGCCAGGTCCACGACCTCGTCGCGGAACTCCACGGCGGTGACCTCCTCCCAGACGGAGGAGGACGGGCCGGTGCGGCGGGCGAGCATCGGCAGCGTGGGGCTCTCGGCCGCCGTCGCGAAGAGGCTGTCGGCGAGGCCGCCGGTCAGGGGCGCGGCGGACGGGGGAGCGAGAGCGGGGTCGCGCATGCACTGCTCCTGACATGTACGGGCTGTGACTCGGCCGGTGATGCAGGGTCACCGGCGGTGCCTGAATGTAGCCGAGCCGGAGCACCCCCGCGCCGGGATCGAGACAAGTGTGTCCGCACTGATGATCTCGGCGCTTTCGGGGACCCGTACCGTATGAACCACATCAGTCCAGATCCCGAACCGGAACGCAGCACCGGCCTGGAACCGGGCGGCGGCGTCCCCCCGGGCGAGACCCCGCCCGCGGAGAGCAGCATGCCCGAGGCCGGTCCCCGGGAGACCCACAACCCGACCAAGGGGTGGGCCAAGGGCCCGCTGGCCGTGATCCTCGCCCTCGTGGTCCTGATCGCGGCGTTCTTCCTGGTCTACGCCCTGATCCTGATCTTCTGACCCCACCACGGCCTACGACTGGGTATGCCGTACGCACTCCGTGACGACCTCTCTCAGGCTTTCCGTGCGCTGCATCAAGCCCCGCTGGACCTGGGCCCCGTTGCCGTCGCGGAGCAGCCGCGCGCAGCCCTCGCGGGCGCGCTCCAGGTCCCCGTTGGCCTCCAGTGACTCGGCGACGTGGTCGAGCAGGGTGCGTACGACCGCGTCGGCGGGCATGCGGCGCATGGTCTCGGGGTGGAGCAGTTCGCCCGTCAGTCCGGAGCGGGCCGCCTGCCAGGCGGCCAGCCGGAGCAGGCTCACACCGGGGTCCAGCGGCTCCCGGCCGGCCTTCCACTCGCGTGCCGCGGTGTCCACCAGGGCGCGGGCGAGGGTGGCGATCAACCCCGCGGTCTCCGCGTGCAGACAGACGTCGGCGACCCTGAGTTCCACCGTGGGATACCGCTCGGACAGCCGCACGTCGAAGTACACCATCGCCTCGTCCAGGATGGCGCCGGTGGCCACCATGTCGGCGACCCGCCGGTGGTACCGCTCGGCCGAGCCGAAGAGCTCCGTCGGGCCGGCCGACGGCCAGCGCTGCCAGACCCGGCTGCGATAGCTGCTGTATCCCGTCTCCTTGCCCTGCCAGAACGGCGAGTTGGCGCTGAGCGCCGCCAGCACCGACAACCAGGGCCGCAGCCGGTCCACGACGCCGACGCCCTCCTCGTCGGACTCGACGGAGACATGGACGTGGCAGCCCAGGACGAGTTGTTCCCGGGTGGCTATGCCGTACTGCTCCTCCATCCACTGGTACCGCTGGTTGACGCCGATGGCCGGGCTGACCGGCAGCGGCGAGGTCGCGAGCGCCGCGACGGTGCAGCCGATCTTCCCGGCATGACCGGCGGCCTCCTTGCGGCAGCGGACGATCTCCGCGTGCAGGCTCTCCATGGAGGACTGCGGATGCGTGGCGAACTCCAGCATCTGCTCGTGCAGTTCCTTCTCGAAGACGTCCTGGTCCGCGTCCTCCCGGGCGGCCCGCGCGAGTACCGCCGCGGACATCGCCCTCGGTTCACCCGTCTCCGGATCGACCAGGAGGAGCTCTTCCTCCACTCCGACAGTGCGCACGTACTGCCGCCCTTCTGTGAATCGCCGCGACGACGCCGAGATGTCCTCGGTCGTACGACCCCGAATGCCCCGCCCGGGGCGTCGGACACCTGACGGAGTCGCCGGGCCTCACAGATCGATCGGTGTCAGCCACACCGTGGCGAGCGGCGGCAGCGTGAGCCGGACGCGGCCGTCCTCGGGCTTGACCGGATCCGGGTGCGTGAGGTCCCCACCGCCGTAGTGCGCGGCATCGGTGTTGAGGATCTCCTGCCAGGCGGCCACGTCGTCCCCGGCATCGAGCACGTAGTCGTGCCGGACCACGGGGGAGAAGTTCGACACCGCGAGCAGCGGCCGGCCCGCCGCGTCGTACCGCAGGAACGCGAAGACATTGTCGTCGGCGGCGTCGACCGACACCCACCGGAAACCGGACGGGTCGGTGTCGCGCTGCCACAGCGCCGGGGTCGCCCGGTAGCGCGCGTTGAGATCGCGGACCAGGTCCCGCACCCCGCGGTGGTCCCCCGCGGAGTGGTACCCGTCGTCGAGCAGCCACCATTCCGGCCCCTGCCGCTCGGACCACTCGGCGCCCTGCGCGAACTCCTGCCCCATGAACAGCAGTTGCTTGCCGGGATGGGCCCACATGAAGCCGAGGTAGGCACGGACGGTGGCGCGCCGCTGCCACCAGTCGCCCGGCACCTTCGACACCAGCGCCTGCTTGCCGTGCACCACCTCGTCGTGCGAGATGGGCAGCACGTAGTTCTCGCTGTAGGCGTACACCATCGCGAAGGTCATGTCGTGGTGGTGGTACTTGCGGTGCACCGGCTCGTGGGAGACGTACTCCAGCGTGTCGTGCATCCAGCCCATGTTCCACTTCAGCCCGAAGCCGAGGCCGCCGGTGTCGGTGGGCCGGGTCACCCCGCCCCACGCCGTCGACTCCTCGGCGATCGTCAGCACACCCGGGCAGCGCCGGTACACGGTGGCGTTCATCTCCTGCAGGAACGCCATCGCCGCCAGATCCTCCCGGCCGCCGTACGCGTTGGGCTCCCACCCGCCGTCCTCGCGCGAGTAGTCCAGGTAGAGCATGGAGGCGACCGCGTCCACCCGCAGCCCGTCGATGTGGAACTCCTGGCACCAGTACACGGCGTTCGCGACCAGGAAGTTGCGCACCTCGGTGCGGGCGAAGTCGAAGGTGTACGTCCCCCAGTCGGGGTGTTCCGCGCGCCGGGAGTCCCCGGGCTCGTACAGCGGGTCCCCGTCGAACCGGGCCAGCGCCCAGTCGTCCTTGGGGAAGTGCGCCGGCACCCAGTCCATGATCACACCGATGCCGGCCCGGTGCAGGGCGTCGATCAGGTACTTGAAGTCGTCGGGCGGACCGAGCCGGGCGGTCGGCGCGTAGAACCCGGTGACCTGGTAGCCCCAGGACGGGCCGAACGGATGCTCGGCGACCGGCATCAGCTCCACATGGGTGAAGCCCAGGTCCCTGACGTACGCGGGCAGTACCTCGGCGAGCTCGCGGTACGTCAGTCCCGGCCGCCACGACGGCAGGTGCACCTCGTACACCGAGAACGGGGCCTCGTGCACGGGCGTCGCGGCCCGCCGGGCGAACCACTCGGCGTCGCCCCACTCGTAGTGCGAGGCCGTCACGACGGACGCCGTGTTCGGCGGTGCCTCCGTGCGCCGCGCCATCGGGTCGGCCTTGAGGAACAGGTGGCCGTAGCGGGAGTGGATCTCGAACTTGTAGCAGGTGCCCTCGCCGACGCCCGGCAGGAACAGCTCCCACACCCCGGACGAACCGAGCGAGCGCATCGGGAACGCCGTGCCGTCCCAGTGGGTGAAGTCCATGGCGACCCGCACCCCTTGCGCGTTGGGCGCCCACACCGTGAAGCGGGTGCCGGTCACGCCCTGGTGGGTCATGGGATGGGCGCCGAGCGCCGTCCACAGCTCCTCGTGCCGGCCCTCGCCGATCAGGTGGAGGTCGAACTCGCCGAGCGCGGGCAGGAAGCGGTACGGATCGTGCGTCTCCACGGGCTCGTCGTCCCCGTAGGCGACCGCCAGGGTGTACGCGGGGATCGCGTCCAGCGGGAGTACGCCGGAGAAGAGTCCGTCGCCCTCCGAGGCGAGCGGGGTGCGCACGCCGTCGACGACCACGCCCACCTCGCGCGCGAAGGGGCGCAGGGCCCGGAAGGCGATGCCACCGGGCACCGGATGGGCGCCGAGCAGCGCGTGCGGATCGTGGTGGGCGCCCGCCAGCAGGCGCCCCCGGTCGGTCGGGTCCAGGGCGGGGGCGGCCCCCGGGGCCGCGGGGTCGGACGGGACGGGCCCGGCCGATTCGGGAAGCGGGGTGTCACGCAGGGCCACGGCTTCAGTCTCCTCTCACGGCGAGGCGCTCGATCGCCGCCATGGGTACGGGCAGCCAGTCGGGTCGGTGCCGGGCCTCGTACAGCACCTCGTACACGGCACGGTCCGTCTCGTAAGCGCGGAGCAGGCCGTGCTTCTTGCGCGGGTCCCAGCCCGCGCGGGTGGCGTAGCCCGCGCAGTAGGCCTCACGGCAGCGCCGCGCCCATTCCGGGCGCCAGGGACGGCGCTGCCGGGCGGCGTAGTCGAAGGAGCGCAGCATTCCCGCGATGTCCCGCACGGGGGAGTGGGCGCTGCGCCGTTCGGAGAGCGGCCGGGACGGCTCGCCCTCGAAGTCGATGACGAACCACTCGCGCCCCGCCCGCAGTACCTGCCCGAGGTGCAGGTCGCCGTGGATGCGCTGGGCGGGCGGCCCGGCATCGCAGGTGGTCAGTGCGGCGAAGGCGGCCCGCAGCCCCGGTACGTGCGGCTGGAGCGCGGGGACGGCGTGCGCGGCGGCGGTCAGCCGCTCGGTCATGGCCGCCGCCGTCCGCCCGTTCTCCCCGGGCGGGCCGATGGGGAAGGCCGAGGACAGCGCCAGATGGACGTCCGCCGTGGCCCGGCCCAGGGCGTGCGCCTGTGCGGTGAAGTCGTCACCGGAGGCGAGCGCGTCGAGGGCAAGGGTCCAGCCGTCGGAGGCGTCGCGCAGATACGGCTGGAGCACGCCGAGCGTCGCCTTGAACGGATGCGTGGTGCGGAACCACGCCACCGGGGCGGGGACCCGGTGGCAGCCCTGGCGGGCCAGCGCGCCCGGCACCTCCAGATCCGGGTTGACTCCGGGCTGGATGCGCCGGAACACCTTCAGGATGTACTCGTCGCCGTACACCAGCGAGGAGTTGGACTGCTCGGCGTCCAGCAGCCGCGGCACGAGTCCCGCGGGCACCGGCTGGGACGCGTCGCACCCGAAACGCAGGGGGCCCGCCGTGCCGGGGCGGCGCAGCCGCTCCAGGAGCAGATGGGCGGCGCGCGGGTCGTGGAGGGCGTCGTAGACCGTCAGGCCGGCCAGCCGCCCGTCCAGCACCCTGCCGATCAGCGCCTTGCCCAGCCTCGGTGAGGGCTGTTCCCGTACGCCGAGGAGGAGTTGGTAGCAGTCACCGGCCGGCGACATGCCCCCGGGAGCGGGCACGCCTCCGTGGCCGGCGTAAACCAGCACGTGGAGACAGCCGGGGAAGAGCTCCGTCATCGACAGCACACCGAGGTCGGTGACGGGCCGGTCCTTGCCCGCGAACCAGCGCTGCAGCGGAAGCCACTCGCGCAGCAGCCCGGCGAGCGACTCCATGGGCTCGGCGGGCGCGTTTCGTGGGCGCAGGAATGCGGTCTTCGTCATGGTGACGCCTCCTCTCGCCGGCACACGCTCACAGTCGTCGGCCGATGCGGGATGCGACTCGGGTGAGCCGGAACCAGTAGAAGCCGTGGCCCGCGAGGGTCAGCAGATACGGCAGTTCGCCGATGGCGGGGAAGCGCACCCCGCCGAACAGCTCGACGGGA
>BMUD01000023.1 GCA_014650015.1 Streptomyces griseoloalbus
CCATCCGGTCGAGGACGGCGTGCACGGCCGGGACGACGTTCTCCCCGTCGACCTCGATCACCGCGTCCCGCGGAGCCCGCAGCGCGGTGTGCAACACAGCCCGGTCCTCGGTCGTGTTGATCCGCTCCCCGCGGAACATGGCATCACGCAGGGCGAACACATCGGTGGCCGTGGCCAGTTCGGTCAGCAGGGCGAGGGTGTCGTCGGTGACCAGGTGCTTGGAGTAGTCGATGCGCAGGTCGCCCACGTGTACGACGTACCGCTGCGCGCGGGACGGGTCGGCGGCGAACAGTTCGCGCAGGTCCGGCTGCGGCAGCGCGTCCGTGCGGTGGTTCTCCAGGGCGGCCCACTCGGGGCGCCGGGTCGGCTCGGGGACGTCAGACATGAGCGGGGATCTCCTCGGTGGCCTCGCCGCGCAGGGCGATGGCGTACATCTCGTCCGCGTCGAGGCGCCTGAGCTCCTCGGCGATGAGTTCGGAAGTGGGACGGACCTTCAGCGCCAGCCGCCGCGAGGGCTGGCCCGGCAGGGTCAGCGTGGCCAGCGGGCCCTCGGGCCGGTCGATGACGACCTCGCCGTCCGCGGTGCCCAGACGGACCGCCGTGACGACCGGCCCGGCGGTCACCACCCGGTCGACGGTGACCCGCAGCCGTGCCTCCAGCCAGCGCGCGAGCAGTTCGGCGGCCGGGTTGTCGGCCTCGGCCTCCACGGCCGCCGAGGTCACCGTCGCCCGCGCCTGGTCCAGCGCCGCCGCCAGCATGGAGCGCCACAGCGTCAGCCTGGTCCAGGCGAGGTCGGTGTCGCCGGGTGCGTAGGCGCGCCTGTGGGCCTCCAGCATGTCCATGGGGTTCTCGACCGCGTACAGGTCGGTGATCCTGCGCTGGCCCAGCGCGCCCAGCGGGTCCTTCGCCGGGTTCTCGGGCGCGTCCGCCGGCCACCACACCACCACCGGCGCGTCCGGCAGCAGCAGCGGCAGCACCACCGAGTCGGCGTGCTCGGACACCTCGCCGTAGGTCCGCAGCACCACCGTCTCGCCGGTGCCCGCCTCCGAGCCGACCCGGACCTCGGCGTCCAGCCGGGAGTGGGTGCGCTCGCGCGGGGTGCGGGCGTGCCGCTTGATGACGACCAGGGTGCGCGAGGGATGCTCGTGCGAGGCCTCCTCGGCCGCCTTGATCGAGTCGTAGGCGTTCTCCTCGTCCGTGACGATCACCATCGTCAGGACCATGCCCACGGCCGGTGTGCCGATGGCGCGGCGGCCCCGCACCAGCGCCTTGTTGACCTTGCTTGCCGTGGTGTCGGTCAGGTCGATCTTCATGGCCTGCGCCAGCTCCGTCCGTCTTGTGCGAGCATCTCGTCGGCTTCCGCGGGTCCCCAGCTGCCCGAGGCGTACTGCGCCGGCCGGCCGTGAGACGCCCAGTGCTCCTCGATCGGGTCGAGGATCCTCCAGGACTCTTCCACTTCCTGGTGGCGGGGGAACAGATTGGCGTCCCCCAGCAGGACATCCAGGATGAGTCGTTCGTACGCCTCCGGGCTGGACTCGGTGAACGACTCGCCGTAGGCGAAGTCCATCGTCACGTCCCGCAGCTCCATCGACGTCCCCGGCACCTTGGAGCCGAACCGGACCGTCATGCCCTCGTCCGGCTGGACCCGGATGACGATCGCGTTCTCGCCCAGTTCCTCGGTGGCGGTGGAGTCGAAGGGGGAGTGCGGCGCCCGCTGGAACACCACCGCGATCTCGGTGACCCGGCGGCCGAGCCGCTTGCCGGTGCGCAGATAGAAGGGGACGCCCGCCCACCGCCGGTTGTCCACTTCGAGCTTGATCGCGGCGTAGGTGTCCGTGGCGGAGGCCGGGTCGATGCCCTCCTCCTCCAGATAGCCGGGCACCTTCGCGCCGCCCTGCCAGGCGCCCTGGTACTGCCCGCGCACCGTGTGCCGGCCCAGGTCGTCCGGGAGCTGCACGGCCCGGAACACCTTCAGCTTCTCGGTCAGCAGCGAGGCCGCGTCGAAGGAGGCGGGCTCCTCCATGGCGGTGAGCGCCATCAGCTGCAGGAGGTGGTTCTGGATGACGTCGCGGGCGGCGCCGATGCCGTCGTAGTAGCCGGCCCGGCCGCCGATGCCGATGTCCTCGGCCATGGTGATCTGCACGTGGTCGACGAAGGACCGGTTCCAGATCGGCTCGAACATCTGGTTGGCGAAGCGCAGCGCCAGGATGTTCTGGACGGTCTCCTTGCCCAGGTAGTGGTCGATCCGGAAGACCTGCTCCGGGTCGAACACCTCGTGCACGATCGCGTTGAGTTCCCGGGCCGACCTCAGGTCGTGCCCGAACGGCTTCTCGATCACCGCGCGCCGCCAGGAGCCCTCGGGGGCGTCGGCCAGCCCGTGCTTCTTCAGCTGCTGGACCACCTTCGGGAAGAACTTCGGTGGTACCGAGAGGTAGAAGGCGTAATTGCCGCTGGTGCCCCGGGAGGCGTCCAGCTCCTCGACGGCCGAGCGCAGGTGCTTGAACGCCGCGTCGTCGTCGAAGTCGCCCGGGACGAACCGCATGCCCTCGGCGAGCTGCTGCCAGACCTCCTCGCGGAACGGCGTGCGGGCGTGCTCCTCGACCGCGTCGTGCACCACCTGCGCGAAGTCCTGGTCCTCCCAGTCCCGGCGGGCGAATCCGACCAGCGAGAAGCCGGGCGGCAGCAGGCCGCGGTTGGCGAGGTCGTACACGGCCGGCATCAGCTTCTTGCGGGACAGGTCGCCCGTCACCCCGAAGATGACCAGGCCGGAGGGGCCCGCGACCCGGGGCAGGCGGCGGTCCCGGGGGTCGCGCAGCGGGTTGGACCAGTCGGCCTCGGGCGCGGGGAGGGCCATCAGGGCCTCCGCCGGTTCCTCCGGCGCGGTCACCGGGGCGTCCGAAGCCGCCGCGGTCACCGGGGCGTCCGAAGCCGGTTCGGGCTTGTCGTGGGGGGCGTCCGCCGTCGGTTCGGGCGCCTCCGTCCCGTCGGGGGTGTCCGCCGTCGGGGGTGTCGTCTCGTCGGTCATTCCGCGTCAGCTCCCTTGCTGTCGAGCGACTTCGTCACCGCGTCGAGCAGCTCCTGCCAGGCGTCCTCGAACTTCGCGACGCCCTCGTTCTCCAGCTGCCGCACCACCTCGTCGTACGAGATCCCGAGCCGCTCCACGGCGGCCAGGTCGGCCCGCGCCTGGGCGTAACCGCCGGTGACGGTGTCGCCCCGGACCACCCCGTGATCGGCGGTGGCCCTCAGCGTGGCCTCGGGCATCGTGTTGACGGTGCCGGGCGCGACCAGCTCCTCCACATACAGGGTGTCCTTGTACGCCGGGTCCTTCACCCCCGTGGACGCCCACAGCGGGCGCTGCTTGTTGGCCCGGGAACCCCCGGCCGGCGCCGGCCGGCGCGCACCCGCGAAGGCCTCCTCGTACGCCTCGTAGGCGAGCCGCGCGTTGGCGAGGGCCGCCCGGCCCTTCAGGGCGAGGGCCTCGCCCGTGCCCAGCACCGTCAGCCGCTTGTCGATCTCGCTGTCGACGCGGGAGACGAAGAAGGAGGCGACGGAGTGGATCGCGGCCAGGTCGAGCCCGGCGGCATGCGCCTGCTCCAGACCGGTGAGGTAGGCGTCCAAGACTTCGCGGTAGCGCTCCAGCGAGAAGATCAGCGTGACGTTGACGCTGATCCCGGCGCCGATCACCTCGGTGATCGCGGGGAGGCCGGCCGCGGTCGCCGGAATCTTGATCATCACGTTGGGCCGGTCCACCAGCCAGGCGAGCTGCCGGGCCTCGGCGACCGTGGCCGCCGTGTCGTGCGCCAGCCGCGGGTCGACCTCGATGGAGACCCGGCCGTCCCGGCCGCCGGTCGCCTCGTACACGGGCCGCAGGACGTCGGCGGCGGCCCGGACGTCGGCGGCGGTCATCATCCGCACGGCCTCGTCGGCGGTGACACCCCGCACGACCAGGTCGGCGAGCTGCTCCTCGTAGCCCGCTCCGGACCCGATGGCGGCCTGGAAGATCGACGGATTGGTGGTGACACCGACCACGGTCCCGGCCTCGACGAGCGCGGCGAGACTGCCGGAGGTCAGGCGCTCCCGGGACAGGTCGTCCAGCCAGACCGACACGCCCGCGTCGGACAGTCGCCTCAGTGCTCCCGCGCTCGCGGTTGCTTCGCTCACAGTGATCATCTTCTCTCTCGCGGTCGCGTCAACCGCGCGTGGCGGCCAGGGATTCCCTGGCGGCGGCCACGACGTTGTCGGGGGTGAAGCCGTATGCGGCGAACAGGGTCTTCGCGTCGGCGGAGGCGCCGAAGTGTTCGAGGGAGACGATGCGTCCTGCGTCACCCGTGAACCGGTACCACGTCAGTCCCACTCCGGCCTCGACCGCAACGCGGGCCTTCACGGACGGCGGCAGGACCCGCTCGCGGTAGGCGCGCGGCTGCTCCTCGAACCACTCCACGGACGGCATCGACACCACCCGGGCGCCGATCCCCTCGGCCTGGAGCATCTCCCGCGCGGCGACGGCCAGTCGCACCTCGGAACCGGTGGCGATCAGGATCACGTCCGGGGTCGGTCCGGCGGACTCGGCCAGGATGTAACCGCCCTTCGCCGCGTCGGGGTTCGGCGCGTACGTCGGTACGCCCTGACGGGTGAGCGCCACACCGTGCGGGGCCGGACGGGTGGTGTGCCGCTTCATGATCTCCGCCCAGGCGATCGCGGTCTCGTTGGCGTCGGCGGGGCGGACGACGTTCAGCCCGGGGATGGCCCGCAGTGCGGCCAGGTGTTCGACGGGCTGGTGGGTGGGGCCGTCCTCGCCGAGGCCGATGGAGTCGTGCGTCCACACGTAGGTCACCGGGAGCTGCATCAGGGCGGACATACGGACGGCGTTGCGCATGTAGTCGGAGAACACCAGGAAGGTGCCGCCGTAGACGCGGGTGTTGCCGTGCAGGGCGATGCCGTTCATCTCCGCGGCCATCGAGAACTCGCGGACGCCGAAGTGGACGGTGCGGCCGTACGGGTCGGCCTCCGGGAGCGGGTTGCCCGCCGGCAGGAAGGAACTGTTCTTGTCGATGGTGGTGTTGTTGGAGCCGGCCAGGTCGGCGGAACCGCCCCACAGCTCCGGTACGACCGCACCGAGCGCCTGCAGCACCTTGCCGGAGGCGGCCCGGGTGGCGACCGCCTTGCCGGGCTCGAACACCGGCAGCGCCTCCTCCCAGCCGTCGGGGAGCCGTCCGGCGACGATCCGGTCGAACAGCTCGGCCCGCTCCGGGTTCGCCTCGCGCCAGTCGGCGATCCGCTTGTCCCACGCGGCGTGCGCCTCGGCGCCCCGGTCCAGTGCCCGGCGGGTGTGGGCGAGGACCTCGTCGGCGACCTCGAAGGTTCGCTCGGGATCGAAGCCGAGGACGCGCTTGGTGGCGGCGACCTCGTCCGCGCCGAGGGCCGAACCGTGCGACGCCTCCGTGTTCCGCGCGTTCGGGGCGGGCCAGGCGATGATCGTGCGCATCGCGATGATCGAGGGCCGCCCGGTCTCCGCCCGCGCCGCGTTCAGCGCCGCGTACAGGGCGCGCACGTCGATGTCGCCGTTCTCCTCCGGCTCGACGCGCCGCACGTGCCAGCCGTAGGCCTCGTAGCGCTTCAGCACGTCCTCCGAGAAGGCGGTGGCGGTGTCGCCCTCGATGGAGATGTGGTTGTCGTCGTAGAGCAGGACGAGGTTGCCGAGCCGCTGGTGGCCGGCGAGCGAGGAGGCCTCGGCGGACACGCCCTCCTGGAGGTCGCCGTCGGAGACGATCGCCCAGACGGTGTGGTCGAAGGGGGACTCGCCCGCGGGGGCCTCCGGGTCGAACAGGCCGCGCTCGAAGCGGGCGGCCATCGCCATGCCGACGGCGTTGGCGACGCCCTGGCCGAGCGGACCGGTGGTGGTCTCGACGCCGGCGGTGTGGCCGTACTCCGGGTGCCCCGGCGTCTTGGAGCCGTGGGTGCGGAACGCCTCGAGGTCGTCGAGGCCCAGCTCGTAGCCGGCGAGATACAGCTGGGTGTAGAGGGTCAGCGAGGTGTGACCGGGGGACAGGACGAAGCGGTCGCGACCGGTCCACTCGGGGTCGGCCGGGTCGTGCCGCATCACCTTCTGAAAGATCGTGTAGGCGGCCGGGGCCAGGCTCATCGCCGTCCCCGGGTGGCCGTTGCCGACCCGCTGCACGGCATCCGCCGCCAGCAGGCGGGCGGTGTCGACGGCACGCCGGTCGAGTCCGGTCCAGTCCAGCCGGTGCGGTGTCTGTGTGCTCATCTTCAAGAAACCCTCGATCCGAGCGGTGGAGCTGCCGTTACGCGTTCAAAAGTAAAAGTCTGACTTTTTCGGGGGAAGGTCGCGGTGTGCCAGCCTGTGGTGAATGTGGGACACCGGGCGCACGATCGAGGTGTGCGCGGCAGACGGATGACGGACATGGGAGACATGGCAGGAAGAGACCCGGCGGGCGGAGGGCGAAGCGGCGGCGGCGACGACGGTGACGGGATCAGAACCTTCCCCTTCCCGGTCGACCGGAGTGTCCTCGGTGTCGGCATGCAGATCGCCCCGATGGGCCCCGACCGCACCTGGCGCGCCGACGCGCCGCTGGACCGGGTGCACCGCATCGACTTCCACATCGTGATGCTGTTCGACGGCGGACCGGTCCGGCACATGGTCGACTTCACCGAGTACGAGGCCACGGCGGGCGACCTGCTGTGGATCCGCCCGGGGCAGGTCCACCGTTTCTCGCCCGGGAGCGAGTACCTCGGAACCGTCCTCGCCATGCAGCCCGGTTTCCTGCCCCGCGCCACCGTCGAGGCCACCGGCCTCTACCGCTACGACCGGCAGCCCCTGCTCCGCCCGGACCCGGCCCAGCTCACCGCGCTCAGGGCCGCCCTCGGCCAACTGCGCCGCGAGTACGAGGACACGGCCACCCTGCCGCTGAGCCTGCACACGGCCGTGCTGCGGCACTCCCTGACCGCGTTCCTGCTGCGCCTCGCCCATCTCGCGGCCAGCTCGGCCGAGGCGGCCCGGGAGCCCTCCGGCACCACCTTCACCCTGTTCCGGGACGCGGTGGAGCACGGCTTCGCCACCAACCACAGCGTCAGCGCCTATGCCGACGCGCTCGGTTACTCCCGGCGCACCCTGGTGCGCGCGGTGCGCGCCGCCACCGGCGAGACGCCCAAGGTCTTCATCGACAAGCGCGTGATCCTGGAGGCCAAGCGCCTCCTCGCGCACACCGATCTGCCGATCGGCCGGGTGGGGGCGGCCGTCGGGTTCCCGGACGCGGCGAACTTCTCCAAGTTCTTCCAGCAGCACACCGACACGACCCCCGCGGCGTTCCGCGCGGAGCTGCGGTGACCGAGGTCGCGGGGCAGGTGCGGTGGTCGCGGGCGGCCCGTCCGGCCCACGGGCGCGGGCGGGACGGGAGGTGCGAACGGACGGGTCCGGACAGGCGAAAGGGGCCCCACGCGCGCGTGGGGCCCCTTCTTCCCGGCCGATGAGGGCCGGTGTGGGGGGTGCTCAGTGGCCGAAGGTGAACCAGTTGACGTTCACGAAGTCCGACGGCTGGCCGCTGGTGAAGGTCAGATGGACGTCGTGCGTGCCGGTCACGTCGCCGATGTTCGCCGGGATCGTCCGCCAGGACTGCCAGCCGCCCGTGTTGCCCACCGCGAAACTGCCGATGGGCGCGTTGCTCCGGCTGTCCAGGCGTACCTCGACCAGCCCGCTGACGTTGGAGGCCGCACCGCTCGCCACCCGCGCGGAGAACTGACGGGCCGCGGTGGAGCCGAAGTTGACGCCCTTGAACTGCAGCCAGTCACCGTTGGCCAGCGCGCCCACGTTCTGGCCGCCGCCCGAGTCCGAGGTCGACTCGGTCATCACGCCGGACTGGGCGTCGAAGGACTCGGCCTGGATGGCGCCGTACGCGTCGCGGTTGCCGGTCGGCGGGGGAGTGGTGCCACCGCCACCGGAGGACAGCACCTGCACGTAGTCGACGAGCATCGAGTGCCCGGGCTGGGTGCCCGCGTCCGGGCCGCCGCCGAAGGCGTCGGGGAAGCCGCCGCCCATCGCCACGTTGAGGATGATGAAGAAGCCGTGGTCCGTGGCGTTGCTCCAGGTCGTCGCGTCGACCTGGTTCTCCCGCACGGTGTGGAAGGTGTTGCCGTCGAGGGAGAAGCGGATCTCCTCCACGCTCGTCGAACGGTCCCACTCCATGCGGTACGTGTGGAAACCGGCCTGACACGTCGTGCCCTGGCAGGTGGTCGAACCGCCGATGCCGCTGGTCTCGTTGCAGGGGCCGCCGGGCGAGGTGCCGCAGTGCATCGTGGCGAACACGGTGTTGTTGCCCTGCGTGTTCTCCATGATGTCCAGCTCGCCGACGGCGGGCCAGTTCCAGTAGTTGCCCCGGAAGGGGGCGCCCAGCATCCAGAACGCCGGCCAGTAGCCCTTGGCGGCGGCGCCGGTGACGTTCGGCACCTGGATACGGCTCTCCACGCGGAGCTTGCCGCCGGCCGGGGGCTGGAAGTCGGTGCGGTTGGTCTCGATGCGGCCGGACGTCCAGTTGCCGGAGGCGTCGCGCCGCGGGGTGATGCGGAGGTTGCCGTTCCCGTCGAGCGAGACGTTGTCCCGGTTGGACGTCATCGTCTCGATCTCGCCGGTGCCCCAGTTGGCGGGGCCGCCCGGGTAGCCCTTGCCGGTCGCGTACTGCCAGTTGGAGGTGTTGACACCGCTGCCCGCGGAGCCCACGAAGTCGTCGGCGAAGACCTGGGTCCAGCCCGACGGGGGAGGCGGCACGGAAGCGCTCGCGGAGGGGCTCGCCGCGGTGGCGGCGCCCGCGGCGAGGGCCAGCGTGCTGACGACGGCGAGGAGCGCCCGCCTCAGGGGACGGGGTCTGCGCGGAGTGCGGGGTGTGCCGGAGGTGTCGCTCATGTGGGGAAGCCCTCTCGGGTACGGGTGGTCTGTTCGAAGAGGTGCCGTCGAGAGCCCGGAACATCGCCTGAGAGCGCTCTCATATCGCCGCCAATGTGGTCTGTGGCCGTTGCGTCGTCAAGAGGTGTCACCGAGAAAGTCCTCTGGGGCGTGGAGGGTTCACCTCTCGAATGACGCGAATGGGTGCAAGCGCGCCAGGCCCGCACGACGGGCGCGGCGCCCGGGAGGATCCCGGACGCCGCGTTTCCCGCTCCGTTCGACCATGCCGCGCGGGGCGCTCAGACCCCGGTCGGCACCCGTGGCCGGGGCTCTTTCGCCGGCTCCTCGTGGAGGCCGAAGCGGTCGTGCGCCCGGCGCAGGGGGGCCGGGGCCCACCAGGCCCGGCGGCCGAGCAGGGCCATGGTGGCCGGGACCAGGAGCATGCGCACGACGGTGGCGTCGATGAGCACGGCCAGGGTGAGGCCCAGGCCGATCTGCAGAATGGGTGAGAAGCCGCCCGTCATGAAGGCCGCGAAGACGACCGCCAGCAGCAGCGCCGCGCAGGTCACCACCCGGCCGGAGCGGCGCAGGCCGGTCACCACGGCCTCCCCTTCGTCGCCGGTCAGCCGCCGTGCCTCGCGCATCCGGGCCAGGATGAACAGCTCGTAGTCCATGGCGAGCCCGAACGCGATCGCGACGATCAGCGGTGGCGCGGTGAGACTGAGCGCGCCCAGACCCTCCGCACCCAGCAGCCCGGCCAGATGACCGTCCTGGAAGACCCACACCACCGCTCCGAGCGCGGCCGCCAGGCTGAGCAGGGTCGTCGCGATGGTCCGCAGCGGCAGCAGCACGGAACCGGTGAACGCGAACAGCAGCACGAAGATGCCGGCCAGGACGGTCACGGCCGCCCACGGCCCCCGCTCGGCGAGCATCTCGCGGAAGTCGACCAGCCGGGCCGCCGTGCCGGTGACCTCGACCGGTGCGTCGCCGCGCACCTCCCGCACCCGCTCGACCAGCTCGGTCGCCTCCGCGCCGTCGGCCTCGCCGGGCGGCCGGATCTCGATCACCGAGGTGCCGCCCGGCAGGTCACGTGTCTTCGTGCCCGGCGACAGGGCCCGGATCCGGTCGGCGGTCGCGGCATCGGCGCCGGGCCGGACCACCACGGTGATCGGCGAGACCCCGGTGCCCGGCGGGAAGTGGTCGCCGACGGTGTCGTGCAGCTGCCGGGCCTCGGTGTCCGTGGGCAGTTGCCGGGCGTCCCCCACGGCGATGCTCATCCCGGACACGGGCAACGCCAGGACCAGCAGCGCCGGTACGACCACGGCCGGTACGGCGACCCTGCGCCGGGCCGCGAAGCGGGCGAGCCGGGCGAAGAACCGGCCCTCCTCGCCCTCCGGCCGCGTCTTCGCCGGGGCGATCCGCCCGCCGAACCGCACCAGCAGCGCGGGCAGCAGGGTGAGCGCGGCCAGCATGTCGATGACCACGACGGCGGCGACCGCGAGGCCCATGCTGCGCAGGAACACGCTCGGGAAGACCAGCAGCCCGGTGAGGCTGACGGCCACCGTGAGCCCGGAGAACAGCACCGTCCGCCCGGCCGCCGCGACCGTGCGGTGCACCGCCTCCACGACGTCCTCGGTGTGCCGGCGCTCCTCCCGGAAACGCACCAGCATCAGCAGCGCGTAGTCCACGGCGAGCCCGAGCCCCAGCATCGTCGTCACCTGGATCGCGTACACGGAGATGTCGGTGACCTCGCTGAAGCCGAACAGCGCCAGGAAGGCCCCCGCGATCCCGCTGACCGCGATCACCAGCGGCAGCAGGGCCGACCGCAGCCCGCCGAACACGACGAGCAGCAGTGCCAGCACCACCGGCAAGGAGATCAACTCCGCGTTCTTCACGTCCTCCTGGGCCCGCTCACCGAGCTGCCGTCCCAGCAGCGGACCTCCGCTCACATGGACGTCGGGGGCGTCGATCTCCCTGATCCGGTCGGCCGCCGCGTCGAGCGTCCGCTCCTCGGCATCGTCGTCCAGACCGCCTTCGAGGGTCACGGGGATGATCAACGCCTGCCCGTCCTCGGCGGTCAGACCGGGCGTGGCGTACGGGTCGGGCACGGCGGCGACCCCGGCGACCCGGCGGACGTCGGCGACGGCCCGCCCGACGTCGGCGCGCAGCTCCGGGTCCGCGACGGCGGTGCCGGCCACCACGCCGGAGATCGACTCGCCCGCCGGGTCCACCCGGTCCAGGTACCGCGCGGCCGACTCCGATTCGGTTCCGGGGACTTCGGGCACGTTGTCGGAGAGCCGCGCGAAGACGCCCGTCCCCAGCCCGAAGCCCAGCAGCAGAAAGAGCCCCCACAGGAGCATCACGGTCAAGGGGCGGCGGGTAGCCGCCCGGGCGAGTGCGAAGAGCACGGTCCCTCCCGGCGAGTGATGGTTCGTCATCGCCCCCAGACTCGTGCCGCGGGGCGGGTCACCGGATCGCCGGAGCGAGGGGTTCGCGGCCCTCGCCCGTACGGGGGAGACGGCCCCCTCCCTCACCCCTCAGAGGGAGCCCGGGGTGATCAGGCCCGTCTCGTAGGCGCGGATCACCGCCTGAACCCGGTCCCTGAGACCGAGCTTGCTCAGGACATTGCTCACGTGGGTCTTGACGGTGTGCTCACTGACGAACAGGGTCGTGGCGATCTCCGCGTTGGACAGGCCCCGGGCCAGCAGCCGCAGGGTCTCCACCTCGCGGGCGGTGAGCGCGTCCAGGCGCTGCGGGGTCGGGGCCTCGGCGGCCCGTTCCCGGCGGCGCCGCACGATGTCCGCGACCAGCCGCCGGGTCACCGCCGGGGCGAGCAGCGAGTCACCGGCCGCGACGACGCGTACCGCGTGGACGAGGTCGTCGCGGCGGACGTCCTTCAGCAGGAAGCCGCTGGCGCCCGCGTACAGCGCCTCGTACACGTACTCGTCCAGGTCGAAGGTGGTCAGCATGACCACCTTGCACGCCGATTGCGCGCACACCCGACGGGCCGCGTCCAGGCCGTCCATCACCGGCATGCGGATGTCGAGCAGCAGCACGTCCGGGGCGTGCCGGCGGACCGCCGCGACGGCCTCCTCGCCGTCGCCCGCCTCGGCGACCACCTCGATGTCGTCCTGGGCGTCGAGGATCATGCCGAAACCGGCCCGGACCAGCTCCTGGTCGTCGGCGACGACCACCCGGATGCTCACCCGAGGGCCCCCTGCCGGTCGGCGGCCACGGGCAGGCGCACCACGACCCGGAAGCCGCCGTCCGGGCCGCTGCCGGTCTCGGCGCTGCCCCCGCAGGCGGCGGCCCGCTCCCGGATGCCGATCAGCCCGTGTCCGCCGACCGGCGCGGACGGGCCCCGTCCGTCGTCCGTCATCGTCAGGGTCACGTGGTCCTCCGCCCAGTCCAGCTCCACCACCGCGCGGGAGGCGCGGGCGTGCTTCACGGTGTTGGTGAGTGCTTCCTGGACCACACGATAGGCCGCGACCTCGGTGTCCGAGGGCAGTGGGCAGGGCTCACCGGTCGTGCGCAGTTCGGTGCGCAGCCCGGTGGACTCCTGCACCTGCCGGACGAGCCGTGGCAGGGCGGCCACGCTCGGCTGCGGCAGCCGCGCGACCTCGCCCTCCGGCCGTTCCTCCGTCAGCACGCCGAGGATCCGCCGCAGTTGGGCCATCGCCTCCCGGCCCGTCGTGGCGATGGTGTCGAAGGTGGCCTCCGCGCGCTCGGGATCCTTGCGGACCACCACCGGCCCGGCCTCCGCCTGCACCACCATCAGGCTCACCGCGTGCGCCAGGATGTCGTGCATGTCCCGGGCGATCCGGGAGCGTTCCTCCGCCCTGGCCCGCGCCGTGTCCGCGGCACGCTCCCGCTCCAGCCGGCGGGCCCGGTCCTCCAGCTCGGTGGTGTAGGCGCGCTGGACCCGGGCGAGCATCCCGAGGGCGTAGGCGCAGACGAGGCCCATCAGATGGAAGGCGTACTCGAAGGGCTGCTTGTCGGCCTGGTGCCGCATGGTCACCACGACCCCGATCACCCAGCCCGTGAGCATCAGCCGGCGCTGCCAGGGCCGGGCCAGGGCGGCCATGGTGTACAGGACGACCATCCCGCCGTACATCACGTCCGGCGGGGGCGCGTGGTAGAGGGCCTGCGCCGGGGTGGCGGACGACACGGCCCACGCGGACGCGCACGGCGACCGCCGCCGCCAGATCAGCGGTACGGCCGTGGCGGCGCCCAGCAGCCAGCCCTGCCACGTCAGCCGGTCGTCGCCCTCGTCGGGGAAGATCCACTGCAGGGACACGGCGAACAGCACGAGCGCGGCGAGTGCCGTGTCGAGCGCGTACGGATTCGCCGTGCGCCAGCGGGTGACGACCGGCGTGAAGGCGGACCGGAGGGACATGAGCGGCTCCTCGGGGCGGGGGCCGTTCCAGTATCACGAGGGCGGGGGAGCCCGGTCCTCACCGGTGAGAGGGATTTCGCGGTCGGGCGGCCGGCCCAGAACCGGGAGATGCCGCGGGCCGCGGGCCGCAGTGCCGGGATCAGGACGGGACCCGCGCGTCGGCCTGGCGGACGACGACCGACACGGCGGCGCTCACCGCGCCGTCCGGCCCTCGCACCGGGGCGGCCACCGACAGCGCGTCCGAGGTGATCCGGCGGTCGCCCACCGCGACGCCCGAGCGCCGCACCTCGGCCGGCGTCCGCCGCGACAGGGAGGCAGGGTGCTCGGGGCGCGGTCGCGCGGCCCACCGTAACGCCCGCGCCGCGAGTAGGGTCGTGCACGTTCGTCGTGGTGGGAAGGGTGCGGTTGTGAGGCTGACGATTCTGGGCGGCGGAGGATTCCGCGTGCCGCTGGTCCACGGGGCGCTGCTCGCCGACCACGCCGAGGGACGGGTGACCCGGGTCGTCCTGCACGACGTGGACGCCGGCCGGCTGCGCGCGATCACCCGCGTCCTCGCCGAGCAGGCCGACGGCGTGCCCGACGCCCCCGAGGTGACCGCCACCACCGACCTCGACGAGGCGCTGCGCGGCGCCGACTTCGTCTTCTCCGCGATCCGCGTCGGCGGCCTGGAAGGCAGGGCGAACGACGAACGGGTCGCCCTCGCCGAGGGCGTGCTGGGCCAGGAGACGGTCGGCGCGGGCGGCATCGCCTACGGTCTGCGCACCGTCCCCGTCGCCGTCGACATCGCCCGCCGGGTGGCCCGACTCGCCCCCCACGCCTGGGTCATCAACTTCACCAACCCCGCCGGCCTGGTCACCGAGGCCATGTCCCGCCACCTCGGCGACCGCGTCATCGGCATCTGCGACTCACCGGTCGGCCTGGGCCGCCGTATCGCCCGGGTGCTCGGCGCGCGCCCGCGGGAGGCGTGGATCGACTACGTCGGCCTCAACCACCTCGGCTGGGTGCGCGGTCTGCGGGTCGATGGCCGCGACGAGCTCCCGCGCCTGCTCGACGACCCCGCGCTGCTCGGCTCCTTCGAGGAGGGCCGGCTCTTCGGCGCCGACTGGCTCCGGTCGCTGGGCGCGATCCCCAACGAGTACCTGCACTACTACTACTTCAACCGCGAGGCGGTGGGCGCCTACCAGCGGGCGGAGCGGACGAGGGGCGCCTTCCTGCACGACCAGCAGGCCCGGTTCTACGCCGGGGCGAGCGACCCCGGCGCCGCCGCCCTGGACCTGTGGGAGCGCACCCGTGCCGAGCGCGAGGCCACCTACATGGCCGAGAACCGGGAAGCGGCGGGCGCGGGGGAACGTGAGGCCGACGATCTGTCCGGCGGCTACGAGAAGGTGGCCCTCGCCCTGATGCGGGCCATCGCCCGCGACGAACGCACCACCCTGATCCTCAACGTCCGCAACCGCGGCACGCTTTCCCCGCTGGACGGGGACGCCGTGATCGAGGTGCCCTGCCTCGTGGACGCCAACGGCGCGCACCCCGTGTCCGTGGACCCGCTGCCCGATCACGCCACCGGTCTGGTCTGCGCCGTCAAGGCCGTCGAGCGCGAGGTGCTGGCCGCCGCCCACTCGGGCTCCCGTGCGACAGCCGTCAAGGCGTTCGCCCTGCATCCGTTGGTGGACTCCGTGAACGTGGCCCGGCGTCTCGTCGACGGCTACACCGCCGTCCACCCCGGCCTCGCCTACCTCGGATAGCCGGCCGGAACCGGCTTCGGGTCGGCCGGTCGCCCCCCGTGACAGCGGCCGACCGACCCGAGCTCCCCCCGTTCCCCCGTGCTTCCCCCCCCGGCGGCTTCCCCAAGTCGCCTTCACCGTTAAGAGCACGCAGCCGGGCCCCTGATACACCCCCGGCGGAGATTTCCCGGAAAAAAATTCCTACGAGCGTGCTCCGGTCGCCGTCCTCGGCTCCACGGGCGCCGCAGGAGCCGGTACGGCACCCAGCGCGGGCGCGGCCGCGAGCACATCGGCGCGCAGTTGCGGCGACGGCACGGGCAGCAGCGGACGCGGACCGGACACCACCGTGTAGTCCTGGCCCAGGAACGGCGGCGTCATCTCGCCGGGGTCCTCGCCGAGCGCCAGCCGCACGGCGGCCCACGGGGCGTTCACACCGCACAGCGACAGCTGGTGCAGCCCGCCCGCCGGCCGGGTGTTGACGTCCATCAGCATGGGCCGCTCGCCGAGCATCCGGAACTGGATGTTGGACAGGTGGTGCAGCCCGAAGCCCTCCGCGATCCGCCGGGCCGGCTCCAGCCACTGCTCGTGCAGGGTGAAGCCCCTGCGCCGGCCGTTCTTGGTGCGCCCCACCGCCAGCCGGATCCGGTTGTCGGGCCCGGTGAGGCAGTCCACCGACACCTCGGGCTGCTCAAGACGCGGCATCACCAGCCAGTCCACCGGCTCATCGGCCTGCCGTACGGCGTCCAGCACCAGGCCGAGCGGCACATGGGGGTTCGGGAAGCCGCTCAGCTGCGCGAGTGAGTACGGGGCGCGCGTGATCACGCGGAAGCCCACGCCGCCCGCTCCGGACGCGGGCTTGAAGCAGGCCCGGTGACCCCGCGCCTCCAACGCCTCGACGGCCGCGAGGAGCCCGTCCGCGTCGCGCACCCGCCACCACGGCGGCACGGGCACCCCGATCGCCTGGACCGCCTCGTAGGCGATCACCTTGTCGTGGAACACGGCCACCGCCTCGGGAGGCGGCGCCAGCAGCGCCGTACCGACGGCCTCGAACTCGGCGCGGTGCGCGACGATCGCCGCCTGGTGCAGCCGGGGGACGAACACGTCGATGCCCCGCCGCTCGCACTGGGCGAGCGCGTACTCGACGTACGCCGCGGGGGACAGGCCCTCGGGTTCCAGCTCGGCGGTGTCGGCGGCGGCCAGCACGGGCGAGTCGGGGTCGCCGTGGGTGGCATGGATCTCGACGGCCCGGTCGCTGGGATTTCTCCGCAGCTGATCCATGAAGAACACGTTCTCCGCGTACGTGCGGTTGAGCCAGACGCGTACGCGAGAGACCATGCAGGCCGCCTTTCACGGTTCGCGGGCAGGGCTCAGCGGCCCGTTGCCCGGGCAGGACTTATGAGGGGTCGCCAAACCGCCCTGTGCGAAGGGCGTTTCATGGCGGTGGTGCGGCAGATCATACGGCTTCCGCGACAGCTCCTGATACCACGGGCATACGCCGGGTCGTGCTTGTCCCGGCGGCACGAATGTGATCTCGTGGTGCCGTTCGTGACGGCTGAAGGGACGACGGGTGATGTCGGGGACAGGCGGCGGCGGGCAGCTGTGGGCCATCAGCGACCTGCACATCGGTTACGCCGAGAACCGTGCCCTGGTCGAACAGATGCGGCCCGAGTCGGACGAGGACTGGCTGCTGGTGGCCGGTGACGTCGCGGAGACCGTGGAGGACATCCGCTGGGTCCTCAAGACCCTCGCCGGCCGGTTCGCCAAGGTCGTCTGGGTGCCGGGCAACCACGAGCTGTGGACCCATCCGAGCGACGCGGTCACGTTGCGCGGCGTCGCCCGCTACGACCATCTCGTCGAACAGTGCCGCGAACTCGGGGTGATCACACCCGAGGACCCCTACCCGGTCTGGGAGGGGCCCGGCGGCCCGGTGGTCGTCGCACCGCTGTTCCTGCTGTACGACTACTCCTTCCTGCCGTCCGGCTGCGCCACCAAGGACCAGGGACTGGAGTACGCGCACGGCACCGGTGTCGTCTGCACCGACGAGCATCTGCTGCACCCCGATCCGTACCCGAGCCGGGAGGCCTGGTGCCGGGCCCGGGTCGCCGAGACCGAACGCCGGCTCGCCGAGGTACCGGAGGGTCTGCCGCTCGTCCTCGTCAACCACTATCCGCTGCACCGCCATCCGACGGACGTGCTGTGGTACCCCGAGTTCGCCATGTGGTGCGGCACCATGCTGACCGACGACTGGCACCGGAGATTCCCCGTCCACACCATGGTCTACGGCCACCTGCACATCCCCAGGACCACGTGGCAGGACGGTGTCCGCTTCGAGGAGGTGTCGGTGGGCTATCCGCGCGAGTGGCGCAAGCGGGCACAACCGCCGGGGCGGCTGCGCCGGATCGTGCCGAGGGAGGACGAGGGCCGATGATCGAGGAACTGCTGCCGCAGACGGTGGTCGCCGTGGAGGCCTACGGCGACGAGGGCGTCGACGCTCCCCTGTATCCCGAGGAGGAGGCGCTGGTGGCGCGGGCCGTCCTCAAACGCCGCCGGGAGTTCACCGCCGTGCGCTCCTGCGCGCGCCGTGCCATGGAGAAGCTCGGCGTGCCGGCGCAGCCCGTGCTGCCCGGTGAACGCGGTGCCCCCATCTGGCCGGAAGGGCTGGCCGGCAGCATGACCCACTGCCAGGGTTACTGCGCCGCGGCCCTGGTCCGCGCGGGTGACCTGGCGTCCCTCGGTATCGACGCCGAGATCCACGGGCCGCTGCCCGAGGGCGTGCTGTCCAGCGTGGCGCTGCCGGAGGAAGCGGCGCGGGTCGGACGGCTGACCGGGGAACTGCCCGCCGTGCACTGGGACCGGCTGCTGTTCAGCGCCAAGGAGGCCGTCTACAAGGCCTGGTTCCCGCTCACCGGGAAGTGGCTGGACTTCCTGGAGGCCGACATCTCCTTCTCCCTCGACCCCGGTGCGGACACCCACGGCGGCTTCCGCGCCACCCTCCTGGTCCCCGGACCCCGGGTGGGTGGCCGCGTCGTCGACCACTTCACCGGCCGCTGGACCACCGGGGGAAACCTGATCGCCACGGCGATCGCGGTCCCGCACATCTGAACCGGGGGCGTCCCGTGGCAGCGGCTCTTGCCGCGCCGCCACGGGACGCCTGCCCGCTACGGCTCGGGGTGCCAGTCGCGCAGCATGCGGAAGAACGCCTCCTCGTTGCCCGCCAGGCCCGCTCGGGCCAGCGCCGCTTCCGCCTCGGCGAGTACGGAGGGCGGGACGATCGCGTGCCTGGGCGCGTCCGGCGGGGCGGGCTGGGTGTCGAAGGTGGCGCGCACGGTGTACAGCAGTCGTAGATAGGCCTGGACGGCGGTGCGCTCGCGGTCGGTCAGTACGGCGGTGGGCATCGCTCGGCATCTCCCCGTGTCGTCGTCATGGGTCCTGCGCCCCCGCACTGGAGGGGGCGTACCTCCAGCTTGCCGTCCGCCACTGACAACCGGGCCGCGACGCGGCCCGGTTCGCCCGCGCGGAGGGGCTCGCGCGCCGGGGCGCGCCCGCTCAGCCCCGCGGACCCAGGTATCCCAGCGACGCCCCGATCCGGCCCGCGAGGTGGTCCCGCTGCACCGGTCCGCGCAACGACGAACCGGCGAGCCTCGTCCGGCACTTGCTGGCCAGCAGCAGGCCGAAGGCCTCGGCCTCCTTCTCCTCGGCGAGGTCGAACCGGGTGCGCGCGGCGACCCTCAGGACGGTCGCCCGCAAGGCGTCCTCGTCGGGGGCCTCGTCCAGGAGCCGCGTCGCGACCTCGGCACCCTCGACGTGGTGACCGCGGTGGCCGGCCTTCATGTGCCACAGCTCATGGCCCAGGATCACCAACTGGTGGTCGGGCGCGGTGCGCTCCTCGATCACCACGAGGTCCTGGTCCGCCATGTCGAGCCACAGCCCGCTCGCGGTCCCCGGCGGGAAGACGGCCGTACGGAACCGCACGGGCCGCCCGCGGCGCCTGCTCATCCCCTCGCACAGGGCGGCGTACAGATCGGCGGGCCGTGCCGGGACGGGAAGCGTCAGCTCCGCGAGCAACTCGGCGCACAGGCGGCGCATTTCCCTACCGATGCCCACAGTTCTCCCCAGGTCACGACTTGGGCCGCTGGACACTCTCCAGGAGCATGTCCAGCCACTCCGCGACCTTGTCGCGGTGCTGGTCGGTGGGCAGCTGCGCGGCCCGCCAGGCGATCCCGCGCACACCGTGGTCCTGCAGCAGCCGCTCCAACGGGTCGTCGGCCTCCGCAGCCGCCCGCCGCTCCCGGTCGGCGAGCTTCTGCAGCAGTTCCTGCTCGGTGTGCTGGAGCACGCTCGCGAGCGCCTCGGGGTCCTCGGCGGTCAGGAAACCGGCGTGTACCCGGAAGAACCGCTGGATGGCGTCGCAGTGCTCCATCGTGGGCCGCCGGTCGCCGTTGATCAGGGCACCGGCCTGCTGCCGGGACATGCCCGCGCCGTCGGCGATCTCCTGCTGCGTGTACTTGCGGCCGTTGGGCTTCAGCCGGGTGCGGCGCAGCAGGTCCAGCCGCTGCACGAACCGGGCCTGCACATCGGGCTCCCCCGCGGACCGGCCGCTCAGCAGCGCCTTGACCACGGATTCCGGCACACCGGAGGCGACGGACAGCCGGCCGACGTCGAAGACCTCGGAGTGCGCCACGCCGAGCCGGTCGGCGAGTGCGGTGACGCGGGCGACGACGGCCGGCAGCGCGGTCGTCGGCGCGGTGCCCGGACCCTCGAAGCCACCCGTCACCGAAAGATCTCCTACGTCTCTCACAGGCTTCTCACAAGCGATTGCCGTGAACTTCACGGAGACTAGCCGTGGTTCGAACTCACATCCAGGTCTCGCCACAACTGTGGCCAATTTCAGCCGTCAACCGACATGAAATGCCACGATAGTTGACACGCCTCACGTCCGGGCAGCAGGATCGGGGCGCCGCGTCAGGGCCGCACAGGCAAGAGGGGTGACCTCCCGATGGCATATCAGGCAGGAGGGCAGCGGCCGGCACCGCGGCCCGCCCCCGAGACTCCCGAGGCCCAGGCCTATCTGCAGGACTACGCCGCGCTCCTGGAGGCGGCCCCCTTCCCCTCCCTGGTGGTCGACCACTGCTGGGACGTGCGGCTCACGAACAGTGCTTTCCGGACACTTTTCCAGGATGTCGAGCCGCACCCCACCGCCCTGCCCGTCGACAACTTCCTGCGGTTCGTCCTCTTCCACCCGGACGCCGCCACGGTGCTCGGCGACCACGAGTCGAGTTGGTGCCTGCCGATGCTGGCCCACTTCGCCAAGACCGTCGAGCGGCACGGCCACGACCACGGGCTGCAGGCCATCCGCCGCGACATCGCCCAGGATCCGATCATGGAGGCCGCCTACCGGCACGGACTGCCGCACTGGCTGCGTGCCGTCGGTGAGCAGGCCGCCGAACACGACGGCGCCGTACGGCCGCTGCTGCACCCCGACCCGCGCTGGGGCGCCACGGACTGCCGCATCGTCGTCGAGACCACCGGAACCCTCCGGGACATGGACTGTGTCCGGCTGACCCTGGTCCTGCGCGAGGCACCCCGTGTCCCGACCGGGGCCCGCAGGGCGCGCCGTGCGGCCTCCCACCTGAGAGTGGTCCCCGCCGCCGACTGAACCGGTCCCCGCAGGCATCGTCCGCCCTGTTCCCAGCGCAGGTGCTGTGTGACATAGTACTGGCGTGAGCGAGCCGCTGACCTGCGATGTCGTGGTAGTGGGCGCCGGGATGGTGGGCGCCGCCTGCGCCCTGTACGCGGCCCGGGAGGGCCTCGCCGTGACCGTCGTGGACCGGGGCCCGGTGGCCGGCGGGACGACCGGCGCGGGCGAGGGAAACCTCCTGGTATCCGACAAGGCGCCCGGACCCGAACTCGAACTCGCCCTGCTGTCGAACCGGTTGTGGGCGGAGGTGGCCCAGGACCTCGGCAAGCCGGTCGAGTACGAGGCCAAGGGCGGCCTGGTCGTCGCCGGAACACCGGAAACCGCGTCCGGGCTGCGGGAGTTCGCGGCCGCTCAGCGGGCGGCCGGGGTGACGGCCGAACCCGTGCCCGCCGACCGGCTGCGCGATCTCGAGCCGCACCTGGCGCCCGGCCTCGCGGGCGGTGTGCACTACCCGCAGGACGCCCAGGTGATGCCCGCCCTCGCGGCGGCCCACCTTCTGCGCGCCTCCGGCGCCCGGCTGCTCACCGGCCGTGAGGCGACCCGGGTGCTGCGCGCCCCCGACGGCGCGGTGTGCGGTGTGCGCACGGACCGCGGCGACCTCCACGCCCCGGCGGTCGTCAACGCGGCCGGTACCTGGGGCGGCGAACTCGCCGCGCGCGCCGGAGTGTCCCTGCCCGTCCTCCCCAGACGCGGCTTCGTCCTGGTCACCGAGCCGCTGCCGCCCCGCATCCGGCACAAGGTGTACGCCGCCGACTACGTGGCCGACGTCGCCAGCGACTCGGCGGCGCTGCAGACCTCGCCGGTGGTGGAGGGTACGACCGCAGGACCGGTACTGATCGGCGCCAGCCGGGAACGGGTCGGCTTCGACCGGTCGCTGTCGCTCCCGGCGGTGCGGGCACTGGCGGCGGGCGCGACACGCCTGTTCCCCTTCCTGGCGGGCGTCCGGGCCATGCGGACGTACATGGGCTTCCGGCCGTACCTGCCCGACCACCTCCCCGCCATCGGGCCCGACCCCCGGGCGCCCGGCCTGTACCACGCGTGCGGTCACGAGGGCGCGGGCATCGGCCTGGCCACCGGCACCGGGCTGCTGATCGCCCAGTCACTGACCGGACGGACTGCCGCCCTGGACCTCACGCCCTTCCGTCCCGACCGTTTTCCCCCGCGGGCCGCCGACCTGACCCGCCGCACGGGCGCTCCGTCCGCCGAAGCAGAGGAGGCCGAGCAGTGAATCCGCTGGAGCGTGCCGGGGCGCGACCCGGCCCCGCGTTCACGGTCACGTTCGACGGGCGGCGGATCGAGGCGCTGCCCGGCCGGACGGTCGCCGCCGTGCTGTGGGCGGCCGGCATCACCGCCTGGCGTTCCACCCGGGGCGGCGGACGTCCCCGAGGGGTGTTCTGCGGGATCGGGGTGTGCTTCGACTGCCTGGTCACCGTGAACGGCCGCCCCAACCAACGGGCCTGTCTGGTCCCCGCGCGGCCGGGCGACGTGATCCGCACCCAGGAGGGGACCGGCCATGCGGACTGACCTCGCGGTGATCGGGGCGGGGCCGGCCGGCCTCGCCGCGTCCCTCGCGGCGGCCGCACGTGGCGTACGGGTCGCCCTCGTCGACGCGGCGCCGGAACCGGGCGGGCAGTTCCACCGGCAGCCCGCGGCAGGGCTGCGTGCGCGACGCCCCGAGGCCCTGCACCACCAGTGGCGCACCTGGATCCGGCTGCGGGACGGGCTCGCCGCGAGCTCCGTCCGACTCCTGGCGGAACATCATGTGTGGTGCGTGGAGCGGACGTCCGACGGTCTCACCGTGCACGCGCTGCTCGGACCGGACGAGGAGGAGCCCGCCGAGGTGCACGCCACCGCCGTGCTCCTGGCAACCGGCGGATACGAGACCGTACTGCCCTTCCCCGGCTGGACCCTCCCCGGCGTCGTCACCGCGGGCGGTGCGCAGGCCATGCTCAAGGGCGGCCTCGTCGTACCGGGCCCGACCGCCGTGGTCGCCGGGACCGGGCCGCTGCTGCTGCCGGTGGCGACCGGGCTCGCCGCGGCCGGCGTACAGGTCGCCGCGCTGGTGGAGTCCGCGGGCCCCGGGCGCCTGCCGCGGCACGTCCGGTCACTGGCCGGCAAGTTCCCCGAGGGCGCCGGCTACGCGGCCCGGCTGCTGCGCCACCGCGTACCGTTCCTCGCCCGCCACACCGTGGTCCGCGCCCACGGTGACGACCGGCTGACCGGTGTCACCGTCGCCGCACTCGACGCGCACGGCCGCGTCCGGCCCGGCACCGAACGCCACCTGCCGTGCGACACGCTCGCGGTGGGGCACGGCATGCTTCCGCACACCGACCTCGCCGAGGGCCTCGGCTGCCGACTCGACGGACTCACCGTGGCCGTCGACGGGGAGCAGCGCACGGACGTACCCGGCGTGTGGGCCGCGGGCGAGGCCACCGGCGTCGGCGGTGCGGCGCTCGCCCTCGCCGAAGGACACATCGCCGGCCGCTCGATCGCCGCCCGGCTGCGCGGGACCGCACCGGATCCGGGTCAGTGGGCGCCCGCCGCCCGGGCCCGCGCCCGTATGCGCAGGTCCGCGGCGGCCCTCGACGCCGTCTACGCCCCGCCCGCCCGCTGGACCGACCGGGTCACCGATGACACCGTGGTCTGCCGCTGCGAGGAGGTCACGGCGGGCGCGGTCCGCGAGGCCCTCACGCTCGGCGCCGGGGACGCCCGGACGGTCAAGCTGCTCACCCGGGCCGGCATGGGCTGGTGCCAGGGCCGGATGTGCGGGCCGGCCGTCGCGGGGCTCGCCGGCTGTGGACCCACCCCTTCCCGGCGGCCGTTCGCACGCCCCGTGCCGCTGGGTGTACTCGCCGAACAGCACACCGAGGAAGGACACTCATGACCGACCACCGTCCCTGGCGCGGCCTCCTCGTCGCCACCGCCCTGCCGCTGAACGACGACCTCTCCGTGAACCACGACCGCTACGCCGAACACTGCGCCTGGCTGGTGGCGAACGGCTGTGACGGCGTCGTACCGAACGGCTCCCTCGGCGAGTACCAGGTGCTCACCCCCGAGGAGCGCGCCAAGGTCGTCGAGACGGCCGTCGCCGCGATCGGCGGGGAACGCGTGATGCCCGGTGTCGCCGCCTACGGGTCCGCCGAGGCCCGCCGCTGGACCGAGCACGCGGCCGAGGCCGGCTGCCGGGCCGTGATGCTGCTGCCGCCCAACGCCTACCGTGCCGACGAGCGCTCCGTCGTCGCCCACTACGCCGAGGTCGCCGCCGCCGGACTGCCGGTCGTCGCCTACAACAACCCCATCGACACCAAGGTCGATCTGGTGCCGGAACTGCTCGCCCGGCTGTACGGCGAGGGGCACGTCCACGCGGTCAAGGAGTTCTCCGGGGACGTCCGGCGGGCCTACCGGATCGCCGAACTCGCCCCCGAACTCGACCTGTTGATCGGCGCGGACGACGTCCTGCTGGAACTCGCCGTGGCCGGCGCCAAGGGCTGGGTGGCCGGCTACCCGAACGCGCTGCCCCGGTCCTGCGCGGAGCTCTACCGCGCCGCCGTCGGCGGCGACCTCGCCACGGCGCTGCCGCTGTACCGGCAGGTGCATCCGCTGCTGCGCTGGGACTCACGCGTGGAGTTCGTCCAGGCGATCAAGCTGTCCATGGACCTCGTCGGCCGGTACGGCGGCCCCTGCCGTCCACCGCGGGTACCGCTGGAGCCCGAGCAGGAGGCGGCCGTCCGCGCGGCCACCGAGAAGGCCGTAGCGGCCGGACTGGCGTAGGGGGGCGGTCATGCGCAGCAAGCTCGTCCTGCACGCCGTCGACTCGCACACCGAGGGCATGCCCACCCGCGTGATCACCGGCGGCATCGGCACCATCCCCGGCGCGACCATGAACGAGCGGCGCCTGTACTTCCGTGAACACCGCGACGACGTCAAGCGGTTGCTGATGAACGAGCCGCGCGGCCACTCCGCGATGAGCGGCGCGATCCTCCAGCCACCGACCCGCCCCGACTGCGACTGGGGCGTGGTCTACATCGAGGTCTCCGGTTACCTGCCCATGTGCGGGCACGGCACGATCGGCGTCGCGACGGTGCTGGTCGAGACCGGCATGGTCGAGGTCGTCGAACCGGTCACCACCATCCGCCTGGACACCCCCGCCGGGGTCGTCGTCGCCGAGGTCGCGGTCGAGGACGGGGCAGCCACGGCGGTGACCCTGCGCAACGTCCCGTCCTTCGCCGTCGCCCTCGACCGGGAGGCCACCCTGCCCGACGGACGCACGGTCACCTACGACCTCACCTTCGGCGGCAACTTCTACGCCGTCCTGCCGCTGGACCGGCTCGGCCTGCCCTTCGACCGGGCCCGCAAGGACGAGATCCTCACCGCGGCCCTGGCGCTGATGGACGCCGTCAACGCCGCCGGCGAGCCCGTCCACCCCGAGGATCCGACCATCCGGGGCTGTCACCACGTCTACCTGGCCGCGCCCGGCTCGACCGCCCGTCACTCACGGCACGCCATGGCGATCCACCCCGGCTGGTTCGACCGCTCGCCCTGCGGCACGGGCACCAGCGCCCGCATGGCGCAGCTGCACGCGCGCGGCGAACTCCCGCTGCACACCGAGTTCGTGAACGAGTCCTTCATCGGCACCCGGTTCACCGGCCGGCTGCTCGGCACCACCGAGGTGGCGGGCCGCCCGGCCGTGCTGCCCAGCTTCACCGGGCGCGCCTGGATCACCGGCACCGCGCAGTACCTGCTGGACCCGCGGGACCCGTTCCCGGCGGGGTTCGTCCTGTGAACGCGAACCGTCCCGCCCTGCGGTCCCTCGGCGGTCGCAAGCCCAGCTACCGCGAGCGGGTCGCGGACGCCCTGCGGGCCGCGCTGATCGCCGGGGAACTGCGCCCGGGCGAGGTGTACTCGGCCCCCGGGCTCGCCACCCGCTTCGGTGTCTCCGCCACCCCCGTGCGCGAGGCCATGCTCGACCTCGCCAGGGAAGGGCTGGTCGACACGGTGCCCAACAAGGGGTTCCGGGTCACCGCCGTCTCCGACCGGCAGCTCGACGAGTACACCCACATCCGCTCGCTGATCGAGATCCCGACGACGGCGGAACTGGCCGGCACCGTGGACCCGGTGGCGCTCCAGGCGCTGCGCCCGGTCGCCGAGGAGATCGTCACCGCCGCCGCGGCCGGCGACCTCATCGCGTACATCGAGGCCGACCAGCGCTTCCATCTGGGGCTGCTGGCACTCGCCGGCAACGGGCACCTCGTCGAGGTCGTGCGGGACCTGCGGCGGCGCGCACGGCTGTACGGGCTGACCGCGCTGGTGGAGCAGGGGCGGCTGGAGGCGTCGGCCGAGGAGCATCTGGAGATACTCGACGCGCTGCTCGCCCGGGACACGGAGGCCGTGCGTGCCGTGATGACCCGCCACCTCGGGCATGTCCGGGGGCTCTGGGCGGCACCTTGACAGCGCGTTTGCGTAGCAACGCAAGCGGCTTGCGGTTCTTGCGCTATTCTTGCGTTCATGACGCGACGACTTGCTGTGGTGGCGAAGAAGGTCGGGGTCAGCGAGGCCACGGTCAGCCGGGTGCTCAACGGCAAGCCGGGGGTCTCCGCGGCCACCCGGCAGGCTGTGCTCTCCGCCCTGGACGTGCTCGGCTACGAGCGGCCCACCCAGCTGCGTGGTGAGCGCGCCCGGCTGGTCGGCCTGGTCCTGCCCGAGCTGCAGAACCCGATCTTCCCCGCCTTCGCCGAGGTCATCGGCGGCGCGCTGGCCCAGCTCGGGCTGACGCCGGTGCTGTGCACCCAGACCCGGGGCGGCGTGTCCGAGGCGGACTACGTGGACCTGCTGCTCCAGCAGCAGGTGTCCGGGGTCGTGTTCGCCGGTGGGCTGTACGCCCAGGCCGACGCGCCCCACGACCACTACCGGCGGCTCGCCGAGCGCAACATCCCCGTCGTCCTCGTCAACGCCGCGATAGAACACCTCGGTTTCCCGGCCGTGTCGTGCGACGACGCCGTGGCCGTGGAGCAGGCCTGGCGGCATCTCGCCTCGCTCGGGCACGAGCGGATCGGGCTGGTGCTCGGCCCCGGCGACCACATGCCCTCGGCGCGCAAACTGGCCGCCGCGCGCGCGGTCGCGGGGGAGGTCCCCGAGGAGCACGTCGCCCGCGCCATGTTCTCCATCGAGGGAGGTCACGCCGCCGCCTCCCGGCTCATCGAGCGGGGCGTCACCGGCTTCATCTGCGCCAGCGACCCCCTCGCCCTCGGTGTCGTACGGGCCGCCCGCCGCAAGGGACTCGACGTGCCGGGGCAGATCTCCGTCGTCGGTTACGACGACTCGGCGCTGATGAACTGCACCGAGCCCCCGCTCACCACCGTCCGGCAGCCCATCGAGGCCATGGGCAAGGCGGTGGTGGAACTGCTGAACGCGCAGATCAGCGGCAGTGCGGTAGCCGCCGAGGAGCTTCTGTTCGAGCCCGAGCTGGTGGTACGGGGGTCGACCGCTCAAGCACCCCGTTCCTGAGATCCGCCCGACTGTCGGATAATTGCAAATTCTGCGCGACATCTTGCGGACCGATGTCGTCGGTGCTTGAGTGTGCCCCGCCCACCGCTCCTGTTCCGAGGGGTTCACTCGCTCCTGTCCCTTAAGGGGTCCACCGATGAGAAGCACCGGGATCCGCCGTTCTCTGGTCGCCCTGGGCGTCGGCGCGCTCGCGCTCACCGCCTGCGGCTCGGACGACGACGAAGCCGCCGGCGGCAAGACCCGCATCACGGTCAACTGCATGCCGCCCAAGAGCGCCAAGGTCGACCGCCAGTTCTTCGAGGAGGACATCGCCGCCTTCGAGAAGAAGAACCCGGACATCGACGTCGTCCCGCACGACGCGTTCCCCTGCCAGGACCCCAAGACGTTCGACGCCAAACTCGCCGGCGGGCAGATGGAGGACGTCTTCTACACCTACTTCACCGACGCCGGGCACGTCGTCGACATCAACCAGGCCGCCGATCTCACTCCGTACGTCAAGGAGTTGAAGAGCTACGACACCATCCAGCGGCAACTGCGCGACAT
This sequence comes from Streptomyces griseoloalbus, assembly GCA_014650015.1. Lineage (GTDB taxonomy): Bacteria > Actinomycetota > Actinomycetes > Streptomycetales > Streptomycetaceae > Streptomyces > Streptomyces griseoloalbus. The sequence goes on from BMUD01000023.1 coordinate 27,759, forward strand.
CTACACCGCCGACGGCAAGGTCTACGGCATCCCGCGCACCGGCTACTCCATGGGCCTGATCTACAACAGGGCGCTCTTCGAGAAGGCCGGCCTCGACCCGGACCGACCGCCCACCACCTGGGCCGAGGTCCGTGACGCCGCCAAGAAGATCGCCGCCCTCGGCGACGGCACCGTCGGCTACGCCGACTACAGCGCCCAGAACCAGGGCGGCTGGCACTTCACCGCCGAGCTGTACTCCCAGGGCGGCGACGTGGTGAGCCCCGACGGCGAGAAGGCCACCGTCGACACCCCCGAGGGCCGCGCCGTGCTGCGGACCCTCCACGACATGCGGTGGAAGGACGAGTCGATGGGCAGCAAGCAGCTGCTCGTCATCAACGACGCCCAGCAGATGATGGGCGCCGGCAAGCTCGGCATGTACCTCGCCGCCCCCGACAACATCCCGATCCTGGTCAAGGAGAAGGGCGCCGAGTACCGGGACATCGCCATCGTCCCCATGCCCGGCGGCAGGGCCACCCTCATCGGCGGCGACGGCTACATGTTCAACAAGAACGCCTCACCCGAGCAGATCCGCGCCGGCCTGAAGTGGCTCGACCACATGTTCCTCACCCCCGGTGACGGCTTCCTCGGCGACTACGCCCGCGCCAAGAGGAACGACGCCCCGGTCGGCCTGCCCGAGCCCCGCCTGTTCACCGGCGCCGCCGACGAGAAGGACCAGCAGGTCAAGAAGGCCAACGCCAACATCCCGGTGGAGAACTACCGGGCCTTCCTCGACGGCAACCAGCAGCTGGAGATGAAGATCGAGCCGCCCAGTGCCCAGCAGCTCTACTCCGTCCTCGACGGGGTCGTCTCCGCCGTCCTCACCAAGGAGGACGCGGACATCGACCGGCTGCTGAAGGACGCCTCCGGCAAGATCGACGGCATCCTGGCCCGGAGCTGACCGGCATGAAGACGGCCGAACGACCGGCCGCGGCCCCGCGGGTCCGCCCGGTGCCGGCGCCGTCCCCGGCAGGGGACCGGAGACGGCGCCGCCTCGCCGACCATCTGCGCGCCTACGGCTTCCTCGCCGGCGGCCTCGTCTGCTTCGCGCTGTTCTCCTGGTACCCGGCGATCCGGGCGGTCGTGATCGCCTTCCAGGAGTACACGCCGGGTTCGGAGGCCGAATGGGTCGGCACCGCCAACTTCACCCGCGTCCTCGACGACCCCGAGTTCGGCGCCGCCTGGCGCAACACGCTCACCTTCACCCTGCTCGCCCTGCTGATCGGCTTCGCGATCCCCTTCGTACTGGCCCTCGTCCTCAACGAACTGAGGCACGCCAAGGCCTTCTTCCGGGTCGTGGTCTACCTGCCGGTGATGATCCCGCCCGTGGTCAGCGCCCTGCTGTGGAAGTGGTTCTACGATCCGGGCGCCGGCCTCGCCAACGAGGCGCTGCGCCTGCTCCACCTGCCCACGTCGAACTGGACCAACGGCGCCGACACCGCCCTGGTCTCCCTCGTCATCGTCGCCACCTGGGCCAACATGGGCGGCACCGTCCTCATCTACCTGGCCGCCCTGCAGTCCATCCCCGGCGAGCTGTACGAGGCCGCCGAACTGGACGGCGCGACCCTGCTCCAGCGCGTCCGCCATGTGACGATCCCGCAGACCAGGTTCGTCATCCTGATGCTGATGCTCCTGCAGATCATCGCCACCATGCAGGTGTTCACCGAACCCTTCGTGATCACCGGTGGCGGACCCGAGAACTCCACGGTCACCGTCCTCTACCTCATCTACAAGTACGCCTTCCTCTACAACGACTTCGGCGGCGCCTGCGCGCTGAGCGTGATGCTCCTCGCCCTGCTCGGCCTGTTCTCCGCCGTCTACCTCCGCTTCACCCGCTCCGGAGAGGAGGCCGTATGAGCAGCACCACCCGCACCCTCGTCTCCCCGGCGGTGCTGGCCCGCCCGCGCGGCAGAGCCGCGTACTGGACCGTGTTCACCGGCATCGTCGTGCTGTTCGCGCTCGCCTTCCTCTTCCCCGTCTACTGGATGGCGAGCGGCGCGATGAAGTCACCGGACGAGGTGGCGCGCACCCCGCCCACCCTCGTCCCGGAGAGCTGGAGCACCAGCGGGTACACCGACGCCTGGGAGCTGATGCGGCTGCCCACCCACCTGTGGAACACGGTGGTGCAGGCGGCCGGCGCCTGGCTGTTCCAGCTGGTGTTCTGCACGGCCGCCGCCTACGCCCTGTCCAGGCTCCGGCCCGCGTTCGGCAAGCTGATCCTCGGCGGCATCCTCGCCACCCTGATGGTCCCGGCCCAGGCCCTGGTCGTACCCAAGTACCTGACCGTGGCGGACCTCGGACTCCTCAACGATCCGCTCGCCATCTGGCTGCCCGCCGTCGCCAACGCCTTCAACCTCTATCTGCTCAAGCGCTTCTTCGACCAACTGCCCAGGGACGTCCTGGAGGCCGCCGAGATGGACGGCGCGGGGAAGCTGCGCACCCTGTGGTCCATCGTGCTGCCCATGTCGCGGCCGGTGCTCGGCGTGGTGTCGATCTTCGCGCTGGTCGCCGTGTGGCAGGACTTCCTGTGGCCGCTGATGGTCTTCTCCGACACCGACAAACAGCCGATCAGCGTGGCCCTCGTGCAACTGTCGCAGAACATCCAGCTGACCGTGCTCATCGCCGCGATGGTGATCGCCAGCATCCCCATGGTCGCGCTGTTCCTCGTCTTCCAGCGGCACATCATCGCCGGGATCAGCGCGGGCAGCACCAAGGGCTGACACCGGCACCCTTCACAGAAGAGAAAGGCACGCACCGTGGGACAGCCCACCCCTGCCCGAAGCGACGACTGGTGGCGCTCCGCCGTCATCTACCAGGTGTACGTCCGCAGTTTCGCCGACGGTGACGGCGACGGCACCGGCGACCTCGCGGGCGTCCGCGCCAAGCTGCACCATCTCGCCGAACTGGGCGTGGACGCCCTGTGGTTCAACCCCTGGTACCTGTCCCCGATGAAGGACGGCGGCTACGACGTCGCCGACTACCGGACGATCGACCCGGCCTTCGGCACGCTCGCCGAGGCGGAGAAACTCATCGCCGAGGCACGCGAGCTGGGCATCCGCACGATCGTCGACATCGTGCCCAATCATGTCTCCGACCAGCACCCCTGGTTCCGCGCCGCCCTCGCCGGCGGCCCCGAGCGCGACCTGTTCCACTTCCGCCCGGGCCGCGGCGAGCACGGCGAACTCCCCCCGAACGACTGGCGGTCGGAGTTCGGCGGCCCCGCCTGGACCCGGCTGGACGACGGCGACTGGTACCTCCACCTGTTCGCCCCGGAGCAGCCGGACCTCAACTGGGCCCACCCCGCCGTCCGCCAGGAACACGAGGACATCCTGCGCTTCTGGTTCGAGCGGGGCGTGGCGGGTGTGCGCATCGACTCCGCCGCGCTGCTGGCGAAGGACCCCCGGCTGCCGGACTTCGCCGAGGGCCGCGACCCGCACCCCTACGTCGACCGCGACGAACTCCACGACGTCTACCGCGCCTGGCGGGCCATCGCCGAGGAGTACGGGGCCGTCTTCGTCGGCGAGGTCTGGCTCCCGGACACCGAACGCTTCGCCCGCTACCTCCGCCCCGACGAACTGCACACCGCGTTCAACTTCTCCTTCATGACCTGCCCCTGGGACGCGGCCCGGCTGCGCACCTCCATCGACGAGACACTGGCCGAGCACGCCCCGGTGGGCGCCCCCGCCACCTGGGTGCTCTGCAACCACGACGTGACCCGCACGGTCACCCGCTACGGCCGTGCCGACACCGGGTTCGACTTCGCCGCCAAGGCCTTCGGCACCCCCACCGACCTGGCCCTCGGTACCCGCCGGGCCCGCGCCGCCGCCCTGCTGTCCCTCGCCCTGCCAGGCGCCGTCTACGTCTATCAGGGGGAGGAGCTGGGGCTGCCCGAGGTGGAGGTGGCGCGCGAGCTGATCCAGGACCCGATGCACGCCCGGTCGGGCGGCGTCGACCCGGGACGCGACGGCTGCCGGGTGCCGCTTCCCTGGGTGGCCGAGGCGCCGTACGCCGGATTCGGCTCGCGGGAGACGCCGTGGCTGCCGCAGCCCGAGGACTGGGCGGCCTACGCGGTCGACCGCCAGCTCGACGATCCCGGCTCCATGCTCTCCCTCTACCGCCGGGCGATCCGCCTGCGCCCCGCGTTCGGAGAGGGACCGCTCACGTGGCTCCCCGCCCCCGAAGGCGTCCTCGCCTTCGCCCGCGCCGAGGCCACGCGCTGCCTGGTGAACCTCGCAGACACCCCGGTCGCCCTGCCCGAGAACGCCGAGATCCTCCTCGCGAGCGGTCCCCTGGACGTCGACGGACGGCTGCCGAAGGACACCGCGGTCTGGCTACGCGTCTGACACCGCGGTGCGGTTACGCGTCTGACACCGCGGTGCGGTTACGCGTCCGACACCGCGGTGCGGCTGAGCGTCTGCCACCGCGATTCGGCTGCGTGCCCGCGACCCGCACCCCGCTCGTCCCGCACCCCCACCACGAAGGGATCAGCACATGAGTACGTCCGCGACCAAGGGATTCACTGTCAGGAGCATGCCAGCCATCGGTACGGCCGTCGCCGTGGCCGCCGGCCTGCTCGTCGCCCTCGCGCCCGCGCCCGCCCACGCCGCGGCGGGCGCCACCCTCCCCTTCACCTCGGTCGAGGCCGAGTCCGCCACCACCACCGGGTCGAGGATCGGCCCCGACCACACCCAGGGCACCCTCGCCTCCGAGGCCTCCGGCCGCCAGGCGATACGCCTGAACGCGGGCCAGCGCGTGGAGTTCACGGTGCCGCGCGCGGCCAACGCCGTGAACGTCGCCCACAGCGTCCCCGACGGCCAGTCCGGCACGCTCGACGTGTACGTCAACGGCCAGAGACTGGCCAAGACCCTGCCGGTGACGTCCAAGTACTCCTATGTCGACACCGGCTGGATCCCGGGCGCCAGGACCCACCACTTCTACGCCAACTCCCGGCTGCTGCTCGGCCGTGACGTCCAGGCCGGTGACAAGGTCGCCCTCCAGGCCACCGGCGTCCAGGTCACCGTCGACGTCGCCGACTTCGAGCAGGTGGCCGGGCCCGCCGCGCGACCCGCCGGTTCCGTCTCCGTGACCGACAAGGGCGCCGACCCGAGCGGCCGGGGCGACTCCACGCAGGCGTTCCGGGAGGCCATCGCCGCGGCGCAGGGTGGAGTGGTGTGGATACCGCCGGGCGAGTACCGGCTCACCTCCTCCCTCAACGGCGTACAGAACGTCACCCTCCAGGGCGCCGGTCACTGGCACTCGATCGTGCGCACCTCCCGCTTCATCGACCAGCCGAGCTCCTCGGGCAACGTCCGCATCAAGGACTTCGCGGTCATCGGCGAGGTCACCGAACGCGTCGACTCCAGCCCGGACAACTTCGTCAACGGCTCGCTCGGCCCGAACTCGTCCGTCTCCGGCATGTGGCTCCAGCACCTCAAGGTGGGCCTCTGGCTGACCGGCACCAACGACAACCTCGTCGTCGAGGACAACCGCTTCCTGGACATGACGGCCGACGGCCTCAACCTCAACGGCAACGCGCGCGGCGTGAAGGTCCGCAACAACTTCCTGCGCAACCAGGGCGACGACGCGCTCGCCATGTGGTCGCTGTACGCGCCGAACACCAACAGCAGCTTCGAGAACAACACCATCTCGCAGCCGAACCTCGCCAACGGCATCGCGATCTACGGCGGCACCGACATCACCGTCAGGAACAACCTGGTCACCGACACCAACGCCCTCGGCAGCGGTATCGCGATCTCCAACCAGAAGTTCCTCGACCCCTTCCACCCGCTGGCCGGCACCATCACGGTCGACGGCAACACCCTGGTCCGCACCGGTGCCATGAACCCCAACTGGAACCACCCCATGGGCGCCCTGCGCGTCGACTCCTACGACAGTGCCATCGAGGCACAGGTCAGGATCACCGGCACGACCATCACCGACAGCCCGTACAGCGCCTTCGAGTTCGTCTCCGGCGGCGGACGCGGATACGCCGCGAAGAACGTCACCGTCGACGGCGCCACCGTGAACAGGGTGGGCACGGTCGTGGTGCAGGCCGAGACCCAGGGCGCCGCCACCTTCCGCGGTGTCACCGCCACCGGCGTCGGATCGGCCGGCGTCTACAACTGCCCGTACCCGTCCGGCTTCGGCACCTTCACCGTCACCGACGGCGGCGGCAACTCCGGCTGGAACAGCACCTGGTCGGACTGCTCGACCTGGCCGCAGCCCGGCCAGGGCGACCCCGACCCCGACCCGGACCGCAACCTCGCCCAGGGCCGCACGGCCACGGCCACCGGCTCCCAGGACGTCTACACACCCGGCAAGGCGGTCGACGGCGACGCGAACACCTACTGGGAGTCGGCCAACCAGGCCTTCCCGCAGTCCCTGACGGTCGACCTGGGCTCCACGCAGGCCGTGCGCCGGGTGGTGCTGAAGCTGCCGCCGCAGGCCGCGTGGCAGGCCCGCACGCAGACCCTGTCCGTACAGGGCAGCACCGACGGCTCGGCGTACTCGACCCTGGCCGCCCCGAAGGACTACCGCTTCGACCCGGCCACCGGCAACACGGTGACCATTGCGGTCAACGGGAACATCCGCCACCTGCGGCTGCACGTCACCGGAAACACCGGCTGGCCGGCCGCCCAGTTCGGCGAGGTGGAGGCCTACCTGACGAGCTGATCCCCTCCAGGCCCCTCCGGCGCGGCGTTTCAGACGGCCACTCGGCGTGTGAGGTCCCGGTTACGAAACGTTCCCCGCCGTCCCGGCCGCGCCGGAGGTGGTTCTGACACCTCGGAAACGGCCCCCTCACGAACCGGCAAGACGGGGGCCCCACGCTGTTCGGTATGACCGACACCACGCAGCAGAGCCTCTTCGAGCAACTCGGAGGGGAGGACGCCGTCGCGGCCGTCGTCGACATCTTCTACGACAAGGTGCTCGGCGACCCCGACCTCAAGCCGTACTTCGCCGGGGTGGACCTGGACCGCCTCAAGCAGCACCAGCGCCGCTTCATCGGCCAGGCCCTCGGGTCCACCCGCCCCTACTCCGGCCGCTCCATGCGCAAGGCCCACGAGCACCTGGCGATCACGGACGCCGCCTTCGGCCGCGTGGTGGAACACCTGGCCGCCTCGCTCGGCGAAGCGGGAGTGGACGAGGAGACCATCGGCATCGTCGCGGAAACCCTGCTGCCGCTCAAGCAGGACATCGTCACCGCCTGACCCTCACGTCTCGTCCACCGAGGCCGTCGTCCCGCGCTTCGCCGACTGGATCCGCTCGTACACATGGGTCCGCAGCTCGGCGAAGCGCGGCGCCACGCGTGCTCAACCGGTCCCGCTCGACGGGCAGATCGACCTTCGGCTGCTCCCGCACCACGGTGGGCGAGGCCGACAGCACGATCACCCGCTCGCCCAGGTACACCGCCTCCTCGAAGCGGGCCCGCTCCCGGTCGGCCTCCCGCGAAGTTACCTGTGCGTTCCGCACGTCGGAGTGATGACAGTGGTGACTGTGCGGGACGGTACGCCGCGTGACACCGTCGTGCCCGTCGGCAACCGGTGGGAGGGAGACGGCGTGAACAAGGGCTATGCCGTGTACTGCGACGCGGACCCGTACTTCTACGACGCTCCGCACCGCACCGTCTCCCCGGCCGGAAGCGGGCGCTCCCGGTACGCCGCGGCCTCGTTGCCCGTCCCGCCGGGATGGCAGCGCAACGAGAGCGGGGACTGGCTCGCCCTGCGTCCGGTCGACGCCGACCTGCCCGACCAGGGGTGGAAGATCCACGTCTCCGCCTGTCTGGACAACGCCGAGTCCGTGCTCGAGCGTGTGTGGCGGCACTGTGTCGCCGGCGGCACGGCCTTCAAGTTCGTCCCCAGCCGCTATCTGCTGCACCAGCGCAACGCCAAGTACGCGGACCGGGCGGGCAGCGGCAAGTTCATCACCGTGTACCCGGCGGACGAGGCGCGGTTCGAACGGCTCGCGGGCGAGCTGTCGGAGCTGCTGGCGGGCGAACCCGGACCGTACATCCTGAGCGACCTACGGCTCGGCGACGGCCCGGTGCACGTCCGGTACGGCGGCTTCACCCGGCGCAACTGCTACGACGAGCAGGGGGAGCTGCGGCCGGCCGTGACCGGTCCCGACGGCGTGCTGGTGCCCGACCTGCGCGGCCCCGTCTTCCGCGTGCCGGACTGGGTGGATCCGCCCGCCTTCCTGCGCCCGCACCTTCGGGCCCGGGACGCGCTGACCGTGGGCGGCCTGCCCTATACCGTCGAGTCGGCGCTGCACTTCTCCAACGGCGGCGGTGTCTACCTCGCCCGCGACTCCCGCACCGGGGAGCGGGTCGTCCTCAAGGAGGCCCGTCCGCACGCCGGTCTGGCGGCCGACGGCGCGGACGCCGTGACCCGGCTGCACCGCGAACGCCGGGCGCTGCAGCGTCTGTCCGGCCTCGACTGCACTCCCGAGGTGCTCGATCACCTGACGGTCGGGGAGCACCACTTCCTGGTGCTGGAGTACGTCGACGGCAAACCGCTCAACACGTTCTTCGCCCGCCGCCACCCACTCATCGAGGCCGACCCCGGTGAGCAGCGGCTGGCCGAGTACACGGCCTGGGCCCTCGACGTCCACGCGCGGGTGGAACGTGCCGTCGAGGAGGTCCACGCCCGGGGCGTGGTCTTCAACGACCTGCACCTGTTCAACATCATGATCCGCGAGGACGACAGCGTCGTCCTGCTGGATTTCGAGGCGGCGCACCAGGTCGGCGAAGCCGGCCGGCAGACCGTCGCCAACCCGGGGTTCGTGGCGCCGTCCGACCGGCGGGGGGTCGCGGTGGACCGGTACGCGCTGGCCTGTCTGCGGCTCGCGCTGTTCCTCCCGCTCACCAGTCTGCTGGCACTGGACCGGCGCAAGGCGGCCCATCTCGCCGATGTGGTGGCCGGTCAGTTCCCGGTGGACCGGGCCTTCCTGGACGCGGCGGTCGACGAGATCACGGGTGGCGCCACGGCCCCCACCGGCGCCCCGGCGGCGCGACGGACGGCCGAGCCGATGGTGCCGGTCCGGCCCGACGACTGGCCCCGCAGCCGGGACTCGATGGCCGCCGCCATCCGCGCGTCGGCGACACCGTCCCGTACCGATCGGCTCTTCCCCGGCGACATCGCGCAGTTCGCCACGGCCGGTGGCGGCCTGGCCTTCGGCCACGGCGCGGCGGGAGTGCTGTACGCCCTGGCCGAGAGCGGGGCGGGAAGGGACGAGGACGGGGAGCAGTGGCTGCTGGAGCGGACCAAGCAACCGCCGTCGGGCATGCCGTCCGGCTTCCACGACGGACTCGCCGGCCTCGCCTGGACACTGGAGTACCTCGGCCACCGCGATCGCGCCCTCGACCTCGCCGAGCTGCTCCTCGACCAGCCCTTCGACCACCTGGCCCCGGACCTGCACAGCGGTACCGCCGGACTGGGCCTGGCCCTGGACTCGCTGGCCGCGGCCACCGGGGAGACCGCTCTGCGCGCGGCGGCCCGGCGCTGCGCCGAGCTGACCGCTCGGGGCGGGCCCGCCGGGGACGGGAGCACCGGCCGCGGACGCGCGGGGCTGCTGTACGGCGCGGCGGGACGCGCCCTGCTCTTCCTGCGGCTGTACGAACGCGACCGGGACCCCGCTCTGCTCGACCTCGCACGCGACGCGCTGCGCCAGGACCTCGCCCGCTGCGTCCGCGGGGCGGGCGGCGCGCTGCAGGTCGACGAGGGCTGGCGCACCATGCCCTACCTGGGTGCGGGCAGCGTGGGCATCGGCATGGTGCTCGACGACTACCTGGCGCACCGGGAGGACGAGGAGTTCGAGCGGGCGAGAGGCGAGATCGTGGCCGCGGCGCAGGCCATGTTCTACGCCCAGCCGGGCCTGTACCGGGGTGTGTCCGGGATGGTGCTGTACCTCGCCCGCACGACGGCCCGGGTACCCGGCACCGGCCCGGGGGCCGTCCGGCGTCAGCTCGACGCGCTGTCCTGGCACGCCATGAGCTACCGCGACCGGCTCGCCTTCCCCGGTGAGCAGATGATGCGCCTGTCCATGGACCTTTCCACGGGCACGGCAGGATGCCTGCTGGCCGTCGCCTGCGCCCACGGTTCCGCGCCCGCCGGGCTGCCGTTCCTACCGCCGCCGCGCACGCCGGGCGGCCCCATGACCCGGCCCCTCCAGGGGTCGTGAGGAAAGAAGACAACCCGTTGTCCCACGAAGGGAAAATGTCATGAACCTGTTCGACCTGCAGTCGATGGAGACCCCCAAGGAAGAGGCCATGGGGGACGTCGAGACCGGCAGCCGCGCGAGCCTGCTGCTCTGCGGTGACAGCAGCCTGAGCGTCACCACCTGTAACTGACACCGGTGTTGACCGCCGCGGCGACGTGGTGAGTCACGTCGCTCGGCTCCGGCGCCCCGGGTTCCTGCCCGGGGCGCCGGAGCCCGCTTCGGCGGACGCCCGGCCCACCCGGCACGCCGGGTACGCGGCCGGTGTTCGCTCACGGTGCACGGACGGAAGGAGGTCGGCCGGTGCTGACGACCGGGTTCCGGGCGCGGCGGGCGGGCAGGGCGCGGGACGGAGCCGACGGCGCGGCGCCGGGGCGCCTGCCCGAAGTGCTGGTGCTGCTGTGCTCGGTCGGGGCGTCCGTGGCGACGGTGGCCCAGCCCTTCGCCCTCGGCCGCACACTGGATCTGCTCCTGCGCGACGGCAACGGCGAAGCCGACGGCGCCGCGGGACACTGGCTGGCCCTGAGTGCCGCGCTGCTCCTCGGTGAACTGCTGCTCGACAGCCTCACCTCCCTGTTCACCGGCCGCTGCAACGCCGTGTGGACGGCGTCCCTTCGCTCCCGCGCCTTCGACAGCCTGCTGCGCGCCGTACCGGACCACGCGCGGCCCTTCAATCCGGGGGACGTCGGGACCCGCCTGACCCTCAACGCCGCCGACGCGGGGGGCGCCCCGGCGGCCCGGGCGGCGCTGGCGGCCTCGATGGTCACGCCGGTGGGCGCGCTCGCGGCGCTGGCCGTCGTCGACGTGTGGGTGGCGGCCTGCGTGCTGGCCGGGCTGCCCGCCCTGGTGCTGGTGCTGCGGACCTTCGCCCGGGACACCGGTGCCTCGGTGGCCGCCTACCAGAACGCGCAGTCGCAGATCGCGTCCCGACTGCTGGAGGCCCTGGAGGGCGCGGCGACGATCGCCGCTGCGGGGACCGGCGCCCGTGAACGAGCGCGCGTGCTGGCACCGTTGGGCCGACTCGCCGCCCTGGGCCGGCGCATGTGGGCGCTGCACGGACGGGCCCTGGGCCGAAGCGGTGTCCTGGTCCCCCTGCTCACCCTGGCCGCCACGGCCGTCGGCGGCCTGCGTCTCGCGTCGGGCGCCCTGAGCGTGGGCGGGCTGCTCGCCGTGTGCCGCTACGCGCAGCTGACGGCCGGCGTCGGTGGCGCCGCCTCACTGTTGGGCGCGGTGGTGCGGGGCCGCGAGGCACGGAACCGGACCCTGGCCCTGGCACGTATGCCCACGCTGGTCTATGGAACGCGACGTCTTCCCCCGACCGGACCGGGTGATCTCGAACTGTGCGGCGTGCGGGTGGTGCGCGACGGCAGGCAGGTCCTGCGTGCCGACGGTGTGCGGGTGCCGGGCGGCGCCACCGCCGCGGTGGTCGGCCGCAGCGGAGCGGGGAAGTCCGTCCTGGCCGCCGTGGCGGGACGGCTGATCGACCCCGACGAGGGACAGGTGCTGCTGGACGGTGTCCGGCTCGACCGGTTGACCCGGGAGGCGTTGCGCACCGAGGTCGCCTACGCCTTCGAGCGCCCGGCGCCGGCCGAGGGCACGGTCGCCGAAGCGGTTGCCACCGGCCCCCGGCAGGTGTCGCCCGAGCAGGTACGGGAAGCCTGCCGTGCCGCGGGCGCCGACGGCTTCGTCCGCCGGCTGCCGAGCGGTTACGACACCCCGCTGCCCGCGGCGCCGCTCTCGGGCGGCGAGTACCAGCGCCTCGGGCTCGCCCGGGCGTTCGCGCACGCCGGACGGCTGCTGATCATGGACGACGCGACGTCCAGTCTGGACACCGCCACGGAGCACGAGGTGGACCGGGCGCTGCGCCACTCGGTGCGGCCCGGAACCAGGCTGGTCGTCGCGCACCGCCCGTCGGTGGCGGCCCGGGCGGATCTGGTGATCTGGCTGGAGGACGGGGGAGTGCGGGCCGTCGCGCCCCATCGCGAACTGTGGGACACGGCCGGCTACCGGGCGGTCTTCGGCGCCGGGAGCACCGAGGCCGCGGCACCGGGAGCGAGCACGGCGCGCCGGCCCCGACCCGAGGAGGCGCGGCCGTGACGCGCGTCGCGGACGCAGGCGCGCGGGGCACGGGTGACGGGTCCGGGGCGCTGCGCCGCATCGCGCCGCCCGCCCGCCGCTTCCTCGCCCGCCGTACGGGAGTGCTGGCCCGGCTCGCGCTCTGGTCGCTGGCCGAGACCGGGCAGGCGTTCCTCGTGGGTTACGGCGTCGCCCGAGCCGTCGACCGGGGGTTCCTCGCCGGTGACGTGCGCCGGGGGCTGCTGTGGCTCGCGATCGCGCTGGTCGCCGTACTGTTCGGTGCCCCGGTGATCCGGGGCGTGTTCACCCAGCTGGCCGGGCTGACGGAGCCGCTGCGTGACGGCCTGGTGCGGCGCCAGGTCGACCGGTCCCTGGCCCGGGCCATGCTGGGCGGGTCCGGCGGGACGGACCGGGCGACCGTCTCCCGGCTGACGAATCAGGTCGAGATCGCCCGGGACAGCTTCGCCGGTCTCGTCCTGACCCTGCGTTCCTTCGTCTTCACCGCCGCCGGAGCGCTGCTGGGGTTGTTGTCGCTGCACCCCGCCCTCCTCGTGGTGGTGCTGCCGCCGCTGTCGGGCGGCCTGGTGCTGTTCCTGGTGACACTGCGGCCCATGGCGGCGGCTCAGCGACGCGCTCTGGCGGCCGACGAGGCGCTGGGCGACCACGCGGCCCGGTCACGGGCGGCGCTGCGCGACCTGACGGCCTGTGGGACCGGGCCCGAGGCGGCGCGTCGCGGCGCGGAGCTGGTCGACGAGGCCGCCGCGGCGGCCCGTGTCCTGGCCGGCTGGGCGGCGGTGCGCACGGCGGCACTCGGCGTCGCGGGTCATCTGCCCGTCCTCGCGCTGCTGCTGGCGGTGCCGTGGCTGCGCGGGCGAGGAGTGACGGCGGGCGCGCTGCTGGGGGCCTTCACCTATCTCGTGCAGTCGCTGCTGCCCGCCCTGCACACGCTGATGACCGCGCTCGGTGCGGCGGGTGCCCGGCTGCTGGTCGTCCTCGACCGGATCATCGGCCCGGAGCCGGGGCCGGAGCTGGAGCCGGAGCCGAAGCCGGAGCCGGCGGGGGTGGAAACGGCGGAAGCGGTGGAAGCGGCGGGGGTGACGGGCAGGCACTACGCGCGGCCGAAGCCCGCGTACCGGCCTGCGCGCTTCGCGACCGCCGGCACAGCCGTCAGGGCCGCCCCCGCCCCCGACCGGGCGACCGCCGGCACCACTGACGTCGGCGCCCGGTCGCCGGTTCACGGGGGACGCCCGGCGCCCGGCGGACCGACCGCGGCGGTGGAGATGCGGTCCGTGACCCTGTCCTACGGCGCCCGCGCGGAACCGGTCCTCGACTCGCTCGACCTGTGCGTCGCCCCGGGCGAGCGCCTCGCCGTTGTCGGACCGAGCGGCATCGGCAAGTCGACGCTCACCCGCCTGATCGCGGGGACGCTCGCGCCGAGTGGCGGCGAGGTACGGGTGGCCGGCCGGGAGGTGACCGGGCGCGCACCCGCCGAACTCGCCGCGCTGCGCGTGCTGGTGCCCCAGGAGGCGTACGTCTTCTCCGGGACCGTGGGTGACAACCTCGCGTATCTGCGTCCGGACGCGGACCGCGCGGACCTCGACGCCGCCGTCGGGGCCCTCGGTCTGCGGCCGCTGGTCGAGCGCCTGGGCGGGCTCGACGCACCGGCGCGGCCCGCCGAACTGTCCCCGGGCGAACGGCAGCTCCTCGCGCTCGCACGTGCCTACCTGGCCCCCGCGTCCCTGTTGCTGCTCGACGAGGCCACCTGCCATCTCGATCCCGCGTCCGAGGCACGCGCGGAGGAGGCCCTCGCGCGGCGCCCGGGAACGCTGCTGGTGGTGGCGCACCGCTTGTCATCGGCCGTCCGCGCCGACCGGGTGCTGGTGCTGGACGGGACGGAGGCGGTGTGCGGCACGCACGAGCAGGTGCTGGAGCGCTCGCCGCTCTACCGTGACCTGACGGGCCACTGGAACGCCGGCCCGGCCCGGGAGGCCTGACCGCGGCCGGCCGTCCCGAGCGGGGTCACCGCACGCCCGTCACGTCCATCCGGCACTCTGGACGATGCGTATCGCGTCGACCCGGTTGCGGGCGCCCACCTTCCGGATCGCCGTGGCCATGTAGTTGCGGACGGTGCCCCGGGACAGGTGCAGACGGGCCGCGATCTCGGACATCGGCGCCCCCTGGGAGGCGAGGGACAGCACGCTCAGTTCGCGGGTGGTCAGCGGCATCGCCGCGCCTTCCAGCAGGGCGACCGTGAGCGTCTCGTCGAGGAAGCGTTCTCCCTTGGCGACCGTGTGCACCGCCGTGATCAGCCGGTGCGCCGGGGCGTTCTTGTCGACCAGCCCGAGGGCACCGCCGTCGAACGCCCGGCGGAGGATCCCCGGCCGCTTGGCGGTCGTCAGGACGACGAGCCGGTCCCCGCCCCGCGCCCGGAACGGCGCGTCGTGCGTTTGCCCCGGCCCCTGCAGGCAGTCACCGTCCACGACCCACACGTCCGTCGGCAACACCTCCTCGTCCGGCGGGCCGGCGCCGGGTGACATGGACGAGACCTCCAGCGCGACATCGGATCTGAGCAGTTGCACCAGTGCCGACCGCAGCAGTTCCTCGTCGTGCACCACGACAGTACGAACCATCTCCCCCACCCCTTGTCAGCGGCTGCGCAGGGGGCAGCCGACCCCCACACTCCTCCCGCGCCACGGGCCGTGTGCCCTGATCCGTTGCGGAAGAACACGACACGTACGCACGTGCGAACCACATCGGACGCATTCCGCCGCTTCCGGCGCCCCCTGAGAAGGTGGCCGGCCATGTTCCGCCCGGGCGGAAACGGCGGAGACACACACCCTCCGGCGGACGGCGCCCGCCGATGCGGAATGCGGCAGTCGGCCGTCACGCCCCCGCCGGCGGTCCCGTCGCCCTGGCCACGGCGGCACATCGCCGGCCGGAGCGGCCGTACCACGCCGGACGACAAGTACCGGGGCAGCGAGTTCGCCCCACCCGGCCCGCGGCTGGAAACAGTCATCGCCCAATCTGGCGTGAATCCCACCGTTCGTGCGGACGGGCCGCGCTGCCCCGCCCCCCGTCAACTCGGCCCGGAACGGGAGCCGGTGGGCTGTCGGCGGGTGCCTTCGGTCTTTCGCCCATCGTCACAGCGAGGCACGCCGATCGGGCCGCTGCCGGACGAGCTGTGCACCTCACGTACCGACGACCTTCACGCCCGCGCCACTGCGCCCTTCCGCGACGTTCGCTGCTCCTGGAACACTCCTCTCGCGCGCACCCCCTCAGCATCCGGCACCGTACGAGAGGCCCTCATCCATGCCCGAAGTCAACCGGCGCCGATTCCTGCAACTCGCGGGCACCACGACGGCGTTCGGCGCGCTGTCCGCGAGTATCGAGCGGGCCGCCGCGCTCCCGGCCAACCACCGCTCGGGGTCGATCGAGGACGTCGAGCACATCGTCGTCCTCATGCAGGAGAACCGCTCCTTCGACCACTACTTCGGCAGGCTGCGCGGCGTCCGCGGCTTCGGCGACCCGCACCCGGTGAGCCTGGACGGCGGCAGGTCGGTGTGGCACCAGACCAAGAGCGACGGCACGGAGGTCCTGCCCTTCCGCCCGCAGGCCGACGACCTCGGCATGCAGTTC
Source organism: Streptomyces griseoloalbus (assembly GCA_014650015.1). Taxonomy (GTDB): domain Bacteria; phylum Actinomycetota; class Actinomycetes; order Streptomycetales; family Streptomycetaceae; genus Streptomyces; species Streptomyces griseoloalbus. The sequence continues at coordinate 43,719 of BMUD01000023.1, forward strand.
CTGGAGGGGCTGCCGCACGGCTGGTCCGACGGACAGGAGGCCTACCACAACGGCAAGTACGACCGCTGGCTGCCCGCCAAGGGCACCACGACCATGGCGTACCTGACCCGTGAGGACATCCCCTTCCACTACGCGCTCGCCGACACCTTCACCGTCTGCGACGCCTACCACTGCTCCTTCATCGGCTCCACCGATCCCAACCGCTACTACATGTGGTCGGGTCACACCGGCAACGACGGCAAGGGCGGCGGCCCGGTCCTCGGCAACGACGAGCTCGGCTACGACTGGACGACGTACCCCGAGCGGCTGGAGGAGGCCGGGATCTCCTGGAAGATCTACCAGGACATCGGCGACGGTCTGGACGCGGCCGGCCACTGGGGCTGGATCGACGACGCCTACCGCGGCAACTACGGCGACAACTCCCTGCTGTACTTCAACAAGTACCGCGACGCCGTGCCCGGCGACCCCTGGTACGACAAGGCCCGCACCGGCACCGACGTCAAGAACGGCGACGGCTGGTTCGACGAGCTCCGTGCCGACGTCAAGGCCGGGCGGCTGCCGCAGATCTCCTGGATCGCCGCGCCCGAGGCCTTCTCCGAGCACTCCAACTGGCCGTCGAACTACGGCGCCTGGTACATCTCCCAGGTTCTGGACGCGCTCACCTCCAACCCGGCGGTGTGGGCGAAGACCGCCCTGTTCATCACGTACGACGAGAACGACGGCTTCTTCGATCACGTGGTGCCGCCGCTGCCGCCGAAGTCGGCCGCGCAGGGCAGGTCCACCGTCGACGTCTCGCTGGACGTCTTCGAGGGCAGCGCCACTCACCGGGAGGGCTTCTACGGACTGGGACCGCGCGTGCCCATGCTGGTCGTCTCGCCCTGGAGCAGGGGCGGTTACGTCTGCTCCGAGACCTTCGACCACACTTCGGTCATCCGGTTCATGGAGCGCCGGTTCGGGGTGAGCGAACCGAACATCTCGCCGTGGCGGCGTGCCATCTGCGGCGACCTCACCAGTGCCTTCGACTTCTCCCGCGAGGACAGCCGGCCGGCCCGTCTTCCGGACACCGACGCCTACGAACCGCGGGACCGCGACCGCCATCCCGACTACCGGCCCACGCCCCCGGCCGACTCCAGCCTGCCCCGGCAGGAACGGGGGCCGCGCCCCGCCCGCCCGCTGAGGTACGCCCCGGCCGTGGACGGTTCCGTCGACCCGGCGGCCGGGAAGTTCACGCTCTCCTTCACCTCGGGCGCCAGGGCGGGCGCGGCCTTCCTGGTCACGTCCGGCAACCGCACCGACGGCCCCTGGACCTATACCACCGAGGCCGGCAAGGAGATCTCGGACACCTGGAACTCGGCGTACTCCGGCGGCTCGTACGACCTGACCGTGCACGGGCCGAACGGATTCCTCCGCGTCTTCCGGGGGAGGAACGCGTCCGCCGGCTGTGAGGTCACCGCCCGCCACACCGGCGACGACATCCGGCTGACGTTCGTCAACGGGGGGTCCGGCACGGCCCGGCTGTCGCTGGCCGACGGCTACGCCGACCGCCCCACGACCGTCATCGTCCGCCCCGGTGCCACCGTGCACCGCACCATCGACCTGCGCACGAGCCACCGCTGGTACGACCTGACGGTCACCTCCGCGACCGACGCGTCGTTCCTGCGCCGTTTCGTGGGCCACGTCGAGAACGGCCGCCCGGGCATCAGCGACCCGGCGATCGTCACGGACTGACCGCCGGCCGGCTGGACGGGCCGGGGGTGACGTCTCAGGCCGCGGTGTCCCGCGGCCGTCGGTCCGCCGCCGGCCTCGTCTCCGGGAGCGGCACACCGGCGACCCGGCGGCCCTCCACGGGAGGCCGGGCCGCCGGAACCGCGGCCAACGGGGCGAGCGGCTGCGGCGCCGCGGGAGCCACCGGGGCTCCCGCGGGGCGGGGCGTCGCCCGGCTGAGCAGGAGCACACCCCAGGAGGCGAGCGCCGCGCCGGTCAGGGCCAGCAGCACGCCCGCCGGGCCGTCGCGGAACCGCTCCCCGAGCAGGGAGAGGCCGATCACCGCGGCCGTCAGCGGGTTCGTCAGGGTGACCACCGCGAGCGGGGCGCCCAGGCCGCCCCGGTAGGCGGTCTGAGACAGCAGCAGCCCGCCGGCCGCGAAGGCCGCCACCAGCAGCGCCACCACGACCACCTGGACGCCGAGCAGCGGACCGGACCGGTCCGTCACCGCGACCGTCACCGTCTGGGTGAGCGCCGAGGCCACCCCGGAGGCGACGCCCGACGCGCTCGCGTGCCGCAGCCCCGGTCGGGAGCCCGGCCACGACAGCATGCCGATCAGGCAGGCCGTGCCGCCCGCGAGGACCAGCGCCTCGGGCACGCCCAGGACGTCGTCGGGTGCCGGTCCGGATGCGGTGACCAGCACCGCCGCCAGACCCGCGAGGGTGAACGCGGTACCCCGCCACTCGATCCCGCTCACCGGCCGTCCCGCCATCCGCGCCCCCATGGGCACCGCGGCGACCAAGGTGAGCGCGCCCAGCGGCTGGACCACCGTCAGCGGACCGAACGTGAGGGCCACCACATGCAGCAGCGCGGCCGAGGCGTTCAGCGCGACCGCCCACCACCAGGCGCCGCTGCCCAGCAGCCGCAGCGTGCCGGCGCCGGAGGTCCGGGAGGCGAGTCGTTCCTGCGCGACGGCCGCGGCCGCGTAGGCGACGGCGGAGACGAGGGAGAGCAGCACGGCCACGAGGACGGCGCTCATCGGCCCGCCCCGACGAGCGCCCGATGTGCGGACGAACAAGAGCCCCTCCACCAGCAGGAGTTCACGGACAAGCGGCGGGCGCGCCGATGCGTCGGACTCCGCCGGTTCAGGCTCCTTGCGGGCATGTCTCCCCCGGCCCTTTCGCTGACGGTGGTGCTGTGGCGGTGCGGTGGTGGTGCTGAGGTGCGCGCGGGTACCGACTCTCATCGGTACGGGAGCGTACCGATACGCCAGTGTACCGATACGGTTGCGTACCGGTACGGCTGCGTACCGGTACAGTGGTGTATCGACAAGGCGTACGACACACTCGAGGGGCGGGGAGCCGAGCCGATGACGTCGCAGGACGCGGACCGACCCGGGCCGGTCGGAACCTCGCGCCGCTCCAAGATCACGCCCGAGCGTGAGCGGGAGTTCTTCGACGCCGTGCTGAACCAGATCCGCGAGTGCGGCTACGACGCCGTCACCATGGAGGGCGTCGCCGCCAGCACGCGGTGCAGCAAATCCACGCTCTACCGCCAGTGGCGGACCAAGCCCCAGTTCGTCGCCGCCGCCCTGCGCTCCAGCCGGCAGGCCCGGTTCGCCCGGATCGACACCGGCACCCTCGCCGGGGATCTGCGCGAGGTGGCGCGGTGCGCGGGGGAGTGGTCCCCGAAGGACGCCACGCTGCTCCAGGCTCTCGGGCACGCGGTCGTCCAGGACCGGGAACTGGCGCAGGCGCTGCGCGAGGCGCTGGTCGACCCGGAGATCGCCGCGCTGGAGGGGATCCTGCGGCGCGGTGTCGAACGCGGGGAGGTCGATGCCGGGAATCCGGCGCTGCAGTTCATCCCGGCGCAGATCTTCGGCGTGCTGCGGGTGAGGCCCGTGCTGGAGGGACACAACGCGGACGCGGACTATCTACTCCGGTTCGTCGAGGCCGCCGTACTGCCGACGCTCGGCCTCGCATGAGGCGCCTCGCATGACGCGCCTCCCATGAGACGCAGGCCGCCGTTCCCGGGACGACCGGACGGCGACCTGACCGCGCCGCACCGTGGGGACGGGGGCGGCGCGCACTCCGGCCGGGTGGGACACCTCTTGAGCGGAGGGGTGCCCCACCCGGCCGTCATGTGCGGGACGTCAGACGTCCTGACCGCTGCCGCCGCCCGACGACACCTCGATGCCCTCGGTGATCTCGTCGAGGACGGCCTCCTTCTGGTCGGTGTCCACCCCGAAGCGGACCACGACGAGCCGGCTCGGCTGCGCGGGGGAGGGGAAGGCGAGCGACTGGACGTACCCGTCGGATCCCTTGCTGGTGACCGCCTTCCAGCGCACCAGATAGCCCTTCTGTCCGGCCACGGTCACGGCCCTGGAGGCCAGCACGTCGTGCGAGGTGATCTTCCCGTAGGACGCACCGCCGTAGCTCTCCTCGGCGTTCTCGGCGATGTCCGCCTTGGCGACCTCCTCGGCGGTGGACCCACGGGCACCGAGCGCCAGGGCCGGCGCCGAGTACGCCCCGCCCTTGGTGCAGGTCTTGGAGGTGTCGCCGGGACAGTCGTACGCGTCCTTCGACGTCACCGCGGCACCGACCTGGAGCTCCTGGCCGTACCAGCCGTCCGGGATGGGCAGACTGATCCCGCTCAGCCCGTCGGTCACCGACCCGCTCTCGATCCGCGGGGGCTCGGAGGTGTCCGGCCCGGGCCGCTCACCACCGGAATCCCCGTCCGGCCCGCCGTTCTCTCCGTCCGGCGGCCCGCCGTCCCGTCCACCCGGCCCCTGCGAGGCCGTGGAACCACCGCCACCGCCGTCGTCCGCCAGCACGTACACCCCGACACCGATGCTCGCCAGCACGGCGACGGCCACCGCCACGGCTATCCCGTTCCGCACCCGGTGCCCCCGGCCGGGCGGCGCCGGAGCGGGGTACGCCGGGTAGGCCGGATACCCCGGACCGGCCGCGGTGCCCGGCGCCGGGGGCCCCCAGGCGGCGGCCGACCCCGCCGGGCGGACCTGGTCCGTCCAGGCCGTTCCGTCCCACCAGCGCTCGGTGGCCGGTCCGTCATTCGTCTGCCCGGGGTCGGGGTACCACCCGGGAGGAGTCACCTGCGTCATGCCCCCACCGTATGAGGCGTCGGTGAAAGCCGGATGAGAGAGCCCCCACCGGAGCCTCCACCCGCACCCCCATCCGTACCCCCACCGTGCCTCCCGAGCACCCGGCCGCCCCTCACCCCCGCACCACCCGACCCACCCCGGTGATCCTCATTGGCCCTCCCCTCGGAAGTGGTTGACCACCAAGCCCCCTGGTGAGGGGCGGCCCGCGTCGACTCCTCGTGCCCGGTGTCACCCGTCACGGCAGCAGCCTGCCCGACCGGCCACCGCTCGGGCGGCCGGACGGCTACGCTCATGACCTGTACGTCATTCGGGCGAGTCGGGGAGGTAGCGGGATGACGGAGGTACGGCCCCCGGCCGCTCCCTCGGCTGCCCTGTGGGAGCGCGACGAGGAGATCGCCGCCATCGCAGAGGCCGTCGACACCCTGTGCGCGGACCGTTCCTCACCGGGCGGCCTGCTGGTGCTCCGCGGCGAGGCGGGGCTCGGCAAGACCGCGCTGCTGGCCGAGACCCGGCGCATCGCCGAACAGCGCGGCTGCACGGTGTGGTCAACCCGGGGCGGCGAGACCCTGAGCTCCGTCCCCTTCAACGTCGTACGCCAACTCCTCCAGCCCGCACTGGTGTCGATGCTGCCGGAGGAGGCCCGCGAGTACTTGGGCGAGTGGTACGACATCGCCGGCCCCGCCCTCGGCATGGCGGCCCCCGGCGACCGGCACGCCGACCCGCAGGGCGTGTGCGAGGGCCTGGTCGCCGCCGTTCGCCGGCTGGCCCACAGGGACTGGCCGCTGGTCCTGCTCATCGACGACGCCCACTGGGCCGACCAGGAAACCCTCTACTGGCTCGCCGCCTTCGCCGAACGCCTCGCCGACCTGTCCGTCCTCGTCGTGGTCGCCCGCCGGCCCGGCGAGACCTCCGGAGTGAGCGCCCGGTACCTGGACGCCGTCGCCGCCGCGGCCGACCGCCCCGTCACCACCCTCAGCGCCCTCACCCCGCAAGCCACCGCCGGACTCACCCGCGCCACGCTGGGCGAGACCGCGGACGCCGCGTTCTGCCGCGAGGTGTGGGCCGTCACCGGCGGCAACCCCTACGAGACCGTCGAACTCCTCGCCAAGGTCCAGGACAGCGGACTCGACCCCGTCGAGGCCCACGCCGGTGAACTGCGCGACCTGAACCGCTCCGCCCGCGGGCGCGGCCTCGTCGCCCGGCTGGAACAGCTCGGCATAGACGCCACCCGGTTCGCCTGGGCCGCCGCCATCCTCGGCAGCGACATCACCGTCGACCTGGTGGCCCGGCTCGCCACCCTCACCCACGACGAAGCCGTCCGCTGCGCCGAACTCCTGCGCACCGCCCGCATCCTCACCTCCCCCGACCCGGCCACCGGCCGCACCGGGCCCGCCGACCTCGAGTTCGTCCACCCCCTGATCGCCACCGCCGTCTACAACTCCATTCCCGACGCCCTGCGCCGTGCCATGCACGGCATAGCCGCCCGCATCGTCACCGACTCCGGCCGCGGCGCCGCCGCGGCGGCCCGCCACCTCCTCGAGGTGCACCCGGACGACGACGAGGAGCTCGTCTGGCAACTGCGCGAGGCCGCCCGCGAACACCTCGCCGTCGGCGCCCCGGACGCCGCCCGCCGCTGCCTCGAACGCGCCCTGGAGGAACCGCCCCGTCCCGAGGTCCACGCGCAGGTCCTCTACGAACTGGGCTGCGCCACCTTCCTCACCGCACCCGCCCGCACCATCGGCCATCTGAGGGTCGCCCTCGGCATGCCCGGCCTCGACGGCGACCGACGGGTGGACGCCGTGGTCCGCCTCTCCCAGGCGCTGCTGCACAACGACCAGATGGAGGAGGCCGTCCGCACCGTCGAGGCGGAGGCCGCCCGGCTCGAACCCGGCCCCGCCCAGATGAGGCTGCGGACCGTACAGTTCATGTGGGAGGGCATTTACGCCGGCGAGGCCGCCTCCCCCGATCGTTCCGAGCGGCTGGCCGAACTGGCCGCCACCTGCACCGGCCGGGACAACTCCGAACGCGCGCTGCTCATCGTGCGCGGCTTCGACGCCATGATGCGCGGTGAGAACGCCGAGGAGATCGTCGAGATCTGCGACCGCGCCCTCGTCAACGGTCGCCTCGCGCCCGGCCTCGGCTGGACCGACTCCGAGTGGGGCGTCGAGCTGCTGCTGATGCTGGCCGATGCCTACGCCTACACCGACCGCCTCGACCGCGCCGAAAGCCTCTACCACGAGGCCCTGCACGCCTACGACACGGCGGGCTGGGGCGGTGGCCATCTCGCCCTGGCACATGCCTACGTCGGTCTCGCGCACCGCAGACGGGGACGGCTGGAGGCGGCGGAGGCCTCCCTGCGCGAGTCCCTGCGCCTCGCCGAGCGCGTCGGGCGCGGACTGCCCCTGTACTGGACGGCCACCTGCAACCTCGTCGACACCCTGCTCGCCCGCGGCCATGTCGACCAGGCCTGGGAGGTGGCGGAACGGCACGGCTTCGCACCGCCCTACCCGTCCACGATCGTGCTGCCCGACCCGCGCTCCGTGCGCGGCCGGCTGCTGCTGGCCGTCGGCCGCACCAAGGACGGGATCAACGAACTGGAGGCGGCGGAGAAGGCGGCCGCCGCACGGGGCCACCACAACCCCGTGCACGTCTACGGGGCCGCCGACCTCGCGCGTGTCCTCGCCACCGAGGACCCCGCCCGTGCGGCCCGGCTGGCCGTCGACGTCCGCCGGAACGCCGAGCGCTTCGGTACGGACACCGCCATAGGAGAGGCCCTGCGCGTCGCCGCCGCCCTGGAGACCGGCCAGCGCGCGGTCCGCCTCGCCGCCCAGGCGGTCACCTACCTGGAGTCCTCGCCCTGTCAGTACGAACACGCCGCGGCCCGCATCGAGTACGGCGTCCTCGCCCGCTCCGTGCCCGACCTGGAGCGGGGCCTGGCACTGGCCCGGTCGTGCGGCGCGGACGGCCTGGTGAAGCGGGCACGGGCGGAGCTGGAGACGGGCGTGGGGCTGCGATAGCACGACACCCCACACCGCGGCATCCGCCGGCCCACGGCGTCCCCCCGCCGGCCCGGCTGGTGTGCGGTGTCTGCGCGCAGTCCCCGCCGGCCCCTGCCGAATGTGCGGCGTCTCCCCGCTCTCCGCGTCGGCCCCCGCTGGTCTACGGTGCCTCCTCGTCCTCCTCCGCCAGCACCCGCTGGGCCGTCGCGAACGCCGAGTTGGCGGCAGGCACCCCGCAGTACACGGCCGTCTGCAGCAGCACCGCGCCGATCTCCTCGGGGGTGAGTCCATTGCGCCGGGCCGCGCGGACATGCATCGCGAGTTCGTCGTAGTGGCCGTGCGCGACCAGCGCCGTGAGGGTGATCATGCTGCGTTCACGGCGGGTGAGCGTCGGGTCGGTCCAGATCTCGCCCCAGGCGTAGCGGGAGATGAAATCCTGGAACCGAGCGGTGAACGGCGTCTGCCGCGCCTGCGCCCGGTCCACGTGCGGGTCGCCCAGCACCTCGCGCCGGACCTCCGTCCCGCGCCGGGCGGCACCGTCGAAGTGCGTCCGCAACGCGGTCAGCACCGCCTCCGGGCACTGTGCGGGCGCCAGATGCGAGGCCCCCGGGATCTCCACGAGCGCGGCGCCCGGCACCGCGTCCGCGATCTGCCGCAGATGCCCGGGCGGCGTCGCCGTATCCTCCCGGCCGGCCACCAGCAGCGTCGGCACCCGGATCTCCCCGAGCCGCCCCCGCACGTCGAACGCGGCCAGCGCGTCACAGCAGGCGGCGTACGCCTCCGGGTCCGCCTCCCGGTGATCGCGTACCAGCTCGGGCACGGTGAACCCGGGCGTGAACCAGCGGGCGTCCGCACTCTGCGCGAGCCCCGACAGACCCTCGCGCCGCACCAGCGCCGCCCGCTCCTCCCACGGCTTCGCCCCGTCGAAGTGCGCCGAGGAACAGATCACGGCCAGCGACGACACCCGGTCCGGATGGTCCACGGCCAGCTGCAGCCCCACCGCGCCGCCCAGCGAGACGCCCGCGTACCCGAACCTCTCGATGCCGAGCGCGTCGGCCAGCGCGAGCACCAGACCGGCGAGATCGCCGACGGTCGCACCGGGACCGATCAGCCCCGCCGCCGAGCCGCCGTGCCCGGGCAGGTCCCAGCGGACCACCCGGTGCGCGCCCGACAACTCGGGCGCCACCTTGTCCCACAGGGCGTACGACGTGCCGAGCGACGGCCCGAGCAGCAGCGGGGGCGCCGAAGCGGGGCCCTCGGCGCGGTGGTTGAGGAGTGTGTCGGTCACGGTCGCTCCAGGGCACGGTCGGTGAGCTCTCCGGCGGAGCCGGTGTAGTGGGCGGGATCGGTGAGCGAGGAGAGGTCGAAGTCCCGCAACTCCTCTTCCTCGGCGAGTAGTTCACTCAGCTCGCGTCCTTCCTCGTACGCCCGTCGGGCGAGTTCGGTCAGCAGCTCCTTGGCCCGGGCCCGCCCGAGTACGGGCGACAGCTCGGCGGACAGTCGCTCGGAGACGATCAACCCGTGCGTGAGACCCAGGTGTTCGCGCATCGCGTCCGGACGCACCCGCAGGCCCCCGGTGAGTTCGGCGGCGTCCCGGGCGGCGCCGCCGACCAGGCGGAGCAGATCCCTCAGCGGTTCCCACTCGGCGTGCCAGGCCCCGGCCGGCCGCTCGTCCTCGGCGACCAGTGCGCCGTACAGCGTGGCCGCGAGGTGCGGTGCGCGCCGGGCCGCCGCCGCGATCAGGGTCGAACGCACCGGGTTCGCCTTGTGCGGCATGGCGGAGGAGGCGCCACCGTTGCCCTCGGCCACCTCCGCGACCTCCGTGCGGGAGAGGGTGAGGACGTCCGCCGCGAGCTTGCCCAGCGCGCCGGCGGTGAAGGCGAGACAGCCGGCCAGATCGGCGACCGGCGTGCGCAGCGTGTGCCAGGGCAGTGCGGGCGCGCGCAGCCCGAGTTCCGTCGCGTAGACGGCGGGGAGGGCGGTCGCGTCGTGCGCCCCGTACGCCGTGAAGGCGGCCAGGGTTCCCGCCGCGCCGCCGAGCTGGGCCGGCAGGGAGTCCCGTACCGCTGTCACCCGGTCCCGTGCGTCCAGCGCCAGCGACCGCCAGCCGGCGGCCTTCAGCCCGAACGTCGTCGGTACGGCGTGCTGGGTGAGCGTCCGGCCCGGCATCGGGGTGTCGCGGTGCCCGGCGGCCAGTCGGGCCAGGCTCCGCTGACAGCGGTCCAGGTCGGCGAGGAGCGGGCCGAGGGTGCGGTGGGCGACCAGCATCATCGCCGAGTCCATGATGTCCTGGCTGGTCGCCCCCCGGTGCACGTACGGGCCGTACTCCTCGCCGGCCGCCCGGGTGAGATCCGCGACCAGCGGGATCACCGGATTCCCGGCGGCCCGGGCCCGTTCGGCGAGGGACGCGAGGTCGAAGCGGCTCGGGTCGGCCGCCTCCGTCACCGCCGTCGCCGCCCGCGCCGGGGCCATCCCCAGGGTGACCTGGGCCCGCGTCAGCGCGGCCTCCGCGTCGAGCAGCGCCCGCAGGAGCGCCCCGTCACCGCTCTCGGCGGCGGCCGGGGACGCGGCCCACCCGGGGGCGAGCAGACCGGTGTCGGAATCGGCTGATGTCACTGGAACTCCAGGAAGACCGTCTCGCCCTCGCCCTGAAGGCGGATGTCGAAACGGTACGTGCCGTCGCCCTCGTCTCCCGCGATCAGCGTGTCGCGCCGGCCGGCGTCGAGCCGGGACAGCAGCGGGTCGCCGGCCAGGACCGTCTCGTCGTCCGGGAGGTAGATCCGGGTGAACAGGTGCACCAGCAGGCCCCGGGCGAAGACGCACACACTGAGGTACGGCGCGTTGCGGCCGCGTGCTCCGGGGCGCAGGGTGCGGGCGTACCAGTGGCCGTTCGCGTCGGTCTGGATCCGCCCGAAGCCGGTGAACTCCACGCCGTTGCGGCCCAGGAAACCGCCGCTCGCCGGGTCCCGGCGCATCGAACCGTCCGCCGTCGGCACCCTGCCCTCGGGGTCCGGTCCCCACACTTCCAGCAGCGCGTCCGGCAGCGGCCTGCCCGCGCCGTCGTACACGTACCCGTGCACGGTCACGGTGTCCGGATGGCCGACGGGCGCGATGTCCTCGCCGCCGCGGAACGGCAGCGCGTAGCCGTAGAAGGGACCGACGGTGTGCGAGGGGGTGGGCGGCACGTTGTCCGGGTCGGTGGTGTCGATCTTCGTCATGGTGGTCAGCGCCCTTCTTCCATCCGGGTGGCCCGCGGCCCGTCGAGCACGATGTCCCAGTGGTAGCCGAGGGAGAACTCCGGCACCGACAGGCCGTGGTCGTAGGTCGCGACCAGCCGCTGCCTCGCCGCGTCGTCGGTGACGGACTGCAGGATCGGGTCGTACGGGAAGAGGGGGTCGTTCGGGAAGTACATCTGCGTCACCAGCCGCTGCGTGAACGCCGAGCCGAACACGGAGAAGTGGATGTGCGCTGGACGCCAGGCATTGACGTGGTTGCGCCACGGGTAGGGGCCCGGCTGGATCGTGGTGAAACGGTAGAAGCCGTCGGCGTCGGTGAGGGTGCGGCCGACGCCGGTGAAGTTCGGGTCCAGCGGGGCGTCGTGCTGCTCGCGCTGATGGGCGTACCGGCCGGCCGAGTTGGCCTGCCAGATCTCCACCAGCTGACCGCGCACGGGACGGCCGCCGCGGTCCAGCAGCCGCCCGGAGACGGTGATGCGCTCCCCGACGGGTTCCCCGCTGTGCTGCCGGGTGAGGTCGTTGTCGATCCCGGTGATGTCCCGCTCGCCGAAGGCGGGGGAGGACAGCTCCACCAGTTCCGGGTCCCGGGACACGTCGATGGCGACCGGCGGCTGCTCGGGGTGGCGCAGCAGCGAGGAGCGGTACGGCGCGTAGTCGCGGCGCGGGTGGTGCTCGACGGGCCCGCCGTCGGCGACCCGCTTCTCGTACGCGGCGTGCTCGGCCGCGATCTCCTGGTCGATGTCGGCTTGCGTCAGCGCGTCGGTCACGACAGGCCCTCCCCGATGGTGAGTTCGGCTCCGGTCTTCGCGGTGATCTCCCGGGCGGTCACGCCGGGAGCGGTCTCGACGAGGACGAGCCCGTCGTCGGTGACGTCGAGGACGCCGAGGTCGGTGATGATGCGGTCCACGCACGCCTTGCCGGTCAGCGGCAGCGCGCACTCCGGCACGATCTTCGGTGCGCCGTCCTTCGCGGTGTGGGTCATCACCACGATCACGGTGCGGGCCCCGTGGACCAGGTCCATCGCGCCGCCGATACCGGTGACGAGCTTGCCGGGTATCGCCCAGTTGGCCAGGTCACCGCGGCCCGACACCTGCATCGCGCCGAGGACGGCGACGTCGATGTGTCCGCCCCGGATCATCGAGAAGGAGAGCGCCGAGTCGAAGAAGGAGGCGCCCGGAAGGACGGTGACGGTCTCCTTCCCGGCGTTGATCAGGTCGGGGTCGACGGCGTCCCCGGCGGGATACGGGCCGGTGCCCAGGATGCCGTTCTCGCTCTCCAGCACCACCTCGACGCCGGCCGGGAGGTGGTTGGGGATCAGCGTGGGCAGGCCGATGCCGAGGTTGACGTACTGACCGTCCCTCAGTTCCCGGGCCGCGCGCGCCGCCATCTGTTCCCGTGTCCAGGCCATCAGCCGCTCACCGTCCGCCGCTCGATCCTCTTGTCCGCCGCCTGCTCCGGGCTCAGGACGACCACCCGCTGCACGAAGACGCCGGGCAGATGCACCGCGTCCGGGTCGAGGGCGCCGGGCTCGACCAGTTCCTCCACCTCCGCGACCGTCACCCGGCCCGCCATCGCGGCCAGGGGGTTGAAGTTGCGGGCGGACTTGTTGAAGACCAGGTTCCCGTGCCGGTCGCCCTTCGCCGCCCGCACCAGCGCGTAGTCGGTACGGATCCCGCGCTCCAGCACGTACTCCGTGCCGTCGAACTCCCTGACCTCCTTCGCGGGTGAGGCCAGCACCACCCCGCCGGAACCGTCGTAGCGCCAGGGCAGTCCGCCCTCGGCGACCTGCGTGCCCACCCCGGCCGGGGTGTAGAACGCCGGAATGCCGGCGCCCCCGGCGCGCAGCCGCTCGGCGAGGGTGCCCTGCGGAATGAGCTCCACCTCCAGCTCGCCGGCCAGGTACTGCCGCGCGAACTCCTTGTTCGCCCCGATGTAGGAACCGGTCACCCGGGCGATCCGGCCCGCCGCCAGCAGCACCGCGAGCCCGGACTCCAGCGCCCCGCAGTTGTTCGAGACGACCGACAGACCGCCGACCCCCCGCCCGTACAGCGCCCGGATCAGCACGTCCGGCACACCGCTGAGGCCGAAACCGCCCACCGCCAGTGACGCGCCGTCCGGCACGTCAGCCACCGCCTCCGCAGCCGAGGCGACCACCTTGTCCATCCGAGGAACCCCATCCCTTGCAGACGACCCGACCTCGATTAGTCAGGGCACTGAGTATTTCCACGAGATGACAGTGCTGTCCAGTATTGTTCGGTCCACCAATAAAAATCAGTGCACCGACGAAACGGTGCACCGATGACTCCGACCGTGGGAGCGCAGATGGCCGCCGTGGACCTCACCACCCATCCCGGGCATCTGGCCCGGCGGCTCCAGCAGGCGCACTACCTGCTGTGGAACACGATGGTCTCCGAGGAGATCACCTCGCCGCAGTTCGCGGTCCTCAACGCGCTCGTCGCGGAACCGGGGCTGGACCAGCGCACCGTGGGGGAGCGGGTCGGACTGGACCGGTCCACCATCGCCGAGGTGATCGGCCGGCTCATCAGACGCGGGCTGCTCGACAAGGTCCGCGACCCCCAGGACGGCCGCCGCTTCCTGTTGCGCCTCACCGACGACGGTGTACGCACGCACCGCAGGCTCACGGTGCGCACCGCGCGCATGAACCAGGTCTTCCTTGCCCCGCTCGGCCCCGAGGAGCAGGCGGTCTTCATCGACCTGATCCGACGGGTGGCGGACGCGGCCGAAGGTCTGCGCGATCCGGCCTCCTCCCTGGCCGCCCCGCACTGACCCGGTCCCGTCGGGGGCCGCTCAGGACGCCTTCGCGTACACCACCCACACCTGACCGCGCGCGAAGTTCATCCGCTCGCCCTCGTCGGTGGTGAACGAGGTGCCGTCCTCGGCGGTCGGGCGGCTCCAGTTCGCCTCGTACGCGCGTCCGCCGCGCAGCACGGTGGCCTCCCCGGAACCCACCGTCTCGGTATAGGGGGTGTTGTTGCCGAGGAAGTCCTGGAAGGCGGAACGACGCACGGTCACGTACTGCACGACGACCGTCGCGGGCGCCAGCCGCTCGCCCTCCGTGGTGACCGCCGGGGCGCCGTCCATCGAGACCAGCCAGCGGTCGCCGGGGCCGGACCAGGTGAAGGTGGTGCGGGCCGCCGGATAGCGCACCGTGAACGCGTCCTCGGGCGCGCCGTCCGCGGGGGGCCGGCCGTAGTGGAAGCCGTTCGTCAGGGCGGCCGGGCCGGGCAGGTCGTCCATCAGCCGCCCGGGCCGCAGATAGAGGTTGTGCGGCGCGGGCCGGCCGGGGCCCCGGACGAACACACCGGGCGCCGACTCGGGTGTCACCGCCTCCAGCGGCGCCCGGTCGATCAGCGGCAGCAGCTTGCCCTGCGCCCCGGAGAAGGCCAGCACCGGCCGGTCGAACTGGCGCAGCAGCTCCAGATCGGACTCACGGGCGCTGCGCACCGGCCCGACGGAGTCGGGGAGCCGGGTGGCGTACACCGCCATCAGCCGGCTCATCCCGCCCTCGACCTGCTCGACGTACACCACGTCCGCGTCCTCCAGGCCCGTGTGGGGCCGGGCGGCGCGGGCGTTGTCGATCTTCACGGCGAGCACGGGAGGACCGTCCGCCCCGCCCGGCCCTGTCTCCCGGGGTGCCGGGGACGACTGCCGCGGCGATCCGCGCCCGTCGTCGCCCGGACCGTCCGGCATCGTGCACCCCGCCGCCAGGCCGGCCGCCACCAAGGCGGCCAGCAGCACCCTCGCCCCCGTGCCGCGCCGTGCGCGTGCCCGTCGTTCCGTGCCCACCGTCGCCACCGCGCCTGCCTCATGTCATCAGTTGTCTTAATTGTGTGCTTGTCCGATCGTCGCTGGCCATACCCGGTCGCAAGCGGTCCCGCGCGGTGTGTTCCGCCGATCGGCTCAGCCACGGGCGGGTTCGGCAGGCGGCCGCTCGGGTACCCGGACGCCCACCGCACGAGCGACACACCGGCCACCACGGAGGGAGCGGGCGGCGATGAGGGCACTGACCTGGCAGGGAAAGCGGGACGTACGGGTGGAGAACGTGCCCGACCCCCGGATCGAGGAACCGACGGACGCGGTCATCCGCATCACCTCCACCGGACTGTGCGGGTCGGACCTGCATCTGTACGAGGTGCTCACCCCGTTCATGACCCCGGGCGACATCCTCGGCCACGAGCCGATGGGGATCGTCGAGGAGGTCGGCGCGGCCGTGCCCGACCTCCAGGTGGGCGACCGGGTCGTGGTGCCGTTCCAGATCGCCTGCGGCAACTGCTGGATGTGCCTGACCGGACTGCCCACCCAGTGCGAGACCACCCAGGTCAGCGCCGAGGGCATGGGCGCGGCCCTGTTCGGCTACACCCGGCTCTACGGCGCCGTCCCGGGAGCCCAGGCCGAGTACCTGCGCGTGCCGCAGGCGCAGTACGGGCCGATCAAGGTGCCCGAGGGCCCGCCCGACGACCGGTTCGTCTACCTCTCCGACGTGCTGCCCACCGCCTGGCAGGCGGTCGCCTACGCCGGCGTCCCGCAGGGCGGCAGTGTCGCCGTGCTCGGACTCGGCCCCATCGGCGACATGGCCTGCCGGGTCGCCCAGGTCAAGGGCGCCGGGCGGGTGTTCGGCGTGGACCTGGTCCCGGAACGGCTGCGCCGGGCGCGTGAACGGGGCGTGGAGACCTTCGACCTGCGCTCCTTCGACGACGAGAAGGAACTCGTCGCCGCGATCCGCGACCAGACCGACGGCCGCGGCCCCGACGCCGTGATCGACGCCGTCGGCACCGAGGCGCACGGCAGCGCGGCGGCCCGCATGGTGCAGAACGCCTCGGCGCTGCTGCCCCGCAAACTGAGCGGCCCGATGGCGGAGCGCTTCAGCGTCGACCGGCTCGCCGCCCTCCACACCGCGATCGAACTGGTGCGCCGCGGCGGCACCCTCTCCATCGTCGGCGTCTACGGCGGCATGGCCGACCCGATGCCCATGCTCACCCTGTTCGACAAGCAGATCCAGATCCGCATGGGCCAGGCGAACGTACGCCGCTGGAGCGACGAGATCATCCCCTACCTCACCGACGAGGACCCGCTCGGTGTCGACGACTTCGCCACCCACCGCGTACCGCTCGGCGAGGCACCGCGGGCCTACGAGATGTTCCAGGGCAAGCAGGACGGCGCCGTGAAGGTGCTCATGCAGCCCTGACCCGGCCGCGGCGGCCCCTGACTCAGGGGCCGCCGAGGATCTCGGCCAGGTCGTAGCGGACCGGCTCCTCCAACTGCGCGTACGTGCAGCTCTCCGGGGTGCGGTCCGGGCGCCAGCGGCGGAAGCGGGCGGTGTGCCGGAAACGCTGCCCGTTCTCCATGTGGTCGTAGGCCACCTCGGCCACCCGCTCCGGCCGCAGCGGCACCCAGGAGAGGTCCTTCCGCCCCGACCAGCGGCTCGGCGCCCCGGGCAGCCTCGCCGTCTCGTGCGCCGCCTCGTCCGCCCAGGCCGCCCACGGATGGTCCGTCACGTCGTCCAGGCGCAGCGGTTCCAGTTCCCCGATCAGCTCCGCGCGCCGCTTCATGGGGAACGCGGCGGACACCCCGACGTGCTGGAGGGCGCCGCCCGGGTCGTAGAGGCCCAGCAGCAGCGAGCCCACGACCGGGCCGCTCTTGTGCAGGCGGTACCCGGCGACGACCACGTCGGCCGTGCGCTCGTGCTTGATCTTGAACATGGCGCGTTCGTCCTGGCGGTAACGGAGGTCCAGCGGCTTGGCGATCACCCCGTCCAGACCCGCCCCCTCGTACTGCTCGAACCACCCCCGCGCCACCTCGATGTCGGTCGTCGCGGGCGCCACATGCACCGGAGGGGTGACCCCGTCCAGCGCCCCGGTCAGCAGCGCCCGCCGGTCGGCCAGCGGCACGTCCAGCAGCGACTCGTCCGCCAGCGCCAGCAGATCGAAGGCGACCAGCGAGGCCGGAGTCCGCTCGGCCAGCATCCGCACCCGGGAGTCCGCCGGGTGGATGCGCTCGGTGAGCGCGTCGAAGTCCAGATGCCCCTCCCGCGCGATGACGATCTCCCCGTCCACCACGCACCGCTCGGGCAGCCGCCCCCGCACCGCATCCACCAGCTCGGGAAAATACCTGGTCAGTGGCTTCCCGGTACGGCTGCCCAGCTCCACCTCGGCCCCGTCGCGGAACACGATGGCCCGGAAGCCGTCCCACTTCGCCTCGTACTGCATGCCCGGCGGGATCCTGGCCACGGACTTGGCGAGCATCGGCTTCACGGGTGGCATGACGGGCAGATCCATGGTCCGACTCTAGAAGCGGTCCACAGGGCCCGCCTGCCGAGCACCGGCGATGAGTCCGGGCGCCCGTCGCCGGGCGGTACCGGCCCCCGGAGAGCCGGGCCGGCTGATGTGCGAGGTGTGCCCGGTACGCCTACCGTGGCTCGCATGGGTGACGCGGTGGAACTCGAGGTGGCCGGCCGGACCGTACGGCTGTCCAGCCCGGACAAGGTGTTCTTCCCCGAACGCGGCTTCACCAAGCTGGACCTCGCCCGCTATTACGCCGCGGTCGGCCCCGGCATCCTGCGCGCCCTCAGGAACCGGCCCACCACCCTGCAGCGCTACCCGGACGGCATCACCGGCGAGTGGTTCTACCAGAAGCGCGCTCCCAAGGGCATGCCCGACTGGATCCCCACCGCCCACATCACCTTCCCCAGTGGCCGCAGCGCCGACGAGATGTGTCCCACCGAGGAGGCCGCCGTGGTGTGGGCGGCCCAGTACGGCACCCTCGTCTTCCACCCCTGGCCGGTGCGCCGCGACGACGTCGACCACCCCGACGAACTCCGCATCGACCTCGACCCGCAGCCCGGCACCGACTACGACGACGCCGCCCGCGCCGCCGGAGAACTGCGCGCCGTGCTCGACGAGCACGGGCTGCGCGGCTGGCCGAAGACCTCCGGCGGCCGGGGCCTGCACGTCTTCGTGCCCATCGAGCCGCGCTGGACCTTCACCCAGGTCCGCCGCGCCGCCATCGCCGTGGGCCGCGAGATGGAGCGCCGGATGCCGGAGCGGGTGACCATCAAGTGGTGGAAGGAGGAGCGCGGCGAGCGCATCTTCGTCGACTACAACCAGACCGCCCGCGACCGCACCATCGCCTCCGCCTACTCCGTACGCCCCCGCCCGTACGCCCCCGTCTCCGCCCCCCTGCGCTGGGACGAGGTGGGCGTCGCCCACCCGCAGGACTTCGACATCACGACCATGCCCGCGCGCTTCGCCGAACTCGGCGACGTGCACGCGGACATGGACGATCACGCCTTCTCGCTGGAGCCCCTGCTCGAACTCGCCCGCCGCGACGAACACGACCACGGCCTGGGCGACCTGCCGTACCCGCCCGAGTATCCGAAGATGCCCGGGGAACCCAGCCGGGTACAACCGAGCCGGGCCAGGAAGCCGAAACCCTCGGCCTCCTGACCCGGTGCGTCACACGGAGCTACGCGGTACTACAGCTCCCTGATCCGGACGTCCCGGTACGAGACCACGTCCGTCGTGCCGTGCACCTGCAGTCCGATGTAGCCGGAGGCGAACCGCCGCCCGTCCGTGCCCGGGTCGTCCGAGCGCGGAGGGGTGAAGTCCTGGCCGCCGGTGTTGTCGAACTCGTTGATCAGCACACCGTTGCGGTAGACCGAGTAGTGCTGGTCCACCACACGGATCTCGTAGTCGTTCCAGGTGCCCTTCTGCGTCACGCCCGCGCCGGCCAGGCCCACGCGGTCGAAGCCGTAGATAGAGCCCGACTTGTACATGTCGCCGCTGGGCGAGTCGAACGCCTGCACCTCGTGTCCGTACTTGATGGCGACCCACTCCGGACGTGACTCCTCCGGGTGGTCGTGGACCTGCGGGAACCGCACGAACACACCGGAGTTGGCGTTGCCGGTGCCCGGGGCGTCGTCACGCCACTGGAGCTTCAGCGAGAAGTCGCCGTACTTGCGCTCGGGGAACCACAGCATGCCGAGCCCCGGCTTGGTGGTGCCGGAGGTGATCGACCCGTCCGGGTTCAGCGCGAACGAACCGCCGCCCACCTGCTCCCACTGGGCGAACGACTCCTCGGTGCCGTCGAGGATCTTGCGGTATCCCTCGGTCTGGCCCGGCTTGCCGATGCCGGACTGGCGGGCGGCCTTGTTGATGGCCCGGTACTCCCGCTTGTCTATGACCCCTTCCCCCTGGAGCGCGTCCAGGACGCTCTGGACGTGCTTGAGGAAGAGGGCCTGCGAGGTCCACTCCTTCTCGTCCTCGATCAGCTCACCGATCCGGCACCGGTTGTTGGTGACCCGGTTGGGCACGCCCGAGTCGACCGTGCCGACGATCACCGTCAGCCGCTCGTCGTACTCCGGGCAGTTGGGCGCCGGCACGCCGCCGTCCGCCACGACCGTGAAGCTCGTCGTGAGCGGCGCGGAGGTGTTGCCCGCCTTGTCGCTCGCCCGGTACGCCAGGGTGTGCCGGCCCGCCCGGTCGACCACCACGGGCGCGGTGTACGCCAGGTACGGCCCGCCGTCGAGCGAGTACTCGATGCCGGCGACGCCGGAACCTCCGTGCCCGTCGTCGGCGCTGATGGTCACGGTGGCGTCGCCGACGTAGGCGCCGTCGGAGTTCCTGGTGCCCTCGACGGTCACGCCGGTCGCCGGCGGGGTGGTGTCCTGCGGAGGAGCGGCGACGACCGTGAACTCCACGCTCTTCTCCGCCGCCGCGTTGCCCGCCTTGTCGGTGGCGCGGTAGCGCACGGTGTGCGTACCGGCCTGGTGGACCATCACCGGACCGGTGTACGCCTGCCAGGCACCGTCGGCACCGATCGCGTACTCGATGGTGTTGACGCCGGAGCCGGTGTCCGACGCGGTGACGGTGACCGTCGCCATGTCGATGTAGGCGCCGTCGGGGTTCTTCTCACCGTCCACGGTCGCCGAGGTCTCCGGCGCGGTGGTGTCGTCGGACGGCTGTGCGACGACCGTGAACTCCACGCTCTTGTCGGCCGAGACGTTGCCGGCCTTGTCCAGGGCGCGGTAGCGCACCGTGTGGGCGCCTACCTGGTCGACGACGACCGGGGCGGTGTACGGCTGCCAGGCGCCGTCGGCCCCGATCGCGTACTCGATCCGGTCCACGCCCGAGCCCGCGTCGGTGGCCTCGACCACCACGCTCGCCGAACCGACGTACTCGCCCTTGGCGTTCTGCGTGCCGGTCACCTTCGCCGTGGCCTCGGGCGCGGTGGTGTCCTCACCGCTGCCCTCGGTCACCGTCAGGATGCCCTGCATCTCGCCGTGGCCGGGGATGGTGCAGTGGTAGAAGTAGCGGCCCGGGGTGAGCGTCACCTCGGCGGTGTGCTTGCCGCCCTGGGCGTCGCTCGGATTGGCGAGGATGTTCAGCTGGACGTCGTTGTTGAACTCCGGGTCGGAGGTCGCGAACGTCAGCGTGTGCGGCATCCCGGTGGTGTTGCCGGTGGCCGCGCTGTTCTCGAAGACGATCGTCGCCGGACCGGCCACCGCGGTCGTCGGCGCGGAGGTGTACTCGGTGATGCCGTCGCCGGCGGTCCAGGTGAGCACCTGGGCCGCGGCCGTCGTGTCGGTGGATGCGGTCTCGCCGGCCGTGGACGTCGCCGTCTGCAGGCCGAGCATCATGAGCAGGGCGGCCAGGAGGGCGGCCCACATTCTTCGTTGCCGTATCACTGGTTTCACTCGGCCTTCCTCGCCAGCTGACCGGCGGCCGGGGTCGGCCCGCCGCCCGTGTAGGTGACCCGCCACAGCGCGGACTTGGTGTCGGAGGTGAAGAAGCCGCGGCCGTAGTCGAGGACGTACAGCGCGCCGTCCGGACCGAACCTCCAGTCCATCAGGTTCTTGATGCCGTCGTTGCCGATCGGCACGATCTTCTTCAGGGACTCCGAGTGCACCGGCAGACCGCCGTCTCCCTGTGTCTTCGGGTCCATCAGCACCGCGTTGCGCGGCTGGTCGGCGTCGTAGAAGTCACCGACGAACCACTTGCCGTCCCAGTAGGCCGGCCACTTGGTCTCACTCGTGCTCGACTCGTCGTAGCGGTAGAGGGGCCCGTTCATCGCGGCCTGGCCGCCGCCCTTGAGCCAGGGCAGCCGGTAGGTGGCCTCCTCCGCCTTGTAGGAGGGGACCCCGTTGGCGTCCCGCGGATAGTCCGGCGCCCCGCCCTGCGGCGAGTACCAGATGTTGTTGCCGGTCACCGGCGGCAGGTTGACCAGACCGTCGTTGTTCGGCGACTCGTTCTTCGGGTGGTCGCAGTCGTACCAGCCCAGCGGCTTCGACGGGTCCGGCAGGTTCCGGTCCCGGTACGGCTGCTTGTTGCCCATGCAGTACGGCCAGCCGCGGTTGGACGCCTTGGTGATCACCGCGAACGTGTCGTACTTGGCTGGGCCCCAGGTCGTCGACGGCTGACCGGCGTCCGGTCCGACCCAGCCCGCGTAGAGGGTGTCGGTGGCCTTGTCGACGGAGATGCGTGCCGGGTTGCGCACACCCATCACATAGATCTCGCCGCGCGTCTTCCCGCCGCCCTCGGCGGTCTCCTCGCCGGTGAACAGGTTGCCCTCGGGGAGGGTGTAGGTGCCGTCCGGCTCCGGGTGGATGCGCAGGATCTTGCCGTTGAGGTTGTTGGTGTTGCCGGCGGTGCGGCGCGCGTCCGCGAAGGACACGCCCTTGAAATTGGGCTCGGGGTTGTTGCCCGAGTAACCACCGCTGAAGCCACTGGAGTTGTTGTCACCGGTGGCGATGTACAGGTTGTCCTTGGAGTCCCAGGCCATCCCGCCGCCCGCGTGGCAGCAGCTGTGGATCTGCACCGGCCACTTCAGCAGCACCTTCTCGCTGGCGAGGTCCAGCTTGTCGGTCGCCCGGTCGAACGTGAAGCGGGAGACCCGCCGCTCGGCCATGTGCGTGTCCCGGTTGATCTCGGAGTGCGGCGTGTAGTGCAGATACACCCAGCCGTTCTCCTGGAACCCCGGGTCCAGCTCGATGCCGAGCAGGCCCTCCTCGACCTTCCTCAGCTCGTCGCCGCCGCCCTTGTTGCCGAAGACGGTGAGCGCCCCGGCGAGGGTGACCTTCTTGGTCTTCGGGTCGTAGACGTGGATCTCGCCCGTGCCCTTGCCGATGTTCGGGTCGTTCCAGTCGGTGACGACGGGCTGCGAGGAGTCGGCGCCGCCCCGGCCGATGTAGAAGACGCGGCCGTCGGGGGCGGCGACCAGGCCGTGCGGCTCGCCGATCTGGTCGTTCTGCCCCGGCTGGTTGGGCTGGGTGAGCCGCTCCGCCTTGTAGTTGCCGTCGATCGCCGCCTTGCAGTCGGCCCGCACGAGCCGGGTCGTCCACAGCAGGGCGCCGCGCAGATGGTCACGGAAGTCGGTCTCGTCGTACGACGACACCGTGCCGCCCATGCCGGTGTAGAAGGACCGGCCGCCGTCGTAGTCGCGGCACCAGCTCACCGGGTGGTCCGGGCCGTTGGCGCTCGCACCGGGCGCATAGGTCGACTCGCGCACCCTGGCGACCGTGTGCACCTCACCGGACGGGTTCTCCACCCAGTTCAGCCACTTGTCGGGGCGCTTCCACTCCAGGGGCAGCCCCTGGGCCGACGGATGCCGCCGGTCGCCCACCTCGACGGTCGCCCGCTGCACCTTCTCGGGGCTCGACGCCGCGGGGCGGGCGCCGATGAGACCGGTGAACCAGTCCGAGTAGGGCTCCGCGCGGGCCGCGTCGTGCAGACCGACGAAACCGCCGCCGGCCTCCATGTACGCCTCCAGGCCCGCCTCCTGGTCCGGATCGAGGACGTCGCCGCCCCCGGTCAGGAACACGATGGCGTTGAAACGGCCCAGCCTCTTGGCGTCGGTGAAGACCGAGGCGTCGTCGGAGGCGGTGACCTTGAACTGCTGGTCGGCCGGCCCGGACAGCCCGATCCTCTCGATCGCCTCGATCCCGGCGTTCACCAACGGCGACTCGTCACCGCCGGCCGCGGTGCCGTGGAACAACAGCACGCGTACGTTCGCGCCGCCCGGGGGCGACTTGATGGACATCGTTGTCAGGGACGGATCCGGGGCTGGTCGCGCACTGGCGGCGGGACCCGACAGCAGTCCGGCGGCGACGACGCCGGCGGTCACGCCGGCCGCCCAGAGGCGCCGTCTCGTTCTCGTCCTTGGTGAGCCTGTGGCGCTTCTCGTGCTCAAACCCTTTAAGCGCATGGGTCCTTGATGCGATGTGAACCGCATGTGGCCACCCACCCCTCTCCGGTCGCAGCAACAGCGTCAAGGAAGCTAGACCTCTTTGCGTCATTCGCCAATACCTATGGCCGCAATGAAACGAACTTTGTCCTGAGTGTGGATAAACCACGGGGTGGCCGCTACGGTTTCCCAGGTTCATGACAGCCAGGTGGGGAGTTCGGCATGGACAGACGCGGATTCAACCGACGGGTACTCCTGGGCGGCGCTGCCGTCGCGACATCGTTGTCCTTGGCGCCCGAGGCCGTCAGCGCGGTCAAACCGGCGAAGACAGCGCCCGCCGGGGGCGAGGTGCGGCGCATCAAGATGTACGCCGAGCGGCTGGACGGCGGACAGATGGGCTACGGCTTCGAGAAGGGCAAGGCGTCCATCCCCGGCCCGCTGATCGAACTCAACGAGGGCGACACGCTGCACATCGAGTTCGAGAACACCATGGACGTAGCGGTGAGCCTGCACGTCCACGGCCTGGACTACGAGATCTCCAGCGACGGCACCAAGCAGAACAAGAGCCACGTCGAGCCCGGCGGCACCCGCACCTACACCTGGCGCACCCACAAGCCCGGCCGGCGCTCGGACGGCACCTGGCGGGCGGGCAGCGCGGGCTACTGGCACTACCACGACCACGTCGTCGGCACGGTGCACGGCACGGGCGGCGTCCGCAACGGGCTGTACGGTCCGGTGATCGTACGGCGCAAGGACGACGTCCTGCCCGACGCGACCCACACCATCGTCTTCAACGACATGTCGATCAACAACAAGCCCGCCCACACCGGCCCGGATTTCGAGGCCACCGTGGGCGACCGTGTCGAGTTCGTCATGATCACGCACGGCGAGTTCTACCACACGTTCCACATGCACGGTCATCGCTGGGCCGACAACCGCACCGGCATGCTCACCGGCCCCGACGATCCGAGCCAGGTCATCGACAACAAGATCGTGGGCCCGGCGGACTCCTTCGGCTTCCAGGTGATCGCGGGGGAGGGCGTCGGAGCCGGTGCCTGGATGTACCACTGCCACGTCCAGAGCCATTCCGACATGGGCATGGTGGGACTGTTCCTGGTGAAGAAGCCGGACGGCACGATCCCGGGGTACGACCCGCACGAGCACGCCCATGGGGCCGCCGCCGAGGAGGACGAGGAGCACCGGCACTGAGGTGACGAAACCCGATCCGGGAGCGCTCCGGCCCGTCGGCGGGCCGGGGCTATCCTTGCCGGCAGCCGCAGGTGAGGAGCCCCGAAGTGACCGAGACAGTGCCGCGCCCCACGCTGGAGGCCGTGGCCGCGCGGGCGGGGGTCTCCCGGGCCACGGTCTCCCGCGTGGTCAACGGCTCCGACGGAGTGCGCGAGCCGCTGGCCGAGCGGGTCCGGCGGGCGGTGGAGGAACTGGGATACGTACCCAACCAGGCTGCCCGCAGCCTGGTGACGAAGCGGCACGACGCCATCGCCGTCATCGTGGCCGAACCGGAGACCCGGGTCTTCGCCGACCCCTTCTTCGCCCGGCAGCTGCGCGGTATCAGCAAGGAGCTGACGACCCATGACAACCAGCTCGTCCTGCTGCTCACCGAGGACCGCGACGACCACGTCCGGGTCGGCCACTACCTGGCCGGCGGCCATGTCGACGGCGCGCTGGTGTTCTCCCTCCACATCGACGACCCGCTGCCCGAACTGATCCAGCGGGCCGGTCTGCCGACGGTGTTCGGCGGCCGGCCCGACTGGAGCGGGGGCCGGGGCGGCGTCGTCTACGTCGACAGCGACAACCGGGGTGGCGCCCGTGACGCCGTACGGCATCTGCTCGGCCTCGGCCGGAGCCGCATCGCGCACATCACCGGCGCCCTCGACCAGACCTCGGCGGTGGACCGGCTCGACGGCTTCAGGGACGTCATGGTCGACGCCGATCCCCGACTGGTCGTGGAGGGCGACTTCACCCCGGCGGGCGGCGAATGGGCGATGCGGGAACTCCTCGACCGCTGCCCCGACCTGGACGCCGTGTTCGCCGCCAACGACCTCACCGCGGCGGGGGCGCTGCGCGTGCTGCGCGAGCACGGGCGGCGGGTGCCGGACGACGTGGCGGTCGTCGGCTTCGACGACATGCTGCCGATCGCCGAACAGACCGAACCGCCGCTCACCACGGTCCGCCAGGACATCGAGGAAATGGGCCGGCTGATGGCCCGCCTCCTGCTGCGCGACCTCGACCGCACCACCGCGGCCGACGAGAACGTGGGCGGCACCCCGTCCAGCGTGATCCTGCCGACGACACTGATCCGGCGAGCGTCCGCCTGAGGTCCGGGCGTCGGTCCGGTGGGCGTCCGCCTGAGGTCCGGGCGTCGGTCCGGTGGGTGTCCGTGGGGTCCGGGCGTCGGTCCGGTGGGTGTCCGCCTGAGGTCCGGACGCCGGTCCGGTGGGTGTCCGGGTGTGGCTTGGCGGCTGGGGCGGTGGGGGTCCGCGTGTGGCTCGGAGGTCGGTCCGGTGAGCGTCCTGGTGCGGCCTGGGGAGCTCCGGTGGGTCCGCGTGAGGTTCCGGAGGCTGGTCCGGCGAGCGTCCCGGTGAGGGACGGGGCACTGACCCGGTGGGTGTCCGTGTGTGCCCCCGGCGCTGGTCTCCGGATGCCCCGACACACCCGTCCGGGTGCTCCGACGGCGACTGCCGGCGGGCGGTGGAAGACTCGGCAGAGCAGGCGACGGGACCTCTCGAAGGAGGCACCATGCTCACCACCCGCTTCGTCAACGGCGCCCCCAACTGGATCGACGTCGGCACGTCCGACATCGAGGGCGCCGCGTCCTTCTACAGCGGCCTGTTCGGCTGGGAGTTCCGCTCGGCGGGGCCCGACGCCGGCGGCTACGGCTTCTTCCAGCTGGCCGGCCGGACCGTCGCCGGTGGCATGCCCACCGCCCCGGAGCAGGGCCCGCCCGCGTGGACCGTCTTCTTCCAGAGCCCCGACGCCGACGCCACGGCGGAGGCCGCCCAGCGGGCCCGGGGCAGTGTGCCCATGCCGCCGATGGACGTGATGGGGCAGGGCAGGATGGCGGTCCTCGCCGACCAGGCGGGCGTCACCTTCGGCATCTGGGAGCCGCTCCTCCTCAAGGGCATCGAGGCGGCCGGCGAGGCCGGCTCCCTGTGCTGGGTCGAGCTGTACACCCCGGACATCGCCCGTGCCGCCGCCTTCTACCACTCCGTCCTCGGCTGGGAGACCTCGGCGGTGACGTTCCCCGACGGCGTCTACACCTCCGTCCACCCCGCCGGGACCGGCGACGACGGCATGTTCGGCGGGCTGGTCCCACTGGCCGACGACCCCATCGAGGCGGAGACCGGCCGGCCCTGCTGGCTGCCCTACTTCGGGGTGGGCGACACCGACGCCGTCGTCGCCAAGGCCGTCGAGCTCGGCGGCAGGGTACGGATGCCCGCCACCTCGCTGGCCGGTGTCGGCCGGCTGGCCCGTCTGGAGGATCCGTACGGCGCGCGGTTCGCCGTCCTCAAGGGCGATCCGCGCCAGACCTGAACCCCGGCGCGCCGCCGTGCGCCGCCGGGTCCCCGGCGTCATCATCATGCGGTCACGGACGTCCGCGGCAGGGCGAAGAGGACACCACGCCGCCGCGTTGATCCCGCGTTGATCGAACGTTTTTCGCCGCCCGGCACGCTTCCGGCCATGCACACCGACACATACCCGTCGCCCGAACTCTCCTGGCAGGAGGAGGCACTGTGCGCGCAGACCGGGGGAGACTTCTTCTTCCCCGAGCCCGGTAGCTCGGTCCGGGAGGCCAAGCGCATCTGCGGTCTCTGCCCCATCCGCGCCACCTGCCTCGACTACGCCCTGAGCCATGACATGCGGTTCGGCGTCTGGGGCGGTCTGTCGGAGAAGGAACGCCTGGAACTGCGCCGCACAGGACGATAGTTCCCGCCGGTCACCGCCCTCCACGGCCCGGAAAAACGGTACGGCCGAGGTGGGGCGCGCGGTTAGGATCGGTCCGCGGCCGGACGTAGCGCAGAGGCAGACGCACCGCCTTGCCCAGGCGGACACGCCGGTTCGAATCCGGTCGTCCGGGCCGCACGGGGGTCGGTAGCGCAGAGGCAGGCGCACCTCCATGGCATGGAGGGCACGCCGGTTCGAATCCGGCTCGGCCCACGGCACGACACACGGGGGGCGTCTCATGGGCGACGGCATCACCGAAGAAGAGCTGTCCGCCTTCCACCGCACGGTCGGCCGGCTGCGCCGGCTCCCCGCCGACGACCCGGTGCGTCTGCACGCCGAACACGTCGCGGCCTCCTTCACCCGCGACGGCCAGGTCCGACGCCGCAGGGCCCGTAGCGAGGCGGTGTCCGCGGCCGACGCCGAGACGATGGCCGCCACGGCCACCGGCGCCGCGCACCGCCGGGAGGACGCGCCCCTGGTGGTCCCCGGCCGCCCGGGTGTCTTCCAGAAGGCCCGCCGCTGCTACGTCTGCAAGTCGTCCTATCGACAGGTCGACGCCTTCTACCACCGGCTCTGCCCGGGCTGCGCAGTCGACAACCGCGCCCGGCGCGCTCTCTCCACCGACCTGACCGGCCGCCGCGCCCTGCTCACCGGCGGCCGGGTGAAGATCGGCTTCCAGCTGGCCCTCATGATGCTGCGCGACGGTGTGGAGCTGATCGTGACCAGCCGGTTCCCGCACGACACCGTGCGCCGCTTCCGTGCCGAGCCGGACAGCGCGAAGTGGCTCGACCGGCTCCACGTACTCGCCGTCGACCTGCGCGACCCCCGTCAGGTGCTGGGGCTGTGCGAGGAACTGCGCCGCGACGGCGCGCCGTTGGACATCCTCGTCAACAACGCGGCGCAAACCGTACGGCGGCCACCGGAGTCCTACGCGCTGCTCGCCTCCGGGGAGCGGGACGCCCTGCCCGAGGGCGCGCGGCAGGCACCGGGCTTCACCCCGATGCGGACGCTCGACGGTGGGCGTGCCACGCTCCCGGTGGTCCTGCGGGAGGCCGACGAGGCCGGTCTGCTGCCCGACCCGTCACCGGAGAACTCCTGGTCGGCGCGGCTGGGAGCACTCGACCCCGCCGAGGTCCTGGAGACGCAGCTCGTGAACGCCCTCGCCCCGGCGCTGCTCTGCGACCGGCTGCTGCCCCTGCTGCTCGCCTCCCCGCACCCACGGCGCTATGTGGTCAACGTGACCGCGGTGGAAGGGCGGTTCGCGGTGCGCAACAAGATGCCGGCGCATCCGCACACCAACATGGCCAAGGCCGCGCTCAACATGCTCACCCGCACCAGCGCGGCCGAACTCGCTGAGCAGGGCGTGTACATGTGCGCCGTGGACACCGGCTGGATCACCGACGAGAACCCGGCGCCGAAGAAGTCCCGCATGGCGCGGGCCGGTTTCCGTACCCCGCTCGACGTGGTCGACGGGGCGGCGCGGGTGTACGACCCCATCGTGCGCGGGGAGGCCGGGGACCCGGTGGCCGGCGTGTTCCTGAAGGACTACCAGGAGGCGGAGTGGTGACCGGGAACCCGCCCGGCCCGCCGGAGGCCTCATTCGCCGGCGTGCCCCGTGTCGTCCCGCGTCCGCTCGCCGAACTCGACCCGCTGCTCGAGTGGTTGCGCACGGGACGCCCGGCGACAAAGCGGCTGGACTTCCCGGCCGGTACGGCTCTTCCCGACGGCCGGCTCGATCTGTGCAAACAGGGGGTGGGCGCGCGCGGCGCCGCCCTGGTGGCCGAGGCACTCGCCCGGCTGCGGGCCGGCGACGGTCCCGGAACCCCGCCCCCGGTACGGCATCTGCTGCTCGGCACCGACGGACTCGGCGACGAGGGAGCCGCCGCCGTGGCCGGCCGGGGCACCGGCGTCGAGACGCTCTACCTCGCCTGCAACGGCATCACCGCGGGCGGTGCCTGCCGCGTCGCGGACCGGTTGCGCGCCTCGCCCTCCGTGGTCACCGGTGTCTGGCTCAAACGCAACCCGCTCGGCAGCCGAGGCGGACACACGGCCGCCGAACTCATCGAGTCCGTGAGGACGTTGCGCACCCTCGACCTCGTGCAGACCGGTCTCGACGCGGCCGGTGCGGTTCACCTCGCCGACGCGCTGACCGCCGCCGCGCACGACGGGCGGCCGGTCGAGCGGCTCTTCGCCGGGGGAAATCCGCTGGGGGAGCCCGGCGCGGAAGCCCTGGCCGCCGTGGTCGCGGCGGGCGCGGTCGGGGAGCTGTACGTATCGGCCGCCGGGTTGGGTGACGCGGGCGCCCGCTTCCTCGCCGCGGCCCTGGAGCGGGCGCCGTACGGAAGGCTCACCCGGCTGTCCGTCGCCGCCAACGGCATCGGGGCGGGCGCCGTGGCACGGCTGGTGACAGCGGCGACCGAGGCCGGGGTGACGCTGCTGGACCTGGGCCGGGTACGGGCGGCGAGCGTGCTCGGCGCGGCCGACAACCACGTCGACCTGGCCGCCGCCGGTGCGATCGGTGAGGCCCTCGCGGCAGGACCGCACCGTCTGTCCCACCTCGTGCTGACCCACACCGGCATGCGCAGCCGGGAGGCGCACCGGCTGCTCGACACCGCCCCCGGGGCGGCGACGGCCACCCGTTTCGTCCTCGGCGCGGGAGTCGCGGCGAGCGTCAAACGCCGACTGCACGCGTGGAGCGCCCACGTTCCGCCGCCCGCGGTCCCGGCCGATGTGGCCGCCGTACGCAGCGTGCACCGGACGGCACCGCCGGCCGGCGGCCGATGACGACTGGTGAGACCCGGCGCCGAGCCTCTACGCTGCGTCCCAAGGGCGGGGTCGTAGCGCAGAGGCCGACGCGCCGGGTCTCCAAAACCGGGACACGCTGGTTCGAATCCAGCCGCCCCGCCCCCTCGGCTCCTCGTCGGCGTTCAGCCGGCGGCGCGGGCCGCCATCCGGGCCTTGCGGGCCGCCAGCTTCTCGTCGAACTTCGACGCCTCCGCGTCCAGGCCGCCCATGAACAGGCCGAGCTCCTCCTGCGCCTTGAGGCCCTCGGGGCCGAGCCCGTCGATCTCCAGCACCTTCAGGAAGCGCAGCACCGGTTGGATCACGTCGTCGTGGTGGATGCGCAGGTTGTAGACCTCGCCGATGGCCATCTGCGCGGCCGCCCGCTCGAAACCGGGGATGCCGTGGCCGGGCATCCGGAAGTTCACGACGACGTCGCGCACCGCCTGCATCGTCAGGTCCGGGGCGAGCTCGAACGCCGACTTGAGCAGGTTGCGGTAGAACACCATGTGCAGGTTCTCGTCGGTCGCGATGCGGGACAGCATGCGGTCGCAGACCGGGTCACCGGACTGGTGGCCGGTGTTGCGGTGCGAGATGCGGGTGGCCAGCTCCTGGAAGGCCACATAGGCGATCGAGTGGAGCATCGAGTGCCGGTTGTCCGACTCGAAGCCCTCGCTCATGTGCGCCATGCGGAACTGCTCCAGCTGGTCCGGGTCCACCGCGCGCGAGGCGAGCAGGTAGTCCCGCATCACGATGCCGTGCCGGCCCTCCTCGGCCGTCCAGCGGTGCACCCAGGTGCCCCAGGCGCCCTCCCTGCCGAACAGGGTGGCGATCTCGTGGTGGTAGCTGGGAAGGTTGTCCTCGGTCAGCAGGTTCACCACCAGGGCGATCCGGCCGACCTCGGTGACCTTCGACTGCTTCTTGTCCCAGGCCTCGCCGTCCTCGAAGAAGCCGGGGAAGTTGCGGGCGTCGCTGAACGGCACGTACTCGTGGGGCATCCAGTCCTTGGCGACCTGCAGGTGCCGGTTGAGCTCCTTCTCGACCACTTCCTCCAGTGCGTACAACAGCCGGGCGTCGGTCCAGACGGAAGGGCTGCCGAGGTGAGGGGAAGTGATCGTCACGGGTGGCTCCAGGGGACGGTGACAGGTGGAGGTGCCGGCGAGCGAGCCGGGAACCTACGGCATCGTAGGCTACGAACCCGTAGGTTACGTAGCCGTAGGTTAAGGGTGTCGTAAAGACCGCTGATCAGCGTAATCTCTCCCGCGTGCCGTCCCCGGCGAGGAACGTCCGGAGTCACAGGTCGCTGAGCCGTACGGGTGAAGAGGACACGGGTCAGGCATACAGCTCCCGCAGGCGCACCGAGAGGCATGTCACACAACCCTCGAGTTTCTCGAACTCGCCGATGTCCACCAGGACCGGCTCGTAACCGAGGTCCGCGAAGAGCTCCGCGGTCTTCGGCGCGCCGGCCGCCATCAGCAGCTTGTCCCCGCCGAGCAGCACCACATGTGCCCCGGACCGCTCCGGCACCGGCAGGAAACGGGCGAACAGCGACGGCGCGTCCATGCTCGGGATGTGCCCGACGACCGTCCCGTCCGGCAGGGCCGTGACCGCCGACTGCAGATGCAGCACCTTGGCGACCGGCACGGCGACCACCCGCGCCCCCAGCGGTTCGAACGCGGCCCGCACCTGCTGCACACCGGCCGCGTTGGTGCGCCCGCCGCGGCCCACGTAGACGGTGTCGCCGATCTTGAGGACGTCGCCGCCGTCCAGCGTGCCCGGCTCCCGGACCCAGTTCACCGAGCAGCCCAACGACGCCACGGCCTCCTCGACCCCGATCGTCTCCGCGCGCCGGGAGGAGGCACCGGGCCGGGCGATCAGCGCCACGTTCCGGTACATCACCACCGTGTCCTCGACGAACACCGAGTCCGGGCAGTCGTCGGCCGGGGCCACCTCGATCGTCTCCCAGCCGTGGGCGCGCAGCGTTTCCGTGTACGCCTCCCACTGCTCCACCGCGCGGTCGACGTCGACGCGTTCCCGTTCGACGTGCGTCACCAGCCCCTCGGCCAGGCGGGGGGCGGGGCGTCGGACGAGGGCCTTCTTGCTGGGCACGAGTGTGACTCCGGATGGGATGGGACATGTGTGCGGCCGTACCGAGGGAGTCCGGGGCCCGTCCCGTTTCCCTCGGACGTCGGCGCAGCCATCATGCAGGGCGAATCCCGACCCGGCCACCCCCGGCGGCGATGGGATGTACCACCGGCAACGGGCCTCAGCGCCCGGCCCGCCGCAGATACACCGCCGTGAAGGACCCCTCGGCCTGGAGCAACTCGGCCGGTGTGCCCTCGAAGACCACCCGTCCGCCGTCCCGTCCGCCGTCCGGACCGAGGTCGATCACCCAGTCGGCGCGGGCGACGACGTCCAGGTTGTGCTCGACGACGACGACGGTGTTTCCCGCGTCCACGAGCCGGTCCAGGAGGGCGACGAGGCCGTCCACGTCCGCCATGTGCAGCCCGGTCGTCGGCTCGTCGAGCACGTACACCACACCCTTGCGGTGCAGCCGGGTGGCGAGTTTGATCCGCTGTCGTTCACCGCCGGAGAGGGTGGACAGCGGCTGACCCAGCGTGAGGTAGGTGAGGCCGACGTCCCGCAGCGCGCGCAGCCTGCGCCGTACGCCGGTGTCCTGGAAGAAGTCCAGCGCCTGCTCGGCCGTCATCCCCAGCACGTCGGCGACGGAGCGGCCGCCGACGGTCAGCCGCAGCACCTCGTCCTTGAAGCGCCGTCCCTCGCAGGTGGGGCACGTCGTCGTCACCGGGTCCATGAAGGCCAGATCGGTGTACATGATCCCGCGGCCCTCGCAGGTCTCGCAGGCGCCGTCGGAGTTGAAGCTGAACAGCCCCGGTTCGGCTCCCGTCTCCCGCGCGAAGACCTTCCGTACGGTGTCCATGATCCCCAGGTACGTCGCCGGGGTGGACCGCGCGGAGATGCCGATCGAGGACTGGTCGACCACCACGGCGTCGCCGTGGGCGGCGGTGAACTCGGCGACCAGCGTGCTCTTGCCCGAACCGGCGACCCCGGTCACCGCGGTGAGCACCCCGGCCGGGAACCGCACGGTGACGTCGCGCAGGTTGTGCCGGTCGGCCCCCTTCACCCACAGCTCGCCCACCGCCTCCCGCACCGTGTCCTTGACCGCCGTACGCCGTCCCAGACACCGCCCCGTGAGCGTGCCCGAGGAGGCCAGCTCGTGCGGTGTCCCCTCGAACACCACCCTGCCGCCCTCGGTGCCCGCCCCCGGACCCATGTCGACGACGTGATCGGCCAGGGCGATGACGTCGGGATCGTGCTCGACCACCAGCACGGTGTTGCCCTTGTCGCGCAGCCGCAGCAGCAGTTCCCCGAGCCGGTGGACGTCGCGTGGATGCAGTCCGACGCTGGGTTCGTCGAAGATGTACGTCATCCCGGTCAGGCTGGACCCGAGGTGCCGCACGGTCTTCAGCCGCTGTCCCTCGCCGCCGGAGAGGGTGGTCGTCTCCCGGTCGAGGCTGAGGTAGCCGAGGCCGATCGTCTCGATCCGCTCCAGGGCGGCGACGGCGGCCCGGGCGATCGGCCGGGCCACCGGGTCGTCGATCTCCCGCAGGACGGCGATGAGGTCGGTGACCTGCATCCGGGCGCAGTCGGCGATGGACCGGCCGCCGATCCGGGACGCCAGCGCCGCCTCGTTGAGCCGGGCGCCCCGGCAGGCCGCGCAGACCCCCTCGGCCAGGAACTCCCGCACCGTGTCCCGGGTCCTCTGGCTCATCCCCGCCAGGTCCCGCTTCAGGTACAGCCGCTCGAAACGGTCGGCGAGTCCCTCGTACTCGGTGGTCCAGGTGCCGCCCGTGCCGCTCACGGTGACCTTGCTGCCGGGGCGTCCGCGCATCAGGAACTCCCGCTCGGCCGCGGTGAACGCCCGCACCGGCTTGTGCGGGTCCAGCTCGTCGCTGTTGGTGTACGCCTGCCCCTGCCAGGTGCCCGCCGCGAACGGAGGGAAGCGGACCGCCCCCTCGGCGAGGGAGCGGTCCGCGTCGAGGATGCGGTCCCAGTCCGGCCGTACCGTCCGGCCCAGCCCGTCGCACTCGGGGCACATGCCCGACGGGTCGTTGAACGAGTACGCCGTCGCCGGCCCGGCGCCGGGTGTGCCGTGCCGGGAGAACAGCACCCGCAGCACCGAGTAGACGTCCGTCATCGTGCCGACCGTCGACCGGGAGTGGCCGCCGATGGGCCGCTGGTCGACGACGATCGCGGGCGTGAGGTCCTCCAGGGCCTCCGCGTGCGGCCGTTCGTACTTGGGCAGCCGGTTGCGGACGAACCAGGTGAACGTCTCGTTGAGCTGGCGCTGCGACTCGACCGCGATCGTGTCGAAGACGACCGACGACTTCCCCGACCCCGAAACGCCGGTGAACACGGTCAGCCGGCCCTTCGGGATGCGGAGTGTGACGTCCTTGAGGTTGTTCTCCCCGGCTCCGGTGATGGTGATGAACTCGCTGGACTGGCTCATACCACCGACGCTAGGCGGGATACCCGACAGCTTCTGGCGTGATTTCCTTCAGTTCTCCCTCCTCCATCAACAGCCATCGGGTGATGCCGATCGACTCCAGGAACGGCAGATCGTGACTGGCCACGATCAGGGCTCCCTCGTACGACTCCAGCGCCGTGGTCAGCTGCCGGACGCTCGCCATGTCGAGGTTGTTGGTCGGCTCGTCCAGCATCAGCAACTGCGGCGCGGGCTCCGCCAGCATCAGCGCCGCCAGCGTCGCCCTGAACCGCTCGCCGCCGGAGAGCGTCGCCGCCCCCTGGTCCGCCCGGGCGCCCCGGAACAGGAAGCGGGCGAGCCGGGCCCGGATCCGGTTGTTGGTGGCGCCCGGCGCGAACCGGGCCACGTTCTCGGCGACGGTCAGCTCCGGGTCGAGGACGTCGAGCCGCTGCGGCAGGAACCGCAGCGGGACATGCGCCGTCGCCTCGCCCGACACCGGCCGCAGCTCCCCGGCGATGGTGCGCAGCAGCGTCGTCTTGCCCGCGCCGTTGCGCCCGATCAGCGCGACCCGCTCCGGGCCCCGCAGATCGAAGCCACCGTCCACCCGGGCGCCGTACGCCAACTCCAGATCCATCAGCGTGAGGACGCCGCGACCCGGCGGTACGGCCGTGTACGGCAGGTCGACGCGGATCTCGTCGTCGTCCCGTACGGCGTCCACCGCGTCGTCGAGGCGTTCCCTGGCCTCGGCGAGCTTCTCCTCGTGCATGATGCGGTGCTTGCCCGCGGACTCCTGCGCCGCGCGCTTGCGCGCCCCCATGATGATCTTCGGCTCGCGTTTCTGGTCCCACATCTTCTGCCCGTACCGCTTGCGGCGGGCCAGTTTGACCTGGGCGTCGGCCAGTTCGCGCTTCTGCTTGCGCAAGTCCGACTCGGCGACCCGCACCATCCGCTCGGCCGCCTCCTGTTCGACGGCCAGGGCCTCCTCGTAGGCCGAGAAGTTGCCGCCGTACCAGGTGACCTCTCCGGACCGCAGATCGGCGATCTGATCCACCAGTTCCAGCAGTTCACGGTCGTGGCTGACCACGATCATCACTCCCGGCCAGCCCTCGACGGCCGCGTACAGCCGTCTGCGGGCATACAGGTCGAGGTTGTTGGTGGGTTCGTCGAGCAGCAGCACGTCCGGGCGCCGGAGCAGCAGCGCGGCCAGCCGCAGCAGCACCGACTCGCCGCCCGACACCTCGCCGACGGTGCGGTCGAGACCGACGTGTCCGAGGCCGAGTTCGCCGAGCGTGGCCAGGGCGCGCTCCTCCACGTCCCAGTCGTCGCCGACGGTCTCGAAGTGCTCCTCGGCCACGTCGCCGGCCTCGATGGCGTGCAGCGCGGCACGCCGTGCGGCGATGCCGAGCACCTCGTCGACCCGCAGTGCGGTGTCGAGCGTGACGTTCTGCGGCAGACAACCCACCTCACCGGCGACGCGGACGGCGCCGTCGGCCGGGGTGAGCTCACCGGCGATGAGCTTCAACAGGGTGGACTTCCCCGACCCGTTGACGCCGACGAGCCCGGTTCGGCCGGGGCCGAAGGCGACGTCGAGGCCCTCGAAGACGGGGGTGCCGTCGGGCCAGGTGAAGGCGAGGGACGTGCAGGTGATGGATGGTGACATGCGGGCCTCCGCGGTTGCTCGGGGCGATCAGGGGCAAACGCGTATCGAGACACCGCGGGACGACGACCGGCAGTCGGGAGGGAAACCGTGGGCATGAGAAAAGCCCTGTTCCGCAGGGACCGCAAGGACGGCTCGAGCGCCGAGGTCGCACGCGACGTACACACCTGACCGGTGTGACGCGGTGTCTCAGAACCTCAGACGAGCAACGTCCTTCTCCCATCGACGGCAACAGAACCGTTGTACACGGTAGGAGTGACGGAATCGGCTGTCAACGCCTTTACCGGGCGCGCCGGACACGCCGGATGCGCCGGATCACGACGTCACTGCCCCGAGGAGGCCCCGTGCCCAACGGCCCGCTCTCACTGCCGGCCCGCCTCTACCTGCTGGCCTGGGACACCGCGCGACGGGAGGTCACCGAACCGGCCCGGCTGCCCGCCCTGGTGCGGGCCGGTGCCCTCGCCGAGCTGGCGCAGCGTGGTCTGCTGATCGACGACGAGGGCATCACCACACCGCTCGACCTGGACTCCCGCAGCGGGGACGCGGTCCTCGACGGACTGCTGGAGCTGGTCAGCGAGTCCTGCCCGCACGGCTGGCGCACCTGGGTGACGCTGAGGGCGCGCCACACCCTCGACGCGGTCCGGGAGCAACTGGTGGCCGAGGGAGTGCTGCGTGCCGAGAAGCGACGGGTCCTCAAGGTGTTCCCGTCCGTCGAGCACGTCCTGGCCGACGCCGCCCGCGTGGACGTCCTGCACCGGGAGGCCCGGCAGATCCTGGACGGGCCCGCACCGGCCGAGAACGTTCCCCGGCCGGCCGCCACCGCCGTCGCCCTCGCGGTCGCGGCGGGCCTGCTGCCGGGCGCGGACGACCGGCAGGCCGAGCACCTCGCCCTGCGCGCCGGAACGCCCGCCCCCGCGCTCGACGGCATCCTGCGCGCCCTGCGCACCACCCTGACCGAGCCCGCGCCGACACCCTCGTAGACGCACGGTTCATGACTTTCGACGGCGCTGAGCTCCGCCTCCGCAGTGGTGGCGAGTACGAGTTCAAGCAGACGGCGTGACCGGGGACCGCTGGCCGAGCCACTGCTCGGCGTCCCAGGCATGGAACCGCTCCACCTCGGTGAACCCCAGCTTTGCCGCGAGGCGCATCGAGCGGACGTTGGCGGTCTGGGTGGCGAGCACCACCGGCTCGCCGGGAAGGACGCCGTCGAACCAGTCGAGGGCCGCCGCGCACGCCTCGGCGGCGTACCCGTATCCCCACGCTCGTGGCAGGAACAGGTAGCCGAGATCGACCTTCCCCGCGGCAGCCGGGCGACGGTGTTCCGTTGCTCTCCTGAGCAGGACCTGGCCGATCATCGCCCCGTCGAAATCAACGACGAAACTCCCGGGCCATCGCTCGGGCACCCCGGGCATCTCGCGCTCAAGCTCGTCAAGCGGACGGGGACCGCCGAGGTAGGTGTGCACTTTTGGTGACGCCAGCAGTTCGACGAACGCCGCACGGTCCCGTGCCTCGGGCTCACGGAGCACGAGCCTTTCGGTCCTGATCGGAGCAGGCGGCCAGGCGACGGGTCCGAGTTCAGTCATGCCGGCCACCCAATCAGCAGGCTCGACAGCGATCAAGACTCGCAGGCCGATGAAGCCCCCGGCCCGGGCCCCACCCTCGCCAACGGGGCCGGGACCTACAGCTACGCCTGCCAGGGACGAGACGCCTCCCGTTGTCGTGAACATCGACTTCGGCAGTGGCGGGCCGCCTTCCGGAGTGCCGCACACCCTGCTGTCGGGGTGCGTGAAGAGAACCAGGCGCGGTCTTCGTCACGGAAGTTGCCGGAGAAGTGTCCTGATGAACGCCCGACCGGCGGGGAGGCCGACGTTCTGGCAAACAGTGCGCGGTGAGATGGCTGAAGCGCCAGACCTCGTCACGGTTGACGAGCGATCCGGGCGTGGCGGTCGAAGTCGGAGGCGGAGCGGGCCCGGCAGGCCCAGAACGGGGACGCGCCGTCCGCCGCGCTCGACGTGAGCGTCGGTCCCGGCATCGGCCGGGCCGCACACGCCCTGATCGGCCGCGCCCCGCCGTAGCTGCTCGGCACGGCGACCCGCGACACCCGGGCCGGCGGCCCGGAGCGCGGCGTGCGCGATGCCCTGTTGGGCGGCGGGCGGCGGGCGTCGGTCGGCCCGGTCAGGCGTCTCGCATCAGCTCGGCGAGTTCGTGGTCCAGACGGAGCTGGAGGTGCTCCAGACCCGTCGGCACCAGTTCGCCGGTGGCCTCCAGGAACCGGCGCACCTCGCCCGAGCGGACATGCACGACGGCGGTGCCCTCGGGGGCGTGGAACTCCAGCACGGTGCGGTCGTAGCCGTACGGCCGCACCCGTACGTCGCCGTGGCCCTCGGGCCCCAGCAGGCCCGCGGCGAGCAGTTCGCGGGCGAAGGTCCAGCAGACCTCGACGCCCTCCAGGGTGGCGGGCGCGGGGAAGGTCATGCGGACGGCGAACGGGTCGTCGCGGTCGTAGTGCAGCGTGGCGGGAATGTTCGGCATCCGCGGCGCGGCGGCGACGAGGCGGGCCTCTACGGGCTGCTCGATGACGGTGGACAACGCCTTGCTCCCTCGTGACGGCTGGACGGGCTTCCGGGGGCGGATCGGGACGGCTACTGGAAGAGACGACGGAATGAGCCAATCCGGCTACCGAAAAGCGAGTGACCTCTGTCACCGCCTTCATGCACCCGAGTGACACGGCTCTCCCCAGGCGTACTTCGGGGCACGTGAACCGCCCGCCGGCCTCCCCGCCCGCCGGGCATGGCCCTCCGGACGGCCACCGACGCGCCGATCCCCGGCGGCGACCCGGCGCGCGGAGTCTTCGCCCTCGCCTTCCGCGATCGCGCCCACGGCCTCGCCGTCGGCGGCGACTTCCGCCCCGGCCCGGGCTCCTCCGACGCGGCCGTGCGCACCGCGGACGGCTTCCGCACACGGCGCCCGGCCACCATGTCGCCGCCCGCCCACCGCTCGGGTGTCGCCTGGCTCCCGCACAGCCGGACCGCCCCCCTCGCGATCGGCCCCACCGGCACCGAGCTGACGACCGACGCGGGCCGCACCTGGCGGACCGTCGACACCGGCTCCTACGACACGGTCGACTGCGCGCCGGACCACGGCTGCTGGGCGGCGCGCGAGAAGGGAGGGCTGCCCGCCTGGAGCACTGACGCATGCGGTGTGCCCTGTTTGCTGCCAACGTGGGTACCCGTTCGCTGTACGCGAGAGGAAGTGAGCGGACATGCCACGCGGTTCCAGCCCCAAACGGGAGCGTCAGTACGAGCACATCAAGGAGAGCGCGGAGAGCCGGGGCGAGAGCACCGGGCGGGCCAAGGAGATCGCCTCCCGGACCGTGAACAAGGAGCGCGCCCGGTCCGGCGAGTCCAAGACGGCCAGCCGCACCTCGACCCAGGACATGTCGTCCGGCAAGCGGGGCGGCCAGCGGTCCGGCAAGGGCTCCCAGGGGCCCACGTACGACCAGCTGTACGAGGAGGCCAAGAAGCGCGGCGTCGAGGGCCGTTCGAACATGAACAAGAGCCAGCTCCAGCGGGCGCTGGGCAAGTGAGCCGTCTGCGCGCGGAGGGTGCCGGGGCACCCTCCGCGCGGAACATGCCTGCCCCGTAGGCTCAGGGACACCATGACGACCGTACGCACACC
The DNA here is from genome assembly GCA_014650015.1 of Streptomyces griseoloalbus. GTDB lineage: Bacteria > Actinomycetota > Actinomycetes > Streptomycetales > Streptomycetaceae > Streptomyces > Streptomyces griseoloalbus. The sequence goes on from BMUD01000023.1 coordinate 83,563, forward strand.
CGCCGACTGGCCCGTGACCGAGGAAGAGGCCCGCGCGGTCCAGGACGCGCTGCGTACGCGGGTGGTGCTCGACGAACCGGGCCCGCCGCCCGGGACTGGCCACGTCACCGGAGTGGACGTGGCGTACGACGACGAGCGGGACGTGGTCGCCGCGGCGGCCGTCGTCCTGGACGCGGCGAGTCTCGACGTCGTCGCCGAGACCACCGCCGTCGGCCGGATCTCCTTCCCGTACGTGCCCGGACTGCTCGCCTTCCGGGAGATCCCCACCGTCCTCGCCGCGCTCGACGCCCTGCCCTGTCCGCCCGGCCTGGTGGTCTGCGACGGCTACGGCCTCGCCCACCCCCGCCGTTTCGGCCTCGCCAGCCACCTCGGCGTGCTCACCGGCCTGCCGACGATCGGTGTCGCCAAGAACCCCTTCACCTTCACCTACGACGAACCGGACACCTCGCGCGGCAGCACGGCCCCGCTGCTCGCCGGCGACGAGGAAGTCGGCCGCGCCCTGCGCACCAGGGACGCCGTCAAGCCGGTCTTCGTCTCGGTCGGCCACCGAGTGAGCCTGGACAACGCCTGCGCCCACACCCTCGCCCTGGCCCCCGCGTACCGCCTCCCGGAGACCACCCGCAGGGCGGACGCCCTGTGCCGTCGGGCGCTCGGCGAGGCCGGCGCCCTCTAGTCGGCGCTGGTCGGCGCCGGCCCGCGCCGGTCGGCGTTCTCCACACTCCACCGCCCCACCTCGCGGTACCCGGAGTCGTAGATCACCGACCCGTCCCCGGGCACCAGCGCGTAGTGGCGCAGGTTTCCGCCCCAGTACCGCAGGATCCGCCCCAGCTCTCCCGCGGGGTCCTTCGCCAACGCTTCGCCGTCCATGGTGACTTCGAGGAGGAATCGCATGCCTTCAAGTGTTTCATTGAACTTCCCATTGATACTTCCTCGCCCGTCCGCCCCGGCAGTCCGGGACCCAGGGCCGAGGAAGTCTCAAGCGGGGGTCACTCCGGCGCGCAACCCGCCCGCGCGATCTGAGTACCGGTACTGAGTACGCGTACGGATGCCCGTACCGCGCCCGCCCCCGCAGGCTGGTGCGCATGACAACGCACCGCGCACCCAAGCCAGTTGCCCCCGACGGCCGGCCCGTCGAGCGGGCCGTGATCATCGGGCTCACCCTCGCCGTACTGGCGGGGCTGGGCTGGATCGTCGGGATGATCTACACGCTGGTCGAGTGGCCGCTGTAGGGCGGCCCCCGACCGGCTCGGCCGTCAGCGTGTCGCGGCGACGCGGAAGCGCAGCCCCGCCGCGGCGAGGCGTGCGATCAGCGCGTCCCCCATCGCCACCGCCGTCGTGACCTGGCCCGCCGTCGGCGGAAGGTCGTCGAAGGCGAGGCACAGGGCCCCCTCGGCCAGCATCTTCGCCGTCTCGTCGTAGCCGGGGTCGCCGCCCGCCACCTCCGTGTACACCCGCCGCCCGCCGCCCTCGCCGACGAAGCGGACGGTGAACCAGCTCCGGGCGCGCTTCTCGGGGCTCGGCCCGTCACCGGGCCCGATCCGGTCGGAGAGCCGGCGTCGCAGCGAGGGGAGCTGGGCCGCCGCGACCAGAGCGCCCACGGCCGCGACCCCGCCCACCGCCACCGGGAGACGCCGGACGGCCGCGTAGTGCCGGTAACGGAAGTCGGGGCCGTACCGGTCGAGCGCCTTGGCCGAGCGGCGCACGATCTGCGCGTCGAGGGTCGGCAGCGGCAGGGCCCAGGCCCCGGCCTCCGGCGCGTAGCGCGGCGCGCCCGTCGGAGCCGACACCCTGCGGTCCACCAGCCGCGGTTCGTGACGCCGGCGGTCCCGCGCCGCCGCGCGGAGCTGCCGGTGCCGGGCGAACTGGTTCAGCGCCGAGGCGAAGGTCCCGCCCGAGAAGGCCGCGTCGACGGTCACGAAACCGTCCACGGTCAGCGGCACCCCCTCCGGCAGCTGCCGCACGGTGAAGTACGCGCCCAGGTCGTGCGGCACCGAATCGAAGCCACAGGCGTGCACCAGCCGCGCCCCGGTCTCCCGCGCGCGTGCGTCATGACGGACGTACATCAGGTCCACGAACTCGGGTTCACCCGTGAGGTCGACGTAGTCCGCGCCGGAGTCCGCGCAGGCGGCGACGAGTTCCTCGCCGTACTCCACATAGGGGCCCACGGTCGTCGCCACCACCCGCGCGTGCCCGGCGAGGGCGCGCAGCGAGGCCGGGTCGGACACGTCCGCCCGCAGCAGCCCGATGTCCGCGCCGCCGGGCAGCCGCTCCCGCAGCCGCTCCAGCTTCTCCGTGCTGCGGCCGGCGATCGCCCAGCGCAGCCCGGCGGGGCCGTGGGCGGCGAGGTACTCCGCGGTCAGCGTTCCGACGAAACCGGTCGCTCCGAAGAGCACGATGTCGTACGGACGGTCCGCCCTGTTCATCCTGTTCATGACACCCCTTGGTCGTGCAGCCGCGCCGCTGTCGGTGGCCGAGGCTAGCGTGAGGGATGCGGAGCGACGACGACGAGCCCGGAGGAACCCCATGACCGTGTCCAGGAACGCCCTGAGGAAGTGGGAGAAAGTGCGCGTCTACGCCCTCGGTCTGCCCGGAGCCACCGAGGAGCATCCCTGGGGCGAGACCGTCGCCAAGGTCAACAAGAAGGTGTTCGTCTTCCTCGGCGTCGGCGACGGCGGCCATCCGCTGGGGGTGACCGTGAAGCTCAAGGACGAGACGGCCCACGCCCACGCGCTGGCCTGCCCCGGCGCGGCGCCCGCAGGGTACGGCCTGGGCGCGTCCGGCTGGGTCGGCGTCCCCCTGGAGCCCAGGGGTGCCCCGTCCGCCGAGCTGCTGTGCGACTGGGTGGAGGAGAGCTACCGCACGATCGCGCCGAAGCGGCTGGCCGCGGAGCTGGACGCACGCTGAGGCGCGCGGGGACCGGTGTCCGGCCGTACAGTGGCCAAGCGCTTGCTCGCCCGCCTCTTGTGCCGGGTTGAACACGTTCCTAGCATCGCGGGTGTTACATCAGGTGTGTCACAGCCGTTGGGGGCTCGATGACAGAGGCGAAGACGCCGGGACACGGTCCGCTCACCGGTGTGCGCGTGCTCGAACTGGCCGGGATCGGGCCGGGCCCGTTCGCCGCCATGCTCCTGGCCGACCTGGGCGCCGATGTCGTACGCGTGGACCGCCCCGGCGGCCCCGGGCTCGGAATCGACCCCGCCCACGACGTCACCAACCGCAACAAGCGCTCCGTGATCGTCGACCTGAAGGCCCCCGACGGGGCCGCGCGCCTCCTCGACCTCGTGGAGCGCGCCGACGTGCTCATCGAGGGCAACCGCCCCGGAGTCACCGAGCGCCTCGGCGTCGGCCCCGAGGACTGCCACGCCCGCAACCCGCGCCTCGTCTACGGCCGGATGACCGGCTGGGGTCAGACCGGCCCCCTCGCCGACCGCGCGGGACACGACATCGCGTACATCGCCCTCACCGGCACCCTTGGCATGACCGGCGACCCGGACCGGCCCCCGGCCGCCCCGGCCAACCTGCTCGGCGACTACGCGGGCGGCTCCCTGTACCTCGTCGTCGGCGTCCTCGCCGCCCTGCACCACGCGCGCGCGACCGGCGCCGGGCAGGTCGTCGACGCCGCCATCGTGGACGGCACCGCCCACCTCTCCGCGATGATCCACGGCATGCTCGCCGCCGGCGCCTGGCAGGACCGGCGCGGCGCCAACCTCCTCGACGGCGGCTGCCCGTACTACGGCACCTACGAGACCGCCGACGGCCGGCACATGGCGGTCGGCGCGCTGGAGCCGCGGTTCTACGCCGAATTCCTGCGCCTGCTCGGCATCGAGGACCAGGCCGCCGCCCACACCGACGTCACCCGGTGGCCGGAGCTGCGCGAGCAGGTCGCCGCCCGCTTCACGTCCCGCACCCGCGACGAGTGGACGGCCGTCTTCGAGGGCTCCGACGCGTGCGTGGCGCCGGTGCTGTCCCTGCGCGAGGCCCCGCACCACCCGCACCTCGCCGCCCGCTCCACCTTCACCGACCACGGCGGCACCCTCCAGCCCGCACCGGCCCCCCGGTTCTCCGCCACCCCCACCAGCGTCCGCACCGGGCCCGCCCGGCCGGGCGCCGACACCGACGACGTGGCCCGCGACTGGGACGTACCCCGGCTGCTGTCCTCGCCCTCGAACCCTCACCGAAAGGCCCCCTCGTGAGCACCGAAGCGTATGTGTACGACGCGATCCGCACCCCGCGCGGGCGCGGCAAGGCCAACGGCGCCCTGCACGGGACCAAGCCCATCGACCTGGTCGTCGGGCTCATCCACGAGATCCGCGACCGTTTCCCGGACCTGGACCCGGCCGCCGTCGACGACATCGTGCTCGGCGTCGTCGGGCCCGTCGGCGACCAGGGCTCCGACATCGCCCGCATCGCCGCCGTCGCCGCCGGACTGCCCGACACGGTGGCCGGCGTGCAGGAGAACCGCTTCTGTGCCTCCGGCCTCGAGGCTGTCAACATGGCCGCAGCCAAGGTGCGTTCCGGCTGGGAGGACCTGGTCCTCGCGGGCGGCGTCGAGTCGATGTCCCGGGTGCCGATGGCCTCCGACGGCGGCGCCTGGTTCAACGACCCGATGACCAACCTCGCCGTCGACTTCGTGCCCCAGGGCATCGGCGCCGACCTGATCGCCACCATCGAGGGATTCTCCCGGCGGGACGTCGACGAGTACGCCGCCCTCTCCCAGGAGCGCGCGGCCACCGCCTGGAAGGAGAACCGCTTCGGGCGGTCCGTCGTCCCGGTCAGGGACCGCAGCGGCCTCGTCGTCCTCGACCACGACGAGCACCTGCGCCCGGGCACCACCGCCGACTCGCTGGCGGGGCTGAAGCCGTCCTTCGCCGACATCGGCGAGATGGGCGGTTTCGACGCCGTGGCGCTGCAGAAGTACCACTGGGTCGAGAAGATCGACCACGTCCACCACGCGGGCAACTCCTCCGGCATCGTCGACGGCGCCGCACTCGTCGCCATCGGCTCCAAGGAGGTCGGCGAGCGCCACGGTCTCACCCCGCGCGCGCGGATCGTCTCCGCCGCCGTGTCCGGCTCCGAGCCCACCATCATGCTCACCGGCCCCGCCCCCGCCACCCGCAAGGCACTCGCCAAGGCCGGACTGACCATCGACGACATCGACCTCGTCGAGATCAACGAGGCGTTCGCCGCGGTCGTGCTCCGCTTCGTGAGGGACATGGGTCTGTCCCTGGACAAGGTCAACGTCAACGGCGGCGCCATCGCGCTCGGCCACCCGCTCGGCGCCACCGGCGCGATGATCCTCGGCACGCTCGTCGACGAACTGGAACGCCAGGACAAGCGCTACGGCCTCGCCACGCTGTGCGTGGGCGGCGGCATGGGCATCGCCACCATCGTCGAACGCCTCTGAATCCCAGCGACCCGCACGCGACTTCTACGGAGAACCCTCATGACCGAGAGCACCACCATCCGCTGGGAACAGGACGACACCGGCGTCGTCACCCTCGTCCTCGACGACCCCGACCAGTCCGCGAACACGATGAACCAGGCGTTCCGCGACTCCCTCGCCGTGATCACCGACCGCCTGGAGGCGGAGAAGGACAGCATCCGCGGCATCATCCTCACCTCCGCCAAGAAGACCTTCTTCGCGGGCGGCGACCTGCGCGACCTGATCCGCGTCACCCCCGGGACGGCGCAGCGGCTGTTCGACGGCGGCATGGCGATCAAACGCCAGATGCGCCGCATCGAGACCCTCGGCAAGCCGGTCGTCGCCGCGATCAACGGCGCTGCCCTCGGCGGCGGTTACGAACTCGCCCTGGCCTGCCACCACCGGATCGCCCTCGACGCCCCCGGCTCCAGGATCGGCTGTCCCGAGGTCACCCTCGGCCTGCTCCCCGGAGGCGGCGGCGTCGTCCGCACCGTCCGTCTCCTCGGCATCGCCGACGCCCTGCTGAAGGTGCTGCTCCAGGGCACCCAGTACAGCCCCCGGCGCGCCCTGGAGAACGGCCTTGTCGACGAGGTGGCCGACACGCGGGAGGACTTGCTCGCCAAGGCCCGCGCCTTCATCGACGCCCACCCCGAATCCGCCCAGCCCTGGGACAGGCCGGGATACCGCATCCCGGGCGGCACGCCCGCCCACCCCAAGTTCGCGGCCAACCTGCCCGCCTTCCCGGCCACCCTGCGCAAGCAGACCAACGGGGCCCCCTACCCGGCCCCGCGCAACATCCTCGCCGCCGCCGTCGAAGGAGCACAGGTCGACTTCGAGACCGCCCAGGTCATCGAGGCCCGCTACTTCGTCGAGCTGGCCGCCGGCCAGACGTCGAAGAACATGATCCAGGCGTTCTTCTTCGACCTCCAGGCCGTCAACTCCGGTGCCAACCGCCCCAAGGGCATCGGGCAGCGCGAGGTCCGCAAGGTCGCCGTCCTCGGCGCCGGGATGATGGGCGCGGGCATCGCCTACGCGTGCGCCCGCGCGGGGATCGACGTCGTCCTGAAGGACGTCTCCCTGGAGGCGGCCGTCAAGGGCAAGGGCTACTCCGAGAAACTGTGCGCCAAGGCCGTCGCCAGGGGCCGTACCACCCAGGAGAAGGCCGACGCGCTGCTCGCCCGGATCACGCCCACCGCCGAGGCGGCCGATCTCGCCGGCTGCGACGCGGTCATCGAGGCCGTCTTCGAGGACACCTCCCTCAAGCACAAGGTGTTCCAGGAGATCCAGGGTGTCGTCGCCGACGACGCGCTGCTGTGCTCCAACACCTCCACGCTCCCCATCACCGCCCTCGCCGAGGGCGTGGAGCGCCAGGGCGACTTCATCGGCCTGCACTTCTTCTCGCCCGTCGACAAGATGCCGCTGGTCGAGATCATCAAGGGCGAGCGCACCGGGGACGAGGCGCTGGCCCGCGCCTTCGACCTGGTCCGGCAGATCAACAAGACCCCGATCGTCGTCAACGACTCGCGGGGCTTCTTCACCTCCCGGGTCATCGGGCACTTCATCAACGAGGGCGTCGCCATGGTCGGCGAGGGCATCGAACCGGCGTCGGTGGAGCAGGCCGCCGCCCAGGCGGGCTACCCGGCCAAGGTGCTCGCCCTGATGGACGAGCTGACCCTCACCCTGCCGCGCAAGATCCGGGGCGAGTCGAAGCGGGCGGTCGAGGAGGCGGGCGGCACCTGGACCGCGCACCCCGCGGAGGCCGTCATCGACCGCATGGTCGACGAGTTCGGCCGCACCGGCCGCAGCGGCGGCGCCGGCTTCTACGAGTACGGCGAGGACGGCAGGCGCGCGAGGCTGTGGCCGGGACTGCGCGAGCACTTCACGAAGCCCGGTCACGAGATCCCGTTCGCGGACATGCAGGAGCGGATGCTCTTCTCCGAGGCGCTGGACACCGTCCGGCTGCTGGAGGAGGGCGTGCTGACTTCCGTCGCCGACGCCAACATCGGCTCCGTCCTCGGTATCGGCTTCCCCGGCTGGACCGGCGGAGTCCTGCAGTACATCAACGGTTACGAGGGTGGCCTGCCCGGATTCGTGGCCCGCGCCTGTGAGCTCGCCGAGCGCTACGGCGAGCGCTTCACCCCGCCCGCGCTGCTGCTGGCGAAGGCGGAGAAGGGAGAGGTCTTCACGGACGCGCGCTGACGCGCCGCACGGGGTTCACCCCTGGTCGTCGAGCCACTCCCGCAGCTCCTCCTTCAGCGACCGCTGGAAGGTGGTGAGCAGCGCCTGCACCACGAGCGGGTGCATCCGCGCGGACAGGGACCGCACATCCCGCGCGTCCCGCTCCGCGACCGCGTCGCGCAGCAGCCGCGACAGCTCGTGGGCGGCCGCGCGGGAGTGCTCGATGAGCGCGGTACGAGCGGCGAGGATCGTCTCCTGCGACAGCGGTACGTCCAGCAGTTCGACGCCGAGCCGCAGCAGCCCGGCGTCGAGGCCGTAGCGTTCGCCGTCGCGCCGGAGGACGTCCATCGCCACCAGCCGCTCGACCTCCTCGTCGGCGAGCGGCCGGCCCGCCCGGCGGTCCAGCTCCGCACGCGTCACCGTCTCGGTGCTCTCCGGCGCCCAGGAGGCCACCACCGCCCGCTGGATCGCCAGCTCCCGCACACTCAGGTCCGCCGGCAGCTGGCCGAGGTAGCGCTCGATGGCCGCCAGCGTCATGCCCCGGCGCTGCAACTCCTCGATGAGCGCCAGCCGGGCCAGATGCTCCCGCCCGTAGTGACCCACCCGCCGGGGGCCGATCACGGGGGGCGGCAGGAGACCCCTGGTGCCGTAGAAGCGGACCGTGCGCACCGTGACGCCGGCCCGGGCCGCCAGCTCGTCGATCGTGAGCGTCGGCTCCTCGCGCTCCTGCGGCCGCCGGGACCCCTCGGTGTCGGTCGTCATGTGCAGCAGTATCGCTGTACCACCGGTGCTGTTACACCCTCACCGGCCACCCGCGCGGCCATGTGAGATGTTCCGCGGTGTGATCTTTGCCATCGCATACCCTTCCGGCTGTTTGGAAAGGTGCCCCCTTGGTCTGTGCCCTGAACCGAGCGCGCCGGCCTAGGCAATCCGGACACCCGGGCGCGAGCCGCCCGAGCGCACCAGAGAGTGGAACCACCCGTGAGCAAGGACGCCGTGAACACGGCAACGGCCGCAGAACCCACCGCGGCGGCCCCGACGCCCGCGGACGCGGGCGACGCCGGCTACAGCAAGGACCTCAAGGCCCGCCACGTCAACATGATCGCCATCGGCGGCGCGATCGGCACCGGGCTCTTCCTCGGCGCCGGAGGACGGCTGCGAGACGCCGGCCCGGCGCTCGCGCTGGCCTACCTGGTCTGCGGAATCTTCGCCTTCTTCGTCGTCCGCGCCCTCGGCGAGCTGGTCCTGTACCGGCCGTCGTCGGGCTCGTTCGTCTCGTACGCGCGCGAGTTCCTCGGTGAGAAGGGCGCCTACGTCGCCGGGTGGATGTACTTCCTGAACTGGTCGACGACCGGCATCGCCGACATCACGGCGATCGCCCTCTACACGCACTACTGGAGCCTGTTCACCGACATCCCGCAGTGGGTGCTCGCGCTGATCGCCCTCGCGGTGGTCCTCGCGGTGAACCTGATCTCGGTGAAGATCTTCGGCGAGATGGAGTTCTGGTTCGCGATCGTCAAGGTCGCCACCCTCGTCGCCTTCATGGTCGTCGGCATCTTCCTGCTCGCCACCCAGCACGAGGTGGGCGGCGGCACCCCCGGCCTGAACATGATCACCGACAACGGCGGCGTCCTCCCGCACGGTGTGCTGCCCGTCGTCCTCGTGATGCAGGGCGTGATCTTCGCGTACGCCGCGCTGGAACTGGTCGGCGTCGCCGCGGGCGAGACCGCCGAACCGGAGAAGGTCGTCCCCCGCGCGGTGAACTCCATCATGTGGCGCGTCGGCCTCTTCTACGTCGGCTCCGTCGTGCTGCTCGCCCTCCTGCTGCCCGGCTCGATGTACTCGGCGGACGAGAGCCCCTTCGTCACCGTCCTGTCCAAGATCGGTGTCCCGGCGGCCGGCGACGTGATGAACCTCGTCGTCCTCACGGCCGCGATGTCGTCCCTGAACTCCGGTCTGTACTCCACCGGCCGCATCCTGCGGTCCATGGCCATGGCGGGCTCCGCCCCGAAGTTCACCGCCCACATGAACCGCAGCCAGGTGCCCTACGGCGGCATCCTGCTCACCTGCGGCGTGTGCGTACTCGGCGTCGGCCTGAACTTCCTCATGCCGGACCAGGCCTTCGAGATCGTGCTGAACGTCGCCTCCCTCGGCATCATCAGCACCTGGGTGATCATCATGATCTGCCACCTGATCTTCGTCCGCCGCGCCCGCGCCGGCCTGGTCACCCGGCCGTCCTTCCGCCTCCCCGGCAGCCCGGTCACCGAGATCGTCACCATCGTCTTCCTGGTCTCCGTCCTGGGCCTCATGTGGAACGACCCCGAGGTCGGACGGAAGACGCTGCTGCTCGTCCCGGTGATCGCGGCGATGCTGGTCGCGGGCTGGTACGGCGTCCGGCGCCGGGTCGAACGGACCGCCGCCCGCGAGCCGAACCACCTGACCGGACCCGCGAAGTAGCGGGCCGCAGCCACTGTCAGTGGCAGCGGCCACGGTGGCGTCATGCCGGGGATCACATACGTCCGGGGTGACGCCACCGTTCCGTCGGTGAAGGGCGTCAAGATCGTCGCCCACGTCCGCAACGACCTCGGGGGCTGGGGGAAGGGCTTCGTCCTGGCCCTGTCCCGCCGCTGGCCCGAACCGGAAGCCGCCTACCGCGCCTGGCACCCATCCACTCGCGCCACTGACCGCCAGACGAGCGCACTGCGCCTTCTCCTTACTGCTGGGACCAGTGGTTCACCCCACCCGGCCCTCTGGACGCCACCGTGCCGGACCCGTGCCCCGACGACGGGCCAGAAAGGGGGACCGGTCACGAAACTGAGACAGCGTCACCCCTCATGCAATAACGCCCCGGGACAGCGATACCCCGCGGTTCTCTCACGCCCAGGACAGCGGCCCCACACTCCCTCAACCACCACTGACCAGCAGTAACACCCCCAGGCCCGCTGTCACTCACCCACTGTCCCGAAACCGAGAGAGCGCAACCAGCGCGCCCACTCACACCTTGGCCCCAGCGCCCCGAGCACGGATGCGCTCGCCTCCTCGTTACCGGAGCCGTCCTTGCTCACGCGGCTCGTCCACCTTCGAGGCCGGTTGGCGGTGCCCGTCGTACCTATCCAGTATCTGAGCGGCGAGCGTCGTCCAGGACGTCACGCAGTGCCCAGTAGGCAGGTTTCGCCTCGTATGTCGCGTCCCAGGGAAGAGCGTTTCCCGGACTCGGGGGATAGTGTCGCAGGTCAGCCGTGGAGCCGTACTTGTCGGTGAAACCCCAGGTCGAGAACGAGGTGCAGTTGGGTTCCTCGCTGCAGACGGCGAGTTTCCCCGCCAGTTGGCGGGCCTGGACGTCCTCTTCGTCCTCGTCGACGAGGACGTCCGCCTCCGAGACCCGGGCCTTCAGGCCGAGCCCGGCCAAAGCCCGGACCTTGCGTCGGAAGACCTCGGGGTCGGTACGGTCGCCGACGGCGTATTCGTGGTCCTGGAAACCGACGCCATCGATCGGAACGCCCCGCTCCTTCAACCGGATCAGCAGCGCGTAGAGGGCATCCCAGCGTGGACCGTCCTCCTCCACCCCGTACTCGTTGAGGTACAGCACCGCGTGCGGGTCGGCCTCGCGGGCAGCATGGAAGGCGATGTCGATGTATTGCTCACCCATCGCTTCGAACCACAACTGTGGCCGCACGCCCCGGTTGCCGTTGGAGTAGTCCTCGTCCTCGTCGGACATGGGCTCGTTCACCACGTCCCATTCCGCCACCTTCCCCCGGAAGTGGCCCGCTACCGCGCGTATGTGCTCCACCATGACGCGCCTGCGTTGCTCGTGCGTCATCTCGGCGCGCATCCATGCGGGCAGGGCTTCGAACCAGACGAGGGTGTGGGCGTGCACCTTCATCCTGTTGGCCTCGGCGAAGTCCACCAAGGTATCGCCTTCCGCGAACGCGAACACGCCGCGTCGAGGCTGGACGAACTGCGGCTTGAAGTCGTTCTCCGGCGTAAGCATGGAGAACTCCTCACCCGCCGTCCGGCGGTAGGCGCTGTCAGTCAGCAAGGGGCCCGCGGCCAGGGCGGTTCCCATACGGATCGGGCGTGGGAGAACCGCCGCCAGATCACGCATCGCATCGCTGGACCGGGGCACTCGCAGACCAGGCGCGTCCACGACGGACATCCGGCCCCGTCCCAGTGACCGCGCGTGGAGATCGCTGAGGGTCCAGCCCTTCCCGCGGGCTCCCGCATCCGCGCCGAACCAGATGCGGCCGTGGCCGAAGACGTCCCGCGCGGGAACGGTTCCCACGACCCTGCCGTTGGCCTCCAGCACAATCCTGTTCGCGCGGACTTCGACGGCGAGGCGGACTTCGAGCCCCAGGCCGCTCCCGAAGGTCCGGGTCATCGCGGGTCTGTCGGAGTCCCCGTCCCAGCGGTCGATCCGGAGCCTCCCGCCGACCACGCCGATGCGCACGCCGCGCCGTTCGTAGCGCCATTCGTCGTAGATGACCGGCGTCTCACCGTACAGATGCAGGTAGGCATCCGTGTCATCCGCACGCCGCAGGCCGGCTTCGATCCGGACATCCCCTCGGAACACCATGTGAGGACCGCGCAGGTTCACCGGTGGGTTCGGCTGTCCGCCGGTACCGTCCTGGTGTGTGACGCGCCGGTCGAGGGGGGTGACCCGTATCCCTGCGTGCGTGGGCTTCCCGCCGGCGAAGTGAGCCCAGTCCCTGCCGTTCAGGAGGTCCTCCACAGGTCCCCCCGCGGGCGCGGAGGTGCCGGCACGGTCCCCCGAGACACCAGCGACCAAGGCACACACAACCGCGATGACAGCGCTCTTTCGAAACCGCATGAACAGCAGCACTCCGTATCCTCAGCCCGTCTCCCGACGGCACCGCCGCCCTCAGCCACACCGTCGCCGAGCACCGCCCTCCCCAGCCGCGGCAAGAACGGTGCGCAACCGATCGCGCCGCCCCGCTGTGACTGATCGCCATTGTCTCAGGTGCGAGTGAGGGCCCGCCGGCCGAGGAGCGTTCGGGAACGACGGCCGGAAAGCGGTCGGTACGTACGGCCTACCTCGCCACCCGTCCGGCAGCCGAGGAACAGGCCCGCCAGAAGGACGAGTTGGTCGCCGAGATCCGGCACACCCACGACGCGTCGCGGCGGGCCTGCGGAGCCCCGAGGACCACAGCCGCGCTGCAGTCGCCCCGGACCGGCGCCGCCTGACGGCGGCAGCCCAAGAGATCAGGACCGGCAGACCCATGAGACCGGCCGCACCGAACAGGCCTGCCGCGTCGACATCGCCGAGGAGTGCCCCGAGCGCCACGAGATCGAAAACGGTGGCAGCTCCCCAGCGCCCGCCCACCGAACCCCAGTCGCGGACGGCCGGCGACAGCTCGAGCGCCGCCACGCACTACCGGACCCAGGGGCGATACCGGCCACGCAGCCCTTACGGTTCGTCAGCCGCCCCTTTCTGCAGGCGGGTTGACCGATGTACCGTCCGCGCATGTCGAAACGCACGCGCTTGACGACCTGGAGACCGCTCGCGACGGTGGCCGCCGCCGCCCTGACGGCCACCCTGCTGGCCCCCGCCGCCGCAGAGGCCGCGCCGCGCGAGAGCCTGCCCGTCCACTCCTACGCCGACGCCGTCCGCGAGGCCGTCTGGGTGGACACCGGCCTCGACGAGGACGAGGACGGCAGGACCGACCGCGTCGCCGTCGACATCGTCCGGCCCCGCGAACCCGCGCAGCAGGGCCGTAAGGTTCCCGTGATCATGGACGCCAGCCCGTACTACTCCTGCTGCGGGCGCGGCAACGAGAGCCAGAAGAAGACCTACGACGCGAACGGCGACGTCGTGCAGATGCCGCTGTTCTACGACAACTACTTCGTGCCGCGCGGCTACGCCGTCGTCGGCGTCGACCTGGCCGGAACCAACCGGTCCGACGGCTGCGTGGACGTGGGGGGCCGCTCCGACATCCAGTCCGCGAAGGCGGTCGTCGACTGGCTCAACGGCCGTGGCAAGGCCTACACCACCCGCACTGGAACCGAGCGGGCCGAGGCCGACTGGACCAACGGCCGCACCGGCATGATCGGCAAGAGCTGGGACGGCACCATCGCCAACGGCGTCGCCGCGACCGGCGTCGAGGGCCTGGAGACCATCGTCCCGATCGCCGCCATCTCCTCCTGGTACGACTACTACTTCAGCCAGGGCGCCCCGCTGTACGACTCCGGCCCCGACTGGCTGTCGAACTACGTCGAGAGCCCCGACGCCCGCGCCCGGTGCGCCGCGGTCCAGCGCGACATCGTCGAGGGCGCCCCGCGCACCGGCGACTGGACGCCGCTGTGGACCGAACGCGACTACGTGCGCGCCGCGAAGAACGTGAAGGCCAGCGTCTTCCTGGTGCACGGCATGCAGGACCTGAACGTGCGCATGCAGCACGTCGGCCCGTGGTGGGACGCCCTGGCGAAGAACGGGGTGCAGCGCAAGATCTGGCTCTCCCAGACCGGCCACGTCGACCCCTTCGACTTCCGCCGCGCCGACTGGGTCGACACCCTGCACCGCTGGTTCGACCACGAACTCCTCGGCCTCGACAACGGGATCGACCGCGAGCCCGTGGCCGACATCGAACGCCGGCCCGACCAGTGGGTCACCTCGACGACCTGGCCGCCGCGCGGCACCGGTACCGCGACCCTGCGCCCCGCCCGGGGCACCGAGGCCGGCGTCGGAACCCTGGGCCTTCGCGGGGGCACGGGCACCGAGGCCTTCACCGACGACCCGCGGCTGAGCGAGACCGACTGGGCCGCCCGTGTCGACCTCCCGACCCCGGACAAGGCGGGCTTCGTCACCGGACCGCTCACCCGCGACCTGCGCCTGTCCGGCGCCTCCCGGGTCACCGTCACCGCCACCCCCACCACCCCGACGGCACATCTCTCCGCCGTCCTCGTGGACCTCGGCCCCGACACCATCCGCGACTACGCCGACGACGGCGAGGGCATCACCACCCTCACCGAGCGCACCTGCTGGGGCCCGAGCACGGCCGGGGACAGCTCCTGCTTCAAGGAGACCGGCGCCAGGACCACCGACGTCGACCACACGATCGTCAGCCGCGGCTGGGCCGACCTCGGCCACCACGCCGGCGACGGCGAGGGCGACCCGCTCACCCCGGGCGAGCGGTACACGATCACCCTCGATCTCGCGGCCACCGACCACGTCGTCCCCGAGGGCCACCGCCTGGCGCTGATCGTCGCCGGCACCGACCGGGGGCTGATCGATCCCCCGGCCGACACCCCGACCCTCACCCTCGATCTGGCCCGCACCTTCGCGCAGGTCCCGTTCGTCGGCGGCACGGCCGCCTTCGCCCGCGCCACCGCCGGCTCCCACGCCACGGCCCCGGACACGGTCCTTGACGGCGTACGCCGACCGGGCCTCACCGCCCACCGCGTCCCGGGGGAGGCCGGATGAAGCGCGCCCTGATCGTCGCCGCGGCCATCCTCGCGGCCTCCCTCGTCACCGCCCCGGCCGCGCAGGCGGGCGACTCCCCGCCGCGCACCGGCTTCGAGCGGAGCGACGGCGCCCGCTGGACCACCCAGCCCGAGGAGCAGCGGTTCCTCGCGGCCGTCGACCGGGGGAGCAGCCGGGTCTCCGTCAGCCGTATCGGCACGACGCGACAGGACCGCCCGCTCCAACTCGTCCGTATCGGCACCCGCCCCGCCGCCCACACGATGCTGCTCGTGTGCAGCCAGCACGGCGACGAACCCTCCGGCCGCGAGGCCTGCCTCACCACCATCCGCGACCTGGCCTTCGCCGAGGACCGGCGCACCCGCCGCTTCCTGGAGCGCACCACGGTGCTCGTCGTCCCCACCGCCAACCCCGACGGCCGCGCCGCCGACACCCGTGGCAACAGCGACGGCGTCGACATCAACCGCGACCACCTCGCCCTGCGGACCGCCGAGGGCCGCGCCCTGGCCGCGGTCGTCCGCGACCGGCGCCCCGACGTGATCTACGACCTGCACGAGTACGGCGCCACCCCGCCGTACTACGACGAGGATCTGTTCGACCTGTGGCCGCGCAACCTCAACACCCACCCCGCCGTCCACGACGCGGCGCAGACCCTGTCCCGTGACCATGTCCGCCCGGCCGCCGGCGCCGCCGGGTACTCGACCGGCACCTATGGCATCTGGACCGACCCCGCCACCGGTGAACCGATCCGGCAGACCGCCGGCGACGGGCAGGAACGCATCCTGCGCAACATGTCCGGAATCAAACACGGCGTCGGCCTGCTCATCGAGAGCCGTGTCGACCCCCTCACCGACGCGGAGCAGGCCGACGAGGCGCTGAACAACCGGCGCAGGGTCAACTCCCAGCTCGCCGCGCTCGACGGCCTGGTCCGCTTCGCCGGGGAACGCCGCGGAGAGGTCGAGGCGGCCACGGCCGACGCCCGCACCGCCGGGTACGCCGACACGGGCCCCGTCCACCTGGGCGGCGCCGACAACGACCCGCCGGAACCGTCCGAGGTGATCGCCGACCCGCCGTGCGGCTACCGCCTCACAGCCGCTCAGTACGCGGACGTCGGGGACGAGCTGGCCCTGCACGGCGTTCGCGTACGCCCGGCCGGCGACGGCGTACTCGTACCGCTGCGGCAGTCGCTGCGCGCGCTCGTTCCGCTGCTCCTGGACGAGCGGGCCTCATACCACCTGGTGGAGGGGGAGCCAGACACGTCGTGCTGAGTAGGTGAGTTTTGCGCCAAAGGTGGTAGGGGCGTACCGGGAGGAGTTCTCTTCGCCCACGGCTCTGATGAAAGGTGCCGCCTGTGACGCAGGACCAGCACAGTGACAAGGACCCGACGGCAGGTCCCCTGCCGGGCTCCGAAGCGGGCCTGCCCGGCCGGGGGCGTCCCCAGACCGACCGGGTGGTGTTCGGCGTCACGGCCGTGCTCACCCTGGCGTTCGTGCTCTGGGGCGCCGTCGGGACCGACTCGCTCGAAGATGCCTCCAGCACCATGCTCGGGGGCCTGATGCACAACGGCGGCTGGGCGTTCATGCTGGCCGCCTCCGGCTTCGTCGTCTTCGCCCTCTGGCTCGCGGCCAGCCGCTACGGCCGGATCCACCTCGGCGCCGAGGGCGAGGAACCGGAGTTCCGCACCGTCTCGTGGGTCGCGATGATGTTCAGCGCGGGCATGGGAATCGGTCTGATGTTCTACGGTGTCAGCGAGCCGCTGGGGCACTACATCACGCCTCCGCCCGGCACCGATCCGGCCGACTCCGGCGACCGCATGGAGACGGCCATGGCGACCACCCTCTTCCACTGGACGCTCCATCCGTGGGCCATCTACGCCGTGGTCGGCCTCGCCATCGCCTACAGCACCTTCCGCAGGCGCCGCCGTCAGACCATCAGCGCCGTGTTCACCCCGCTGATCGGGTCGAAGAACGCCAATGGCATCGGGGGCCGGGTCATCGACATGCTCGCCATCGTCGCGACCGTGTTCGGCTCGGCGGCCTCGCTGGGCCTGGGCGCGCTGCAGATCGGCTCCGGTGTGCAGGAGCTGGGCTGGATGGAGAAGGTGAGCACGGGGCTGCTGGTCAGCATCATCGCGGTGCTGACGGTTGCGTTCGTCGCGTCCGCGATCTCCGGGGTGGAGAGGGGCATCCAGTGGCTGTCCAACATCAACATGGTGCTGGCGCTGGTGCTCGCCCTGTTCGTGTTCGCGGCCGGCCCGACGATCGTCGTCCTCGACCTGCTGCCCACCTCGGTCTTCTCCTACCTGGGAGATCTCCCGCAGCTGGCCGGGCGCACCGAGGCCAGCGGCGGCGAGGGCGTCGCGGACTGGCTGGGCAGCTGGACCGTCTTCTACTGGGCGTGGTGGATCTCCTGGACGCCCTTCGTCGGCATGTTCATCGCCCGTATCAGCCGGGGCCGCACGATCCGCCAGTTCATCGGCGGGGTCATCCTCGTGCCCAGCACGGTCAGCCTGGTCTGGTTCGCGGTCTTCGGCGGTTCGGCGATGAAGCTTCAGGAGCAGGGGCGGCTCGGTGAGGAGTCCACGCCCGAGGGCCAGCTCTTCGCGGTGCTGCAGCAGTTCCCCATCGCCACGGCCGCGAGTCTGCTGGTGATGATCCTCGTCGGCATCTTCTTCGTCTCGGGCGCGGACGCGGCCTCGATCGTCATGGGCACCCTCTCGCAGAGGGGTGCGCTCGAACCGGGCCGTCTGGTCGTGGTGTTCTGGGGCGTGGTCACCGGCGCCGTCGCGGCGATCATGCTGCTCGTCGGCAGCGGCCAGGGTGACGCGCTGACCGGCCTGCAGAACCTCACGATCCTCGCGGCGGCGCCGTTCGTCGTCGTGATGATCTTCATGTGCGTGGCCCTCATGCGCGACCTGCGCCGCGACCCGCTCATCGTGCGCGGCGAGATGGGCTCCGAGGCGGTGGAGCTGGCGGTCATCGAGGGGCACAAGCAGTACGACGGCGAATTCGAACTCCGCATCGGCCCCGGCCGCGGCCCGGACGTGGAGGGCGACCCCATCGGCAAACACTGACCGCCCACGCCGGCCCGCGAAGCCGACCGGCC
The DNA here is from genome assembly GCA_014650015.1 of Streptomyces griseoloalbus. Taxonomy (GTDB): domain Bacteria; phylum Actinomycetota; class Actinomycetes; order Streptomycetales; family Streptomycetaceae; genus Streptomyces; species Streptomyces griseoloalbus. The sequence continues at coordinate 101,703 of BMUD01000023.1, forward strand.
GTCCGCCAAGGCCGCCCGCGGCCCGGCCGCCGACGGTCCGCGGGCCCGGCGGGTCGCACCGGGCCCGGCGGGTCGCACCGGGCCGGGCGCGGCCCGCAGCGGGCTGCCGCGCCGGGCCCGCCCCGTCCGGGCCGCGCGCGCTCAACCGGGCCGCGGCGGGGCGGGGTCACGGGACACTCGCCGGGTCATGGCGCTCGGGCCGCGGACCGACGCCGCCCGGGGCCGCCCCGCGGGGGCGCGGGCCCGGCCGTGCCGCCGCCCCGCCCCTACGTCCAGCCGGCGGTCAGCCCCGCCGCCTCCTCCGCGCAGCCCCAGGCGACGGTGACGCCCGCGCCGCCGTGGCCGTAGTTGTGGACCAGGAGCCGGCCGTCGGGGAGCGGGACGCGTTCCAGACGGACCGTGTGGCGGGCGGGGCGCAGGCCCACCCGGTGGCCCAGGACACGCGCGTCGGCGATCTCCGGCCGCAGTGCCGCGCACCGCCGCACGATCGCCTCCGCCACCGCCGGGTCCGGCTCCAGGGACCAGGCGTCCTCCTCCGCCGTGCCGCCCAGCACCAGCCGACCCGGCTGCGGGAAGAAGTACGCCATCGCACCGTCGGCCCCCGTGGAGACCATCCACGTACGGATCCCGGGGTTCTCCACGACCACCAGCTGCCCCCGCACCGGCCGCACCGCCGGATCCGGCACCAGCTCCCGCGCCCCCAGCCCCGCGCAGTTGACCACGACCGGCGCTCGGGCCTCCGCCCAGTCCGCCACCGTACGCGTCTCGACCGCTCCGCCCGCCGCCAGGAACCGCTCCCGCAGCCAGGGCAGATGAGCCGACATGTCGATCAGCGGCAGCCGGGCCCAGACACCCGACCCGGCGGGATATTCCTCGGCCGTCGCCCCGCGCAGCCCCGGCAGCCGTGCGGCGGCCCACGCGCCGACCTCGTCCGGTGCCGTCTCGCCCAGTACTCCTTCGACCATCCGTACGCCGGTGGTCCCCGGCCGCGCCGCCAGTTCCCCGTACACCTCCAGCGACCGCAGCGCCCAGGCACGCACCGACGCCTCCGGCTCGATCCGGTACGGCCACCACAGCGCGCCCGCGACCGCCGAGGTGGTCCGCCCGACCGGGTCCCGCGTCCACAGCCGTACCCGTACGCCGCGCTCGGCGAGAACCACGGCCGTCGTCAGCCCGACGACCCCACCGCCGATCACCAGGACATCACAGTCCAGTTCGGTTTCCATCGGGGGACGGTAGCGGAATATGTCATGCCGTGCTCAGGTCCGTCCCGCGATGGGAATACTCACAGCATGTCCGCCGAGTACGCGACCTTCGGCCTGGCACCGGCGACGAGAGCCGGTGGGCTCCTGGCCAACGGTGACTACCAAGTCCACCGGGACTTCGTCGACTTCGTCGTCGACGGACGCCCCCTGCTCTTCCGCCTCTCCGACCTGGACGCGGTCTCCCCGCTCGCCTCCGACGTCCCGCCCTCCCTCTTCACCGCCCAGGTCCGCAGCCTGCTGCTGGAGACCGAGGCACCGCTGCCCGCCGACCGGTACATCGTCTACGGCTGCCCCGAGTGCGAGGACCTCGCCTGCGGCGCGGTCACCGCGGTCATCGAACGCGACGGCGAGGACTTCATCTGGCGGGACTTCGCCTGGCAGACCGACGTGCGCGCCGATCTGGAACTCAACGGCTACCACGGCATAGGCCCGTTCCGCTTCCGCGGCACCGAGTACCGCACCGCCCTCGCCTCCCTCCTCGACGGCGGCTCCCCGGGCGCCCGCCGCCGCGTCCTGCTGATCGGCGCCCGCGTCGCCCTGCTCGCCAGGCTGGCCGCGGCCCTGCGCACCATCGGCGTCGGCGCCGACATCGCCCAGAACGCCGAAGGTGTCCCCGCCGACGAACTGCGGGCCTACGGCGCCGTGGTCTTCGGCCGCTCGGTCGGTGCGGGAGAACGCGACGCCGTACGCCGTGCCTTCGCCGACGCCGGCGTCGACGTGCCCTGCGTCGACGGCTTCGCCCCGATCGTTCCGCTGCTCGTCGCCCAGACCGAACAGGTCCTGGACCGCAGCCCACGGGAACAGCGCCGCCTGACGGATCTCACCGCCGCCGGCGACGGGGCGGAACTGGAGGTCACCTCGTCCTGCCGGGTACGGCTCACCACGTACCGGGTCGACCGCCTCTCCCGCACCCACACCCAGGACCTGTTCGACGGCGTACTGGAGCCAGGCCGTCACCGGGTCCTCCTGGACGCCAAGGCGGTGAAGGGCGACTCCTACCTCGTGGCCCGCACCGCCGGGACGGTGCTGGTGGCGGCGGTGGGGCGGTGAAAACCGCGGAGCGGCCGGCCGCGTACGGCCGTTAGGATCGGCGGTCTGATGACTGCCACCCTCGTTGCCAAGAACCTCGCCGCCGGTCACGGTGACCGCTCCCTGTTCACCGGTCTCGACCTCGTCGTCGCCCCCGGCGACGTGATCGGCCTGGTCGGCGCCAACGGCGCGGGCAAGTCCACGCTGCTGCGCCTGCTCGCCGGCCTCACCGCGCCGGAGGAGGGCGAGCTGCGGCTCTCCCCGCCCACCGCGACCGTCGGGCACCTCCCGCAGGAGCCGGAGCGCCGGCCCGGCGAGACCGTACGCGGCTTCCTGGCCCGCCGCACCGGTGTCGCCGAGGCCCAGCGGGCGATGGACGAGGCGACCCAGGCTCTGGTCGACGGGGCGCCGGGCGCGGACGACGCGTACGCCACCAGCCTGGAGCGCTGGCTGTCCCTGGGCGGCGCCGACCTCGACGAGCGCGCCGAGGAGGTCGCCGACTCCCTCGGTCTGGCCGTCGACCTGGACCAGCCGATGACCGCCCTCTCCGGCGGTCAGGCGGCCCGTGCCGGACTGGCCTCCCTCCTCCTCTCCCGCTACGACGTCTTCCTGCTCGACGAGCCGACCAACGACCTCGACCTGGACGGCCTGGAGCGCCTGGAGCGTTTCGTGGGCGGACTGCGCGCCGGCACCGTGGTCGTCAGCCACGACCGCGAGTTCCTCACCCGCACCGTCACCAAGGTCCTCGAACTCGACCTCGCCCAGCGACAGATCAACCTCTACGGCGGCGGCTACGCGGCCTACCTGGAGGAGCGGGAGGTGGCCCGCAGACACGCCCGCGACGAGTACGAGGAGTACGCCGACAAGAAGTCCGCGCTCCAGGACCGGGCGCAGATGCAGCGGGGCTGGATGGACAAGGGCGTGAAGAACGCCCGCCGCAAGGCCGGCAACGACAACGACAAGATCGGCCGCAAGTTCCGCAGCGAGGCCAGCGAGAAGCAGGCCGCCAAGGCGCGTCAGACGCAGCGCATGATCGAACGGCTCGACGTCGTCGAGGAGCCGCGCAAGGAGTGGGAGCTGCGCATGGAGATCGCGGCGGCACCCCGCTCGGGCGCGGTCGTCGCGACCCTGCGGGACGCCGAGGTCCGGCGCGGGGACTTCACGCTCGGCCCGGTCTCCCTGCAGATCGACTGGGCGGACCGGGTGGCCGTCACCGGCGCGAACGGCGCCGGCAAGTCCACACTGCTGGGTGCCCTGCTCGGCCGCGTCCCGCTCGACGCCGGGCACGCCGCCCTCGGCTCGGGTGTGCTGCTCGGCGAGGTCGACCAGGCCCGTGCGCTGTTCCACGGCCCCGAGCCCCTGCTCGACGCGTTCCGCCCCGGCGTCCCCGACCTCGAACCGGCCGACATCCGCACCCTGCTGGCCAAGTTCGGCCTCAAGTCGGACCACGTCATGCGCCCCGCCGCCACCCTCTCCCCGGGCGAACGCACCCGCGCCGCCCTCGCCCTCCTCCAGGGCCGGGGCGTCAACCTGCTGGTCCTCGACGAGCCGACCAACCACCTCGACCTACCGGCCATCGAGCAACTCGAAGCGGCCCTGGACGCCTACGAGGGCACCCTCCTCCTGATCACCCACGACCGCCGCATGCTGAACGCGGTAAGCGTGACCAGACGCCTGGAGGTCACGAACGGCAAGGTGACGGAGGCGACCGCGTAGGCGGTGTCGTGTGGCTCGGGCCTTCGGGGGAGGCACCCGGCCGGCGCCGGCCGCGCACCCACCCCCATCGGCGCCGGGTGCCTATGCCAGCCCCGCCCGCCGCAACGCCTCGGCCATGGCCCCATTGGCGGGAGCGGGCGCAGCCGACGGCCGCCCCTTCCCCCCGGAACGCCCCTGCTGCTGCCGCTGCTTCGGCGGCCGGCCCCCCTGCCGCTCCCCGCGCGGCCCCCGCTGCTGCTCTCCCTGAGGCGCGGCCTCGTCATCCAGCCGCAGCGTCAGCGAGATCCGCTTCCGCGGAATGTCGACGTCCAGCACCTTCACCTTGACGATGTCGCCCGGCTTCACCACATCCCGCGGATCCTTCACGAACGTCTTCGACATCGCGGACACGTGCACCAGCCCGTCCTGATGCACACCGACGTCCACGAACGCCCCGAACGCGGCGACGTTCGTGACGACACCCTCCAGCACCATCCCGGACGACAGGTCGGAGATCTTCTCCACGCCCTCCTTGAAGACGGCCGTCTTGAACGCCGGCCGCGGGTCGCGCCCCGGCTTCTCCAGCTCCCTGAGGATGTCCCCGACGGTCGGCAGACCGAACGTCTCGTCCACGAAGTCCTGCGGCCGCAGCGACCGCAGCACCGCCGTGTTGCCGATCAGCGAGGCGACCTCCGCACCGGAGGTCTTCACCATGCGCCGGACCACCGGATAGGCCTCCGGGTGCACACTGGACGCGTCCAGCGGGTCGTCGCCGCCGCGGATCCGCAGGAAGCCCGCGCACTGCTCGTACGCCTTCGGGCCGAGCCGCGCCACCTTCTTCAGCTCGCCGCGCGACCTGAACGGCCCGTTGGAGTCCCGGTGGGCCACGATGTTCTCGGCGAGCCCGGACGTGATGCCGGAGACCCGGGCCAGCAGCGGCGCCGACGCGGTGTTGACGTCCACGCCCACGCCGTTCACACAGTCCTCCACCACCGCGTCCAGTGAGCGCGACAGCTTCACCTCGGACAGGTCGTGCTGGTACTGGCCGACCCCGATCGACTTCGGGTCGATCTTCACCAGCTCGGCCAGCGGGTCCTGCAGCCGGCGGGCGATCGACACCGCGCCGCGCAGCGACACGTCCATGTCCGGCAGTTCCTGGGAGGCGAAGGCGGAGGCCGAGTACACGGAGGCGCCCGCCTCCGACACCATCACCTTCGTCAGGTTCAACTCGGGGTGCTTGGTGATGAGTTCGCCGGCCAGCTTGTCGGTCTCGCGGGACGCCGTGCCGTTGCCGATGGCGATCAGCTCGACCGCGTGCTCCTTCGCCAGCCGCGCCAGCTTGGCGATCGCCTCGTCCCACCGGTTCGCCGGGACATGCGGATGGATCACGTCCGTGGCGACGACCTTGCCGGTCGCGTCGACCACGGCCACCTTCACACCCGTACGGAAACCGGGGTCGAGACCCAGCGTCGCCCGCGTGCCGGCCGGGGCGGCGAGCAGCAGGTCGCGCAGGTTGGCCGCGAAGACCCGCACCGCCTCGTCCTCGGCGGCCGTGCGCAGCCGCAGGCGCAGATCGATGCCGAGGTGCACCAGGATGCGCGTGCGCCAGGCCCAGCGGACCGTGTCCAGCAGCCACTTGTCGGCCGGACGCCCCCGGTCGGCGATCCCGAACCGGTGCGCGACGATCCCCTCGTACGACGACGGGCCGTCCACCGGCTCCTCCGGCTCCAGGACGAGGTCCAGGACCTCCTCCTTCTCACCGCGCAGCAACGCCAGGATCCGGTGCGAGGGCAGCTCGGTGAACGGCTCGGCGAAGTCGAAGTAGTCGGCGAACTTCGCGCCCGCCTCCTCCTTGCCCTCGCGCACCTTGGCGGCCAGCCGCCCGCGCACCCACATGCGCTCGCGCACCTCGCCGATCAGGTCGGCGTCCTCCGAGAACCGCTCGGTGAGGATGGCCCGCGCGCCGTCCAGGGCGGCCTGCGGATCGGCGACCCCCTTGTCCGCGTTCACGAACGCGGCGGCCGCGGCGAGGGGTTCGACGCCCGGATCACCGAGCAGCCCCTCCGCCAGCGGCTCGAGACCCGCCTCCCGGGCGATCTGCGCCTTGGTGCGCCGCTTGGGCTTGTACGGCAGGTAGATGTCCTCCAGCCGCGCCTTCGTCTCGGCGCCCCGGATCCGCGCCTCCAGCTCGTCGGTGAGCTTGCCCTGTTCGCGCACCGAATCGAGGATCGCCGTACGACGCTCCTCCAGCTCCCGCAGATAGCGCAGCCGCTCCTCGAGCGTGCGCAACTGCGCGTCGTCGAGCATCTCGGTCGCTTCCTTGCGGTAGCGGGCGATGAAGGGCACCGTCGAACCGCCGTCGAGCAACTCGACGGCAGCCTTGACCTGCCGCTCCCGTACGCCGAGCTCCTCGGCGATCCTGCCTTCGATGGACCCTGTGAGGGGTGTCGTCACGATCCCGTACCGCCTTCTCCACTGAGGTTGCGCGGCAATTGTGGCAGGTGACGCCGACAATCGGGGATCAGGGCGGCGACTCGCCCGAATACCGCACGAGCGGCGTCAGGCGCGGCGGCCACGGGTGGTGGACGAGGCCCCGCCGAAGAGCCGGGCGAGCGCCCGGAACGGCAGCGTCACGACCGTGGCGATGGCCCCGCCGATCTGGCGCAGAACGTCTGCGATGGCACGGAACACGAGTTTCCCCTTTCGTTTCCCGGCCCCTGCGGCCGGTGTGTGCTCCTCCGTGTACCTCGTCAACGCTTCAACATGCCTGCCACCGACCCGCTCCCCGTCGCCGGCCATGGCAGGAAAGGTGGGAAACCCGTCGTTGCGGCCATCACGGGCAGCGCCAAGAATCGACCGCATGGCGCAGCGAACCGTTCTCGTCGTCCTCTTCGACGGCGTCCAGAGCCTTGATGTCACCGGTCCCGTGGAGGTCTTCGCGGGCGCCGAGAGGCACACCCCGGGGACGTACCGGCTGTGCACCGCCTCCCTGGACGGCACTCCGGTGCGGACGACCAGCGGTCTGACCGTCGTACCGGACGGGGCCCTCGCCGACGCGCCGGAGCCGCACACGCTGGTCGTACCCGGCGGGCAGGGCACCCGTCGGCCCGATCCGCGGCTGACCGACTGGCTGCGCCGGCACGGGCCGCGCGCCGAGCGCCTGGTCTCCGTCTGCACGGGGGCCGCCCTGCTCGCCGGCGCCGGACTGCTGGACGGGCGCCGCGCCACCACGCACTGGGCCTACAGCGACACGCTGGCCCGCGACCACCCGGCCGTCGAGGTCGACCCCGACCCCATCTACGTGCGTGACGGCCACGTCACCACGTCCGCCGGTGTCACCTCGGGCATCGACCTCGCGCTCGCCCTGGTCGAGGAGGACCTCGGCCGGGCGGTCGCCCTCACCGTCGCCCGGCATCTGGTGGTGTTCCTGCGCCGGCCGGGCAACCAGGCCCAGTTCAGCGCCCAGCTCGCCGCCCAGACCGCGCGACGCGAGCCGCTGCGCGAGGTGCAGCAGTGGATCACCGAACACCCCGACGCCGATCTGTCCGTCGAGGCGCTCGCGGCCCGCGCCGCCCTCTCACCGCGCCACTTCGCCCGCGCCTTCCACACCGAGACGGGCATGCCACCGGGCCGCTACGTCGACCGGGTACGGCTCGAACACGCCCGGCGCCTGCTGGAGGACACCGGTGACGGCGTCGAGGAGATCTCCCGCGCCAGCGGCTACGGCACGCCCGAGGCGATGCGGCGCGCCTTCGTCCGGACCCTCGGGGCGTCACCGGCCGAGTACCGCCGCCGCTTCCGGCCCGCTCCCTCACCCGCCCGCATCTGAAAGGTTCCCGATGCAGATCGCCATCGTCCTCTTCGACCGCTTCACCGCCCTCGACGCCGTGGGCCCGTACGAGACCCTGGGCCGGCTCCCGGGCGCGCAGACCGTCTTCGTCGCCGAGCGGACCGGGCCCGTGCGCACCGAGACCGGCGCGCTCGCGATCACCGCCGACCGGACCCTGGCCGAGACCCCGGCCCCGGACATCGTCGTCGTCCCCGGCGGCCCCGGACAGACGCCCCAGATGGAGAACGAGCACCTGCTGGACTGGCTGCGCGCCGCCGACGCGTCCAGCACCTGGACGACGTCCGTGTGCACCGGATCCCTGCTGCTGGCCGCGGCCGGGCTCCTCGAGGGACGCCGGGCCACCTCCCACTGGCTGGCACTCGACCACCTGAGGCGGTACGGCGCCGAGCCCACCGGGGAGCGGGTGGTGACCGACGGCAAGTACGTCACCGCGGCCGGTGTCTCCTCCGGCATCGACATGGGGCTCACCCTGCTCGGCCGGATCGCCGGCGACGAACACGCCCAGGCCGTCCAGCTGCTCACCGAGTACGACCCGCAGCCGCCCTACGACGCCGGCTCCCCGCAGAAGGCGCCCGCGCACCTCGTCGAGGAGTTCCGGTCGAAGAGCCGCTTCAGCCTGACGTAGACACGCTCCAGGTGAAGCGCGGCGGCCGGCGCTCCAGGAACGCGGCGACACCCTCCGCGGTGTCGCCGCTCTCCCGTGCCCGCTCGCTCCAGTGCGCGTCCCGGTCGGTGCGGCCGTTCGCGAACTCCTTCGCCGCGGCCTGGGTCAGCTGGGAGCGGGACGCCAGGATCCGGGTGAACTCCGCGACCCGCTTGTCCAGTTCGCCCCCGGGCAGTACCTCGTCCACCAGACCGGTGCGCAGCGCCCGCTCTGTCTCGATCAACTCACCCGAGAACAACAGGTACTTGGCGGTGGCCGGGCCCACCAGTGACACCAGCCGCCGAGTGGCGGAGGCCGGGTAGACGATGCCGAGCTTCGCCGGTGTCACCCCGAACCGCGCCCCCTCCTCCGCGAACCGCAGATCGCAGGCCGCCGCCAGCTGGGCCCCGCCGCCCACGCAGTGCCCGCGGACCGCCGCCAGGGTCGGCTTGGGGAAGGCGGCGAGCGCCTCCTCCGCCGCGACGGCCAGCCGCTGCGCCCGGAGCGGCGACCCCTGGAGCGTGGAGATGTCGGCCCCGGCGCAGAACGTCCCGCCCTCACCGGTCAGCACCAGCGCCCGCACCCCGGGGTCGTACGCCAGCGCGTCGAGCAACGGCGGCAGGGCGCCCCACATGGCGGCCGTCATCGCGTTGCGCTTCGCCGGATGGCTGATGACGACCGTGGCGACCGAGTCGGTGACGCTGTGCAGCAGCTGCGGCTCCATGCGCCGGATGCTATCCGTCCCCGTCGGCGCGCCGGCCGGGAGGGAGTGCGCAAGGCGGCCAGTACGTCATCGGTACGTTCTTCTTCTGCCCCGCCCTGCTCCTCTTCTCTCCCGCCCCGCTCCTCGACGGTCCGGGGCTGATCGCCACCGGCTACGGGGGACGCCGGATCGCCGGGACGGTCTCCGGCCGGCTGGCCGGTGAGGAGGCCGCGCGCACGCCGGGGGAGCTGCCGGGCGGGCAGAGCGGCCGGGGAGAGCCCGCCTGGGGAACCCGTACAACCCGAAGAGTGCGCCGAAACGGCACAGGGCGGACCGGAACGGTCCCGCAATCGACCGTGTCATACGCCAACGGTCGGGAACGTTCGATATCCGCTGACTTATGTTCAGCGTCGAAGTGCGGAGCCGATCGGTACCAACCTCGACGTGTGGTGACAATCGAGCGTGAGGGTGGCGAATCGCTGCCGTACGAAGGTGTCTGGCGGTTCACCGCCCCGGCCGTGGACGCATCGGTCCCGCAGGCCCGTCACGCGGTGCGCGACCTGCTGCTGCGGCAGGGGGTTCCGGTCGCGGACGACATGGTGCAGGGGCTGCTGCTGATCGTCTCGGAGCTGGTCACCAACGCCGTACGGCACGCGGCGCTGCTGTCCCCGATGCTCGCCGTCGAGGTCGCCGTCGGCGCCGAGTGGGTCCGGGTGTCCGTGGAGGACAACCACCCCTACCGGCCCACGGCCCTGGAGACCGACCACGGCCGCACCGGTGGCCGCGGTCTGCTCCTCGTGCGCGAGATCACCCGCGAGGCGGGCGGGGCCTGCGAGGTGGAGCACACCACGACCGGAGGCAAGGTGATCTGGGCCGCCCTGCCGCTCAAGCCCGCGCGGCGGCTCCAGGACCCGTCCGACGGCATGATCCGCCGGACCGGACCCGGCGAGGTCACCAGCCCGCCGACGGCCCCGTGAGTTCGCGGACCGCCGGACGGGCCGCGTCCAGGACGGTCATGAACCAGGCCGAGAAGGTGTCCCTCGCGTGCCGCTCCGCCAGCTCGGCCGGGTCCGCGAACGCCGTGGACGCCACCTCCTGGGGATCGGGCCGCAACGGCGACTGCACCATGCCGACGAAGAGGTGGTTGTACTCCTGCTCGACCAGGCCCGAGGACGGGTCCGGGTGGTTGTAGCGGACCGTGCCGGCCTCGGCGAGCAGCGACGGCGACACGCCCAGCTCCTCGAAGGTCCGCCGGGCCGCCGCCGCGAACGGCGCCTCACCGGGGTAGGGGTGACCGCAACACGTGTTGGACCACACACCGGGGGAGTGGTACTTGCCCAGCGCCCGCTGCTGGAGCAGCAGCCGCCCGCGCTCGTCGAACAGGAACACCGAGAACGCCCGGTGCAGCTGCCCCGGGGGCTGATGGGCGGCGAGCTTCTCCGCGGTGCCGATCGTCACGCCGTCCTCGTCGACCAGTTCCAGCAAAATCGGCTCGGCGGTGCCGTTCGACGGGCTGTGCGTCGCGGTGGCAGGTGTGATCGGCATACCCATCCTTCACTCGGTCTTCGCGCCCCAAGTCTGCCGCACGAATCCGGCACTCCCGGCACTCCGCGACCCGCCCGCATGTCCCACGGGCGGCGCGGGAGGCTGCCGGCACCGGCCGGACGACGCAGGCGGACCCGGGGTGAGGGTGCCCGCGGCGGCCGACCGGAAATCGCCCGCGGCGGGATCAATGGGTGAAAGGACGCCGATACGGGGGCGGAGAGCCGCGTTCCCCGGCGCATGGGTGCGACGGGGCGCTTTCGGGCCGCCTCAGTGGCAGAGACGCGCCTCGTGTCGGGCGTGCCCCTGGGGCTCCAGCTGGAAGGTGCAGTGCGCCACGTCGAAGTGGTCGCCCAGACAGCCCTGCAGCTCGTGCAGCATCTTCTCGTGCCCGATGGCGTTCAGCACCTCGGAGCTGACGACCACGTGCGCGGAGAGCACCGGCATCCCCGAGGTGATCGTCCAGGCGTGCAGGTCGTGGACGTCCTCCACCCCCTCCGTGGCCAGGATGTGCGCGCGTACCTGTGCCATGTCGACCCCCTTGGGTGCCGCCTCCAGCAGGACGTCCAGGGTCTCGCGCAGCAGCTTCCAGGTCCGGGGCACGATCATCAGGGCGATGAGCAGGGAGGCGATCGGGTCGGCGGCCGTCCAGCCGGTGGTGAGGATCACCAGCGCGGAAAGGATCACCGCGACCGAGCCGAGCGCGTCCGCCGCCACCTCCAGGAAGGCGCCGCGCACGTTCAGGCTGTCCTTCTGCCCGCGCATCAGCAGCGTCAGCGACACCATGTTGGCGGCCAGACCGATCGCGCCGAACGCCATCGTCAGACCTCCCTCGGTGCCGGCCGGGGTGACGAACCGCTGGGCCGCCTCGTACAGCACATAGCCACCGACGCCGAGCAACAGCAGACAGTTGGCCAGGGCGGCGAGGATCTCCGCGCGGGCGAGCCCGAAGGTGCGGCGCTCGCTCGGCGGGCGGCCCGCGACGTGGATGGCCAGCAGGGCCATGCCGAGCCCCAGGGCGTCCGTCGCCATATGGGCCGCGTCCGCCACGAGCGCGAGCGAGTCGGCCAGTATCCCGCCGACGAGCTCGACCACCATGACGCCGAGCGTGATGGCCAGCGCCGCCCGCAGCCTGCCGCGGTACGCCGCACTCGCGGTACCGCCGGCAGGCGCCCCGTGCGCATGCCCGTGATCGTGCCCAGCCCCCATAGGAGTCGCCGCCCTTCCGTGACCGTTCCGATCACAGTGAACTACGGGCGGGGGGTATCCGGCAACGCGGCACTGAACACCGTTGTCATGTGCCCTGACCTGCGCAAACGATCCGCAGGTCAGCGTGGTTCAGTGGCCTGCTGCCGTTGCCGGCCCTGCCAGGCGGAGTCGACCATCTCGTACACCGAACGGCCGGCGGTCCAGCCGAGGTGCTCGGCCGCGCGGGTGGCCGAGGCCACCGCGCGGGGGGCGTCGCCGGGGCGCCGGGCCTCGACGAGCGGGGCCCGGGTGTCGCCGGTGACCTCGCCGATCACCGTGATCAGCTCGCGCACCGACACGCCCTCGCCGCGGCCGATGTTCACCGTCAGGTCCCCGGTGGAGTCCCCGCCGGACAGCCGGCGGGCCGCCGCGAGATGGGCCTCCGCCAGATCGGCCACGTGGATGTAGTCACGGACGCAGGTGCCGTCCGGTGTCGGGTAGTCGTCGCCGAAGATGCGCGGGGCCTCGTGGCGGGTGAGCCGGTCGAAGACCATCGGCACGATGTTGGAGACGCCGGTGTCGGCGAGCTCCGGCGCCGCCGCCCCGGCCACGTTGAAGTAGCGCAGGCACACCGTGGCGATGCCGTGCGCCCGGCCCGCCGCCCGCACCAGCCACTCCCCGGCGAGTTTGGTCTCGCCGTAGGGGTTCACCGGGGCGCAGGGCGCGTCCTCCGTGATGAGGTCCACACCCGGGTCGCCGTACACGGCCGCGGAGGAGGAGAACACGAAGCGTTCGATCCCGGCCTCCGCGACGGCGTCCAGCAGCGTCGCGAGGCCGCCCACGTTCTCCCGGTAGTAGCGGGTCGGCTGTGCCACGGACTCGGCGACCTGCTTGCGGGCGGCGAGGTGCACCACCCCCGTCACCCCGTGCTCCGCCAGCACCCGCCTCAGCAGCTCGCCGTCCAGCGACGAGCCCCTGACCAGCGGGACGTCGGCGGGAAGCCGCGCCGGCACCCCGGCCGAGAGGTCGTCGAGGGCGACGACACGCTCCCCGGCATCGGTCATGGCCCGCGCCACGTGCGCCCCGATGTAACCGGCTCCGCCGGTGATCAGCCAAGTCATGGTCGCCCACCCTATGCGGACCCGTGCCGGTCGATTCCATCCATGTCGCCCATATCGCCCCCAGTGGGCGGATCGACGGCCGGTGGCGCCCCATATCGACGTCAATGCCCGTTCTGGCGGCGCGGTTTGTGGGCCGGGCCCCGCATCCCCGATGATGATCGCGGCAGCGAGGTGGGCGAACCACGTCGATCCAGCCGTCGAACGGGCGGTGAACGCAGGCTTCCGGGTATCCGATAGCCTCTGCCGACATGCCGCCCGGAGGTCCCGGCACGGGCACCCCACCATGTACACGACCGGCGTGGACGCGTCGGCCCCCAGGGAGTGATTTCGGTTGTCGACCGCCATCCTCACCGGTCAGCCGGTCCCCGGTTCGTCACTCGAGGGCGACCTGCGGTCCCTCGGCTTCGACGTGCGGATCGCGTCCGGCGCCGCCGAGGCCGAAACGCTGCTCGCCGGTGTGCCCGCGGGACAGCGGGTCGCCGTGGTCGACCCCCGCTTCGTGGGCCATGTGCACGCGCTGCGCCTCGCCCTCACCGACCCCCGCTTCCCGCTGGCCGCGATCCCCGGCGCCGTCACCGCCCAGCAGGCCGGCCGCCAGGCCCTCACCCGCGCGATGGCCCGCGAGAACTCCGCAGCCGGCGAAACCCCGGCAGGCGGTACCACCCTCGTGGACAGCCTCGCCGACCGCGTCGTCGCCGCCCTCGACACCGAGGGCGCCGCGGTGCACCGCCCCGAGCTCGGCAGCCTCGTCGCCACCGTCCCCGGCGACCCCCAGGGCCGCAACGAGGCCCGGCAGGCCGTCGCCGCCGTCGACGACGAGGCCATACGCCTGAAGTCCGCGGTCAAGGCCCGCGACGGCTTCTTCACCACCCACTTCGTCAGCCCCTACTCCCGCTACATCGCCCGCTGGTGCGCCCGCCGCGGTCTGACCCCCAACCAGGTCACCACCGCCTCCCTGCTCACCGCGCTCATAGCGGCCGGCTGCGCGGCCACCGGCACCCGCGGCGGCTTCGTCGCCGCCGGCGTCCTGCTCATCGCCTCCTTCGTGCTGGACTGCACCGACGGCCAGCTCGCCCGCTACTCCCTGCAGTACTCCACCCTCGGCGCCTGGCTCGACGCCACCTTCGACCGCGCCAAGGAGTACGCCTACTACGCCGGTCTCGCCCTCGGCGCCGCCCGCGGCGGCGACGACGTGTGGGCCCTCGCCCTCGGCGCGATGGTCCTGCAGACCTGCCGGCACGTCGTCGACTTCTCCTTCAACGAGGCGCACGTCGTGGGCGCTGACGCCACCGCCAACACCAGCCCCACCGCCGCCCTCTCCGACAAGCTCGACAGCGTCGGCTGGACGGTCTGGGTACGCCGCATGATCGTCCTGCCGATCGGCGAACGCTGGGCGATGATCGCCGTCCTCACGGCCGTCACGACTCCCCGGATCACCTTCTACGCGCTGCTCATCGGCTGCGCCTTCGCGGCGACGTACACCACCGCGGGCCGCGTCCTGCGCTCGCTGACCCGCAAGGCCCGCCGCACCGACCGGCCGGCGCAGGCACTCGCGGACCTCGCCGACTCCGGCCCGCTCACCGAGGCGCTCACCGCCCCGCTGACGGAGCCCGCACGCCGGCTCCCCGGTTTCGCCGCCCCCGCCGTCGCCCTGCTCGGCGGCCTCGCCGTCGTCGCCACGGCCGCGCTCACCGGCTTCGGCGGCCCGTGGACCATCGCCGCCGCCTGCCTCTACGTCCTGACCTCCGCCCTCGCCGTCGCCCGCCCCCTCAAGGGCGCCCTCGACTGGCTGGTCCCCCCGTTCTTCCGCGCCGCCGAGTACGGCACCGTCCTGGCGCTGGCGGCCCACGCCGAGGTGAACGGAGCCCTTCCGGCGGCCTACGGGCTGGTGGCCGCGGTCGCCTACCATCACTACGACACGGTCTACCGCATCCGCGGCAACGCGGGCGCGTCCCCGCGCTGGCTGGTGCGGGCGACCGGGGGGCACGAGGGCCGCGTCCTGGTGGTCGCCGTCCTCGCGGCGCTGCTCACCGCCGCGCAGTTCACGGTCGCGCTCACGGTCCTCGCCGTGGCCGTGGCCCTGCTGGTGCTCGTCGAGAGCATCCGCTTCTGGGCGTCCGCAGGGGCGCCCGCCGTACACGATGAAGGAGAACCCGCATGATCGGCCTCGTGCTGGCGGCCGGCGCCGGACGGCGTCTGCGCCCCTACACCGACAGCCTTCCCAAGGCGCTGGTGCCGGTGGGGCCCGCGGGCATAGAGGGCGAACCGACGGTCCTGGACCTGACCCTCGGCAACTTCGCCGAGATCGGCCTGACCGAGGTCGCGGTCATCGTCGGCTACCGCAAGGAGGCCGTGTACGAGCGCAAGGCGGCCCTGGAGCGGACGTACGGTCTCAAGCTCACCCTCATCGACAACGACAAGGCCGAGGAGTGGAACAACGCCTACTCCCTGTGGTGCGGCCGTGACGCCCTCAAGGACGGCGTGATCCTCGCCAACGGCGACACCGTGCACCCGGTCTCCGTCGAGAAGACCCTGCTCGCCGCACGCGGCGAGGGCAAGCGGATCATCCTCGCCCTGGACACGGTCAAGCAGCTGGCCGACGAGGAGATGAAGGTCGTCGTCGACCCCGCGAAGGGGATGACGAAGATCACCAAGCTGATGGACCCGGCGGAGGCGACCGGCGAGTACATCGGTGTCACCCTCATCGAGGGCGACGCCGCTCCGGAACTGGCCGACGCGCTGCGGACCGTGTGGGAGGCCGACCCGCAGCAGTTCTACGAGCACGGGTACCAGGAGCTGGTGAACCGGGGCTTCCGGATCGACGTGGCGCCCATCGGCGACGTCAACTGGGTGGAGATCGACAACCACGACGATCTCGCCCGCGGACGGGAGATCGCGTGCCAGTACTGACCCGGCTCATTCCCTCGCCGGTCGTCGTGGACATCCGCCCGGGTGCCCTCGACGACCTGGCCTGTGTCCTCGCCGACGAACGCATCTCGCAGTCCGGCAGGCTCGCCATCGCCGTCAGCGGCGGTTCGGGCGCCCGGCTGCGCGAGCGGATCGCGCCCTCGCTGCCCGGCGCCACCTGGTACGAGGTCGGCGGCGGCACCATCGACGACGCGGTCCGGCTGGCGAGCGACATAAAGGCCGGCCACTACGACGCGGTCGTCGGCCTGGGCGGCGGAAAGATCATCGACTGCGCCAAGTTCGCGTCGGCACGTGTCGGCCTGCCCCTGGTCGCCGTCGCCACCAACCTGGCGCACGACGGCCTGTGCTCGCCGGTCGCGACCCTCGACAACGACGCGGGCCGCGGCTCCTACGGCGTGCCGAACCCGATCGCGGTCGTCATCGACCTCAACGTCATCCGTGAGGCCCCCGTCCGCTACGTACGGTCCGGCATCGGCGACGCCATCTCCAACATCTCCGCGGTCGCGGACTGGGAACTGTCCCACCGCGTCAACGGAGAGAAGGTCGACGGCCTCGCCGCGGCCATGGCCCGGCAGGCCGGCGAGGCGGTCCTGCGGCACCCGGGCGGGGTCGGCGACGACGGCTTCCTGCAGGTGCTGGCCGAGGCCCTGGTCCTCACCGGCATCGCCATGTCCGTCTCCGGCGACTCCCGCCCCTCCTCCGGTGCCTGCCACGAGATCAACCACGCCTTCGACCTGCTCTACCCCAAGCGGGCCGCCGCCCACGGCGAGCAGTGCGGACTCGGCGCCGCCTTCGCGATGTACCTGCGCGGGGCGCACGAGGAGGCGGCGTACATGGCCGAGGTGCTGCGCCGGCACGGGCTTCCGGTGCTGCCGGAGGAGATCGGATTCACGGCGGACGAGTTCGTCCGGGCCGTCGAGTTCGCCCCGGAGACCCGCCCCGGCCGCTTCACCATCCTCGAACATCTCGACCTCAAGACCGAACAGATCAAGGACGTCTACGCCGACTATGTCAAGGCCATCGGTAGCTGAACTCCGTCCGGTCGTGCACCCCGCGGGGGTCAAGGACCGGCGCAGCGGTGAGCACTGGATGGGGCGCCTCTACATGCGCGAGGTGTCCCTGCGGGTGGACCGCTACCTGGTGAACACCAGGGTCACGCCCAACCAGCTCACGTACCTGATGACCGTCTTCGGTGTCCTCGCGGCCCCGGCCCTGCTGGTGCCGGGGATCGCGGGGGCCGTGCTCGGCGTGGTCATGGTCCAGCTGTATCTGCTGCTGGACTGCGTCGACGGCGAGATCGCGCGCTGGAAGAAGCAGTACTCCCTCAGCGGGGTCTACCTGGACCGGGTCGGCGCCTATCTGTGCGACGCCGCCGTCCTGGTCGGGCTGGGCCTGCGCGCCGCCGACCTGTGGGGCCCCGGGCGCATCGACTGGCTCTGGGCCTTCCTCGGCACCCTGGCCGCGCTCGGCGCGATCCTGGTCAAGGCGGAGACCGACCTGGTCGGCGTGGCACGCCACCAGGGCGGGCTGCCGCCCGTCAAGGAGGCCGCCGCCGAGCCGCGCTCCTCCGGCATGGCACTGGCCCGCAGGGCCGCCGCCGCGCTCAAGTTCCACCGGCTGATCCTCGGCATCGAGGCGTCCCTGCTGATCCTGGTCCTCGCGATCGCCGACGCGGTCCGCGACGACCTGTTCTTCACCCGGCTCGGCACCGCCGTCCTCGCCGGCATCGCCCTGCTGCAGACCCTGCTGCACCTGGTGTCCGTCCTCGCCTCCAGCAGGCTGAAGTGAGCGGCGGCATGAAGGTCGGCGCGGTGATCATCACCATGGGCAACCGCCCCGACGAGCTGCGCGCCCTGCTCGACTCGGTCGCCAAGCAGGACGGCGATCCGGTCGAGGTCGTCGTCGTCGGCAACGGCTCGCCCGTCCCCGACGTCCCCGACGGCGTGCGCACCGTCGAGCTGCCGGAGAACCTCGGCATCCCCGGCGGCCGCAACGTCGGCGTCGAGGCCTTCGGCCCCGGCGGCCGGGACGTCGACATCCTGCTGTTCCTCGACGACGACGGCCTGCTCGCGGGCCACGACACCGCAGAGCTGTGCCGCGAGGCCTTCGCGGCCGACCCCCGGCTGGGCATCATCAGCTTCCGCATCGCCGACCCCGAGACCGGGGTCACCCAGCGCCGTCATGTGCCCCGGCTGCGCGCCTCCGACCCGCTGCGCTCCTCGCGCGTGACCACCTTCCTCGGCGGCGCCAACGCCGTACGCACCCAGGTCTTCACCGAGGTCGGCGGGCTGCCGGACGAGTTCTTCTACGCCCATGAGGAGACCGATCTGGCCTGGCGGGCCCTCGACGCCGGCTGGATGATCGACTACCGGTCCGACATGGTGCTGTACCACCCGACGACCGCCCCGTCGCGGCACGCGGTCTACCACCGCATGGTCGCCCGCAACCGCGTCTGGCTGGCCCGCCGCAACCTCCCCGCGCTCCTGGTCCCCGTCTACCTGGGCGTCTGGATGTTCCTCACGCTGCTGCGCCGCCCTTCGCGGCCGGCCCTGAAGGCGTGGTTCGGTGGGTTCCGGGAGGGCTGGGCCACCCCCTGCGGGCCCCGTCGGCCCATGAAGTGGCGTACGGTGTGGCGGCTGACCCGACTGGGCCGGCCCCCTGTCATCTGACAAGCTCGTGTCCGGGAACATCGGGGCCGTACCCAGGCTCCCCGGCTCATGTCAGGCCCGCGGGCCGAGCATCTCGAGGACGAAAGTTTTCCACTAGTGAGTGAGACAACGCACGACGGCACGGTCGCGGTCAGCGCGCCCGTGCCGCCCGACGAGGGCCTCACGGCGGCCCAGCTCGCCGCCAAGTACGGGCTGTCCGTCAGCGGCGCCCGGCCGTCCCTCTTCGAGTACGTCCGTCAGCTCTGGGGACGGCGGCACTTCATCCTCGCCTTCTCGCAGGCGAAGCTGACCGCCC
>BMUD01000024.1 GCA_014650015.1 Streptomyces griseoloalbus
CCACGGCGCCCGCCCCACTCACAACGGCCTCCCCGGCCTCGATGTCACTCGCCACGTCAGTCATCAACTGTCGCTTCCAGCTCGGGAGTTACACCGCCCACCGTACAGACCCACCACACACGGTGACACCAGATTCGGCTTCACCGAGGGACACGGTCCAGCCGATCTCACCGCTATTCATTCACGGCCGGACCTGACTTCCGGAATGCCCTCCAGTACTGGCGTCGCTTTTCATCCCTCACGACGACGCCGAGACGGGCCAATTCCTCACGGAGCTCTTGAACGTCGTCGTCGGAGGAACTCTTCTTCTCCAACGACTCCTGGCGGGCTTTGAGGATGGCGTTCGCACCCTCCGGGAGGCCGGGAGTGTCGGGGACCCAGCGGCGGAACTCGTCCTTGTGCGGATCGGCATCCGCCCACACGTAACCGTGCTCCGTAAAGGCGCCGGCAACGCGGCCGACGTCCAGGTCGCACTCTTGCCGAGTGAGCTCGCCGCCGTCGTCGCCGAGCAGGACGAGTTGCTTGCCGTCCCGGAACACTGCGGCGATGGCGTCACATGAGAACTCCTGCGCACGTCCCTTGCATGTGAGCACAACGCGGTCATCCGACAGACGAATCACCAACTGCTCGTGCTGAGCAACAAGCCCCAGGACCAGCCCAGCCACCGAACTCGCGGCGGGCAGCCACGGAGCGGGGATCGACGCAACGAGCTCGGCCGGTCCCTGCAGCGGTGCCCAGGGAAGCGTCACCAGCCAGTCGGCCAGAAGGCCGACCAACCAGCCGACACCCGCCCCCACCAGCATGAAAAAGAAATAGACACACACGGTACTCAAAGTCGGCTGTCGAAGCACGGTGAGCCGACTCCCTTGCGACTCCCGCCCGGTTCCCTTGCGCATGTTCATGTTCCCCCCTCGCCTCCAGCGTCGCGTAATAATAGACCGAGCGCTCAGTCTATTAATGCTCATTCGAGACCAGAGTCGAGAGTTGACCAGAGAGAGGCCCCGATGAGGACAGTCGACCCGGCCAGGCGCCAGGCACGGCGCCGGCACATCGTCAACGCCGCGGCCGAGCTCTTCGCCGCCAGAGGTTTCGAGCGCACCACCACGGCAGAGATCTGCAAGGCCGCCGGCATGAGCGCAGGCAACCTGTTCCACTACTTCCCCAACAAGCGCGCGATCTTCCACGCCGTCTTCGAGGACGAGGAGCACGACGGCGCCACCAAGGCCGAGCGTCTCGCCGCTGCCCGCACCGCCGACGACCCGTGGACCGCCCTCCTCGACACCGTCGACCTTCTCGCCGCCCCCGCCGCAGAGTCGCTGGTCCCCGCCCTCGTCATGGAGGCGATGATCCAGGCTTACCGTGACCCCGAACTCGAAGCACTGCTGAGCCGTGACAACGATGAGGAACGGTCCACCATCACCACCCTGCTGCACAACGCGGCCGCAGCAGGCCAGATCGACCCCACCCTGGACCCCGACGACACCGCAGCCTGGATCATGGCACTCATCGCCGCTCTCTACACCAGCGCCGCCACCGACCCGTCCTTCACCCCGGACGCCCAGCTCCCCACCCTGCGCCTGATCCTCCATCGCTTCCTACGACCCAACACACACCAGGAACCGGAGCGATGAACGGGCACTCCGTAGGACCCAATACAGCGGCAAGCACACAGAGTGATCTTCCGGCCGCATCGGCGGCGAATACGCGACACCTCAACATGGGCGCGCCTACCAGTCCCGAGGGCCGGCCCGGACGACCTGGCCGCGGTGATCGCCGGTCTCCCGGACGAGGCGTCCCTCGTCGACCTGCGCACGGTGGAGCCGCCGCTCCTGATGGAGCTGAGGCCGACGGCCGGGAAGGAGGAGGAGTTCATGCGCTGTGGCCCGCAACGGCAGTTCGCCGTGGCCGTACCCGCGAACGCACTCCCGCCGTACCCCGCGCGCTGAGTGTCTCCCTCCGGCCGTACCCCGTGCGCTGAGTGTCTCCCTCCGGCCGACCGTCCGGGACGGCCCTGCTCGGCGGACAGGCTTGCGGACGACACCTGACCGCAAGCCTTCCTATGGTCGTCCCATGACCCAGACACAGAGGATCCTTGTCACCGGCTCCACCGGAACCGTCGGCCGCCAGGTCGTCGCCGAACTGCTCGCCCGCGGCCACGTGGTCCGCGCCCTCACCCGGGACGCCGCGCGGGCGGACCTCCCGGCAGACGTCGAGGTCGTCCAGGGCGACCTGAGTGCACCCGACAGTCTGATCCCGGCACTCGAGGGCGTCACCGGCATTCATCTGATCACCTTCGGCGGGGCCTACTTCGCCCCGTTGGGAAGCGGCCCGCGGATCCTGGAACTGGCCCGCGAGGCCGGCGTACGCCGGGTCACCGTGCTGCACGGCGGCGGGCCGTCCCCGCTGGAGGACGCCGTGCGGGCCGACGACGGTGTGGACTGGACGGTGCTCATGCCGGTCGAGTTCATGGCCAATGCCCTGGAGTGGGCCGACGGCATCGTCGCGTCGGGCGAAGTCCGCGAGCCGTTCGTCTCCCGGCTGAGCGCCATGGTCCACGAGGGAGACATCGGCGCCGTCGCGGCGGTCGCGCTCACCGAGGAGGGGCACGCCGGCCAGGAGTACGTGATCACCGGCCCCGAACTGCTGACCGTCGGCGACAAGGTGGCGGCGATCGCGGCTGCCCGCGGCCGGGACATCGCGCTGGTGGAGCTGACCGAGGAGCAGGCCGTCGCCCGGTGGCGGGCGGCCGGGCACCCCGAGGACGTGATCGGCTTCCTGCTCGAGGCGTACGGAAACACGCCGGAGGTCGGCCGGACGGTCCTCGACACCGTCGAGAAGGTCACCGGCAGCCCGGCCCGCAGCTTCGCGCGGTGGGCAGCCGAGCACGCGGACGCGTTCTCGGTGACGGGCGCCGCGGGCACGGCATGACCCAGCCCGGCCCCGGATGAGCCCCCGTCGGAGGCCGGCGAGCTCTTCGCCCTCCGGCAGGCGCCGAAGCCGGGGCCGTGGGGACGCGTCTCCGGGTGGCCCATGACGGCGTACGCGGCAGGGGCTCAGCCCCGAATCAGCTCCGAAGAGGAGGGTTCCGCCCCGGCGGGGCCGTTGGCTTCCCCGCCCCGGACCGGTCGGGGAACCACACGCCGCCTGCGCCCCCTGACGGCCGAGCGCGGGCAGCTGTTCGGGCTCAGTCCAGGAACGCGGCGACCAGGGTGGCGAACTCGTCCGGGGTGGCCAGCCGGACGCCGAGTTGTTCGGCCTTGGCGCGCTTGGAGCCGGCTCCCTCCCCCGCGACCACGAGGGTGGTCTTCTTGGAGACGCTGGAGGAGGAGCGTCCGCCGGCCCGTTCGACGAGTTCGTTCATCTCGTTGCGGGAGAGCTTCTCCAGGCTCCCGGTCATCGCGCCCGTGACCACCACCGTCATCCCGTCCAGCGGTCCTCCCTCCGCCGGTGCCGCGGCCGGGCCGTCGCCGTCGGGAGCGGCATCGGCGGGCGGGGGTGGAGTGGCGCCGGGCTCCGTCATGTTGACGCCCGCGGCGGCGAGCTTGTCGATGAGCGGGGCGAGTTCGGCCAGCTCGGCGACGATCGACGGAGCCTTCTCCGCCCCGATGCCCTCGACCCGCTGCATCGCCTCGGCGTCGGCCGCACGGAGGGTGTCCATGGTGGCGAAGTACCGGGCGATACGCCGCGACATGGACCGTCCGGTGCCCCGGACACCCAGCGCGCACAGCACCCGCGACAGCGGCTGCTCCTTGGCCTTGGCGATCGCGGCGAGCAGATTGTCGGTGCTGGTCTCCCCCATCCGCTCCAGTGCGAGCAACTGGTCGCGCCGGAGGCCGAACAGGTCGGCGAGATCGGCGACCAGCCCCGCCTCCACGAGCTGGACGACGCGGGTGGCCCCCAGGCCCTCGATGTCGAGCTGGTCGCGGCCCGCGGCGTAGGCGAGCGAAGCGACCAGGTGGCAGTTGCGGCCCTGGGCGCACCGCCAGCGTTCCTCGCCGGTGTCGATGTCCGAACCGCAGCGCGGACACTGCGCGGGGAACTCGATGGGCTGCTCCTCGCCCGTACGCAGGTGGGCGACCGGGGCCTCGATGCGGGGGATGACGTCGCCGGCGCGGTGCACCATGACGTGGTCGCCCAGGCGCAGGTCCCGGCGGGTGATGTCGGCCGGGTTGTGCAGGGTGGCGTAGGTGATGGTGGAGCCGTCGATGACGACCGGTTCGAGGACGCCGCGCGGGGCGATGATGCCGGTGCGGCCGACGTTCCACTCCACCTCAAGCAGCCGGGTGATCTTCTCCACGGCCGGCAGCTTGTAGGCGATCGCCCAGCGGGGTGCGCGCGAACCCGATCCGGCGGCCTGCCGGTCGGCGGCGAGGTCGGCCTTGATGACGATCCCGTCGATGCCGAACGGCAGCTCGGCGCGGAGCGCGGCGATCTCCTTCACCCGGACCAGGACCTCCTCGGGCGTCTCCGCGACGATGTCCGGGACCGCCGTCCGGGCGCTGGTGTGCACGCCGAGATCGGCGGCCAGGGCCATCAGTTCGCTGTGCGCGAGCGCGTTCAGCCGCTCGGCGAGGGCGGTGCCGGTGTCGGGCAGCGGCAGCAGCCCGTAGCCGAAGAACGTCATCGGCACCGTGTAGACGCGCTCCCTCGCCCGCAGGGTCCCCGCCGCCGCGTTGCGCGGGTTGGCGAACGGCTGCCCGCCGTGACCGGTGCGCACCTCGTTGGCGTGCGCGAACTGGTCGGCGGTCATGAGGACTTCGCCGCGCACCTCCACGGTGACCGGCTCGTCCAGCTTCTCGGGCAGCCCTTCGATGGTGCCGATCGCGTGCGAGACGTCCTCCCCGGCCGTCCCGTCCCCGCGGGTGATCAACCGGGTGAGCCGGCCGCCGCTGTAGCGGGCGGCTATGGCGAGCCCGTCCAGCTTGGGCCCCACACTGAAGCGTCTCGCGTCACGCCCGATACGGCGGGACAGGGACGCGGTCCAGGCGGTGAACTCCTCCGCCGAGAACACGTTGTCGAGGCTGAGCATCGGCACCGTGTGCGGTACGTCGCCCTCCACCGCGCCACCGGCGACCTTCCCGGTGGGGGAGCCGGGCAGGGTCTGACCGGGGTGCTCGGCCTCCCAGTCGGCGATGCCCCGTACCAGCCGGTCGTACGTGTCGTCGTCCAGCGGCGAGGTACCGCCCTTGTAGTAGGCGGCGGCCGCGCTCACGGCATCCTCGACCGCCTGTGCGTAGGCGGCGGCATCGACGATCACTGCTGCAGGTGTTGTCATGCCCCGCATCTTGCCGCCCACCACTGACAACGACGTTGGGCGGTCATCTCAGGGCGACGCGGTTTGCCTAAAGCTATTAGGCAGATGCATAATCGGTTCAGTCGAATAGGAGGGTGTGTATGGCACGCGCAGGACTGACTCCCGAACGTCTGACCCGGGCGGGGGCGGAGCTGGCCGACGAGGTCGGCTTCGAGCAGGTGACCGTCTCGGAGCTCGCCCGGCGCTTCGACGTCAAGGTGGCGAGCCTGTACTCGCACCTGAGGAACTCCCAGGAACTGAAGACGAGAATCACGCTGCTCGCCCTGGAGGAACTCGCCGACCGGGCGGCCGACGCCCTGGCCGGACGGGCGGGCAAGGACGCCCTGATCGCCCTGGCGAACGTCTACCGCGACTACGCACGGGAGCACCCCGGCCGCTATGCCGCGGCCCAGTTCCGGCTCAGCCCCAAGGACGCCGCGGGCAGCGCCGGAGTACGGCACGCGCAGATGACCCGGGCCCTCCTGCGCGGCTACGACCTGACGGAACCGGACCAGACCCACGCGGTCCGGCTGCTGGGCAGCGTCTTCCACGGTTACGTCAGCCTGGAAATGGGCGGCGGGTTCAGTCACAGCGCCCCCGACACGCAGGAGACCTGGACCCGCATCCTCGACGCGCTGGACGCCCTCCTGCACAACTGGCCCGCCCCCTGACGGCGGACCGCGCCGACCCCTCCCGCGGTCGCCGCAAGGCGATCCGCTCATTCCCCCACCCCGAAAGACGGACCGAGCCCATGGCCGCCACACCGCACACCTGGATCACCACGCCGATCACCGCGGACATCGTGCGCGGCGCCATCGAACTGGAGCGCACCCCGCACGGGATCCTGCCGCACCGCCTGCCCGCCTGGGCCCGCGCCCAGTGCGCCGACCGGCAGCTCGCCATGGCCGAGTCCCAGCCCTCCGGCGTACGACTGGTCTTCCGCACCCGGGCGAGGGCCGTCGAACTCGACACGCTGCCCACCAAACGGGTCTACCTGGGCGCCCCGCCCCGCCCGGACGGCCTGTACGACCTGCTCGTCGACGGACACGCCGCCGGACAGGCCTCCGTGACCGGTGGCAACAGTCTGATCATCGACATGGCAACGGGTACCGTCGAGAACCGGACCGGCCCCGTCGGCACCCTCCGCTTCACGGGTCTGTCCGCGGACGACAAGACCGTCGAGATATGGCTGCCGCACAACGAGACCACCGAACTCGTCGCCCTGCGGACCGACGCCCCCGTCGAGCCCGCGCCGCCCTCCGGACGCAGGACGTGGCTGCACCACGGCAGTTCGATCAGCCACGGCTCCGACGCCGCGAGCCCCACCACGACATGGCCCGCCCTGGCCGCGGCGCGGGGCGGCGTGGAACTGGTCAACCTCGGGCTGAGCGGCAGTGCCCTGCTCGACCCGTTCACGGCGCGGACCCTGCGCGACACGCCCGCCGATCTGATCAGCGTCAAGATCGGCATCAACCTGGTCAACGCCGACCTGATGCGGCTGCGCGCCTTCGCGCCCGCCGTCCACGGCTTCCTCGACACCATCCGCGAAGGCCACCCCACCGCACCGCTTCTGGTCGTCTCACCCCTTCTGTGCCCCATCCACGAGGACACACCCGGCCCCACCGCCTACGACTTCAGCCGCCTCGCCGAGGGGCAGCTCCGGTTCACCGCCACGGGCGACGCCACGGGACGGGCCGAGGGCAAGCTGACGCTCACCGCCGTCCGCGACGAGCTCAGGCGTCTCGTCGCTCAGCGGGCGGCGGACGACCCGAACCTGCACCACCTCGACGGCCGGGTCCTCTACGGTGAGGCGGACTACGCCGAACTACCGCTGCCCGACGAACTGCACCTCGACGCGGCCACCCACCGCCGCGTCGGCGAGCGGTTCGCCGCCCACGCCTTCGCGGTGGACGGCCCCTTCACGGACCGCCGCAGCCGACCTACTCGAAGAACTTGAGGCTCCAGCCGGTATCCGCGTTCGGGCCCGGGACGTTGGCACGGCTGTAGGTGGTGTTGCCCCACCAGGCGAAGGTGCCCGTGTACCAGTAGCGGTTCTCCCACGTGTACGGCGTGCCCTTCGGCACGGCGTGGAACATCAGGGGAAACCTCGGGCCGGCGGGCGGGCTGGTGCCGATGTCGCCGTGGAGCAGGACGAAGCTGTGGTGCCCGGGGCCGTTGACGTACAGCGTCGGGTCCCAGCCGGCCATCATGGTCGCCCGGTTGGAGCCGAACAGGCAGCCGTTGGACTTGTACCAGTCCCACACGTGCGTCGGGTCGCCGCCCGCCCGCAGCCGCAGGTCGGCCAGGCAGTACTGGTCGCTCCAGCTGCCGTTGGCGGAGTACACGATGTGCAGCTGCCCGTTCGGGTCCTTGATGGGCTCGGGGCCCTCGTTGATGAACGGGTTGCCGACCACCCGCTCCCAGCTCTCCCGGGGCTGCGAGATGACGTACCGCGCACCGGTCGGCGTGGTCGGGCTGCTCATCCGGGCGATGTAGAGGTTCTGCTCGACGTTGGTGTCCCCGGCCCAGCCGGACCAGACGAACCAGCGTTGCCCGTTGAAGGTGAACAGGGCCCCGTCGATGGCCCACTTGTCGTCCGGCAGGGCGAGCCGGGTCTCGGCGGAGTAGCCGCTGTCGGGGCTGGCCGAGCTGATCACGTACATCCGGTGGGCGGATCCGCGGCCGGCCGTGAAGTAGATGTAGTAGCGGCCGCCGTCCATCACGATCTCCGGAGCCCAGACCTCAGCGCGGTCGCGGGTGTCCGACCAGACCTGGCGTGGGGTGGCCGAGGCCAGAGCGGATGTCGACGGGGCCCGCCGTACGACGATGCCGCCACCGGCCGACTGCACGGAGATGTAGGTGCCGCCGACCCGGATCACGCTCGGGTCCGCGGCCCGCAGACCGGTCTGCTCCGCCCGGGCGGGCTCGGCGGATGTCAGGGTCATCACGGCGGCGAGGACGCAGGACAGTGCCAAGCCGACGGCGCCGGCCAGACGGTGGGAAAGCCTCATCGTCCCCTGTGTGGGTCTGGCCATCGGGTTCGTCACCTCCACGCCGGAATTTACATCGATGGAACAGCCCTCACAGGATTGTGACTGGACCGGAACATGTCAATAGGTCGCCCGGGTCGGACGGCCTTGTGCCTGGACAGGGCATCCCTGCTCGCCGATGCGCGCGCTGACGGCACGTCAGCTGTGCGCGAAGCCTGGACAGTCGTCGGGCGGCGTGTTGTCATTCCGCTGCACACCGGATTTCCAACGTTGGAAGGGAATCCCGGGCCGAGGCGGTGGCCGCCCTGCTTCGCCATGGCCCCATGCCCTCTGCGCGAGGAAAGGTTCGATGAAAAGACAACTCACCCGCCCAAGATCCAGATGGTGGGCCCTGCTGACCGTGTCCGCCCTGGCCCTGTCCACGGGCGCGCTGGCACCCGCCGCGTCGGCCGTCGTACCGATGGCCGGCACGTCCGCCGCCCCGGCCGCCGACTCCGACGTGCAGGTGCACGGCCTCAAGGGCGAGTACTTCAAGATGTCGGCCCCGGGCGCCCGGGACTTCGCCGAACTCGGCGGCACCCTGCTGGAGCCGCAGATCAACTTCTCCGGGCTGACGAGCACGTTCGAGGAGCTGACCGGGCAGACGGAGCACACGACCGCCCGCTGGACCGGGCAGATCGAGGCGCCGGAGACCGGTGACTACACCTTCTACGGCATCGGCGACAACGGCTTCCGCCTCTTCATCGACGGTGAACCGGTCATCGACCACTGGGTGGGCGACTGGGACCGGGAGCAGACCAGCGCGCCGGTGAAGCTGACCGCCGGCCAGAAGTACGACTTCCGCATGGAGCTGTTCCAGGACGTCGGCGGCGCGAACATGTTCCTGCGCTGGTCGACTCCGACGATGCCCAAGCAGATCGTGCCGACCTCCGCGTTCACCCCGCCCGCCGGCTTCGAGGTCTTCCCGGTGGAACCGGCCGTCGCCGAGGACGGGCGGCGGCTGCGCGCCCGCTTCGAGGACGCGGTCGGCGGCCTCGATGCCGTCAAGGAGCACCTCAAGATCGAGGCCGACACGACCGCCATGCCGGTCGAGTCGGTGGCGGTCGCTCGCGACGACCGCAACTCCCTCCTCATCACGCTCTCGGAGCCGATCCAGAAGAACCAGCAGGTCCGGTTCACCTACGACGGCGCAGGCGGGCTCCAGGTCGGCGACAGGACCGTGCCCCGTATCGTCCGCTACGCCTCGAACACGTCCACCCACCGGATCACCACCCCCTGGGGCGACAAGCTCGACAAGAACAACCCGCTGCCGGAGTACCCGCGCCCGCAGCAGGTGCGCGCCCAGTGGAAGAACCTCAACGGGCCCTGGCAGTTCAGTGGCGCGAAGGCCGGTGAGGAGCCGGTCTTCGGCAAGGACCTGAACGAGAAGATCATCGTGCCGTTCCCGGTCGAGTCGCAGCTCTCCGGGCTCGAGCGGCACGAGGACCACATGTTCTACCGCAAGCTCGTGGACGTGCCGAAGAGCTGGAAGGTCGGCAAGAGCGGCACGGACAAGCGGCTGAAGCTGAACTTCGGCGCCGTGGACTACCAGGCCCGCGTCTGGGTCAACGGCACGAAGGTCGCCGAGCACACCGGCGGCTACAACGCCTTCAGCGCCGACATCACCGACGCCCTCAAGGGCAGCGGGCCGCAGGAGATCGTGGTCGCGGTCACCGACACCGGCGGCGCCAACCAGCCGATGGGCAAGCAGTCCACCAACCCCGGCGGCATCTTCTACACCCAGTCGTCCGGCATCTGGCAGACCGTCTGGATGGAGCCCGTCGCCGACGCCTCCATCGACGACGTCGTCACCACGCCCGACATCGACACCGGCACCCTGGCGGTGACCGTCGAGTCCGACGACGCCTCGTCGAAGGCCCGGGTCGAGGCGGTCGCCCGCGACGCCCGCGGCAAGATCGTCGGCAGGGTCAGCGGTCCGGCCAACAGCAAGCTGAGCCTGCCCGTGGCCAAGCAGCACCTGTGGAGCCCGGACGACCCCTACCTCTACGACCTCGACGTCAAGCTGACCGACGGCAGGTCGACCGACAAGGTCGCCGGCTACTTCGGCATGCGCGAGATGGGCATCGAGGAAGTCGGCGGCTACCAGAAGCTGGTGCTCAACGGCAAGCCGATCTTCTCCCTCGCCACCCTCGACCAGGGCTTCTGGCCCGACGGTCTCTACACCCCGCCCAGCGACGCCGCGCTCGCCTTCGACCTGAAGGCCCACAAGAAGCTCGGCTTCAACGCGGTCCGCAAGCACATCAAGGTGGAGTCGCCGCGCTGGTTCTATCACGCGGACAAGCTCGGTCTGCTGGTCTGGCAGGACTTCGTCTCCGGGAACCTCACCAACGAGACCGGGCAGAAGGCCTTCGTCGACCAGGGCCGCGAGATGATGCGCCAGCACCACAACTCGCCCTCCGTCATCGGCTGGATCGTCTTCAACGAGGGCTGGGGCGAGTGGAACCGCGAGGAGAGCGGCCGTATCGCCGAGTCGGTGAAGGCCGCCGACCCGTCCCGGATCGTCAACGCCCACAGCGGGGTCAACTGCTGCAACTCCAAGGGTGACTCGGGCAAGGGCGACATCATCGACCACCACGACTACAACAACGACGACCCGCCCTTCCCCGACCACCGCGCGGCGATGGACGGCGAGCACGGCGGCTTCACGCTGCGCACCCCGGGCCACATGTGGCCGGGCACGCCGACCGTGATCTACAGCGGTGTCGCGGACAAGGCGGCGCTGACCCGCAAGTACGTCGAGAACACCGAGAAGTTCTACCTCGACCAGGCGGGCGCCGAACTCTCCGGGTCGGTCTACACCCAGATCTCCGACCTGGAGAACGAGCTCAACGGCCTCTACACCTACGACCGCCGCGAGATCAAGGTCGACCCGGCGCCGGTGCGCGAGATCAACCGCAAGGTCATCGCGGCCGGTGCCGCGGCCGGCGACCACAAGCCGCTGAAGGGCGGCGGCTCCTGGTCCCTCGACGAGGGCACCGGCAGCACCGCGCAGGACGACGGCCCCAACAACCTGCCGCTGAAGCTGAGCGAGGGAACCGGCTGGACGGACGGAGTCAGCGGCAGCGCGCTGAGGTTCGACGGCCAGGGACAGTACGCCCAGACCGACGGCCCGGTACTCGACACCACCGGCAGCTACACGATCTCCGCCTGGGTCACCCTCGACGCGTTGCCCGGCAACTACGCGACCGCCGTCAGCCAGGACGGACGCCGCCAGGCGAGCCCCTTCTACCTGCAGTACGGACAGGGCGCCTTCGCCTTCAGCACGCCCGACGGGCAGCGCGCACGGCTGGAGACCAGGCCCGAGACCGACCGCTGGTACCACCTGGTCGGTGTGCGTGACGACGCGACGAACCAGATCACGCTCTACGTCGACGGCAAGCGGGCCGCGACCTCCACGGCCGGCCCCGCCTACATCGGCTCCGGGCCCCTTGCCGTGGGCCGCGCCCAGTGGAACGGCGAGAACACCGACTTCTGGAACGGCTCGGTGGACCAGGTCCGCGCCTACGACAAGGCGCTCACCGCCGAGGAGGTGAGCGCCCTCTACGGCCAGGAGAAGCCGTAGTCCCGCGGCGAGCGGCCGGCGGTCCCGGCGGAAGGGTGACGCCCTCCCGCCGGGACCGCGCCGGTTCACTGCGCGGGGCTGATCGCCACGTTGTCGAAGGAGGCGGCGGTGTCGAAGACCCGGACGCCGTTGGCGCCGCTGCGGTACGTGTCGTCGGTGACCGAGATCTTCGGTGTCAGCAGGTCGTCGACGTACACCTTGATGGACGGGCCGACGGCCGTGACCCGCAGCCGGTGGGTCGAGCCGGGGGCGATGGGCATCCGGGCGGTTCCCAGCGGGGTCCAGGAGTCGTTCGCCCGTCCGAGGACCACCTTGCCGCCCGGTCCGATGCCCGCGTAGTACCCGGAGTAGCCGTCGACGCCGGTTCCCGGCCGGGTCGCCCGGAACACCAGACCGGCGTCGCCCCCGCCCGAGGTCGGTGTGACGTCGGCGTCGTAGGTGAAGTCGGCGAAGTCGGTGTCGAGCAGCGCCTTGCCGCCGAGGGAACGCCCCGCACGGTAGCGGCCGCCGGCCGCCGCCCAGGAACCGCCGTAGGTCTTCCAGCCCAGCGCGTTGCCGTCGGCGAAGTTGTCCCGCACCTTCATCTCGATGCGCCGGATCGTGCCGTCGGGGCGGAAGTACATGCGGTCGTAGGCCAGTTGGCGGTGGTTGCCGTCCGTCTCACCGAGCGGGCGGCGGTGGTAGAAGATGTACCAGATGTCGGTGCCGGGCACGTTGACGACCGAGTTGTGGCCGGATCCCTTGGCGACCGCCGGGTCCTGGGCGAGCACCTTGTCGATCTTCTCGAAGGGCCCGGTCGGCGAGTCGGAGATGGCGTACGACACGGAGTAGTCGGGCCCCGTCCAGCCTCCCTCGGACCACATCAGGTAGTACTTCCCGCCCTTCTTGAACATCTGCGGGCCCTCGACGTAGTCGGCCGGGGTGATCTCCTTGAAGGTCGATCCGTCGGCGAAGGTGCCGAGGCTGGTCATGTCCGGGTTGAGCTTGACGACGTTGGCGTGGCCCCAGCCGCCGTAGTACATGTACGCCTGGCCGTCGTCGTCGATGAAGACGTCCTGGTCGATGGGCTGGGCGCCGTTGTGGAACGCCGAGATCAACGGCCGTCCGATGGCGTCCTCGTACGGGCCCTCGGGACGGTCGGCGACGGCCACGCCGATCCCGCCGAGCTGGGAGTCGTTCTGGATGTCGTTGGCGGCGAAGTACAGGTAGTACTTGCCGTCGCGTTCGATCGGGGCGGGCGCCCACATCGCGCGCTCGGCCCACGAGATGCTCGACTTGGTGAGGATCTCGCTGTGCTTGGTCCAGTGGACCAGGTCGGTGGAGGAGAAGGCGTCCAGGTGGGTCTGCTGGTCGTAGGGTTTCGAGGTGGTGGGGAAGACCCAGTAGGCACCGTCGTAGACCGCGATGTCCGGGTCGGCGTACCAGCCGTCGACGAAGGGGTTGCCGGCCTCGGCGGTCGTGTACTCGGGTACGGCCGCGGCGGCGGGGGAGGGCGCGAGCATCGTCAGCAGGCCGCCGGTGAGGAGGAACGCACAGCATTTGGCGGCGAGTCCGGTTGTTTTGGCAGTCATCGTCCAGGAACTCCAGTGGGGTGGGGAACGGGTGCGGTGGCGGCCCGCTGCGGGCCGCCACCGCTCTTCTCACGGGGATGATGTCGGCGCGCTCACGGGGCCCACGGGGCCTCCACGGCCCAGGTGGTGTCCTCCGTGAAGAGGGTGGGGTGGTCCCAGGTGTGCGTACCGCCCGGGGTGGCCAGCCACAACGCGGCGTCGTAGTGGCGCAGATACTGCTCGGGGAAGTTGTAGGCGGACAGCCTGACGCCCCCGTTCGCGCCCCGGACCGGGCAGAAGGTGGCGTCCGCGCGGAACAGGTCGCCGCTGCCGCCCTCCTTGTGGACGCGGTACTCGCGGTGGCGCAGATACTCGCCCGGGTAGTTCCGCGACTCGAACGAATAACACGTGCTGTCGGCCAGGCCGGGGACGATCTTCCAGGTGGCGTCGTTCTTCAGCAGCGCGTCGCTGCCGCCGCCCACGACCTCGGTGAACGCGGCACCGTCCCGGTGCCGCACATAGCGGTCGGTGTACCCCGGTGTGGTCACGCGGAGGGACTTGTACTGACCGGTGGGCAGCGTCACGGGGGCGGCCGGTGAGCGGGACGCGTCGATCAGCGCGCGGTTGGCGGCTCGTACCCTGGCCTCATCCACCTTGACGACCTGGCGGTCGTAGGTGAGCAGGCCGTTGGCCTCGTTCTCGACGTCGGTGATCTCGGTGTAGACCGCGGCGGACAGACCCCGGGGCATGCGCACCTCGCGGATGCCGTCGAGCAGGCCGACGAACCGGTTGTTCAGGTGAGTGAGGTCGGGCTGGTCCTCGTAGCTGAAGCCGCCGCCCGGGTACCACTCGTGGCCGGTCACCTCGAAGCCGAGGCCGCCGTACTCACCGAGCACCGCGGCACGGGTGGCACTGGGCACCGTCGTGCCGGGACCGACGTACACGTGGTGGTCGACCACGTCACCGTTGCCGCCGTCCACGGCGCCGCAGCAGTTGACGCCGCTCATGTTGTTCACCAGACGGGACGGGTCGTAGGCCTTGACCTCGTCGGCGATGCGGGCCTGGTCGTACTGGCCCCACCCCTCGTTCTGGTTGACCCACATGACCACGCTGGGCGCGCTGCGGTGCTGGTCGATGACGCGGTCGTACTCGGCCTCCCACTGGGTGCGCGCGGCGGCGTCGGGGGTGCGCAGGTCCATGGAGGGCATGTCCTGCCAGACCAGCAGACCGAGCCGGTCGGCCCAGTAGAACCAGCGCTGCGGCTCGACCTTGATGTGCTTGCGGACCATGTTGAAACCGAGGTCCTTGTGCTTTTGCAGGTCGTACCGGAGGGCGGCGTCGGTGGGGGCGGTGTAGATGCCGTCCGGCCAGTAGCCCTGGTCCAGGGTGCCCGTCTGGAAGACGAACTCACCGTTCAGGACGGTGCGCAGGACGCCGTCGACCCGGGCGAGGCCGATGGAGCGCATGCCGGTGTAACTGCCGACGGAGTCGACCGTCGTCGGGCCGGAGAGCAGGTCGGCCCGGACGTCGTAGAGGAAGGGGTCGTCCGGCGTCCACCGGTGCGGGTTCGGGACCGCGACGGTGAACTCGCCGCCGACCGGACCGGTCGCGGTACCGACGGTGGTACCGCCGCTGGAGACAGTGACACGGGCCTGGTGGCCGCTCGTCCCCGCGCCCCGCACGGTGACCCTCAGACGGTTGTTGCTGAGGTCGGGCACCAGGTCGAGGCGGGTGATGTGCGCGGCGGCCGTGGGTTCCAGCCACACCGTCTGCCAGATGCCGGACGCGGCGGTGTAGAAGATGCCGCCGCCCGGATGGGGCGCCACGTCGTTGATCCGCTGCTTGCCGACCGCCTGACCGCCGGTCTGGGTGGGGTCCCAGACGGAGACGACGACGGTGTTCGTGCCGCCGTCGAGCAGGTCGGTGATGTCGTAGGAGAAGGAGTCGAAGCCGCCGCTGTGGGTGGCACCGGCCTGCCGGTCGTTGACCCACACGGTCGTACGCCAGTCACTGGCACCGAAGTTGAGCTGGACGCGGCGGCCGTTCCAGTTGGAGGGGACGGTGAAGGTGCGCTTGTACCAGAGCTTGTCGTTCTGCGTGATCCTGCGCTGGATGCCGGAGAGCGCCGACTCGGCGACGAACGGGACGCGGATCTGCTCGGTGAACGTCGCGGGCCGGCCGGCGTCCGCCGACGTGACGGCGAAGTCCCAGATGCCGTTGAGGTTGGCCCAGTCGGGGCGGGTGAGCTGCGGCCGGGGGTACTCGGGCAGCGGCTTGTCGACGGGGACCTGATTGGTCCAGGGGGTGGTCATCGGCGCGGGCCTCGGCGTCCAGGCCTGCGGCGCCGCGGTCGCGGCACCGGAGACGGTGAGGACCGTGCCGGCGACGAGGGCCAGCACCGCGAGCACGGTGGTGACCCACCGCGACCGCCGTCTGAACCGGGGGACGGGAAAACGTGGGGCGGGTACTCGACGCATCGTCACTCCTTGGGAAGTGGGGGTGGGAGACGTGCGCGTGCGAGAAGCGGCCGGTCGCGCGGTGGAGCGTGACCGGCCGCCCGGTACCGGACGCGGCAGCGGGAGTCGGAGGGGCCCGGCTGCCGCGTCCGGAGCTCTACACCAGTTGTCGTCTGCGGCCCAGCCAGGTCTGGGCGACGACCACGACGGCCAGGAAGGCGCCGCTGACGACCTGTTGGTAGGAGGAGTCCAGGGAGCCGATCTGGTTGATGACGTTCTGGATCACCTTCAGCAGCAGCACACCGACCAGTGAGCCGCTGACGTAGCCGAGTCCGCCGGTCAGCAGGGTGCCCCCGATGACGACGGCGGAGATGGCCTCCAGTTCCATGCCGTTGCCGAGGATGGTCACCCCGGAGGCGAGCCAGGCGGCGTTGAGGGCGCCGGCCAGTCCCGCCAGCACCGCGGACAGGGTGTAGACGAGGATCTTGGTGCGGGCCACCGGGGCACCCATCAGGGCCGCCGCGTCCTCGTTGCCGCCGACCGCGTACACGTGCTGTCCGAACCGGGTACGGCGCAGTACGACCGCCCCGGCGACGAACAGCGCCAGCGTGATCCACACGGGGTTGCCGATGCCGAAGGTGGTGCCCTGGCCGAGTTCGGCGAGGAACGAGCCCTTGCCGATCAGATAGGTGTCGGCGCCCTCGTCGGTGAGGGCCAGCATCAGGCCCCGCGCCCCGAGCATGGCCGCCAGCGTGACGATGAACGGCGCCAGCCGGGAGCGGGCCACGAGCAGCCCGTTGACGACGCCGATGGCCCCGCACACCACGAGCGGCAGCAGCAGCGCCACCAGGGTTCCGTGCCGGGAACCCCAGGCCGCCAGGACCCCGCCGAGCGCGAACAGCGAGCCGACCGACAGGTCGATGCCCCCGGTGATGATCACGAAGGTCATGCCGAGGGCGACGATCGCGAGGAACGCCGAACTCGTCGCCATGTTGCCGACGTTGTCGCCGGTGGCGAAGGATTCGAAGCTGAACGACGCCACCAGGGAGACGACCACCAGCACCGCCAGCGCGCCGTGCTGCTGGACCAGCGCGGTCAGCCGCTCGGAGCGGGCGGGACCCGCGGGCTCGCCGGCCGCGGCCGGTTCCCCGCCGCCCGCCGCGGTCACCCGGGCGTCCGTCTTCGTGACGGTCATCGCTTCCCCCGTCCCCGTGCCGCGTACACCGCGCACACGATCACTATGGCTTGCGCGATCTGGGTCCACGAGGGTGGCAGATCGTGCTTGATGAGGGTGGCGGTGAGCAGCTGGATGAGGACGGCTCCCGCCACGGTGCCGGCGATGTTCACCCGGCCGCCGGTCAGCGGTGTCCCGCCGACCACGACGGCGGTGATGGCGGACAGCTCCATCAGATTGCCCAGTGAGGTCGGGTCGCTGGCCTGGAGCCGCGCGGTGGCCAGGACGCCCGCCACGGCGGCGAGCAGCGCGCAGACGACGTACACCACGATCAGCACCCGGCGCACCGGCAGTCCGGCGAGCTGGGCGGCGGGACGGCTGTCGCCGATGGCGAGGAGCTGCCGCCCGAAGGTGGTGCGGCGGACGACGAAGGCCACCAGCAGGGCCAGCACGGTGGCGATGAGGATCAGATACGGGACGCCCAGCACGTCACCGGAGCCCAGCGAGGCCAGCGCGGGGTTGCGCAGGTCCTCCAGCTGCGGCAGCAGCACCAGGGCGAGGCCCCGCCCGCCGACCATGAGGGCCAGTGTGGCCACGATCGGCTGCACCCCGACGAACGCCACCAGCGCTCCGTTGGCCAGCCCGACTCCCGCGGCGAACACCGCCACCACCAGCAGCGCCGGCAGCAGCCCGTAGCCGAGATAGAGGGCCGTCACGGACGCCGCCAGGGCCATCACGGCACCGACCGAGAGGTCGACGCCCTCGGTTCCGATGACCAGGGCCATCCCGAGCGCGACGATGATGACGGGGGCGACCTGCACGGCCTGGGTGCGGAAGTTCTCCGCGGACAGGAAGTGCGGGGTGATGACGATGTTGACGACCAGCAGCAGCGCCACACCGGCGTAGACGCCGTAGGTCTGCAGCCACTGCAGGATGCGGGCCCTGTCCAGCGGGACGGACCGGACGGTGGCTTCAGCCATCGGTGGCCGCCTCCTCCACCGTGTCCCGGGCCGGGGCGTGCCCGGCGATGGTCCGCATCAGCTTGTCCTCGGTGACCTCGTCGCCGGTCAGCTCGCCGACGACCGCACCGTCCTTCAGTACGACCACGCGGTCGGACCCTTCGATCAGTTCCTCCAGGTCGGAGGAGATGAGCAGGACGCCCAGGCCGTCCGCGGCCAGTTCGTCCACCAGTTTCTGCACCTCGGCCTTGGCGCCGACGTCGATGCCCCGGGTGGGCTCGTCCAGGAGGAGCACCTTGGGGTTCATCGCCAGCCAGCGGGCGAGCAGCACCTTCTGCTGGTTGCCGCCCGACAGTTCGCCGACCTTCTGCTGCGGCGAGGACGCCTTGATGCGCAGCCGCTCGATGAAGGTGTCCACGATGCTGTCGACGCGTGCCTCGGAGACCAGACCGAAGCGGGACAGCCGCGGCAGGACGGCCAGCGAGATGTTCTCCCGGACCGACAGACCCGGGACGATGCCCTCGCTCTTGCGGTCCTCCGGCAGCAGACTGATGCCCGCCCGGATCGCGGCGGGAGTGGAGCCGCCGCGCAGCGGGACCCCGGCCACCGTCACGCTGCCCGCACTCGTCGCCAGCGCACCGGAGATGGCCTTCGCCGTCTCGGTACGTCCGGAGCCGAGCAGCCCGCCCAGTCCGACGACCTCGCCGGGACGGATGCTCACGGAGACGCCGTGCAACTGGTGCGGGACCGTCAGATCACGCGCCTCCAGCACGGGCTGGGCGTCCGTGGCGTGGTGATCACCGGTGAACTTGGTCAGGCCCTCCGCGCGCACCTCGCCCAGTTCCCGCCCGAGCATGGTGGACACCAGGGAGAGCCGGTCGAGTTCGGCGAGCCGGCCGTGGTGGACGCGACGGCCGTCGCGCAGCACGGTGACCGTGTCGCACACGGCGTACAGCTCGTCGAGGCGGTGGCTGACGTAGATGACGGCGATGCCCTCGTCGCGCAGCCGGCGGATGACCGAGAACAGCGTCTCGACCTCCCGCGGTTCGAGCGACGAGGTCGGTTCGTCCATGATGACGATGCGCGCCTCGCTCGCCACGGCCCGGGCCAGGGCGACCATCTGCTGCGCGCCGACACCGAGGGTGCGCAGCGGCCGGCGGACGTCCACCCGGACGCCGTAGGCGCGCAGCGTCTCCTCGGCCTCGCGGTGCATGCGGGGGAAGTCCAGCAGCCCGACACGGTTGCGCGGCTCACGGCCCAGGAAGAGGTTGCGGGCCACGCTCAGCAGCGGGATGAGGTTGACTTCCTGGTAGATGGTCGAGATCCCGGCCTTCTGGGCGTCCAGCGGTGTGGCGAAGGAGACCGCGCTGCCCTGGAAAACGATGTCACCGGCGTCGGGCCGGTGCACACCGGTGAGCAGTTTGATGAGGGTCGACTTGCCGGCGCCGTTCTCGCCGATCAGGGCGTGGACCTCACCCGGGTGCAGGGTCAGGTCCACGTCGTCCAGGGCCCGGACGCCGGGGAAGGTCTTGCTCAGTCCGCGGACGGCGAGGACTTCGGCGGGGGGAGCCACCTGTGCCTCCAGGGATGACAGGAATAAAGGGGTGACGGACGGACAGGGGGCCCGGAAGCCGGGCCCCGCAGCGGATCAGTAGGCCTTGCCGAGGTCCTGCTCGGCGTTGCCGGCGTCGTAGGCGCCGTCCTGGATCACGATGTCCTGGGGGACTTCCTTGCCCTGGGTGAAGGTGTCCAGCGTCTGGAACGCCAGCGGGCCGAACCTCGGGTTGGACTCGATGACGCCGCTGATCCAGCCGTCGACGACACCCTGGACGGCGTTGCGCGTGCCGTCGACCGTGACGATCTTGATGTCGCCGGCCTTCTTGCCCGCGCCCTTGAGCGCGGCCACCGCGCCCAGGCCCATCTCGTCGTTCTCCGCGTAGATGCCCTTGATGCCGGGCTTGGACTGGATGAGCTGCTCGGTGACCTGCTGGCCCTTCTCACGGGCGAAGTCACCGGTCTGCTCGAAGACGACCTTCAGATCGGGTGCCTTCTCGGCGATGCGCTCCTTGAAGCCCTTGGTGCGCTCGGTGGTGACGTTGTTTCCGGCGGAGCCCAGCAGGATGGCGACCTCGCCCTTGCCGCCGGTGGCCTCGATCATCCGGTCGGCGGCACGCCGGCCCTGCTCGACGAAGTCCGAGGCGATGAAGGAGACGTAGTCCTTGCAGGCCGTGGCGTTGATCTTGCGGTCGATCGTGACGATCGGGACCTTCTTCGCGGCGGCGGCCTGCAGTACCGGGTCCCAGCCGTCGGAGTTGAGCGGGGCGATCACCAGCAGATCGGCGCCCTTGGCGAGCAGGTCCTGGACGTCGCTGATCTGCTTGGAGAACTGCGACTGGGCGTTGGCCGTCAGCAGCTTGACGCCTCTCTTCGCCGCCTCGTCCTTGA
Source organism: Streptomyces griseoloalbus (assembly GCA_014650015.1). Taxonomy (GTDB): domain Bacteria; phylum Actinomycetota; class Actinomycetes; order Streptomycetales; family Streptomycetaceae; genus Streptomyces; species Streptomyces griseoloalbus. The sequence continues at coordinate 20,490 of BMUD01000024.1, forward strand.
TGGACTGCGTCTCCGCGATGCGGAACGGGTTGGCCTCCTTCTCCGACTGGGAGAAGCCGACCGTGGCGCTCTTCAGGTCGATCTTCTTGCCGCCGTAGGCGTCGATGGTGCAGGACTTGCTGCCCGGCTTCGGTGTGACGACCTTCTGGCCGGCGTCGGCCGCGGCCGCCGACGACGGCTTGCTGTCCGAGGCGTCGTCCTCCGACTTGGCGCAGGAGGTGGCGGTCAGGGCCACGGCGGCGGACAAGGCCACGACCACGGGACGGGCGAGGAGGCGAGAACGGTGAGTGGTGCGCTGCATGGTGACCCCGATCCGGGTGACGCTGAAAAGGTGACTGGGGAGCCGAAGAACGTGCATACGTGGTGCTGCTCCCCTTGTGCAGGACGGCGTCCGGTGCGCCGCAAGGAGGTTTTACATCGTTGGAAGGATGCTGTAAACCCCCTGCGCACACTGTGCGAAGGGAGCGGGGGAGGGGAGGGGGACGCGGGCTGTGGTGCTGTCCGGGGGCCTCGTCGGAGCTGGACGGCGCTGGAAGCGCTTGCGCCGCGGAGCGGGTCCGGTCGCCCGACGACGCCCCTCGTGACGTGCGGTTGCCGCCCGACGCGTTCGCCGGGGTGAGGGCTCCTGCCCTGGGGAGGACGTGGCGCGGCACGCCGAAGTCGCTGCTGTCCGCGGACAGCCGACTCGGGCTGAGGAGCGAGCGCGTACCCCTCGGCGAGCCGCTTGTGGCCGGCCCGCAGGGCCGTGCCCGGTTCCTCCTCCACGGCCGTCCACTTCACGGTTCGGGCACCGCCGGGCGGCGGGCACAGGCGCGCCGGCGGTTCGGTGTGGCACAGGCTCCGGGCGATCCGTATGTCGCTCGGCAGGGCGCTGGACCGTGGCGGGGTCCTGGTGGCGTCCGGGACCACCGCGCCCATCCGGTCACCGACCGCGGCGCGGGGGCGCGTCCGAACGCCATGAGGGGCGGGGCACGTGGCCCGGCCGATGAAACGGTCGTGCCCGGCCGCGTGAACGGCGACCCCCACCGCAGTCACGGCCGTGCGACTGCCCCGCACTCCTGGTGATCGGCGAGCACGGCGTCCACCCTGCCCGTGCCGACGGGAGGAACCTCGCCGGGGAAACGCCTCGAGGGCACGGGGGACAGGCGCGTCAAGCGGTTCCCCGGCCGGTGCCCGTGGGGCGGCCCAGGGTGCTCTCCCGTTCGGCGAGCTGATAGTCGGCCCAGATACGGCGGTGTTCCGGCGCCCGGTCGTTGAGGCGGGCGAGCACCGATTCCACCGCGAGGCGGCCGATGGCGGCCTTGTCGGGTGACACGGAGGTGAGGGTGACCGCGCCGAAGCGTCCCTCGATCACGTCGTCGAATCCGACGACGGCGATGTCCTCCGGTACCCGCAGGCCCCGCTCGTGCAGCACCCGCATGGCCCCGATCGCCATCGGGTCGTTGTAGGCGAACACCGCGTCGGGCCGCCGTCCGCTGTCCAGGATGTGGGTCATGGCCACCGCCCCGTCGGCGTGCCCCCAGCCGTCGGTGGCCGCGACGAGCCCTTCGTCGGCCGCCAGCCCGGCGGCGGTGAGCTCCTCGCGCCAGCCCCGCACGCGCAGTTGGGCGGGCTCGCTGCGCCGGCGCCGCGCTCCGATGAACGCCACCTCCCGACGCCCCAGGTCGATCAGATGCCGGACGGCGGCACGGGCCGCGGCGACATTGTCGATGGCGATGTGGTCGTACGGCAGGTCGTAGTCCCGCTCGCCGAGCAGCACCAGCGGCACGTCCTGGGCGCGGTCGCGCAGATCCTCGGTCTCCAGCTCGATGGGGCTGAGGATGAGTCCGTCGATCACCCGGGCCCGGAAGCCCTGGCTCACCAGAAGCTCCTGCTCGCGCAGCCCTCCGGTGTGGTCGAGGAGCACGATGTAGTCGTGCTGGGCCGCGGCGTCGATCACGGAGGCGGCCAGTTCGGCGAAGTAGGGGTTCCCGAGTTCGGGCAGAGCGAGCGCGATGATGCCCGTACGCCCCTTCCTCAGGTGCCTGGCGGCGAGGTTGGGCTGGTAGCCGAGCGCGTCGATGGACCTCTGGACACGCTCGCGCATGGCCGGGGTGACGTGCTGGTAGTTGTTCACCACGTTGGAGACGGTCTTGATGGAGACCCCCGCGTGCGCGGCGACGTCCTTGAGGCTGACCCGCACGACAATCCCTTCGTGAGCGGCCCGACTCGGTCGGTCGGTGCGGATACGGTGCCGTGACCATGAGCCGTGCGCCGAGCCGCTGGGCTCAATTTTTACAACGTTATACATCTCGTTCCGTGGCACTGACAAGGCCACGGAAGTGTCGTTCCGGGAGCGCGTCGCCGTCCGGTGCGGCGGCCGGCCGGGCCGTGGCCCGAACAGTCGGCCGAGTGGCCCGGCCGTCTCATCCTCCCGAACTCTCCCGCACGATCAGCCGGTGCCCGGCCGTCTCGTCCACCGCCGGCCCGCCCGGCACGCCGGCGTCGATCCGTTCCAGCAGCAGCTGCACGGCCCGCCGCGCGATGCCGGGCTTGTCGGGAGCGACCGTGGTGATGGTGGGGATGCTGAACCGGGTGGCCTCGATGTCGTCGAACCCGACCACGTCCACGTCCTGGGGAACCGACCAGCCGTCCTCGTGGAGTGCGCGCACCGCCCCGAGAGCCAGGTGGTCGTTGAGGCAGAGCAGCGCGTCCGGCCGTTCCGGCAGCCGCATGAGGGAGCGGGCGGCCGTGGCCCCGTCCGCCCAGCGGAACTCGGGCACCGCAAGCACCAGGTCGTCGGGCAGCGAGAGCCCGGCCGCCGTCAGGGCCTCCTGGTAGCCGATGGTCCGCAGCCCGCTGGTGTTCCGCTGCCCGCGCAGGTCACCGCCGATCACCGCGATGCGCCGGCGTCCTCGCGACAGCAGGTGCTCGGTCGCCTCACGTGCCGCCGTGACGTTGTCGATCGCCACGTGGTCGGCACTGCCCGGCGGGTTGCACTCGCCCAGCAGCACCAACGGCAGCCGGGTGTCGCGGCCCGCCAGGTCCCGGGGCTGCAGGGCGAGGGGCGAGAGGATGACGCCGTCGGTGAACTGGGTGTCGAACCCGCGCACGGCGGCCAGCTCCTTCTCGCGCCGCCCGCCGGTCTCGAGCAGGAGGGTGGTGCTGCCGAGGCGTTCCGTCTCCGCCATGACGTGCCGGGCCAGCTCGGCGAAATAGGCGATGTCCAGGTCCGGCACGGCGAGCGCGATCATGCCGGTACGGCCCCGGCGCAGCTGGCGTCCGGCGATGTTGACCCGGTAGCCGAGGGCGTCGATGGCCTCGCGCACCGCGGCCCGGGTCTGCTCGGAGACGTGCTCGTAGTCGTTGAGGACGTTCGACACCGTCTTGGCCGAGACGCCGGCGTACTCCGCGACGTCCTTGATCCTGGGCCTGCGCATGCTTCCCTTCTCGTTCTTCCTCGTGCCCCCGGATCGTAACGGCAGGGTCGCGGGGCAGGGTCGCGCGAGGTGCGAACCGGGCCCCGCACACTTTTCGCCGCTCCCATTTACATCGATGTAATCGTGTGGTCGCATGACCCCGTACCGAGCGCCCCCGCACTGATGAGGAGCAGCATGAGCACGCCCCTGCCCCTGGACGTCCCGCGTCCGGAGTACCCCCGGCCCCAGTTCGTCCGCGAGGCATGGCTCAATCTCAATGGCCGCTGGCAGTTCGAGACGGACCGGGGGGACAGCGGACTGGAGCGCGGGCTGCGCGACCGCGACCTCGCGGGCGAGATCCTCGTGCCCTTCTGCCCCGAGTCCGAGCTGTCGGGGATCGGCGACACGGACTTCATGGAGGCCGTCTGGTACCGGCGCACGGTCACCATCCCGCAGGACTGGTCCGGCTCCGACGTGCTGCTGCACTTCGGGGCGGTGGACCACGACACCACCGTCTGGGTCAACGGCACCGAGGTGGCCCGCCACCGCGGCGGCTTCACCCCGTTCACCGCGGAACTGCGCGGGGTGGCCGCGCCCGGCGAGGACGCCGTGATCGTGGTCCGCGCCCGCGACAGCCGGCACGGCCCGCAGGCCCGCGGCAAGCAGGCCACCTGGTACGCCAACACGCACTGCCACTACACCCGGACCACCGGCATCTGGCAGACGGTGTGGCTCGAGCCGGTGCCGCCCACGGCCCGCCTCAGGCGCCCGCGGATCACCCCGGACCTCGGGTCGTGCTCCTTCCACGCCGACCTTCCGATCACCGGCAACCTGCCGGGACACCGGGTGCGGGCGGTGCTCTCGGACGAGCACGGCGAGGTGGTGAGCGCCTCGGCCCGCGCCGACCTCGACCTGTGCCCCAAACTGGTGCTGACCGTGCCCGAGGAGCGGGTGCGCACCTGGTCGCCGGCCGACCCGCACCTGTACGACCTGCGCTTCCAACTCCTCGACGCCGAGGGCGGCGTGGTCGACGAGGCGACGTCGTACGCGGGGCTGCGGTCGGTCGCGGTGCACGGCAAGCGGGTGCTGCTCAACGGATCGCCGGTGTTCCAGCGACTGGTGCTCGACCAGGGCTACTACCCGGACGGCCTGATGACCGCCCCCACCGACGCCGACCTCGTGCGCGACATCGAACTCGGAATGCGGGCCGGCTTCAACGGGGCCCGGCTGCACCAGAAGGTGTTCGAGGAGCGCTACCTCTACCACGCCGACCGGCTCGGCTACCTGGTGTGGGGCGAGTTCGGCGACTGGGGCTGCGAGGCCGGCGTCCGCGACGACAACCAGCGCCCCGACGCGAGGTATGTCGCCCAGTGGCTGGAGGCACTGGAACGCGACCACTCCCACCCGTCGATCATCGGCTGGTGCCCGCTGAACGAGACGTACCAGAACCTGCACGACCGGATCACCCAGCTCGACGACGTGACCCGGGCGATGTTCCTGGCCACCAAGCAGGCCGACCCGAGCCGCCCGGTGATCGACGCCTCCGGCTACGCCCACCGCGTGCCCGAGACCGACGTCTACGACGCGCACTGCTACGAGCAGGACCCGGAGGCCTTCGCCAGGACCATGGCAGGACTCGCCGAGGACCGCCCGTACGTCAACGCCGGCCCCGACGGCCGCCCCTGGTCGGTCCCCTACCGCGGACAGCCCTACTTCTGCAGCGAGTTCGGCGGAATCTGGTGGGACGCGGCGGTAGCCGAGACCGCGGCCGGCGACGAGACCGGGACGTCCTGGGATACGGCGAACGGCCGCGCACCGCCGACGAGTTCCTGGCACGCTTCACCGGCCTGGTGGACGTCCTGCTCGACGACCCGGACATGTTCGGCTACTGCTACACGCAGCTCACCGACGTCTTCCAGGAGCGCAACGGCGTCTACGGCTTCGACCGCGCCGAGAAGTTCGACACCGCCGCACTGCGCCGGGTCCAACAGCGCACGGCTGCCTGCGAATCCACCGGCTGACCGCGGCGGACACGGTCCCCGGCGGACGCCCGGAACCGGGTCCACGCTCCACGCGCGCACACGTCCGCAGCACCCGTCGGCGTTGTACATCGATGTAGAGAAAGGTAGTGCCATGGTCGACCTGCCTGGCCCACGGGCCGCCTCCGCCAGGCCGGAAGGTAACCGCGCCGCGCCGTCCCGACGAGGCGTGCTCCGCGCCTCGCTGGCCTCGGCCGCCGTCCTCCTCGGCGGCGCAGCCCTGGCCGGCTGCGGTTCCGCGGCAGCCGCGTCGGACCCGCGCACCGTGCGCATGTGGGACCTGTTCAGCGGCGCCGACGGCGCCCTGCTCGAGGAACTGGTCGACATCGCGCGGCCCGACATGCCCGGCATCCGCGTCGAGCGGACCGTGCTGGAATGGGGCACGCCCTACTACACCAAGCTCGCCATGGCCTCGGCCGGCGGGCGCGGCCCGGACGTCGCCATCTCCCACATGTCGCGCCTGGCGGGCTACGCGCCCCTGGGACTGCTGGACCCCTGGGACACCGGTCTGCTGGCCGAGTTCGGCGTCCGGGACAAGGACTTCGCCGACCCGGTGTGGAGCCGTACCCAGTACCGGGACCGGACGTACGCGGTACCGCTGGACACCCACCCGTTCATCGTCTTCTTCCATCCGGACACCGCCCGCGAGGCCGGACTGCTGACCGGCGACGGAGACCTCGACCAGGACGCCTTCTCCACACCCGGACGCTTCCTGGAGGCCGGCCGGGAACTGGCCCGTGCCTCCGGCAAGCAAGGCATCGCCTTCGGCTACGCCAACGACACGGCGCAGGGCTGGCGGTTGTTCTACGGGCTCTACCGGCAGACCGGGAACGACTTCGACCTGCCCATCGGCGGCAGGGCCACGGCGGACCTCGACGCGATGGCCGAGGTCATCGCCTTCATGCAGAAGCTGGTCGACGGACGAACCAACCCGCGCCGCCTCGACTACCCGGCGGCCATCGCCGCCTTCACCAACCGGCAGACCGGGATGATCCTCTCCGGTGAGTGGGAGCTCGGCACCTTCCGGGCCGCCGACCCGAAGGTCGGGGCAGCGCCCTTCCCCACGGTGTTCGGCACCCCGGCGGTCTACGCCGACTCCCACTCCTTCGTGCTGCCGCGCCGCCCCGACCCCGACGAGGCACACCGCAGGCGCACCCACCAGGCGGTGGCCGCGATCCTCAAGGCCGGCCAGGTCTGGGCGCGGGCCGGCCACATCCCGGCGTACCGGCCGGTGACCCGTACCCCGGACTACGCACGACTGGAGCCCCAGGCCCGGTACGCCCGGGCGGCCGACCACGTGGTGCTCGACCCGGCCGTCTGGTTCGCCGGTGCCGGGTCCGACTTCCAGAACTCCATGTCGCAGGTGCTCCAGCAGTCGATGCTCGACGGCCTGGCGCCCGGCCGGGCGGCCCGCGCCATGGTCGAGCGGATGAACACCGCCCTGTCCCAGCCCAGTCCGGCCTGAGCCGCCGCGAAGGAGGCAGCAGATGTCCACTCGACTCGCTTCCCCCGGCCGGCCGCGGGCCGACCGGACCGCCACAGGACGCGGCGCGACCCTGCGCCGCGTCGTCCCGCCGGGGCTGCTCTTCGCCCTGCCGTTCCTCGTCCTGTTCGTCCTCTTCATGCTCTGGCCGCTGGCCCAGGGCGTCTGGATGAGCCTCACCGACACCTCGCTCTCCGCCCACGACCCGTCCTTCATCGGGCTGGACAACTACACGGAGGCCCTCGGCGACGCCGAGATGTGGCGCGCGATGTGGCACACCGTGTGGTTCACCATCGTCTCCACCGTGCCCCTGGTGGCCGTCGCCCTCGCCATGGCCCTGCTGGTGCACACCGGGCTGCCCGGGCAGTGGGTGTGGCGGCTCGCGTTCTTCGCCCCGTACCTGCTGCCGGTCGGCGTGATCGGCCTGCTGTGGCTCTGGCTGTACCAGCCCGACCTCGGCCTCTACAACCACCTGCTGCAGGCGGTCGGACTGGACGGCTACGCCTGGCTGAGCGACGAGTCCATCGCCCTGTACGCGATCGTGATCGCCACCGTGTGGTGGACGGTCGGCTTCAACTTCCTGCTGTTCCTCGCGGCACTGCAATCCGTTCCCGACCACCTGTACGAGGCGGCGGCCCTGGACGGGGCGGGCGCCTGGCGGCGGCTGTGGCATGTGACGCTGCCCCAGCTGCGGCGCATCACCGGCGTGGTCACGGTGCTCCAGATGCTGGCCTCGCTGAAGGTCTTCGACCAGGTGTACCTGCTCACCAAGGGCGGGCCCAACGGCTCCACCCGTCCCGTAGTCGAGTACCTCTACGACATGGGCTTCACCGGATACCGCCTCGGCTACGCCTCCGCCATCAGCTACGTCTTCTTCGCCCTCATCATCCTCGCCTCCGCCGTGCAGTTCGTCGCCCTTCGCCGCAGGGAGAAGTGACATGACCTCCACCGACGTCCCGACACGGCCCGCACGCCGCACGGTCTCCCCGCTGCCCGCCGCGCGCCGGGCCCACCGCACCCGCCCGGTGGTGCGACGCGGGCCCAACCTCACCCTGGGCGCGAGCCGGTTGTCGCGCACGCTGGCACTGGCGGCCCTCGCGGTGATGGCACTGGTCTGGCTGCTGCCGATGGTCTGGGCGGTGTTCACGGCGTTCAAGTCCGACCAGGACGCCAGCGATCCGCTCCACTGGATCTGGCCGCAGGGCGGCTTCACCCTGGAGGCGTTCCGCTCCGTGATCGAGCGCGGGGACCTGCCGCTGTGGATGCTGAACAGCTTCCTCGTCTCCGCGGCCGTCACCGTCATCACCGTGGTCGTGTCGGCGATGGCCGGCTACGCCTTCTCCCGCACGCTCTTCCGAGGGCGGCGGTGGCTGTTCACGGTCACCATGGCGTCGATCCTGGTGCCGCCGCAGATGCTGATCGTTCCCTGGTTCCAGCAGATGCTGACCCTGGACCTGGTGGACACCTACGCGGCGGTGATCCTGCCGCAGACGGTCGCGCCGGTGATGGTGTTCATCCTGAAGAAGCACTTCGACACGATCCCGCGCGAGCTGGAGGAGGCCGCCCGCATCGACGGCGCGGGCCATGCGCGGATCTTCTGCTCGGTGATGCTGCCGCTGTCCCGGCCCATGCTGGCCGCGGTGTCGATCTTCGTGTTCATCGGCGCGTGGAACAACTTCCTGTGGCCGTTCGTGTCCACGTCCGATCCGGCACTGATGACCCTGCCGGTCGGCATCACCGCGGTGAAGGACGCCTACGGAGTCCAGTACGCCCAGACGATGGCGTCCTCGGTGCTGGCGGCACTGCCGCTGGTGCTGGTGTTCCTCTTCTTCCAGCGGCACATCGTGAAGTCGGTGGCGACGACCGGCCTGGGCGGCCAGTGACAACTGCCCGGCGGTCCAGGGCAGGGGCACGTCGGTCCCTGCCCTGGACGAGTCGACGGTGGCCGGCGTGAGCCGGGTTCAGCCGCGGAGCGTCGCCTGGTCGGTGTCCGCCGCTGCCGCGGGGCCGGACTCCTCGGCGAGTCGTTCCATGCCGCTGGTCGTCTTGAGGGGCTTCTCCTTGAGGAACACCACCGTGATCAGCGCCAGCAGGGCGCACGGGGTGGCGATGAGGAAGAGATCGGCGGTGGCGACGCCGTAGGCGTGCTCGACGATCGCTCGTACCGGCTCGGGCAGGGTGCTCATGTCCGGCACACCGGACTCGCCGCCGCCCGAGCTCCCGCCCGCGGGGATGCCCGCCGCGTCCATGCCCTTGGCCATCTCGCCGGCGACCCGGTTGGCGAGGATCGCGCCGAGGACGCTGGTGCCGATGGTGCCGCCCATGCTGCGGAAGAAGGACAGCACGGAGGTCGCGGCACCCAGCTCGCTGGCGGGCACGTCGTTCTGGGCGGCCAGCACCAGGTTCTGCATCAGCATGCCGACGCCGACGCCGAGCACCGCCATGTAGAGGCTGAGCAGGGTGAAGGAGGTGTCCGCGCCGATGGTGGAGAGGAGTCCGAGGCCGACCGTCATGGTCACCGCACCCGCCACCAGGTAGCGCTTCCATACGCCGGTCCTGCTGATCAGCTGCCCGGCCACCGTGGACGACACCAGCAGGCCGAGGATCATCGGCAGGCTCATCAGGCCCGCCATGGTGGGCGACTTGCCCAGGGACACCTGGAAGTACTGGGAGAGGAAGACGGTGCCACCGAACAAGGCGACACCGACCAGCAGGCTGGCGACGGTGGTGAGCGTCACGGTGCGGTTGCGGAAGATGTCCAGCGGAATGACGGGTTCGGCGGTCCGGGCCTCGACGAGCACGGCGGCGGCCAGCAGCAGAACGCCGGCTCCGGTGAGCGCGGCGGTCTGCCAGGAGGCCCAGTCGAACTGGTTGCCCGCCAGGGACACCCAGATGAGCAGCGCGCTGACGCCCGCCACGATGAGGAAGGCGCCCAGGAAGTCGATCTTCACTTCGCGCCGGGTCACGGGCAGGCTCAGGGTGCGCTGCAGCAGCACGATGGCGAGCAGCGCGAACGGTACGCCGATGAAGAAGCACCAGCGCCAGCCCAGCCAGGACGTGTCCACCAGCACGCCGCCGACCAGCGGGCCGGCCACCGTGCCGACGGCGAACACGGCGCCGAAGATGCCGGCGTACTTGCCGAGCCTGCGGGGCGGGATGATCGCGGCCATGACGACCTGGGCGAGGGCGGTCAGTCCGCCCGCGCCGATGCCCTGGACCACGCGGCTGAAGATCAGCAGCCCGACGCCGTGCGAGAAGCCCGCCAGCAGCGAGCCGACCACGAACAGGCCCAGGGACAGCTGGAGCAGCAGCTTCTTGTCGAACAGGTCGGACAGCTTGCCCCACAGCGGGACGGTCGCCGTCATGGCCAGCAGTTCCGCGGTGACGACCCAGGTGTAGGAGGACTGGGTGGCCCCCAGGTCGGTGATGATCGTGGGCAGGGCGTTGGACACCACCGTGCCGGCCAGGATCGCCACGAACATGCCGGCCATGAGCCCCGACATGGCCTGGAGTATCTGTCGATGGGTCATGGGGGCGGGTGGCGCCATGTCGGGCGCCTGTGCTGCGGTCACGGCTTCTCTCTCAACGGTCGGTGACGAAAGCTGGGTTGTGCCCCGTTCGGGGCAGGGTGCAAAGGAAGCGGGGGCGGGGCGGCCCGAGCGTGCCCGACGGTGGAGGCACGCCTCGGTGTCCGCTCGCGGCGCCTACCGGGCCGGTGCCGGCAGTCCGGCCGCGAGCAGGGCGAACACCTCGCGGAAGACGTCGGCGAAGGCGAGTTCGTCCTGACGGTCGCACCAGTGCTGCGCGCTGACCCGCACCGCCGTACCGGCCAGGGCCGCCAGCAGCCGCGGGTACAGGTCGAGCGCGGGGCGCTGCTCGCGTCCGGACCCGTCGTCCGGCGGGACGACCGCGTCGTCGTCCGTCGCGCCGCCGGCGAGCCGCCGCGCGATCACCTCGGCGAGGCCCGCCTCGTCGGCCATGTGGGCCCCGAGACTGCGCACCAGCAGGTGCGGAGAGGTGCGCAGCACCTCGGCGTGCAGGCTCCACAGCTCGTGCTGCCGTTCGGCCTCCGAGAGTTCGACGGCGAGCGCCTCGCGCAGCGCTTCCAGGGGCGAGAGGGCTGCCGGAGCGTCGAGGAGTGCCTGCCGGACGCGGATGCCCACATCCGCGTCGATGACGACGAAGGCGTCGTCACGCGAGTCGAAGTAGTTGAAGAAGGTCCGCACGGACACCCCGGCTGCCGCGCTGATGGCCTCGACCGTGACGTTGTCCGCCCCCTGTTCGGCGGCGAGGCGCACCGCGGCCTCCGCGAGGGCGGCACGGGTGGCCCGCTTCTTGCGCTCCCGCAGCCCGCCGCTCGCGATGTTCTTCCCCGTCATGCCTTGCATGCTATGAAAAAATGCATGCTCTGCAAAATCGTGCTCGGTGACCCCGGCCACGGGTGGCGTGCCGCAGGGGACCAGGGCCGTGCGAGGGGTTAGCGTCGGTGTCATGGCCGGTGATCGCCGCGGGTGGCGGGTGTGTCTGCTCGGCGGTGCGGTGTTCGCGGTGTGCATGACCGGCACCACGCTCCCGACTCCGCTCTACCCCCTGTACCAGGAGAAGTTCGGATTCTCCGAGCTTACGGTCACCGTCGTGTACGCCGTGTACGCCTTCGCGGTGATCGGGGTGCTGCTGCTGGTCGGCAACGCCTCGGACGCCGTGGGCAGGCGTCCGGTGCTGCTGTGGGGCCTGGGCTGCGCGGCCGCGAGTGCCCTCTGCTTCCTGTGCGCCACCGGGCTGGGTCTGCTGTATGCCGGGCGGCTGCTGTCGGGGCTGTCCGCGGGTCTGTTCACCGGTGCCGCCACCGCGTACGTCATGGAGTCGGCGCCGCCCGGGGGAGCCTCCCGGGCCACCTTCGTCGCCACCGCCGTCAACATGGGCGGACTCGGGTGCGGTCCGCTGCTCGCAGGAGTGCTCGCGCAGTACGCGGCCTGGCCGTTGTACCTGCCGTTCGCCGTGCACCTGGCCCTGGTGGCCTGCTCGGCCTGCGTGGTGCTGTGGCTTCCGGAGACGGTGGGGGAGCGGCGGCCGCTGACCACCGTGCGACCGCAACGGCCCGGCGTGCCCGCGCCGGTACGTCCGGTGTTCGGGCCGGCGGCGGTCGCCTCCTTCGTGGGTTTCGCCCTGTTCGGCGTGTTCACCTCCGTCAGCCCGGCATTCCTCGCGCAGTCCCTGGACGTGGCCGATCACGCGGTGAGCGGACTGGTGGTGGCGCTGGCCTTCTTCTCCTCGACCGGTGGGCAGCTGGCGGCCGGCCGGGCCGGCGTGGGGCGGTCACTGCCGCTGGGCTGTGTCGGACTCTTCGCCGGGCTGGCGCTGCTCGCCGGCGCGTTGCACTGGGACCTGCTGGCGCTGGTGGTGCTGAGCGCGATCGTCGGAGGGGTCGGCCAGGGGCTGGCGTTTCGCGGTGCGTTGTCCGCGGTGGGCGGGGCGTCACCGGCGAACCGGCGCGCTGCCGTGATGTCGACGCTGTTCGTGGTGGCGTACACGGGTATTTCGGTGCCGGTCATCGGTGTCGGGCTGTTGACGGATCCGATGGGCCTGGTGGGCGCGGGACTGGTGTTCATCGCGTGCATGGCGGTCCTGGTCGTGACCGCGGCCGGCTACCTTCTGCGGCGGCCGGTGACGGCGAGGGCGTGACCGGCCGCGCCGCGGCAGGCCCGGCCGCCCGTCGGCCCCGGCCGGTGTCGCGCGGGGGTCAGGGGGACGCCGGCGTGGGGGCGCCGCGGACCGGGTGCTTGCTCATGACCGACAGCCGGTTGAAGGCGTTGATGGTGATCGCCACCCAGATGACGGCGGATATCTCGTCGTCCGTCAGTACCGGCCGGGCCTCGGCATAGGCCTCGGACTGCGCCCTGCCGTCCGCGGGGTCGGTGGTGGCCTCGGCCAGGGCGAGGGCGGCGCGCTCCCGGGGCGAGAAGAGTTCGGTGTCGCGCCAGGCCGGCAGGACACCGAGCCGCTGCGTGGTCTCACCGGCGCGCAGCGCGGCCCTGGTGTGCAGGCTCAGGCAGTAGGCGCAGGCGTTGAGCTGGGAGACCCGCATGTTGATCAGCTCGACGAGGATGCGGTCGAGTCCGGCCGCGGCTGCGACGCCCTGAACCGTCTCCGACACATTCCGCAGTGCCTGATAGGCCTCGGGGCTCTGCTTGTCGAGGTAGACCCGGCGCTCGCCGGGCCTCGCTGCCGTCTCTGTCACGTGGACTCCCTCATCGCGCGATCTTCCGCTCGTGTCCTATCATCCTTTCATGAATGTTGAATATCGAACTTCTTTTGCGGGAGAGGTCGGGGCGGCATGAGCGGCTCACCGTGACGGATCAGGCGGGGACCCCCGCCGTCCGGCACGTTCCCGACCGCCACCGTGACGAGATCCGGGTCGAGGCGGCGACCGCCGGATTCACGGCCTACCGGGACCACGGCCGGCAACGGGTCTTCCACCACACCGAGGTCGACCGGGCCTTCGCCGGACGGGACCTCGCCTCCGGGCTGGTGCGCGAGGCGCTGAACGACGTGCGCGCGTCGGGCAAGCGCGTCGTGCCCGTGTGCCCGTACGTCAGGAAGTACCTCGCCACCCATGACGAGTTCGCCGATATCGCCGACCCCGTGACGCCCGAGGTTCTGCGGTGGCTCGACGGCGAGCTGAAGCGGCAGGGGCACTGACGGGTTCTCCTGGGGCTGCGGGCGGGTGACGCCGCCCGTGGTGGCTCCGCGGAGCCTGCTCACTCCCATTGTTTCCTCGGGGGCGCCTGGCCGGGGAGCCTCACAGGCCCTCTCGGCCAGGCGCGGGGCACGCTCGTCCGGTTGTGCGTGCGGCTCCTCGGCCCACGTGGTGCACGAGCCGGTTCGTCAGTCCACGCGGTGCACGAGCTGGGTCGTCAGCTCGTAGCGGGCCCCCACGACGGCGAGCCGACCGGCGGACACCCTGGCGGCCAGATCCGGTTCCGACGCCAGACGCGAGCGGACGCGCCGTATGTTGGCGTCGATGGTCGCGTCGATGCGTTCCTCGCCCTGCTTGCTGTGGTCGATGGCCGGGGCGATCTGATCGGCGAGGTACTGGATGTGGGCGGGCAGCCGCTCACCGGACTCGTCGGACTCCACCGCGGCGCGCACGGCGCCGCACGACTGGTGCCCGAGCACCAGGATGAGGGGTATGTCCAGTTCGAGCACGCCGTAGGCCACGCTGCCGAGCACCGCTTCGTCCAGCACCTCGCCGGCGCTGCGCACGGTGATCAGATCTCCGAGCCCCTGGTCGAACACGAGCTCCGGGGGAACGCGTGAGTCGACGCAGCTGAGCACCACGGCGAAGGGGTGCTGACCCGAGACCAGTTCCTCGCGCACGGCGCGTGTCTCGTCCGGGTGCTTCTCCCGGAAGGTGCGCCAGCGGGCGTTGCCGGCCGCCAGTGTGCGCAGCGCCTCCTCGGGGGTGGTGGGCCGCGGGCGTGTTCGGGGGCTCGCGGAGGCCGGCGAGGCGCCGACGGCGAGTGCGGTGCCGACGGCCGCGGCCCCGGTCAGCGCGGAGCGCAGCAGCAGGCGGCGGGCGGGCTTCGGGAGGGGCGACTGCGGGGACCCCGCAGGGGAATCGATGTTCACCGGGCGAACGTATGACCGAGGTGCGGTGTGTTCTGCCCCGCTGCCGAACCATGGCCTCGCCATGGGTGATTCATGAGGAGGTGTTGATCAGTTCTTGACGGGTGGGGGAGTCCTCGCCGTCGCCCGGTCCGTGCCGCGGCTTGACCCCATCGTCGGACTTCGGCCACTCGCAGTGGGGCCATGAACAGCCGGCGCGTCAGGTCGTCCGGCGGGACTCTCCGGGGCGGACGGTCGTCACCGCGAGTACCGGGTCGATGGGCACGACGAGTCGCTCCACGGCGACGGCCACGAGATGGGGCGGGGCCTCGCCGTTCAGCAACCCCTTGACGTACGTGAGGGCCTGCGCGGGGGGAAGAGCCGTCAGCCGCTGCCGCAGCGTACGCACCGACTCCACAAGCCCCTGCGCTGCGGCGACCTCCCGGAGCTCGTCGTGCAGTTCGTCCACCGCGGTACGGATGGTCTGCCCCCGGATGCGGACGCGGTAGTCGGCCTCCCACGCACCGTTCACTGAGGACACGACGCCGATCATGTGCAGACCTCCGTCGACGCGGTCGACGAGGTACGGCCCGTTGCCGATCAGCATCTCCGCGTGCTGACCGGTGCGTACGAACTCCGCTGACTGCCAGTGGACGATCCACACCAGCTCGTGCTCCTCGACGCGGGCCACGGCCGCGCGCACCACGTCCACACCCAAGGCCGACCACTTCTGCTCTTCGCGGTCCAACTCCTCCTGGACGATGCGGACCGCGGTCTCCCGCTCGATCACGAGCCGAGTATCCCGCAGGGCTGGGTGAAGGGGTGCCCGAGTCGCCTTGCCCGGGGTTTCGTCAGCGCCGTTGTTCGTGTCGGGGACACGGTGCGCCGTTCCGCGTCCGCGCGGACGCGGTTCCGGGTCCCCGATCACCGGGACGCCCTGGAGCACGCGTTGCGCTGCGCGCGCGTTGCGCTGAATGCGCGGTGTCACCCACGACCAGGCCCTGCGGCCATGCGCTCGAGTCCGACATGGCTCATCGCCTGAGAAGGAGGGCGTATTGGGCGTTCTATGGTTGTTTGATGCTGCTTGTTCCCAGATGGGCCTTGTTCTCGTCGGGGTGCGCCCCCGTCTCGCTGATCGGAGGCTGGACGATCGCGGCGTCGCTGGAGGGGCCCGCGTATGACCCCGTGACTCAGACGATCAGCGTGCTGGCCGCGTACGGGGCTTCGGGATCCTGGGTGATGACCGGAGCGTTTCTCGCTCTGGGCGCCTGTCATCTGCTCACCGCCTGGGGGTTGCGGGCGGCGGCAACGGCCGGCCGCGTGGCGCTGGCCGGGGGCGGCGTGTCGGCCCTGGTGGTGGCGCTGCTCCCGGCGCCGAGTAGCGGAGGGTCCCTGCGTCACGGTTCGGTGGCCTTGGTCGGGTTCGTGCTCCTGGCCGTGTGGCCGCTCCTGGCCGCCGACGGAAGGGGGGCCGCTCCCTGGGCTCTCCGGCCCGCCTCCTCGATTCTCGTGACCGTCTTGATGGGGGCCGGCGCGGTGTGGTTCCTCATCGAGCTGCACCGTGATGGTGTCGCTGGTGTGGCGGAACGCGTGGTGACGGCCCTTCAGTCCCTCTGGCCCTTCGTGGTCGTCGCCTCCTGCTTTCTTGACGGGCACCGCGACGGGGAGCGCAACGGACCCCCGGCATGACTCCGTCCTGCCGGAGGACGGTTCCGCACGCCATGCCAACAAGGACTGCGCTGGACGCCGCTGGCCGAGGCGCTGCCCGCGGTGGACCTGAACCTCACCGCGGACCGCCTCGCCGAGATCCGGCAGGCGGTGCCGGCGGGCTCCGCGCGCGGCGACCGCTCCCCGTCCGCGTTCATGGCCGACCTCGGTGTGGGGAACTGGCCCCGGCCCCACGACCACGACCGCGTGCGCGGCCACCCCGCCTGGAGTGTCCGCGCACGCGCAGTCGTGACCGGTACTTCCCGGTCGCCTTCGAAGGAGTGGCTCGTCACGCCGTTCGGCAGCCATCCGCAGACGTGTCCGGGAGTGGTGCCTGCGAGGGCCGTCGACCCGCCTGCACTTCGGGGTGGTCCGGCTGTCCGCCGCCCGAACCGTCGGGATTCTGTGCGCAGCCCGCGCGGGGGCGGCTGCCGACCGAAACGGTTCCGGAAAGGCGAATCCGCCGCAGGCGGACGCGTGCGTTGATGTTTTCCATGCTTCCCTTCTCCGCCGTCCTCACGGGGGGACGCCTGAGGGAGTCCCATCATGTGGAGGCTTTCCTCCACTTTACTGGAGGTGGGCCTCCGGTGCAACGGAAGAGTGGTCCGTAGGCCCGAACACCGTGCGGGACGCCGACGTCGGCTCTGCGCAGTTGCAGACGCAACATGCTTCACGTCAATTTCACTTTTTCATGGGCCGGCCCTTATACACACGGTAGTAGGTTGCATACGTATGAGTACCGCCTCGCCTGACAGCCGCCGCGTCACCGCCTTCGCCGAATGGATCGATCAGAACCCGGACGACGTCGCGGACAAGGTGTTCCGAGCCTGCGTCACGGCCGTTCCTTCCTTCGTGACGAACGGCCGTGAGATCGAGAGTGCGTTCCGTGCGACGTGCTCCTCGTTCCTGCCGGCCGTCAGCAAGGCGGTCGCCACAGGCGAGTTCAGTCACGGAGCTCCGCTCCCCCCAGCGGCGGAGCACTTGACACGTCGGCTCCCCGCGGCGGGGATCAAGCTCGTCGATCTCGTACTCACCTACGACGTCGCGGGTAACGAGCTGCTCGACGCCTTCGGCAAGGAACTGCGCGACGGCTCCTGCTGGTCGGGGGGCGGTGACCGTGCCGACACGCTGTCGGTGGTGATGGGCCGGCTGTTCCGGTTCCGCCAGGCCGCACTGTCCCAGGCGATGGCGGTCTACCGCCAGGAACAGAAACAACTGCAGCGCCGCGAGATCCCCGACATGCGGGAAGCCGTCCGGCAGGCACTGACGGGCGAGTTGGGCGATGCCGAGGCGGAACGGCGACTGGGCTACCGGATGAACACACGGCACGTGGGTTTCGTGGTGTGGGGCGCCGGAGCCACCGAAGCCACGTTGAGGGGGGTCGCGGCGCGGTTGTGCTCCGAACTGCGAGCCCGGCAGGACCTGATGGTGCTGCCGCACGGGCACGCTCTGCACGGGTGGCTCAGCGTCCCGGAGAGCGCTCCCGGTGTGGACGTACTGCGTGCGCGGCTGTCGGTGCCGGACGGCATCCGCATCAGTCTGGGGATGCCCCACTACGGCAGCAACGGCTTCCGGATCACCCATCGTGAGGCGCTGGAGACCCACTCACTGACCGATCGGTCCATGCCGCAGTCCGCACGTTCCGATGCACCGGCCGACGCCAGCAGAATCGTTTCCTTCCGTGACGTCGCCGCGCTGGTTTTCGCCAGCCGCGACGTGGAACTCGCTCGGCACTTCGTCCGGAGCCAGCTCGCAGGCCTCGTCGAACCGCGCCACTCGGTCCTGCGCGAGACCCTGCGTGTCTGGTTCGAAGAACTCGGCAGTCCCACCCGGGCCGCCCGGCGCCTCAACGTCCACGTCAACACCCTCGTCAAGCGCCTCAACCGGGCTTCGGACATCGTGGCCCGGCCCTTGCACGCCGGTGATTTCGCCTTTCGTTACGCCTTCGAGTTGTCCAGGATCCACCACATGAACGGTGTGAGTGAGCCTTGCGAAACGTTGACGGCCCAGCGCACAGCAGGAGAGGACGAGCCCCGCACAGGCCCCGGCCGGTGACGCGGAACTCCTGCTGGGAGACCGCATCACCGGCCGGGGCGCCGGCCCCGCCGGGCCGGCCCGTGTCAGCCGTTCGCGCCGCTCACCTGCCCGATCGCCGGGTCCTCAGCAGGGAGGCGAGGTCGTCCTCCACGGTGAGGTAGCGGCCGGACAGCGGATCGGCTTCACCCGCGGCCAGGCGGACGAGCATCTTCGCCGAGCGACGGGGGTCGACGAGCCGCTGGCTCTCGCGCTGGGCCAGCAGCCATGCCCTGACCTCGTCGCTCCACCGCTCCCCGGTCACGCCGCCCTCGATCTGCCGCTGGGTGATGCCGAGGTCGACCAGGCCGGGGTGGTAACTGAACACCGTCACTCCCGTCCCCTCCAGTTCGGGCGCCAGGTTCTCACCCAGCTTGATCAACGCGGCCTTCGACACGGAGTATCCGGAGACAAGAGGCCACCGGTGCTTCCCCGCCGAGCTGACGATGTTGATGACGCGGCCACCGTGCCGCTCGATCATGCCCGGCAGGACGGCACGGCAAGCGCGGGTGCTGCCGCGGAGGTTGACCTCCATGGCGTGCCACCACGCGTCGTCGTCCGTCTCCCACAGCGGGCCGGCCGGCCCGGTCACGCCCGCGTTGTTCACCAGGACGTCGACCGCGTCGAACCGCTCGCCGACCGCCGCCAGCAGCCGCGGCATCGACTCGCGATCACCCAGGTCCGTCGGCAGCGCGAGGACTTCGGCCCGCCGCTCCCGCAGCTCGCGCGCGAGACGGTCGAGCGTGTCCACGTCGCGCCCGGTGACCACGAGGTTCGCCCCGGCTTCCGCCATCGCCGTCGCGAACAGCTGCCCCAGCGCTCCGGTGGCCCCCGTCAGCAGGACGGTCCGTCCCTTCAGGGGGAGCACCGGCTCGGGCACCACCGGGGCCTCGTGCCCGCGCTCGACGACGCTCACCGAAGGCCTCGGCCCTTCGGCCGGGACGGTGATCTGCGTGTGCAGGTACCGTGCCAGGGCGTCCGGAGTGGGGTGGTCGAAGACCACGGTGGCCGCGAGGGGCTGTCCCATCAGCTTCTCGATGCGGTTCCTGAGTTCGAGAGCGGTCAGCGAGTCGAATCCGATCTCGAAGAAGTTGCGGTCCGCCTCGACATCCTCCGTGGTGGTGAACCCGAGGACCGCCGCGACTTCCTCCGCCACCACCGACTTCAGCAGCTTCGCCCGCCCGTCCTCGTCCAGGGGGGCCAGCAGCTCCCCGAGCTGCCTCACGGCTTCCGCGTGGCCCGACGCCTTCGCCGCGTTCGACGACGGACGCAGGTGGTCGCGCAGCAGCGGCGTGAGGGGCGACGCCTCGGTGTCGGACAGGTCCCGGGTGTCCAGCCGCAGCGGCAGCAGAACCGGATTGTCCGCTCCCAGCGCCGTGTCGAAGGCCGTCAGCGCGTCGGCGGTGGCGAGCGGGGCGATACCGAGACGGGCCAGCCGGCGCAGGTCGCCAGCGTCGAGATGCCCGCTCAGCTCGCTGCGCTCCGCCCACAGCCCCCAGGCCAGGGACAGTCCCGCGTGTCCCGCCGCACGGCGTCGCTGCACGATGGCGTCGACGCATGCGTTGCTCGCCGCGTAGTTCGCCTGTCCGGCGCTGCCCCACCAGCCCGCGGCCGACGAGCACACGACGAACCAGTCCAGCGGGAGATGCCGGGTGAGCTCGTCGAGGTGGTGCACGGCGTCCACCTTCGACGGCAGCAGTTGCTCCACCCTCTCCCACACCAACCCGCGGAAGGTGCCGTCCTGGGTCGTGCCGGCCGCATGGACGACACCGCGCAGCGGACGGTCCGCCGGTATGCGTGACAGGACGTTCGCGAGCCGGCCGCGATCACTGACGTCACATGCCTCGACCGAGACCGTGGCGCCCAGCGCGCGCAGCTCGTCCGCCAGCTCCACCATGCCGGGGGCCCGCTCGCCGCGTCGGCTGAGCAATGCCACGTGGCCCACGCCGTGCGACCGGACCGCATGCCGCGCGAGCGCCGAGCCCACCACGCCGCCCGCTCCCGTCACCAGCAGGGAGGCAGTCGCCCAGTCGGTGCCGGAGCTCGCCGCAAGGGCGCCGTCCGTCGCCTGTCCGGGAGCGCCCGCCGCTGCCGTGACCAGCCGGGGAGCGTGCGCCGTGCCGGCCCGGACGGCGATCTGCGGCTCGCCGTCCGCCGGCAGTGCCGCAAGCCCGTCGAACGACGCGGGGTCCGCGTCGACGTCGACCAGCAGCAGGCGCCCGGGGTGCTCGGTCTGTGCCGTGCGCAGCATGCCCCAGACAGCTGCCTGCGCGGGGTCACCACCCCCTGACTGCCCGTCCGGCATGGCCGCGTACTGCGTGACGACGACCAGACGCTCCTGCGGATCCCGCTCCTCGGCCAGCCACGCCTGCACCTCCGTCAGGACGCCGGAGAGCGCGGCCCGCACCCGCGCGGGGACCGGGGCGTCACCGTCGAGGCACCTCAGTCGGCGCACGTCGCCGCCACCGCGCGCCACACGGTCGGCCACCGTGTCCGCCTCGGCGTCCCCGGTCAGCACGAGGTACCGGTGTGCCGGGGCGTCGGCCGTCGGCGAGGCCGCCGGTACCGGCGGCCACCGCACCTCGTAGAGGCTCTGCTGCGGTGTGCTCCGCAGAGCCCCGAGTTCGTCCGGTCCCATCACCCGCAGGGTCAGGCCGTCGGCCGTCATCACCGGATCGCCGTCCGGGTCCCATGCGGTGAACGCCACGGTGGTGTCACCAGTCCGTGCGAGCCGGACGCGCAGGCGCGTGGCGCCGTGCTTGTGGATCTCCGCACCCGTCCAGGAGAAGGGCAGCCGCAGTCCTGCGGCGTCCGGCAGCACTCCGGGCGCCGTCAGCGGATGGAGTGCCGCGTCGAGCAGGGCCGGATGCAGCAGATACGTCCCGGCTTCCTGCGCCACGTGCTCCGGCAGTTCGACCTCGGCGAAGACCTCCCCCTCCCGGCCCCAGACGGCGCCGGCGCCCCGGAAAGCGGGTCCGTAGCGAAGGCCCTGCCATTCGAGGTCGGCGAACGCCCCCTCCAGGTCGAGGCTCTCCGTTCCGCCGGGCGGCCAGGCCGGCATCGGCTCGACCTCCGGACTCGCCCCGTTGCCCTGCTCCGTGAGCCGGGCCGTCGCGTTGTCGGTCCACGGCGCGTCGTCCCCGGCCGCGGCGGGCCTGGAGTGCACGCTCACGTCGCGCAGCCCCTGACCGTCGGACGGCGACACGAACAGCTGGACGTCCAGGTCGCCCTCCGGGGGAATCACCATCGGTGCGCGCAGCACGAGTTCGGCGACTCGCGGAGCACCGGCCTGCTGGCCGGCCGAGGCCAGCATCTCCAGGATCGCGGTGCTCGGCGCGACGACGGCACCGCCCACCTGGTGGTCCGGCAGCCACTTCGCGTCCGCGGAGGACAGCCGGCCGGTCAGGGCCACCGCGCCGCCCGCGAGGTGGATCGCCGCGCCCAGTATCGGATGTCCCAGCTCACCGGGCAGGTCCGTGGCGCGGCGGGCGGCGGGGGTAGGAGAGGGGTCGAGCCAGTACCGCTCACGCTGGAAGGCGTACGTGGGCAGTTGCAGGGGCGGCTGCGGCTTCCCCGCCTCACCGAGTACCGCACCCCACTGCACGGGGGTGCCCTGCACGAACAGACGGGCCACCGCCTCGAGCAGCGCCCTGTCCTCCGGCCGGTCCTTGCGCAGCAGGGGGACCAGCGTGGCACCGGACGGGTCCTGCAGGCACCCCGCGGCCAGGGCGGACAGCGTTCCGTCCGGTCCCAGCTCCACGAGAGTCCGCACTCCCTGTGCTTCCAGCGCGCGTACGCCGTCGTGGAACCTGACGGGTTCGCGCACGTGCGTCACCCAGTACTCGACTGAGGTGAAATCGCCGGTTCCGGCCTGTGTGCCGGTGAGTGTGGAGACCAGCGGGATCTGCGGCACGCCGAACTCGATCCGGGACACGACGGCGCGGAAGCCGTCGAGCACGGGCTCCATGAGCGGCGAGTGGAACGCGTGGCTCACACGCAGCGCACGGGTCCTGCGTCCGCGCCGCTCCAGTTGTCCGACGATGTCCGCGACCTGCTCGCTGTCGCCCGACACGACCGTGGCGGCGGGCCCGTTGACAGCCGCGACACCGACGGCGTCATGACCCGCCAGCAGGGCCCTGACCTCGTCCTCCGGAGCCTGGACGGTGACCATGGCGCCGCCCTCGGGCAGTTCCTGCATCAGACGGCCACGCGCCGTAACCAGTGCGGCGGCGTCCGGCAGCGACAGGACGCCGGCCACGTGCGCCGCCGCGATCTCGCCGACGGAGTGGCCGGCCAGGTACGCCGGACGCACCCCCCAGGAGGTGACCAGCCGGAAGAGGGCGACCTGCAGGGCGAACAGACACGGCTGCGCGTACTCGGTGCGGTTCAGCACCGCGGCCGCCTCGGGGTCGTCGGCGTCGGCGAAGACGACGTCCGTCAGCCGGCGGTCCAGATGGACCTCCAGGGCCGCGCTCACCGCGTCGAACGCCTCGGCATACGCGGGGAACGCCCGGTACAGCTCGCGGCCCATCGCCGGCCGCTGACTTCCCTGCCCGGAGAACAGGAACGCGGTCTTCCCCGCCTCGCGGGTGTCGTCGGCGAGAACGGCGTGAGGATGCGGTTCCATCCGCGCTGCGGCGGACAGTCCGCTGACGAGCTCCTCGTGATCGGTGCCGAGCATGACGGCGCGGTGCCTGAAGGTCGCGCGCCCCGAGGCCAGTGTCGCGGCGACCGCGTGGTCGTCCGCTTCGGGCCGGCCCTCGACGAAATCGAGCAGACGGGTCGCCTGGGCCACGAGGGCATTGCGCGTCGTGCCGCTGAGCACCCAGGGAAGCACGTTCGTCGCGGGCCGCTCCGGGGCGGGGTCCGCCGGGGCGGGGTCCGCCGGGTGTTCCAGGATCACGTGTGCGTTGGTGCCACTGATGCCGAAGGAGGAGACGGCCGCTCGCCGCGGGCCGTGCTCCGCCGGCCACGTCCGCTCCTCGGTCAGCAGCCGGATCGCCCCGGAGCTCCAGTCGACGTGCGGTGTGGGCTCACTCACGTGCAGCGTCTGCGGCATGACACCGTGCTGCATCGCCATGACGGTCTTGATGACGCCGCCCACCCCGGCGGCCGCCTGGCTGTGCCCGATGTTGGACTTCAGCGTACCCAGCCACAGGGGTCGTTCACGGTCGTGTCCATACGCCGACAGGAGTGCTTGGGCCTCGATCGGGTCACCCAGGACGGTGCCCGTGCCATGCGCCTCGACCACGTCGATGTCCTCGGGGGACAGTGCCGCGTTGGCGAGGGCCTGCCGGATGACGCGCTGCTGGGCGAGACCGCTCGGGGCGGTCAGACCGTTGGAGGAACCATCCTGGTTCACTGCGGAACCACGCACGACGGCCATGATCCGGTGGCCGTTGCGCCGGGCTTCCGACAGCTTCTCGACGACGAGCACACCCACGCCCTCGGCCCATCCGGTGCCGTTCGCGTCGGCCGAGAAGGACTTGCAGCGTCCGTCCGGGGCGAGCCCCCGCTGCCGGCTGAAGTCGATGAACGTGCTGGGGATGGACATCACGGTCACCCCGCCCACGAGAGCCAGCGAGCACTCCTCCTGCTGCAGTGCCTGACTCGCCAGGTGCAACGCGACCAGGGAGGACGAGCACGCGGTGTCCACCGTCATCGCCGGACCCTCCAGCCCCATGACGTACGAGACTCTGCCCGACGCCACGCTGCCCAGGCTGCCGTTGATCAGGTAGCCCTCCATGCCGTCCGGGGTCTCGTGGAGGCGGGAGCCGTAGTCGTGGTACATGATGCCGGCGAACACGCCGGTCGGTGAGCCCTTGAGCGTCTGCGGGTTGATGCCCGCGTGCTCCAGCGCCTCCCAGGACGTCTCCAGCAGAAGTCGCTGCTGCGGGTCGGTGGCGAGCGCCTCACGCGGGGAGATACCGAAGAACTTGGCGTCGAACATCGCGGCGTCGTGCAGGAATCCACCGGACCGTGTGTGGCTGGTGCCCGGCAGGTCCGGATCGTCGGCGAACAGTGTCTCGAAGTCCCAGCCGCGGTCCGTGGGGAACGGCGTCACGCCGTCGGAACCGCTCGCCACCAGGTTCCAGAGGTCGTCGGGGGAATCGACGCCTCCGGGGTAGTGGCACGCCATGCCCACGATGACGATCGGGTCGTCCTCCACGGCCGCGGTGGCCCCGGTCTGCGGCACCTGGGCCGCCGCAGGCTCCTCGCCTGCGTCGAGGGCCTGCACGAGGTGATCAGCCAGCGACGAGAGGGTGGGCCGGTCGAACAGCAAGGTGGGCGGCAGCCGGAGCCCCGTGGCGTCGTTCAGGATCCTGCGCAGCTCGAGGGACATCAGCGAGTCCACACCCAGCTCCGAGAACGACGCTTCCCACTGGTCCTCACGAAGGTCCTGCCGTCCGAGGACCGCGGCGGTGCTCGTGCGGACGAGGTCCGTCAGCGTTTGGCGCCGCTGCTCCCCCATGGGCGGCAGTGCCATGGGGGAGGGGCAGACCGGGACGGGGGCCGGACTCGTCGGCTGCGGCTGTGCCGCGTGCACACGGGCCGGGACGCGCGCACCGGAGGCGTGCGCCGCGAGGAAGGGCGGAAGGGATTCCGTGGCGGCACCCGGCAGGCCGACCGCGCCCAGCCGGACCGGTGCGAGGACCGGTTCCCGCCGCGTCAGCGCACTGTCGAACGCCCGCAGCGCGTCCGCCGTGGACAGCGGCTCGATCCCCACACGTGCCATCCTGCGGATGTCCACGTCGCTCAGGTGCCCGGAGAGTTCGCTCTTCTCCTCCCACAACCCCCAGGCGAGCGACAGCGCGCGGTGACCCGCACGGTGCCGGTCCTCGATCAGCGCGTCCACACACGCGTTCGCCGCCGCGTAGTTCGCCTGTCCGGCGGTCCCCCACCAGCCGGCGACGGACGAGCACGCCACGAACCAGTCCAGCTCCAGTTCCCGGGTGGCCGCGTCGAGCACGTCCACCGCGTCCACCTTGGCGCCGAGCACGGCGTTCAACCGGTCGGGAGTCAGAGTGTCGACGAGGTTGTCCGCCAGCGTCCCCGCGGCGTGGATGACGCCCCGCAGCGGGTGCGTGGCGGGGATGTCCGTCAGGACCGCGGAGACCTGCCCGCGGTCGGCCGCGTCACAGGCGGCGACGGTGACCGTGGCCCCCAGCTCCCGGAGCTCGTCGGCGAGTTCGGTCACGCCCGGTCCCGCCGCGCCACGCCGGCTCATGAGGACGACATGCCCGACCCCTTGAGTGGCTACGACATGACGGGTGAGCGCCGAACCCACCACGCCTCCCGCCCCGGTCACCAGCACCGAGGAGTTCGCCCACCCTGATCCGGCGTCACCGCCCGGGTCGGCCGCCGGCGACGGTGCGCCGGCCGATGCCCCGACGTGCTCCAGTCGCGGGACGAGGAGCTCACCGCCCCGCACCGCGAGCTGCGGTGCCGCGGCGGCCACGGCCGAGGAGAGCCCATCGGGCACCTCCAGCGTCCCGTCCGTGTCGATGAGCCGCACCAGCCCGGCGTGCTCGGTCTGCACCGTCCGGACCAGTCCCCAGACGGCCGCGTGCATCGGGTCGACCGTCGCGTCGGAACCGGTCGAACACGCCTGCCGGGTGATCACCACCAGGCACTCGCCCTCATGCCGTGGCCCGGCGAGCCACGCCTGGATCCGCTCCAGCACCGCGGCCAGCCCGGCGCGCACCCGCTCGGGTGTCGTCCCCGCGAAACCGCTGACGCGGTCGACCGCCGCGGCGGCACCGGCCAGGTGGTCGTGGGCCGCCTCGACGCCAGGACCGTCGCCGACCACCACGCATCGCTGCGCCGCCGGAGCCTGCCCACTGCTCGCGGTCGCAGCCCCGAGCGGTTCCCACACCATCCGGTACAGCGGCTCCTCGCGGCCGGCGGACAGCGCCAGCCGAAGTTTCTCCACCGACACCGGCCGCAGCACCACACCGGCCTCGAGGACGGGGCCGCCCTGCGTGTCCCAGGCCGTCAGGCGGACCGTGTCGGGCCCTTCCCTCCGCATCCGCACCCGCAGAGCCGAGGCTCCGCGGGCATGGTGGCGTACGGCGGACCAGGAGAACGGCAGCCGCGCGCCCTGCGCGTCGGGCAACAGCTCACCCGCGGCGAGCGGGTGCAGCACCGCGTCCAGCAACGCGGGGTGCAGCAGGTACGCGCCGGACTGCGCCGCGTCGGCGTCCGGCAGCCGCACCTCGGCGAACAGCTCGTCGTCGTCGCGCCAGACCGCCCGCACGCCGCGGAAGGCCGGACCGTACGTGAGGCCGCGTGCCGCCAGTTCGTCGTAGTGGTGCCCGACGTCCAGTGCCACGGCGCCCGCCGGAGGCCACGCGGTCAAGGACTCCGCGCCCTCAGGTGCGGCTGCCGGTTCCCCGCCCAGCGTCCCCGTGGCGTGCGAGGTCCACTCGTCGGCACCGGCACACCGGGCGAGCAGGTGGAGCGCGGAGACACCGGGGGTGCCCGTCGCCTCGATCCTCACCTGCACGTCGGTCGCCTCACCGTCGGCGATGACCAGCGGAGCGTGCAGCAGCAGTTCCGTGACCTCGCCGTGGCCAGTCTGCTCGGCGGCCCGCGCCGCCGTCTCCAGCAGCGCCGTACCCGGCACCACGAGG
The DNA here is from genome assembly GCA_014650015.1 of Streptomyces griseoloalbus. Taxonomy (GTDB): domain Bacteria; phylum Actinomycetota; class Actinomycetes; order Streptomycetales; family Streptomycetaceae; genus Streptomyces; species Streptomyces griseoloalbus. Next base: position 47,428 of record BMUD01000024.1, read on the forward strand.
GCACCGCCCACCCGGTGGTCGACGAGCCAGGGGAGGCGCCGGGTGCTGAGCCGACCGGTGAGCACCGCTCCGTCGTCCAGCTGCACGGCCGCCGCCAGCAGCGGGTGCCCCATCGGGATCAGGCCGGCGGACGCGAGGTCCGTCTCCCCGGCGAGCGGTGCCAGCCAGTAACGCTCGTGCTGGAACGCGTACGTCGGCAGTTCCACCACGCGGGCGTCCGTGCCCGAGAAGCAGGCCGTCCGGTCGATCTCCGTGCCCGACGCGTGCAACTGGCCGACGGCAAGGGGCAGTGCTGTCCGCTCGGGCCTGTCCCCCCGGAGCACCGGCAGGATCAGCTGGTCGGTGTCGTCCAGGCAGCCTTGTGCCATCGCGCTCAGCACGTCGTCCGGGCCGAGTTCGAGGAAGCGGGTGACGCCCTGTTCCCTGAGGTGGCGGACGCCGTCGGCGAAGCGCACCGTGTCCCGTGCGTGCGTGACCCAGTGCTCGGCGTCACCGAGTCCCTGTGCGGTCGCGCCGCGCCCGGTGAGGTTCGACACGAGAGGGATGTCCGGGGTGCCGTATGTGAGACCTTCCGCAACGCTGCGGAAACGTTCCAGCATGGGCTCCGTCAAGGGCGAGTGGAAGGCGTGGCTGACCGCCAGCCTGCGCGTCCTGCGGCCACGTCGCGCCCACCCGTCGGCGAGCGCCAGTACGGCTTCCTCGTCACCGGACAGGACGACCGACTCAGGGCCGTTGACGGCCGCGATGCCCACCCGGTCGGTGAGGTGCGGCAGTACCTCGTCCTCGCGAGCCTGAACGGCGACCATGGCACCGTCCGCGGGCAGTTGCTGCATCAGACGGCCGTGCTCCGCGACCAGCAGCGCCGCGTCCGGCAGGGACAGCACGCCGGACACATGCGCGGCCGTCAGTTCTCCGATCGAGTGGCCGGTGACGTAGTCCGGCCGGATCCCCCAGTCCTCCAACAGCCGGTACAGCGCCACCTCGACGGCGAACAACGCTGCCTGGGTGTAGACCGTGCGGTCCAGCAGTTTCCTGTCCGTACCCCAGACGACTTCGCGCAGCGAACGGTCCAGATGCCGGTCCAGCTCGTCCACCACGGTGTTGAACGCGGCGGCGAACACCGGGTGTTCAGCGTGCAGTTCCCGGCCCATACCCAGGCGCTGGGCGCCCTGACCGGTGAACATGAAGGCAAGCTTGCCCTCCGGCACGACGTGTCCCTTGCCCACTCCCGGAGCGCTGTGGCCGCCCGCCAGGGCCCCCAGCCCCGACAGCAGCTCCTCGTGGTCGCGGCCGACCACGACGGCGCGGTGCGAGAAGGCGGTACGCGTCGTGGCCAGTGAGTACGCGATGTCCGACGGCCGCAGTTCGGGCCGCGCCTCGACGAAGGAGCGCAACCGCTCCGCCTGGGCCGCCACGGCGGCCGGGGACTTCCCACTGATCACCCACGGAAGGGCCGTCCGCTCCGTCGTGGGGGGCTGCCCCGGCCGGTCGCCGGCCGGCTCGTCCGAGGGAGCCTGCTCGATGATGACGTGGGCGTTCGTTCCGCTGATGCCGAAGGAGGAGACAGCCGCACGCCGGGCCCGCTCACCCTCGGGCCAGGGCTGTGCCTGGGTGAGCAGCGCGACGGAACCGGCGGACCAGTCGACCTTCCGTGAGGGCTCCTGCACGTGCAGCGTCCGGGGCAGTACGCCGTGTCGCAGGGCCATGACCATCTTGATCACGCCGGCGACACCTGCCGCGGCCTGGGTGTGCCCGATGTTCGACTTCAGGGAGCCGAGCCACAAGGGATGCTCGACGTCGCGTTCCTGTCCATAGGTCGTCAGGAGTGCCTGCGCCTCGATCGGGTCGCCGAGCGTGGTACCGGTGCCGTGTGCCTCCACCGCGTCGACCCCGGCCGCCGACAGGCCGGCGCTGGCCAGCGCCTGCCGGATCACCCGCTGCTGCGAGGGCCCGTTCGGCGCGGCCAGGCCGTTGGACGCGCCGTCCTGGTTGACCGCGGACCCTCGCAGCACCGCAAGGACGCGGTGACCGTTGCGCCGGGCGTCGGACAGCCTCTCCACCACCAGGACACCGACGCCCTCCGCCCATCCGGTGCCGTCCGCCGCCTCCGAGAACGCCTTGCAGCGGCCGTCCGCGGCAAGTGCACGCTGACGTCCGAACTCGGTGAACATCCCGGGCGTGCTCATCACCGTGACGCCTGCGGCCAACGCGAGGGAGCACTCGCCCTGACGCAGCGAGTGAGCGGCGAGGTGGAGCGCCACGAGGGACGACGAGCACGCCGTGTCCACCGTGAGGGCGGGCCCCTCGAGCCCGAGGCTGTACGCCACCCGGCCCGACACCACGCTGCTCGCCAGGCCGGTCAGGAGATGCCCGGCAACATGGTCCGGGCTTTCGTGCAGACGTGTCCCGTAGTCCCCGGCCATGGCCCCGGCGAAGACTCCCGTCCGGCTGCCCCGAAGGGTGTCCGGCACGATGCCGGCCGCCTCCAGCGCCTCCCACGACGTCTCCAGCAGCAGTCGCTGCTGGGGGTCCATCGCGAGTGCCTCGCGCGGTGCGATGCCGAAGAACTCGGCGTCGAACCCGGCGGCGTCGTACAGGAAACCGCCCTTGCGGGGACGTCCCTCACCGGCCGCACCCTCGACGAGGGGATCCAGCACGTCCCAGTGGCGGTCGGTGGGATAGTCGCCCAGGGCCTCCTCCGCGTCACACACCAGTCGCCACAGATCCTGCGGGGACCGGACGCCCCCGGGGAACCGGCAGCTCATGCCGACGATGGCGATGGGATCGTCCTCGACCGGTATCGTCGAGGCCCGCACGGCCTCGGCCACCGCCACGGAAGTACCACCCGCACCGCGATGGCGGGCCTCCATCTCTCCGGCCAGGCGCTCAGGGGTGGGGTGGTCGAAGACGACGCCGGACGGCAGCGCGAGTTCGGTGGCGGCATTGAGCCGGTTGCGCAGCTCCACGGCCATGACCGAGTCGAAACCCTGGTCCTTGAACGACCGGTTGACCTGGATGTCCGCCGGATCGGTGCGCAGGACCAGGGCGGTCTGCGCACGGACGAGGTCGAGCGCGGGGACCAGCGCGGCGGTCTCCTGTCGCTTCGGCTCGGCGTCTGCCTGCCACAGCGCGGTGACGGCCGGCGCGGGGCCGTTCGGGCGTGAGGGCCCGGCGTCTATCCAGTGCCGCCGCCGCTGGAACGCGTACGTCGGAAGCTCGTGCGCCGGCAACGGCTCGATGCCGTCGGGAAGGAACTCGGTCCAGCGGACGCGAGCGCCTCGCACGTACATTTCCGCGAGGCAGGTGAGGAACCGCTCCAGTCCCCCTTCGTTGCGCCGCAGCGAACCGGTCGTGAAGACGCCCGCCACGGCTGCTTCGTCGGCGATGTCGGCGACGGCCGCTGTCAGGACGGGGTGCGGACTGCACTCCATGAAATGCGTGTGACCCGCGGCCAGCAGCTCCTGGACCGCCGTGCTGAAGCGCACCGGCTCGCGCAGATTGCGCGCCCAGTACTCGGCGTCCAGGGTGTCACCGTCCACCCAGGCACACTCCACCGTCGACATCAGGGGCACCTGCCCGGCGACCGGTGTGATGTCGGCCAGGTCGTCGAGGAGTTCATCCCGCAGGGAGTCCACCTGCGGGCTGTGTGAGGCGTAGTCCACGGCGATGCGCCAGACCTTGACGCCGGTCCGGTCCCATTCGGCCTCCAGGCCTTCGAGAACCTCCGGATCGCCGGAGAGCACGGTCGACCTGGGGCCGTTGACCACGGCCACCGAGACGCCAGGGTGGGACTGGATCCGCGCACGTACCTCGTCGGCCGGCAGGCCGACCGAGGTCATGGCTCCCTTCCCGGCCAGCCGGTCGGCGATCAGCCTGCTGCGCAGTACCACGACCTTCGCGGCGTCCTCCATGGACAGCGCGCCGGCGACGACGGCGGCCGCGATCTCCCCCTGGGAGTGACCGACCACGGCGTCGGGCGACACGCCTGCCGCCTCCCACATGGCCGCCAGGGACACCATGACGGCCCACGAGACGGGCTGGACGATGTCGACCCGCTCCAGTCCTTCACCGTTGGCCAGCACTTCGGTCAACGACCAGTCCACGTGGGCGCCGAGTGCCCGGTCGCAGCGTGCTATGGAGTCGGCGAACACGGGGGAGGAGGCGAGGAGTTCCCTGCCCATGCCCACCCACTGGGCGCCCTGGCCGGGGAAGACGAAGACATTGCGGGTGTCACGCGAGGAGTCCGCGTGTCCCACGACGGCACCCTCACCGGGGACACCGTGCGCGATCCGGTCGAGACTCGCCCGCAGCGCGTCCCGGTCCGGAGCCAGGACGACGGCCCGGTGGTCGAAGAGCGTACGGGACGAGAGCAACGGGGAAGCGGCGCCGACGGGGTCGACGCCGGGCCGTCGCGCCAGGAACTCGTGCAGCCGCGCGGCCTGGCCGCGCACGGCTGCCGCACTCCTGGCGCTGAGCACATAGGGCACCGGCGTTTCACCGGCGACCGCCGGAGCGGCAGGCGCCTCGACCGGGGCGGGGGGCGTCGTCCGAGGCGCGCCGGCCAGGACGACATGGCAGTTGGCCCCGCCCATGCCGAAGGAGCTCACGCCGGCCAGCCGCTCGTGGGCCGGGTGGCCCCAGTCGGAGAGTTCCGTCTGGACGCGCAGTCCGAGTTCCGCGAAGGGTATGCGGGGATTCGGCTGCTCGAAGTTCAGGCTCGGCGGAAGCTGGCCGTACCGGATCGCCAGTACTGCCTTGAGCAACCCGGTGATACCCGCGGCGCCCTCCAAGTGGCCGACGTTCGTCTTGGCCGACCCCACGGCGAGCGGTGCGTCGTCCGCCCGCCCGGGGGCGGTCACCGCGCCCAGCGCGGCGGCCTCGATCGGGTCGCCGACCTTGGTGCCGGTGCCGTGCAACTCGACGTACTGCACCCTGCTCGGCTCGACGCCCGCCCGCTCGTACGCCATCCGCAGGACGGACTCCTGCGCCGACACGTCGGGGGTGGTGAGACCGTCGCTCGCCCCGTCGTTGTTCACCGCGCTGCCGCGGATCACGCAGTACACCGTGTCGCCGTCGGCCAGTGCCTTCTGCAAGGGCTTCAGGACGACGAGGCCACCGCCCTCGCCCCTGACGTAACCATTGGCCCGCTCGTCGAAGGTGTGACAGCGCCCGTCGGGCGACAGTCCGCCGAACTTCGAGGCGGCGATCGCGCTGTCGGGTGCGACGTTCAGGTGCACCCCACCGGCCAGCGCCAGTTCGGATTCACCCGATCGCAGGCTCTCGCAGGCCAGGTGCACGGCGACGAGCGAGGAGGACTGGGCGGAGTCCACGACGAAGCTGGGACCCCGCAGCCCCAACGCGTACGACACGCGGTTCGCGATGAGGCCACGGCTCAGGCCGACCACGGTGTGGTGGTCGATGCCCTTCAGACCCTGCTGCTGGCTGAGCGTCGCGTAGTCGGTGCCGATCGCGCCGGCGAAGACGCCGACGTGTGCTTCGCGCAACGCGTCGGGCACCACACCGGCGTTCTCCAGAGCTTCCCAGCCGAGTTCGAGCATGAGCCGCTGCTGCGGGTCCATGGCCGCGGCCTCGCGGGGGGAGATGCCGAAGAATTCCGCGTCGAAGTGGCCGACGTCCTCCAGGAAGCCGCCCCAGCGTGAATCGGTCCTACCCGGCAGGGTGGAGTCGGAAGCGCAGAGCGATGAGGTGTCCCACCGCTCGTCGGGGGTCTCGGTGACAGCGGTCTCACCGGCGCTGAGCAGGCGCCAGAAAGCATGGGGATCCGTTGCACCGGGCAGGCGGCACGACAGTCCGATGACCGCGATGTCATCGCGACGGCTGAGGGGTTCCGGAGACACGCTCATTACGCAGTTCCCATCTTGCGGCAGTGACGAACTTCTGCTGAGGCGCATTCGTCACACACGGTGTGAGGGCAGCGCGAAGGAAGGCATGAAAGTAGGTGCGGGGTTTTATCGTCGGGATTGAGGCGGCGGGACGAAGGGCCAGGGCCGCGTGTCGCTTCCGTGCGCTTGCGGCAACGTCATCCAGGACAGAAACGGATCCATACGTACACGCACACAGCCTCATTGCCGTGCCGTGAGGAGAACTTCGGTTCCGAGCGATCAATGCGTCACATCGAGGCATCACCTAAAAGGCGAGCTTCCCCTTTCAGGCGTATGCCGACAGCGTGCGTGATCACGTTAGGCACGCCGTCGGTCCGTGATCAAGGGGCTCTCCCTACACTGCTGGGTGGTGTCACCCACCCCCCGAAACCGGTGTGGTGCGGGTTGTGTGAAGGCGGGACCCGCAGCGCCACTGTCGCGCCGAGCCCGCTAAGCGGGTCGAGGGCGGACAATCGTCCGGCGTCTCAAGACAGCGGGTACCGGCCCGCCCACGCCCTCTCATCGCGCACTTCTCATCATCCGCGGGGTAACGGCCCGGCCTCCCTGGGCAACTGGACAGATCGGCGGAGACGAGTGAACAATGACGCAGTCCTTGCGTCACCGGACGCCGTCGGCCAGGCGATGGGCACCGGCCATTCGGGCCGGACAGTGCTATCCGGCCGGGTCGACGCCCAATAACCTGTCTGCACAGTCACATTCGTCGAAGAGCGAGCGTTTTTCGTCGCAGACCCACCGTCGGCATGGCCTCGTCCGTCGTATACACGTGCGGAGGAGGAAAGGACGCAGCACGTCCCGACGATCCTCCCGCCGGAGATCACCTCGGCTGGGTGTTCTGCCGCTACGGACCCACCGTCGAGGAGTAACCATGGTGAGCCACGCCGACCCCGTCATGAGCAAGGGGATACAGCGGTTCTCTTCGTCCCCTGGCGCGGAAGCAGCCTTGGTGTGCTTTCCGCACGCCGGTGGCGCCGCGAGCTACTACCGGCCGTTCGCCGCCGCGCTGAGTCCTGGCATCGACGTGTCGGCGGTCCAGTACCCCGGGCGCCAGAACCGCAGGACCGAGCCCCTCGCCCGCACCATCGATCAGCTGGTCGACGACAGCGTGGAGGCACTGGGGCCGTGGGCTCACCGAGCGCTGTCCCTGTTCGGGCACAGCATGGGAGCGGTGGTCGCCTACGAGGTGGCCAGACGACTGACCGCGGCCGGCAGTCCGCCCGTCACTCTCGTCGTCTCCGGCCGTCGCGCACCCGGTGACGAGCAACGGTGTGAGGTGCACCTGCGGGACGACGACGGTCTCCTGGCCGAGATCAGGAGGTTGGGTGGCACGGACATGCGCCTGTTCGAGAGCCCGGACATGCGTGCCCTGTTCCTGCCGGTCCTTCGTGCCGACTACCAAGCCGTGGAGACCTACCGGCACACCGACGGGCCGCAGCTCTCCTGTCCCGTGCTCGCCCTGGCCGGCGACAGCGATCCGGTGGCGTCCCCGGCCGAGATGCGTCACTGGGCTGCCCGGACATCGGCGCGGTTCGACGTGCTCAACTTCAGCGGCGGTCACTTCTACCTGGCGGACCACTCCGCGGCCGTGGCGTCCGTCGTACGCGACCATGTCATCGCGCTGACCCGCTGATCCCGTCGGCGAGCCGTCGGCAGAGCCGGCCACCCCAAGAAGGCGAGGTGATCCGGAAGAAGCACCCTGCGAGTCCTGCCTTACCCGATGGCTCGAGCCAGACGCGGTCGTACGCCGCCCCTCGGGACTCTCGGCCGGCCCGCCTCCCGACTGGGACGACCTGGAACGCGCTGAGCATCGCGTCCCACCGCACGTCGCCGGGCTCCGAAGTGCTGCGGCGGCCCCGCCCAGGTGCCGTCCGCGTCCCGGCGGGCGAAACGCTCACCCCGCGCGCCGCAAGCCGGCCCGTGGGCGGGAAGGTCTAGCCGTTCTCGCGGTCCAGGACGCGGCGAGCCGCCTCGGCCTCCGCCGCCGACGGGGACAGCTCGTCGAGGGAGTCCAGTTCGGTGTCGGCCTCCAGCTCCCGCTCCCAGGCCGCCGCGAGCCGCTCCTGTTCCTCGCGCGGTGTGCCGCTGACGGCCTCCCGGTGGTGCGGGTCCAAAGCCGCCAGGAATCGTCCGACCGGGTCCATGGGCATGTCGTGCTCCTTGTCGCTCGGAAGGTGGCCACTCTTGACCCAGGATGGCCAGCCGGGCCCGGGACGAGCATCCGACACGGCCTGTGACCACCCTGATGGCCGCCCAGGACACGCCGGCGGACCCCAGGAGTCATGACAATGCCGGGACACGGCAGCGCCAGTAGCGGCGTCGTGCCCGTCCGGCCGACCCCGATCCCAGTCGGCGCCCACCGGCCCGTCCCCCCTCGGCGAACCCGCTCTGACAGCGCACCCCCCTGTTCACGAAGGGCCGAGTTGCGTCCGCCCCCGTACTCCCGCCCGCCCGGCACCGCCCGAACCGGCGTTGTCACTGGCCTCCTCTACAGTTCCGGTCACTTGATCATTGTGGATGCGGGAGGCACACATGGGGTGGGTGTCGGCAGGCGGCTACGAAGTCGCCCTCGACGGCGGCAAGGTGGTGTGCCGCAACGCGGCCGGGCGGCGGCTGAAGTCCGTACCGCCCAAGATCGCCGACGATCCCGCGGTGGTGGGGCTGCGTCAGCTCGTCGAGTGGCTGGAGCGGCACGAACGGCAGTGCCTGACCGACGTCGAGCGGTGGATGGTGCGCTCGCTGCCGGTGCCGTTCGAGGTGCTGGCGCGGGTGTGGCCGGACCCGGCCTGGCAGGCCGCCCTGCGCGACCTGGTGGTCACCGGCGCGGACGGCGCGGTGGCCGGATTCCTGCGGGATGCCGACCCTGAGCGCGGCCTCGGCCTGGTCGACCTCGACGGCGACACCGTCCGGCTCACCCCCGACCTGGTCCGCCTGCCGCACCCGGTGCTGCTCGACGAACTCGAGGAACTGCGGGAGTTCGCCGTCGAGATAGGCATCGAGCAGCGCGCCCAGCAACTGTTCCGCGAGGTGTGGCACCGGCCCGCGGCGTTCGACGCCGAGGCCACCTCCGTCGAGGACTACGCGGGCGGTGCCTTCAAGCAACTGCGATTCCTGCACGGCCGCGCGACGCAACTGGGGTACCGCGTACGCGGCGGCCACGCCGTGTGCTCCGTGTTGGAGGACGGCCGCGCGGTCGAGGCCCGGGTGTGGGTCGGCGACTACGACGGCTACGACGAGGCGGAGACCGGCCCCCTGCTCTTCACCGATCCGGCGGGCCGGGTCCTGAAGCTCGGTCAGGTCGGGCCGGTGGCCTGGTCGGAGGGCATGCGCATGGCAGCCGCACTGTACGCCGGACGCGACATCGAGGACGAGGAGCGTGCGGCATGACGACGTACGACGGCATCACCTACGACGAGACCACCTGCGCCGCGCTGCTCGACGCCGGAGCCGTACTGCCCTCGGGCACCACGGACCGGGAGGACGCCGACGTCCTCACCGTCCGCACGTACACGCACACCGCGCTGGACGAGCGCACGATCGTACGGCTCGTACCGGGCATGCTCGGCGAGGCGGAGGACCTCGCCCTGGACTTCCTCGGACTGGTCAGGGAGCCGGAGACCCGCGAGGTCGGGCAGGTGCGCCGGGAAACCCTCGGCTTCCCCGCCTGGGCGCTGGTCAACGACCCGGCGAACGGACACCACGCGCTGGCGCTCGTCAGGGACGTCGAGCGTCTCGCCCGGCAGGCCAAGTCCCGCCCCGGCAACGCCAAGGAGGGCTTCGAGGCGCTCGGGGAGCGGCTCGGCCGGGCCGTGCCGCACTTCCTGCCCACCTTCTACGAGCAGGCCGCCCGCGTCTTCCTCCAGCACGAGAACACCACCTACGCGTCGGCCTTCTTCGGCAAGGCCCGCGAGGCGGAGCGGGTGCACGCGCTGACGGTGGACGAGGAGCGGCAGCGGGCCGTGTTCCTGGAGTTCGCCTTCGCCGGGGCGCTGACGGTCAAGGCGCTCAAGGAGCATGTGAAGGACCTCGCGGCGAGGCTCAGCCCGGCCGAGGCCTGGGCGCAGTTCCGGCAGCTGACCGTGGAGCGCTGCGCGGCCGGCATGCCGCCGTACGCGTCGCTGCCCCAGGACGCGCGCGCCCTGATCAAGGCGGCGGGGCTGGACCGGGTCACCGAGGAGTGCGACCTCGTCGCCGACCTGCTCGCGTCGCCCGCCGCGGTGCGGGCCCCCGCGTCGTTCTGGAACACCTACCGGACGACGCTCGTGGCCCTGGCCGAGCAACAGCCCGCCGTACGCCGCCGGCTGCTGGAGATCATGCCGGCCGGGCTCGGCCGCTCCACCGAGGACGACGAGTTCTGGCTGGCGCTGCTGGCCGAAGCCGGCGCCGACCGGCTGCTGACGGGCGAGGCCGAGGCGGACGGGATCGAGGCGGCGGACTGGCTCAGCCGTTGGGCACTGCACCGCAAGCACGGCTCCTCGGTCAGCGGCCGATCACCGGCCACCCTCGCCCTCGTGGAGCGCATGGCCCCGCGCCTGCGCGCCCAGGGCCGCCCCGTGGACCTCTTCACGGGCCGCTGGCACGCCGCCGCCGACCTCGACCTGCTGGACCTGTGCGCGGCGCAGGGCGTACCACTGACCCTGCCCGGCGCCGACGAGGACGTCTTCCTCCCCGTCAGCCAATGGCTGAACGAGACCAGGCCCGGACGGCGCGATCTGACGGCCGTCGCGGCGGACCCACGCTGCCGGCGCCTGCTGTACAGGTCCGTCGGCAATCTGAGCGGCCACCGCGTCGGCACCGGGCTGCTGGACGAAGTGGCCGGGCACCCCGTGCTCGCCGACGTACTGCGCGAGTGGCTGGACGACGCAGCAGGCGAGCTGGACGCCGCGGCCGGTCTGCCCGACGCGCGCGCGGCGCTGGAACGGCTGCGTCCGTTCCGTGCGGTCGCCACCCGGATCAGCGAGCAGGCCGTCGCCCGGGTCGCCGCACTCGACGTCGCGCCGCTGCTGGGCCGCACCCTGCGCGCCGGCATCCCGGACGAACTCGGCTGGCCCGCCCTCGACGAGGCGCTGCGGCGCCTCGACGCGGAGACCCGGCGCGACCGCGACGACACCCTCTGCGTCCACGAGGCCTGGCCGGCCCTGATCCTCTCCCGCGGGCACAAGGCGATCGTCGTGGGACCGCAGGACATCCTGCTGGAGCACGACCTGCGGCTGCCCGTGGAGCTGGACCGCAGGCAGCGTCCGTCGTTCCGTTACACGGACGGCGAACTGCTGGTGATGTGGCGGCAGGACAGCAAGCAGTACGGCTACTGGTCCGCCCGCCCGACCGAGGTGTTCCCGCTCGGCGGCGAGAGGCTCCCGCACTGGTACGGCAGCGGCGACGCGGGCGAGACCTCGATCCCGCTGCCGGGCGGCGGCCGCGCCACCGGTGGGCGCACCCTGCACGCCGGCGACACGGTCCTGCCGCCCGCCCGCCCAGTCCTCGGGGACGGCACCACGTACTGGCGCCAGGGCCGGCAGGGACGGCAGCAGGTGTGGCTCGAGTACGACCCGGCCACCGGCACCCACGGGCGCGCCTCGCTGCCCGCGTTCCTGCGATCCGGCATCCGCGAAGGCGCACGCCTGCTCCAGCAGCACTGCACGGTGCTGCCGCTCCTGCCCGGCCTCGAACACAGCCCGTTCGGCACGGACGGCACCGTCCTCGGCCGCTGGGTGCGCACCGAGAACGACGGCGACGAGCCCCGCACCACCGTCGGCACACCGGACGGCCGGACCGTCACCCTGCCCACGGCACCCGGCCGGAGGCCGGGCGTACCGCTCGGCGCGCTGCGACTGCCCGGCGGCGCCGAGCCCGTCGCCGTCGCCGGGCACCGGCAGATCGCCCTCTACACCGGCGACGACGGCACCGGGGTGCGGGAACTGGGCCGGGTCACCGTGCTGGAGCGCGGCGGCGAGTTCGCCGCCGGCACCCGACTCGTGCCGCCGGCCGACTTCTGGCACGCGCTGCGGCCGCGCGACGAGGACGCGTCGGCGCTGCTGCGGGCCCTCAGCGACGAGCAGGCCGGCGAACTGCTCCGCGCCGGCGCGCAGGCACTGGCGGAACGGCAGGCGAAGGTCGCGGCGGCGGCCGCACAGGAGAAGGCGGCCGGTGATCCGGACGCCGGGCGGCGGAACACCGCCGCGGCCACCACCCCGAAGCCCGCCGTGCCGACCGCCGACGAGGTCCTGCGGGACGTCGTTTCCCGCTCCCTGCCCGCCCTCACCGAACCCCACCTGATCACCGGCGTCGCCGCCCTCGTGCGCGCGGTGCTGCGCCTGGCGGAGTCCGTCACCACGTTCGTGACGCCTCCGGTGGAGCGGCCCAGGACCGAGCGGCGGCACGTCGAGGGCATGTTCGCCGACTACAGCCCCGAGGACGGTGACGACCAGACGCTGCGTGAGGCGACCGACGGTCTCGCCGTGCAGCAGGGCTGGTGGGGCGGCGGGCGGCGCTGGAGCGTGCTGCGTCAGATCCGCGCCGTCAACCACGTCCTGTCCGGGAAGCCCGCCGACGGCACACCCCTGCCCGACGCCTCACGGCTCGCCGGGACCGCCGACGGGTGGCGCAGCGACGAATTCACCGTTCCGGGCATCGGCGCGGTGTGGCCGTCCGTGCTGGACGTACTGCGCCCGCTCGCCTACCGCGCCGCCTCACCGGCCCTCACACAGGCGCACCGGCAGGCGCTGCTGCTGCTGTTCGAGGCCATCACGGACGGCCCGTTGGCCGCGCCGGGCGGCGCGCTGCGCGAGATCGTGCTGGGCGAACCGCACGGCAAGCAGGAGCGCGCCGGTCAGGTGCTGCGCCGGGACGGCCGCACCGTCGTCGTCCTCGGCTGCCAGAACGCCGACCGCCGCAACGGGCGCGTCACCTGGCTGGCCCTGGACCACGACCCGGCCGGCGCGTTCGGCGCGGTCGCACACTTCACGCTGGAGCGGGAGACCGCACACCCGCCGGTGTTCCCGGCCGACGCGCTGGCCGCGGTGACCGGGCTGATCCGGGACAAGGGCGCCGCGCCCTGGCAGCCGGAGGCGCCCGCCGCCCTGGCCGCCGCGACGCGCGACGGGGTGGGGCCGGTGCAGGCGGCGCTGCTGCTCGCCGGGAAGCCCTCGCAGCTCACCGACGAGGTCATCGCCGCCACCGGGCTGAAGCCGCGTCAGAAGCAGCTCGGGGACGCGCTGCTGTCCTCGCTGGAGTTCGGTGACCGGGCGGCGCTCGTCGGCGCACTGCTGCCGGAGAACCCCGGTGACCTGTGGACGGCCGGACCGGACACGGACACGGCGGGCCGGGTGTGGGCCGAGCGCCTCGACGGGTTCGTCCGCCTGCCCGAGGACCTCGCCGGGGAGCTCTCCCTGACGGGTCTGCCCACCGGCTCCGTCGAGCAGGTGCTCAACCCGCGCCGCACCCCCTGGATGAGCCGCACCACCGTGCTGCGGCCCGACAAGGACGGCAGACTCGTACCTCAGGACCCGCGCGCGCTGCCCGGGCGGTACGACCTGATCCGAGCCGTGGCCGCCCTCGGCGGGCTCGCCTACTCCCTGCCGTACGGACATCCGTTGCGCGCCGTCCTTCCGGAGGGACTGGCCGCGCTGCGCCGCCGCGTCGCGGATCCGCAGCTGCTGCTCGACCTCGACCTGGCATGGACGGAGAAGGGCTCGCCGACCGCCGTCGAGCTGCGCAAGGCGTACGGACTGCCCGCCACCGGCGGCGGCGACCCGCACGGCCTGACACCCGTCGGTGAGGCACTGGTACTGCGCCCCTGGTACGGCGACCAGGAGGCCGTCCTGGTGCGCGCAGGTGCCCTGACCAGCGCGGACGACCCCGTGTTCGGGCTGGTCGAGGGACTCGTCGGGCCCGGAGGGGGTCAGGGCATGCAGGCGCTGCGGACGATCCTGGACGACGAACTCGCCCGCGCCCTCGCGGCCGGGACCGATCCCGAAGGACCCACGGGCCACGCCCAGGATCCGGCCGGCAGCGTGCCCGACCTGGTGACCGAGGTCGCCGAAACCCACGGCCTGGGCGAGGATGCGGCGGTGCTCTACCTGCAACTGCTCGCCCTGCCCGACCCGACGGACCGCAACTGCGCCCGATGGACGGGCTGGAAACCCGCCCGCATGAAGAAGGCCCGCGCCGAACTGGCGGCCACCGGCCTGGTCGTCGAGGCGAAGCGGGCGCGTGCCGGGCGCACCCTCTTCCTGCCGTGCGGCTGGCTCGACCTGAAGTCCCCCGCGCTGCCGGTGGAGATCTGGAAGCAGGGCCTCTACCCGATCCGCGACCACTCCCGCGCGCTGCCGCTGATGCCGGTTCCCGAGCTGTTCACCCGCGCGTGGGACCGCGTCCGCGCCGGTGACGCCCCGGCCTACGAGGAACTCACCACCCGCGCCACCCGCAAGGGCCGCCGCCGATGACCACCGTCACCCGCAAGGGCCGCCGCCGATGACCACCGTCCACCCGCACCTGGAAGAACCCGCACCGATGACCACCATGGCTCCGCCCGCTCCGCCCGCCCGCCAGATCGTCCCGCCCGAGGACCGGTACGCGACCGAACTGGCCTTCCTCGCCGCCTACGACGACGGGCCGCGCCCGCCCGCGTGGCGGCTCACCCCGCGCGCGGTCGTCACGTTCGTCATGGGCAGCGACGGCGGGGCCCTGAAGCTGCCCGACGACGCGGAGGTGCCCGACGGGGTGCCGCGCCGCCTGGTGATCGAGGGCAAGTTCGTCGGCGACCGGGCGCTGGTCGAGCGATGCGTGGTGACCCTCGCCGGGGAGCGCGGTCTGCTGCTCGTCGGCGAACCCGGCACCGCCAAGTCGATGCTGTCGGAGCTGCTCTCCGCCGCCGTGTGCGGCACCAGCGGCCTGGTGGTGCAGGGCACCGCCGGCACCACCGAGGACCAGCTCAAGTACGGCTGGAACTACGCGCTGCTGCTCGCGCAGGGCCCCAGCCGGCAGGCGCTCGTGCCGTCGCCCGTCCTGACCGCCATGTCCCGGGGCGCCGTCGCCCGCGTCGAGGAGGTCACCCGCTGCCTGCCCGAGGTGCAGGACTCGCTGGTGTCGTTGCTCTCCGAGCGGCGGATCGCCGTGCCCGAACTGGCCGGCACCGACGACGCCCTGGCGCACGCGGCGCCCGGCTTCACCCTCATCGCCACCGCCAACCTCCGGGACAAGGGCGTCTCCGAGATGTCCGCGGCCCTCAAGCGCCGCTTCAACTTCGAGACGGTCGGCCCCATCGGGGACCTCGACGCGGAGACCGCGCTGGTGCGCGGCCAGGCCCGGGCGTCCGTGGAACGGGCCGGGGCCCCGTTCCAGGTCGACGACGCCGTGCTGGAGGCACTGGTCACCGCTTTCCGGGACCTGCGCGAGGGCCGGTCGGCGGAGGGCTGGGAGGTGGAGCGGCCGTCGACGGTGATGAGCACCGCGGAGGCCGTCTCCGTCGCCGGCGCGCTCGCTCTCGCCTCGGCGTACTTCCCGGGCGACCGCGACGTGCTCGCACTGCTGCCGGGTCACCTGCTCGGCGTGGTCCGCAAGGACGACCCCGCCGACGCCGCCCGGCTGCGCGGCTACTGGGACGGCCCCGTCCGGCGCCGCGCCGAGCAGGGTTCCGCGACCTGGCGCACCCTGTGGGACCTGCGTACGGTCCTGGAGGGCTGACGGCCGTGTCCCACTCCCACGGGGCTGCTTCCGCCCCGCCCGACCCCGGCGGCTCGACCGCCCCGCCGGAAGAGGCGCTCGCCGTCCTCACCGGACCGTCCGCGCCCTTCCTCGTCGGCGTACGGCACCACGCGCCCTCCCTGGCCGCCGCCGTGCCCGCGCTGCTGGACGAGGCGAAACCGGAGGTGCTGCTCGTCGAACTGCCCGCCGAGATGCAGCAGTGGCTGCCCTGGCTGGGCCACGAGGAGACGCGGGCCCCGGTGGCGCTCGCCGCCGCTCCCGGCGACGGGAGCGGCGCGGGACCGGCGTTCTATCCGTTCGCCGACTTCTCTCCCGAACTGGCCGCCGTGCGCTGGGCAGCCCGGCACGGCGTGCCGGTGGTGGCCTGCGACCTGCCGCTCGCCGACCGCGCGTGGACCGGGGGACGGCAGGCCGCGGGGACGCGGACCGGCGGCCCCGGTCTCGCCACCGCCGTGCGGGCCCGGCTCACCGGCCGCCCCGGGGACGACCTCTGGGACCGGCTCGTCGAGGCGACCGCCCCCGGCTCCCCGCCCGAGGCCCTGCGCCGGGCCGCCCTGCTCACCGGGTGGGCACTGCGCGAGGACGCGGAAGCCTCCGGCGGCGTACCGGAACTGGACCTGCGGCGCGAGCGGTGGATGCGCGCCCGGCTGGCGGAGGCCACCGCGCGGGGTGAGCGGGCCGCCGTGGTGGTCGGCGCGTTCCACGCCCCCGCGCTCGTACGGCAGGACACCGGCGAGGAGGACGCGACGGCCACCGACGCACAGCGCCCCGCCTGGACGACCTCGCTGATCCCGTACACGTACGCCCTCCTCGACGAGCGGTCCGGTTACCCGGCGGGCATCCGGGACCCGGAGTGGCAGGACATGGTCCTGCGCGCGGCGGGCGACCCGACGGCGCTGGAGGAGGCGCTGACCCGGGCGGCCGTACGTATCTGTGCCGAACTGCGGAGCCTTGGTCACCCCTCGGGCCCCGCCGACGCACGGGAGATCAGCCGGCTCGCCTCCGACCTGGCCCGGCTGCGCGGTCTGCCTGCGGCCGGGCGCGGTGAACTGGTCGAAGCCGTGCAGACGGTGCTCGCACAGGGGGAGCCCTACGGGCGGGGGAGGGCCGTGGCGCGCGCGATGGAGCGCGTGCTCGTCGGCGCGCGCGGCGGTCGCCCCGCCCCGCAGGCGCCGCGCAGCGGCCTTGCCCCCGCGGTCGAGGCCGAGGCGGCGAGGCTCGGCCTGCCCGGCCCGGAGGCGGGCGGCCCTGGCCCCGCACGCGACCTACGGCTGGATCCGTTGCGGTCCGACCTCGACCGGAGCCGTGAACTGCTGCTGCGCCGGCTGTCGGTGTGCGGGGTCCCCTACGGGGAGGCCAAGGAGGTCGTCGGCGCGGGCGGCGCCGAGGCCCTCACCTCCCGCTGGGAGGTGCGCTGGACACCGGCCACGGCGGCCATGCTGACCGCGGCCGGCGTGCGCGGAGTCACCCCCGCGCAGGCCGCCGAAGGCGTCCTGCGGGAACGGCGGCGCCTCGAGCGCGAGGAGGGCGGGCCGACGGCCGCACAGGCCCTCGAAGGGCTCGAACGGGCGGCGGAGTGCGGCCTGGCGCAGCTCGCGGACGAACGGCTCGGCGATGTCGCCGACGTCCTGCCCCAGGCCGCTACCCTGCCGGAACTCCTTTCCGGTCTGTCCCTGCTGGACCGGCTGCGGGCCGGTCATGTGCCGGGGCTCGGCGCCGAGCCGGACCGTGTGGCCCGGGCGGCCGCCGTCGCGGAACTGCTCACGGCGGCAGCGGTCCGGCAGGTGGACGGCCTGACCGGGTCCGAGGACCTCGCCGACGCCCATGCCCTGCTCGAACTCGCCCACCGTGCCGACCTGTTGGGCGGCATCCGGCTCGCCGACGCCCTGGGCCGCCTGGCCGCCGCCGGCTCGCCGCTGATGCGCGGTGCCGCCGGCGCCGTTCGTGTCCTGCTCGGGCACGAGGACGCGCGGGTCTTCGGCGACCGCGTGGCCTCCTGGATCGACGGGGCCACCGAACCCGACTCCCGCGCCGCGCTCACCGCCCGGCTCAGCGGACTGCTGACCGCCGCGGGCCCGTTGCTGGAGGCGGCGCCGCCCGCGCTGGAACCCCTGCTGACCCGCGTGTCCGAGCTGCCCGACAAGGCGTTCCTCGACCGGCTCCCCGCGCTGCGCGGCGGCTTCGAGACCCTGAGCCCCGCGGCCCGTGACCGTCTCTTCGCGACCGTCGAGGAGCGCCTCGGCGCCGCACCCGTCGGCGACACGGACGGCGTCGACCCGACCGCGCTCGCCACCTGGACCGGGGCGGACTTCGCGGCCCGCGAGGTGCTGCGGTCACTGGGGCTGCTGCCCGCGCCGCGCGGCGGTCCAAAGGACGTCATCGCGGAGCCCGTGCCGGACGTCATCGTGGAGCCCGAGCCGGACGACACCACGGAGCCCGCGCCGAGTGTCACGGCGACGGGCGGTCCCGCTGAGGCCGCCGCGCCCCGGACCGAGGACCACCACCTCGCCCCGGCCGACCGCTGGCGCCTCCTCCTCGGCCGCCGTACCGAGCGACTGCCGCCGTCCGCCGCCCGGTTGGCGACCGCGCTGGACGAGTTGTACGGCAGTGGACGCGGCGAAGGCAGCCGGGGGAATCTCACGGGCCCGGGCAACGGCGGCGGACGTGAGGCACCGTACCCCGGTGCGCGGGAGTGGTCCGAGGAACTGGCCGCGCTCTTCGGGCCGGGTATCCGGGAGGAAGTGCTGGCGGCGGCCGCCGCGTCGGGCCGCAGGGACGTTCTCACCGAGCTGGACGCGGACCGTGTGCGGCCCTCGGTGGACCTGCTGCGCACCGTGCTGCGGCACGCGGGCGGACTGCCCGAGGCCCGCCTGGCCGCGCTGCGCCCGCTCGTGCGGCGACTGGTCGACGCGCTGACCAGGCAACTGGCCACCCGGCTGCGCCCCGCCCTGCACGGCACGGTCCTGCCGCGCCCCAGCAGACGGCCCGGCGGCGGCCTGGACCTGCCCCGCACCCTGCGGGCCAACCTGGCGACCGCGCGCCGCGCCCCGGACGGCACGGTGCAGGTGATCCCCGAGCGCCCGGTCTTCCGTACCCGGGCGCGCCGGGCCGCCGACTGGCGGCTGATCCTGGTCACGGACGTCTCGGCATCCATGGAGGCGTCCACCGTGTGGGCCGCGCTGACCGCCTCGGTGCTGGCGGGTGTGCCGACGCTCTCCACCCACTTCCTGGCGTTCTCCACGGAGGTCATCGACCTCACCGGGCACGTCGACGACCCGCTGTCTCTGCTGCTGGAGGTCAGCGTCGGCGGCGGCACCCACATCGCCGCCGGACTGCGCCACGCGCGCGAACTCGTCACCGTGCCGTCGCGCACCCTCGTCGTGGTCGTCAGCGACTTCGAGGAGGGCTATCCGCTGGGCGGGCTGCTCGCCGAGGTCCGCGCGCTGGTCTCGGCCGGCTGCCACGTCCTGGGGTGCGCGAGCCTCGACGACACGGGCAGGCCCCGCTACGCCACGGGGGTCGCGGGTCAGCTCGTCGCCGCCGGCATGCCGGTCGCCGCCCTCAGCCCGCTCGAACTCGCCCGCTGGGTAGGGGAGAAGATCACATGAGCCCGGACCTGCCTCCGGTCGTCCCGTCCGTCACCGCCGAACTCGTCGAAGCGCTCTCGCCCCGGCTCCGCAAGCGGCTGGACGCGGGCATCACCAAACTCCTGGCGCGTCCGGTCGCCCGTGACGGCGACACCGTGCGGATCGCCGTCGACGACGAGACCGACGTCGTCCTGCACGCGCCCGGCGGGACGGTGACCGGCGCGGACGCGATCCATTGCGGATGCCTGCTGGCCCCCGACTGCCTGCACCGCGCGGCTGCCGCCTCGGCCGCACCGGTCGCGGACGCCGCCGAGGCCGCCGGCGCGGCGCGGGAGGAGACGGTGACGCGGGAAACGGCACCGACGCCGACCGGCGGCGTACGACCGGCGGAGGCGGAGACCGCCACGGCCGATCAACGCGCCGCCGCCCGAACGGTGTTCGACGCGGCCGCCGCCGTGCTGGAAGCCGGCACGGACGGCGCCGGGGCCGTGCTCCAGGCCGAACTCCTGCACGCCGCGCACACCGCCCGCCTCGCCGGCCTCCCGCGGGCCTCCGCCGCCGCGATCTCCGTGGTCACCGGGGTGCGCGCGGCCCGCTCGGCCGACCCCGGCTACCGACTCGCCGACCTCGCCGGCGCACTGGTCGACGTCCTCGGCGTCGCCCACCGCCTCCCGCACGCCACCGGCCCGGACCTGACCGAACTGCGCGGTACGGTCCGGCAGCCGTACCGCCCGGACGGCTCCCTGCGTCTGTACGGGCTCTTCTCCGAACCCGTCCTCACGGCCACCGGCTACGCCGGCGCGGTCACCTGGACCGCCGACGCCCACGGACGTCTGTACACGGTGTCGGACGTGGCCCCGGGCGGGCCCGCCCGGGCGACCGGCGCCGCGGACCGGGCCGTACGGATCGGCGACACCTCCCTGACACACCGTGAACTGTCGCGTGCCGGGCTGGCCGTCTCCGGTGCGACCGTCTCTCCGGCGGGCCGTCTCGGTGCGGGGGCCGGGGTGCGCGCGGTCCGCGCGCCGGGCGTCTCCTGGCGCTCCGAGCCGCTGGACCGGCTGTGGGCGGTACCGGCCGCCGAGCAAGTGGCGCGGGCGCTGAACGGCGGGCAGGACCTGCTGTTCCTCGAGGTGACCGTCACGGGCACGGTGCGCGAGACCACGGGCGACTGTCTGCTGGCCGACTGCGCGGGCGTGGCCCTGCGGCTGGCCACCGCCCACGACGATCCCTCACTCCCGTACCGCGACAACCTCCGTCTGCTCGCAGCCGCCAGGGGCAGACTGCTGCGGATCGTCGCGCGCCTGGCGCCCGGACCGCTTCCCCGTGCCCTGCTGCTCGCCGCCGAGCACCCCACCGACCCCGCCGCCCGGACGGACCTCGGCCTGGACCGTCTCCAGCACGCCGACCTGCCCACCGGGGCGGCGGCGCCACCGGCCGCGGTCGTCCCCACGGGGGACGAGGCGCCACTGCACCTGCTGCGGCGTCGCGTCCACCAGGCGGTGCCGGGAGGCCGCGGTGTCCTCGCCCTCACCGCAAGCGGGTCGGGCGACGGCGTCCGCCTGCGCCGCCTCGGCCTCGCCACCGCGGGCGACCTCCTCGACGCCCTCCACGCGGCCGCCGCGGACCGTTCCCGCGACCCCTTCGGCCGCCTGCTCCCGGCCGACACGGCCCACTTCGCCCGGTCCTGGCTCGCCGCAGCCCTCTACACCGACACGGTCGAACGGGCGCTGTGCGCGAACGCGTGGGGAGCCACCACGACCGAGGCGCCGGCCACGGCCCTCGCGCCGTCGACGGCCCGGTGACCGCCCACGGTGTCCCCCGCGTGCGCGGGGGACACACGGCGACGGGACGCCCCACCGGCAGAGGCGGCCGCCCAGGGAGATGCGCGGGCGGTGCCCGGCCGCCTGCCCTGGGGCGAACCGCTGCCGTCCACGCCGGGGGCGGCCCGACGGGAGAGGCGGGGGAGTGCCGGACGCGTACGAGGTCATGGAGGGGCGCCGAGTCGAGGAAGGCGTCCGACGCGTGGTCCGGCTGTCCGGACGCCCGGACGGGCGAGAAACCCGAGGTACGGGCCCGGTTCCGGGCCCTGCCCGATGCGGCGCGGACGGCCGCTGCCGAGGGCGATCCGGGCACCGCACGCGCCTTCGTGGGGGACATGTACGACGAGGCCCGCGCAGCCGGCCTCCCCTGGGCACTCTCGCGGCCCCGCCCGTGCGGAGCGGACCGGCAGGCGCGCGACTACGCCGAGGACGCCCTGCCGCAGGTGCTGCCCCTGGGCCTGAGGGACCGTCTCGACCAGGCCGCGCCCTTCCTGTCCGTCACGGCCCGTCGCCTTGAGGCCGCCCCGGACTCGACGCGGCGCTGCGCCAGGACAGCCTCTCCAGCGCGGCCCGCGCCGGAACGGCCCTCGACCTCGCCCACCCGACCGCGGCGCGACGCGGACTCGAACGCCTCACGGCGATCGCCCGACGCTGCGGCGTGGAACCCTGACCAGTCGAGCCGTGGTGGCTCGGACCGACACCGTACGAGGATCTGAGGACGACCCGGTGGACTCCCGTCTCCATGACCGCATGGCCTTCCGCATCCGCATCCGCATCCGCGCCCGCGGCGGTGGCGACCCCACACGGACCCGCCGTGCGGCGGTCGTCGCCGCGCCGGCGATCGTCGGCGCGGGGCTGGGGCTCAGGGCCGTGGCGGCGGGGGACGTGGCCAAGTACGGAGGGGACGCCCTGTACACGCTGCTGATCATGGCCCTCGTCATCGCCGTGGCCCCGCGGGTGACACCGCTGAAAGCCGCCGGAGTCGCGCTGGCCGTCAGTTGGGGGGTCGAGTTCCTGCAACTCACCGGGCTGCCGGCGGAACTCTCCCGGCACAGCACCGCTGCCCGCCTGATCCTCGGCTCCACCTTCAACGCGCCGGACCTGTTCTGGTACGCGGTCGGCGCGGCGGTCGGCTGGCCGGCCCTCAGCGGACGTATGGTCCCGGGGCGAAATCCCGGTCCGGACGTCGCCAAGTGAGCCCCCGAGCGGAGGCGTTGGGGCGCGGCCACTCGGCATGAGCGTCCGCCACCCGGCCCGCTGACCCCCTTCCGTCTGTACGAACGCCCGCCTCGTCGACGTATCCACACGTGCCGTTCCGCTGCGCAGAGGTTTGGCCCACGTGCGGACGCCGGCTGCGACCACGGCGGCGTTCACCCTGCTGCGCACACCACACGGCCGGGCCGCGGCAGGCCGGATCCTCTCCGGCGACAGGTCCTTTCCCGACCCCGCCCCTGTGTGAACGCACCGGCCCCGGCGTCGTACACGGGCGGAGACCGCCCGCGGGCCCACCGCATCCCCGCCGGTCGGCCGACCGGACGGCGGCCCGATCGGGCCGGGACCCCGGCATGCGCGCGGATGCCACTCATTGCACGCTGGTGTCATGGCGAGCGACCAGCCCATCGTGATCTACCCGCCCGGCGAGGACGGTGGCCGGCGCGTCCGTGCGGACGGGCGGTTCCTGGGCATGGCGTACGGGCTGCTGGACGTCGTGGAGTTCCTTCGCCTTGCCGGGCTGGAGAGCGTCGACGACGACTGGGTGCGGCAGTCCGCCCTGGTCGAGTGGCGGGGAGGCGGCCCGGACGCATGGAGTGCCCGCAGCTGATCGGGCGATGCCGCGTCGGTGCCGCGCCGCGGTCGGCCTGTGGCCGACGCACCCGGGCCGTCGTGGCCCGTGGTCCAGGCAGGAACGGGAATCCCGCCCCCGGTCGGCCGACGACCTCGCGGCGCGGTCAGCCCTTGACCATCACGCTCTCGCCGCCGGGAAGCCCCTTGTCCCACCAGTGCCCGTGGCGCCGGTAGACCTGTGGATCACGGCCGGCGAGCAGCGCCGACAGGTTCTCGGCCTCCGCGGTCAGACCTCGCCACGCGGCCCTGCCGAGCTGGTGGAACGCGGTCAGTTCCAGCCCGTCGCCGGTCGCGCGCCACACTCCCGCGACCTGCCCGTCGACGAGCAGGCAGGGCAGTACGTCGCCGTTGCGCCGGACCACCACGGGCCGGACTTCCGGGGACATGAACCGTCCGGGGACGGCGTGGGCCAGCAGTGTGCTGTCCCACATGGGCAGCAGCCTCGGCGGCGCCGGGGTGCTGTCGGCGGGCACGGTGGCGTCCGCCAGGTCGAACAGGGGGGCGCGGCCCGGCCCGGCCACCCGCACCACCCTCGGAGGGTGTGAGCCCGGTCGCGGTGAACCGGCGGTCGTACAGGCGCGACGCCCGCAGGGTGCTCAACATGGCCGCGCGGTAGGACGCGTAGTCCTCGGCATGGACGGCGTGCGGCGTGATCCGCATGAGGGACGCCTTCACGACCCGGCGGTCCGCGAACGCCGCGTCGAGATCCTCCGGCGCGAAGTCCCGCACGCGGTTCCACAGCGCGAGGTACGGCGATGCCGGTGACTGCGCCTGCAGAGCACACACCCGGCGAACGGCCTCCGCCACATCGAGGCGCCGCCGTTCCAGCAACAGCTGACGGTCCAAAGTGGCCAGGGCGAGCTGTCGGGAAGTGAGTGTCACACCCCGCATTGTGCGCGCCCCCTCGGCGGCGCTCCGGGCGACGGTGGTGCGGACGGGACCGTCCGGACCGCGAAACGACACTGGAATGAGAATCCAAGTGTTAGATTGTGATTCCAATGATGTACTCGTTGCCGAGACGGCACCGGTCGGGAAGGAGCACAGTGCTGCACACGGAATCGGGCGAATCCGCCGTCGGGGTCGCGGCGCTGCCCTACGGGGACTGCGTGGAGATCGAGGCGCTCGCCCGCCTGCGGACGGTATCGGGGGACGCGGATGCCGCCTGAGGAGCCGGAAGGGCAGCGGACACGTGAACAGGACGCGATCATCGCGGCATTGACGCCCGTGGTCGACGGCATCGCCGCGACCCTGGGATCCTTCTGCGAGGTGGTCGTCCACGACTTCCGCCGCCCCGAAAGGTCGGTCGTCGCCATCGCCGGATCGGTCACCGGACGCGCCGTGGGCGGATCGATGAGCGAGATCGGCATGGGCATCCTCGCCCGGGGCGACACGGCCGAGGACAAGCTCAACTACATCACCCGCACTCCCGGGGGAAAGCTGCTCAAGTCCTCCACGATGGTGCTGCGTGACTCCACCGGCACGGCCTTCGGGGCACTGTGCGTCAACCTCGACATCACCGCCGTACACCAGGTCGGCTCCCTGATCGGTCAACTCGCCGGTGTCCAGGACCCGGTCACCGTCCCCACGACGACATTCGGCAACGACATCGACTCCGTCGTGGACGCCCTCGTCGACGCCCACCAACTGCGCCACACCAAGCCGTGGAGCGCGCTCGACCGAGAAGAACGCCTACGGCTGTTCGCGCGTCTGGACGCCGATGGAGTCTTCGCGGTCCGCGGCGCACCGGGGCGGGTCGCGGAACGGCTCGGCATCTCCCGGGCGTCCGCCTACAACTACCTCGCCCAAGCCAGAAACGCACCACCCGACCTCGAGCCGGGCGGCCCCGAGCACGAGCACAACGATCGAAACGGAGAACGGACATGACGCTCACCCTGGACGACGTGCGAGACGCGGCGGCGCGGATCGAGGGAGTCGCGCACCGCACGCCGGTGCTGCGCTCCCGCACCCTGAACGCCCTGGTGGGCGCCGAGGTGTTCGTCAAGTGCGAGAACCTGCAGCGCGTCGGTGCCTTCAAGTTCCGTGGCGCGTACAACGCGGCATCACGTCTCACCCCGGAGCAGTTGGCCCGGGGCATCGCCGCCTACTCCTCCGGAAACCACGCACAGGCCGTGGCGCTGGCCGCCCGTGAGCTCGGCACCACGGCGGTGATCCTGATGCCGGAGGACACCCCGCGCTCCAAGGTGGAGGCCACGCTGGGCTACGGCGCCGAGGTGGTGACCTACGACCGTTACACCGGCGACAGGGTCGCCATCGGCGAAGCACTGGCCGCCGAGCGCGGTCTCACGCTGATCCCGCCCTACGAGCACCCGCACGTCATCGCGGGCCAGGGCACCGCCGCGCTGGAACTGATCGAAGAGGTCGGCGACCTCGACGCCCTGGTGGTGCCGGTCGGCGGCGGAGGGCTGATCGCAGGCAGCGCCACAGCCGCCAAGGGGCTGCTGCCCGGCATCAAGGTCATCGGAGTGGAACCGGAGGAGGGGGACGACACCAAGCGGTCCCTGGAGGCGGGCCGGCGGGTCTCCATCCCCGTACCCCGGACCATCGCCGACGGGCAGGCAATCGACATCCCGGGAGAACTCACCTTCTCCCTGAACCGTAAGCTCGTGGACGACATCGCTCTCGTCACCGACGACCAGATCCGTCAGGCGATGCGCACGGCCTTCGAACGGATGAAGATCGTCGTCGAACCGAGTGGGGCCACGTCACTGGCCGCTCTGCTCTCGGGCCGCATCGCCCCGGTGCCCCGCCGTATCGGTGTCATCGTCTCCGGCGGCAACATCGACACCCAGCGGTTCGCATCGCTCCTCGGGTGACGGCCGGGCGGCGGCCGTGCGAGAGAGCGGGCACCGGTCCCTCACACGGCCTCCGTCCGCGACCCGGTGGTGGAGGATGCCGCCGCTCGGGCGGCAGCACGGGCGCAGGGCACCACAACGCGCGCATCAGCGGCGCCGACGACGTGCGAGGCGGCGGAACGCCTTCGGGCCGCCGGTCGGTGTGGGCAGGGTGCCCGCCACCGCATCGGCCAGCAGGGAGCCGACGGTCTCGGCCGCGCAGGCGCGGTTGGCGCCGATGCCTCCCGAGGGTCCGCGCTTGATCCAGCCGACGACGTACGTCCCGGGCCTTCCGGTCACCCGGCCGCGCTCGTGCGGCACGGTCCCGGTGGCCTCGTCGAACGGCAGCCCCGCCTGGGGCACACCGCGATAGCCGACCGCCCGCAGGACCAGACCGGCCGGGATCTCCAGCTCGCCGGGGCCGCCGGTGACGCGCACGGCACGGGTCTCCTCGCCCCCGCACACCGCCACAGGTGCGGAGAGGAAGCGGAGCACGATGCGCCGCCGCTCTCCTGCCGCACCCGGCGACAGGGACCAGTCGACCGCCTCCCGTTCCACACCCCGCAGCACCGCCGCTTTGTCCGTCGAGGAAGCGGCATCGATCGCCGTGCCGATCCGCGGATCGTGGTCGTCGATGAGCAGGTCCACTCCGGAGAGGTGCTTCAGGGCGAGCAACTCGGACCTGGTGTACGCGGCGTGCTGCGGCCCGCGGCGACCGAGCAGCACCACCTCGCGCACCTTGCTGCGGCGCAGCTCCGCCAGCGCGTGGCCGGCGATCTCGGTACCGGCCAGCGTCTGCGGATCGGACACCAGGATCCGGGCGACGTCCAGCGCGACGTTGCCGTTGCCGACCACGACGACGCGTTCGGCCGACAGGTCGACGGCATCCGGCGCGACCTCCGGATGCGCGTTGTACCAGGCGACGAAGGTGGTCGCGGAGACGCTGCCCGGCCGGTCCTCGCCCGGGATGCCGAGCCGCCGGTCCGTGGCGGCACCGACCGCGTAGATCACCGCGTCGTGATGAGCGGCGAGTTCCTCCGCCGTGAGGTCGGCGCCCACGTCGAGGCCCAGATATCTCCGCACGCGCGGATGGGTGTGGAAGCGGGCGAAGCTCTCGCTCACGTTCCTGGTGGCCGGGTGGTCCGGAGCGACGCCGTAGCGAACGAGTCCGCCGGCGACCGGAAGCCGGTCGATGAGCGTCACCTCGGCGCGCGTGTGCAGCAGCAGGTCCTTGGCCGCGTACATGCCGGCCGGGCCGGTGCCGACGATCGCGACCCGCAGCGGCCCGAAGTCCGAGGGCAGTACGCGGTCGAAGACGGGCTCGCTCCAGGCGTGGAAGATGGGGCTTGAATCCCCCGGCTGCTGCGCCGGTGTCTCCACTGCCTCGGAGGACTCCGTCTCGACATGCTCGAAGTAGGCCGCGTTGATCTGCGCGTACTCCCGCTGCCCGTCGGCCAGCCGGTCGACGGGGAAGACGGCGTCCACCGGGCAGGCGTCGGCGCAGGCACCGCAGTCGATGCAGGTCTTCGGGTCGATGTGCAGCATCTCCGTGCTGCCGAAGGCCCGTTCCTCGGGCGTGGGGTGAATGCAGTTGACCGGGCAGACGGACACGCAGGTGGCGTCGTTGCAGCAGGTCTGGGTGATCGCGAAGGCCATGGTCGTCCGCTCCGCTGAAGGCCGGGATGGGTGCAGGCTGAAGGTCGTCAGATGAGGTTGGCGCGCCGGTAGAAATAGAGCGCGGGCCTGGTGAGCAGTCCCACCGAGGCCAGGAACTCCATCAGGCCCGAACAGCTCGCGCGCATCATGGACTTGTGGTGCTCGTTGGCCTTCGCCTCACGGATGGCGCGTTCCTCGTCCAGGCCCGCGTTCGCGTACACCTTCCGGTTCACCATGCTGGTGACGATGACGTACGCCGCGACGGCGATCAGGAGGGCGTGGATGCGGCGGCGCAGCCGTCCGGCACGCGCGAGATGCTTGCGCGTCTCGTCCCGGGCGAACTTCATGTGCCGCGACTCCTCGACGACATGGATGTTGTTGATGGTGCGGACGAAGGGAACGACCCGCTCGTCGCGCATCCAGTCGCGCTGCATGACGTCGAGGACCTCCTCGGCGACCAGGATCGCCGCGTAGGCGGCCTCACCGAAGGCGACGGTCTTGAAGAACCGGCCGAGCTCGACCGCGATGCGGTGCGGGCGGTAGGCCGGGGCCCCCAGCTTCTTCGCGCCGCGGGCGAACATGATCGAGTGCCGGCACTCGTCGGCGATCTCGGTGAGCGCCCACTGGACGGTGTCGTCCGTCGGGTCCTTGGCGTAGATGTCCCGCAGCACCATCTGCTGCAGGATCATCTCGAACCAGATGCCGGTGCTGGCGACGGATGCGGCCTCCTGGCGCGTCAGTGCCTTGCGCTGCGCGTCGGTCATCTCGTTCCAGTACGCCGTCCCGTAGAGCGTGCTCCACTCCGGGCTGGCGCCGTGGAAGTTCGTGTCGAGCGGCGTGTCCCAGTCGACCTCGGTGAGCGGGTCGTAGGAGAGCTGTGCGGACGAGTCGAGCAGCCGCCGGGCCACGCCGTCGTCCGAGGGCTGGTTCCTGGCCTGCGGCTTTGAGGTGCTGATGGCCATGCTGAAGGCTCCTCGAGTCGAGTCCGGGTGCTATTACCTCGGGTAACCATCCTGACTTGCTGACGAACTGTATAGCAAGAGGTGTCGTGTTCCTAGCCTGGTGACGTCTCGGGGTGTGGCGGGGAGTGGCGACCGCCGGGCCGGCCCGCACCGGCCGTGAGAGCTGTTTGGTGCGAACATGACAAAACGCGAAGCTGGGTCTTCGCGCCGGTGGTCGACAACCCGTACGGCAAGTGGGCCGCCGGCACGACGGCGACCACCCCGCAAGGGGAGGCGAGCGAGGACATCGAAAGGCCCAGGTGTCCTGGTCCGCCGTGTGCGGGCCCCGGCCGTGGTCCGTGTCGGTGCTGCGGGTGGGCCCGGCTGCCCGGCGGACAGGACAGCCGGGCAGCTCTCAGCAGCTGAGGTTGCCGCCGGGCTCCACGCCGAGGAGCTGAGTGAAACGCTCGTAGTGGTCGATCCGGCTCCGCACCTGGGCCGGATTGCCGCCGTCGCACTCCAGGCTGCCGTTGATGGCACGGATGGTCTCGCCGAACCCGGCGCCGTTGACCATGGCGTCGTGCGGTGTCATCGTGCCGGGCCCGCTCTGTGTGTTCCAGTACCACAGGCCCGTCTTCCAGGCGACGGACGCGTCGTTCTGCACGAGGTCGGGGTTGTTGAGCAGGTCGATGCCCAGGGCGTCGCCGGCGGCCTTGTAGTTGAAGTTCCAGCTGAGCTGGACCGGGCCGCGTCCGTAGTACTTGTCGTGGCCGGCCGGGCAGCCGTACGGCTGGGTGGTGTCGCAGTAGTGCGGGTAGTTGTCGGTGTTCTGCTCGACGACATGGACGAGCCCGCCGGTCTCGTGGCTGACGTTGGCGAGGAAGGCGGCGGCCTCCTGCTTCTTCACGGTGTCGCTGCCGGTGTTGGTGAAACCCGGGTAGGCGCTGAGCGCGGCGGTCAGGCCGCTGTAGGTGTAGAAGGGGTTCCTGTTCGGGAACATGTCGTCGAACTGCGCCTCGGTGACCACGAATTCCGCGGCAGCGGGTTTCGCTTCGGCCTTGGTCCCGGTCTTCTCGGCGGCGGCTGTCGGGGCCTGTGTGAGGGTGCAGAGGGCAGCGGCCACGCCGATGGCGGCGGCCAGGGGGAGTTTGCGCGGGTGCACGATCTCGGGTCTCCTGCGGTGTGTGGGGGGAAGACACGTGAGAGGGCGGGGAAAGAGGGGCCCGCCGTGAGGGGCGCCTCGTCCGGACGGTGCGCCGTGGTCCCGGAACGGGGCGCCCACTCGGGAATCGCTCCGGCGTGGACTGTCAGCCGCCGACGTTGACGTCGATGCAGGCGTAGAACGCGTTGTCGGTGTCGGCCACGTTCCAGACGGCGAGAACCTTCTGCTGTCCGGTGAGACCGCCGAAGTCGACCTGGTGGTTCACCACCTCGCCCGGCTGGGCCCCGCCGTCGTCGAACAGCGCGATCCGCTGCCCGCCGGCGTAGTACTCCCAGGTGGTGGTCGAGTGCCGTGCGGTGAGCTTCCACGAGAAGGTGGTGCTCTTCGAGACCGGTGTGACGGCCCAGCCCTTGCTGTCGTCGTCCAGTTCGGCGAAGCGGCTGTTGCCGCCGCTGCAACTGGTCAGTCCCTTGGGCCCTTCGACACTCTGCGGTTCGTAGGCGATGTCCCCGCAGGAGACCGTGCCCGCGGCGCACTGGGCCTGGCGGCTGGGCGGATCGGAGATGTACCCGTGTGCGCTCGCCGAGGAGGCGGGGAGGCAGACGGCGACGACAGGGGCGAGAGCCGCGCCGATCAGCGCGGCCTTCTTCTTGTTGGTACGCATGAGGAACTCCTTCACATCGGATCGTCCACGGGGCGCGTGTGGTCATCAGTGGGGGGACCGCACGCGGCAGGACGACCGCTCGTGGGTGGGGCCAAGAGGCGCGAAGGTGGCGCGCGTACTCACCGTCCCCGCGGGGAAGTGGTCGGGGCCCGCGAAGGATCAACTCCCGAAGTGGAGCGGCGAGTTCTGTTGGACTAGACCATACAAGCGGTGAGCGTGACCCTGTCAAGGGTGTGGTGCGTTGGCCCGCCCGCCGCCGTCCGGCGGCTCGACGAGCCCGCCAACCCGCCCGCCGGGCGGCCCGCGAGGCCGGCCTCAGAGCTCGGCGGCGACGTCGACCTCGATGCCGTACTTCTCGATGAGTACCTCGGCCTCTTCCCTGCGGACCCGGCTCAGGATCCGGGGCGCCGACTCGGGGATCCCGCCGCGCAGCGCCACGCAGACGACCGCGGTGACCGCGCTGCTCGCGAGTGACCGGCGCCGGCCTCCGTCGACGTCGGCGAAGAGCGTGCCGACGACCGTGGCGAAGGCGTAGCCGAGGTACCAGCTGATCTCCGGACCGGCGGGTACCAGCTGATCTCCGGACCGGCGAGGAGCTGTCCGCGGCCGTGGCGGGGCGCGTACTCCCACAGCAGTGGGGCGCCGATCGCGTACTCACCACCGATGGCCACGCCCATCAGCAGGCGGATGAGGAAGAGTTGGAGGCCGTCGGCGACGAAGAACCGGCTTCGAACGGACCGGCCGCGCCCTGCGCCCGGCACCCCCGGCCGACGGCGACTGGGAACGCGCGACGCTCGCGGCCGTACGCGAGACCTCCGCTTCCCGGGACATCACACAGCCGGGGCGGACCTTGGCGCCCGCCCCGACATGCTGCGGTCCATCGAGCGAGGAGCGCTCAACGCCGCGGTCACCCGCAACGCGCCTCGGCAGCCGGCCGAAGAGGAGATCCCCACCATCCTCGAAGCGACCTTCCGATTCCCCGCCGACTCGCCCTGCGGTGGTGAAACCGGATCCGGCACACAACGGTTCCCGGCGGCCGTGGCGGATCGCCGAGAAGCCGGCGACAACTCTAGGCCGCCGCCCGGCCGTCGACCGGGACGCCCAGCCGGCCGGCCACGGCGGTGAGGGCTGCTCCCAGGGGGAGCGCGACCCGGGCGAGGGCGTGCCGGTCGCCCCGCGTCGCGTCCCGGTTGACGATCAGCACCGGCTTCCCGGCCTGGGCCGCCTGCCGTACGAACCGCAGCCCGGACATCACCGTCAGTGAGGAGCCCAGGACCAGCAGCGAGGCCGCCTCACGGACCAGCTCGCGGCAGTGCTCGACCCGCTGTGGTGGAACGGTTTCGCCGAAGAACACCACGTCCGGCTTGAGGATGCCGCCGCAGACCGTGCAGGACACCACGCGGAAGTCCCCGACCTGTTCGTCGGTGAGGTCGGCGTCACCGTCCGGGTTGATCCCCGCGGCCACCGGCTCGAAACCCGCGTTGGCCTCCTCCAGCCGTCGGGCGAGTTCGCGGCGCGGGCTGAAGGTGCCGCAGGAAAGGCAGACGACCCGGTCCAGGCTTCCATGGAGCTCCACGACGCCCTCGCTGCCCGCGGCCTGGTGCAGGCCGTCCACGTTCTGTGTGATGACACCCGACAGCAGACCGTGCCGCCCGAACGCGGCCACGGCCCGGTGCCCGGCGTTGGGCAGGGCGCGGCCGAAGGTGCGCCAGCCGAGGTGGCTGCGCGCCCAGTACCGGCGCCGGGCCTGGGCGCCGCCGGTGAAGTCCTGGTACGTCATCGGGGTGTGCCGGCTCAGGCTCCCGCCCTCGCCCCGGTAGTCGGGGATGCCCGACTCCGTGGAGATGCCCGCCCCGCTGAGCACCAGCACACCGCCGGTGCTCAGGGCATCGGCGACCGGGGCCAGGTCCGTGGTGCCCGGCGGCAGGTCCTCGGTGGGTGTCCAGCTCAGAGTGGGGCGCATGCGCATGCCGCAAGGGTACGCAAGAGGGGGAGCGGCGCGCCGTGGTCCATGGCGCTCTCGGCGAAGGCAGGCGCCGAGGCGGGTTCGGGTGTCCGGACCGATGCCGTAGCGCTCCCGGCCGCCTTCGGCGAAGGCGGCCAGGCGGCGGAACGCCGGCGGTCGTGTGTGGCCGGGACGTGCTGTTGCCGGCCCTGAAGGAGGCCGACGTCCCGTCCCCGGCCCCGTGCCGGCCGTGATCGACGGAGCGCCAACTTCTACTGTTCGGGGGTGCGCGCGGTGAGGTCTTCGTCGGTGATGGTGCGGACGACTCGGCAAGGAGTTCCGAATGCGACGGTCATCGGGGGGATGCTGCGGCTGACGACGCTGCCGGCGCCGATGACGGACCCGTATCCGATGCGGACGCCGGGCAGGACGACTGCGTTGCTGCCGATCCACACGTTGTCCTCGATCACGATGGGCTCGGAGAATCGCCCGAAGTCAGTGCGTCGTGAAGGATGTACCGGGTGCCCGGTCGTGGTCAGTGTCACGCTCGGGGCGATCATGACACCGTCACCTATGCGGATGTCGACGTCGTCGACGAAGGTGAGGTTCACGTTCCCGAAGAAGTCGTCGCCGATGTGGACGTTGCTGCCGAACCCGGCGTGGAACGGCGGCAGGAGTACGGTGCGTTCGCCGACGGACCCGAAGATCGCGGCGAGCAGTGAGCGACGCTTCTCCGTTTCGTTCGGCGGTGTGTGGTTGTACTCGAAGATCTGCTGGGTGCGGCGACGAGGGGCCTGGAAGGCTGCTTCCGACTCGGTGTAGATGAGGCCCTTGGCGATCCGGGCCAGGACGTCGTCTTCATGAGAGTGCGTCACAGCGGAGCGCTCCGTTCGTTCGACCTTCGGGCACGCACCCGACGCACCCTCGGCGGCGCGCACCGAGAGCCTATGTGTACCGCGAAGCCTCATGAGTGATGTCCGTCGCGGTGGCCGGGGCCGACGCCGAGCAGTGGCGCCGGCGGATCCACGGTCACCTGTACCTGC
Organism: Streptomyces griseoloalbus; assembly: GCA_014650015.1. Taxonomy (GTDB): domain Bacteria; phylum Actinomycetota; class Actinomycetes; order Streptomycetales; family Streptomycetaceae; genus Streptomyces; species Streptomyces griseoloalbus. The sequence continues at coordinate 80,548 of BMUD01000024.1, forward strand.
GCGACCGGCGCGACCACAAGCCGTTCGACGACGAGGCCGTGCCGGTGCGGCGGGCGTCGCCATGGGCGACGCCCGCCTGTTCGGGCAGACGCGCGGGCGCCGAGTACGTCCCACGGCTGCCGCCGCCCGCACCGACCGACATCGAGCGCTCCTCGGCGGCCGCGGTCTGCCGGCCCGCCACCGCCCCCCGGCCACCACCTGGGCGGCGACTGGTACGACACCCTGCCGCGCCCGGACGGCAGCTTGCGCAGCCGTCATCGCGGCCGTCGAGGGCGCCACAGCGGCCATGGTGCGACGGGGTTCGGGGCCCGTCAGCCGCGCGCGAGCCGGGGATGGAGTGCCTCGACGCCGGCGGACAGGCCGGCCTGCACGTTCTTGCTGACGTCGTCGGCGACTACTTCCAGCAGGCCCTTCTCCAGGCCTTCGAGGGCGATCCGGGCGATCTCGGCAGGGTCGGCCTTCGGCACGTCGAGTGAGGCGATCATGTCGGTGTCCATGTAGCCGACGTGCAGTGCGGTCACGTGCGTGCCCTGATCCGCCAGCTGCACGCGCAGCGAGTTGGTGATCGACCATTCGGCGGCCTTGGCCGCGCAGTACGCGGCCGACTGCGGCAAGGACAGCCAGGACAGGACGGACAGCACGTTGAGGACGGCTCCACCGCCGTTGCGGGCGAGGACGGGAGCGAAGGAGCGGGTGACGTCGAGTGTGCCCAGGACGTGGGTGTCGTACTCGAGCCGGAAGGCGGCGAAGTCGCCGTCGAGGATTCCGGCGCCGGTGGACGATCCGGCGTTGTTGATCAGCAGGGTGACGTCCTGTGCCTGTTCGGCGGCGGCGAGCACGGAGGCGTGATCGGTGAGGTCCAGGGCGATCGGCACCACACCTTCGGCGGTGATGGTTCGAGGGTCCCGGGCTGCTGCGTAGACCTTGCTCGCGCCGGCTTCGAGCAGGGCTTGGACGAACTTGTCGCCGAGGCCGCGGTTGCCGCCGGTGACGAGGGCGACGGAGCCGTTGAGGGTCATGAAAGGGACCTTCCTCCCGGGATGTGACCGTGATCCGGTCGCAGCCGCACGACAGAACAGGAAACCGATCGGTTTCCTGGATGTGGGTCCGACTGTAAACCGATCGGTTTCCCGTGTCGAGTCGGCGAGGTAGCCTCACGGGTATGACCACGAAGAAGGCCGCAGCCGGAACGCCCGGCAAGGCGACGCCGCGTGACCGGCTGCTCGACGCCGCGGGCGAGCTGTTCTACCGCGAGGGTGTCGGCATCCCCACCGACGCGCTCTGCAAGGCCGCAGGTGTCTCGAAGCGCTCGATGTACCAGCTCTTCGACAGCAAGGACGCCGTGTTCGCGGCCGCCTTGGAGCGCGGCGCTCCCGCCCTCGTCGCCTGGCTGCTGCCTCCGCCGGAAGGTGAGCTCGGCCCTCGCGAGCGCCTGCTGTATGTCTTCGAGCGGCTCGAGCAGGCTGCCCGGTCGCCGAACTACCTCGGCTGCCCCTACGCGGCCGCGCAGGTCGAACTCAAGGACCCTTCACACGCGGCGAGCGTTGTGGCTGCCCGGGCCAAGCGGCAGCTGGTGGACTTCTTCCGCGCTGAGGCCCAGCGGGCGGGAGTCGCCGAGCCCGACCTGCTCGCTCGGCAGCTGGCCGTGGTCTACGACGGTGCCAGCACTCGTGCCGGTATCGGCGCGGACGACTTGCGAGGACTGGCAGTCGCCACGGCTGCCACACTCATCGATGCCGCCCGCCTCGCCGAGTGACCCGCACGAGCCGCCTGACGTGCGGTGGGCGACGAAGGCGAGCGGACTGAGGCGGTGCTGCGCACGGGAGTCTGAAGGCGATGTCGCGCCCCGCGACGTCTCTGGCGGCTGTGTCCCACCCAGCCGCGGATCACCCAGGTCGGGGCCGACCGCGGCTACGCCGGAACGTCCGTGGCGTGTTCTCGGTGCGCTCCCAGCCCTCGTCGATGAGGTCGTTGGCCACCTTCGTGATGTCCACGGCGGTATGAAAAAGGTGAAGTCGAAGGGTGTGTATACCGAGGTGGACCAGCCCTTGGCCGCCGAACGACGCGCTGGAGGGGCACAGGTGGGTGTTCGCGCACAAGCCCCGGCAATGACGTCCGCAACGCTCACGGCGACGTCCGCACAGGGCCCGGCATCCAGCACTCCGCCCGGACCACGGCGCCTCCAGCCAGGAAAGCGCCGAAGTGCTGTCCGCGCTCGACCTCTGGGGGAGCGAGCGGCACCCTGACCACGACTCCAATTCTCATACCGGTATAACATTAACGGTATAGTTATTGGTCGCGTGAGAAAGGCGCCACATGATCGAGATCCTGAACCCCACCCTGCTGGCCCGAGCAAGAGGCACAGGCGCACTGGTCGCCGACATCCTGCAGACGCTGAAGAGTCGCAGCACCATCGGCACGAACCTTCTGGACATCGACCGGTGGGCCAAGGCCATGATCGTCGAGGCGGGAGCCACGTCCTGTTACGTCGACTACGAACCGTCCTTCGGACGCGGCCCGTTCGGCCACTACATCTGCACGGCCGTCAACGACGCGGTCCTCCACGGGCGACCGTACGACTACACGCTTGCCGACGGCGATCTGCTGACACTCGACCTCGCCGTCTCCCAAGGCGGAGTCGCCGCAGACGCCGCCATCAGCTTCCTCGTGGGCGACGCGAAGCCCCCGGAGAGCGTCGCCATGATCAGTGCAACCGAACGCGCGCTGGCCGCCGGCATCGCCGCCGCGAGGCCCGGGGCCCGCATCGGCGACATCTCCCATGCCATCGGCACGGTCCTCAGCGAGGCGGGGTACCCGATCAACACCGAGTTCGGAGGTCACGGCATCGGATCGACGATGCACCAGGACCCGCACATCTCGAACACCGGACGGCCCGGCCGTGGATACAAACTGCGCCCTGGACTGCTGCTGGCACTGGAGCCGTGGGTCATGGCGGACACCGCTCAACTCGTCACCGATGCCGACGGGTGGACGCTCCGAAGCGCGACAGGCTGCCGGACGGCACACAGCGAGCACACGATCGCCATCACCCACGACGGAGCCGAAATCCTTACCCTGCCGAAGCAGGCGCAGCCGTGAGGTCATAGCCCCGCATTCCGCTGCCCTGACTCCCCGAAGCCATCTCGGCGTCGCTCGTCAAGGGGCTGTCCGGGCGGTCATGTGACTGCCCCGTGCCTGGATCGTTGTCGTGGCCATGGGGCGGGGCGATCTGGCAGATCAGAACACCGGGGCGAAACACCGTGGCAAAGCCTGCTCGCCCGGCTGGTGGAGGTGGTGCGGGAGGTGAGGATGTGGGGCCGCACGCGGGGCGGGTTCACCAGCCAGCTCCACCTGAGCGCGGACGGCCGTTGCCGCCCGCCGTCCCTGGTCGTCACCGGCGGACAGCGGGCGGACTGCACCCAGTTCCAAATGGTGCCGGCGAAGTTCCGCGTTCCGCGAATCGGTCCGGGCCGTGCCCGCACGCGACCCGGCAGCCTCGCGGCCGACAAGCGGTACAGCAACGGCCCGTGCCGCGCGTACCTCCGGTGCCGGGGCGTCCGGCACACGATTCCGGAGAAGTCGGAGTTGAGTCCCGACCTCACGGAGCGATCGTTCGATACGCCAAGGCCTGATCGACTACCTCATCAGCCGAAAGCTCCCGCTCCGGCGGCCAGAAGACCAAGTCGCCGACATGACCGGACGGGCATGCCAGGACCTTGTCGAGCGTGTCCAGCCAGCCGTCCACCGCGTCGTCTGAGGTGTAGTCCGCGTCCATGATCCGCTGCACGAGCGCGACGGCATCCGCGCGACTCATCTCCACAGCACTCATCAAATCCCTCCGCCGAGTCACCCTAGTCCAGGGTGTAGGCAGCTCGGCCCGGTCCCCGCAAGTGAACTGGCGGGCGGATTGCGGGGGACAGCGGAACGACTGCGACCCTCACGGTCCCTTGAGAACCAGTGAACGGAAACACAATCGAGTAGGCGTGAGGCATGACCTGTTCCTTCCCTGACGGGCAAACAGTTTCCGGCTCTGCCTGCTGGAGGCGTTGCACCTCATCGTTCTCGGCGTCAACCGCGTGCCGGCGCTGAGGAAGTGGTGCTCGGCCGGAAGTCAGCTGACGGAAGGTGCGCCGTACAGCTGTGCGGGGTCGGCGGAGAGGGCCGCCTTCACGAAGCGGCTGGGGTCGTCGACCAGTACCTCGATGGCTTCCGCCTGTACGCCGTCGAGGGCGGCGCGTGCGACGTCCGTCGGGTCGACCTTGAGCGTGTCGCGTCCCGCCATCATGTCGGTGTCTGCGGCTCCCAGATGTACGCCTTGGACGAGGGTCTTCTGGCCGGCGAGCTCGACGCGTACACCGTTGGTCATGTTCCACTCCGCGGCCTTGGCCACTGAGTACGACCCCGATCCTTCGGCGGTGGCCACCCACGACAGCACGGAGAGGATGTTGACGATCGCGCCGCCGCCGTTGGAGGCCAGGGCCGGGGCGAAGGCGCGGATGACCCTCAGGGTGCCGAAGAGGTGCGTCTCCAGGTCCTGCCGGATCAGGTCCAGGCCGCTGGTCAGGAGGTCGGCGCCGGTGGTGATGCCGGCGTTGTTCACCAGCAGCGTGACGTCCGGCGCCGCTGCGGCCGCCTGTGAGATCGATTCCTCGTCCAGCAGGTCCAGATACAGCGGCACGACCCGAGAGTCCGAAAAGCTGATCGACTCCGGGTGGCGAGCGGATGCGTAGACCCTCACGGCTCCGCGCTCCAGCAACTGCTCGACGAAGCGTCGGCCGATCCCGCGATTGGCCCCGGTCACGAGTGCGGTGGAACCGGCAATGTCCATGGTCGTTCCCTCTCCCGGGCGGGCATACGGTTCGTTCCCGCTCCGTGTCGCCTACGCTAGAACTTGACGTCGGCGTGAAGTGCAAGTCGGCGGGCGGCGACAGCACGAGCAGAAGGAGTCCCGTTGCGTATTGGTGAGCTGGCCGAGCAGGCCGGAGTCAGCACGCGGGCTCTGCGCTACTACGAGGAGCAGCTACTGCTCAGTCCGCAACGCACGTCCGGCGGCCAGCGCGTCTACCCCGAGACGGCTGTCGGCCGAGTGAAGATCATCCGGCAGCTCTACGCCGCAGGCCTCAGCAGCCGCCTGATCGCCGAGCTCCTGCCCGCCATCGATGCCCGCTCGATGGAGCCCGAGCTGTTGGACCGGTTGTCCGCCGAGCGTGCCCGCATCGAAGCGAAGGCCGCCGAGCTCCAGGCCGCGAGCCGTAGGCTGGAGGTGCTGATCGGCCTCGCCACGCATCCCGACACGGAATCCTGCCCGGCTTCACTCGACCCGGGCCCGAGCGGTGCGAGGCGGGACAACTCCCCTACCAGCGGTGTCGGCACTGACGCGGAACTGCCCTCTCTTCGCCGTGTCCCGGCATACAGCACGTGAACTGCGCGTGCCCCGGGAGTGGACCGCGAGGGCCACTACCTGCCGGAGCACGCTAGCGGCACGCGAACTGGTCAAGCGACAGGTACTCGAAGAACCACCGCAGCGTGCGGTCGGCACCGCTCAATACATCGCTCGAAGGGCCACTGAGGCGGGGACGGATGCAGCTGCTTTCCTCCGCCGCGCCGGCGAGTCGCGTGCCGCCACCGAGCTCGCGGAGGGGGTGCGTCAAGGCGTCCATCCTGATGACGTCGCACTCTGTCTTGACCTCGACCGGTTCCCCTTTGCCATGGTGGCGACCTCGGAAGACTCGCTCATGGTCCTCCGTCCGTGCGCCGTACCTTCGCTGACCGACGAGGCTTCGATCTGACCGCTGGTGAGGCTCGCCGTACGAGAGCCCGCATCCGGTCGGGAACGCGGCATCACCGAACTCGTCACGTGGTCCGCGACGGCTGTCGACCGCCCGGGTTGTCGATACGTTGGTCGAGGCGCGGGAAGCCGCAGCAGCGCCAAGGAGCTCGACGTCAACCGCTCGCAGACGTTCAGTCTCTTCACTGCACCGGCGTAGGTGCTTGACGCTGCACTGCCTCTTCTCCGTTCAAGGCACCGGCAGGCAGGCAGGGGCGGTGTGGGCCCTGCCTGCGCGCCTCGGTGATGCAGTCGTCCAGCCGGTTGCGCGCGTCCCGCAGGTCCGTCATCTGCCGGTCGAGGCGGTCGCGTTCGGCCGCGAGCAACTCCAGCAGTTCCGGCGACGCCTCACCGGAGTCGGCGAAAGGCAGTATCTCGCGGATGGTTCTGCTGGGCAGGCCCGCGGAGTAGAGCCGTTGGATTGTCCTGACCCGTTCGACGGCACCGGCCGGGTACTGGCGCTGGCCACCCGGATTCCGGGTGGAGTGCAGCAGGCCCTGCTGCTCGTAGTAGCGCAGCGCCCTGACGCTGACTCCCGCCTTCGCGGCGACCTCACCGATCCGCAACCCCGGCCTCCCGACTCGATGTCCGCGTCCGGCTTGCACCTGACGTCGGCGTCAGGTTTTAGCGTAGCGAACACCGGCGCGAGCCATCCCTTCCGAACTCTGGAGCCTGCCTATGACCAGCGCGTTCTCCGTAGCGGACCGCAATCGGGAGATCGTCCGCACGGTGTGCGAAGTCGCCGACAGCGCTGCGCTCGACGAACCGGGCGCATACCTGACCGACGGCTGCACCCTCACCCGGGCGGCGGCGGCCCTGCGCCCGGTCAGTGGGCCGGAGCCGGCGCCGACAACCACCCTGAGCCGGCTGTTCCCGATGGCCGGAACCCGCTGCGTGACCGTCCGCCAACTCGTCGCCGATCGCCCGAACCGTGTCCTCGGCCTGGTCGACACACCCATCGCGTGAGCCCGGCCGGCGACTCCTGGACCATGCCCGTCGCCAGGCTCTTCCGGAGCGAGGACGGGAAGGCCACCGACATCCGCCCCCCCCCACCGCTGGGACCCGTCGAGTTCCGCCGCATCGCCGGCATGGACTGAACGACGGCCACCTCCAGCTCACTTCTCAGTCACACCCCCAGGAAGGATCAGCAATGCTCATCAGGAACACGGCCGCGATCGTCGAGAGGGCAGCGTGGTCGGCATGACCGACATGGACAAAGTCGTCGTCGTCCTGGGCGCCACGGGACAGCAGGGAGGATCGGTCGCCGCGGCACTGCGGGCCGACGGCTGGGCGGTGCGCGCGGTCGTGCGCGATCCGTCCGGCCACCGGGCCCGGTCCCTCTCCGCCGCCGGCGTCGAAACCGTTCGCGGTGACCTCGGCGATCCTGAGTCTCTCCGCGCGGCCTTCTCCGAGGCCCATGGTGTCTTCAGTGTCCAGCCGAGTGCAGGCCAGGCCGGCGCCGACGTGACCAACGAGGAAGAGGTCCGCTTCGGCACGACGGTGGCCGACGTCGCCGAGCGCTGCGGCGTCGCCCACCTCGTCTACAGCTCGACGGTCGCTGCGGGGCCGACACCGACGGGCGTCGCCCATCTCGATACCAAGAGCCGTGTCGAGGCCCATGTCCGCAGTCTCGGCATCGCGACCACCATCATTCGGCCGGCCACGTTCATGGAGCTCCTGATGCTCCCCGGAATGGGCCTCGCCCGGGGACACCTGTCCTTCCTGATGAGCCCCGACCGGGTCCACCAGTTGATCGCGGTACGCGATATCGGCCGGATCGTCGCCACGGTCTTCGGCTCACCCGACCGGTACGCCGGCCGCACCATGGAGATCGCCGGTGACGCTCTCACCGGCAAGGCCCTGGCCGAGCATCTGACCCAGGCCGCTGGCCGGCCGATCAGCTACAGCCGTCTGCCGGCGACGCTGCTGGCGCAGGATGAGGTCCTCGGCAAGTTGGCAGCACTCGCCGACGACGGCAGGCTGGCGGGAAACGCGAACCTCGACGCATTGCGCGCGGAGTTCCCCTTCCTGCTGCGCTTCGACCGCTGGCTGGCGGGCCCCGGTGCGGGCCTCCTCGAGGAGGCGCTCCGTTCCGTGGACACGGGCACCGCTCTGCGCTGAACGAGGCCCTGTGTCCGATCCGGTCAGACCCTGCCGGCGCACCGGTTCGCGAAGCGGCCGATCCGCGGTAGGTAGTTCCGCTCCGTGAGGGGCGAGTGGCTCTGTAAGTGTGTTCTGCGACTGCAGCGCCACTGCACTCCGGTGCGATCTGCGTACAAGATCGCGCGCAGCTCTCGGGCGGCTGCCCGAAGGCCGGGCCCGGCTGTGGCGCTCGGCCCGCCGGGACCGGCTTCACCAACTCTCAGCGGACATTGGACACAGCGCTCGGATACGCACGCCGGTTGTCCGACCGGTCCGGCCGGGCCGCTCAGTTGGCGGAACCGGTTCCGGCACCGCCTGGCCGGGGCACTCGTCCGAGTGCGGTGACCACGAGGGCGCCCAGGGCGAGCGCGCCGCCCAGCCACAGCACGGGCCGGGTGCCGAAGGCGTCCACCACTCGGCCGCCCGCGAAGGCGCCCAGGGCGATGGCCCCGTTGAACACGGCCACGAACAGCGAGGTGACGCCCTCCCGGGCTCTCGGGGCGGCCAAGGCCAGCCAGGTCTGGGTGCTCACCGACACACCGCCGTAGGCCAGGCCCCACACCGCCAGCAGGATGGCCGCACCCGCCGTGGACAGCCCGAGCAACGGCACCAGCAGCACGGAGGCGGCCAGCGCGACGCCGACCACCAAAAGGGTGCCGCGCACCGACCGGCCCACCCGGGCGCCGGCCGCGAAGTTGCCCGTGATGCCGCCGATCCCATAGACCAGCAGCAAGGTACCTACCGTCGACGCCTCGACACCCGAGACGTTCTCCAGGATCGGCCGCACGTAGGTGTACGCGGCGAAATGGCCGGTCACCAGGAGGGCCACCACCGCGAGCCCGGTGGCCACCTGAAGCTTGCCGAACAGTCGCATCACACCGCCCAGTGCGACCGCCTCCTCGGCGGGCAGCGGCGGCAGCAGCACGGCCATGGCCACGGTCACGAGCAGCGCCAGTCCGCCGACCGCGTAAAACGCCGCGCGCCAGCCGACCAACTCACCGATGTACGCACCGGCCGGCACGCCCACCACTGAGGCGATGGCGATTCCGCTGAAAATCATGGAGGTCGCGGGCCCGATGGACTCGGATGCGACCAGCCGCACCGCCAGACCGCCGGCGAGCGCCCAGACGCCGCCCATTCCGATGCCGACCAGCACCCGGGCCAGCATCATGACCGCGAAGTTCGGTGACCACGCGGCCAGCACGTTGGCCGCCGCCACGAGGACCATGAGGGAACAGAGGATCGCACGCCGGTCGATCCGGCCCACCGCCGCGGTGACCAGCGGCGCGGAGAAGGCACCGACCAGACCGGTGTCGGTGAGCGTCAGTCCGGCCGTGCCCTCGCTCACCTCCAACGAACCGCTGATGGGTGTGAGCAGGCCCACCGGCAGCATTTCGGACGTGACCACGGTGAAGGTACCGGCCGCCACCGCTACCACCGCGGGCCATCCGCCCCTCGGGGATCTCCCCGGCGCGGGCGCGTCCACAGACAGGTCATCAACTTTCGCCATGGCCCCAGCCAACTTTCCCGCGAGGCCCGGAACAAGCGCGAAGTTCTCATGCTTCCATGAGGTGAGCTAATCGAACTACGGTGTGGACGAAGAGCGGACCGCACCGGGGCGGGGGCGACACCGTGACAGTCAACGGACCGGGGAGTGCCGGTGGGCAGTGGGCACCAGCGAGCACGGTCGAGATCCGCGAGCTGGAGTGCTTCCTCGTCCTCGCGGACGAACTGCACTTCGGACGGACCGGGGAACGGCTGTACGTGTCCCAGAGCCGGGTCAGCCAGCTGATCCGCTCCCTGGAGCAGCGCATCGGCGCCCGTCTGGTGGACCGCACCAGCCGCCGGGTGCGGCTCACCCGACTCGGCGAGGACTTCCTCCAGGCCCTCCGCCCCGCCTACGCCGCACTGCGCGACACCGTCGACAACGCCCGCGCCGCAGCTTCGGGGCTCAACGGGCCGCTGCGCATCGGGTTCCAGGGCATCGTCGGATACGCATTCATGGACGTCATCGGCGAGTTCGAGGACCGGTACCCCGAATGCGCCGTCCGGCTCACCGAACTGCCGCTGTCCGACCCTTTCGGACCCCTGTACCGCGGTGAGGTGGACACCGCGGTGGTGCTGCTGCCGGTCACGGAGCCGACGCTCGTACTCGGGCCGGTATTCTCCCGCCAGCCGCAGTACCTGGCGGTCTCCCGCAGGCATGCCTTCGCCACCCGGACCACCCTGGACGCCGAGGACCTGGCAACGACACCACTCCTCGGCGTCGCCGCCCCCGCACCGGACTACTGGCGCGAGGCGCAGGCACCCACCCGTACCCCGTCCGGCACCCCGGTGCCGCAGGGACCGACGATCGGCACTCTCCAGGAGGGTCTGTCGCTGGTGGCCGCCAACCGGGGCGTCATGCTGCTGTGCCACCCCACCACCGAACACCACCACCGCCGTGACGTGGCATACGTCCCGGTGACCGGCCTACCCGACTCCGCACTCGGTCTCATCTGGCGCCGCGACCTCCACAACGCCCGGGTGCGCGCCTTCGCCGAGGCGGTGGCCAACGCCTCGGTCCACCAGCAGGACTCGACAGAACCGATCCAGCAGCAGGCATCATCTGTTCACTGACGCCGCCGCAGCCCGCCCGCTGCCACCTTGGTCGTGCCAGGCGGGGTTGGCCCGCTCCTTGCCGTTGCCGATGCCGGTGTCCACCAGGATGCGCAGCCCGCCGACGGTGAACGCGAAGCTGTGGCCGTCGATGTGCAGAACGTCCTCGTCATCGGCGAAGTGGGGGCGCAGCCAGTCCTGTTGGTTGACGACGTCCGGGGTGGCGCCGGGCAGCAGCCACGGTCCGGTGACGGGCGGCAGGAGGACCTCGTCGATGCGGTGGACGGTGACGTCGCCCACGGCCCAGGAGGGGATGGCGGTCGGGCAGGCGGCCGGGGGAGTGCTCATGATCGGTCGTTTCCTCATGTCTCGTCACGGAAGGTCGTTGAGTGCGCTGTGGGGGCTGCCGCGTCGCGACATGGCGAGTGCTGCCAGGGCCACGACGGCGAGCAGGGCGGCGGTGATGGCGCAGGCGTGGGCGGTGGTACGCAGCCCGTAGTGCTGGGTGGCGACTTCAGCGGCAAGCCGTGCAGGAACACGGTCGCAAGGCGCGAGCCGCAGGCAGTGGCGTTGAGAGGGCGCCGTCGCTGACCTCGATGGCGCTGGTAGCCGAAGCCCGGGGATGCCCGGTGCCACTGTGCTGCTTTTGCACAGGGTTTCTGACGGCAGTGTCAGAGGTGCCGCCTAGATTTCGCTCATGCCCGGACCCTTGAGTGAAGATCTCAGACAGTTGTTGAACGACTTGCCGCCGGGTCGGCTGGTGGGGCGGTGTCTTGCTCCGCATCCGATGGTGTGGATGAGCGACGGACCGGTCCTGGACGCGGCCGACTGGTGGAAGCGTCTGTACGCGCGCCGGTATGAGACCGGCCTGTACCCGCTGCTGCTGGAGTACCCCGATGACTCATTCGATCCGGTGGGTGGTGACTACGGGGCCGACATCGATGCCGCCTCGTACTTCCGGAGCCAGTGGACGGACGATGCCTGGCCGCCTTTTCGTAAGTGGCCCGGTCTCGCGAGGCCGGCGGCGGCGTCCACTGACGTTGACGTCTGCGCGGGTGAAGTGGCGTCCGCTGTCGTCCACGACGGCCGCGCCCGGTGCCTCGCACTCGTCCAGGTCACGCGAGGTGCTGACGCGCCCGCCGCCCTGAACTGGCTCGGGATGACGAATCACATGACCGCGCAGGAACTGTCGGCAGTGCTGCGATCCTGGGAGGACCGGTTCGGTCTTCGTGTCATTGGCTTCGGACACGGGAGTCTGTATGTCTCTGTTGCCGCCCGGCCGACGGATGTCCACCAGGCCCACGTCCTCACAGCGGAGCACTACCTTGCCTGCCCGGATGTGTTTCATGTGGACCCCGGTCTGGACTGGTCCACGTACCACGAGGACCTCATGAAGCGTCGCGCATGGTGGTTCTGGTGGGACTGAGAAGCCAGTGGACCGCGCCGTAGGAGCGGAGCTTGTCGGTGACGATCAACCGCCGCACCGTGCGGATCATCTTCATCAGCCTGCGGAAGAAACGCCTGGCCGCAGCCTTGTCCCGGCGGTCCTGCACCAGGACGCCCAGCACGTTGCCGTCGTGGTCGACGGCACGTCACAGGTGCTTCCGTTCCCCCATGGATGCCGATGGAGACCTCGTCCAGGTGCCGTGTGTCACCAGGCCGAGGCTGCCGACGGCGCAGCGCGCTCGCGTACCGCTGTCCGAACCCGGCGCACCAGAGGCGCACCGTCTCGTGGGAGACGACGATCCCGCGCTCGAGCATGAGCTCCTCCAACGTGACCGTGCCCCTGGCGGAGTTCTCGGCGAACGTGAACAAGCACACGCGCCGCCTGAGAGGCAGCGGAGCCCAGAAGGGCCGTTCGGGTGCATCGCGCCCGAACCGGTGGGAACATGGAGGTGACTCGGTGGTTCGGCAACCCACCGCCCCGAGGGGAGGAGCGTCTGACCTTCCCAGCGGGGCCCATGTGCCCGCCACCCCAGCAGTAACCGAACACGTCCCCACAGCGCTCACCCGGCCCCGCCCCTCACCGAGCCCCCGTCGATCCCGATCCGCCGCGTCGCGGCGCCCCTGCCCACCGCAGCCCGGCTCCTCCAGCTACAGAGTCTGAGGTGCCTGGCGATCTTCGGAACAGGTTCGGACGAGCCGTTCCTGCTTTCGGAACGGTGAGCGGACCTGGTCGGGGACGATGAGGGACGGTGACACCCGGGACGTCATCGTCCGACTGATCCCAATCCGACGGCCTCGTCCAACCTTCGACGAGCATCCCGACAGCGAGGACGCCCCCTGAGCAGCGGCACGATCAGGTCGTCCGAGGAGGCCGGCCAGGTGGAGTTGCACGGGGAAGGCGACTACCTGCTCACCCACAGGCTCGCGCCGGTGGCGATCCCGTGACCGGCGGCAGGACAGAAACGAGGTGGTCACCGTGGTGACGGTGACGACACCGGTGGCCGCGACGGTCACCGGCATCAGCGAGGCGAACGGGCTGAACAACTCGGGAGCCGTCGTCGGCCAGGAGGACACCGTCTTCCCCTTCGTCTGGAACCCGCAGCAGCCGAACGGCACGACCGGCACCGCAACCCAGCTTCCGCTGCTCTTCACCGGCGGCGCCCCGGGAACCGGGCGGGCGGTGTCCATCAACAGCGCCGGCGACATCTGCGGCTCGTCGGAAGGGCTCGACGCGAACGGGAACGCTGTCACTCGGGCCGTCCGGTGGATCGGAGGCGCCGTGCAGGACCTGGGAACCCTCATCCCCGACCCTTTCAACCCCGGCTTTTTCCTCGGCGACAGCCGCGCCATCGACATCAACGACGCCGGCCAGATCGTCGGAGCCTCCGACACGGTGGTCGGCTCCGAGCACGCCTTCCTGTTCGACCCGGCCCTGCAGGTCATGCGTGATCTCGGCTCGCTGGCACTCGTCCCTCCCAACCCCGGCCGGGCCACCAGCATCAACGGTGCCGGTGATGTCGTCGGGGTCTCCGCCGCGCTCGACGCCGCCGGGAACAGCGTCGAGCGGGCGTTCGTCCTCGCGGCCGGCGCCCTGTTCCCGAGCGATCTCGGAACGCTGATCCCGGACCAGGCCAACCCGGGGAACTTCCTCGGCAACAGCGCAGCCTTCGGCATCAACGACAACGGCCGGATCATCGGAACCTCGGATGACGGAGTGTCCTCCGCCGGCACCCAACTGACCGGGGCTGTCAGGTTCTTCACGGCGGGGGCACCGGTCCCCCTGCTCCCCGTCCACAGTGACGGATTCGACGTCGGGCCGGCCAACGACGTGGTGGGCAGCTTCAACCAGCCTGCTCAGGGATTCTCCTTCAACACGGCCACCGGAATGGTCGATCTCACCGCCCTGGTGGCGACCACCGGCACCGACGTGGTGATGGGGACCGGCGTCAACGCCTCCGGGCAGATCACCGCCCAGGCGGAGATCGGAGGCTCGAGTGTGGGCATCCTCATCACTGTGTGAGCAGTCATCAGGCCTTGAACCGTGCCCTATGTGGTGAGGCGGATGGGTCTCTCGCAGCAGCGCAGGGCGGCGAGGCGGAGAAAGGCCAGGTAGTTCCGTCTGTCTCAAACCCCGCCAGTCATCACCGTCTCGGGCCTCACGGTTGGCGCCTACCTCGCCTTCGCCGCCTGAGGCAGGACGGCACATCTTCTGAACCTGGTGGCACGCACAGAGTACGGGCCACTCATTCGGAAACGATCAGTAAGTACTGCGGGGGTGTTGCGCCGGGATACACGTCAAGCGCGTGCTCCGGCCGGCGGGCCTGTTGCGTGTCAGCTGTCGCAGCCGGTGCCGTCGCCGTCACGGTCCAGGTGGGAGCCGTACCCGGGTTCGCCCCGGCGGACGGGTGCGGCACCGGCGGCGCGGGCGGCGTCGCAGTTCTGGTAGTAGACGCTGCCGCCGCCGCTGCTGTCATCGCCGCTGCTGTACCCGCCGCCGGATCCGCCGGCGGGTTCTTCGGTGACGGTCTCCGTCACCTCCACCTCCACCTCCACCTCGACGGTCTTGGTAACCGTAGGGGCGGGCTTCGGCTTGGCGGTGGGGCTCGCCGTGACGGTTTCGGTGACCGTCGCGGACGGGACCGCCTTGGCCGCGACAGGCTTTGCATCGTTCTGCGGCTGGGGGTCGCTGGCGCCGGCTCCGATACCGATGAAGAACGCGAAGCCGAGCGCAGGCAACACGTACCGCTTACGCGCCCACTTGGGGGCGGGGCGGCCAGTGGCGGGAGGTACGGGCGTGTATGGGCTGGTCATTGATTTCCCGTCAGGTGGGTGTGGACGGGTTGACGGTAGCGTTCGAGTGAAGGGAATGTGAAACCGTGACATCGGGTTCGATCATGGGATGGTCATGGTGATTCCGCCCCTCGGGTGACATGCCTGCAGTTCAGGCCGATGCAGAGGGCGAGGACCGGTGCCGCCGGGACATGCCAAAAATCTTGCTGCGCGGTTCGCTCGCCGCCGCCTTCCTAGGGCCTGTCTGACAATTTCCGCCTGCCTCGCGACGCCATGCACGCACTCCCGCCGCACCGGGCGCAGAGCCGAGTACATCCCGTACGAGGCTCTACGCCCGGCACGCCGAGAGCACGCACCTGACGCCGCGAGGCCGCCCTGCGGGCGACGACGCGAATGGTCAGACAGGCAGGCGACCACAGAACCACTCGAAGAGTCACGAACCGTCCTCTGAAACCCGGCCTACCCCGGTCCGCCGGGCTCGGACCTGTGGGTTGGCCCCGAGGAGCTGGTCGCTCGCCCTCGGCCAGAAGGCGGCGGCCGGTTTCGCTTGGGTGTGTCTCGGTCGGATAAGCGGGGCGGTCGGGGGTAGAACGGCTTCAGGCTCCTGCAGTGGCAGGAGCTGGAGCATGCCCGGTTCGAAGGGCTGTTCCCAGGCATGAACGAAGGATCGACGGTATGGCCAGCGGCACCGTGAAATGGTTCAACTCCGAGAAGGGCTTCGGTTTCATTGAGCAGGACGGCGGGGGTCCGGATGTCTTCGCGCACTATTCCGAGATCCAGGGCAGCGGGTACCGCGAGCTGACCGAGGGCGAGCATGTGACCTTCGACATTGGCCAGGGGCAGAAGGGGCCGCAGGCACAGAACATCGTCCGGGGCTGAGCGGGCGGGGGAAGCGTGGAGTGAGGCGGCTGTCCGGTCCGGCAGCCGCCTCAATTCATGCAGCGGCGCAATTCCCGCCCGACCTCCAAGGGTCCGGGTCCACGCGGTGCGCCGCTCGGACCGCCTGGGCTCGCGCTCCCGGCGGCACACCGTTCGCCGTGCCCGCTGCCCCGAGATCCCGCCTGCGGCCGTCCCGCACGGACCAAAAGGCCCGCTACGTCCTGGAGCAGCGAACGACGTCGCCACGGTGGAGCAGACCTGCCGGACGTTCGAGGCCGCCGCCAACATGGCCGCCAAGCTCCAGGACGGCATCCGGGACCGCGCCTTCGCTTACGGCCCCGACACGGCCGCAAGTGGAACGCGCAGGTCAGATCGCGGCCAGGTGGGTGGCGAAGCAGGCGGTGAGTTTGGCGATGGCCGGAGTGACGTGCTCGTCCTTGTCGTAGAGGGAGATGTGGGTGGCCCCGTCGATGACGAAGAGTTCTTTGGGCTCGGCTGCCTTCTCGACGGATTCACGGCTGATGTATGCCGTGTTCGCGTCGGATCCGATGATCATCAAGAGAGGGCGGGGTGAGATGAGGCGGATCAGGGCGTAGGAGTCGTACTGGATGATCTGGTCGAGGGTGCGGACGGGCCAGGGCTGGACCGCGCGGGGGTGGTGACCGCGTGGGGTGCGGTAGTACTCGTAGGTCTCGGCGTCCACGGCCTCGGTGATCCACTCCTGCCGGGGGACGCCCTCGCCGCGGGCCTCCGCGGTGCGTGCGGCATTCGCGAGCTGGAGCATCGAGCGCAGGGTCTGCGGGTCCTGGGTGCGGCCGAGGCCCTCACGCATCACCGATCCCAGGTCTCCCGCGCTGATGGTGGCGACGGCCTTGATGCGCAGGTCGGTCTGGGCGGCGTAGGGGACGTAGCCACCGGAGGCATAGATGCCCAGAGCGCCGATCCGGTCCGGATCGATCTCGTCGCGGGTGGCCAGGAAGCTCACGGCGGACTTGATGTCCTCGGCGCGCTGGAAGGGGTCCTCAAGACCGCGAGGCTCGCCCTCGCTCTCGCCCTGGTAGGCGGCGTCGAACACCAGCGCGGCGAAGCCCCCGCGGGCCAGGCGCTCGGCGTAAATGCTCGCGGTCTGCTCCTTCACGCCGCCGCTCGGATGGCCGACGACGACGGCAGGGAGCCGATCGGCGGTGGGCGTGTCGGGCAGGAAGAGGATGCCGGCGAGCGTGAGATTGCCGCTGAGGAAGGTGACGTCTGTCTTCATGCCCTCGACCCTGGCAGGCGTCACACACTGGGATAAGGGGACAGAACCGGCCCCCCCAACGGCCGGTCCTCGGTGCGAGACTTGATCGCATGAGCAGCGAACTGGGGGACTTCCTCAAGGCCCGACGCAAGGAGCTGAGCCCCGCCACGGCCGGCCTGCCCGACGACGGGCGGCGGCGGGTTCCGGGCCTGCGCCGGGAGGAAGTCGCCTTGCTGGCGTCGATCAGCCCCGATTACTACACCCGCCTGGAACAGGGGCGTCGCCGGGCCTCCGAGCCGGTACTGGACGCCCTGGCACGCGCGCTGCGGCTCAGCAAGGACGAACGTGCCTACCTCTTCGAGCTCTCCGGCAAGGATGCCGGCCGACCGCCCCGGCGGCCCGCGCAACGCGTCCAGCCGCAGCTGCAGCGCCTGCTCGACGATCTCACCAACACCCCGGCCCTCGTCCTTGGCCGGTGCACCGACATCCTGGCGTGGAACCCGCTGGCCGCCGCGCTGTTCACCGACTTCGCACTCCTCCCGGAGCACAGACGCAATTTCGTACGGTTGGTGTTCTGCGACCCGACCGTACGGGCCCTGTATACCGACTGGGACTACATGGCGCGGGCCTGCGTGGCGCAGCTGCGGATGGAGGCAGCCCGGGACCCGGAGAATCCGCGCCTGACGATGCTGGTGGGGGAGTTGTCGGTGCGGGACCCGGACTTTCGGACCTGGTGGGGCGACCACCGCGTGGCCGTGCGCACCGCGGGCACCAAGGCCCTGCGCCACCCGTTGGTCGGCGCACTCGCCCTCGACTGGTCCACACTGACGGACACGGCCGACCCGGACCAGCAGCTCATCGCCCTGACCGCCGCGCCCGGCACTGCCTCCCACGACGGCCTGCGCCTCCTGGGCGCCGTCACCGCAAAACCATCCGCACCGCTACGACCAGCGCGTGGCTCCGCTGACCGCCCCGACAGTTGCTGAAGGCGTGGAGGATGCGGTCATGGTGCTGACCGAGGGCCGTCGACGGGCGTGACGGCTGCGCGTTTGCTGCTGGCCGTCAAACGGAGGCTGCAGCACCGCGGCCGGCCGAACCGCTCGGCGGGGACGTGGTCGGGTCGTTGTCGAACCTGGCATGGCAGGTCAGGTGAAGAGGGCACGCGATGCCGCTTCGCACAACGGGGTGGATGTCTCCATACTCGTCTGCCTGGCGGTCCTCGACCCGATGGTCGTAGTGCTGGTGGGACTCGTTCGCCCGCGGGTGTCCGGCTGGTACTCCAGCGGTATTTCGTGGCTTGAGCTGGGGAACGTGGAGCGGTGGGAGTGCAGCGGGCGGGTTGCTGTCACGGCCGGCTTCTGCTCGCACGGCCCGCGAAGGAGTGACCACGACGGCAAGGCCGACCCGGGGCCCAGGGAAGCCTCGGGTCGTGATCACCGAACAGGCAGCCGAGACGCGAACTGGCCGCGGCCGTCTGGTCATCCGTCGAGGAAACGCAGGAGCTCGGCGGTGACGAACCGGGGGTTCTCCTCGACGAGCCAGTGCCCGGCGTTCGGCACGTCCACCGCCCGCACGATGTTGGTCATGCGCGGGGCCACTGTGCCCTGGATCGCGTCGAGCTGCCCTTGGGCCGTCATGAGCAGGGCCGGGACGCGTATCGGTGCTGCTGCCACGGTGTCGCGGACGTCTTCGTCGAGGGCGCGGTAGAGCTCGAAGCCGCCCGACAGGACCTCGGGCCGACTGTAGGTCCGTGCGTACTCGTCGATCTCGGTGCTGGTGAACGGGGACCGGTCAGAGGTGCCCCCGAACGCCGGGCCGCCGAACGAGACTTGGGGATAGAACAGTGCCAGGTACTCGCGGACATCGTCGCCCACGACCGTCTCGGGGACCCGTCGCTGGGAGTGGAAGGCGATGTGCCAGCTCAGTGAGCGGTAGGTGGTTGCATCGATCGCGGGCCCGGGCAGCGGCAGGTCGAGGTAGCCGAGGCGTGCGGTGTCGTCGGGGAATTGGCTGGCGTACTGGAATGCCACTGCGGCGCCGAGATCGTGCCCGATGACACGGGCGTCACTCACCCCGAGCTGATCGGTGATCAGCTTGTGCACATACCGTGCCAGCGTGGCTTTGTCGTAGCCGGTCGGTGAGCCGGTGCTGTCACCCAGTCCGGGAAGGTCGACGGCGTAGACGGTGTGGTGCTCGGCGAGTTCCGGCATGATCGGCCACCAGCTGTACCAGGTCTGTGGCCAGCCGTGTATCAGCACTACCGGCGTGCCGCTGCCGCCGGTCACGTAGTGCATACGGACGCCGTCGACGTCGGCGAACTCGTGTCGGAAGGTGTCCTGGAAGCGGGGATCGTCGTGGGTGACGGCGGCGTGGACGGGAACGTCGTCGCCGGCTGTCGGCGTGGAACAGGCTGCGCTGCCCATCGTGAGCAGGAGGGTGAGTACGACGGTTGCCACCGTGCGCGCGGGTCGCAGGAAACGGCGCGGCAACGGCCGTGGTGGGGTGATCATGTGTTCCTGTCCTGGTGAAGGTGGATCAGCGGCCGGTCGTGCCGTCGATGAGTTCGCGGAGGAGGTCCGCGTGGCCCGCGTGCCGGCCGGTCTCCTCGATCATGTGGGTGAGTGCCCAGCGGATGCTGGGAGCGGGGCGGTCCGGCCGCGGTCGGGGGACGGGTGCGCCGAGATCGGTGCACCCGTCGAGAACGTCGTTCGCGCGCTCGACCGCCTCTCGGTAGCGGGCGACGACATCGGCCACGCTGTCCGCAGGTGCGGCCCGGAACGTCGCCTGCCAGTCGGTGACGTCGTCGCCGAGGAACATCGAGCGCTCGACGAAAGTCAGGTGGTTGAGCAGGCCCAGCAGGTTCGTGCCCGACGGCACTGCGGCTGTTCGCACCTGCGGTTCGGGGGCGCCGTCGACCTTCGCGGCGATCGAGGTCCGGAGGTAGTCGAGGAATCCGCGCAGGACCTCCGTCTCGTCGCTTCCGGTCCGGGGCGGCGGGGTGTCGCGGCGGTTGCGGCGCGTGGTGCCGGGCACCGTGGTCTCCCTTCCTCTGCCGGGTGCGGGCGCCGGCCGCCGTGTCATGCGGTGCGGCGGATGAGGAGGACGTGGTCGGTGACCTCCGCGGTGCGCCCGTCCGGCCCGGTCGCGATCCGGCGGGGTGCGTCGGCCCGCTCGACCGTCCATGTCCGCGGGGTCAGGCCGATGCCCTCGGCGACTTCCCGCGGGCTCGGGTAGCGGATGTCGGGATCCTGGTTCCACGACCACGGCGCGGTCGAGCCGTGGTCGACGACCAGCAGCCGCCCGCCCGGGCGCAGTGCGTGCGCGGCCGAGCGCAGGACGGTTGATCGGTCCAGGTCGAAGGGGGTGTGCAGGTAGTGGGCGCAGATCAGGTCGAATCCGCCGGGCGGGAAAGACCTGTGCAAGTCGGTCCGCACGGTGGTGACGCGGTCGCCCAGGCCGTGTGAGCGGGCGAGGGCGGCGAGCCGCTCCACCGCCACGGCCGAGATGTCGACGGCGGTGACCTGCCACCCCTGGCCGGCGAGCCACAGCGCGTCGCCGCCGTCGCCGCATCCGAGGTCCAGCGCGTCACCGGGCGGCAGGCCCGTCACCGTCTCGGTGAGGCGGGCATTCGGCTGCGGGCCACTGGCTGCCGGTCGGCCCGCGTAGACGCCGTCCCAGAACGTGACCGCATCGGTGGTACTCATCAAGGCTCCTTGTGCCGGTGTGTCGGTGTGCACTCAGTCTTGCCAGGCACCCCACGAGCTGGCACGCAATCTTGCGGTTACGGCAAGATGGTCCGATGGATCGCAAGACGGACGACGAAGTGCTCGACACGGTGGGGCGGCGCCTTCGTGCGCTGCGTCGTGACCGCGGCATCACCCTCGCCGACCTCGCGGCGACGACCGGCGTGTCGGAGAGCACCCTGTCCCGGCTGGAGACCGGGCAGCGCCGGCCGAGCCTGGAACTGCTGCTGCCGCTGGCCCGCACCTATGACGTTCCCTTGGACGACCTCGTCGGCGCCCCGCGTACCGGCGACCCCCGGATCCACCTCAAGCCGATCAGGCGGTTCGGGATGACCTTCGTGCCTCTGTCCCGGCGGCCGGGCGGGGTGCACGCGTTCAAGATGATCATCCCCGCCCAGCCGGAACCACTCGAACCGACCCCGCAGACCCACGAAGGCTTCGAATGGCTGTACGTGCTCAACGGACGCCTGCGGCTCGTGATCGGCGAGCGTGACCTGACGCTGCCGCCCGGTGAGGCAGCCGAGTTCGACACGTCCTTGCCCCACTGGCTGGGCAGCGCCGACGGCGGCGTGGTCGAGCTTCTCATCCTGTTCGGCCTGCAAGGGGTGCGCGCGCACGTCCGCAGCGACCCTCATCAGCCGTCTCAGGCCGGGAAGCGGCGGTGAACTACACAACGACCGGCGGAGGCCGGTCGGAACGGTACTGCTCGTCAGGCGGTCGGCCCAGTGCGGAGCCGCCGCACGTCCCGCGCGAACGCGTACGAAGCGCTGAGGAAGATCACGGCTCCAGCCACGAGCCAGAGGACCGACGCCCCAGAGCGGTACCCGCGAACGGCGAAGACGAGCAGCATCCCGCCGGCAAGGACGCCGAAAGGCCGAGATCAGAGCGCTGATGCGATGAGTCACACGGACATCGTCAACGACAACCTCAGCCGGCGGAAGTGATCCCGACGAACCGGCCCGGCCACGCCGTTGTGCAGTTCGGCGACCCGGGCGACCGGGAACCACGGGTGCCCGGGCGCTTCGTTCTCGGCCGGATCCATCGTCACACCCCTGTTGTGGACGACGTGACACGTCGGCGCCGACCAGTCGTCGGACGGCGGACGTATGAGAAGGGCAGAGGAGCTCGCCGACGGCCTCAGCGGCTACCGGTAGAGACCGTGGGCTGCGGCCCCGGTCCGGCCGGAGGGCAGGCGCGAGCCCGGCCTCCCGGCGTCGTGACCTGCCGCCCGGCTTGTCGCCGCAGTGAAGGTTGAGCGTTTCTCATCGAAGGTTGAGCGATGCCTTCGCTGAATCCCTCGCGCCCTATGTGACTTCGCTCGACTGCTCGGCGGAGCGGGAGCGTCGATGGGCTGCGACTCGTTCGCGGGTCGCGCATCGGCGGGAGCAGAAGCGGCGTTCCGGACCGCTGCCCTGGGTGATGAAGACGTTCTGGCAGCCGGGTGATGCGCAGATCCTGCCCGGAGGGCATTGACGGTCCCAGACGAGGACGGTCAGGGCCATGCAGGACGAGGCGAGGAACCACTCGTCCCAGGGGGCGTCGTCGTCGTGGTCCAGGTGGGGATGCCAGGGGGTGCTGCCGCCGTGTGAGGTCAGGCGGAGCGGTCCGGTGCGGTCCTTCAGGAGGCGGTTGAGGGTGGCCGCGGCGTCGTCGGCGTGTTCGGCGGCGAAGACTTGCCGCAGCAGTGCGGCGGCTGCGCGCATCCCGGCAATGTCGCGGGTGGTGAGGTCGAGGGTCGGTCTCGCCGTACGCGCGGAGCACGCCGGCGACGTCTTCCCAGTGCTTTGGCACTCGCCGCGAGTGTGGCGGTCCTCGCAGTACTGGCCTTCTTCGCCATGCCGTCGATAACCGCCAACTCGTTCGGGGACCGCGCGATGTCGACTTGAGCGTTCCCATCGAAGAGTTCCCCTGTCGCCGAGAAGAGCGTTGGGAACGTTGAGTCACTGCTCCTCGACTTCGCCGCGCGCGGTGCTCCTGGCGGAGCCGCGCCTTCTTGCGCAGGTAGGGGAGCCGGTTGCGGCAGGTAGGTCAGCACGTGACGCGAATATGGTGTGTGCGGCCTCGTCCAGCCGTCTCGACCGTCGAACGTGATATGTACGCGATTCGTGCGGTAAAAGTACGCCAACTTTACGCTTTGTCGAGTAGGCTCCGGGTCAGGAGGTATTCCTTGTCCGAGTTGTTCGACGCGGTCGACGCGCTGGTCGCGTCCCGCTCTCCGCTGCCGCCGGCGGAGGAGCGCAAGCGGCTGCGGGTTGCGCACGGCCTGACGCTGGACGAAGTCGCTGCCGCACTGAAGGTGCGCCGGGCGACGGTGTCCGGCTGGGAGTCGGCCAAGAAGACGACCGAGCCGCGGGGTCCGGAGCGCGAGGCGTACGCGCGACTGCTGGAGAAGCTCGCAGAGCTCTACCCCGCCCCCTCGGTGACGGAGGCTCCGGCCGCCCCATCGGCGCCGGCCACGTTCACCGGTACGCCCACCGCCCCGGCGGACCCACGGACCCCCTCCACGGGGCAGGCGTCCGAGGCTGCGGCCACGGCTTCAACCGAGAACGCCCAGACCCCTGCCACTGCTCCCGTCGCCACTGCTCCGGCGGCCGCGCCGCGTCCGGCTCGCACCACCAGGCCATCGTCGACGTCGCGCCGTCCGGGCGCGAAGCAGGCGGCCCCGGTCGGCACCCCGGCAGGCGGCGCCGACTCGCGGTTCGAGAACGGTCCGCTGGCGGTCGTCGACGTCGAGGACGGGCAGGTGCTGGCGTACTGCACCGGCGGCCTGGTCCTGGACGTGCCCGCCAAGTCGATCCCGGCCCTGGTGGAGTGGACGTTGAAGGAGGCGAAGCTCGGGCAGCCGAAGCTGTCCGGCCCCGGCAAGGACGCCGACCCGCTGCTCGTGCTCACCGAAGCCGCCCTGGAGCGGTATGGCCTGCCCGCCACCCTCACCGAGGAGGAGAAGCTCGCCGGGCGGCTCCCGGAGGGCCACAAGGTCATCAAGCAGCTGGCCCGCGCGGAGTGGAAGCTCACGAAGCGGGGCTTCGGGCCGTGGGCGCGGATCTACCGCCCCGCCACCGGCTCGGGGCGGTCCTGCGTCCAGCTGTGCATCCCGTCATGGCACGCGCTGGACACCCGGCACTGGGGTGAGGCCGGGCAGCTGCCGCCGGCGGAACTCGCCCGTGTCATGGGTGTGTACGCGTCCCGGGTGATGACGCCGCGCGGCTCCACCGCCGTGACCGGCCTGGAGCTGATGACCGCGCTGCACCCGGCGACCCGGGCCTCCGAGCCGGACGCCGACGGCGAGCGGCACTCCGAGCACAACCCCGGCTCGCTGGGCAAGGACCCGGTCGACTGCGCGCCGTGTGAGGCTCCGGACGGGCACCCGCTGCTCAAGGACCTGCCGCGCTTCCATGTCCGCGGCCCGGCGGAGAAACTGTTCGAGGAGGCGTACGACTGGGCACGGCCGATGACGGATGCCGAGTGCATGCTGCGGCACCTGGTCGGCATCGACGTGAACATGGCCTTCGCCGCCGGCGCCAACGGTCTGGTCGTCGGCCTCGGTGCGCCGACGCACGTCAAGGCCCCGGTGTTCGACCCGAAGCTGCCCGGGTCGTGGCTGGTGGACCTGTCCCACGTCGACCTGTCCCGGGTGAAAGTCGGCAAGGACAAGTGGGCCGACCTGGACGCCGGCCTGCTGCCGAGCCCGTTCACGCCGAAGGGCGAGCGCCCCGCCGGCCCGGCCTGGTATGCCACACCCACCGTCGCCTACGCGGTGGAACTGGGCTACGAGGTGCGCCCGATCGAAGCATGGGTGCGCCACGAGAACGGCCGCTACCTGGACGGCTGGTACAACCGGTTGCGCGACGCCTACCTCGCCACGATGGCCGATCTCGGCGTCGACGCCGACCTCGCGCCCGAGGACTTCCTCGCCGCGATGGACGGCTACAAGGAGCGCGACCCGGAGCTGGCGATCGTCGTCTCGGCGATCAAGGCGACGGTCAAGGGCGGCCTGGGCAAGCTGCGCGAGCGGCCCCGCGGCGAAGGCTGGCGGCCCGGCCGGCCATGGCGGGCCCTGGCCCGCCCGACGTGGCGGCCGGACATCCGGGCGGCGGTCATCTCCCGCACCCGGATCAACCTCCACAGGAAGATCGTCAAGCACGCGGCGTTCACCGGCCGGTACCCGGTGGCGATCCTGTCCGACTGTGTCGTGTACGCGGCCGACGGCACCAGCCCGCTGGACTTCCTGCCCTACCGGGACGGCAAGCCGCTGCCCGGAGGCTTCAAGCTCGGCATCAACCCCGGCCTGGTCAAGCACGAGGGCACCCAGACCGTCCTGTGGGGTGAAGGGGTCCGCGAGCGGTTCAACGCCCCGGAGCTCAACCTCGCCCGCTATATCAAGGACGGCACCGTCACCGACATCGACAACGGGGAGTAGGAGAGGGCTATGACCCTGTTCGGGGACGGCCTGGAAGCCGCGGTGCACAAGGCGTTCACCCGCCCGGCACCCAAGAGCGCGGGCGCGCAGATGCGGTACCTGGTCAAGCAGCTCAAGGGCACCAAGGCGGTCGCCCAACTGCTGCGGGTCTCTCAGCGCACCGTCGAGCGGTACGTGAAGGACCAGATCAAGAAGCCCCGCCCGGACCTCGCCGCGCGCCTGGAGCGCGAGGTGAAGAAGCGGTGGCAGCCGCAGATCCGGGCCAGGGCCAAGGAACGCGCGGCGACCACCGGCGGTGTCGTCATCGACACCCGCGCCCGGATCGGCTACACCGCCCCCATCGGCACGACCGACGACGCCCGCCTGCGGCACCTGACCGTGGCGCTGCCGCCGCAGTACGCCGCCCGCCTCTTCGACGCACAGGAGGCCGGTGCCGGCGACCAGCAGCTCAAGGAGATCACCGCCGAAGCGCTCAGGGAGGTCTATTTCCAGGACGGCGGCCGCCGCGCCGGCAGCCTGGAAGAGGTCCGCTTCACCGACATCGAGCACCTGGAGTTCGACCTGTAGCAGCCGCCCCCCGGACAGCCTGCGAGACCCGGCCCGTGAGCCGAAGCACCAGTGTTTTCACGCAGGCGGGTTTGTTGTCACCGCCCGCGGGTGCTGTGGGGGAGCCGCCCCGGGCGTACCACCATCTTTGGCCGATTCCGGCAGTTCACCCGGTTCTGCCGTGGGAGTAGCGTTAGGCGCCCCTGCGGCGGGCCGCCGGGGTGCCGGATCACGCGGCACAGCCCAAGAGCACCGACCGACGAGGAGGACCACGATGTCGTGGGTGACCAGCAGCCTTCGGGCGCTCAGCGGTGAGATGCGTGCACGGTGGCACGGCTACTTCGTCGGCTACGGGCAGCAGGACTGACGCTCGGCAGCCGGGCCGGGCACAGCCCCGACCGGCAAGGAGGACAGCCGCGATGTCATGGATCATCAGAAGCCTTCAGGCGCTCAGCGGTGAGGCGCGTGCGCGCCGAAACCAGTACGGCGACAGGTACGGGCACAACGCCTGACAGCCTCTCCGCAAAGGGATGGGACGAGCGCCCGGACCGCCGCGTGTCCCGTTCTCCGTCGGATGGGCGGACGACCCATGCTCCTTGACAGGAAGAGTCTGTGGCCGCAACTGCGGCGCTGGGAGGAGCAGGCCGCAGGCCGCGACGGTCCGTTCAGGCTCCGCTTCGGCACCCTCTTCGTGGCCGATGCCGACGCGGCCCGGGACGTGCTGGTCGACCCGGCCGGCGACTACCTGTCCCAGTCCGGGTTCTTCCGCCTGGGACGGGAATCCCTGTCCCAGGCGGTCCGCAGCGAAGCCTCCCGTGAGCTGCTCAGGGTCCTGGCCCGGCACGACCTCGCGTCGTCGTTCGACCTCGACTCCGCCCTCGGTGAGGTGAGTGACGGCCGCGGCCGCCTGCGGCACCAGCGCTGGGGCGTCGAACTGGTCCGGCGGTACTTCGCCCCCGTCATCGCGCACCGGCGTCACACCGAGATCAACGCGCTCGTCGACGCCTACGTGACGTCGAGCGTCGTCACCGACGACATCGTGGGCCATGTGCTGAGGCGCTCGCACCGTACGGTGCCCGCCGTTCGGGCCGGGCTCGCCGAACAGCTCGGCCGACTACCACTGCGGGAAAGCGGCGCGCAGGACCTGGTCGATTTGGTGCTGGGCCTGCCCGGAGAGCTGTCCACGGCCGATCGCGCGCAGTTGCTGCAACGCCTCGTCCTGTCCACGGTCGGCTTCACCGGCGTGACCCTCGAATGGGTGGTGATGCTCGGCATCAGGCACGGCTACGATACCCCGGCGGTGGGGCAGGAGCAGGTCCATCGGCTGGTCAAGGAGGCGCTGCGGCTGTATCCGACCGCCTGGCGCCTGATCAGAGTGGCCGCCGCCGACCACGACCTGGCCGGCTGCCGGGTCCGCGAGGGCGAGCACGTCCTGATCGGCACGCACGCGATCCACCGGTCGGCGGCCGTCTGGGACGAACCCCTGGACTTCCGCCCCTCACGCTGGGAGCAGCCGACCGACGACCAGCGGCGCTCCTACCTCCCCTTCGGCAAAGGCGAGGGCATGTGCCCGGCGAACGGCTTCGCCGTCAAGGCACTCGAACACCTCGGTCACCTCATCCTCCACGGTCACCGGGGACACGTGCGGTTGCGCACCCGAAAGCCTCACGTCCGCACGCTCCTGGCCCCACCTGCCGGCTGGACCCGCCTCACCCCCGCCGCGGCACCCGATCGCTGAACCCGCCCCCTCGGCACCGCCGTCCCCGCCAAGGACGTCGGCACCTCCGGCCCCGGACCGCCGGCAGGGCCACGAGGGCACCACCCGCACAGGCCCGCGGCCACCGGCCCTGGGATTCCTGCCCGCGCGGGTCGGCAGCCGCAGTGCACCGGCAGCTTGTGCCGTCTCCCGGTCCGCTCGACCGCAGGCCTTACAGGGCTACATGTGCCGCAGGAGTGTCCAGCAGCGCGCGGGTGCGCGTCCCCTCGGGATCGTCGCGCAGTTCGTAGATCTCCAGGCGCTGGTCGGGACGGTCCGCCTGAGCCCAGAGCTGGAAATCGACGGTGATCTCGCCGGCATGGGGATGGATCATGCGTTTCGTGCCGGCGACGCATTCGCCGACGCGCCCTGAGGCCCACAGGGCGGCGAAGGCGTCGTCACGGACGCACAGCTCACCGATCATGCGGGTCAGAGCCTCGTCGTCCGGGTACTTCCCACTGATCAGCCGCAGGTAGGCGACGTAGTCCGCGGCCTCCTGGCCCCAGTCCCGGTACAGGGCGCGGGCCCGGGGGTCGAGGAAGAGCAGGCGGGGCAGGGACGGCCGGGTGTCCGGGTGGTCGGGAGCGTCCGCGCGCAAGTGCGCAGCGATCAGCGCGTGCCCGAGCTCGTTCCAGGCCAGGACGTCGTTGCGTCGGCCGAGGACGACCGCGGGACGCTCAGCGACCAGGGACAGCAAGGTCTGTGCGTTCGGGCTGACGGTTTCGGGGCCGGAGTCCGTGGCTGCGGCGGGGGTGCGTGGAGTCCGCGCCAAATCCAGCAGGTGCTCGGTCTCGGTGACGGACAACTGCAGCGCCCGGGCCAAGGCCAGCAGGACCTCGTCGGAGGCGCGTCGACTGTGCCCCTGTTCCAGGCGCGTGTAGTACGTGACGCTGACCCCGGCCAGCTGCGCCACCTCTTCCCGGCGCAGGCCAGGCACCCGTCGACGGACCCCGAACCCGTTCATGGGGGTCGCCTCCGGCGGGAGGGCGGCACGTTTCGACCGAAGGAAAACAGCCAGATCACCCGGATCGTTCATATATCAACCGTAGAGGGTGTGCCCGAACGCGACCATATCCCTGTCGGTGCCACCCTTCCCGAGGGGTGCAAAGAGCGGGATCTGGTAGCTGACCAGCGCATCTTTCACGATCGCCGGCATGCCTCTACCCATCCTCGCTCTCGCCCTGACCGCCTTCGCCCTGGGAACAGCCGAACTCGTCCCCAACGGTCTGCTGCCCCTCATCAGCGACGATCTCGGCGTTTCGGTGTCCCAGGCGGGCTGGGTGACCACCAGCTTCGCGCTCGGCGCGATGAGCGGCGGCCCGCTCGTCGCCGCCGCCACCCTCCGCCTTCCCCGCAAGCCCCTCGTGACCGGCCTGGCCCTCGTCTTCCTCATCGCCAACGCCGCTACAGCCCTCGCGGGCAGCCTGCTCCTGGTGTCCCTCTCCCGCGCCCTGGCTGGAGCGATGCTGGGCGGATTCCTCGGCGTCGCGATCACCATCGCCGGCGGCATGGTCGCCCCCACCCGGCGCGCCATGGCCATCGCCGTTGTCTTCACCGGATTCACCGTCTCCAACGTGATCGGCGTCCCCATCGGCAACATCGTCGGGCGCGCGGCCGGCTGGGAGTCGGCCTTCTGGGTCGTCTCGGGCCTCGCCGCCATCGGCGCCCTCGCCATGTGGCTGCTGTTGCCCGGCACACCCGCAGGTGGCGATGGCGAGGACCGCGGCCTCGCCGTCCTGCGCAGCGGGGCGCTGTGGGCCGCTTTCCTCGCCATCGCGCTCGGCTACGGCGGCTTGTTCGTCGTCTACACCTACATCGCCCCGTACCTGACCACCGTCACCGGGGTGTCCGCCGGCTCCGTCACCTGGCTGCTGCTCCTGTTCGGCGCCGGCCTGATCGCCGGCAACGCCCTCGGCGGCCGCTACGCCGACCGCTCGGTGACCCGCACGGTCGTCGTCATCCTCAGCATCCTGGTCGTCGGGCTGCTGGCCCTGTGGGCGCTGGGGTCGGTCCTGCCCGCCGTGCTTGTGCTCCTGGTCCTGCTCGGCGGCGCGGGCTTCGGTATGGTGCCCCCGCTGCAGTCCTACGTCCTGCACATCGCCGGCACCGCGTCCGCCCTGGTGTCCGCCCTCGCGGCCGCCTCGTTCAACGCAGGCGTCGCACTCGGCTCCGCAGTCGGCGGTCTCGCCCTGAACCACACCTCCCATTACCCGGTGCTGGCTCTGGCCGGCGCATCCATGACCCTGCTCGGACTGATCGTCTTCCTGCTCACCCACCACCGGCACAACGCCCGCCGAACAGCGGCGCAGGACAGTTCAGCGGCCCCACACGCCTGAACATGTCGGCAGGGACAACGCATGCGATCGTGCCGACCCTCGGTTGAAGGGCGCCGGTGATCAGCGCTCCTCATTCCGCCGTGCGCCGTTTGGTCCGTGGACCGGGTGCGCGGCGGGCGATGACCCAGGCCTCCCGCCCGGCCGCCGTCGGCAGCGGTCGAGCGGAAGGCACCGTGCCGGTCAGCTGAAGCCCCAGTGGTGGCTCCAGTAGCTGTCGGCCGTGATCTCCTCGGCGGTGTAGGTCTGCTCATCGACGAGCAGGCCCCGGCAGCCGACCTCCAGGTCCCAGCCACCCGGCGTGCGGACGTAGAAGGACACCATCTTGTCGTTGGTGTGCCGGCCCAGCGTCGAGGAGATGTGGTAGCCGGCGGAGGTGACTCGGTCCAGGGCCCGGCCGACCTCGTCGAGGGTTTCGCACTCGACCATGATGTGCACCGGCGCGGGCGATCTGAGATCGGGCGTGGGCATCAGCGCCAGGCTGTGGTGGCGTGCGTTGACCCCCATGAAGCGGATGTGCATCGGGTCCACGTCCGGCGGCGTGGGCAGCCGGAATCCACCGCGGGCCAGGAAACCGAGCGACTCGTAGAAGCTCCGGGCCGCCGCCATGTCGCCGACCGGCACCACCACGTGGCCGGCGCCGAGGCCACCGGTGACGAACCGGTTGCGTAGGGGGTGTTGAGCGGGCTGTGGTCCAGGGCCGGGCCGTGGAAGACCTCGACCGGCGTGCCGCCGGGAGCGAGGAAGGAGATGGCCTCCTCCACGCGACGGGCCGCGGTGTCGGCAGTGGACAGCGGCTTGACCGCGACGCCGGCCTGCTCGACGGCGGCCTGCACGCGTCGCAGCGCCAGGTGGTCCCGGACCTCCCAGCACGTCAGGTGTAAAAAAGGGGCGAACACGCCGAGCACCTTCCAGGGAACGCGCGACCACGGGATGACACCCGGGCGCAGACGGCAGCAGTGCCGTCCCCGCCCAACGCGAGACCGTCCTCTCGCACAGGCCCGCACTCGGCCGAGTTCTGCAAGGGGACGCTCGCGTACCCCGGCGCCATTTCCCGGCCGGCCCCGACGCGGTCCGGCTCGCCCAGGCCAAGTGATCCGGCAAGCAAGGTGACGCCGCGCCGGCCAGGTCTGGATGCTGTCCCTGGTCCGCGACCCCACACGCTCGGGGCCCTCCGCACGCCGCACGGAGAGCCCCGAGCGTGTGGGGTCGATCCTGACAGGCGTAGCCCGACGCGGTTTTGGCTTCGCTCCGGCATGTCGGAAGCGGCCAGTAGCCTCGGGCACCATGGGGATTCAGATCAACGTAGTGGTGGATTACCCGATCAACGATGAGGTGGAGAGGGTGCTCGGGTTGGCCGAGGCGGTCGGCGAGCCCGTCACGGTCACGTTCATGTGGGAGGGGCGGCAAGCTGAACACGCGGTGCTGGTGCCCGCGGCCACGCTGGCGCTCTGGGAGCATTGGGCCCCCACCGCCTACCCGACGACGAGTGGCGCCGGGGACGAGAACCGGGCTGGGGCGCAGGTCCCGGAACTGGCCCACCCCAACGGAATGCGGCGCGTTCATGCTCTTTCGCCGTCGCGTAGGAGGGCGCACGGCGGTTGCTCGCAACGGCGTGGTGGTCGCCGAGCTACTGAACCCCGACGAGGCGCACTGGCTCCAGGAGAAGGCCCGCAACGTCCGCCAAGGCTTCATGGATCCGAAGCAGAAGGCGGCGTTCGAGGAGTTCCTTGCCCGCCAGTCATCCCTCGATGAGCAGTGACGCTTGACGGCGATCCGTTCCACGTGAAGACCAGCCGCTGAGGGAAGGGCCGTGCATGGAACTCCTGGCCGAGTACAGCGTCGACGCCATTCCAGGCCGTCGCTTCATCGAGATCTATGACGCTGACGCCTACCTTGCCGACGCAGCCTCCATGGACGCCGCACGGCAACAGGTGGTGGCCGGCAACGGCTACCACCTGTACCTGCACAGCCTGCAGCCCGACATCCCCGCCCGGATCGATATCCGCATCTGGGACACACCACCCTCCGTACCGACCGATGCCGAAGGACACACCGGCGTCACCGTCGAATCCGAGACCGGAACGCTGGTCGTCAACCAGTTCACCTACGGTCCTGCCGGCGAGATGATCCTGCCCCGCCCCGGCGTATACGAAGGCCATGCCTGGTGGGCCGGTCGCCAAGCCGTACGCGACTACCACGACAGGGTCCTGCGCGATCTGACCGCCTCCGGGCAGGGCACCCGCCTGCCGGACGACTGGCGGCGCAGCCCGCACACCGAACGCTACGTTCTCGACCTGGCATGGATCCGCGACTCCTCGCCGCTCGACAACGAGGACGAGGACGAGCCAGCGCATCGCCCTCCGGCCTCGCCCATGCACTCAGCATCCCCGGGAGCGACGACACCCG
The DNA here is from genome assembly GCA_014650015.1 of Streptomyces griseoloalbus. Classification (GTDB taxonomy): domain Bacteria; phylum Actinomycetota; class Actinomycetes; order Streptomycetales; family Streptomycetaceae; genus Streptomyces; species Streptomyces griseoloalbus. The sequence goes on from BMUD01000024.1 coordinate 112,674, forward strand.
GACTCATCCCCTGCCTCCGGCCCCCGTGTCCACCGGCTGGTACGCCGCCACCACCGAGCGCCGTTGGGCCGCGGGCTTTTTGGGACCTTCGTTCGTCCGGCGCCTGAAGGGCCGGTCTTCGGGAGACGGCCGCACCCCCGAACGCCCCTCCTCCTCCCCGTGCGGCCAGATGGCAGTACCCCGTCGAGGTCCGATGCTCACTGACCGCGCGGTTCAGATCCGATCCGCCGGTGTCGAGGCGTCAGGCGTTGTGCCAGTCGGGGGAGGCAACCTGGCGAAGGAGAGCCAGGAGGGACTTCCGGGCTCTTCATCAAGCCCGGGAAGCCAGTCGCTGGAGGATCTGCGCCGCGGGCTCCGCGGTCGCGCTACGGTACCCCGTTCCCGCCCACAGATTGATCCGCTCGGCATCGTTCGCCGCCGCTGCGGCGCTGCGCATCGAGCGGGTCAGGTGGTGCAGGGCGGGGTAACCGTATGGCGCCACGTCGCCGTACCGGTCGGTGAACTCGTTGCGCAGGGCCCGCGCCGGGCGGCCGGTGAAAGCCCGCGTCACCACGGTTTCACGGGCGGCCGGATCGGCGAGTGCGGCGCGGTGGGGGGCCGAGGTCCCCGCTTCGTCGGCACGCAACAGGACGGTGCCCACCATGACCGCCGCAGCCCCGGCGGACAGCGCCTCGGTCACGGCGTGCGGCGTGGCGATGCCGCCCGCGGCGACGAGGGGCAGGGACACCTCCTTCCGCACCGACCTCAGCAGGTCGGGCAACGGCACGGCGGGGGGCGTGCGCTGCGGGGTCCACGTGCCCAAGTGGCCTCCAGCGGCTGAAGCCTGCACGGCGAGTACATCGACACCCGCTTCCGCGGCGGCGCGCGCCTCCACCGGTGAAGTGACCGTCTGGACCACCAGGGTTCCCGCCGTACGCAGGGCGTCGACGATGCCCGACTCCGGCAGGCCGAAGGTGAAGCTGACGACCGGAACGGGGGAGGAGAGCAGGAGATCGACCTTGTCCGCCCAGTGGTCGTCGTCCTCGGTAACCGGGAACCGGGTGGTGTCGAGACCGTAGGCCCGGGCCTCGGGCGCGATGGCGTGAGCGAAGGCGCGGAAGGCCGTGGGATCGACCGGCGAGGGGTTCGGGGCGAACAGGTTGACCCCGAAGCCGACGCCGGCCGAGCGAGTACGGGCGATCTGCGCTTCCAAGGCCTCGACGGTCTTGTAGCCGCCCGCGAGGAAGCCGAAACCGCCCGCGCCGGCCGCCGCGACGACCAGTTCGGGGGTGGTGGGGCTGCCGGCCATCGGCGCGGCCAGTACCGGTGTCTCCACACCGACGTCAGTAAGCGGCGAAGCCATAAGAGAACTCCTTGCGGGAACATCGACACGACTGCCGCAGCCCGGCGTCCGTGGGTGGCCGTCGGTTCGGGCCGCCCCGCCGCGAACTGGGCATGGCCTCACGGTGCGCCGGTCGCGGCGGGCTTTCCAGGACGGGCTTTCTCCCACCTGACAGGCGTCGGCTTCCACCGCAGGCGGGAGGCGACCGAGACGGCTCTGTCGACATGACGGAGGCCGCTGACTGTTTCGGATCAGCGGCCTGTCGAACATGGGAGACGGACGGCGGTCGGCAGCCGCCCGCCCCGTCGATCAGTGACCGGCGCTCTGACCACCGTCGACGTGCAGCACCTCGCCGGTGACGAACGGCGCGTTCTCCAGGAAGAGAACCGCATCGACGATGTCGCTGATCTCGCCCATCCGCCCGACGGGATGCAGGGCGGCGAACGTGTCGAAGTGCTCCTCCGAGTGCATCGGCGTCCTGATGACGCCCAGGGCGACCGCGTTGCTGCGAATGCCACGGGGCGCGTACTCGATGGCCAGCGCCTTGGTGGCTGACTGCAGACCGCCCTTGGTCAGGGAGGCCAGCACCGAGGGCACGGCGGAGAGAGCGTGGTCGACCAGGCTCGTGGTGATCTGGACGACGTGGCCACCGCCTTGACGGAGCATCTGCTCGACGGCGAGCTGGGTGATGCGGAAGAACCCCGTCAGATTGACCCCGGTGACCGCGGCATAGTCCTCCTGGGTGTACGCGGTGAACGGCTTGGCGACGAAGAGGCCGGCGTTGTTGATCAGGGTGTCGATGCGGCCGAACCGTTCGATCGCGGCAGCGGCGACGCGCTCGGCCGTGGCCGGGTCGGCGATGTCGCCCTGGACGGTCACGAAGTCCGGTTCGTCCGAGGCGGCGATGGTCCGTGAGGTGGCGACCACGGCATAACCGAGCTTGCGGTACGCCTCGACCAGAGCGGCGCCGATGCCCTGGGACGCGCCGGTGACGACGGCGACCTTCTTGTCGGAGTTGTTCATGAGTGCCTTCTTCGCTCTCGTGTGGCGGTTGACGGTTCCGGCCGATGCTCATCGACCGGTGCGGGCTACAACCAGGCGACCGATCGTCTAATTTCCGGTGCCCTTGCGGTGAAGCTCCACCGATACGGCTCTGACCTGCAGTGGGAGCCTGTAACTACCAGCAGGGAGGAAAGGCGTCATGAAGGGCGGGGCGGCTTGACTGTAGTAGACCGATCGTCTAGCTTTTCGTGTCAGGTCGGTCGGACCAACCGGCCAAACGCTGGACGCCACAGATTCCTGACGCCGTGAGAGGCAGGCTTTTGCGGCAGTCGGCCCCATGTCGAGCGGCCGACAGGTCACTCACCCCACCGAATGCCCATCACGGGGTACGACCGGTTTCGTACCTTCGCGAGAGGACACAGCAGTGACCGCAACAGCAGAGCAGGAAGCCGTCGTGCGTGGCGTCATGGACCGGTGGAAGTCCGCGGTCGACGCACACGAACCGGAGAAGGTCGCGGCGCTCTTCACCGAGGACGCCGTCTTCCAGGGGCTCCACCCCTACAGCGTCGGCCGTCAGGGGGTCGCCGCGTACTACGACTCCCAGCCGACCGGGTTGGCGGCCGACTACGCGGTGCTCGAGACCCGAAGCCTCGCGGAAGACGTTCTCCTCGGGTATCTCGCGGTCGACTTCTCCTTCACCGACCGGCCGGACCTTCATGTCACCCTCAGCGTCGTCCTCAAGCGCGTCGCGGACCAGTGGTACCTCAGCCACTACCAGGTGACCAGGCTCGGCTGAAGCGCCCGCGCATGTCACCGGGCGGAGGCCGACGGCGACGGGTGACGGAACGGCACTCGCGGCGCCGACCCCGACTTACTAGTCGAACGGTCGTATACTTCACGCATGGGGCGAACGAGTGATGCCAGGAGCAAGCTCCTCACGGCTGCGCAGTCTCTCATCGAACTGCGGGGTTACTCGGCCCTGGGCGTGGCGGAGATCTGCAAGACCGCCGGAGTGCCCAAGGGCAGCTTCTACTACTTCTTCGAGTCCAAAGAGGCCCTCGCGCTGGCCGTGATCGACGAACACTGGACCGCTCAGCAGCACAACTGGGTCCGTGTCCTGAAAAGCGATCAGGAGCCCTTGCAGCGGCTCCGGCACCTGTTCGAGGAGACCGAGGCCGCTCAGCGCGCCGGCCAGGCCACGTGCGGAACGGTGTCCGGCTGCATGTTCGGCAACCTCACCCTCGAAATGAGCAACCAGACCGAAACGATCCGGGGCCGCCTGCAGCAGATCTTCGACGCCCAGGTCGACATGGTCGAGGAGGTGGTCTCCGAGGCGCTCGAGCGCGGAGACGCCGCGGTCGCCGACCCCCGCGCCGCTGCCCGCTCCGTGGTGGCCCAGCTGGAGGGGCAGGTGCTGTTCGCGAAGCTCTACAACGATACGGCCCAGCTCGAAGCGCTGTGGCACAACTGCCTGGCCCTGTTGGGCGCCCACCCCTCCGAGGCGGACGTGGCGACAGTCTGATCCGGCGCTTCCCGCCTGCGACGCGCCCATTCCGGGCATGCTGACGATCACTTCCGCTGCGCAACGTTCACGGAAGCGGGCGGCGATCTGCAGGTCGATGCCAGCCGTGTCGATGCCTGCTGCCTCCTCGTCCGGTGCCGGCACGGCAGGAGACGACTGACACCAGGACTCCACGCTGAACGACCTGTCCGAGACCAGGGCTCTCGGCCCGTCCTGCGAACGCATCGGAGTACGGATCGCGCGCAAAGGCATCGAGTCCAGCGAACGATTGGGCCGCCGCCGCTGGGTCATCGAGCGCACCTCGCCACGACGGCGGCCGGGTCCTCGCCACAGGCCAGTCCTACAGCCGCCACACCCACCACAAAACCGGGACCGAACCTCGACGCACAGGATGAACTGCAGGCTCAGCGCAGGGGGAACCGTGCAAGGTGCTGGTCCCATTCCTCTGCTGCCCGCATCAGCTCGGCCTGGTCTGTCTCGACCTCGATCACGTATTGATAGAGATCCGGGTTCTCGTTCTGCCGCCGGGGAGGCGCAGCCTCAAGCGAAAGGTGGACCCGCAGCACTCCCGTGCCGTCGTGCCACCAGACCTGACTGAAGGCGAGGACCGGTTCGAGGAAGGAAAGATCCGGGACGAGATGCCCTTCCGGGTCCGGCTTCGTGTCCGGCCTACGCCCGTATGCGACAGCACGCAACCATGCGGACAACTCACGAGCCTCGTCGACCAGCAGACACGAGTCCGTGAAGGACCAGTTGGCCGCCGGAGTGGTGACTTCCGCCCCAATGACGAGCCAGTTGTCGTCCCAGCGGTCACCACTGGCCACTGGGAACTGGTATCGGAGCGGCCGCAGACCGATGCCACCTGCTCGATCAGTAAGTCGCACTGCCCAAGGATGCCACGTCCCGCAGGACCCGCCGGACGTTGAACGACAAGCTAAGTGTCCGTACCGTCGCGATCAATGCGAGAAGGGACGTAGGGGGTAGTGGTCGGCTGTCTTGTGATGATCGACGGTTCGGCCGGATCACGCCCGGAACTCGGTGAGGTCGATGGCGTGAACGCGCAGGAGGTAGCCGTACACCGGGTGTGCCGTCTCCCGCTCGGCCACCATGCCGAGCTTGCGGATGACGTTCTCGGAGGCGTCGTCCCCCACCCGGTTGATGCTGATGACGCGGTCCAGGCCGCGGTCCTGGAGTGCGAACTCCAGCGTGGCGTGCGCGGCTTCCGACGCGTATCCCTGGCCCCAGAACTGTGAGCCGAGCCGCCAGCTGATTGCCACGGCGGGCAGCACCTCCGGCAGGAACTCCGGCACGGACAGCCCCGTGAAGCCGATCATTTCGCCCGAGGCCAGCAGTTCGACGGCGAAGAGTCCGAAGCCCTCCTCGTCCCACTCCTCCTCCCATCGCTCGATGGCCTCGGCCGTGTGGTCCAGGTCGCGCACCGAGCCGTCGTCGATCCAGCGCATCACCCGTGGGTCCGCGTTGATGTCCGCCATCGGCGTGAGGTCGTCGTCGTGCCAGCTACGGAGGAGGAGACGGGGGGTGCGGATCTCGGTCATGCGCCCATCCTGCCGAAGGCAAGCGCCTCATCGCTAATCCGGCGCTCGCCCGCGCTGCCGCTCCGGAACCACAACCCGTCAAGCCGCCTGCACCGCACATCGTGACGGGGGAGACATCGGGCCGACAGCCGGGCAGACGACGTGCCACTTCGGCAGCGCGGTCATGAGGTTCCCCCGAGATGCGGGGAAAGGTGACAGCAGGTCAGATGGGTGTCATGAGAGGAGCCCAGACGATGCCTGCCCCGAGGAAGTACCCGCTGG
>BMUD01000025.1 GCA_014650015.1 Streptomyces griseoloalbus
CCCTTCGGTCTTGCGTTTCCGACTCTATCAGATCCTTTTCTCGGCCTGACCCCCAGTCAGCGGGGTTTGTCTTTCCGGCCGCTGGGCCGTTCCGACGAGTGAGACTTTAGCGGATTCCCGGCTCCCGAGCTAATCGGGGGCCCTGCGCCCTTTCGGGCGCGGATTCCTCATTTCGCGAATACGCATGCCAATGACATGACGGCAGACAGACGACTGTCGTCGAGCAGTGATGGTACGTGCGGAATGGTTGTCCGGGGACCGACCGGAGTCGGCGCTCACGTCGGACAACTCGGAGAACAGTACGGTTCCGTCCGGGGTGTGTCAACTCGCTGCCTCGAAGCCCACCGGAAGCTAGTCTGGTCCGTATGACGACGCGTACGCACAGCCAGTTCTGGTGGGCCGCCTGACGGCGGCCGTCCTTGCGTATGCGCTCCACGGCCGCCGCCTCGGCGGCCGTTTTTCGTTTCCCTCCAGGACTCCGGGGGCGGCCGGCCGGGGACGGCGGTCTCGACCAGGAGACGGAGGAGAGATGACAAGGGTCTTCAGTGGGGTCAAGCCGACCGGGCATCTGACGCTGGGGAACTACCTGGGAGCCATGCGGCAGTGGGCCGCCGTCGACCAGCACCGGGCGGAGGCGCTGTTCTGTGTCGTCGATCTGCACGCGCTGACCGTGGACCACGATCCGGCGCGGGTACGCAGGCTGAGCCGGCAGGCGGCGACCTTGCTGCTGGCGGCCGGGCTGGATCCCCGGTTGTGCACGGTGTTCGTCCAGAGCCATGTGGACGAGCACGCGCGGCTGTCGTATCTGCTCGAGTGCGTGGCCACGGACGGCGAGATGCGGCGGATGATCCAGTACAAGGAGAAGGCGGCCCGGGAGCAGCGGCGGGGCGGGAGCGTGCGGCTGTCGCTGCTGACGTATCCGGTGCTGATGGCGGCGGACATCCTGGCGTACGGGGCCGACGAAGTGCCGGTCGGGGACGACCAGGCGCAGCACGTGGAGCTGACGCGGGATCTCGCGGTGCGTTTCAACCAGCGGTACGGGCACGCGTTCGTGGTGCCGCGGGCCACGCATCCGACGGTGGCGGCGCGGGTGATGAATCTGCAGGAGCCGCTGGCGAAGATGGGCAAGAGCGACGACACGGGACCGGGGATCGTCTACCTGCTCGACGAGCCGGACGTGGTGCGGAAGAAGGTCATGCGGGCGGTGACCGACAGCGGCCGGGAGGTCGTGTACGACAGGGAGTCCCGGCCGGGGGTGGCGAATCTGCTGGAGATCCTCGCGGCGTGCACGGGTGGGAACCCGGAGGCGTTGGCCGGTGCATACGAGTCGTACGGAGCTTTGAAGGCAGACACGGCGGAGGCTGTGGTGGAGGTCCTGAGGCCCGTACAGGAAAGGCACAAGGAGTTGTGCGCGGATCCCGGCCATGTGGAGGGGGTGCTGCGGGATGGTGCGGAGCGGGCGCGGGGCATGGCGCGGCCGACCGTGGATGCCGCTTATCGGGCGATCGGGTTGCTGCCGGCGAGCTCTGACACCGAGGCGCGCGTGCTGAACGCGGCCGGGTAGGCGCGGGGGCTGGTGGCGAGGCGCGATGCGAAGTGCCGGCGCATCTTGACCTCGCTGCCGAACCCGGCTCTGCGGGCGACCTCGGGCATCGGCATTGTCGGTGCGTTCGAGAAGCCGCTGTGCCGCGGCGATGCGCGGCGCGGGAAGGGGGCACGGGGGCCGAGCTGCTCGGTGACGAAGGGCGTGAACTCGGCGTTCCACGGCTCGCCCGATCTGGAGGCCTGGTTGAACGGGGCGGGGATCTCCCAGCTTGGTGGCCGGTGTCCGGTGCGTGGACCGGACCAACATGTGCGTGGAGACGACGGCCCGGATCAGTCCTTGGTGCCGGAGGCGAGTTCGCGGCTGCGGTCGCGGGCGGCTTCGAGGGCGGCGATGAGGGCGGCCCGTACGCCGTGGTTCTCCAGTTCGCGGATGGCGCTGATGGTGGTGCCCGCGGGTGAGGTGACGTTCTCGCGGAGCTTGACCGGGTGTTCGCCGCTGTCGCGGAGCATGGTGGCGGCGCCGATCGCGGACTGGACGATCAGGTCGTGGGCCTTGTCGCGGGGCAGGCCGAGGAGGATGCCGGCGTCGGTCATGGCTTCGACCAGGTAGAAGAAGTACGCCGGGCCGGAGCCGGAGAGGGCGGTGCAGGCGTCCTGCTGGGACTCGGGGACGCGGAGCGTCTTGCCGACGGCGCCGAAGATCTCCTCGGCGTGGGCGAGGTGGTCGGCGGTGGCGTGGCTGCCGGCGGAGATGACCGACATGGCCTCGTCGACGAGGGCGGGGGTGTTGGTCATGACGCGGACCACGGGGGTGCCCTCGGCGAGGCGGTCCTCGAAGTAGGAGGTCGGGATGCCGGCGGCGCCGCTGACGACCAGGCGGTCGGCGGGGACGTGCGGGGCGAGTTCGTCGAGGAGGGTGCCCATGTCCTGCGGCTTGACCGTGAGGATCAGGGTGTCGGCGGTCTTGGCGGCTTCCTGGTTGGAGACCGGGGTGACGCCGTGGCGGGCGCGGAGTTCCTCGGCTCGTTCCTGGCGGCGGGCGGTGACCAGGAGGTCGGCGGGGGCCCAGCCGGCGCGGATCATTCCGCTGAGCAGGGCTTCGCCGATCTTGCCGGTGCCGAGGACTGCGACTTTCTGCGTCATGGCTGGGGGTGCCCTCCGGGGTGTGCGTCGTCCTGGTTCATCCTCGCACCCGTGGGCGCCGGGGGGCGGGTGGTGTCCGGTGGGCGGGATGGCGGGTCGGCCGGCGTCATGCCGTCCGGCGTCGGAGGGTCGCCGCGCCGAGACCCAGCACCAGCAGGGCGCAGCCGGCGACGATCAGGGCGTCGCGTACGAAGGCGGCGGTCATGTCGGTGTGGGTGAGAACCTCGTTCATGCCGTCGACGGCGTAGGACATGGGGAGGACGTCGGAGATGGTCTCCAGGACGGGGTGCATGGTGTCGCGCGGGGCGAAGAGGCCGCAGAGGAGGAGCTGGGGGAAGATCACCGCCGGCATGAACTGGACCGCCTGGAATTCGGAGGCCGCGAAGGCCGAGACGAAGAGGCCGAGGGCCGTGCCGAGGAGTGCGTCGAGCAGGGCGACCAGGAGGAGCAGCCAGGGGCTGCCGGTGACGTCGAGGTCCAGGACCCAGACGGCGAGGCCGGTGGCGAGGGCCGACTGGATGATCGCGAGGGTGCCGAAGGCGAGGGCGTAGCCCGCGATGAGGTCGCCTTTGCCGAGGGGCAGGGCGAGGAGGCGTTCGAGGGTGCCGGAGGTGCGTTCGCGCAGGGTGGCGATCGAGGTGACCAGGAACATCGTGATCAGCGGGAAGATCCCGAGGAGTGACGCGCCGATGGTGTCGAAGGTGCGCGGGCTGCCGTCGAAGACGTAGCGGAGCAGGAACAGCATCACGCACGGGATGAGGATCATCAGCGCGATGGTGCGCGGGTCGTGGCGGAGCTGGCGCAGGACCCGGGCGGCGGTGGCGGTGGTGCGGGAGAGGCTCGGGGCGCCGGCCGGGGCGGGGGTGATCGTCGCCGGGCGGGGGGTGCTCATCGGGTGGTCTCCTTCGTACGGCCTGCCGTGATCGCCGCGTCCACCAGGTGCAGGAAGGCCGCCTCGACGGTCTCGGAGCCGGTGCGGGCGCGGAGGGCGTCGGGGGTGTCGTCGGCGAGGATCTCGCCCGCGCGCATGAGCAGGAGGCGGTCGCAGCGCTCGGCCTCGTCCATGACGTGGGAGGAGATCAGCAGCGTCGTGCCGCGTTCGGCGGCGAGGGTGTGGAAGAGGTTCCACAGGTCGCGGCGCAGGACCGGGTCGAGGCCGACCGTGGGTTCGTCGAGGACGAGGAGTTCGGGGGTGCCGAGGAGGGCCACGGCGAGGGAGACGCGGCTGCGCTGGCCGCCGGAGAGGTTGCCGGCGAGGGCGTCGGCGTGGGTGGTGAGGTCGACGTCGGCGATGGCCCGGGTGACCTTCTCGTGGCGGCGGTCGGCCGACGCGCGGCCGGGGTCGAGGATCGCGGCGAAGTAGTCGAGGTTCTGGCGGACGGTCAGGTCGTCGTAGACCGAGGGGGCCTGGGTGACGTAGCCGATGCGGGTGCGCAGGGCGGGGTGGCCGGCGGGCCGGCCGAGGACGTCGAGGGTGCCGGTGACCTTGGCCTGGGTGCCGACGACGGCCCGCATCAGGGTCGACTTTCCGCAGCCGGAGGGGCCGAGGAGGCCGGTGATCCGGCCGCCCGGGACGGTGAAGTCGAGGCCCCTCAGGACGGTGCGGGGGCCTCGGACGACGGTGAGGTCCTGGGCGTGGACTGCCGGTTCCTCCGGTGGCCGGGAGGAATAATTCATCATGCGATGAATACTCCTCCCGGGCCCGGCGGCACGTCAAGCAGTCGAGGTCGACGGTGTGCTCGCCAGGAGGAGGACGACGTCGTAGGTCTTCTCGACGATTCCGTCCGGGAAGAGGGCCAGGAGGTGCTGCCGCTCCTCGGCGAGGTAGGCCGCGGTGCGTTCCTCGCCCTGGGTCAGGAAGACGGAACGGCTGCCGAGGTTGGCCAGGTGCGTGGCGAGCGGCACGCGGCGGCTTCAGCGGATCTGGCGGCGGACGAGGTCGAGGCGGCCCGTGGGGTCGGCGACGCGGGCGTTGACGTTGCGTTTCTCGGCGGAGAGGTCCAGTCCGAAGTGCCGGTCGCCGCGTTCCGCCGCCTGCGCGATCCAGGGCACGTCCAGCGCGTCGGTGTTCCACCACAGCGCCGGCGTTCCGCCCGGCCGCAGGACCCGGAGCACCTCCGGGACAGCCTTCGCGGGGTCGGTCCAGTGCCAGGCCTGGGCGTAGGTGAGGAGGTCGGCGCAGTGGCCGGCCGGCGGGAGGGCGTCGCCGTCGCCCCGGACGATCGGCACGTCGGGGAGGGTGCGGCGGAACTCGGCCGCCATGCCGTCCCCGGGCTCGACGGCGATCACCTCGGCGCCGCGCGCGTGCGGACGGGCGGTCGCCATGCCCGTACCGGCGCCGACGTCCACCACCCGGGAGCCGGCGAGGGGACGGCCGGTCAGCTCCTCGATCGTGTCGAAGAGGGCGGGCGGGTACGAGGGGCGGCCGGCGGCGTACTGGGCGGCGGCGGCGTTGAAGGAGTGGACGCGCAGGGTGTGCGCGATCCGGTCGGCGGACGGGGTGGCCCTCGGTGTGGCCATACGGTCGTGCCGCGCAGGGGGCTGCCGTGCCGCGCAGGGGGCTTTGGGTGGAGGGCGCTCGCGTCAGGAGCGGCGGCGCTTCTTCGACGGGTTGCCGGAGCGGCGGGTGGTGCGCTTCTCGTACTGCTCGCGCGCGGTCTCGTACTCCGCGCGGTGGAGCTTCTCGCCCGGGGCCTCGGTGAGGGAGCGGAAGAAGTAGGCGACGAGGCAGCCGACGAAGCCGATGGCCAGGAGGCCGCGGAGGGAGGCCTGGCGGGCGGGGTCGGGGCGGGTGGTGAAGGCGGACCAGGTGTGCCGGAAGGCCAGGGCGCTGCAGATCGCGAACATCACGACCATCAGGAGGGTGACGAAGCTGCCGATCTCGGCGATCCGAAGGCCCTGATAGGCGATGCGCAGGACGAAGCAGGAGGCGGCCGCGGCGGCGAGGGAGCCGAGGGCGACGCCGACGCGGCGGGCGGTGTAGCCGCCGGAGTGGTCGACCCATGTGGTGCCGAAGAAGCGGATGGGCTCGGGCCGGGGGCCCACGGGGGTCCCGGGGGTCGCCGGGGAGCCCGCGGTGCTGTCCGGGGTGCCGTTCTCTGCGCTCACGCGTCGATTATGGCTCCGGGCGTACCGCGGGCTCCGGGTGGGATCGGGCTCGGCGCGAGGCGCCGGACCGGAACCTCGGACGGGCGACGTGCCGTACGGGCGCGTCCCCGTGGTGCCGCAGCCGGTCAGAGGCAGCGGGAGGCCACGTAACCGTCGCGGCCGGTGTACACGTACGCGTCCGCGGCGTACTCGCCGTTGCTGACGTTGTCCCAGATGTTCGACGTGCCGTACGGGCCCGTCACCGTGGTGCCCGGTGTCTGGCAGTAGATCGGGACGCGGGCGCCCTCGGCCAGGACCCGCACGATGTTGTACTGCGTACCGGGACCACTGCGGACGTTCAGGCGGACGCCCGGCGCGACCGGGTAGTAGCGGACGGCCGTGGACTCCGCGGTCGTGACGGCTTCCTGTGTGCCGGGCTCGACCTCTTCGACCCGCTCGGCCGGTCCGACCTCTTCGACGCGGTCAACAGACATGCAGAACTCCCCCCGTTGGACCCCATGACTGCGATGGGGTCACGTTCATTCCCCTGCGTCACGTGATGAAACACGAGTTCACGACTCGCACGCGGAGGCTAGCAAGCCGCCTCGGTCCCGTACGAGTCATCGACTAGGCTCCGTGGGTCGCGCGCGCGGACGAACAGCACGGGGGTGGTCCCATGGCGCCACAGCAGGACGCCGGAGCGGGCGCGGAAGCGGAACTTCCAGAATATGCCGGGCACTACCGACTGGAGTCGCAGCTCGGCTCCGGTGGGATGGGCGTGGTGCACCTGGCCCGCAGCACCTCCGGGCTGAAGCTCGCGGTGAAGGTCGTACACGCGGAGTTCGCGCGGGATCCCGAGTTCAGGGGCCGCTTCCGGCAGGAGGTGGCAGCGGCGCGAAAGGTCAGCGGTGCGTTCACCGCCCCCGTCGTCGACGCCGATCCGGAGGCCGGACGGCCCTGGATGGCCACCCTTTTCATCCCCGGACCGACGCTCGCCGACCAGGTGAAACGGAATGGCCCGATGCCCCCCGCGCAACTCCGTCGGCTGATGGCCGGACTGGCGGAGGCGCTGCGTGACATCCACCGGGTCGGGGTGGTGCACCGGGATCTGAAGCCGAGCAACGTGCTGCTCGCCGACGACGGGCCGAAGGTCATCGACTTCGGCATCTCCCGGCCGAAGGACAGCGAACTGCGGACCGAGACCGGCAAGTTGATCGGTACGCCGCCCTTCATGGCACCCGAGCAGTTCCGGCGCCCGCGCGAGGTGGGTCCGGCCGCGGACATCTTCGCGCTGGGATCCGTACTGGTGCACGCGGCGACCGGGCGCGGACCGTTCGACTCCGACAGCCCGTACGTCGTCGCCTACCAGGTGGTGCACGACGAACCCGATCTGACCGGCATCCCCGAGGAGCTGGCGGAGCTCGTGCGGCGCTGCCTCGCCAAGGAGCCCGAGGACCGGCCGACGCCGGACGAGTTGATGAGCGGCCTGCGGTCGGTGGCGGCCTCGTACGACACCCAGGCGTTCATACCGAGGCAGCGGACGGCCGAGGTGGTGGACGCGGTGGCGTCCTTCGGCCGCGAGCCCGAACAGCCGTCGTCACCGCCGTCGTCACCGCCATCGTCACCGCCATCGTCACCGCCATCGTCACCTGCGTCCGGGCGACGAAGCCGTCCGGGTAGACGCGCCGTGCTGGTGGGCGGCGCGGTGCTCGTGGCCGTCCTCTCCGGGGTCGTCGCCGCGCTTCAGCACACCGGACCGGTGACGGATGCGCCCGGCCGGCCCTCCCCCCGCACCGCACCGGCGTTCGACGGCTGGGCGGCGGAGCCGGTGTCCACGAGCGGCGGCGTACCGCACTGTGCGCACGGCGCGGGCGCGTTGCTCTGTGCGCAGCGCGGGGTGGTCTTCGCCCTGGACCCGTCCGACGGCGACCTCCTGTGGCGGCGGCCCGCCTCGGACCCTGCGGCCGACCGGCCTCCGGCTGTCTCCGGCGGGCATGTGCTGCCGTACCCGAGCGGCGGTCCGCTGCTCAAGGCGCTGGATCCCCTGTCGGGCCGGGACGTCTGGCAGCGGGACATGCCCGCGGGCGGTTCGGTCCTGGACGCGGGCGACATGCTGTTGCTGACCGGTGCGGACGGCACGGTCACCGGTGTGGACGGCGCCTCGGGCACGTCGGAATGGAGCCGCGGGTTTCCGGGGCACGGCAGCGCGTCCCTCGACTCGTTCGGCGAGGCGCGGTCGGCCTATGCGACGAGCCGTTCGTCCGACGGGAAGCGCACCCGGGTCACCGCGGTCGACCCGGGAACGGGCGAGGTGCGGTGGGATGTGCGGCTGGGCGGGGCGCTGAAGCCCGTCGGCGTCCATGCGGGAGCCGTGTACTTCCTCGCCAACGACCCGTTGAGCGAGGACACGGTCGCCCTCGTCCGCTACACCCCCGGCTCCGGCGCGTCGACGCGGGTCCCGTTGTCCGTTCCGCGCCAGGACGTCCGGGCCACCGTGCGCGGTGACGTCGTCCACCTGCTGGCCCAGGGCGGCGCGCTGGAGGCCGTCGACATGACGAAGCGGAAGCGGGTGTGGCACCTGGAGACCGGCATCGTCCGGGGTTCCGCCCCGGTCTCCGACGGCCGTCATGTGTACGTCACCGCCCCCGACGGCCGGCTGCTCGCCGTGGACGCCTCGACGGGACGGCTGCTCGGGCAGACGCCGCCCCGGCTGGGACAGGCCGGCCGGGTCGTCGCCGCGCTGCCCCAGCCGGTGCTCGCGGGCGGACACGTCTACGCCTGCGCGCCGGACGGGACCGTGTTCGCCGTGGACGGGCGGGACCCGGCGGGCTGGTAGCGCGAAGGGCCGCCCCCGCGCGACGCGGAGGCGGCCCTTCGACGGCCGGGCGGGCCTCAGCCCAGCTTCGTCACGTCGCGCACCGCGCCCTTGTCCGCGCTGGTGGCCATCGCCGCGTACGCCTTCAGGGCGGCCGACACCTTGCGGTCGCGGTTCTTCGGGGCGTACACGCCGTTGAGGGCCTGCTCGCGGCGGGTGAGCTCGGCGTCGTCCACGAGCAGCTCGATGGAGCGGTTCGGGATGTCGATCCGGATGCGGTCGCCGTCCTCGACCAGGGCGATGGTGCCGCCCGAGGCCGCCTCCGGGGAGGCGTGACCGATGGACAGGCCGGACGTGCCGCCGGAGAAGCGGCCGTCGGTGATCAGGGCGCAGGCCTTTCCGAGGCCGCGGCTCTTCAGGTACGAGGTCGGGTAGAGCATCTCCTGCATGCCGGGGCCGCCCTTGGGGCCCTCGTAGCGGATGACGACGACGTCGCCCTCCTTGACCTGCTGGGTGAGGATCTTCTCGACGGCCTCGTCCTGCGACTCGCAGACGACCGCCGGGCCCTCGAAGGTCCAGATGGACTCGTCGACGCCGGCCGTCTTGACGACGCAGCCGTCGACGGCGAGGTTGCCGCGCAGCACGGCCAGACCGCCGTCCTTGGAGTAGGCGTGTTCGGCGGAGCGGATGCAGCCGCCCTCGGCGTCCTCGTCCAGGGAGTCCCAGCGCTCGGACTGGGAGAAGGCCTCCGCCGAGCGGACGCAGCCGGGGGCCGCGTGCCACAGCTCCACCGCCTCCGGGGAGGGGGAGCCGCCGCGGATGTCCCAGGTCTTCAGCCAGTCCGCCAGGGACGGGCTGTGGACCGAGTGGACGTCCTCGTTGAGCAGTCCCGCGCGGTGCAGCTCGCCGAGCAGGGCGGGGATGCCTCCCGCGCGGTGCACGTCCTCCATGTAGTACGTGCGGTCCTTGCCGACGTTGGGGGCCACCTTCGCCAGGCAGGGCACCCGGCGCGAGAGGGCGTCCATCTCGGCGAGGCCGAAGGGGACCTCCGCCTCCTGGGCGGCGGCCAGCAGGTGCAGGATCGTGTTGGTCGAGCCGCCCATGGCGATGTCGAGGGCCATGGCGTTCTCGAAGGCCGCGGCGGTGGCGATGCTGCGGGGCAGGACCGTGTCGTCGTCCTGCTCGTAGTAGCGGCGGGTGAGGTCCATGACCGTACGCGCGGCGTTCTCGTAGAGCGCCTTGCGGGCGGTGTGGGTGGCCAGGACCGAGCCGTTGCCGGGCAGGGAGAGGCCGATGGCCTCGGTGAGGCAGTTCATCGAGTTGGCGGTGAACATGCCGGAGCAGGAACCGCAGGTCGGACAGGCGTTCTCCTCGATGCGGAGGACGTCCGCGTCGGAGACCTTGTCGTTGGCCGCCTCGACCATGGCGTCGACCAGGTCCAGGGTGCGGACCGTGCCGTCGACCAGGGTGGCGCGGCCGGACTCCATGGGGCCGCCCGAGACGAAGACCGTGGGGATGTTCAGCCGCAGGGCGGCGTTGAGCATGCCCGGGGTGATCTTGTCGCAGTTGGAGATGCAGATCAGGGCGTCCGCGCGGTGCGCCTCGACCATGTACTCCACGCTGTCCGCGATCAGGTCGCGGGAGGGCAGGCTGTAGAGCATGCCGCCGTGGCCCATCGCGATGCCGTCGTCGACGGCGATCGTGTTGAACTCGCGCGGGATGCCGCCGGCCGCGGTCACCGCCTCGCTGACGATCCGGCCGACCGGGGCGAGGTGGGTGTGGCCGGGGACGAACTCCGTGAAGCTGTTGGCGACCGCGATGATCGGCTTGCGGCCGATGTCCGCACCCGGTACACCGGAGGCGCGCATAAGGGCGCGGGCGCCCGCCATGTTGCGGCCGTGGGTGACTGTGCGGGACCTCAGCTCGGGCATCGTCGCTCGCTCCTTCAGACCTCAGGGAGTGTCGGTCAGAGAGTTCTGACTGGATCGAGCGTACGCCGGTCATCCAGAGGGCGGGACGGGGTGTCCGGATTTCGGGACGGATGTCTCGGTGCAGGGTCCGGTGAGGGATCGGTGCAGGGTCCGGTGAGGGAAGGGTCAGGGTCCGGTCCGGCAAGGGTCAGGGCCCAGTGCGGGAAGGGTCAGGGTCCAGTCCGGGAAGGGTCAGGGTCCAGTCCGGCAAGGGTCAGAGCCCGGTCCGGGAAGGGTCAGGGTCCGGTGAGGTGTCCCTGCACCACCGGCGCCACCCGCCTGATGATCTGCTCGGGATCCGCCGAGGCCAGCGGCTCCACCCTGATCACGTAACGGATCATCGCCATCCCGACCAGCTGGGCGGCGGCGAGCTCGGCGCGCAGCTCCGCGTCCGGCGAGTCGATCTGCCCGGCGATCCGACGCAGCAGCTGGCTGGCGACCAGGCGGCGGAAGACACCGGCCGCGGTCTCGTTGTTCACGGCGGAGCGGACGATCGCGAGCAGCGGGGCCCGGGTGACCGGGTTCTCCCAGAGTCCGATGATCATGCGGGTCATCCGCTCGCCCACCTCGTCGAGCGGGGCGTCGAGAACCGTGTCCCGCGCGGCGAGCACCGGTGCGAAGGCGCCTTCGACGGCGGCCTCGAACACCTGCTCCTTGGTGCCGAAGTAGTGGTGCACCAGGGCGGAGTCCACCCCGGCCGACTTGGCGATTCCCCGGACGGAGGTCTTCTCGTATCCCCGCGCGGAGAACTCCTCGCGGGCCGCTCCGAGGATGCGGTCACGGGTGCCGGCGGATTCCGTACGGGGCGGGCGGCCGCGGCGCCGGGCTGTGCCGTCGCCCGGCGCGGAGGCGTCCGGGCCGTCGCTCGCGGTGACGCCGGTCACCGCCGCCGCACCCGCACCGCGGAGGAGGCCAGATGCAGGCGGGTGAACGCCAGGGCCTCGGCCAGATCGGCCTCGCGCTCCGCGCCGGACATGGCGCGGCGGGTGTTGACCTCGATCACGACATGACCGTCGAAGCCGCTCAGCGCGAGGCGCTCCAGTACCTCCGCGCAGGGCTGGTCGCCGCGGCCCGGCACGAGGTGCTCGTCCTTGGCCGAGCCCCGGCCGTCGGCGAGGTGGACATGGCCGAGGCGGTCGCCCATGCGGTCGATCATCTGCAGGGCGTCGGTGCGGGCGGTCGAGGCGTGGCTGAGGTCGATCGTGAAGTGGCGGTAGTCCTCTTTGGTGACGTCCCAGTCGGGGGCGTACGCGAGCATCTCGCGGTCGCGATACCGCCAGGGGTACATGTTCTCCACGGCGAAGCGCACATCCGTCTCGTTCGCCATCCGCCAGATGCCGTCCACGAAGTCGCGCGCGTACTGCCGCTGCCAGCGGAAGGGGGGATGGACGACGACCGTGCCGGCGCCGAGCTTCTCCGCGGCGGCCTGCGCCCGCTGGAGCTTGGTCCAGGGGTCGGTGGACCACACGCGCTGCGTGATGAGCAGACACGGGGCGTGCACGGCGAGGATGGGGATCTGGTGGTAGTCGCTGAGTCTGCGCAGCGCCTCGATGTCCTGACTGACCGGGTCGGTCCACACCATGACCTCGACGCCGTCGTACCCGAGGCGCGCGGCGATCTCGAAGGCCGTCGCCGTCGACTCCGGATAGACGGAGGCCGTAGACAGCGCGACCTTCGCATCCGGGACGCGCACCGCTGGTTCTGCCACGAGGGACAGCGTACGGCGTGCCTCCGGCGGGCGGCCCGCGGACGACCGGCTTCGGCCAGGACCACTCCTCGCCCCGGAAACCGCATGTCCGCAGCACAACGCCCGCGAGGACGCGCCCCGCGCCGCACCGTCCGGGCGGCCCCGTGTGATCGAGCTAACCGGTTCAGGGGATCCGCGGTACCTCGCCGGGGGGGGTTCCCGCGCGGGACCGCGGGCGCGAACGCGGGCGCCCGCGCGGGGCTACGCCGGTCCCATGTGGTCCAGGCGGCGCAGGATCACGCCCTCCCTGAGGGCCCAGGGGCAGATCTCCAGGCGTTCGACGCCGAACAGGTCCATCGCGCCCTCCGCGACCAGGGCCCCGGCGAGCAGCTGGCCCGCGCGGGCCTCGGAGACGCCGGGCAGTTCGGTGCGCTCGGCGGCGGTCATGGCGGCGAGCCTGGGCACCCAGGCCTCCAGGGACTCCCGTTTCAGCTCGCGCTGGACGTACAGGCCGTCGGCGGAGCGGGCGGCGCCCGCGATGCGGGCGAGCTGCTTGAAGGTCTTGGAGGTGGCCACCACGTGGTCGGGCGCGCCGAAGCGGCTGAACTCCCCGACCGTACGGGCTATCTCGGTGCGCACGTGCCGGCGCAGCGCGCGGACCTCGTCCGTCTCGGGCGGGTCGCCGGGCAGCCAGCCGGCGGTGAGACGGCCGGCGCCCAGCGGCAGGGACACCGCGGCGTCGGGCTCCTCGTCCAGGCCGTAGGCGATCTCCAGGGAGCCGCCGCCGATGTCGATCGCGAGCAGTTTCCCGGCCGACCAGCCGAACCAGCGGCGGGCGGCGAGAAAGGTGAGCCGGGCCTCCTCCGCGCCGCTGAGGACCTGCAGCTCGACCCCGGTCTCCTCGCGCACGCGCGCGAGGACGTCATCGGCGTTGCGCGCCTCGCGCACCGCGGACGTCGCGAACGGCAGCAGCTCCTCGACCCCTTTGTCCTCGGCGGCCCGGAGCGCCTCGTGGACGACCGCGATCAACCTGTCCACCCCGCCGGAGTCGATGGCTCCGCCGGCGTCGAGGAGCTGGGCGAGGCGCAGTTCCGCCTTGTGCGAGTGGGCGGGCAGCGGGCGCGCGCCGGGATGCGCGTCCACCACCAGCAGGTGCACCGTGTTCGAACCCACGTCGAGGACACCGAGTCTCATGTACGGAACGCTACTGCCCGCAGCGCGGTGCGATACCCCGTCCGCGGTGGCGGAGCCGGTCCCGCCCGGGGCGTGGGCGACTTACCCTGGACGTGTGCCAAAGACGAAAAAGGCGAAGGACGAAAAGCCGGACAAGAAGGCTAAGAAGGACAAGAAGGCCGGACTGGCCGAGGGTTCTTCGCGGGTGACAGCACCGCAGCAACCGGGGAAGGCGCCGGTGGACGACGAGAAGGGGCTCGACTTCGCCCGCGCGTGGGTGGAGTTTCCCGATCCGGCGGACGACGAGCAGGTCTTCCGCTGCGACCTGACATGGCTGACCTCTCGCTGGAACTGCATCTTCGGCAGCGGCTGCCAAGGCATCCAGGCGGGCCGCGCGGACGACGGCTGCTGCACCCTGGGAGCCCACTTCTCGGACGAGGACGACGAGAAGCGGGTGGCCGAGCATGTGGCGAGGCTCACGCCGGACATCTGGCAGCACCACGCGGAGGGCACCCGTAACGGCTGGATCTCCGAGGACGAGGACGGCGACCGTCAGACCCGCCCGTTCCAGGGCTCGTGCATCTTCCAGAACCGGCCGGGTTTCGCGGGCGGCATGGGCTGCTCGCTGCACATCCTCGCCCTCAAGGAGGGCCGCGAGCCGCTGGAGACCAAGCCGGACGTGTGCTGGCAGCTGCCGGTCCGGCGGACCTACGACTGGATCGACCGGCCCGACGACACACGCGTGCTGCAGGTGTCGATCGGTGAGTACGACCGGCGCGGCTGGGGTCCGGGCGGCCACGACCTGCACTGGTGGTGCACCTCGGCCACCTCGGCGCACGGCGCCGGGGACCCGGTGTACGTCTCCTACCGCGCGGAGCTGACCGAGCTGATGGGCAAGGCCGGCTACGACCGTCTGGTCGAGCTGTGCGAGGAACGGCTGGCCTCACAGCTGCCGCTGCTGGCACCGCATCCGGCGGATCCCGCCTGACCCGGCCCGGCCGCGGTCTACGACGCGGCCGGGCTCGGGGCGCCGCCGCCGGCGGGCGAGGACGAGTCCTGCGGGCCGGTCCCCACCTGCTCGGAGGGCGTCGGGCCGGTGGGCGTCGGACCGCCGGTCGAGGGCTCCGGGCCGGGCGAGGACGGCGGATCGCCGGGCGTGGGCCCCGGGGGCGCCGGTGTCGTGGGCGTCGGATCCGGGTCGGACGGCGACGGAGGAGGACCGCTCGGGGTGCCCGGGTGCGGGGTGCCCGGACTGCCGGGGTGACCGGTGGACGGGCCGCCGCCCGGGACGGAGGGGCCGGGGGCCGTGCCGTAACCGTCGATGGTCACGACGGAACCGGCGGGCGAGACCGCCACGGTCGCGCTCCAGCGACCGGACGGCTCGCGCAACTGGTCGACGTACACCCGGATCGTCACCGACTCGCCGGGGGCGAGCGTGCCCGCGGACCGGCTGAGATACAGCCAGCCGTCTCCCGTCGACGCGGACCAGCGGACCGGCGCGTGACCCGTCGCGGTCAGCGTGATCAGCGTGGTGTCACCCCTGTGGTCGGCCGTGACGGCCATCGCGGCGGCGCCCTTGCGGCCGGCTCCGGCGACACCGACGACCTCCACGGACACATCCGCGCGGCCGTCCTCGTCGAAGCGGGAGCCGGGCCGGGTGCCGGCGTTGCCGGTGTTCTCGTAGCCGCCGCCCGCCCCCACGCCGTCGAGGTCGACGGTTGCGCCGTCCTCCCGCGCGGAGGCCGAGCGGCCGTCCTGGGCCTCGCCCACGGGGGTGGCGCGGTAGGCCGCCCACAGCGCGAGCACCGGCGCGGCGATGACGGTGGCGACGACCGTCGTCGTGACGGCACGCGCGCGCAGACGGTCCCGCCGCGCGACGCGGTCCTTGGGGTCCACCGGGAAACCACGCCGGTCGAAGCGTGGCGCGGCGCCGCGGGCGGGGGGATGGTGCGCCATGGCGGCGCGCAGGGCCGCGCCGGGCGCCGGGAGGAGGGGCAGGGCGTCCGGCGTGACGCTGGTGCCTGGCCAGCGTCCGGGGATGGCCCGCTCGGCGGTACGGCGGCAGCGCGGGCAGTCGTCGACGTGCCGGACGAGCTCACGGCGCAGGGTCGTGCTGAGCACCAGCCGGTGGTCGCCGGTGAGATGCGCCACGCCCGTACAGGCACCGGTCTCCACGACGGCGAGCGCCGCGCGGGTGCGTTCCACCTCACAGGCCGCGGCCGCGAGCAGCTCACGCGCGGCGGCCGGCTCCATGCCGAGCACGGCGGCGACCTCCGAAGGGGTCAGATGGTGGCGCACGGCGAGTTCGAGGGCCTCGCGCTGCTCCGGGGTGGTGCCGGCGGCCTCGGGCCAGGCCAGCAGCGCCAGTTCGCGCCGGCGCCGCTCCTGGACCTCCTCGGAGACGGCCGGGGCGGTGGCGGTCCGTGCCGTGCGCTGCCGGTCGGCGCGGCCCACGGCGTGGGTGGCCTGACGTTTCTGCCTGGCCTCGGCCAGCTTGCGCAGACACGCCCAGCGGGCCAGCGCGTACAGCCAGGCACGGCGGTCCCCGGGCTCGTCGGGGACGTGCCGGCCGCGGCGTTCCGCGAGGGTCAGGACGTCGGCCAGGGCGGCGGTCGCCGCGTCGTGGTCGCACAGCACGGACAGGCAGTAGGTGAACAGGCCGTCCAGATACGGCTCGTAACGGGTGGCCGGCCGCTGTGCCAGCGTGCGCGCGGCCCCGCGGTCGCGCACCTCCCGGTGCGCCCGGCGTGCTCCGGTCATACGGGTCGAGGTCTGCGGGCCACTGCTCATCATTCGGCGACCGTAGGCGGCCCGGGGCGGCCCCTTCCGGAGCCCTGGGCAGTTTTAATCCGTACGGGTGAAACGATCCCTCAATCGGGGACAGGAACCTTTCGGCGCCCGTGAGCGGCCCTGATGCCGGGACTGCCGCCCGCGGCCCGCTTCGGCCCGGACGGCCCCGTCCCCGAGCGCCGGACGGGCCTGATGCGCCCGGCCCGGTGCGACGGGCGAGGGCGTGGCGGAGCCGTTGTCGGACCGTACCGCTACCTTTTGCGCATGGCTGCCCGTACCAAGACCACCAAGGACCGCCCGTCCTACCGCTGCACCGAGTGCGGCTGGCAGACGGCCAAGTGGCTCGGCCGCTGCCCCGAGTGCCAGGCCTGGGGGACGGTCGAGGAGTACGGCGCGCCCGCGGTCCGTACGACGGCACCCGGGCGGGTCACCACCTCCGCCCTGCCCATCGGCCAGGTCGACGGCCGCCAGGCCACCGCCCGCTCCACCGGGGTGCCCGAGCTGGACCGGGTGCTCGGCGGCGGACTGGTGCCCGGCGCGGTGGTGCTGGTCGCGGGCGAGCCGGGCGTGGGCAAGTCCACGCTGCTGCTCGACGTGGCCGCCAAGTCGGCCAGCGAGGAGCACCGCACGCTCTACGTCACCGGGGAGGAGTCGGCGAGTCAGGTCCGGCTGCGCGCCGACCGCATCCACGCCATCGACGACCACCTGTACCTCGCCGCCGAGACGGATCTGTCCGCCGTGCTCGGCCACTTGGACGCGGTCAAGCCGTCCCTTCTGATCATGGACTCGGTGCAGACGGTGGCGTCCCCGGAGATCGACGGTGCCCCGGGCGGCATGGCCCAGGTCCGCGAGGTGGCCGGCGCGCTGATCCGGGCGTCCAAGGAGCGCGGGATGTCGACCCTCCTCGTGGGCCATGTCACCAAGGACGGCGCGATCGCCGGGCCGCGCCTGCTGGAGCACCTGGTGGACGTGGTCCTGCACTTCGAGGGCGACCGGCACGCCCGCCTGCGTCTGGTGCGCGGCGTCAAGAACCGCTACGGCACGACGGACGAGGTCGGCTGCTTCGAACTGCACGACGAGGGCATCATCGGCCTCGCCGACCCCAGCGGGCTGTTCCTGACCCGCCGCGCCGAGCCGGTGCCGGGGACCTGTCTGACGGTGACCCTGGAGGGCCGCCGCCCCCTGGTCGCCGAAGTGCAGGCGCTCACGGTCGACTCGCAGATCCCCTCCCCCCGGCGCACCACCTCCGGTCTGGAGACGTCGCGCGTCTCGATGATGCTGGCGGTGCTGGAACAGCGCGGCCGCATCAGCGCTTTGGGTAAACGGGACATTTACTCCGCGACGGTCGGCGGGGTGAAGCTGTCCGAACCGGCCGCGGACCTGGCCGTCGCGCTCGCGCTGGCCTCGGCGGCGAGCGATACGCCGCTGCCCAAGAACCTGGTCGCGATCGGCGAGGTCGGCCTCGCCGGCGAGGTGAGACGGGTCACGGGCGTGCAGCGCAGGCTCGCCGAGGCGCACCGCCTGGGCTTCACACACGCGCTGGTACCGGGCGATCCGGGCAAGGTCCCGGCGGGCATGAAGGTCCTGGAAGTGGCGGACATAGGCGACGCGCTGCGGGTCCTTCCGCGCTCCCGTCGCCGAGAGGCCCCACGGGAGGAGGAGGACCGCCGGTAGACTTTGCCCAGGTCTCGCCCGTCCGTACGAACCGCGGGGGCCCCAGAACCTGCGACCGGAGGAGTGCAGTGGCAGCCAACGACCGGGCAGGAGCTCCCGGAAAGTCCGGTGGGAGTGCCGGTTCCGATGGCCTGATGCGCGCCTCGCTGAGCGCCGTGGCACCCGGCACCGCCCTGCGTGACGGCCTGGAGCGCGTGCTCCGCGGCAACACCGGCGGCCTCATCGTGCTCGGTTCCGACAAGACCGTCGAGGCGCTGTGCAGCGGCGGCTTCGTGCTGGACGTCGAGTTCACCGCGACCCGGCTGCGGGAGCTGTGCAAGCTGGACGGCGGCATCGTGCTGTCGTCCGACCTGTCCAAGATCCTGCGCGCGGGCGTCCAGCTGGTGCCGGACCCGACCATCCCCACCGAGGAGACCGGCACCCGGCACCGCACCGCCGACCGGGTCTCCAAGCAGGTCGGCTTCCCGGTCGTCTCGGTCTCCCAGTCGATGCGCCTGATCGCCCTCTACGTCGACGGCAACCGCCGGGTCCTGGAGGACTCGGCGGCGATCCTGTCCCGCGCCAACCAGGCACTCGCCACGCTGGAGCGCTACAAGCTCCGCCTCGACGAGGTCGCGGGCACGCTGTCGGCGCTGGAGATCGAGGACCTGGTGACCGTCCGGGACGTCTCGGCGGTCGCACAGCGGCTGGAGATGGTACGCCGCATCGCCACCGAAATCGCCGAATACGTGGTCGAACTGGGCACCGACGGCCGTCTCCTCGCCCTCCAGCTGGACGAGTTGATCGCGGGCGTGGAACCGGAACGCGAGCTGGTCGTCCGGGACTACGTCCCCGAGCCCACCGCCAAGCGTTCCCGCACGGTGGACGAGGCCCTGCACGAGCTGGACGCGCTCACCCACGCGGAGCTGCTGGAGCTGCCGACCGTGGCCCGCGCCCTCGGCTACACGGGCTCCCCGGAGACCCTGGACTCGGCGGTGTCCCCGCGCGGGTTCCGGCTGCTGGCCAAGGTGCCGAGGCTGCCGGGCGCGATCATCGACCGTCTGGTGGACCATTTCGGCGGACTGCAGAAGCTGCTCGCCGCCAGCGTGGACGATCTGCAGACCGTGGACGGCGTCGGCGAGGCGCGGGCCCGCAGCGTCCGCGAGGGCCTGTCACGGCTGGCGGAGAGCTCGATCCTCGAACGGTACGTCTGAGACCCGACCGGCCGCCGGGCCCGGACCGGCCGGGACCGGGGCCGGTTCCGCGTCCGGCTCCGGCTCAGTCCCGCTCCAGCACGAAGGACGTCTGCACCTTCGCGAACCCCGGAGCCTTCGCCTCCACCAGGTAGGTCCCCGCACCGGCCGACCCCGCACCGGGCGTCGCGCACTGCGGCGCGCTCGGCTTGCGGTCCCACTTCGCGGTGTAGGTGATGCTGTCCTCGGCAGGTACCCGGAACATCAGGCTCCGTGCACCCTTCGGGCAGTCCTTCGACGCCCAGTACACGTCGTCGCTGTCGGCCTGAGTGATCGTCAACACCGCGCTGCCCGGGCCGAGATCGACCTTGCAGTCACTGCCGGAGATGTTCCGCGCGGTGAGCAGGAACGTGGGTGTCTGCCCGGGCTCGTAGGTGTTGCGGGCACTGCGCAGGCTGAACTTGACCGCGTCCGCGGTGCAGTTGGGCAGTGCGGACCCGGATCCGGCAGGCAGCGCGTCACCCGCGCCGACCCCTGCCGACGTACCGCCCTCGGAGCCGCCGCCCGCGCCGCCCCCGGCACCGCCCGATCCGCCCGATCCGCCGGCGCCGCCGGTGTCCGCCGGGTCGCCGTTGGCCCCGTCGTCACCCGCCCCGGAACCCGCCCCGGACGACGGTCCGTCGGAACCGCCCGATCCGCCGTCCTCCGACTCGTCCCGCCCACCCGGCGCCTGACTGATCGCCGGTCCCGAACTCGACGGTCCCGGGGTGATGGACGGCGCGGGATTCTTGCCGTTGGCCCCGTTCTCACCGTCGTTGCCGCCCCCGCCGCCCGAGACGACCACCCAGGTGATCAACAACGCCAACAGGGCCAGCACAGACAGCAGTACGGCCCTCCGTCGCCAGTAGATGGTGGAGGGAAGCGGCCCGACCGGATTGCGCAGAGATCCCACGGCGCAAACTGTACGAGAGATCGGAGCGTTCGCTTGTCCCACCCGCCGCTCCGAGCCACAACTTTTCCGGATCATCATCCCGGAAACCGCCCCGCCACCCCTGTCTTTCGTCAGGTACGGCACACGACGATCGCAGGGTGTGACCGTTCCGGCGCCTCGCCTACGGTCCGTGACCATGGACTTCGTGGACAGCGGGCTCTACCGCGACATCACCGACTACGCGCACGACACCCCGACGTGGATACAGCACACGGCCGAGATCGGGACGGAGGCCGGACTGCTGGTCTTCGTCGCGCTGTTCGTGGCCGGCTGGTGGCGGGCACGGCGCGCCGACACCCGCGCGTTCGCGATCGCGGTCCTTGCACCTCTGGCCACGGCTGTGGCGTATGTGTGCAGTGAGGTACTCAAGTCCGGGGTGACGGAGGAACGGCCGTGCCGTGCGGTCGCCGGCGCGGCCCCGTCCCTCGCGGAGTGTCCACCGCACGGCGACTGGTCGTTCCCGAGCAACCACGCCACGATCGCGGGCGCCTCGGCCCTCGCCCTGGTCCTGGTCCGGCGTGCGCTCGTCCGGCTGACCGCCCCGCTGGCCCTGCTGACGGCCTTCTCCCGGGTGTTCGTCGGCGTGCACTACCCGCACGACGTGGCGGCGGGGCTGCTGCTCGGCGCGGTCCTCGCCTTCGCCGTCGTACGACTGGGCACGCGCCCGGCGACGCGGCTCGCGACGGCACTGCGCGCCTCCTCGGCGCCCGCCGTGCGGTGGCTCACCGGACCGGGACCGGAACCCGTCGCCGGGCGGCCCGTACCGCCGTACGCCACGCTCCGGCGCCGTTGACCGCCGTGCCCACGCACCGGCGCCGAGGACCGCCTTACGCCACGCACCGGCGCCGTCGAGCGGGCTCAGGTCGCCACCAGGCCCGCCTCATGGGCGACGATCGCCGCCTGTACGCGATTGCGCACGCCGAGCCGGTCGAGGACCGCACTGACGTACGCCTTCACGGTGCCCTCGACGAGATGCAGCCGGGCGGCGATCTCCGGGTTGGACAGCCCGGCCCCGACCAGGGAGAGCACCTCGCGTTCGCGCGGGCTCAGCACCGCCACGCGCGCGTGCGCCGCCGCCTCCCGGGCGAGCCGCCCGCCGCCGTCGGCTCCGCCCAGGCCCTCGATGACGTACCGGGCCACCTTGGGCGACAGGAAGGCCGCGCCGCCCGCCACCGCCCTTACACCCGCGATGAGTTCGTACGGGTCACCGGACTTGAGCAGGAAGCCGGTGGCGCCGCCGCCGAGGGCGCGGGCCACGTAGGCGCGTTCGGAGAAGGTGGTGAGCATGGCCACGGCCGTACCGGGGACGGTGCGGACGATCTCCTCGGCCGCCGCGAGCCCGTCCAGACGGGGCATGCGGATGTCGAGCAGCGCCACATCGGGGCGGTGCGCCTGTGCCAGCCCGACGGCCTCGCGCCCGTCGCCCGCCTCGGCGACGACCTCCGTCGCCCCACTGCTCCCCAGGATGGCGCGCACCCCGGCGCGCACCATCGCCTCGTCGTCGGCCAGCAGGACCCTGATCACGGTGCGAACTCCTCCTCTTCGTCCCGCCCTTCGCCGGACAGGCCGACGCGCGGGATCACATCCTTGGCGGCCAGGCGGTCCTCGTCGTCGAAGCAGAGCCGGAAGTGGTCGACGGAGACGAAGAGCTCACCGCTCGCGCGGTAGTAGCGGCAGCCGGTGCCCTCGGGCGACGCGGGCGCGCGCTCCGACGGCGGGTCCCGGACGTCCCGGTCCGGCAGCACCCGCGCGACCTCGCCGGCCGGCGTGCCCAGGCGCAGTCCCGCGTACGCGGCGGGCTCCAGCACCGAGTGCGTCTCGGTGTACGCGTACCAGCCGAGGCCCGAACCGACCAGGACCACCCCCGCGCAGGCGGCGGCGCCGAGACCGGCGGCGACCCGGCGGCGGGCGTGGGTGAAGGGCGCGGACGGCGTGTCCGGCGGCCGGGCGGCCGCTGCCTCCCGGGCCGGGACGTACGCCCGGACCCGGTACCCGTCGGCGTGCGGGCCCGCCTCGAAAGTACCGCCGACCGCGGTGACGGCGGCCCGCAGCCCGAGCAGGCCGGAACCGCCTCCGGGGGGCGGGGAACTCCGCACGGCGGGCCGTCCGTTGGTGACGGTGACGGTCGCTCCCCGTTGGTCGTCCCCCGTCACCGCCACGACGACGGGTGCGCCCGGTGCGTGCCGCGCCGCGTTGGTCAGCGCCTCCCTGGTCACCCGGTGCAGCAGCCGCCCGGCGACCCCGCCGGGTTCCACGGTCGCGTTCCGACCGGGCTCCCAGCGCACCGGCAGCCCCGACTCGGCGGCGCGGGCGACGAGTTGTGCGACGTTCTCGCCGGCCGGGGCGAGCGGCACGGACTCGTCGTCGTCCTCCCGCAGGACGCCGATGATGCGGTGCAGCCGGTCCGTGGCGTCGGCCGCCGCCGCGCGCAGGTCGGCCGCGGCGGCCCGGTGGTGGCCCGGGAGGTCGGGGGCGACCTGGAGGGCGCCCGCGCGCAGGGCGATCAGGCTCAGCTCGTGGCCCAGCGAGTCGTGCATGTCCTGGGCGATCCTGGCCCGCTCGCGCAGCCGGGCGCGTTCCTCGGTGAGCCGCTGTTCCTCCTCCAGGCGGGCCGCCCGCAGCCAGCCCGCCGCGGTGAGCTCGCGGCTCTGCCGCCAGTAGCGTCCGCCGAGCCAGGGCAGGACACAGCCGAAGAGGAGGGTGCCGGTCAGCACCAGCCACTCGGGGGCCGGGTCGACGCCGGCGACCGCGATCCGCGCGGTGCCGGCACAGCCGACGGCGGCGAAGCACAGCGCCGCCGGGACGGTGCGGTCCGCCCGCAACCCGAGCAGCAGCGCGAACACGCCGAGCGCCGGGCCGTAGGACACGCTGAACAGCGCCGGGGTGGCGGCGAGGCTCAGTGCGGCAGTCAGCCCGAAGGCCGCCAGGGGCTGCCGCCGGGACACGGCCGTGGCGGCGGCGAGCAGCCCCACTCCGGCCGCCTGCTGCCAGAGGGCCCGCGGCTCGTTCAGCCCGAGCCGGTCCGCGGTGAGCGCCGGCCCGGCGAGGGCCGCCCAGAGCAGGCAGCCCCTGCCGAGCGCGGCGAGGCGAGCACGTTCCATGCCCTCGACGCTACAAGCGGACGTCCGGGCGGCACTGCTGCCGATCGTCAGGTGCCCGTCATCCCCCGGGATGCTTCCTGTTCCCCCGTCCTCCGCCGTGGCGGTCCCCCCGCAGGCGGGGCCCGGCGTGGCAGGATCGACGGGTCATGACTGCTCCCACGAAGCCCCCGTACGGCAACGCCGCCGATTCCGCGTCCGAGCGTGCTCCCGGTGAGCCGCTGCACTCCCCCGTCATCGACTGGTTCGACGAGCACGCCCGGGACCTGCCGTGGCGGCGCCCGGAAGCCGGTGCGTGGGGGGTGATGGTCAGTGAGTTCATGCTCCAGCAGACCCCGGTGAACCGGGTGCTGCCCGTCTACGAGCAGTGGCTGGCCCGCTGGCCGCGCCCCGCCGACCTCGCCGCGGAGGCGCCCGGTGAGGCCGTCCGCGCCTGGGGCCGGCTCGGCTACCCGCGCCGCGCGCTCCGTCTGCACGGCGCCGCCGTCGCCATAACGGAGCGGCACGGCGGCGACGTACCGGCCGACCACGCCCAGCTGCTGGCGCTGCCCGGCATCGGCGAGTACACGGCGGCGGCCGTGGCGTCGTTCGCGTACGGGCAGCGGCACGCGGTGCTGGACACCAATGTCCGCCGGGTGTTCGCCCGCGCGGTCACCGGCGTGCAGTACCCGCCGAACGCCACCACCGCCGCCGAACGGCGGCTCGCCCGTGCGCTGCTGCCCGAGGACACGTCGACCGCCGCGCGGTGGGCCGCCGCCTCCATGGAGCTGGGTGCGCTGGTGTGCACGGCGAAGAACGAGTCGTGCCACCGCTGTCCGATCGCCGCGCAGTGTGCCTGGCGGCTGGCGGGCAAGCCGGCCCACGAGGGTCCGCCGCGCCGCGGCCAGACCTACGCGGGCACGGACCGTCAGGTCCGCGGGCGGCTGCTGGCCGTACTGCGGGAGGCGCACGGGCC
Source organism: Streptomyces griseoloalbus (assembly GCA_014650015.1). Lineage (GTDB taxonomy): Bacteria > Actinomycetota > Actinomycetes > Streptomycetales > Streptomycetaceae > Streptomyces > Streptomyces griseoloalbus. The sequence continues at coordinate 24,101 of BMUD01000025.1, forward strand.
GGTGCCGCAGACCGCGCTGGACCGGGTGTGGCACGAACCGGTGCAGCGCGCCCGCGCCCTGGACGGTCTGGTGGCCGACGGGCTGGTGGAACCGCTGCCCGGCGGCCTGTACCGGCTGCCGCTGACCTGACGCACGGCCGGCCCCACGCTCCCGGGCCTCGGCCGCGAACGGTCGAATCACCCCACAGTCCCGCCAATCGGTCCTCCGCGGCCCCCCGTTCCTCCGTCCGTTACACAACCGACGGACAGCCGAGGGCTGGCCGCAGGCTGCTTCGGACAGTGCCGTGACAACGCCTCCGTACCTTCGATCGCGTACCCACCGAGGGCACGACGACCACGGACCACAGGCAGGGCGATCCGGCCCGCGAGGGCGCGCCGGAACGGGGAGCGGGAGGCGGTTCACCATGGCGCAGGACATGGCGCAGGGCGAGGTGCTCGAGTTCGAGGAGTACGTCCGCACCCGGCAGGACGCGCTGCTGCGCAGCGCCCGCCGTCTGGTCCCGGACCCCGTGGACGCGCAGGACCTGCTGCAGACCGCGCTCGTCCGGACGTACGGCCGCTGGGAGACCATCGAGGACAAGCGGCTGGCCGACGCCTATCTGCGCCGGGTCATGATCAATACGCGGACGGAGTGGTGGCGGGCCCGCAAGCTGGAGGAGGTGCCCACCGAGCAGCTCCCGGACGCCTGCGTGGACGACTCCACCGAGCAGCACGCGGACCGCGCCCTGCTGATGGACGTGCTGAAGGTGCTCGCCCCGAAGCAGCGCAGTGTCGTGGTGCTGCGACACTGGGAGCAGATGTCCACGGAGGAGACGGCCGCCGCCCTCGGTATGTCGGCCGGAACGGTCAAGAGCACGCTGCACCGGGCGCTCGCCCGGCTCCGCGAGGAGCTTCAGGCGCGCGATCTGGACGCACGCGCGCTGGAGCGTGAGGAGCGGGAGCGTTGCGCGGCCTGACCGGCGCGGGGCCCGCACGGGCCCGCACCACCGCCCGGGCGGTGATGACGGCGGCGGCCGTGCTCGCCGCCGTCGTGCTGTTCGTCGCCGGCTGCGGCACGGGCGGCACCGGGACGCGGGACGAGGGGCCGGCGCACGCGGACTCGGTGGCGAGCCCCGCCGCGCCGTCGGTTTCGCCCTCGCGGCCGCCCGACCGGGTGGACGCGGTCCGGCTGGTCAAGGCGGACCCGGAGGTCTCGGCGGAGGTCAAGCGGGAGCTCAAGCCGTGCGTCGCCGACGAGTACCCGGTCGACGTGAGTTACGGCAGCCTCACCCAGGGGTCCGTCGACGACGTCGTCGTCAACGTGCTGACCTGCGGGGACGCGGTGGGTATCGGCTCGTATGTGTACCGCGACCAGGGCGGTGCCTACGTGAACGTGTTCACGGCCGAGGAGCCCCCGGTGTACGCGGAGATCGACCGCGGGGACCTCGTGGTGACCAAGCAGGTGTACGACCGGGGCGACCCGGTGTCGAGTCCGTCCGGCGAGAACGTGATCACGTACCGCTGGGCCGCCGGCCGGTTCGCCGAGAAGTACCGCACGCACAACGACTACGGGCAGGTGGCCGGCGCGGAGCCGGCGCCGATGCCCGACAGCTGAGACATGGCTCACAGCCTGAACCGGCGGGAGCACCTCGGCCGATGAACGGGTGTGAACCCACCGCACGGTCCACGCGTCCGTCTGATGGACCGAGAGAACACGAGGACGGAGAGAGCACCGGGATGGCAGACCAGACCCACGTCCTGTTCGTCGAGGACGACGACGTCATCCGCGAGGCCACCCAGCTCGCCCTGGAGCGGGACGGCTTCGTGGTCACCGCGATGCCCGACGGGCTGTCGGGCCTGGAGGCGTTCCGCTCCGACCGGCCGGACATCGCGCTCCTCGACGTCATGGTGCCCGGCCTCGACGGGGTCAGCCTGTGCCGGCGCATCCGGGACGAGTCGATGGTGCCGGTGATCATGCTGTCGGCGCGTGCCGACTCCATCGACGTGGTGCTGGGGCTGGAGGCGGGCGCCGACGACTACGTGACCAAGCCGTTCGACGGTGCGGTCCTGGTGGCCCGTATCCGCGCGGTGCTGCGCCGCTTCGGGCGGGCGGCCGGCGGCCGCGGGGAGCAGGCCGCCCCGGACAACGGGGGCGTGCTGGCCTTCGGCGAACTGGAGATCGACACCGAGGGCATGGAGGTGCGCAGGGCCGGGCAGCCGGTGGCGCTGACGCCGACCGAGATGCGGCTGCTGCTGGAGTTCTCCGCGGCGCCGGGCACCGTGCTCTCCCGCGACCAGTTGCTCGAACGGGTGTGGGACTACGGCTGGGGCGGTGACACCCGGGTCGTCGACGTCCATGTGCAGCGGCTGCGGACGAAGATCGGCCAGGACCGTATAGAGACGGTCCGCGGCTTCGGCTACAAGTTGAAGGCCTGAGCAAGCGGATGCGGGGGTACTTCCGGCGCCTGGTGGCGGCGTGCGTCGACCGGGTGGGCATCGGTACGGGTCTGAGGTGGAAGCTCAGTGCGGCCATCGCGCTGGTCGGGGCGCTGGTGGCGCTCGCGCTGAGCCTGGTGGTGCACAACGCGGCCCGGGTGTCGATGCTGGACAACGCGCGTGACCTCGCCGACGAGCGCATCATGATCGCCCAGCGCAACTACGAGCTGTCCGGGCGGCTGAACTTCCCCAACACCAAGATCGACGATGCGGAGCTGCCGAAGGAGCTGCGGGAGAAGGTCGAGGCGGGCCGGCGGGCGACCTATGTGGCCGACCGGGGCGGGGCGCCGGACGTCTGGGCGGCCGTACCGCTGAAGAACGGGCAGGTGATGTCCCTGCACTCCGGTTTCACCGACCGCAGCTCGGACATCCTCAAGGACCTCGACCAGGCGCTGGTGATCGGCTCCATCGCGGTCGTCCTGGGCGGCAGCGCGCTCGGCGTGCTCATCGGCGGGCATCTGTCGCGCCGGCTGCGCAAGGCGGCCAGCGCCGCCAACCGGGTCGCCAAGGGCGAGACCGACGTCCGGGTGCGCGAGGCCATCGGCGGGGTGGTGCGGGACGAGACCGACGACCTGGCCAGCGCGGTGGACGCCATGGCGGACGCGCTGCGGCAGCGGCTGGAGGCCGAACGCCGGGTCACCGCCGACATCGCGCACGAACTGCGCACCCCGGTGACCGGTCTGCTGACCGCCGCCGAGCTGCTGCCGCCGGGCCGGCCGACGGAGCTGGTACTGGACCGGGCCAAGGCGATGCGCACCCTCGTCGAGGACGTCCTGGAGGTGGCCCGGCTGGACAGCGCCTCCGAGCGGGCCGAGCTGCAGGACATCCTGCTCGGCGAGTTCGTCGCCCGCCGGGTGGCCGCGAAGGACCCGGACGTCACCGTGCGGGTGGTGCACGAGTCGGAGGTCACCACCGACCCGCGGCGTCTGGAGCGCGTGCTGTTCAACCTGCTCGCCAACGCCGCACGGCACGGCAGGCCACCCATCGAGGTCACCGTCGAGGGCCGGGTCATCCGGGTCCGCGACCACGGGCCCGGCTTCCCCGAGGACCTGCTCGCCGACGGACCGAGCCGGTTCCGCACCGGCAGCGCGGACCGGGCCGGCCGGGGTCACGGGCTGGGCCTGACCATCGCGGCGGGGCAGGCCCGGGTCCTGGGCGCTCGGCTGACCTTCCGCAACGTACGGCGGGCGGGCGCACCGGACCACGAACCGGCCGAGGGCGCCGTCGCCGTACTGTGGCTGCCGGAGCACGCGCCGACGAACACCGGCAGTTATCCGATACTGCCGCAGTAGCCGGGGGGCCGGCGGTGCTCGGCCGGGGGCCGGGGCGCTACGGCCGGGGCGCCGACGGTGCTCAGCCAGGGGCCGGGGCACTACGGCCGGGGCGCCGACGGTGCTCGGCCGGGCTGCCGGGGCACTACGGCCGGGGCGCCGACGGTGCTCGGCCGGGCTGCCGGGGCACTACGGCCGGGGCGCCGACGGTGCTCGGCCGGGCTGCCGGGACGCTACGGGCGGGGCGCGCCGACGGTGCTCGGCCGGGCTGCCGGGACGCTACGGGCGGGGCGCGCCGACGGTGCTCGGCCGGGCTGCCGGGGGCGCTACGGGCGCTTGGGGTCCCTCAGCCGGACCAGTCCTTGTCCATGTCGAGGCCGCCCTCAGTCCGTCGCGTCCTTGGCCGGCCTCAGCTGACGCGCCTTGTCCATGCGACCGATGGTGGCACGGGGGCTGACACCGGGTCCCGCCCGGCGTATGCGGAAGGCCCCCGGAAGACGCGTACGTCTTCGGGGGCCTTCGTGACGCCGGCCGGCGTCAGACCGGCTCGGTCACCGCCGCTGTCGGCGCGCCGTCGTCGGTGTCCTTCTTCTCGGGGCCCGCGCCCTTCAGCGGGACCTCCTTCACGAACACGGCCGCCGCCAGCGAGAGCACCGCGATCACCGCGCCCAGGAGGAACGCCGAGTGCGTCCCGGAGGACACCGCGTACTGGTAGGCCTCGCGTGCCGCCTCCGGCAGCTTCGCCAGGCTCGCCGCGTCCAGCTGGGCGGACCGCTCGGTCACCTCGGAGCCCAGGGCGCCGGCCCGCTCGGCCATGATGTCCTGGACCCGGTTGTTGAACAGCGCGCCCATGATCGCGACGCCGAAGGACGAGCCGAGGGTGCGGAAGAGGGTGGTGGACGAGGACGCCACGCCCATGTCCTTCATCTCCACGCTGTTCTGCGCGACCAGCATGGTGATCTGCATCAGGCATCCCATGCCGAGACCGACCACGGCCATGAAGACACCGGAGGTGAACCGGGAGGTCCCGGTGTCCATCGTGGACAGCAGATACAGACCGACGATCATCAGCACGCTGCCGAGGACCGGGAAGATCTTGTACCGGCCGGTGTTGGTCGTCACCCGGCCCGCGACCATCGAGGTGACCAGCATCGCGCCGAGCATCGGCAGGAGCAGCAGACCGGAGTTGGTGGCGGAGGCGCCCTGCACGGACTGCTGGTACAGCGGCAGGAAGAGCGTGGCGCCGAACATCACGAAGCCGGTGACGAAGCCGATGACGGACATCAGCGTGAAGTTGCGGCTGCGGAAGATGTGCAGCGGCAGCACCGGCTCGGCCGCCCTGGTCTGCCAGAACACGAAGCCGACGAGGGACGCGACACCGAGGCCGATCAGCTCCATGATCCGCGCGGAGGTCCAGGCGTACTCCGTGCCGCCCCAGGTGGTGACCAGCACGATGGCGGTGATCCCGACGGTCAGCAGCGCGACCCCGAGGTAGTCGATGCCCGCCTTGGAGCGCTTCTTCGGCAGGTGCAGTACGGCACCCACGGCGGCCAGCGCGATCGCGCCGAGCGGCAGGTTGATGTAGAAGGCCCAGCGCCAGCCCCAGTTGTCGGTGATGGTGCCGCCGACCAGGGGTCCGCCGATCATCGCCAGCGCCATCACGGCGGCCATCATGCCCTGGTACTTGCCGCGCTCCCGGGGCGGGATGAGGTCGCCGATGATCGCCATGACACCGACCATCAGACCGCCGGCGCCCAGGCCCTGCACCGCGCGGAAGCCGATCAGCTCGCCCATGTTCTGGGCCATGCCGCTGAGCGCGGAGCCGATCAGGAAGATCACGATGGACGTGAGGAAGGAGCCCTTGCGCCCGTACATGTCACCGAGCTTGCCCCAGACCGGGGTCGAGGCCGCGGTCGCCAGGGTGTAGGCGGTGACGACCCAGGACAGGTGCTCCAGTCCGCCCAGCTCGCCCACGATCGTCGGCATCGCCGTACCGATGATCATGTTGTCGAGCATCGCGAGCATCATCGCGATCATGAGTGCGAGCAGGACCACCCGCACACTCCTCGGCTGTTTGCCGCCGTCCGTCTCCGCGGCCCCCGCCGCCAGTGTCTCCGCCATGCCTGTCACTCCCCCGGCCACCGCGTGTGGCCACCGCTACTTACTTGCCGCCCGGCTAGTTCACTACAGTGGGAAGCTAGTCGCGCAACTAGCCGGGCGTCAAGTAAGTTTTTGTCAAGGGCGGGTCGAGTAGGAGGATGGGCGGCACCATGGACGGCACCAAACAGCGGCGCCGCGGGAACACCCGCCAGCGCATCCAGGACGTGGCGCTCGAACTCTTCGCCGAGCAGGGCTACGAGAAGACCTCGCTGCGCGAGATCGCCGAGCACCTGGACGTCACCAAGGCGGCGCTGTACTACCACTTCAAGACGAAGGAGGAGATCCTCGTCGGCATCTTCGAGGATCTCTCCCGGCCGATGGAGGAGCTGATCGCCTGGGGGCGGCAGCAGCCGCACACCCTGGAGACCAAGCAGGAGATCATCCGCCGTTACAGCGAGGCGCTCATGGGCGCGGCCCCGCTCTTCCGCTTCATGCAGGAGAACCAGGCCACGATCCGCGAGCTGCGCATCGGCGAGATGTTCAAGACCCGCATGCTCGGGCTGCGGGACATCCTCATGGACCCGGACGCCGAGCTGGTCGACCAGGTGCGCTGCGTCAGCGCCCTGTTCACCATGCACGCCGGGATGCACGTCCTGCAGGACGTCGAAAGCGACCCCGAGGAGAAGCGCAAGGCCGTCCTCGAGGTCGCCATCGATCTGATCACCCAGGCCCACCGGGGAGCCGGGGGCGCCTAGCTAGGGCATGTCTGACGCTTCCCGCCTGCCTCCCTGCGGGCGACGACGCGAATTGTCAGACAGGCCCTGGAGGCGCCCTTGTCCGTCCGGGTCAGACCTGCACACCCTGGGCGCGCAGGAACTTGACCGGGTCCACGGCCGAGCCGTAGTTCGGGGTCGTACGGATCTCGAAGTGCAGGTGCGGACCGCTGGAGTTGCCGGTGTTGCCGGACAGGGCGATCTTCTGGCCGGTCTTGACGATCTGGCCGACCTGCACGTTGACCGACGACAGGTGGGCGTACTGGGAGTACGTCTTGTTGCCGTGCTTGATCACGACGGCGTTGCCGTACGCGGGACCGTCGCCGGCGCCGTTGCCGCCGGCCTTGACGACGGTGCCGCCGTGGGTGGCCATGACCGGGGTGCCGATCGGAACGGCGAAGTCCTGACCGCTGTGCTTGCTCGCCCACATGCCGCCGTTCTGGGCGAAGCTCGCGGAGAGCTTGTAGCTCCTCACCGGGTCGACCCAGGACGCCTTCTTCTTGGCGGCCGCCTGAGCGGCCTTCTTCACCTGGGCGGCCTTCACGACCTGAGCGGCCTTCTTCGCCTCGGCAGCCTTCTCGGCCTGGGCGGCCTGAGCCTTCGCGGCCTCGGCCTGGGCGGCGGCCTGCGCCTCGACGGCACTGGCGACGCCGGATGCGGCCGTGGTGTCGGCGGCGGCCGCGACCCCGGCCCCCATCACGACCGAGGCCCCCAGGCCGGCGGCCAGCACGGCCGCACGGGTGCGGATCAGGGACGTACGGGAGGAACGGGACGTGACGCGCTGGGACATCGAAACCTCGTAAGGGAGGGGACAGAGGAAAGCCACCGGCGAAACAGGTCCTCGCCGCTGTGGCCATTCCTTGGTAACCCCTCCACCCAGAAAGGCACAAAGGGCCTATCTACGACAGAAGTTCGTACTTCTGGAGTGAGATGCACGTCTCTTGACAGAGCGCTCGAACGGGACGAAAGCCCCATTTGAGGCCGATCGATCAGAGCTTTGCGCTAAATGTCCGTTTTGGTTTCAACGAGCCCGCCACTATTCCGGCTAGTACCGGACAAATCGCCTGTTCGCCATGTCACCGGGGCGTCAATTCTGACATTCCATAAATGTGGCGCAGGCCTCTATGCGCCTACCGCCCGGTAACCCTACGGTTCACCTCGCGTCACCCTCGCAGACGAACATGCACACGACACGTTGGCAGCGTTACGGACGTGAGAGGACCCCCCACGACATGACGAACAGACGCCCCTGGCTCCGCCGCGCATCGGTCACCGCCGTCTCCGCGGCCGCCCTGGTGGCCCTGGCCGCCCCGGCCGAGGCAGCGGCCCCCTCCGCCGCACCCACCTTCCGGGCAGCGACGACCGCCGCGGCGGCGGACGTCGACTACGACACCTGGCAGCGGGACTGCCAGGCGGTCATGGACCAGGCCCTGCCGTACCTGAAGCAGCGGATCGCGGACACCCGGCCGGGCGAGAAGCCCGCGATCGTCCTCGACATCGACAACACCGCGCTGGAGACCGACTTCGGCTTCAGCTACCCGCAGCCCGCGAACAAGCCGGTCCTGGAGGCCGCCGCATACGCCCAGGAGCGCGGTGTCGCCGTCTTCTTCGTGACCGCCCGCCCGGGCATCATCCACGCGCCCACCGCGTACAACCTCGACCAGGCGGGGTACGAGTCCGCCGGCCTGTACGTGCGCGGCTTCTTCGACCTCTTCCGGAACGTGGCCGAGTACAAGACCGCGCAGCGCGTCGACATCGAGTCCAAGGGCTACACGATCATCGCCAACATCGGTAACAGCGCGACCGACCTGTTGGGCGGCCACGCCGAGAAGACGTACAAGCTGCCGGACTACGACGGCCGGCTGTCCTGAACCGGCCGGACCGGACCGGCGAAAACCGGACCGACGGAAAAAGGGTCTGCCCCGGGACGTGTGTCCCGGGGCAGACCCTTTTTCCGTTCGAACCGGACGCGGCGGCTACGCGTCCTTGCTCAGGTTCGGGCCGGGGCCACCGGCCGCCTGCTCGATCGGCGGGACGTCGGGCAGGGCCGACTTCTCCTCACCGCGGAAGGTGAAGGTCTGGGACTCGCCCTCGCCCTCGGTGTCCACGACCACGATGTGACCCGGACGCAGCTCGCCGAAGAGGATCTTCTCCGACAGCGAGTCCTCGATCTCCCGCTGGATGGTCCGGCGCAGCGGCCGGGCGCCCAGGACGGGGTCGTAGCCCCTCTTGGACAGCAGCTCCTTGGCGGACGAGGAGAGCTCGATGCCCATGTCCCGGTCCTTGAGGCGCTCGTCCACCTTGTCGATCATCAGGTCGACGATCTTCAGGATGTCGGCCTGCGTGAGCTGCGGGAAGACCACCACGTCGTCGACGCGGTTGAGGAACTCGGGCCGGAAGTGCTGCTTGAGCTCGTCCGAGACCTTGTTCTTCATGCGCTCGTAGTTGGTCTTCGTGTCGCCCTGGGCGGCGAAGCCCAGGTTGAAGCCCTTGGAGATGTCCCGGGTGCCGAGGTTGGTCGTCATGATGATGACCGTGTTCTTGAAGTCCACGACCCGGCCCTGGGAGTCGGTCAGGCGACCGTCCTCCAGGATCTGCAGCAGCGAGTTGAAGATGTCCGGGTGGGCCTTCTCGACCTCGTCGAAGAGGACGACCGAGAACGGCTTGCGGCGCACCTTCTCCGTCAGCTGACCGCCCTCCTCGTAGCCCACGTAACCGGGGGGCGAACCGAAGAGACGCGACACCGTGTGCTTCTCGCTGAACTCCGACATGTCGAGGGAGATCAGCGCGTCCTCGTCACCGAAGAGGAACTCGGCCAGGGCCCTGGACAGCTCGGTCTTACCGACACCGGACGGACCGGCGAAGATGAACGAACCACCCGGACGCTTCGGGTCCTTCAGACCCGCACGAGTACGGCGGATCGCCTTGGACAGCGCCTTGACGGCGTCGTTCTGGCCGATGACCCGCTTGTGCAGCTCGTCCTCCATGCGGAGCAGACGGCTGGACTCCTCTTCCGTGAGCTTGAAGACCGGGATGCCGGTGGCCGTGGCGAGGACCTCGGCGATCAGCTCGCCGTCGACCTCGGCGACGACGTCCATGTCGCCGGCCTTCCACTCCTTCTCCCGCTTGGCCTTGGCGGCCAGGAGCTGCTTCTCCTTGTCGCGCAGGGAGGCGGCCTTCTCGAAGTCCTGCGAGTCGATCGCGGACTCCTTGTCCCGGCGGACACCGGCGATCTTCTCGTCGAACTCGCGCAGGTCCGGCGGAGCGGTCATCCGGCGGATCCGCATCCGGGAACCGGCCTCGTCGATCAGGTCGATCGCCTTGTCCGGCAGGAAGCGGTCCGAGATGTAGCGGTCGGCCAGGGTGGCGGCCTGGACCAGCGCCTCGTCCGTGATGGAGACGCGGTGGTGCGCCTCGTAACGGTCGCGCAGGCCCTTGAGGATCTCGATGGTGTGCGGGAGCGAGGGCTCGGCGACCTGGATGGGCTGGAAGCGGCGCTCCAGGGCCGCGTCCTTCTCCAGGTGCTTGCGGTACTCGTCCAGCGTGGTGGCACCGATGGTCTGCAGCTCACCACGGGCCAGCATCGGCTTCAGGATGGAGGCCGCGTCGATGGCGCCCTCGGCGGCACCCGCACCGACCAGCGTGTGCAGCTCGTCGATGAACAGGATGATGTCGCCGCGGGTGCGGATCTCCTTGAGCACCTTCTTCAGGCGCTCCTCGAAGTCACCGCGGTAGCGGGAGCCGGCGACCAGGGCACCGAGGTCCAGGGTGTAGAGGTGCTTGTCCTTGAGGGTCTCGGGCACCTCGCCCTTGACGATGGCCTGGGCGAGGCCCTCGACGACGGCGGTCTTGCCGACGCCGGGCTCACCGATCAGCACCGGGTTGTTCTTGGTACGGCGGGACAGCACCTGCATGACCCGCTCGATCTCCTTCTCGCGCCCGATCACCGGGTCGAGCTTGGACTCACGAGCGGCCTGGGTGAGATTCCGGCCGAACTGGTCGAGGACCAGGGACGTGGAGGGGGTGCCCTCGGCAGGACCGCCGGCCGTGGCGGTCTCCTTGCCCTGGTAACCGGAGAGCAGCTGGATCACCTGCTGCCGCACCCGGTTGAGATCTGCGCCCAGCTTGACCAGGACCTGGGCGGCGACGCCCTCGCCCTCACGGATCAGGCCGAGCAGGATGTGCTCCGTGCCGATGTAGTTGTGGCCCAGCTGAAGCGCCTCGCGGAGCGACAGCTCCAGGACCTTCTTGGCACGGGGGGTGAAGGGGATGTGACCCGACGGGGCCTGCTGGCCCTGCCCGATGATCTCCTCCACCTGCTGGCGGACCGCCTCGAGCGAAATCCCGAGGCTCTCAAGGGCCTTGGCGGCGACACCCTCACCCTCGTGGATCAGGCCCAGGAGGATGTGCTCGGTGCCGATGTAGTTGTGGTTGAGCATCCGGGCTTCTTCCTGAGCCAGGACGACAACCCGCCGCGCGCGGTCGGTGAACCTCTCGAACATCGTTAATCGCTCCTCAGAGCGGTCAGGCAGTGGGGGGAACTTCCCCTCCCTGTCCTTCCGCAGCTTAGTCCCGCGAGCGGGGACCGCTCATTCCAACTGCCGACACCGTCGATGGCCTCCTGACCCCGCTCACGCCGACATCTGCTCCAACCCGATGGTGCGAGACGATGTTCCCGCAGGCCAGGCCCTTACCCCCTTCGCCAGTACGCCCGTGGCGAACGGAAGACGTCCCGTCCTGCGTGTCGCCCCCTCTCACTAGGGATGTCTTACCCGCTGCTACGGACAGTCCATGCCGAGTGCACGGGTTCCCTCCGCTACGGGCGAACAACCTTGCACCTCCGTGCACTCCCGCGCGCCCCCTTGTTCGACACTCTGCGTACCCATCGAGGCACCCAGCGTAACCAGCGGGGCCTTCCGGCGGTTGCGCGGGGCATGGTTGGCACCGTCCCCGCCCGGGTCCCGCCGGTCCCGCTGTCCCGTCGCCCGCTCACGCTGGGCGACGACGAGGTCCGGCACTGGTACGAGAACGCTCTGGGGTGGCCCACGGTGCCCGGGGATCCACTGCGCCTGGCGGTGGGGGTGCGCTTCGACGTGCTGGACGTGCCCGCGGAGGCGGGACGCGCGGCACTGGAGCGTCTGGGGCCGCGCCCGGGGCCGGGACTCCCGGGGTGGGGGTTCCCGGTGGCGGTGCGGGGCGGCCGGATGCGCCTGCTGGTGGCCGCGGGCAGCGCGGAGGAACTGCCGGGGCTGCTGGACTGGCTGGAGTGGGGCGCGCTGGAACTGGACCTGGCGGCCATCGGCGCCGGGGGCTCCATGGAAGCTCCCCGGTGGGTCGCTTCCGGGGTGGGTGAGCCCGGGGCCTGCCCCCCGAGCTCCGAGGCGGGTGATCCGCGTTCCGTCGGCTCCGGCACGCGGTCGCTCCCTCTGGGCCGTGACGGTTCACAGGGGGCCGCCGTCTGGCTGCGGCCCCCCGAGCCGGGACGCGAGGTCGAGGCCTCGCTGCCGACCCTGTCGGCGATGGGAACGAGGTGTGCGCGGGGAGACGGTGGAGGGCCCCCGGATCTCGTGCGGCTGGTGAGCACGGTGGCCACGCAGGTCCACCGCGTTCGGTTGCGGCGCGGGTGCGCCGCCACACGAGCCGGCGGTCAGCCGTTGGCCTTCTCGTAGGCCTCGCGGATGGACGCGGGAACACGGCCGCGGTCGTTGACCTCGTAACCGTTCTCCTTCGCCCAGGCGCGGATGGCCGCGGTGTCCTGGCTGCCACCGGCGGAAGCACGCGCCTTTCCGCGCCCGCCCGAAGCACGGCCTCCGGTACGACGACCGCCCTTCACGTAAGGCTCGAGAAGGCCGCGGAGCTTGTCCGCATTGGCGGTGGTGAGATCGATCTCGTACGTCTTGCCGTCCAACGCGAACGTCACGGTCTCGTCCGCCTCGCCGCCGTCGAGGTCGTCGACAAGAAGGACCTGAACCTTCTGTGCCACCGGATTTCCTTTCATCGATAACTTGAGGGCCGGGGTGTGCCGGCGTCTGCCGTATCGCCGTCCCTTGTTATATGCAGTACTGCACTACGTCGGAAAGCAAACCGCTTTTGCCGTAAAAACACAAACCCCTGGCGGAGACCCGCTGCTCGGACCCAGCAGGGAAACATACGCGTTTCGGACATAGGGCACCGGGGGCAAGCGGCAAGGCAAGGGTCAAGGGGTGCGGGCCGGAATCGCCCGACGATCACAGATGCAGAAGCATCCGGCTGTTGCCCAAGGTGTTCGGTTTCACTCGTTCGAGACCGAGGAACTCCGCGACGCCCTCGTCATAGGAACGCAGCAGCTCCGCGTACACATCGGTGTCGACGGGGGTCTCACCGATCTCCACGAAGCCGTGCTTGCCGAAGAAGTCCACTTCGAAGGTCAGACAGAAAACGCGGCGAACACCGAGCCAGCGGGCGGTCTCCAGCAACTTCTCCAGCAACCGGTGTCCGACGCCGGCACCCTTCAGGCCGGGCTTCACGGCGAGAGTGCGGACTTCCGCCAGGTCTTCCCACATCACGTGCAGGGCACCGCAGCCGACCACCTCTGCGTTGTCGTCCCGTTCCGCGATCCAGAACTCCTGGATGTCCTCGTAAAGCGTCACCGTCGCTTTGTCGAGCAGGATGCCCCCACGCACGTAGGCGTCAAGGAGGCGGCGTACGGCCGGGACATCGCTGGTGCGGGCCCGTCGGACCGTGATGGCTTTTGCGGTGACTTCGGGGCTGTCTGCTGACATGAGCGGACGCTATCGTCCGCTCCGGTCCTCTGCGGAGCCGGGGTTCTCGTCGGGGGTTTCCGGGAGCTGGACGATGCGGACGGCGTCGGTGAGGGACCGGCGCTGTTCCTCGCTCATCATGCCGAAGAAGGCGACGAGCGCGGCGGCGGCGTTGTCGCTTCGCGACCACGCTTCGTTCATCAGGGCGGCGGCGTAGGCGGCGCGAGTGGAGACCGCCTCATATCGATAGGCCCGGCCTTCCGCCTCTCGGCGCACCCAGCCCTTCTGATGAAGATTGTCCAAAACGGTCATCACCGTGGTGTACGCGATGGACCGTTCCTTCTGAAGATCTTCCAGGACTTCCCGAACGGTCACCGGGCGGTTCCACTTCCACACCCGCGTCATGACCGCGTCTTCGAGTTCTCCCAAGGGGCGAGGCACAACTCAGAATAATAGTAGGAAACCCCGCCAATGGCGTGCCGGACGAGCATCAAGACTGACAAACAGGCAAAAAAGGGCGCACGACGTCGCGTCGTACGCCCTGGTGCGGCCTGTCGAAGGGGTCAGGCGTCGGCCTTGGTGGGCGGCTGGGCACCCTCCACCCGCGCGAGGGCCGCGTCGACGGCGGCGTCCTCCTTGGTCTTGTTGGCGCCGCCCTGGGTCTTCACGATCACCCGGATCACGCCGATGAAGAGGACGGCCATGACGGCCGGGGGGAGGAGCGCGGAGACGTAGTCCATGGATCCAGGGTAGCCAGGGGGAGCCGTCAGCCCGCGGCCAGGTGTTGGTTCGGTGGGCGCGGGGTGGGCTTGCGGCGGGGGAAGACCTCGCCCGGTGTGGGGATGGGGCGGGTGGGCTTGGGGGTGCCGGGGGCGGGAGCGGGGGCCGGGGTGGGGTTCGGGGTGGGGTTCGGGGCGGGATTCGGGGCGGGGTGGGGCTGGGGGGTGGCGGGTGGCCTCTGGGCGGGCTTCTTCTCCTCCTGCTCCCCGCGAGCGGCTCCGCGCCCTCCGGGGAGGGCCTGGAGGTGGCTGCGCCGGCAGTCGTGCAGGAGGGCGGCGGCGATGGGGTTGCCGCGCAGGGCCCGGAGGGCGGCCAGATCGTCGGGGTGGGGGCGGTATCCGGCGCCCAGCGCCTCCTCCAGGAGCGTGAGATAGCCGGCGGCGGTGCCGGGGAGGGCTGCGCGGTAGCGGCCGAGGTCGGCCACGAGGAAGGCGCGCAGCCGGGCACTTTCCCGCGTGGCCTCGTCGAGGGAGTCGGCGAGGCGGACGCAGTCCTGGATGTCGTCGGCCGAAGCGGGGGTGGGGTGCAGGGCGAGGGCGAGAGCGCGGCGGAGCACGCTCAGCTCCTCGGCGCCGAACGCCATGCCGCCGCGGGATCCGTAGGGCGTGGGCATACTGCGACGATACGCGCTAATCAGACAAACATCGCGTATGGGCGGCGGGTGTGGCGTGGGGTGCCACTCGGGTGGGGGGAACGCTTGCGGCGCGGCGTCGTTCGGCGGCTTGGTGGGGGTGCGGGTGCGGCGCGGCGTCGTTCGGCGGCTTGGTGGGGGTGCGGGTGCGGCGCGGCGTCGTTCGGCGGCTTGGTGGGGGTGCGGGTTGTCTGCCTGCGGCGCAGCGTTCCGTTCGGTGGGGGCGTGTGTAGCGCCTGTGGGTGGTGGGTGGGTCGGGGCCGGGTCGGGGGTGTCCGTCCTCGGACCGGCGCGGAATCGGTCACTTGAGAAGCGGGGGTGCGGACGCGCCGGCCACTGCGGGCGAACACCCCCGCCCCGTCCCCTTCGCGCCGTACGCGGCCATCGCCGCCCATCGCGGACAGCTACGGCCGCCCACCGCGGGCTGTCACTGCCGCCAACCGCGGGCATGCGTGGCGCCAACCGCGGGCAGCCACTGCCGACAACCGCGGGCAGTCGTGCCGCTGGGGCGATGGGGGTCCCCCCGCCCGAGCGAAGCCGAGAGGGGGGGAGGTGGGCGCGGCGGCACCCCGCACACGCCGGGCTGCGCGAGCACCCCCGGCCCATCCCGACGCCGCCGGGCGGTCTACGTCCGCGACACGTTCCGCTCGTACACCAGGCGCAGTCCGATGAGCGTCAGCCACGGCTCGTGCTCGTCGATGACCGAGCTCTCCCCCAGCACCATGGGCGCCAGCCCACCCGTGGCGATGACCGTCACGTCGTCGGGATCGTCCGCGAGCTCGCGGGCCATGCGGTTGACGACGCCGTCGACCTGGCCGGCGAAACCGTAGATGATGCCGGACTGCATCGCCTCGACCGTGTTCTTGCCGATCACGCTGCGGGGACGCGCCACCTCGATCTTGCGCAGTTGTGCGCCGCGGACGCCGAGTGCCTCGACGGAGATCTCGATGCCGGGCGCGATGACGCCACCGACGTACTCCCCGCGCGCGCTGACCGCGTCGAACGTCGTCGCCGTGCCGAAGTCGACGACGATGGCCGGACCGCCGTAGAGGTCGACCGCGGCGACCGCGTTGATGATGCGGTCCGCGCCGACCTCCTTGGGGTTGTCGGTGAGGATCGGGACGCCCGTCTTGACGCCCGGTTCGACGAGGACCGCGGGGACGTCGCCGTAGTAGCGGCGGGTGACCTCGCGCAGTTCGTGCAGGACCGAGGGGACGGTCGCGCAGATCGCGATGCCGTCGATGCCGTCGCCCAGCTCGTCGCCGAGGAGCGGGTGCATGCCCATGAGGCCCTGGAGGAGGACCGCGAGCTCGTCGGCCGTGCGGCGCGCGTCCGTGGAGATGCGCCAGTGTTCGACGATGTCCTCGCCGTCGAAGAGGCCCAGGACGGTGTGTGTGTTGCCTACGTCGATCGTCAGCAGCATGGCCGGTCCTACTCCGCCGCTCGCAGGTCGAGGCCGATGTCGAGGATCGGCGAGGAGTGGGTGAGGGCCCCGACGGCCAGGTAGTCGACGCCCGTGTCGGCGTACGCCTTGGCGTTGGTGAGCGTGAGGCGGCCGGAGGCCTCCAGGGCGGCGCGGCCGTCGACGAGGGCCACCGCCTCCTCGCACTCGCCCGGCGTGAAGTTGTCCAGCAGGATCAGGTCCGCGCCGGCGTCCAGGACCTCGCGGAGCTGGTGCAGCGTGTCGACCTCGACCTCGATCGGGACGTCGGGGAAGCGTTCGCGTACCGCCCGGAATGCTTGGGACACCCCGCCGGCGGCGACCACGTGGTTGTCCTTGACCAGGGCGGCGTCCGACAGGGACATGCGGTGGTTGACGCCGCCGCCGCAGCGCACGGCGAACTTCTCGAGGCTGCGCAGGCCGGGGGTGGTCTTGCGGGTGTCGCGGACCCTGGCCTTGGTGCCCTCCAGGACGTCCGCCCACGCGCGCGTGGCGGTCGCGATGCCCGACAGGCGGCACAGGAGGTTCAGGGCGCTGCGTTCCGCGGTGAGGATGTCGCGGGTACGGGTCGTGATGGACAGCAGTGTCTGGCCGGCTTCGACGCGGTCGCCGTCCTCCGCGTGGCGTTCGACCTCGAGCTCGTCCGTGCAGACGACCGACATGACCGCCTCGGCGATCCTGAGGCCCGCCACGGTGCCCGCCTCCCGCGCGGTGAAGTCGGCGGTCGCCACGGCGTCCTCCGGGATGGTCGCGACCGTCGTCACGTCCACGCCGTGGGCCAGGTCCTCCTGGAGGGCGACGTTGGCGATGTCCTCGACCTCCACGGGGTCGAGGCCCGCGTCGGCCAGGAGCTGCGCGAGTGCGGGGTCGAGGCCGCACTCCAGGTATGCCTCGTCGGTGTCCGCTCCGCAGGCGCAGCCGTCGCCGCAGCCACCGGAGGGGACGAGGGGAAGGTCGGGGGTGGTCACTGCTGTCACTGCTCCTGGGCCTGGGGGAGGGTCGGGGGGAAGTCTGTGGTGTCGGTGGTGTGCGCCGCCAGCGTGCGGTCCGGATTCAGCCGTACGACGATGTGGCGGCGCCACGCGGTGTCGTCGCGCTCGGGACGGTCCTCGCGCCAGTGGCAGCCGCGGGTCTCCTCGCGCCGCCGCGCGGCGGCGACCAGGACCCTGGCCACGCACATGAGGTTGGTGGCCTCCCAGGTGTCGACGCCGGGCTCGGCGGTCTTGCCGTTCTCGTCCAGGGCGTCGCGGGCGTCGGTGTGGAGCTGGTGGAGCCGGTCGGCCGCCTGGGCGAGGGAGGCCTCGGAGCGCAGCACCCCCGCGCCCCGGGTCATGATCCGCTGGATGGTGAAGCGGGCCTCCGGGGGGAGGAGGGGGTGCGCGGGGCGGTCGGACTGCGGGAGGGGCTGGGGCACGGGCGCGTGGCGGGTGTTTTCGCTCAGCGCGATGTCGGCGGCGATGCGCTCGGCGTAGACCAGGCCTTCGAGGAGGGAGTTGGAGGCCAGGCGGTTGGCGCCGTGCACGCCGGTGCAGGCGACCTCACCGCACGCGTACAGGCCGGGCACGGTGGTGCGGCCGTGGGAGTCGGTGCGGACGCCGCCGGAGGCGTAGTGGGCGGCCGGGGCGACCGGGACGGGCTCGGTGACCGGGTCGATGCCGTGGGCGCGGCAGGCGGCGAGGATCGTGGGGAAGCGGTGCTCCCACATCTCGGCGCCGAAGTGCCGGGCGTCGAGGTACATGTGCTCGGCGTCCCGCTCCCGCATGCGGCGCATGATGCCCTTGGCGACGATGTCCCGGGGGGCGAGCTCGGCGAGCTCGTGCTGCCCCGCCATGAAGCGCACGCCGTCGGCGTCCACCAGGTGGGCGCCCTCGCCGCGGACCGCTTCGGAGACCAGGGGCTGCTGGCCCTCCGCGTCCGGGCCCAGGAAGAGGACCGTGGGGTGGAACTGGACGAATTCGAGGTCGCTCACCTCGGCGCCCGCGCGCAGGGCGAGGGCCACACCGTCGCCCGTGGAGACGGAGGGGTTCGTGGTCGCCGAGTAGACCTGGCCCATGCCGCCGGTCGCCAGGACCACGGCGGGCGCGTGGACCGCTCCCACGCCGTCGTGCTGGCCCTCGCCCATGACGTGCAGGGTGACACCGGCGGTGCGGCCGTCGGCGTCGGTGAGGAGGTCCAGGACGAGGGCGTTCTCGATGGTGCGCAGTCCCCGCGCGCGGACCGCCTCGACCAGGGCGCGGGAGATCTCCGCGCCGGTGGCGTCGCCGCCCGCGTGGGCGATGCGGCGGCGGTGGTGGCCGCCCTCGCGGGTGAGTTCCAGGCCGCCGTCGGTCGACTCGTCGAAGTGCGCGCCGGTCTCGATGAGGCGGCGTACGGCGTCGGGGCCCTCGGTGACGAGGAGGCGGACCGCGTCCTCGTCGCACAGGCCCGCGCCGGCGACCAGGGTGTCGTCCAGGTGCTGCTCGGGGGTGTCGCCCTCGCCGAGGGCCGCGGCGATGCCGCCCTGGGCCCAGCGGGTGGAGCCGTCGTCGAGGCGGGCCTTGGTGACGACGACCGTCGTCAGGCCGGCGGCCTCGCAGCGCAGGGCGGCGGTGAGGCCGGCGACGCCGGAGCCGACGACCACGACGTCCGCGGC
Source organism: Streptomyces griseoloalbus (assembly GCA_014650015.1). Classification (GTDB taxonomy): domain Bacteria; phylum Actinomycetota; class Actinomycetes; order Streptomycetales; family Streptomycetaceae; genus Streptomyces; species Streptomyces griseoloalbus. The sequence continues at coordinate 42,944 of BMUD01000025.1, forward strand.
GATGGACCACCCGGGCGCGGGCGCGTGCAGTCGTATGCCTGTGCTGGTCACGCGGCGGCTCCGAAGGTTCCGAAGGTCAGCGGGATGTTGTCGATCAGGCGGGTGGTGCCCACCCGGGCGGCCACGGCGAGGACGGCCTCGCCGGTGAAGTCGTCGCCGATCTCGGTGAAGTCGTCCGGGTCGACCAGCGCCAGGTAGTCCAGGATGAGCGGCGGGTCGAGGCGGGCGGCCTCGTCGAGGACCAGGCGGGCGGCGGCCCGGATGGCGGCCGGGCCGCCGGCGGTCGTGGCGACGGCGTGCGCGTCGGCCGCCGCGCGGGACTCCCCTATGGCGCTGAGGGCCTCGGCACGCGCGCGCGTGGCGGGGATCTCCTGGGCACGCGCGCGCAGCGCCTGCTGGGCCGCGTGCCGGTCGCGGCCCGCGAACAGGGCCTGGGACAGGGCGAGGGCGGTGCGCCGCTCACCGGGCGAGAGGTAGCGGTTGCGGCTGGACAGGGCGAGCCCGTCCTCCTCGCGGACGGTGGGGACGCCGACGATCTCGACGCCGAAGTTCAGATCCCGCGCCATGCGGCGGATCAGGGCGAGCTGCTGGGCGTCCTTCTGGCCGTAGAAGGCGACGTCGGGGCGGGTGAGGTGCAGCAGCTTGGCGACGACCGTGAGCATGCCGTCGAAGTGGCCGGGCCGCGCGGCGCCCTCCAGGCGTTCGCCCATGGGCCCGGCGCTGATGCGGACCTGGGGTTCGCCGCCCGGGTAGACCTCGTCCACGGAGGGGGCGAAGACGGTGTCGGCGCCCGCCAGCCCGGCGAGTTCGAGGTCGGCGTCCAGGGTGCGCGGGTAGCGGTCCAGGTCCTCGCCCGCGCCGAACTGCAGCGGGTTGACGAAGACGGTGACCACGACCTCGCCGTCGGGGCCCGCGACCGCGCGCGCCGTACGGATCAGCGTGGCGTGGCCCTCGTGCAGGGCGCCCATGGTCATCACGACGGTGCGGCGGCCCGTGCGCGCGCGTGCGTGCAGTTCGGCGGCGGTGCGCAGCAGGGTGGCGGTCATCGGGCGGCTCCGTTCCGGGACGCACGCTTCGTACGGCGGGGGTGTGCGGGGGGTCGGTGGGTGCCGCTCATCGGTTCTCCCCCGGGGCGCTTCCGGCTCCGTCGGCTCCGTCGGCTCCGTCGGCGAGCACTCCCAGGAGGTCCTCGGCGAGTTCCGGCTTCAGCAGGCCGTGGGCCAGGGCGCGGTCGGCGGTCGCGCGGGCCATCGCGAGGTAGCCGGCGACGGTTTGCGGGGCGTGCCGGCGCAACTCGCTGACGTGTGCGGCGACCGTGCCCGCGTCGCCGCGCGCGACCGGGCCGGTGAGGGCGGCGTCGCCGGAGCGCAGGGCGTTGTCCAGGGCGGCGCCGAGCAGCGGCCCGAGCATCCGGTCGGGCGCCTCGACGCCGGCGGTGCGCAGGAGTTCCATGGACTGGGCGACCAGGGTGACCAGGTGGTTGGCGCCGAGGGCGAGGGCCGCGTGGTACAGCGGACGGTTCTCCTCGGCGATCCACTCCGGCTCGCCGCCCATCTCGATGACGAGGGCCTCGGCGGCCAGCCGCAGCTCGTCGGGGGCGGTGACGCCGAAGGAGCACCCGGCGAGGCGCTGCACGTCGACGGGGGTGCCGGTGAACGTCATCGCAGGGTGCAGGGCCAGCGGGAGCGCGCCGGCCCGCAGGGCGGGGTCGAGCACCTTCGCGCCGTACCGCCCGGAGGTGTGCACGAGCAGTTGGCCCGGCCGCACCGCGCCGGTGTCGGCGAGCCCGGCCACCAGTTCGGGCAGCGCGTCGTCCGGGACCGTCAGCAGCACCAGCTCGGACCGCTGGAGCACGTCGGCGGGCGGCAGCACCGGCACGTCCGGGAGCATCTGCTCGGCGCGCCTGCGGGAGGTGTCGGAGACGGCGGAGACGGCCACCGGACGGTGCCCGGCGAGCTGGAGGGACGCGGCCAGGGCGGGGCCCACGCGTCCGGCGCCGACGACGCCGACGGTGAGCCGCGCGGGGCGGTCCCTGGGATCTGGCTGTGGGGTTGTGTTCACGCGACGGGGGCCTTCCCGTTCCAGTCCGCTCGGGGTACCGGACGATTTCTCGTCATGTTAACGCGATTGGTTCCGGGGGCGGTCGGTTGTCCACAGGCTGTGGGTTTCCGTGCGGTCGCGTGGCACACACGCGTGCGGAAATGAGGGTGCCCGCGCGCACGGGCGCGGGGGATGATCGCGGGCATGAGTGATACGTCGGACGGCACGAAGGACACGGCGGGGCGCGACGGGCGGACCGGGCCCGGGGCGGGCGACGGGCGGGGCCCCACGCCGCGCGAACGGCGGATCGCCGCCTGGCGCCGTGCCCCGCGCGTGCTCGCGCGCCTGGGCTTCGTCGCCCCGCTCAAGGAGCGGCTGGCCCTGCTGGAGGCGGCGGGCGGCGTGTACGACCTCGACGAGATGTCCGACATCTACGGCGACGGTGTCGTGGAGGCCCTGGAGCAGCGCGTCGCCGGTCTGCTCGGCACCGAGGCCGCCGCGTTCTTCCCGACCGGCACGATGGCCCAGCAGGTGGCCCTGCGGTGCTGGGCGGGCCGCACCGGCGACCCGGCCGTCGCCCTGCACGCGCTGAGTCACCCCGAAGTGCATGAGCGGAACGCGTTCAGCCAGGTCAGCGGGTTGCGGCCGGTACGGATCACGAGCGAACCCCGGCTGCCCACCGCCGCCGAGGTGCGCGACTTCGAGGAGCCTTTCGGGACGCTGATGCTGGAGCTGCCGCTCAGGGACGCCGGTTTCGTGCTGCCCACGTGGGAGGAGCTGACCGAGGTGGTGGAGGCCGCGCGGGAACGCGACGCGGTCGTGCACTTCGACGGGGCCCGGCTGTGGGAGTGCACCGAGCACTTCGGCCGGCCGCTGGACGAGATCGCGGGCCTCGCGGACAGCGTCTACGTCTCGTTCTACAAGTCCCTCAACGCCTATGGCGGCGCTGCGCTCGCCGGTCCGGCGACGCTGGTGGAGGAGGCGAGGGCCTGGCGGCACCGGTACGGCGGCAACGTCTTCCAGCAGTTCCCCACCGCCCTGTCGGCCCTCGTCGGCCTGGACCGGGAACTGCCCCGGCTGCCGGAGTACGTGACCCACGCGCGCGTGGTGGCCACCGCCCTGCGCGAGGGTCTGGCGGCAGCCGGGCTGCCCTGGTCCCGCGTCCACCCCGGGGTGCCGCACACCCACGACTTCCAGGTCTGGCTGCCGTACGACGCCGAGGTCGTCGTGGAGGCGGCCATCAGGTCGGCCGAGGAGACGGGGACCGTGCTCTTCGCCAACCACTGGCACCAGAAGGGCCCGGGGCTCGCCTGCACGGAGGTGTACGTACGGGCCGAGGCCCTCGAGTGGACGGCCGAGGACGTACGGAAGGCCGCAGCGCAGTTCGCGGAGCGGCTGACCCGGGAGACGGCGCGGTAGCCCACGCGGAGCCGCCGCCGCACGGAGCCGCCGCCCGGCCGACGGGGCGAGGCCATCCACCGACCCGGCGGGACGAGTCGCCAACCGACCCGGCAGGGCGAGTCGCCAACCGACCCGGCAGCACAGGCCGCCGCCCGGCGACCGCGGAGCGGCTGACCCGGGAGACGGCGCGGCAGCCCACGCGGAGCCGCCGCCGCACGGAGCCGCCGCCCGGCCGACGGAGCGAGGCCATCAACCGACCTGGCAGGGCGAGTCGCCGACCGACCTGGCAGGGCGAGTCGCCGACCGACCCGGCGGGACGAGTCGCCAACCGACCCGGCAGGGCGGATCGTCAGCCGACCCGGCGAGGCAGCACCGTCCACCGGCCACAGGCAGGGCAGGCCGCCGCCAGGTGACACCGCGGAGCGTCCGCCGGCGCGGCCGGGCGCGGGATGGCCGCGCCCGCCGGCCGCATGCGCCGCGTGGTCAGGACGCGGTCCGCGAGCGTCCGCGCAGCCACCGGCGCAGGGCGTTCCGCAGGCGCCCACGGGCGGGGCGGCCCGCCAGGACGGCGCGCAGGCGCCCGTGGTCGCGGAGCTCGCGCACGACCTGCCAGTCGTTCACGCCCGGCGCGGGCGGGGGCGGCTCGCCGTGCTGCCGGGCCCGGTAGGTGTCGAGGAGGTACTGCTGAGTGAGGCTCATGCCGCCCCAGGTTGCGCCGCCCCCGCCGTGAAGTCCCGCCGATTGACCGCGGCCGTCAATCGAGGGCCGCGGTGTCAGTGGCGGGGTGCACCATGTGGGCATGAGCGTGAGCATCGACATCGCGGGGCTGCGGCCGGAGAGGACCGCCGTCGTGCCCTCACCCCTGGCCGAGCTCGGCATGGCGCTGCACGCGCTGTCCGAGCCGGGGCACCACCCGGGGCTCCAGGGCTGGGTGACGGGCGTGACCGCGCGCCTGGACCCGCACCTGGCGGACCGGATGTGCGAGGCGGACTTCCTGTGGCGGACGACGTTCTCGGACCTGTTCCTGCCGAGCGCCGGCATCCCGGGCCGCAGGACGCTCCCGGGCGCCACGCTCGCCGAGGAGCTGGACCTGCTGGACAAGCTGTCGGACGAGCAGTTCGTGGACGCCGCCCTGGAGTTCACCTGCGCCCTCCCCTACAGCCTGCCGGGTCCCGGCCCGCTCACCGACGAGGGGCTGCGGCGCCGCTCGCTGGAGCTGGCCGCCGCGCGAGGGCCGCGGCAGGTGCTGTTCACCGAGCGGCTGCTGGCCGACCCGCCGCGGATCAGGGCCTGGCTGCGGCAGTTCCTCCAGGACTGCGACGAGGCGTTCTTCGCCGAGACGTGGTCCCGGCTGCGGCACCAGCTCGCCGCGGACACCCGACTCAAGACCGACCTGCTCCGGCACAAGGGCCTGCCCGAAGCGCTGGCCGCGGTGTCCCCCGCGGTGACACTCGACGGCACCGGCGACCGGATCACCGTCGACAAGCTGGGCGACGGCCGGACCGCCACGGGCGACGGCGGACTGCTGTTGATCCCGACGAGCCTCGGCTGGCCGCACCTGATGGTGCTGCACCGGCACGGCTGGCAGCCGGTGCTGCACTACCCGGTCGGCTCCCCCGAGCTGGCCGCCCCGCCGACGGTCGAGCAGCTGGCCCTGCGAATGACCGCGCTGTCCCACCCGGTCCGCATGCGCATGTGCCGCCATCTCGCCCGCAGCGCCTACACCACCAGCGAGCTGGCCCAGGTGCACGGCGTGACGGCGCCGGAGATATCCCGGCACCTGAGCGTGCTGAAGAAGGCCGGGCTGATCACCACGCGCCGCCGCGGGCGGTACGTACTGCACCAGCTGGACGTGACGGTCGTGGCCCGGCTCGGCAGCGACTTCCTGGAGGGGATCCTGCGCTGAGGCGCGCACCCGCGTCCGTCCGCCGAGGGCGCGCGCCAGGTGCGTCCCCCGGGCCACCGCGTGCGTCCCCTGGGAGCGCGCACCCCGCGTGCCTCAGTCGAAGCGGATGTGCCGCAGGCCGACGCCCGCCTGCCGCAGCCGGGTCCGCAGCCGTCCCTCGTGGTTGGGCCGCAGGGTCAGCCCGGCCAGGACGGCGATGCGGTCCGCCGTTTTCGGCACCGTCGTGTGGTCGGTCCACAGGTGCTCGGCGAACTCGGGCTCGGCCAGCCGCTCCAGACAGTGGTCGAGCTGCTTCACCGCCCAGTTCTCCCGGCGCGGACCGGCCTTGCCCATGACGGACCCGAGAAGGTGACCGACCTCGCGTTCCCGCAGCCGCCGCAGCACCGTCGCGCGTTCGGCGAGGAGGGTGAAGTGGCGTACGTCGTGGCCGAGTTCGCGCAGTCGGCCGACGGTCTGCGCGAAGTGGCCGGAGTCGGTGACGGTCATGGGGACGATCACCACGCCGTCGCGCCGGGTGAGGGCGAGGTCGAGGACCTCGACGACGCCCTGCCGCCAGGACGCCAAGTCCTGGAAGTCCCCGCGCAGGTCGGGCGGCAGCATGCGGTGCAGGCCGAACCCGGCGTGCTCCGGGTCGCAGATGACGCTGCCCGGCAGGCGGCGGCGTATCTCGTGTGCGGTCTGTGTCTTGCCGCCCCCGAAGGGGCCGTTGATCCACAGGAGCATGCGCAGACCCTACCGGCGCCGGAGCATCCGCTCAGCCGTGGCCGCCGGCCCGAACCAGCCCCGTCTCGTAGGCGAGGACGACCACCTGCACCCGGTCCCGCAGGCCCAGCTTGGTCAGGATGCGGCCCACGTGGGTCTTCACGGTCGCCTCGGAGAGCACCAGCCGGGCCGCGATCTCGCCGTTGGACAGGCCCTGCGCGACCAGCACCATGACCTCCCGCTCGCGCTCGGTGAGCCGTTCCAGTTCCTTGTGCGCGGGCTGCTTGCCCGCGCTGGGCAGCATCGGCGCGAAGCGGTCCAGGAGCCGGCGGGTGGTGGAGGGGGCGACCACGGCGTCGCCGCTGTGCACCGCGCGGATCGCGGCGAGCAGTTCGCCCGGCGGCACGTCCTTGAGCATGAAGCCGGACGCCCCCGCCTTCAGCCCGGAGAAGGCGTACTCGTCGAGGTCGAAGGTGGTGAGGATCAGCACCTTCGGCGGGTCGGTGTCCGCACAGATCCTGCGGGTCGCCTCCACGCCGTCGAGCTTGGGCATACGGACGTCCATCAGCACCACGTCGACGGCGGTGGACCGCAGCGCCTCCAGGGCCTCGACGCCGTTGCCCGCCTCCGCCACGACGTCCATGTCCGGCTGGGCGGCGAGCACCATCCGGAATCCGGTGCGCAGCAGCACCTGGTCGTCGACGAGCATCACGCGGATCGTCATCGGGGCCTCTTCCGTTCAGCAGGTGGTCTCAAAGGTCGTTACAGGTGTCAACAAAGGGCGCGCGTAGACGTCTAATGCGCTTGTTTGAGCGGCAGCAGGGCACTGATGCGGAATCCTCCGCCGGGGCGCGGACCCGCGTCCAGCGTGCCGCCGACCATGCCGACCCGCTCCCGCATGCCGATCAGGCCGTGGCCCTGGCCGTCGAAGCCGCCCTCCTCGTACAGCTCGTGCGGCGCGCCCTTGCCGTCGTCCTCCACGAGCAGGCCCAGCCCGTCGTCGAAGTACACCAGGCGCACACTGGCACCCACGTCGGAGCCGCCGTGCTTGCGGGTGTTGGTGAGCGCCTCCTGCACGATGCGGTACGCGGTGAGCTCGACACCGCTGGGCAGCGGACGCGGGGTGCCCTCGATCCTGAAGTCCACGGGCAGTCCGGACTGCCGGCACTGCTCGACGAGGTCCTCGATCTGCTGCACGTCCGGCTGCGGCACGTACTCCCCGGCCTCCTGGTGCTCGCCGGTGCGCAGCACGCCGAGCAGGCGGCGCATCTCGGCGAGGGCCTGGCGGCCGGTGGAGGAGATGGTCTCCAGGGCCTTCTTCGCCTGGTCGGGGGCGGCGTCGAGGACGTAGGCGGCGCCGTCGGCCTGCACCACCATCACCGACACGTTGTGCGCGACGACGTCGTGCAGCTCGCGGGCTATCCGGGCGCGTTCGGCGGCGACCGCGACCTTGGACTGTGCCTCGCGCTCCTTCTCCAGCCGGGCGGCGCGCTCCTCCAGCTGCGCGAAGTACGCGCGGCGGGTGCGGATGGAGTCGCCGAGCACCCAGGCGAGGGCGAACGGCACGGCCTGGAAGATCATTATGGCGATGTTGCCCGCCGCGCTCGTGTCGTCGTTGGGCCAGCGCAACTGCGCCAGCGGGGCCGCGCACAGACCGGCGGTCAGCGCGAGGCGGGAGGCCCAGCGGGCACCGACCGCCGCGACCGTGTAGACGATCACCAGCAGGGCGAAGTCGGCGGGCAGCGGCGCCACGTCCGTGATCAGCTGGCCCGCGCCCACCGCGACGCCGAGGATCAGCATCCGCTCGGGCATCCGCCGGCGCAGCGCGGCGACCAGGGACAGCAGCAGCATGACCGGCACGACGAGGGCCGGCAGTTCCGTCCCCTGGGCCTCCTCCAGGTTCGCTCCGCCGATCACCGAAATCCCGAACAGGACCGCGGCCCAGAAGCCGTCGACCCATGCCGGGTGCCTGCGGAGGAAGTCATAGAGGCGCTGCACGTAACCCAGCGTAGGGAAGGGAAATGCGTGCAGGGGTCAACCGGAGGGCCGATCCCCGGTCGGTACGTGTACTCCGCAAGGTGGAGGACCGGCCTCCCCACCCGCTTAACCTGGGCGGGTGACAGCGGAGACGGCGGGCGCGTGGAACCGGTGACGGCAGGGGCCGCGGAAGGCGACTGGCGCGGCTGGCGTGCGGCGGCCGAGGCCGCCCTGTACGGGCCGGACGGCTTCTACCGCAGGCCCGAGGGTCCGGCCGGGCACTTCCGTACGTCGGTGCACGCCTCCCCGCTGTTCGCCGCCGCCGTGGCGCGGCTGCTGTGCCGGGTCGACGAGGCGCTGGGGCGGCCCGCGGTGCTCGACTTCGTGGACATGGCGGCCGGACGCGGCGAACTGGTCACCGGCGTGCTCGCCGCGCTGCCCGCCGACGTGGCGGCACGCGCGCGTGCCCGCGCCGTCGACCTCGCCGGGCGTCCCGCCGGACTCGATCACCGGATCGAGTGGCGCACCGAACCCCCGGAGCGGATCACGGGGCTGCTCTTCGCCAACGAGTGGCTGGACAACGTGCCCGTCGAGGTCGTCGAGGTGGACTCCGCCGGCGTACCCCGGCTGGTGCTGGTGCGGGCGGACGGGACGGAACGGCTCGGGGAGCCGGTCTCGGGCGCGGAGGCCGAGTGGCTGGCACGGTGGTGGCCGCTGGGGGCGCGGGAGGGGCTGCGCGCGGAGATCGGGCTGCCCCGGGACCGGGCCTGGGCGGCGGCGGCAGGAACGCTCGCGCGGGGGCTCGCCGTCGCCGTGGACTACGCGCACACGGCCGGCGCGCGCCCGCCGTTCGGGACGCTCACGGCGTTCCGGGAGGGGCGGGAGACGACGCCCGTGCCGGACGGGTCGTGCGACCTCACGGCCCATGTCGCCCTGGACGCGTGCGCCACGGCCTGCGCGCTTCCCGGCGCACGCCTGCTGCCGCAACGCGAGGCCCTGCGCGCCCTGGGGCTCAGCGGCGCACGCCCCCCGCTCGCGCTGGCGTCCACCGACCCCGCCGGGTACGTACGCGCCCTCGCGAGCGCCGGAGAGGCCGCCGAACTCACCGCGCCGGGCGGGCTCGGCGACTTCGGGTGGCTGGTGCAGCCGGTGGGAATCGCCGACGTGCTCGGCGGTTGACCCCGGCCGGGGTCACTTGTCGATGTCGCCCACCACGAAGAACATCGACCCCAGGATCGCCACCATGTCCGCGACCAGCGTCCCCGGCAGCAGCTCGGTGAGCGCCTGGATGTTGTTGTAGGACGCCGAGCGCAGCTTCAGCCGGTACGGGGTCTTCTCGCCCTTGCTGACCAGGTAGTAGCCGTTGATGCCGAGCGGGTTCTCGGTCCAGGCGTACGTGTGCCCCTCGGGCGCCTTGAGGACCTTGGGGAGCCGCTGGTTGACCGGGCCCGGGGGCAGCTCGGCGAGCCGGTCGAGGCAGGCCTCGGCGAGGTCGAGGGCGTTGTGGGTCTGCTCCAGGAGGCACTCGAAGCGGGCGAGACAGTCGCCCTCCTCGCGGGTCACCACCTTCAGGACGTCGCCCAGTTCGCCGTAGGCGAGGTACGGCTCGTCGCGGCGCAGGTCGAAGTCGACGCCCGAGCCGCGCGCGATCGGCCCGCTCACGCCGTACCCGTGCACGGCCTCGGGGGACAGCACGCCGACGCCGCGCGTGCGGCCCCGGAAGATCTCGTTGCCGAGCACCAGGTCGTCGAAGCGGTCCATGCGGGAGCGCACATCGGCGACGGCGCCGCGCGCGCGTGTGGTCCATCCCGCCGGCAGGTCCTCCTTGAGGCCGCCCACGCGGTTGAACATGTAGTGCATGCGCCCGCCGGAGACCTCCTCCATGACGTGCTGGAGTTCCTCGCGCTCCCGGAAGGCGTAGAAGATCGGGGTGATGCCGCCGAGTTCCAGCGGATAGGAGCCGAGGAACATCAGGTGGTTGAGCACCCGGTTCAGCTCCGCGAGGAGCGTGCGCAGCCACACCGCGCGCTCGGGGACCTCCATGCCGAGCATCCGCTCCACGGCGAGGACCACGCCCAGCTCGTTGGAGAAGGCCGACAGCCAGTCGTGGCGGTTGGCCAGCATGATGATCTGGCGGTAGTCGCGGGCCTCGAACAGTTTCTCCGCGCCCCGGTGCATATAGCCGATCACGGGCTCCGCGCGGGTGATGCGCTCACCGTCCAGGAGGAGCTTCAGCCGCAGCACGCCGTGCGTGGACGGGTGCTGGGGCCCGATGTTGAGCACCATGTCGGTGCTCTCCGCCGCGCCGCCGATACCGACCATGGTCTCCGTCGTAGGAGTCATGAACACAGTCTCTCCTACGTACGCTGGCCTCATGGAGACGGGGAGCCCGCACGACACGGGGACAGCGGGAACGGGCGGGCACGCGGAGGCGTCCGGTGGCGCGCAGACGCGGGGGCCGGTGGTCCCGGGGGACGAGCCGGTGTGGATCGCGCTGCCGCCGGGGCTGCTGAAGGTGCGGCGGCTGATGCTGGCGGTGTGGCTGGGGCTGCTGACCCTGGCCACCGGGCTGGTGCCGGGGCTGCTGGCCGGGCCCGTCTGGGCCGCCTTCGCGGTGCTGCCGCTGGCCCTGCTGATCTGGGGCTGGGTGCTGCTGGAGCGGAACTGGCGGTCCTGGCGGTACGCGGAGCGCGCCGACGACCTGCTGATCAGCCGGGGCGTGCTGTGGCGCAAGGAGACGGTGGTGCCGTACGGGCGGATGCAGCTGGTCGAGGTCACCTCGGGGCCCGTCGAACGGCACTTCGGGCTGGCCAGTGTGCAGCTGCACACGGCGGCCGCGGCGACCGACGCCACCATCCCCGGCCTCGAGCCGGCCGAGGCGGAACGGCTGCGCGACCGGCTCACGGAGCTCGGCGAGGCCCGATCGGCGGGGCTGTGACGTCCCCGGACGTCCACGAGGGCGTCTGCGGGCGGCCGCCCGTCACCGAGCGGCGGCTGCACCCCGTCACGCCGCTCAGACGGGCGTGGGCGCCCGTCGCGGTGCTGATCGGGTGGGCGCTGCACGACCCCGACCAGGCGCAGCGCCAGCTCGCCCGGCTGACGACGACCACCCTGCTGCTCGCCCTGGCCGTGCTCATCCCGGCCGCCGCCCTCTACGGATTCCTGACCTGGTGGTACACCCACTTCGCGGTGACCGAGAGCGAACTGCGCATTCGTACCGGACTGCTGTTCCGGCGCACCGCGCACATCCGGCTGGAGCGGATCCAGGCCATCGACGTCACCCAGCCGCTGCTCGCGCGGGTCGCGGGCGTGGCGAAACTCAAACTCGACGTCATAGGGACCGACAAGAAGGACGAGCTCGCCTTCCTGGGCGCCGACGAGGCGCGGGCGCTGCGCGCGGAGCTCCTCGCGCGGGCGGCGGGTTTCGCACCGGAGACCGCGCACGAGGTCGGCGAGGCGCCGTCCCGGGAGATGCTGCGGGTGCCGCCGGGCGTCCTCGCCGTCTCCCTCGTGCTCACCGGCGCGACCTGGGGCTGGCTCCTCGTCGCCGCCGTGGTGGTGCCGCTGCTGTGGATGGCCACCCACAGCCTGTGGACCGTGCTCGCCGCGGCCGTGCCGCTGCTCGGCGCGGCGGGCGCGAGCAGTGTGGGCCGGTTCGTCGCCGAGTACGACTGGACCCTCGGCGAGTCGCCGGACGGACTGCGCATCGACCACGGGCTGCTGGACCGGGCGCACGAGACGGTCCCACCGGGGCGCGTGCAGACCGTGCGGCTCGTCGAGCCGCTGCTGTGGCGGCGGCGCGGCTGGGTACGCGTGGAGCTCGACGTGGCGGGGTCGTCCAACTCCCTGCTGCTGCCGGTCGCTCCGCGCGAGATCGCCGAGTCGGTCGTCGCGCGGGTGCTGCCCGGGGTGAGTGTGCCGCCGCGCGAGGCGATCGGCCGCCCGCCGCGACGCGCGCGGTGGTGCGTGCCGGTGTGGTGGCGCGGCTACGGGCTGGCCGTCACCGACGCGGTGTTCGCGGCCCGCCACGGGCTGCTGCGGCGCAGCCTGTCCCTGGTGCCGCACGCCAAGGTGCAGAGCGTACGGCTGGTCCAGGGCCCCTGGCAGCGGGCCCGGGGCGTCGCCGACGTGCATGTGGACACCGGCGCGAACAAGTCGGTCACGGCCCGCCTCCGGGACGCCGACGAGGCGGCGGACCTGTTGCGGGCCCAGGCGGAGAGGTCCCGCACGGGCCGCGGGGACGCCCGCCCGGACCGCTGGATGGCGTGAGAAGAACGCCGACGGGGCCCCGCGCGGTGTGTGCGCGGGGCCCCGTCGGGTGTGGCCGGTGGTCCGGGACCGTCAGGACGCCGCGCTGCGCAGGCCCTGGACGTCGATGTGCTCCGTCTCGTCGTGTGCGGTCAGGTCGATGACCTGACCGATGCCGCGCGCGTCCTCGTCGGCGGGCTTGAACCCCGCCTCGGCCTCGGCCTTGTGCAGCGCGAGCGCCTCCTGGCCGACGACATCGGCGAGGTCCTCGTTCTGGACGGCGTCCAGGCCGGACCCTCCCGTGTCCTTCTTCGTCCCGAAGAAGTCGAACCCGCCCTCGGACACCTGCCGCCGTGCGGGCGCGGTCGGCGGTACGACGGCCACCGCGGTGGGCACGGTGAAGTGTCCGGAGGCCTGCCGCACGGGCTGGGCCGCGGGAGCGTCCGCCGCGGGGGAGGCGGCCGTGCGCTCGTGATCGCCGACCGCCTCGGACCGCCCCTCGGCGTCGTCCTCCTGCGCCGGCTTTGGCTTGGACTTCTTCGTGGGCTCGGGGCCGTCGTCCTCGGGGCTGCCGTCACCCTTCGAGGGGCCGTTCCGCTTCGGGGAGCGCTCGGCCCCGGCCGCAGCACCGGCCGCCCGGTCGGCGTCCGCGGTCCGCGCGGCCCGGTCGGCGGTGGCCTTCTCCGCCGGGCCGACGGCGTCGGCGCCGTCCCCGGGGTTCTGGTCCGTGGCGTCCCCGGCATTCCCGTCCGCGGCTGCCCCGGCGTCCCCGGCGAGCCGCGCCAGTGCCCCGTCGGCCCGCAGGTACAGCTTGGACCCCTCCGGCGAGAAGACCGCCGGAGCCGTCGGCTCCGCCTGGGCAGCGGTCTCGTTCCCGCTCGCCGCCACCGTCTCCGTCCCGGGTGCCCCCGCGGGTGCCTCCGCGTCGGATGCCGTCGACGGCCCCGCCGGCAGCGCGGGGGCCGGAACGGCGGCCTCTATCTCGAGCACCCGGCGTTCCTCCAGGGCGCTCGCCCGGTCGACCTCCGCCGCGGCGTACCGCCGCAGCAGCGCCGCGTGTTCGTTGCGCAGTCCCGCGAGTTCGGCGCGCTTGGCGCGCAGCCGCTGCTCCAGCTTCGTCCGCAGCTCGCGCGACTCCTCGAGGTCCGACTCCAATTCGGCGACCCGCTCCTCGAAACGCCACTCGTCACTCGCACGCGCGCGCGTGAGATCGGCGACGCGTTTGCCCGCCTGGGTGTCCCAGTGCCGCATGACGACGGCGCCGGCCACCGCCGTGGCCGCGGCGGCCGCGGCCAGGACGCGAAGCACCATCGGTTGCGTGAACACCCAGGGCCCCAGGGCGCAGACGAGGGAGACGCCCGCGATCGCCGACGGGGGCAGCATCCTGTGCAGGGGCGGGGAATGACGGTGACGTCCACGTGGCATGGCCAGAAACTTACCGCGCGTAGGCGAATGATGGTGCCCCGCCCCGTAAAAACAAAGCCACACCGAGGGTTTCACAGGGCATCAGGGAACTCGACTCAAGCGCGAATAGACACATTGCCCAATTTCATCAAGATCATTTCATCACCGGACCGTCTTCCGAAGGCGCTTCCGGACATGGTCGCGAAGACGGTGAAGTCGCTTTCGCCGCATTCCACTTCCGTATGTCCGCACCACCGGACCGCCCGTCCGGACAACCACCCGCACGGAGGGAACCTCCGCCCCGGGGACTCCGTCCTAGAGGGCGCAATACGATGTCTGTCAGGACGGATGAGGACATGGCGGGCAGAGCACCGAACCCCACGGCCCGACCACGTGACGCCGCGGTGGCACGGGACGTCCGGACGGTACGCCGCCGGCTGCGCGGACCGCGCCCCGAGACGGTCCCCGTCCTCGCCGGCCGGGCGTGCGCCCTGGCGGGCCTCCTCGACGTCGCCGCGGGCGTCCTGCCCCGCTTCCGGCACAGCCGTATGCACGCCGTCGCCGAGGTGCCGCCCGGCGCGCTCGGCCCGTCCGCGGCCGCCCTCGCGCTCAGCGCCGGCGTGCTGTTGCTGCTGCTCGCGCACGGACTCGAGCGGGGCGAGCGCCGGGCCTGGCGGGCCGCCGTCGTCCTGCTGCCGGCCGGCGCGGTCGCCCAGTTCGCCTACCGCCACTCCCTCCTGGGCGTCCTGATCACGCTGGTGGTGCTCGCGCCCCTGCTGCGCCACCGCGACCGGTTCTCGGCGCTGCCCGTCCCGCGCGGCAGGGGGCGGGCGCTCGCCGCCTTCGTGCTCATGGGTGCCGGTTCGCTGCTGCTGGGGCTGGTCGTGGTCAACGCCCACCCCGGCCCGCTGGTCGGTGATCCCAGCCTGGCCGACCGCCTCACCCACGCGCTGTACGGCCTGATCGGCGTCGAGGGCCCGGTCGACTACCGGGGCGACGCCTCCCGGACGGTCGCCTTCTCCCTGGGCGCGCTCGGTCTGCTCACCACCGTCACCACCGTCTGCCTGGCCCTCCGGCCCGGACACCCGGCCGCCCGCCTCACCGAGGACGACGCGACGCGGCTGCGTACCCTGCTCGCCCGGCACGGCTCCCAGGACTCCCCCGGCCGGTTCGCGCTGCGCCGTGACCAGGCTGTCGTCTTCTCCCCCAGCGGCAAGGCGGCGGTCACCTATCGCGTGGTCCGTGGGGTCATGCTGGCCGGCGGCGACCCGGTCGGGGACGTCGAGGCGTGGCCCGGCGCCATCGAACGCTTCATGGACGAGGCCAGAGCCCGCTCCTGGACCCCCGCCGTCATGGGCTGCTCGGAGGCCGGCCGCGAGGTGTGGGCCCGGGAGACCGGGCTGGACGCCCTGCCACTGGGCGACGAGGCGGTGGTGGACGTCGCGGATTTCTCCCCCGCCGGCCGCTCGATGCGCACCGCGCGCCGGAGGGTGCAGCGCATCGAACGGGCCGGCCACCGGATCCGGGTACGACGTCTCCGTGACTTCGGCGAGGCCGAGCCGGAGCGGATCCGCCGCGCCGCCGACGCCCGGCGCGGCACCGGCGCCGAACGCGGTCTCTCCCCCCGCCGACCCGCGTCGGCGACCCGGCGGACGGCGACTGTCTCGTCGCCACCGCGCACAGAGGTGAAGGGGCGGCACACAGCGGCTCAGGCAGGACGGTGGTGGCCGACGGACGGGCGGAGACCGAGCCGGGCTCCCACGGCGACCTGAAGGCGATCCGGCACTGCGTCCCGTGGGACACCGACGGCGCCCTCACCGGACCTGATGCGCCCTCACCGGCCCTGATGCGCCGTGACCGCCCGGCCGGCCGGCCCGGGGACCAACGAGCCGCTGATCGTGACCGCGCCCCGAACCGCACCCGGCATTCGGCATCGCGCGCGTCCCGCTCGATTTCGCCCGTTCCGCTCGTCACCCGCACGGCGAGAAGCCCGACGCGGGGCCGGCGCTCCAAGCCCCACGCGAACTGCCGGTCTTTCTTTCCCGCTGGTTCCGGATCGAATCCCCGGACACGTTCGACACCCCGTTCCGGTCGCGCCGGGAACCGCGTTCCATGGTCCACCGCGCCGTGGCCGACCGGCCGCGCGCCGACTCCTCCGCAATGCATACGGCGAGGTTTCGTCAATCCCGCCCCGCGCGTTCCCGTTTCGTGCGCCGCCGCCCGTCCGCGCCGCGTCCCCGCACCCACCGGACGACGGCGGAACGCCCCCCGACCTGGCGGAAAACATCACCCGCGCGGCCCGACGCACGCGCGCGGGCATCGTCGTGAGGCCGCGTGCGCCCCGCCGGGCCGGGCGCACCCCGGTCGCTCCCGGGGGCCTACGCTGAACATATGAGCAACCACAGCGGACGCCGCCGGGTCGCGGGCCTTCCTCACTGGGACCGCTGTGCGGTCATGGGAGTCGTGAACGTCACCCCCGACTCCTTCTCCGACGGCGGCCGCTGGTTCGACACGACGACCGCCGTCAAGCACGGCCTCGACCTGGTCGCCCAGGGCGCGGATCTCATCGACGTCGGCGGCGAGTCCACCCGGCCCGGCGCCACCCGCGTCGACGAGTCCGAAGAGCTCAAGCGCGTCATCCCCGTCGTCCGCGGCCTCGCCGCCGAAGGCGTCACCGTCTCCGTCGACACCATGCGCGCCTCCGTCGCCGAACAGTCCCTCGCGGCCGGTGCCGCCCTCGTCAACGACGTCAGCGGCGGCCTCGCCGACCCCGCCATGATCCGTGTCGTCGCCGACGCCGGCGCCCCCTTCGTCGTCATGCACTGGCGCGGCTTCCTGGAGGGCGGCAACGTCATGGGCGTGTACGCCGACGTGGTCACCGAGGTCGTCGACGAGCTCCACGCGCGCGTGGCGGCCGTTCTGGAGGGCGGTGTCGCCGCCGACCGGGTGATCGTCGACCCCGGCCTCGGCTTCTCCAAGGGCGCCGAACACGACCTGGCCCTGCTCGCCCGGCTCGACCGTCTCCTGGCCCTCGGCCACCCGCTGCTCGTCGCCGCCTCCCGCAAGCGGTTCCTCGGCCGCGTCCTGGCCGCCCCGGACGGCGCGCCCCCGCCCGCGCGGGAACGCGACGCGGCCACCGCCGCCGTCTCCGCCCTCGCCGCGCAGGCCGGCGCATGGGCGGTCCGCGTGCACGAGGTACGCGCGACCGCGGACGCCGTACGGGTCACGCGTGCCATAGAACGGGCGCGCACAGCGGACACCACACCCCCCGCACGCCGCGCGCACGGCGCAGAAGGAGCCCGGTGAGCGCACCCCACACCGATGTCGAGCAGGTCGAGGCCGCCAACACCGCCTTCTACGAGGCGCTCGAACGGGGCGACTTCGAAGAGGTGGCGTCGCTCTGGCTCACCCCGGCCGACCTCGGCGTCGACGAGACGTACCACGACCCGGCGGATTCCGGCGTGGTCTCCTGCGTGCACCCCGGCTGGCCCGTGCTCACCGGACGCGGCGAGGTCCTGCGGTCGTACGCCCTGATCATGGCGAACACCGACTACATCCAGTTCTTCCTCACCGACGTGCATGTCTCCGTCACCGGCGACACCGCCGTGGTGACCTGCACCGAGAACATCCTCAGCGGCGGCCCCGCCCCCGAGGCCGGCGAGGAGCTCGGCCCCCTGGTCGGCCAGCTCGTCGTCGCCACCAACGTGTTCCGTCGCACCCCGGCGGGCTGGAAGCTCTGGTCCCACCACGCCTCCCCGGTCCTCGCCGAGACCGAGGACGAGGAGGAGGACGACACCCCCACCTGAGTGACGGGGGCCACAGGAACACGTCCCAGGGTCCGCGGCGGCCGCCACGACGGCAAAGTGGTTGGAATCACGACCGCGCGGGTAGGGGTCGCCACCAACCGGTGAGCGCCCGGTCTCCCCGGGGCAAACGCACGGTGAAACCTCCCGGTACGGGCCCGCGCCCCCGCCCCCGGCGGCCCGGCCCTGTCGGTGCCCGCAGGTAGATTCGACATCGGGCCGGTGTGCCGCCCGCACAGGGCACCGACCGGCCGGACCGACGACTGCAGGAGTGATTCGCGTGGATCGTGTCGCGCTGCGCGGCCTGAAGGCCCGCGGGCACCACGGCGTGTTCCCCAAGGAACGCGAGGAGGGCCAGACCTTCATCGTGGACCTCGTGCTCGGCCTGGACACCCGGCCGGCCGCGGCCGACGACGACCTGACCAAAACCGTGCACTACGGCATCGTGGCGGAGGAGGTCGTGGCGGTCGTCGAGGGCGAGCCCGTCAACCTCATCGAGACCCTCGCCGAGCACATCGCCCAGGTCTGTCTGAAGCACGACGTGGTGCGGGAGGTCGAGGTGTGCGTCCACAAACCGGACGCGCCGATCACCGTGCCCTTCGACGACGTGACCGTCACCATCACCCGGAGCCGCGTATGACCAGGCCGTCCACCCAGGGCCACACCGACCCGACCGTGCAGCCCGTCCCCGCCTCCGTGGTCGAACAGGTCGACGCCGCCGACACCACCCTGCACAACCCGAAGCGGGCCGTGGTCTCCCTCGGCGCCAACCTCGGCAACCGCCTGGAGACCCTCCAGGGGGCCGTCGACGCCCTGGAGGACACCCCCGGCATCCGCGTCAAGGCCGTCTCCCCCGTGTACGAGACGGAGCCGTGGGGCGTCGAGCCCCGCAGCCAGCCCTCGTACTTCAACGCGGTCGTGGTCCTGAAGACCACCCTGCCCCCGTCCTCCCTGCTGGAGCGGGCGCACGCGGTCGAGGAGGCCTTCCACCGGGTCCGGGACGAGCGCTGGGGCCCGCGCACCCTGGACGTGGACATCGTCGCCTACGCCGATCTGCGCTCCGACGACCCGCAGCTCACGCTCCCGCACCCCCGCGCCCACGAGCGCGCCTTCGTACTCGCCCCGTGGCACGACGTCGACCCGGAGGCGGAGCTCCCCGGCCGGGGCCCGGTCGCCGAGCTCCTCGACGCGGTCACCCGCGAGGGCGTCACTCCCCGCGCGGACCTGGAACTCAGGCTGCCCGAGTAGCCGTTAAGGTCGACACGACCACTTTCCGGGGCACCGGTCCGGGGGAACGCGAAGGGACACCGTGAGAGAGCTGCGCATCCGGGTGCTGGCCGGCGTCTTCGCCGTGGCCGGAATCCTGTCCTGGGCGGGCGCCCGCCTGTGGAACTCCCTGGGGACCCTCCCGAGCGTGCCCGTGGCCGCGCCCATCGTCCTCGCGCTGATCGCGGTGGTCCTCGCGGCCACCGCGCTCTCCTTGCGCGCCCGCCTCAAGGCCCAGCGCGAGCGGCAGCCCGACGCCAAGGGGGTCGACCCGCTGATGGCGGCCCGCGCGGTCGTCTTCGGCCAGGCCAGCGCCCTGGTCGCCGCCCTCGTCGCCGGCATGTACGGCGGTGTGGGCGTCTTCCTGCTGGAGTCCCTCGACATCCCCGCCCGACGCGACCAGGCCATCTACGCCGGCTTCTCGGTCCTGGCAGGCGTCGGCGTCATAGCGGCGGCCATCTTCCTGGAGCGCGTCTGCAAGCTCCCGGAGGACGAAGACGACCACAACGGCCCGGGGACGGCCCCGGCGGCATGAACCGGGGGCGTCAGCGAGCCATGATCAGGCTCATCGCCTCGTTGCGTGTCGCCGCGTCCCGCAGCTGACCGCGCACGGCCGACGTGAGGGTCTTCGCGCCGGGCTTGCGGATACCGCGCATCGACATGCACATGTGCTCGCACTCCACGACCACGATAACGCCGCGCGGCTCCAGGATCTCCATCAGGGAGTCCGCGATCTGCGTGGTGAGTCGTTCCTGCACCTGCGGGCGGCGGGCGTAGACGTCCACCAGCCGGGCCAGCTTCGACAGGCCGGTGATCTTCCCGCTGGTGGCCGGGATGTACCCGACGTGCGCCACACCCCGGAACGGCACCAGGTGATGTTCGCAGGTCGAGTACACCTCGATGTCCTTGACCAGCACCATCTCGTCATGACCGATGTCGAACGTCGTCGTCAGCACGTCCTCGGGCTTCTGCCACAGTCCCGCGAAGATCTCCCGGTACGCCCGCGCCACCCGTGCCGGAGTCTGCTGCAGACCCTCCCGGTCCGGGTCCTCGCCGACCGCGATCAGCAGTTCGCGTACGGCGTTCTCGGCCCGCTTCTCGTCGAACTCACCGACGGGAGCTATGCCGTCCAGCGTCACGGGGTCGGTCATGAGGTGCCTCGTTCCTGTGGCTTCACGCGTGAGGGGCACGCGTCTCAACTGCGGATACACAAATGCCGCGCCCCCCAGGCTAGAACCTGGGGGGCGCGGCATCCATTCCGGGCCCGGTGGGGCCACCGAGAGCCTCGGGATCAGCTCTCGGGGCGGTCCTCCGGGGTCCGCTCGGGCGCCGGGGCGGGCTCCGCCGCGGTGCTCTTGGCGGTGGTGATGGCCGGCGTCGCGCCGTTCGCCCCGTTCGTCAGGGCCAGCTCCTTGGGGGAGAGGACCGGGGGACGGGTGGACGGCGTACGGCGAGAGGAACCGGTCCAGGCGGGCCTGGGCGGGCGCTTGACGATCGGCGCGAAGACCTCGGCGATCTCCTCCTTGCCCAGCGTCTCCCGCTCGAGGAGGGCCAGGACCAGGTTGTCGAGGACGTCGCGGTTCTCGACCAGGATCTCCCACGCCTCGTTGTGCGCGGTCTCGATGAGCTTCTTGACCTCTTCGTCGACCAGCGCGGCGACCTCTTCCGAGTAGTCCCGCTGGTGAGCCATCTCACGGCCCAGGAACGGCTCGGTGTTGTCGCCGCCGAACTTGATCGCGCCGAGCCGCTCGGTCATGCCGTACTGCGTGACCATCGCGCGGGCCAGTCCGGTGGCCTTCTCGATGTCGTTGGCGGCACCGGTGGTCGGGTCGTGGAAGACGAGCTCCTCGGCCGCGCGGCCGCCCAGCATGTAGGCCAGCTGGTCCAGCATCTCGTTGCGCGTGGTCGAGTACCTGTCCTCGTCGGGCAGGACCATGGTGTAGCCGAGGGCGCGGCCTCTCGACAGGATCGTGATCTTGTGGACGGGGTCGGAGTTCGGGGAGGCCGCCGCGACCAGGGCGTGTCCGCCCTCGTGGTACGCGGTGATCTTCTTCTCCTTGTCCGACATGATCCGGGTCCGCTTCTGCGGGCCCGCGACCACACGGTCGATCGCCTCGTCCAGCATGTGATTGTCGATCAGCTTCTGATCGCTGCGCGCGGTCAGCAGCGCGGCCTCGTTGAGCACGTTGGCCAGGTCGGCACCGGTCATGCCGGGGGTGCGGCGGGCGACGGCCGACAGGTCGACGTCCGGGGCGACCGGCTTGCCCTTCTGGTGCACCTTGAGGATCTCCAGCCGGCCCTGCATGTCCGGGCGGTCGACCGCGATCTGGCGGTCGAAACGGCCGGGCCGCAGAAGGGCCGGGTCGAGGATGTCGGGCCGGTTCGTCGCGGCGATGAGGATCACGCCGCCCTTGACGTCGAAGCCGTCCATCTCCACGAGGAGCTGGTTCAGGGTCTGCTCGCGCTCGTCGTGACCACCGCCGAGGCCGGCGCCGCGGTGGCGGCCGACCGCGTCGATCTCGTCGACGAAGACGATCGCGGGGGCGTTGGCCTTGGCCTGCTCGAACAGGTCACGGACCCGGGAGGCACCGACACCGACGAACATCTCGACGAAGTCGGAACCGGAGATCGAGTAGAACGGCACGCCCGCCTCGCCCGCGACGGCACGCGCGAGCAGCGTCTTGCCGGTTCCGGGCGGGCCGTACAGCAGCACGCCCTTGGGGATCTTCGCCCCGACGGCCTGGAACTTCGCCGGCTCCTGCAGGAACTCCTTGATCTCGTGGAGTTCCTCGACCGCCTCGTCCGATCCCGCGACGTCGGCGAACGTCGTCTTCGGGGTGTCCTTGGTGATGAGCTTCGCCTTGGACTTGCCGAAGTTCATGACGCGGGAGCCGCCGCCCTGCATCTGATTCATCAGGAACAGGAAGACAACGACGATGAGGACGAACGGCAGCAGCGACAGCAGAATGCTCACGAACGGGTTCTGCTTGGACGGCGAAACCGTGTAGCCGTCCGGGATCTGCTTGTTCTGGAACTTGTCCTGCAGCGTGCTGGCGATGGTGACGCCCTGGTCACCGATGTAACTCGCCTGGATCTTCGAGCTGTCCTCGACCTTTGCGCCGTCCTTGAGCGAGACCTTGATGATCTGCTCGTCACCGGTGGTCAGCTTGGCCGACTCGACCTTGTTCTCGTTGATCGCCTGGACGACCTGGCCCGTGTCCACCGTCTTGTAGCCGCCGGACGAGCCGACGACCTGCATCAACACGACCACGGCAAGGACGGCCAGCACGATCCACATGACCGGCCCACGGAAGTATCGCTTCACGTCCATCCATACGGAGCGGTGCCGCCCCGTCCCTCCTGCCATAGTGAGTTTGATAAAGGCTGTTCTTCGGACGGTACCCCAGCATTGCCCCCCGAAGCTGCGGGGGACAGCCGGCAATCGCGTCCACGCATGCTCCAACGCCGCGGAGCCCGCCGGGGTTCCCGATCACCGTACGGCGGCCGGGCCCCGGGCCTCAGCCCCCGTAGACGTGGGGCGCGAGCGTACCGACGAACGGGAGGTTGCGGTACTTCTCGGCGTAGTCGAGGCCGTAGCCGACGACGAACTCGTTGGGGATGTCGAAACCGACCCACTCCACGTCGATGGCGACCTTGGCGGCCTCGGGCTTGCGCAGCAGCGTGCACACCTTGAGGGAGGCGGGCTCGCGCGAGCCGAGGTTGGAGATCAGCCAGGACAGGGTAAGGCCGGAGTCGATGATGTCCTCGACGATCAGGACGTGCTTGCCCTTGATGTCGGTGTCGAGGTCCTTGAGGATCCGCACCACACCGGAGGACTGGGTGCCCGCCCCGTACGAGGACACGGCCATCCAGTCCATCGTGACGGGAGTGGACAGCGCCCGGGCGAGGTCGGCCATCACCATCACCGCGCCCTTGAGGACGCCGACGATCAGCAGGTCCTTGCCCGCGTACTCCGCGTCGATCTTCGCGGCCAGCTCCACCAGCTTGGCGTCGATCTCTTCCTTGGTGATGAGCACCTTCTCGAGGTCGGCACCCATGTCTTTCGCGTCCACCCGCATCACTTTCCGTCGTCCCACCGGCCGGTCCGGTCCGCCCCGCGACTCGTACGGGTCGGTGGGGTCCGGAATCAGCCCTGCCGAATGACCAGTCTGCCACCCTGCCGACGGGCGACGACTCGGCCGGGGAGATTGATGTCCCCCTGACCGCGCCAGCCCGTGATCAGCCGGTCGACTTCCTCGATGTGGCGGGCGAACAGCGAACCGGCCGGGGCACCGGCCTCGATGGCGGCCCGGCGCAGCACACGGCGGCGTACGGCGGGCGGCAGGGCGTACAGCGCGGCGCACTCCAGGCGGCCGTCGGCGTCGCGGACGCCTGCCTCGGCGCGGCCGGCCCAGGCGTCGAGGGCGTCGGCGTCGTCCCGGGAGAGCTGGGCCGTACGGGCGAGGGCCTCGACGACGCCCTTGCCGAGGGCCTTCTCCAGGGCGGGCAGACCCTCGTGGCGGAGCCGGGAGCGGGTGTAGGCGGGGTCGGTGTTGTGCGGGTCGTCCCAGACGGGCAGGGACTGGACCATGCAGGCCTTGCGGGCGGTCTGCCGGTCGAGCTGGAGGAAGGGGCGGCGGTAACGGCCGCCGGCCCCCGAGACCGCGGCCATTCCGGACAGCGAGCGGATGCCGGAGCCGCGGGCGAGGCCGAGCAGGACGGTCTCGGCCTGGTCGTCGCGGGTGTGGCCGAGCAGGACGGCGGCGGCGCCGTGCCGTTCGACGGCGGCGTCCAGGGCGGCGTAGCGGGCGTCCCGGGCGGCTGCCTCGGGTCCGCCGCCGCGGCCGACGGTGACGGCGACGGACTCGACGGGGTCAAGGCCGAGTTCGCGCAGGCGCAGGACGACTTCGGCGGCGCGCAGGTCGGAGCCGGCCTGGAGGCCGTGGTCGACGGTGACGCCGCCGGCACGGATGCCGAGCCGGGGGGCTTCGAAGGCGAGGGCGGAGGCGAGCGCCATGGAGTCGGCGCCGCCGGAGCAGGCCACGAGCACGAGCGGGGTGGGGGGCTGCTCGTGCGCGGGGCGGCCGGGGGGCCGACCGTGGTCGTCGAGGATGTCGGTCAGGACGCGGCGGACCGCCAGGCGTATCGCCGCGACCGCAGGATGGGGACCCATGTCCGGTTCCCTTCATGAAGTTTTCGGGGGGTGAACCCGATGCCGGTCACTCAGAGTGTGTAGATGGTGACAGAACCGGGCCGTTCCCCGAGCATTGCACGCCTACCCGGGCCTCACGGTCCCTCGGACGGGTGATTGAAGGGGCGTCCGTCTGCCGTCGGCCGGATGTGTCGCATGACGGTGCGCGGGGTTCACGCTTCCGGTTTGCGGTGCACCCTTGTGATCCAGTCCGCCGGTTTGGAGATCTCCGCCTTGGTGGGCAGCGTGTTGGGCGAGGTCCACACGCGGTTGAAGCCGTCCATGCCGACCTCCTCGACGACGGCGCGCACGAAGCGCTCGCCGTCGCGGTACTGACGGAGTTTGGCGTCCAGGCCGAGCAGCTTGCGCAGGGCGAGGTCCAGGCGGGAGGCGCCCTTCGCGCGGCGCTGCTGGAACTTCTCGCGGATCTCGGCGACGCTCGGCACGACCTGGGGTCCCACGCCGTCCATCACGAAGTCGGCGTGGCCCTCCAGCAGGGACATGACGGCGGTGAGCCGGCCGAGGATCTCGCGCTG
Organism: Streptomyces griseoloalbus; assembly: GCA_014650015.1. Classification (GTDB taxonomy): domain Bacteria; phylum Actinomycetota; class Actinomycetes; order Streptomycetales; family Streptomycetaceae; genus Streptomyces; species Streptomyces griseoloalbus. The sequence continues at coordinate 67,418 of BMUD01000025.1, forward strand.
GGCGGGGGTCTGCACGATCTCGACGAGGGAGCGCCCCTCGTCGCCCTCCTCGCCCTCGGGCCGGCCGCCGGCGAGGGACTGGGCCGCTTCGCGGACGCGCTCCAGCACGGTCATGGGGTCGACGTCGGTCTCCGCCAGGAACGACTGGATCTCGCCCTCCAGATGGTCCCGCAGCCAGGGCACGGCGGTGAACTGGGTGCGGTGGGTCTCCTCGTGGAGGGTGACCCACAGCCGGAAGTCGTGCGGTTCGACGTCGAGTTCGCGTTCGACGTGGACGATGTTGGGGGCGACGAGCAGCAGCCGGCCGCCGCCGTTCGCACCGGCCGGGAGGTCGCGGGTGGCGGGGGCGAAGGTCTCGTACTGGCCGAGGACGCGGGAGGCGAGGAAGGACAGCAGTATGCCCAGTTCCACGCCGGTGACCTTGCCGCCGACGGCGCCGAGGACCGCGTTGCCGGGGCCGGTGCCGCGCCGTTCCTGCATCTTGTCGAGGAGCGGTTTGAGGAGTTCGCGGAAGCCCGCGACGTTGGCCCGGACCCAACCCGGGCGGTCGACCACGAGGACGGGGGTGTCGTGGGTCTCCTCGGTGCCCAGACGAGTGAAGCCCCGGACGTGTTCCTCCGAGGCCTTCGCGTGCCGGCGCAGTTCCGCGACGACGGCCCTGGCCTCGTCGCGGCTCACGTCGGGGCCCGGCCGCATGAGCCGGGTCGCGGTCGCGACCGCGAGATTCCAGTCGACCATCCCGGAAGAGGCAGCACCACCGATGCTCGTCATGCGTCAACGGTACGTGAGGGCACCGGCTCGGGGCAGGGCGGCGAGGCAGCCGGGGCAGACGGTCACCGGCAGCCGCACGCCGCCAGCGCGGTGGCCGCTTCGTCCAGGGCGGACTGGGCCGCCGCCGGGCCGCCGGTGCCGTTCGCCAGGAACGCGAAGGCCAGCAGCCGGCCGTCCTTGTCCACGACGGTGCCCGCCAGGGTGTTCACACCGGTGAGCGTCCCCGTCTTGGCACGTACGACGCCGGCCGCGCCGTCGGCGTAGCGGCCGGCCAGGGTGCCGGTGAAGCCGGCGACGGGCAGCCCGGTGAGGGCGGGGCGCAGTTCGGGGTGGGCGGGGTCGCCGGCCTTGACGAGCAGGGCGGCGAGCAGGTCGGCGCTGAGCCTGTCGCGCCGGTCGAGGCCGCTGCCGTCCTTGACGTCGGCGCCCTGCACGGGCAGGCGGAGCTGTTTCAGCCGGGCGGTGATCGCTTCGCCGGCGCCCGCGAAGTCGGCCGGCCTGCCGGTGGCGAGGGCGGTGTGCCGGGCGAGGGCCTCGGCGAGGTCGTTGTCGCTGTTGGTCAGCATCCGTTCGACGAGGGCGGCGAGCGGGGGCGAGGAGACCGTGGCGAGGGTGGACGCGCGGGTGGTGGACTTCGACGGGCCGGGGGGCGTGGCCTTGACGCCGTGTTCCTTCAGGAGGTCGCCGAACGTCCGCGCGGCGTCGGCGGCCGGGTCCGGGACCCGCGGGGCCGGGCCGCTGGTGGAGCCGTCGGTGCGGGCCTCGTCGACCATCAGGGGGGTGACGGCGGCGAGGTTCGGGTTGACCCCGATCGGGTGGATCGTGCCGCCCTTGTAGAGGGTCGTGTCGTAGGAGAGGGTCACCTCGCGCACGCCGCGCCTGGCCAGGCCGGCGGCGGTCCGCTCGGCGAGGTCGCGCAGGTCGGCGAGTCCGTGGGCCTCCTCGCGGGCGGTGAGGGTGGGGTCACCGCCGCCGACCAGGACGACCTCCTTGGTGTCGGGTTCGTAGACCGCGCGGGTGGTGAGGCGGTGGTCCGGGCCCAGGGCGGAGAGCGCGGCGACCGCGGTGGCGATCTTCGTGGTCGAGGCGGGGGTGAGCGCGTCCCCCGCGCCGGTGCCGTACAGCCGCTCGCCGGTGGCCACGTCGACCACGGCCGCGGAGCGGCGGCCGAGCGCCGGGGTGTTCAGCAGCGGGTCGAGGACGCCGGTGAGCGCCTTGCCGCCGGGCGCCGACCGCACGGCGGTGGCGGTACCGCCGAGGCCGGTGAGCACGGACGCGGCGGGCGGGGCGGCCTGCGGTCCGCGCGGCGGCGTACCGGCGTGGGCACGGGCGCCGCCGTGATCTGTGCCACGCGCGGCTTCGAGGGCCACGGCCCGGTCCCGCTCGGCCGTACGCTGACCCGAGGAGTCCCAGGGACCGGCGGCGGTCACCACTCCCGCGGCCAGCGCCAGACCGGCGGTGGCGGCGGTCGCGGTGAACCGCCAGGCCTTCGGCCGTGCGACCCGCGGGACCCGCGGTGAACTGGGCCGTTCCGGCCGCGCGAACCGTGGCCCCGCGGCCGCGGCGAGGCGCGCCAGACGTGGTCGTACGGTCTCCGCGGCCCGGGCGAGACGCGGCCGTACGGCGTCCGTGATCCGCACGACGTGCGGTCTCGCGGCCCGCCAAGGCCCCAGCTCTGGCACGACCACCAGCCCCTTTCGCGATCACCCACCTGCGTGAGGGACACTTAACCACCAGAACTATGTGCTGATCATGGAGGAGCGTCCGGTGGAGTTCGACGTCACGATCGAGATCCCGAAGGGTTCGCGGAACAAGTACGAGGTGGACCACGAGACGGGTCGGATCCGCCTGGACCGTCGGCTCTTCACCTCGACCGCCTACCCGACCGACTACGGCTTCGTCGAGAACACCCTCGGCGAGGACGGCGACCCGCTGGACGCGCTGGTCATCCTCGACGAGCCGACCTTCCCGGGCTGCCTGATCCGCTGCCGCGCGATCGGCATGTTCCGCATGACGGACGAGGCGGGCGGCGACGACAAGCTGCTGTGCGTCCCGTCGACGGACCCGCGCGTGGAGCACCTGCGGGACATCCACCACGTGTCCGAGTTCGACCGCCTGGAGATCCAGCACTTCTTCGAGGTCTACAAGGACCTGGAGCCGGGCAAGTCGGTCGAGGGCGCCAACTGGGTGGGCCGGGTGGACGCGGAGGCCGAGATCGAGCGGTCCTACAAGCGCGCCAAGGAGCAGGGCGGCCACTGAGCCCTCACGCAACCGCAGCAGACCGGGCCGTACGCGCACGCGTGCGGCCCGTTCTGGTGTGCTTGCGCATACTGAGGCTGTAGGGGGCAGGCTTAGGACGGCTACGGACGGTGTCGTACGAGGAGAGCGGAGCAGGTGACGGACGCGGAGGACCGCAAGCCGCAGTCGGACGAGGCGAGGAGAACGTTCGTGCCTCCCGCCGGTGTCGCGGCGCCGGCCGACGGCGAGTCGTCGACGACGTCCGAGTTCGCCCTCCCCCAGGGGCTGGCCGTTCCGAAGACCACCGGTACGGACTCCGAGACGACTTCCGAGTTCGCCCTCCCCGAAGGGCTGGCCGTCCCGAAGACCACCGGTACGGACTCCGAGACGACCTCCGAGTTCGCCGTTCCGGACGGTCTGGGCGTGCCCCCGCCGCAGCCGCACGAGGCGGAGGGGTCGGCATTCACCGTGCCGAGCACCTACAGCGCGAAGCAGCCGCCGGCGGCGTTCACCCCGCCCAGCGGGATACCGCTCGTCAGCCTCACCAAGGACGTGCCCTGGCAGGACCGGATGCGCACGATGCTGCGCATGCCGGTGACCGAGCGGCCTGCGCCGGAATTGGTGCAGCGGCACGACGAGGCGGGGCCGGCCGTGCCGCGCGTGCTCGACCTGACCCTCCGTATCGGGGAGCTGCTGCTGGCCGGCGGTGAGGGCGCCGAGGACGTGGAGGCGGCGATGTTCGCCGTGTGCCGCTCCTACGGCCTGGACCGCTGCGAGCCCAACGTCACCTTCACCCTGCTGTCGATCTCCCACCAGCCCTCCCTGGTCGACGACCCGGTGACCGCGTCGCGCACGGTGCGCCGCCGGAGCCCCGACTACACGCGGCTGGCGGCCGTGTACCGGCTGGTGGACGACCTCAGCGACGACGAGACCCACGTCTCCCTGGAGGAGGCGTACGGGCGGCTGGCGGAGATCCGCCGCAACCGGCATCCGTACCCCGGCTGGGTGCTGACGGGGGCCAGCGGGCTGCTCGCGGGCGCGGCCTCGGTGCTCGTGGGCGGTAACTACCTGGTGTTCGTCGCCGCCGCGATCGGCGCGATGCTGGGCGACCGGCTGGCCTGGCTGTGCGCGGGGCGCGGGCTGCCGGAGTTCTACCAGTTCACGGTGGCCGCGATGCCCCCGGCCGCGATCGGGGTCGCGCTGACCCTGGCGCACGCGGATGTGAAGGCGTCCGCGGTGATCACCGGTGGGCTGTTCGCGCTGCTGCCCGGGCGGGCGCTGGTGGCGGGCGTGCAGGACGGTCTGACCGGCTTCTACATCACGGCGTCCGCGCGTCTGCTGGAGGTCCTGTACTTCTTCGTGGGCATCGTGGCCGGGGTGCTGACGGTGCTGTACTTCGGCGTGCAGCTGGGCGCCAAACTGAACCCGGACGCGGCGCTCGGCGTCTCCGAGCGGCCGCTGTGGCAGATCGCCGCGTCGATGCTGCTGTCGCTGACCTTCGCGGTCCTGCTCCAGCAGGAACGATCCACTGTGGCGATGGTGACCCTCAACGGCGGGGTCGCCTGGGTGGTGTACGGCGCGATGCGCTACGCGGGCGACATCTCACCGGTGGCGTCCACGGCCGTGGCGGCGGGGGTGGTGGGCCTGTTCGGCCAGCTGCTGTCCCGGTACCGGTTCGCGTCCGCGCTGCCGTACACCACGGCGGCGATCGGGCCGCTGCTGCCCGGTTCCGCCACGTACTTCGGTCTGCTGGGGATCGCCCAGAACGAGGTCGACTCCGGGCTGGTCTACCTCACACAGGCCGTGGCGCTCGCCATGGCCATCGCGATCGGGGTGAACCTCGGGTCGGAGATCTCGCGGATGTTCCTGCGGATCGGCTCCGCCGAGAAGCGCCGGGCGGCGAAGCGGACGCGGGGGTTCTAGGGCCTGTCTGACCATTCGCGTCGTCGCCCGCAGGGCGGCCTCGCGGCGTCAGGTGCGTGCTCTCGGCGTGCCGGGCGCAGAGCCTCGTACGGGATGTACTCGGCTCTGCGCCCGGTGCCGCGAGAGTGCGTGCATGGCGTCGCGAGGCAGGCGGGAATCGTCAGACAGGCCCTCTAGTCGCCCCGCGCCCCTCTCGCGGGCGGTTCAGTAACCGCGGTTGTACGGCTGCTGCTGGTTCTGGTCGTAGTACTGGTCGTTGCCGTACGGATGCCGGGGCTGCTGCTGGGGTTGCTGCTGGGGCTGCTGCTGGGGCTGCTGCTGCGGGTAACCCTGGTCGCCGTACGGCTGCTGCGGGTAGCCCTGCTGCGGGTAGCCCTGGTCGCCGTAGTGCTGCTGGGGCTGCTGGGGCTGCTGCGGGGCGGCCGGGGTGATGCGGCGCAGCTGGGTCGTGGCGTCGTCCATGACGGGGGCCTGCGGGTGCTGCTGCGGGGCGACCGCCGGGGCCTCGGCGGCGGCGCGCTTCTTCTTCCCGCGCTCGCGCAGGTACTCGACGATGATCGGCACCACGGAGACGAAGACGATCAGAACGAGGATCGGCTCGACGTTGGTCTTGATGAACTCGATCTGGCCGAGCCAGTAACCGGCGAGGGTGACGCCGCATCCCCAGGCGACACCGCCGATCAGGTTGTACATGAAGAAGGTGCGGTACTTCATGCGGCCGGCGCCGGCCACGATGGGGGCGAAGGTGCGCACGATGGGGACGAAGCGGGCCAGGACGATGGCCTTGGGCCCGTACTTCTCCATGAACTCGTGGGCCTTCTCCAGGTTCTCCTGTTTGAAGAGCTTGGAGTTGGGGCGGTTGAACAGCTTCGGGCCGAAGAACTTGCCGATCATGTAACCGACCTGGTCGCCGATGACGGCGGCCAGCACGATCAGCGTGCACACCAGCCAGAGCGGCTGGCTGATGTAAGTGCCCTCGGCCACGAAGAGACCCGCCGTGAACAGCAGGGAGTCACCGGGCAGGAACGCGAAGAGTCCGGACTCCGCGAAGACGATCAGCAGGATGCCGGGAAGGCTGAAGGTCTCGATCAGGTAGTCCGGGCTCAGCCACTCAGGGCCGAGCGCAAGCGTGGTCACGGGGATGTGGCTCCTGCAGCTGGGGGGTAACGGGCTGGGCTGGCTGCCCAAATTATGAACGCAGCCGTCGAGACCCAGGTTCCGCGGGGGTACCCAGGATGCCCTGTGGCCCGCCCCGGAGAAAGCCGTGAGCCGGCGTCGCAGGCGATACGCGCCGGTCGTGGCCCGGGAGGGAGCCGGGCCACGACGCTCGGGAGGTGTGCCGGGCGGCGTGGCCGGGATGTCGGCGGCCGTCAGGTCGGCCATACGCCGGTGGATGGCGTCGAACTCCTCGGTGACGCGTTTCCCGTCGTCCTCGGCGCGGGAAGCGGTCCGCTCCCGGGACCGCCGGTAGGCGTCGGTGTCGCCCCAGCGGTCGCGCGCCTCGTCCTCGTACCGGTCCGGGCGAAGTCCCCGAACACCTCGAACGTCTCCTCGGGTGTCCTCACCCGACGTGAGATGCGAGCCGCTTCCCGATTTCACCCGTTATGTCCGCCTATCGTGTGCGCGTGGCCCAGCACAGCGCACATTCCCGTCGTCCCCGTCGTTCCCGAGATCAGGAGGCATCCATGCCGCTCCATGAAGGCCCGCAACAGGACGAGCGCCCGGTGTACGTCAATCCCTTCCTGGGACCGGCGAACCCGGTGGGGGACATGACCGAGGCGCCGCCCAAGCACCGGATGCCCGCCGCTCCCATGGCGCCCTCGACGGCCTATCAGCTCGTGCACGACGAGCTGATGCTGGACGGCAACGCGCGGCTGAACCTGGCCACCTTCGTCACCACCTGGATGGAGCCGGAGGCCGGGACCCTGATGGCGGAGTGCCGGGACAAGAACATGATCGACAAGGACGAGTACCCGCGCACGGCCGAGCTGGAGCGACGCTGTGTGGCGATGCTCGCCGACCTGTGGAACGCGCCCGACCCGTCGGCGGTCGTGGGCTGTTCGACGACCGGTTCGAGCGAGGCGTGCATGCTCGCCGGGATGGCGCTGAAGCGGCGCTGGGCGCGCGGGAACGCGGACCGGTATCCGTCGCCGGAAGCCCGCCCGAATCTCGTCATGGGCGTCAACGTCCAGGTCTGCTGGGAGAAGTTCTGCGCGTTCTGGGAGGTGGAGGCCCGTCAGGTGCCCATGGAGGGCGACCGGTTCCACCTCGACCCGGGGGCCGCCGCCGAGCTGTGCGACGAGAACACCATTGGGGTCGTCGGCGTCCTGGGCTCCACCTTCGACGGGTCGTACGAGCCGGTCGCCGAGCTGTGCGCGGCGCTGGACGGGCTCCAGGAGCGCACCGGTCTCGACATCCCGGTGCACGTCGACGGGGCGTCCGGCGGGATGATCGCGCCCTTCCTCGACGAGGACCTGGTGTGGGACTTCCGTCTCCCGCGCGTGGCGTCGATCAACACCTCGGGGCACAAGTACGGGCTGGTCTACCCGGGCGTCGGCTGGGCGCTGTGGCGGGACGCGGACGCGCTGCCCGAGGAGCTGGTCTTCCGGGTGAACTACCTGGGCGGCGACATGCCGACCTTCGCCCTGAACTTCTCCCGGCCGGGCGCGCAGGTGGTGGCGCAGTACTACACCTTCCTGCGGCTGGGCCGCGACGGCTACCGCGCGGTGCAGCAGGCGGCGCGGGACGTGGCCGGGCGGATCGCGCGGCGGATCGCGGCGCTCGGCGACTTCCGGCTCCTCACCCGGGGCGACCAGCTCCCGGTGTTCGCGTTCACGACCGCGCCCGGGGTGACGTCGTACGACGTCTTCGACGTGTCCCGGCGGATGCGGGAGCGCGGCTGGCTGGTGCCGGCGTACACCTTCCCGGCGAACCGTGAGGACCTGTCGGTGCTGCGGGTGGTGTGCCGCAACGGCTTCTCCGAGGACCTCGCCGACCTGTTCGCCGAGGACCTCTCCCGGCTGCTGCCGGAACTGCGCCGGCAGCAGAGTCCCCTCACCCACGACAGGAAGGCGGCCACCGGCTTCCACCACTAGGGCGTGCCGTTCGGATCGTGCCGGGGTCGCTCGGCTGCAAGGCGCCGTTTCCCGGAGTCGGCCTGATCCGAACGACACCGCCCAGGGCCCGGCCTAACGGCCGAGCCGCGCGAACCGCCGTACCGCCAGCGGCAAGAACACCGCCAGCAGCGCCAGGGGCCATACGACGGCGGCCCACACGTGCCCCGGCTCCCCGCCCGGGCTGCCGAACAGGTCGCGTACGGCCGTGGCGGTCTGCGACATGGGGTTCCACTGGACGACCGTGCCCAGCCAGTCGGGCATGGACTCGGGGGCCGCGAAGGCGTTGGACAGGAAGCCGACCGGCCAGACCAGGATCTGCACGGCCTGCACCAGTTCCGGCTTCCCGGCCACCAGCGCCAGATGGATGCCGATCCACAGCATCGCGAACCGGAAGAGCAGGAGCAGTCCCACGGCGCCGAGGAAGCCGGCCGGACCGCCCTGAGCGCGCCAGCCGAGCGCGGCGGCGACGGCGAGGAGCACCGCCAGGCCGAGCGCCGACTGGAGCATGTCGGCGGCGGAACGGCCCACGAGGACCGCGCCGCTCGTCATGGGCATGGAGCGGAAGCGGTCGATGACGCCCTTGTTCAGATCCTGGGTGACGGCGACCATCGTGCCCTCCAGCCCGAAGGCCATGGTGAGCGCGAGCATGCCGGGGACCAGGAAGTCGAGGTACTCGCCGCTCACGCCCCGGCCGCCGCCGACCAGGTAGCCGAACATCAGCAGCAGCATCACCGGGAAGACCAGGCTCACCACCACCGTGACCGGCTGCCGCCCCCAGCGGGCGAGTTCGCGGCGGGTCATGGTCCAGGAGTCGGTCAGGACGTACGTCGGGGTGGTCATGCGGCCTCCTTCGGCCGGTCGCCGGTGCCGGTCAGCCTCAGGAACACCTCGTCGAGGGTGGGCCTGCGCAGGGCGATATCCTCGGCGTCGACTCCGGACTCCTCCAGCGCGCGGACGACCCCGGCCAGGGCCGCCATGCGGTCGGTGACCGGGGCGCTCAGCAGCCGGCGGTCGGTGTCCACGGTGACCGCGTCCCGCGGTACGGGCAGCAGGGCGACGGCCGCGCCCAGTTGCCCGGCGTCGCGCAGCACGACGTCGATGCGGTCGCCGCCGATGGCGGCCTTGAGCTCGTCCGCCGTGCCGTCGGCGACGACCCGGCCGCCGTCCACCACCGAGATCCGGTCGGCGAGCTGGTCGGCCTCCTCCAGGTACTGCGTGGTGAGCAGCACCGTGGTGCCGCCGCCGACCAGGGAGCGGACCGAGTCCCACACCTCCGCGCGGCCGCGCGGGTCGAGGCCGGTGGTCGGTTCGTCCAGGAAGAGCACCTCCGGGTCGGTGATCAGGGAGGCGGCGAGGTCCAGCCGGCGCCGCATACCGCCGCTGTACTGCTTCACCGCCTTGTGTCCGGTGCCGGAGAGCCCGAAGCGCTCCAGCAGCTCGTCGGCACGCGCGCGTGCGCGCCGCGCGCCCAGGTGGTGCAGGCGGCCGAACAGTTCCAGGTTCTGCCGGCCGCCGAGCTCCTCGTCGAGCGCCGCGTGCTGGCCGAGCAGGCCGATGCGCAGGCGCACGGCGTAGCCCTCGCGCACGACGTCGTGTCCTGCCACCTCGACCCGGCCCGCGTCGGGCCGCAGCAGGGTGGCCAGGATGCGGACCAGGGTGGTCTTGCCCGCCCCGTTGGGGCCGAGCACTCCGTGCACCGTGCCGCGCGCGACCGTCAGGTCGAGCCCGTCCAGTGCGGGTTTGCCGTGTTTCCCACCGCTTCCGCCGTATGTCTTGCGTGCGTCCTCGACGGTGATCGCCGCGTCGGCCACTGGGACCCCCTCGCTAGTCAAAGTTGACTACAAGCTCGAGCGTAAGACCTCCCCACCTATTGGTCAAACTTGATTAATGGCGGTCCCCGGGGTGCCGCTCCCCCGTCGCGTACGGGTTCTCCTCGCCCTCGGCCAGGACGCCGACGAACGGCTCGCCCTCCCCGGCGAAGGTGTAGGCGCCGCCCCGGACGCGCTCGATGAGCGCGCGCGTCCACGCGGCACCGGTGTCGGCGGAGTGGACCCAGAGGTCCATGATCTCCCCGATGTGGCCGAGCCGGCCGGGGCCGTCCTCGGGCGTGTAGTACTCGGTGACGGACGTGCGCCACTGCTCGATGGCCCGCACCCGTTGCTCCAGCAGCGCGAGGGCCTCCTCACGGCCCAGGTCGACCATGAAGCCGAGCCCGGCCGAGAGCACGTCCGGCTTCTGGTCGTAGGAGGTCAGGGCCTCCCGCAGCAGCCGGAAGAACTCCTCGGTGCCCTGCTCGGTGATCTCGTACTCCGTGCGCGGCGGGCCGCCCGCCGTGGACGGGGCGACCTCGTGCGCGTGCAGCAGCCCCTGCTTGGCCATCTGCTTCAGGGCGTGGTAGATCGAGCCCGGCTTGGCATGGGACCACTCGTGCGCGCCCCAGTACTCCAGGTCGTTGCGCACCTGATACCCATGGGCCCGCCCGTGCTGGCGCACCGCGCCGAGCACGAGGAGACGGATCACTGACATGCGCTCCAGCGTAGGCCGCACGCGGTCACTCCCAGGAGCTGCCCTGCTCCTTCACGACCGGCTCGAAGGCGGTGGCGCCGATGTGGTGGCCCCGGGCGGCCCACGGCGTGCCGTCCGGGGCCGGGCACCCGGCGCCCCGGCGGTGGGCTCAGGAGCCGAGCTCGTCGAGCAGGGCGAAGACCAGCCCATCGAACGGACGTGCTTCATCGCTGTAGGTGTTCACCATCATCACGACCGCCGTTCCGCTCTCCCGGTCGAACGCCGCACAGGCGCTGAAGCCATAGGTGCCGCCGTTGTGCCACGGCACCGTCCGGCCGTCGGACAGCGTGCCGAGGTGCCAGCCGAGCCCCATCCGCAGGCCGGTGGCGGGGTCGGTGAAGTGGTGCCGCTGCGTCAGCTCGATCGCGTCCCGCAGCGGCGAGCGCTCCGGACGCAGCTGGGCACCCAGGTACCGGAGCACGTCGTCGGCGGTGCTGTACATCGAGGTGCCCGCACCACTGAGGACGCGGTCGCGCCAGTCGGGAACGGCCTCCCCGGCCATGTGGCCGACGGCCTTGCGGGAGGCCATGTCCGGTCGCAGGGTCGTGGTCGTGTCCGGCATGCCCAGCGGTGCGGCCACCCGGCGCCACAGCATCGCGTCCACGCGGTCGAAGGCCAGCGCCTGGCCGAGCAGCCCGAAGCCCAGGTTGGAGTACGCGTACGCGTTGCCCGGCTCGTTGTCCAAAGGGGTCTGGGCCAGACCGGCGGCCAGGTCCTCCAGCGTGTAGTGCGCGTACGGGTTGTACGGGTCCGCCCCGGTCAGGAGGTTGGCGGGGAGGCGGGGCAGGCCGGAGGAGTGGGTCGCCAGGTCGCGCAGGGTGATTGGCCGGGTTTCCCCGCGCGGGACGGTGACTCCGGACGGCAGGCTGAGCGGCGTGTCCAGGCGCACCGTACCCGCATCCACCGCGCGCGCCAGCGCGGTGGCGGTGAGCGTCTTGCCGATCGAGCCGAGCTGGAACACGGTCCTGCCGTCGGGGGCGGGGCCGTCCTGGCCGGCACCGGCCACATACCGCCGCCCACCGCGGATGACCCCGAACACCGCGCTCGGGGCGCCGGCGGCCAGCGCGCGGTCGAGGTAGGGCCGCACCCTCGCGGCCAGACCGTCCCCCGCCGCCATGGCCCTGCCCGGTAACAGCGCCACACCGGCCGCTGCCGCCGCCGTGCCCAGCAGCCTTCGTCTCTTCACGGTCCACTCCTTCGTCGCCCCGTACCCGCGTGCGCAAGCGCACGCCGACGTCGAGTGAAGCGGCCTCAGCCGCCGAGATCAACAGTCACACCGGGCGCCGGACCCGAATCGGCCACCGCGAACGACGCGGACACAGCCTCTGAAAACTGCCCATTACGCAGTACAGGTGCACAGGCACCGGTACTCAGAACGGGAAGCCGCTCCTGCCGTGCTGTACCGAGATCCACTTCACCGTGGTGAAGGCGTCCAGCATGGTGTCGCCGTTCAGCCGCCCGATGCCGGAGTGCTTCTCGCCGCCGAAGGGGACGATCGGCTCGTCGTGCACGGTGCCGTCGTTCACGTGGAACATGCCGGTGTCGATCCGCTGGGCGAAGTGCACGCCCCGCTCGATGTCACCGGTGTGCACGGCGCCGCTCAGCCCGTACGGGGTGTCGTTGACGATGCGTACGGCCTCCTCCTCGCCGTCGAACGGCACGAGGAAGGCGACGGGCCCGAAGACCTCCTGCCGCAGCAGGGCGGAGTCGGCGGGCAGGCCGGTCAGTACGGACGGCTCGACCAGGTTGTCGGTGCGGCCGCCGTGCACCAGGGCGGTGGCACCCTCGGCGAGCGCCTGCGCGACGACGCCGGACAGGGCGTCCGCCTGCCGGGAGTTGATCACCGGGCCGATGACCGTCTCCGGGTCGCGCGGGTCGCCGGCCTTGAGGGACTTGACCTTGGCGACGAACTTCCCGGTGAACTCCTCGGCCACCGAGGAGTCGACCAGCACGCGGTTGGCGGCCATGCAGACCTGCCCCTGATGGACGTACCGGCTGAAGACGGCCGCGTCCACGGCGTAGTCCAGGTCGGCGTCGTCGAGGACCACCAGCGCGCTGTTGCCGCCGAGTTCGAGGACCGAGCGCTTGAAGTGGGAGGCACAGACGGTGGCCACATGGCGGCCGACCTCGTCCGAGCCGGTGAAGGAGATGATCTTCGGGACCGGGTGCTCCAGGAAGGCGTCGCCGATCTCCGCGATGTCGGTGATGACGACGTTCAGCACACCGGCGGGCAGGCCCGCGTCCTCGAAGATCTTCGCGACCAGGGAGCCGCCGACGACCGGCGTGTCCTGGTGCGGCTTGAGCACCACGCCGTTGCCGAGCGCGAGCGCGGGGGCGACCGACTTGAGCGACAGCAGGAACGGGAAGTTGAAGGGGCTGATCACGCCGACGACACCGACGGGCACCCGGTAGACGCGGTTCTCCTTGCCGTCCACCGGCGAGGGGATGATCCGGCCCTCGGGGCGCAGCGCCAGATGGACCGCCTCGCGCAGGAACTCCTTGGCGAGGTGCAGCTCGAAGGCGGCCTTCACACGCGTGCCGCCCAGCTCGGCGACGATCGCCTCGGAGATCTCCTCCTCGCGCTCCTCGACGAGCCTGAGCGCCTTCTCGAGCACCGCGCGGCGGGCGTACGGATTGGTCGCCGCCCACTCCTTCTGCGCGCGGGCGGCCGCCCTGTACGCCTGATCGACCTCGTCGACGGTGGCTATGGTGATCGACGCGAGCTTCTCGTCGTCGTACGGGTTGAGGTCGATGAGGTCCCAGGCCCCGCTGCCCGGGCGCCACTCACCGTCGATGTACTGCTGAGCCAGGTCGGTGAAGTACGACGACATGTGATCCCTCGATCCTTGCTGCATCAGCAGATGCACTGACCCACTGCACGGTCTGATGACATGTCATCGTACTTGTGTCGCAGGTGAGTTGAGGGATTCCTCACATGTCATGCGAAGGGGTCTCAGGACAGTTGCAGCAGACCCCGGAGGAGGTCCCGGCTCTCCGCCGGTCCCGGGCTGTCGTGCTGGAGCTCCTTGAGCGCCTTCTCGTACTGGGCCACGTCCTCGGCCTTGTCCAGGTACAGCGCACTGGTGAGCTGCTCCAGGTACACGACGTCCGACAGGTCGGACTCGGGGAAGCTGAGGATGGTGAACGCGCCCGACTCCCCGGAGTGACCGCCGAGGCTGAACGGCATGACCTGCAGCCGCACGCTGGGCCGCTCGGAGACCTCGATCAGGTGCTGGAGCTGGCCGCGCATCACCGCGCGGTCGCCGTACGGCCGGCGCAGGGCGGCCTCGTCGAGGACGACGTGGAACTCGGGGGCGTTCTCGGAGACCAGGTACTTCTGCCGCTCCAGGCGCAGCGCCACCCGCCGCTCGACGTCCTCCTCGCTCGCGCCCTTCATGCCGCGCCGCACCACCGCGCGGGCGTACTCCTCGGTCTGCAGCAGGCCGTGCACGAACTGCACCTCGTAGGCCCGCAACAGCGACGCCGCGCCCTCCAGGCCCACATACGTCGGGAACCAGCTGGGCAGCACGTCCGAGTAACTGTGCCACCATCCCGCCACGTTGGCCTCCCTGGCGAGGGAGAGCAACGAGGTGCGCTCCTGCTCGTCCGTGATGCCGTACAGCGTCAACAGGTCCTCGACGTCCCTGGTCTTGAAGCTCACCCGGCCCAACTCCATCCGGCTGATCTTCGATTCGGAGGCGCGGATCGAATAGCCCGCCGCCTCGCGCGTGATGCCCCGCGCCTCACGCAGTCGCCTGAGTTGTGATCCGAGCAGCATGCGCCGCACCACCGATCCCGGCTCTCCCGCGCTCACGTTCGCCAGCCTCCCCAACGTCTTCAGGGCCCGCAGTCTGCCACTAAAACACTTCGAGCAGTACTCGCCCGGTTACGGAAACGGAATCAAGCCGCTGAATCGGCGCAGGAGGGAGCGCGGAAGGAACAAGAGGCGGCAGCGGGACAGCCGGGGGGAGACACGAAGATGACGGAAAACCGGGGGGAGACACGAAGATGACGGAAAAATTGGCCAACAAACCGGTACGGGAAGGCTGATTCTGGTCAGCTGCACGTGCATCTGCCCTTGCATCTGGTGTACGCATCCGAAACCATGGTCCCCGCACCACCGCCGCCTCGCTACGACCGCGAATTCCCGGGAGTGCCTCGCATGGGGACGAATGGATCGACCATGCTCGAGCCGTTACGGCAGGGCCTTCCGCCGCTGAACTTCGCGGCCGCGTCCGACGCCGCCTCCTGCGCACTCCACGCCCGCTACGAAGCGGTGCGCGAGGCTCGGCAGTTCACCCGCAAGACACTCGACCAGTGGGAACTGAGCGACCGTTTCGACGATGTGTGTCTGGTGGTCTCCGAACTGGTCACCAACGCCCTGCGGCACGCGCTGCCCGCCGGCACCCCGCGACTGACGGCACAGGACCCGCCGGTACGGCTGCATCTGCTGCGGTGGACCGAGCGGCTGGTGTGCGCGGTGCGCGACCCCAGCGACGACAGTCCCGTCGCCCGCGACTCGGACGACTTCTCCGCCGAGTCGGGTCGCGGACTGTTCCTGGTCGACTCCTTCAGCGACAGCTGGGGCTGGCACCCCATGGCGGGTGCGCTCAGCGGCAAGGTGGTCTGGGCCCTGTTCCGGCTCCAGCGCCCCGCCGGGGACCGCCCCCGCCCCGGCCACCACCGGCCCGACCCTCCCCGTCCCGGCCACCACCGGCCCGACCGTCCCTCTCCCGGCGCATGACGAACCGCGGCGCATCAGGGCGCCGCGGTTCCACGCGTGCCGTCGCCTCCCGGGCGTCCCGCGCCCCTTCCGGAACGGTTCGAGGGCTCGGCGCCGGTCGTCCGGAGCGCCTCAAGGCGCCGGGGTCCCGCCCCGGAACGCTCAGCCGGCGACCAGGTGGTCGAACTCGCCGTCCTTGACGCCCAGCAGCATGGCCTCGATCTCCGCGCGGGTGTAGACGAGCGCGGGGCCGTCGGGGAAGCGGGAGTTGCGCACGGCCACCTCTCCGCCGGGCAGCCGGGCGAACTCCACGCAGGACCCCTGCGAGTTGCTGTGCCGGCTCTTCTGCCAGGCCACACCGTCCAGCCCGGTGGCCGCCATGCCGTTGTACACGCCGGACGCGCAGATACCGTCGCGCACGTCCACGTCCACGTCACCGTCGTACACGTCGTGGTCCACAGGTCGCTCCCCGCTGGTGCACTGGCTGGTGTGGCCATTGATGCAATAGTCAACTGACCCGGATCATAGCTTCGTTCATGTGCGGATGCATGAGCAGATGCACGTGCACGCGGGGTGTTGCTGCGGTTACAGCCTGGGCGGTCGTGCGGTACCCACTTTGACGGACGTTTTACTGAACCCCGCTCACCTTAGAGACGCACGCGGGGCCGTTCGTGTTCCATCGTGTTTCCCTTTGTGCCGCCCTCATGTGTGTCGTCCTCATGCGGGCGGGCGTGGTGGCTTTCGGTTCAGCGGGTGGAGTAGGGCAGCAGTCCCATCTCCCGGGCGTTCTTGACGGCCCTGGCCAGCTGCCGCTGCTGCTGGGCGGTCACCCGGGTGACGCGACGGCTGCGGATCTTGCCCCGGTCGGAGACGAACCTGCGCAGCAGGTCGGTGTCCTTGTAGTCGATGTACGTGATCCCCGCCTGGTCGAGGGGGTTGGGGCGGGCCTTGGCGGGCCGGCGCTCGGGCGTACGGGACATGGTGGTCAGACCTCCAGGAGGGTGTCGAAGGAGTGCGGCAGCCGCTGCCAGGCGGCGGGCCCGGCGGCGTACTCGGCGTCGGTCAGCAGACAGGACTCCAGGAGCCGTTCGAGCCCGTCGCGGTCGAGGCCGGGCGAGGTGAAGACGAGGTGCTGACAGCGGTCGCCGTGCTCGGGGTGCCAGTCCAGCGCGGCGGCGGCCCGGCGCACCGGCGGGACCATCTCCCAGGCCGCGTCCGGCAGCGAGCCCAGCCAGGGGCCGGCGCTCTCCACACACAGGGCGCCGCCCGCCGCGTCCCAGTGGTACAGCGTGTCCGGCTTGTCGGCGAGCCAGAACCGGCCCCGGCTGCGCGCCGCCGCGCAGGTCAGGTCCTCCAGCGCGGCGTACAGCCGCTCGGGGTGGAAGGGGCGGTGCCGGCGCCAGACGAGGGTGGAGACGCCGTGCGCGTCGGCCTCGGCGGGCAGCAGCGCGCAGGCCGGGTGCTGGGCGGCGGCGGCCACCTCCACGTCGAAACCGGCGAGCGCGGCTCCCGCGAGGAGCGAGCGAGCGCCCGCCGGGGCCTCCTCGTCGATCGGGACCCGGTGGGCCGTCGGATGCAGCTGGGCGAGCAGTTCCCGATCCTCCTCGTCCGCTTCCGGGGAGTCGGCGAGGGCCAGGACGGGCGCGTACTCCAGCTGGCGCGCGAAGGTGTCGGCGACGGTGCGCTGGTCGGACGGCGCGGCGGCGAGCCCACCCTCGGCGAGGTCGTCG
This sequence comes from Streptomyces griseoloalbus, assembly GCA_014650015.1. GTDB lineage: Bacteria > Actinomycetota > Actinomycetes > Streptomycetales > Streptomycetaceae > Streptomyces > Streptomyces griseoloalbus. The sequence goes on from BMUD01000025.1 coordinate 84,484, forward strand.
CCGTTGCCCAGATACGGCAACAGCAGTGCCGGGTCGACGGCGGTGATCACCCCGGTGACGGTGAACCCGCCGGCGGTGACCACCTCCGCCATGGCCTTCGGCTCGACGGAGTCCCACAGTTCGACGATCGCGAGCGGGGTGTCCCCCGCGTCCGCGAGCCGTTCGAGCTCGGGGACGAGGTCCTCGCGCAGGGCGCAGCAGGCGCAGTCGTTGACGAGGGGCGCCTCGCCGGCGGAGAGCAGGCCGGTGGCGTCCCGGACGGTCCGCACGACCGTGCCCGCCGTGGCCGTCTCCAGGTCGTGGTGGAGTACGACGCTGCCGGGCACGTCGGCGAGCAGCCGGGCGACGGCTGCCCTGCGGGCGTCGGCGTGCAGTCCGCCGACGACGACCACGGACAGTGTCACTCGGCACCTCGCTTGCCGTAGCGGCGCTCGAACCGCTCCACGCGGCCCGCGGTGTCCATGACGCGCGCGGTGCCCGTGTAGAAGGGGTGGCTGACGTTCGAGATCTCGACGTCGACGACCGGGTAGGTGTGGCCGTCCTCCCACTCGACGGTCTTCTCGCTCGTCATGGTGGAGCGGGTGAGGAAGGCGTGGCCGGCGGCGCGGTCGCGGAAGACGACGGGGCCGTAGGCCGGGTGGATTCCCTTGCGCATGGCGGTGGTTCAGCGCTCCTCTCGGAAGTCGACGTGCCGTCCGGCGATCGGGTCGTACTTGCGCAGGGTCAGGCGGTCCGGGTCGTTGCGGCGGTTCTTGCGGGTCACGTAGGTGAAGCCGGTGCCGGCGGTGGACCGGAGCTTGATGACCGGGCGGAGTTCGTTGCGTGCCATGCTGATACCTTACTGAAAATGATTCCCATTTATATAATGGTGTGGGAACGACTTCCGAGAGAGGTGCATCACTCGTGTCCGCGCACTGCATGCTCACCGGCGCCCGGCCGGGCTTCGGCAACCGGATCTCCCACTCCCACCGGCGCACGTCCCGCCGCTTCGATCCGAACATCCAGACCAAGCGCTACTGGCTGCCGAGCGAGGGCCGTCACGTACGGCTGCGGCTGAGCACGAAGGGGATCAAGACGGTCGACACCATCGGGGTCGAGGCGGCGGTGGCGCGCATCCGCGCGCGCGGCGTGAAGGTCTGACGGAGAAGACGGACGGCCGGCGCGGGGAAGACGGAAAAGACGGAGAATACGGAGTACCGGCATGGCGAAGAAGAGCAAGATCGCGAAGAACGAGCAGCGGCAGGAGATCGTCGCGCGGTACGCCGCGCGGCGGGCGGAGCTGAAGGAGATCATCCGGCGGCCGTCCGCCACGGCGGAGGAACGGGCGGCGGCACAGCGCGAGTTGCGTCGGCAGCCGCGTGACGCGAGCGCCACCCGGGTGCGCAACCGGGACCAGGTGGACGGCCGTCCGCGCGGGTACCTCCGGGCGTTCGGGCTCTCCCGCGTGGGCGTACGGGAACAGGCGCACGCGGGTTATCTGCCGGGGGTGCGCAAGGCTTCCTGGTAGCGGCTTCTCGGGTGCCCTTGGGTGTGTGCGCTTCGGTGTGTGCGCTTCGGTGGGTGCCCTTCGGTGGGTGCCCTTCGGTGTGTGCCTTCGGCAAGCGGCTTCCGGTGTGTGGACTTCGGTGGGTGCCTTCTGGCGAGCGCCCTCCTGTGAGCGCGTGACCCCACGGGGGTGCGAGGTCTGTCACGGGGGGCTGGTGGGCCGACTGGTGGTTCCTGTTAGCTGACTGCGGTCGTCCGGCCGACGGAGGGCCGTCCACAGCTAGGGGGCTTGCAGTGAATTCGGAGGCATCGGTGACGTACCCGCCCGCATCGCCGGCATCGCTCGCGTCCCGGTCCCGGCGCGCACGGGTCGCGGCCGCGGCCCTGGGCCTGGCCGGCGCGCTCGCGCTGACGGCATGCGGCGGGGACGGCTCCGACGGCTCGGGCGATTCCACGGCCGCCCCCACCCCGTCGGCCACGGCGACCGCGGACTCCGGCGGCGGCACGGGAGGTTCCGGCGCGAGCGGGGCCCCGGCGGGCGGGCTGGAGGGCAGTTGGCTCACCACCGCCGAGGGCAAGGCCGTCGTCCTGATGTTCGACGGCGAGGAGGCCGCCCTCTTCGCCACGGGCGGCACCGTGTGCAGCGGCACCGCCCGGGAGAGCGGCGGGACCCGGTCGATCCGCCTGAAGTGCCCGGCCGGGACCGGGGACCGGACGAACGGCACGGTCGACTCCGTCGACAAGACCTCCCTGAAGGTCACGTGGGAGGGCGCCCTCGGCGCCGAGACCTACACCAAGGCCGAGGGCGGCACCCTCCCGACGGGGTTGCCGACGGCGGGGCCGGGATCGTAGACCCGGCCCGTTCCCGTCGGCGGGCGGAATCGACGGCACGTGCGTGATGATGATCCACAAGCCCCTCCACGAACCCCCGAGGATCACTCATGCGCGCCACGCCGATCGCCGTTCCGACCCTCACCGCCGTCCTCCTCCTGCTGACCGCCTGCGGCACCACAGGCGGCGACAGGGACGGCGTCCAGGGCGGCGTCACGGACGGCGACGGGAAGCAGGAGAGCACCGCCTGCTCGATCGAAGCGGTGAGCGTGGAGGTCGGGCCCGCGAGCGTCGCGCCGGCCGCCGGGGACACCGGTGAGGTTCCCGTCGGCCTCACCAACCAGAACGCCGCATGCACCCTGGACGGCTTCCCCGAGGTACGGCTGGCCGGTGTGGGCGACGCGGCCACCGTCGAGGTGCCGCCGACCGAGGGCGCCAGGGCCCAGAAGCTGACGCTGGCGAAGGGCGACTCCGCGACCTTCACCCTCACCTACGAACGCGGCACGCGCGGCGACGGAGCCTTCGACGCCGAGAACCTGCACGTCGCTCTGCCCGGCTCCGGCTCCGGCTCCGGCTCCGGCTCCGGCTCCGGCTCCGGCTCCAAGAGCTTCCGATGGTCGTACGGCCCGGTGGCCGCCGACGGACAGGGCGGCCACATGGTGTCCGTAAGCGCCTACCAGCAGGCGGGCGACTGACGATCGGCCCGCCTCACGGGAGGCGCGGGTGTGTCCCGACCTGCGCGTCGTCCGCCGCCCGCGCGCCCTCCTCCCAGCCCGCCGCATCGCTCACCCCGCGCAGCCGCGTGGTCGTCGTCTCCGGGAACAGCCGGTCCGTCCGGTCGGTGACCGCCACCGCGCGGGAGGCGAGGACCGGGAGCAGATCGTCGCTCACCTGCGACTCGGCGGCGGCCGCGAGACGCGTCCCCACGCGGTGGGCGTAGGCCGCGAGGAAGGACTGCCGGAACGTCTTGGTCCGTTTGCGTCCGCCCGCCCTCTGCGCGGCCTCCGCCTTGGTCATCGCGGTCGTGGCCTGCACCAGCAGTGAGGTGTAGAGGAGTTCGACCGCTTCCAGGTCGGTGGCGAAGCCGACCACGGTGGAGAAGCCGAGCGGTTCGTTCCACACGGCCCGGCAGTGGTTCGCGCCGGCGACCGCGTCCAGCAGCACCGCCTTGGCCTGCTCGTACGGCGGCTCCACCCCGATCCGGCACGCGTCCGGCGTCTCGGCCGAGGGCGCCCGCGCGGCGAGCAGCGCCTCGTCGACGCTGTGCCGCGCCATCAGCTCCTGCGCCTTGGCGCTGAGCGCCTCCGCCTCCTCGGGGAACCCGGTCGCCTCCGCCTTGGCGAGCAGCGCTCGGATGCGTCCGAGCATGCGTGACTCCGGCCGCGGGTCCCCCGCACCCGGGCTCGGGGTCACCGCCTCGTCGAGGGGTTCGAGGGCGGGCAGGCGCAGCAGCAGGCGGTACAGCTCCAGCACGGCCGTGACGTACGAGAAGCGGTCGGCGCGCGGGGCGGGTTCCGTGCTCAGCGCGTCGAGCTGGGCTTGCCATCGGGGCCCGCGCGGCCGGTCGTCGTGCGGGCCCTGGGCGCGGATCAGCGCCGAGACGAGCCGCACGTGGACGTCGTCCAGCTCGCGCCCGACGATCCGTACGACGTCGGCCGGCTGCCAGCCGCGCCGCCAGGCGGTCGCGACGAACTCCTCGCCCCGGCGGGCGAGTTCGGCGTCGGCCGCCGGATCGGCGGCGAGCAGGGACGCGCCGGTGTCGAGGCCGGCGTCGGTGGCGTCGTAGAGGGCGGCCCGGAAGGCGCGGTCGACGGTGCTGGACGTACTCACGGGGCCGATCGTGCCATGCCGCGGGGATTCACCCGAAGGTGTCAACTTCGGGTTGACGCCCGCCGACTGTCAACCTACGGTTGACACATGACGACGAACCCAGCCATCAAGTCATCCGTGCGTCTCGACGACCTCATCGCGGCCATCAAGAAGGTCCACGAGGAGCCCCTCGAACAGCTTCAGGACGCGGTGCTCGCGGGCGAGCACCTCGGCGACGTGGCCGACCACCTGATCGGCCACTTCGTGGACCAGGCCCGACGCTCGGGCGCCTCCTGGACGGACATCGGCAGGAGCATGGGCGTCACCCGGCAGGCCGCCCAGAAGCGCTTCGTACCGAAGGAGAGCACCGACCTCGATCCGAGCCAGGGCTTCAGCCGCTACACGCCCCGCGCCCGCAACACGGTCATGGCCGCGCACAACGAGGCCCAGGCCGCACGCAACGCCGAGGGCCTCCCCGAGCACCTGGTCCTCGGTCTGCTGGCCGAGCCGCAGGGCCTGGCGGTGAAGGCGATCACCGAGCAGGGCGTCTCCGTGGAGGCGGTCCGCGAGGCCGCGCGCGCGGCGCTCCCGCCGGCCGTCGAGGAGGCTCCCGAGCTGGTGCCGTACGGCCCGGCGGCCAAGAAGGTCCTGGAACTCACCTTCCGCGAGGCCCTCCGCCTCGGCCACAACTACATCGGCACCGAGCACCTCCTGCTCGCCCTGCTCGAACACGAGAACGGCAAGGGCCTGCTCAGCGGTCTGGGCATCGACAAGGCCACCACCGAGCGGTACGTGGGCGAGATGCTCGCGCAGTTCGTCGAGACGCGGACGGAGGGCGAGGAGGCACCCGAGTCCTCACAGGAGGACTGATCGGAACCCGCGTATCAGCGTCAATGTCAGACCCTCCTGCCACACTCGCAGCATGGCCGACCGGTGGGCGCTCGCTCCGGCCGAGGACGGTGGCGTGGACGTCGCCCCCCTCGGTCCGGACGGGCTGCCCGCCGGTCCGGTGCGGCGGGAGGCGGACCTCGCCGAAGCCGTGCGGAGCCGTCCCGGTGTCACGCGGTGGGTGTGGCGGTCCACCGCCGAGGTCTACCCGCGCCTGCTCGCCACGGGGGTGCGAGTGGAGCGGGGCTACGACATCGAGGCCGCCGAGACGCTCCTGCTCGGTCACGAAGGCCGCTACGGGGAACCCCGCTCGGCCGCGGCAGCGCTGGCCCGGCTGCGCGGTGGCCCCGTACCGCCCGATCCGCCGCAGCGCCCGGCCGAACCGGGCGCCCAGTCATCCCTCTTCGAACCCCGGGGCGTCCCGCTGCCGCTGACCGACCTCCTCGCGGTCTACGCCGAGCAGCAGCGACGGACCGACGCGACCGCGCGCCCCGACCGGATGCGACTGCTGACGGCCGCCGAGTCGGCGGGGATGCTGGTCGCCGCGGAGATGAACCGCACGGGGCTGCCCTGGCGGGCGGACGTGCACCGCGCGGTGCTGCACGACCTGCTCGGCGAGCGGTACACGGGCGGTGGCGAGCCGCGCCGGCTCGCCGAGCTCGCCGACGAGGTGTCCGCCGCCTTCGGCCGCCGGGTGCGGCCCGATCTGCCGGCCGAGGTCGTCAAGGCCTTCGCACAGGCGGGCATCAAGGTCTCCTCGACCCGCCGCTGGGAGATCGAGTCCGTCGACCACCCGGCCGTGAAACCGCTGATCGAGTACAAGAGGCTGTACCGGATCTGGGTCGCGCACGGCTGGTCCTGGCTGCAGGACTGGGTGCGTGACGGCCGGTTCCGGCCGGAGTTCCTCGCGGGCGGCACCGTGACCGGCCGCTGGGTGACCAACGGCGGGGGCGCCCTGCAGATCCCCAAGGTGATCCGCCGCGCTGTCGTCGCCGACCCGGGCTGGCGGCTGGTCGTGGCCGACGCCGACCAGATGGAGCCCCGGGTACTGGCTGCCATCTCCCGCGACCCCGGGCTGATGGAGGTGGCCGGCCGGGAGACCGACCTGTACCAGTCGGTCTCCGACCACGCCTTCTCCGGCGACCGCGCCCAGGCCAAACTCGCCGTCCTCGGCGCTGTCTACGGCCAGACCTCGGGCGACGGTCTGAAGAACCTCGCCGCCCTCAGACGCCGCTTCCCCAAGGCGGTGGCCTACGTCGACGAGGCCGCCCGCGCGGGTGAGGAGGGCCGGCTCGTACGGACCTGGCTGGGCCGCACCTCCCCGCCGGCCGCCCGTACGACGGACGACGCGGTGGAGGAGGCGGGCATCCCCGTCGCGGAGGCGGACCAGGCGTCCGACTCCCGCCCCTGGGTACCGGGCTACGCCTCGACCAACTCCCGTGCCCGTGGCCGCTTCGCCCGCAACTTCGTGGTCCAGGGCAGCGCGGCCGACTGGGCCCTGCTGCTGCTCGCCGCACTGCGGCGCACCCTGAGCGACATGGCGGCCGAACTGGTCTTCTTCCAGCACGACGAGGTGATCGTGCACTGTCCCGCCGAGGAGGCGGAGGCGGTGACTGCGGCGATCCGGCAGGCCGCTGACCTGGCGGGCCGGCTGACGTTCGGACAGACGCCGGTGCGGTTCCCGTTCACGACGGCGGTGGTGGAGTGCTATGCGGACGCCAAGTGATCAGCCCGTCTGCCGGCAGGCGTCCAACCGCCCGCGCGCGCAGTTCTTCCAGCACCGCGATCCGTTGGCGAGATCTCCCGCCCACAGAAGACCGACGGGTCAGATGACCGGCGCCTCAGATGACCGGCGGCCGTCCCAGCCGGGTGAGCCGCCACACCGTCCGCCAGCGCATGGCCCGCCGCTCCCCGGCCGGCTCCCGCAGACCTTCCACGAATCCGCCGAACCAGGCCCGCAGCCCCCCCGCCCGACCGGTTCCGCACCAGGGTGAGCAGCACCCACACCCCGAGATGGACGGGTACGAGCACGAGCGGCAGCCGCCGGCGGGCCAGCCACACCCGGTTCCGGGCGTTCACCCGGTAGTAGATGGCGTGCCGGGCGGGTGAGGTACGCGGGTGCTGGAGCAGGAGTTCGGGCACGTAGAGGATCCGCCACCCGGCGTCGACGGCGCGCCAGGCGAGGTCGGTCTCCTCGTGCGCGAAGAAGAACGCGGCGGGCCAGTCGCCGATCTCGTCGAGCATCGTCATCCGCAGCGCGTGCCCGCCGCCGAGGAATCCGGTGACGTACCCGCCCCGCATCGGATCCGACCGCCCGACCCTGGGCACATGGCGCTGCTGGGTCTCCCCCAGCTCGTCGGCGATGCGGAATCCGACGACCCCGAGCCGCTCGTCGGAGGCGTACAGCTCCCGCACGCGGCGCAGCACGTCGGCGTCGACGAGCAGACCGTCGTCGTCCAGTTCGACGACGACATCGACGTCCCCGAACTCCCGCAACCGCGCGATCGCCGCGTTCCGGCCGCCGGGGCAGCCGACGTTCTCCTCCAGCTCGACGGTGGTGACCTCGCCGGGCAGGGACAGCCGCCGGGCGAACTCGGGCAGCGGGCAGCCGTTGCCCACGATCACGATCCGCACGGGCGGGACGTCCTGCTTGGCCACGGACTCCAGCAGCGCGTCGACCTCGGCGGGCCGGTTCCCCATGGTCACCACGGCGACGGCGATCCTCGGCGTCTCCATGTCCCTCACCCCACTGCGACCGGCGACTCCGCTGACGGGCGATGCCAGCCGTTCACAGTGAGGACTCCCCAAGTACGCCCGCCGGTGGGCGGGTCACCCTGCCGGATCCGCACATCGCACGTCGCTGGGTGCGCCGGCCGACCGGGCCCACGACGACACCGACGATCCGCGAGACCACCCACGCATCCATCGCCCCGGGCCGCACCCACATGTGACGGGGGTCACGCCAGAGGGAAAACTCGCCGTCCGTGCCCGGCGTCTAGCAGGCGTGAGATCAGTCAGGAAGGCACCGGGCGAGCTGGACGAGGAACGTCTCGTCCGGCTGGTGGCCAAGGGCGACCGGGCCGCGTTCGAGGAGCTGTACCGGCGCACCGCGCCGTGGCTGGCGGTGCGGCTGCGCCGCCGCTGTGCGGACGAGCAGATCGTCGCCGAGGTCATGCAGGAGACGTATCTGGCGGTGTGGCGCGCGGCGGGTGCGTTCGCCGGGGCCGCGGCCGGAGGTACGGCCGTCGGCTGGCTGTGGACGATCGCCGCGCGCCGCCTCGTCGACGCGTTCCGGCGCAGGGCCCACCACGCGGAGCCGCCGCCCGCGGCCGCCTCGCGGACCGTGGCGCCCGCCGCCGAGGAGGAGGTGCTCGCGGCGACCGTCGGAGGTGACGTCGGGGACGCGCTGCGCCGCCTCGCGCCGGAGCTCAGACAGGTACTGCAGGCCATGGTGCTCGACGGGATGTCCGTCCGGGAGACCGCGGTCCTGCTCGGGCTGCCCGAGGGGACCGTCAAGACCCGTGCCCGCCGGGCCCGGATCGCGATGCGGAAGGCGCTGGCATGAGCGGGGAACACGCGTCGGTGCGGATCATCGACGGTTACGCGCGCGGCGGCACGGACATCGCCGCCGACGAGGTGTGGGCCCTGGAGGCTCATCTGGAGGCGTGCCGGGTGTGCCGTGACCGGCTGTCGGCCGCCGTCGCGGCGCAGGCGCCGGCCGTGGTGGCGCTGGTCGACACCGTGTGGGCCGGCCTCGGACCCCGGCTGGCCGCCACCGCCGTGATGCCGCGCCGACGGCGCTGGGCGGCGCGGCTGTCGAGGTGGCTGACGCCCACCATGGTGCCGTGGCTGGCCATGGCCGTGAGCGTGACACTGCTCGCGCTGCTGCTGGACCTGGCCGACACCGCCCCCGGCGAGGTGTCGCTGGTGCTGCTGCTGGCCCCGGTCCTGCCCGTGTTCGGCGTCGCGGCGTCGTGGGCGCGCGGTCTGGACCCGGCGTACGAGCTGACGGCCTCCGCGCCGAGGGCGGGACTGTACCTGGTGCTGCGGCGCACCATGTCCGTGCTCGCCGTGGTCGTGCCCGCGCTGCTGGTGGGCGGATGGGCGACGGGGGTGACGGCCGCGCAGTGGCTGCTGCCCTGTCTGGCCTTCACCTCGACGACCCTGGCGCTCGGCGGTGTCGTCGGCGTGACCCGTGCCGCCGTGTCACTGGTGGCCGTGTGGGCCGCCGTGGTCGTGGCGCCGACCCTGGCCGCCAGCCGTACGGCCGTCGCCCTGCAGACGGGCGCTCTGCCTGTGTGGGGACTGATCCTCGCGCTCGGCATCGGTGTCGTGATCGCCCGCAGGGGCGCGTACTCCGTGCTGGAAGCCCATCGATGACTACGGGAAGGACCCACATGACGCCCGCGGTGAGCGCGGCCGACATCGCACCGACGGCCTACGCCTGGCAGATCCAGGCCACCGGGCTGAAGGTCAGGGTTGGCAGGAAACGAATGGCCGTCGACGGGCTCGACCTGTCGCTCGGCACCGGCGTACACGGCCTGCTCGGCCCCAACGGGGCGGGCAAGACCACCCTCATCCGGGCGCTGGCCACCGTACTGCGCCCCGCCGGGGGCACCTTGGAACTGCTCGGCACGTCCGTGGGCGGCATGGGGGAACACCGTGCGCTGCGCCGCCGGATCGGCTATCTGCCGCAGGAGTTCGGCTACTACAAGCGCTTCACGGTGCGCGAGTTCGTCGAGTACATGGCGTGGCTGAAGGAGGTGCCCAAGGCGGACATCCCCGCGGCGGTCCAGCGCGCCGTGGAGCGGGTCGGCCTGGCGGACCGCGCCGACGAGCGGATGAAGGCCCTGTCCGGCGGCATGGTGCGGCGGGTGGGCATCGCCCAGGCCATCGTCAACGACCCGTCGATCCTGCTGCTCGACGAGCCGACGGTCGGCCTGGACCCGGCGCAGCGGCTGCGGTTCCGCGAGCTGCTGCAGCAGCTCGGTACGGACACCTGTGTGGTCGTCTCGACCCACCTGGTGGAGGACGTCGCCGCCGCCTGCACCGACGTGGTGCTCTTCGCCGAGGGCCGGCTGGTCTTCCAGGGCGCCCCGGACGAGCTGGCCGCGGCGGGCGGCCCTGGGCACGTGGGCGACAGCCCGCTGGAGCGCGGCTACTCGGCACTGCTGCAGGACCCCGAGCAGGGAAGGGGCAACTGGTGAACCTCCGTGTCCTGCGCATCGAACTGAGGCGCTCCGTCGCACCGTGGGCCGGGGCCGTGGTCCTGGCGGCCGCGCTGGCGTTCCTGTACCTGATCCCCGGTCCGTGGTGGAAGGGCACCGCGATGTGGACCAACCAGTGGACGCCCATGGCCCTGTGGACCCGCTCCCTGCTGTACTACCTCTGGCCGCTCGCCGTCGGGTTCGGAGCGCTGCAGGGCCTGCGCGACCACCGCTCGAAGATGTCCGAGCTGCTGACGAGCACACCGAGGCCCGTCCGGCACCGCGCGGCCACGCTGACGGGCACGACGGCGATCACGCTGGCCTCGGCCTTCACGCTCCTCGTCCTCGTGGGCGCGGTCCAGGTGCCCGGCAACACCGAGTACACGCACCTCGGGTGGCTGCCCATCTCGCTGGTGGGGGCGCTCTCCCTCGTCGCGGGTGCCGTACTGGGCATGGGGGCCGGGCGAACCCTGCCGTCCGCGCTCACCCCGCCCGCGCTGGCCATGGGCGCCTTCGTGTTCACGGCCCTCATGCACACGTCGCTGGGCCGGACACGGACGACCACGACCGCGGAGGTCCCGAGCACGGAGCCGAACCTGGTCTCCCTGCTGTCACCGGCCGTGCAGGAGGTGCGCGACGCACTCGTCACGCTCTCCGCCTCCGTGCACGTCGGGCAGACGGTCTGGCTGCTCGGCCTGGCCGTGACCGGCTTCGCGCTGCTGGTCGCCGCGACCCCGCGCGCCCGGCTTCTCGCCCTGACGCCCGTCCTGGCGGGCGTGGCGCTCGCCCTGCTCGTCCTCCCCTCCGACCCGCGCCGGATGTATGTCGTCGACGAGGCAGCGGCGGAGCTGGTGTGCGACGGCCCGGTGTGCGTGACCACGATGCACCAGGAGCGACTCGACGACCTGGCGGGCCCGGGTAAGGAGGCACTGCGCCTGCTGCGCGGCGCCCTGGGCGACCAGGCGCCGGTCGCGGTCCGGGAGAACACCGCCGTACTGCCGCACGGCGCCATGCCGCAGTGGTCCCGCACGACCGTTCTCTTCGACTTCGACGACGAGATCATCGCCGCCGCGCAGGGCGAGGAGCTGACCCGGGCCCTGATCGCCGAAGCCATGGTGCCGGGGTGCTCCCCCGTCGGCTGGACCAGCGTGGGGCGGGACACGTTCGCGCGGACCGTCGCGGTGGGCTGGGTCCTCGGGGACCTCACGTCACTTCCCGGCACGGAGCCGGCGAGTTGGCGCCGCGAGGTCGACGCCGAGTCCCGCCCGGCGTGGAAGGAACTCAAGGCGCTGCCGCGGGACGAACAGCTCGCGCGGATCAACGCGATGCGCGCCGCCGCGTTCTCCTGCGAGGGCGACGCGTTCCAGGCGCTGAACGGCGGTGCGTCCCGGTGAGATGGCTGACCCTGTACGCGCGTTCCCGTCAGGTACCGGCTTCGCTCGCCGCGGTGGTGATCAGCGCGGTGGCGGTGTGGGCGCTCGCCCGGGACGGGGGCGAGGGGCCCGGGGATCCGCGGCTGCCCGTACTCGTCCTCGCCACGGGGGTGATGGCGGCCTCGATCGGGCTGGGCGGGCAGGACCTCGCGCTGGACCGGACGGCCGCGATCCGTTGGGGGCCCCGCAGAGCGGCGCACGTGCTGCTCGCCGGCGCGGTCGTCGCCACGGTGCTGCTGACCGTGCGGACCGTGGGCGCGGACCCGGCCACCACCGCGTTCGTGGTCCGGGACAGCGCGGGCCTGATGGGATTGGCTGCCCTGGGCGCGGCGCTGTCGGGCGGCCAGTACGCGTGGACGCTGCCGTTCGCCTGGCTCTCGCTCTCGTTCTTCGCGCCGCCCCCGACGAGTGTGCCGATGCAGGTGGCGACCTGGATGCTGCTGCCACCCGGCACGGCAGCGGGCACCTGGACGGCCCTGGCCCTCACGGTCACCGGCACCGCGGCCTACGCCGTCGCGGGACCGAGACGGTAACCGGTCCGAGCTTCTTCACGGTCCCGTTCACCGGCACCTGGATCAGGCAGCCGAAGAGGGTGTACCGCATGCGTAGGGGCCCGGTCAGCAATCTTGACCGGGCCCCTCACATACCGCCGTTGACCAGCGGATCCACCTCTGAGCCGCCTTCGGGATTCGAACCCGAGACCTACGCATTACGAGTGCGTTGCTCTGGCCATCTGAGCTAAGGCGGCGCGCTGTGTGCACCATGGTGCGATCAGCAACGCCGGTAAGTCTACACAGTTTCCGAGGGTGCTTCGTACCGGCCCCGGAGGCGGGTCGGAGGGGCTGCCTCCGGGGTAGTGGCACCGGCTATGAGCAGCGCTTCCCGTCCGCGGGCGGCCTCCCGTGGAGCAGATAGGCGTTGATCGCGGAGTCGACGCAGGCGCTGCCGCGGCCGTAGGCGGTGTGGCCGTCGCCCTCGTAGGTCAGCAGGCGGGCCGAGGAGAGCTGGCCGGCCAGGGCCTCGGCCCAGCGGTACGGGGTCGCCGGGTCCCGGGTGGTGCCGACGACCACGATCGGGGCCGCGCCCTTCGCCTCGATGCGCCGCGCCTCCCCCGTGGCCCGCACCGGCCAGTACGCGCAGTTCAGCGAGGCCCACGCGAGGCCCTCGCCGAAGACCGGGGACGCCTTCTCGAAGTCGGGGAGCGCCCGCCGCACCTCGTCCGGGGAGTCGAACGCGGGCGGGAGGTCGAGGCAGTTCACGGCCGCGTTGGCGAACATCAGGTTGGTGTAGCCGCCGTCGGCGTCACGTTCGTAGTAGCTGTCGGAGAGGACGAGGAGTCCGGCGCCGTCGTTCTCGCGCATCGCGGCGGTCAGCGACTCGCGCAACTGCGGCCAGGCGCCCTCGTCGTACAGGGCGGCGATCACGCCGATCGTCGCCAGCGACTCGGTGAGCCTGCGGCCGTCGGCGTCGCCGGTGGGAATCGGCCGGGCGTCGAGGCCGTCGAAGAACGCCTTGAGCTTCTTGCCGGCCTGCCCGGGACCCGCGTCCCGGCCCCCGAGGGGGCAGTCGCTCCGCCGTACGCAGTCCTTGGCGAAGGCGGTGAACGCCGTGTCGAAGCCCGCCGTCTGCTCGAGATTGAGCCGCCGCGCGGGCAGCGAGGGGTCCATCGCGCCGTCCAGGACGAGACGGCCCGCGCGGTTCGGGAACAGCCCCGCGTACGTCGCCCCGAGGAAGGTGCCGTACGAGGCGCCGACGTAGTTCAGCTTCTCGTCGCCCAGCGCGGCCCGCACGATGTCCATGTCGCGGGCCGCCTCGATGGTGGACACGTGGCGCAGCAGCTTCGGCGCGTCCGCCCCGCAGCCCTCGGCGAACTTCTTGTACGCCGCGACCAGCGCGTCGGTCTCCTTCGCGTCGTCCGGTGTGCCGTCCGTGCGTGTGTACGTGTCCATCTCGGGCCCGTCCAGGCACTCGACGGGTTCGCTGCGGGCCACGCCCCTGGGGTCGACGGCCACCACGTCGTAGCGGGCGCGCACGTCGACCGGGTACCCGATCCCGGCGTACGCCTGGGCGTAGCCGATCGCCGAGCCGCCCGGGCCGCCGGGGTTGACCAGCAACGAGCCCAGCCGCTTCCCCGGGCCCGTGGCCTTCTTGCGGGTGACGGCGAGACGGACGTCACCCGCGGACGGTTCGGCGTAGTCGAGCGGGGCCTTCAACGTGGCGCACTGGAAGCCGGGGACACCGCAGTCGCGCCAGGCCGGCTTCTGCTCGTAGTACGGCGTGAGGGCCGCGGGTGTGGAGCGGGGCAGGGGGGCGAGGGCGGCCGCCTCCTCCACAGCCGCCTCCTCCGCAGCCGCCGCCGAACCGGAACTCGTCGCGCTCCCGGAGGAGCAGCCGGAGACCAGCAGCGCGGCGGCGGCGAGCAGACAGGCTCGGGTACGGGTTCTGCGGAGAATGCTCCTTGTGTACATACCGTGAGCGTAACCCTGTGCAACGACATGAGTGCTTTACGTGCATGCCGCGCCTCGTACGAGTGACGACATCAAGCTGTCGGCGCGGCGGCCCCGGAGGTTTCCTCAGCCGGCTCTGAGGGCCATCGCCATCGCCTCCACCGCGAGGAGCGGGGGCACATTGCGGTCGAGGGCCTCGCCGCACGCGGCGATCGCCTCGATGCGGCGGAGTGTGGCTTCCGGGGAGCTGCCGCGGGCCAGTCGCTCCAGCGCGTCCTCGGCGTCCGCGTTGGCGAGGGCGATGCGGGTGCCGAGCTGGAGGGCGAGGACGTCGCGGTAGAAGCTGGTCAGGTCGGTCAGGGCGACGTCCAGGCTGTCGCGCTGGGTGCGCGTTCTGCGGCGTTTTTGCATGTCCTCCAGTTCCTTGACCACGCCTGCCGTGCCGCGCGGCAAGCGGCCGCCCTGGGCCGCGCCGAGGGCCGCCTTCAGTTCCTCGGTCTCCTTGCCGTCCATCTCCTCGGCGAGCTGCTTGGCATCCTCGGCGGCGGCGTCCACGAGCTCCTGGGCGGCCTTGAGCGCGCCGCCGATGTCCTCGACCCGCAGCGGGAGCTTCAGCACGGCGGCCCGGCGTTCGCGGGCGGCGGGGTCGGTGGCCAGGCGGCGGGCCCGGTCGACATGCCCCTGGGTGGCACGGGCGACGGCGGCGGCGACGTCCGGCTCGACGCCCTCGCGTCGTACGAGCATGTCGGCCACGGCGTCCACCGAGGGCGTGCTCAGGTTGAGGTGACGGCAGCGGGAGCGGATCGTCGGCAGGACGTCCTCGATGGAGGGGGCGCACAGCAGCCAGACGGTGCGGGGGGCGGGCTCCTCCACCGCCTTGAGGACGGCGTTGGCGGACTTCTCGTTCAGCCGCTCGGCATCCTCGACGAGGATCACCTGCCAGCGGCCGTTCGCCGGGGAGGTGAACGACTTGCGGACGGTGTCGCGCATGTCCTTCACGAGGATCTCCGACCCGACGGCGGCGACCGAGGAGACGTCGGCGTGGGTACCGACCAATGCCGTGTGACAGCCGTCGCAGAAACCGCAGCCGGGGGATCCGCCGAGGGCGCGGTCGGGGCTGACGCACTGGAGCGCGGCGGCGAAGGCTCGCGCCGCCTGGTTGCGCCCCGCGCCGGGCGGGCCCGTGAACAGCCAGGCGTGCGTCATCTTCGACGCCTCGGGCGGGGGCGCGTCGGTCGCCACGGCGGTGACGAGCGCGTCGGCGTCCCGGGCGGCGGCGGCGAGCTGCTCGCTCACCCGCTCCTGCCCGACGAGGTCGTCCCACACGGTCATGGGTCAGCCCGCCCTTCCGTCACATCCGCCACGTCCGTCCTTCGGGATCCATTGTGCGGGTGGGCACTGACAACGGCCGGACCCCGGGCCCGGTGAGCGCGACCGGTCCCGGGACCGGTCGGCGCCGACGGCTCAGGAACCGGTCGGCGACGGCGCCCCCGGGACCGCTCAGCGCCGACGGCCCCGTCCGCCGTCCTCGTCGTCGCGCGGGCCCAGCAGCTCGTCCGCCAGCGTCGGCAGATCGTCCAGCGGGGTCTCCTCGGCCCAGTCGGAACGCTGCCGGCGTCGGCGGGACGGGCCTTCGGGATCGACCTGCGGCAGCTCGCGCGTACGGTCCTGAGGACCTTCGGGTCCGTCGTGACCGTCGGATCCGCCGTGACCGTCGTACCCGCCGTGACCGTCGTACCCGCTCGCCTGACGCTCGTCCCGGAAGTAGCCGGGCGGAACGCGGTCCGCGGGCCCCTGTTCGTCGCCGCGCACCGGAGGCAGCACCGCCGTCTCGTCCGCGGCACCCGGCGCCACGGACGGCAGCACCGCCGTCTCGTCGGCCGCGCCCGTCGGAACCGGCGGCTTCGGAAGCTCGGTCGTCACCTCGGCGTCGGACACACCGGAGGCGCCGGACCGCCGCCCGGCGGCCTCGTCCGGCACCCGGGGCAGCACCGCCGTCTCGTCCACCGGCCCGCCCGACACGTTCGTCGGCGTCACCACCGGCGTCGGCACGGTCGCCGCGTCCTCGGCCGGCCGGGCGGCCCCGGTCCCGCTCCTGGAGGACCGTGGGTCCACGGCGGGGGCACCCGTCACCTTCGGTCCCGCCTCCGCCGCGGCCGCTGCCCGTTCGGCCAGCCGCCGGGCCTCCTCCGCGCGCAGCAGCGCCTCCTCGGCCTCGCGCTGCTTCGCCATGCGCAGTGCCTCGGCCTCGGCGCGCAGCCGCTCCTCCTCCTCGGCCTGCTTGCGGCGGCGTTCCTCCTCGGCCCTGCGGCGGGCCTCCTCCTCGGCGCGCGCCTTCTCCTCGGCGAGCAACCGCTGACGCTCCTCCTCCGCACGCCGGCGCGCTTCCTCGGCCCGCTGCCGGGCCTCCTCCGCCTGCCGTTCGGCCTCGCGCCGCTGCGCCTCCTCCAGCTCGCGCCGCTTGCGCTCCTCCTCCTCGGCGCGCAGCCGCGCCAGCTGCTCCTGGCGCTCGCGCTCCAGGCGCTCCTCCTCGGCCTTGCGGGCCGCCTCTTCCTCCGCCTTGCGGCGGGCCTCCTCCTCGGCCTTGCGACGGGCTTCCTCGCGGGCCTCGATCTCGGCCTCGGACAGCGGCAGCACGTGGTCGAGCCGGTGCCGGACCACCGCGGTGACCGCCTCCGGTTCCTGGCCGGCGTCGACCACCAGGTAACGGCCGGGGTCGGCCGCGGCCAGCGTGAGGAAGCCGGCCCGCACGCGCGCGTGGAACTCGGCGGGCTCCGACTCCAGCCGGTCGGGCGCCTCGGTGAAGCGCTCCCGCGCGGTCTCCGGCGCCACGTCGAGGAGCACCGTCAGGTGGGGGACCAGCCCGTTGGTCGCCCAGCGGTTGATGCGGGCGATCTCGGTCGGCGACAGATCGCGCCCCGCGCCCTGGTAGGCCACCGAGGAGTCGATGTACCGGTCGGAGATGACGACCGCGCCCCGCTCCAGGGCCGGCCGTACGACGGTGTCGATGTGCTCGGCCCGGTCCGCGGCGTACAGCAGCGCCTCCGCGCGGTGCGAGAGACCGGCGCTGGAGACGTCCAGCAGGATGGAGCGCAGCCGCTTGCCGACCGGTGTCGCCCCGGGCTCGCGGGTGAGCACGACCTCGTGGCCCTTGGCCCTGATCCACTCGGCGAGCGCTTCGGCCTGGGTGGACTTCCCGGCGCCGTCGCCGCCCTCCAGGGCGATGAAGAAGCCGGCGGCGGCGGGTGCCTGCTCGGGGTCGTCGCCGCCGAGCAGCGCGTCGCGCAGGTCCTGCCGCAGCGGCACCCCGGACCGGTCGTCGACCTTGGCCAGTACGAGCGCGGCCACCGGCAGCAGCAGGGCGCCCACCAGCATCAGCGTGAACGCGGCGCCGCCGTGTGCGAAGACGAACCGGCCGTTCTCCAGCCGGTGCGGCCCGATGCCCGCGGCCACGACCGGGGCGATCACCGCGCCGAGTGCCACGAGGACCCGGACCGCGGCGTGCAGATGCCCGGTCGTGCGGGCCCGGCGCTGGTCCTCGGTCTCCTGGTCGAGCAGGGTGTGCCCGGTGTTGGCGGCCATGCCCGCGCCGACGCCGGCCAGCGCCATGATCAGCAGCACGCTGGTGACGTCCGGGACGAGTCCCGCGGCCAGCAGCGCGACACCGGTGAAGGCGAGGGTCAGCGCGAGCAGCCGGCGGCGCGACAGGGCCGGCAACAGGGCGGGCGCCGTGCGGATGCCGATGACGACACCGCCGGTCAGCGCGCCGACCAGCAGGCCGTAGAGCACGGGGCCGCCGCCCAGGTCCTTGGCGTGCAGCACCGACACGGCGACCGCGGCCGACACCGCGCCGGCGACGGACGCGGACGCGAGCACCAGCAGCGGCATCGCACCGGTGCGGCCCTTCTCGGCGCCGGCGACGCTCTTCGGGCGGCGCAGCCCCTCCAGCGGCGACCGGGGGCGGGGGGTGCGCGTGCCGGGCAGTTCCAGGAAGGTCAGGACGGACAGCGACGCGGCGAACAGTCCGGCCGCGACGTACGAGGCGAGGGCCGCCCGGTGTTCCCCGAACCAGTCGATGCCCGTGCCCAGCAGGTTGTTGAACAGGGCCGCGACGACGAGCGTGACGGCCGCGAGCGGTATCGCCACGAAGCTCGTACGCAGCGACAGGCGGCGCAGCGCGTCCATGTGGTCGGGCAGCGGCCGCACGGTCGCGCCCTCCGGGGGCGGCGCGGGCAGCAGCGCGGGCGCGGCGCTCTCACGGCACACCGTCCAGAACCGCTCGGCGACACCGGTCACGAAGGCGGTGACGAGGAGGACGGCCAGCGCGTCCTCGGGTGTCCAGTCGATCCACAGCGGCGCCACGATGAGCAGCGCCGCCCGCAACCCGTCCGCGCCGACCATGGTCCAGCGGCGGTCCAGCGGGCCGTCCTGCGAGGTGAGCGAGGTGAGCGGGCCGAGGAGCACGGCGCCGAACAGCAGCGTCGCCAGGATGCGCACCCCGAAAACGGTCGCCACTGCGAACGCCGCTCCCCGGTAGCCCCCGCCGAAGGAACCTTCGGCGACCGCCGCCTGAAGGGCGAGGAGGACCAGCACCAGGAGGGCGAGGACGTCACCGACCCCGCCCACGAGCTGTGCGCTCCACAGGCGTTTCATCTGCGGCCGGCGCAGCAGGGCGCGGACGGCGCGCTCTCGGGAGTCCGCGACAAGCGCGTCGTCGGGGGCGGGTGGTGGGGCCGTCGGGGGCTCGGCTCGCGTCATGCGTTCAGCCTATCGGCCCGCGCCGACAGCCCGGCACGACGCGCCTGACATGCACACGCCCCGACACCGAAGTGTTGCCGGGGCGTTCGCATTCCGAACCCTTGGCGAAGATCCCCGGGCGGGGATCCCGGGAGGACTCAGTCCTCCGCCGCGTTCGAGGCGGTCGCCTTCTTGGCGGCGGTCTTCTTCGCCGTCGCCTTCTTCGCGGTCGTGGTCTTCTTCGCCGCGGTCTTCTTGGCGGCCGTCGCCTTCTTCGCCGGCGCCTTCTTGGCCGCCGTCTTCTTGGTGGTGGCCTTCTTCGCGGTCTTCTTGGCGGGGCCCTTCGCCCGCTTCTCGGCGAGCAGCTCGAACCCGCGCTCCGGCGTGATCGTCTCGACGCTGTCGTCGGAGCGCAGGGTCGCGTTGGTCTCGCCGTCGGTGACGTACGGGCCGAAGCGGCCATCCTTCACCACGACGGGCTTCTCGCTCACCGGGTCGGTGCCCAGCTCCTTCAGCGGCGGCTTGGCCGCGGCACGACCGCGCTGCTTGGGCTGGGCGTAGATCGCCAGCGCCTCCTCCAGCGTGATCGTGAAGAGCTGCTCCTCGGACTGCAGCGACCGCGAGTCGGTGCCCTTCTTCAGATACGGCCCGTAGCGGCCGTTCTGCGCGGTGATCTCCTGGCCCTCGGCGTCGGCGCCGACCACCCGCGGAAGCGACATCAGCTTCAGCGCGTCGTCGAGGGTCACCGTGTCCAGGGACATCGACTTGAAGAGGGACGCCGTGCGCGGCTTGACCGCGTTCTTGCCGGTCTTCGGCGTTCCCTCGGGCAGGATCTCCGTGACGTACGGGCCGTAGCGGCCGTCCTTGGCGACGATCGCGTGGCCGGTCGCCGGGTCGGTGCCCAGCTCGAAGTCGCCGCTCGGCTTGGCGAGCAGTTCCTCGGCGAGCTCGACGGTCAGCTCGTCGGGTGCCAGGTCGTCCGGGATGTCGGCGCGCTGGTGCTGCTCGGTGTCCTTCTCGCCGCGCTCGATGTACGGGCCGTAGCGCCCGACCCGCAGCACGATGTCGCTGCCCACCGGGAACGACGACACCTCGCGCGCGTCGATCGCGCCCAGGTCGGTCACGAGCTCCTTGAGGCCGCCGAGGTGGTCCCCGTCGCCGTTGCCGGCGTCGGCCGCGTCGCCGTTGCTGGCACCCTCGCCGAAGTAGAACCGCTTCAGCCACGGCACGGCCCGCGCCTCGCCGCGCGCGATGCGGTCGAGGTCGTCCTCCATCCTGGCCGTGAAGTCGTAGTCGACGAGCCGGCCGAAGTGCTTCTCCAGCAGGTTGACCACGGCGAAGGAGAGGAAGGACGGCACCAGGGCGGTGCCCTTCTTGAACACGTAGCCGCGGTCGAGGATCGTGCCGATGATCGACGCGTACGTCGACGGGCGGCCGATCTCCCGCTCCTCCAGCTCCTTGACCAGCGACGCCTCGGTGTAGCGGGCCGGGGGCTTGGTGGCGTGCCCGTCGACCGTGATCTCCTCGGCGGTGAGGGCGTCGCCCTCGCCGACCTGCGGCAGCCGGCGCTCGCGGTCGTCGAGCTCGGCGTTCGGGTCGTCGGCCCCCTCGACGTACGCCTTCAGGAAGCCGTGGAAGGTGATCGTCTTGCCGGACGCGCTGAACTCGACGTCCCGGCCGTCGGACGCCCTGCCACCGATCTTCACGGTGACGGAGTTACCGGTGGCGTCCTTCATCTGCGAGGCGACGGTCCGCTTCCAGATCAGCTCGTACAGCTTGAACTGGTCGCCGGTCAGCCCCGTCTCGGCGGGCGTACGGAAACGGTCGCCCGAGGGACGGATCGCCTCGTGCGCCTCCTGCGCGTTCTTGACCTTGCCCGCGTAGGTGCGCGGCTGCGGCGGGAGGTAGTCGGCGCCGTACAGCTGTGTGACCTGGGCGCGGGCGGCGGCGATCGCCGTCTCGCTCAGGGTCGTCGAGTCCGTACGCATGTAAGTGATGTAGCCGTTCTCATACAGCTTCTGCGCGATCTGCATGGTGGCCTTCGCGCCGAAGCCGAGCTTGCGGCTCGCCTCCTGCTGCAGCGTCGTCGTACGGAACGGGGCGTACGGCGAGCGGCGGTACGGCTTGGACTCGACGGAGCGGACGGAGAACCGCGTGCTCTCCAGGGCGGCGGCCAGGGCGCGGGCGTTCGCCTCGTCGAGGTGGAGGGTGTTCGCGCTCTTCAGTTGTCCCAGGGAGTCGAAGTCGCGGCCCTGTGCGACGCGCCTGCCGTCGACGGTCTGCAGCCGGGCGACAAGGGACGACGGGTCGCTCGCGTCCCCGGCCCGGCCGGTCGCGAAGGTGCCCGTGAGGTCCCAGTACTCAGCGGAACGGAAAGCCATGCGCTCGCGTTCCCGCTCCACCACCAGCCTGGTGGCGACGGACTGGACACGGCCGGCGGACAGCCGGGGCATGACCTTCTTCCACAGGACCGGCGAGACCTCGTAGCCGTAGAGCCGGTCGAGGATGCGGCGGGTCTCCTGGGCGTCGACCAGCTTCTGGTTGAGCTCGCGCGGGTTGGCCACGGCCTCGCGGATCGCGTCCTTGGTGATCTCGTGGAAGACCATCCGCTTGACGGGGATCTTCGGCTTGAGCACTTCCTGCAGGTGCCAGGCGATGGCCTCGCCCTCGCGGTCCTCATCGGTGGCGAGGAAGAGTTCGTCGGACTCCTTCAGCAAGTCCTTGAGCTTCTTGACCTGGGCCCGCTTGTCCGCGTTGACCACATAGATCGGCTGGAAGTCGTGGTCGACGTCCACACCGAGGCGGCGGACTTCGCCGGTGTACTTCTCGGGCACTTCCGCGGCACCGTTGGGAAGGTCGCGAATGTGCCCGACGCTCGCCTCGACGATGTAGCCAGGGCCGAGATAGCCCTTGATCGTCTTCGCCTTGGCAGGCGACTCGACGATGACGAGTCGGCGGCCGCCCTTCGCGGTCTCGCTGGTCGGGGACAACTTCGCTCTTCTCTCCGGTCGACGCTGGGGCCTCCCCAGGCGATCCCCCGGGGTCGGGTCATGGTGACGCTGCGGAGTGTGACGGTACATCCCGCCCCCGTGTCAAACGGGAAAAGCCCGCAACGGCCACTCGAACGGTAACCCGACTACCGCCGTTCCTGCCGCCCGGAGTGTCCAGACTCCGCCCGCCCTTATGCGGAGCGCGATCTACCGGTTACCGGGAGCGGCTGTGCTCCGTCGCTCCTCACAGGCGGGTGAAGCACCATGCGCCGAGGGCCAGGGAGATCATCGCGGCGAGTCCCGCGACGGTGACCGATGCGACGGGGCTCACACCCTGGGCGACGGGTCGGTGCTGCCGCGCGCGGGTCACGGTCCAGGCCAGCAACCCTGCTCCGAACAGGCAGAACACCATCCCCGCGAAGATCGCCGGTCCACTCTCCATGGCCCCCGGCCCCCTCTTTCCCGTGCGCTGGTACCGGCCCGAGGGGGACGCTGCCACGCCCGGGCGGCGGGCGGGCGAACCGAAGGTGAACGCGGGGGCCGCGGGCCGGAGCGAGTGGGCCGGAACCGGCCCGGAATCTCCACGACGGAGATTTCCGGATCGATGGGAAAAGGCCGGGCGGCGACTGGTGCCCGTGTGAAAGCTGCGGCTTATGACAGTGATGTGATTTATGGGACCATCGCGGCCCGCCCCCGCTTCCCGACCCGCGCACCTCAGCCGGCCGGCTCCAGGAACCCCTGTTCCACCAGCAGCCGGATCTGGGTCGGCGTACGGTCGCGCAGCAGCACCGGGTCCTCGCCCAGGAGCTGGGCGATGGCGTCCAGGATCCGGCCGGCGCTCATCGTGCCGTCGCACACGCCCGCGAAGCCCGCGCCGATGGTGTCCACCCGGGTGGCCCGGCGCATCCCGCGGTTCTGGCGCAGCACGACGTGCTCGGGGTCCTCGGCGCCGGGCAGCCCGACCTGTTCCTGCACGACCTCGGAGGCCAGCCTGAAGTGTGCCTCCAGCAGCGCCGCGTCGTCGTGCGCCCGCAGGTAGTCGAGCCGCTCGAAGTGCGCCCTGACCGTCTCGCCGAGCGGCTGCTCGACCGGGTGCGGCCACTCCTCCACGGTGACCGACGGCACGGCGGAGCCCGACTTGCGCAGGGTGATCCAGCCGAAGCCGACCGCCGTCACCTTGCGTGCCTCGAACTCGTCCAGCCACGCGTCGTAGCGCGCCCGGTACGCGGCCGGGTCCCCGCGGTGGTCGCCCGCGTCCCGCAGCCACAGTTCGGCGTACTGGGTGATGTCCTGCACCTCGCGCTGCACGATCCACGCATCGCACCCGCGAGGCACCCATGACCTGAGTCTGTCCTGCCAGTCCTCCCCTTCGACGTGCTGCCAGTTGGCGAGGAACTGCGCGAACCCGCCCTCGTTCAGCCGTTCCCCCGCCTCTTGAACGAGCACCCGGCACAGATCGTCCCCGCCCATCCCGCCGTCGCGGTAGGTGAGCCGCGCCCCCGGCGAGATCACGAAGGGCGGGTTGGACACGATCAGGTCGTACGTCTCGTCGTCCCGGACCGGCGTGAACAGCGACCCCTCACGCAGGTCGGCGGCCGGGACCCCGGAGAGGGCCAGGGTCAGCGCGGTGATGTGCAGCGCGCGCGGGTTGACGTCGGTGGCCGTCACGCGCGTGGCGTGCCGGGCGGCGTGCAGCGCCTGGATGCCGGAGCCGGTGCCGAGGTCGAGCGCGGAGGCCACGGGCGTACGGACGGTGATGCCGGCCAGGGTCGTGGACGCCCCGCCGACGCCGAGCACGACGGCTTCGTCCCGGCTGCCGATGCCCCCGGCGCCGCCGACCGCGCACCCGAGATCGGAGACGATGAACCAGTCCTCGCCGGCCGGCCCGCCGAACGGGCGCACGTCCACGGTCGCGGTGACCCGGTCCGCGTCGGCGCGCTCCAGCCACCCGCTCTCCAGGCAGACGTCGACGGGCAGCACCTCCGCCGCGCGCGCGTGCGCGACGGGCTGCTGCAACAGGAACAGCCGTACGAGCAGCTCCAGCGGTGTGTCCCCGCGGGTCACCCGAAGGGCGGGCACGGTCTCGCTGCGGGCCAGCGCCGCGTACGCGGGAGCGCCCAGCAGTTCGAGCAGTC
This sequence comes from Streptomyces griseoloalbus, assembly GCA_014650015.1. Lineage (GTDB taxonomy): Bacteria > Actinomycetota > Actinomycetes > Streptomycetales > Streptomycetaceae > Streptomyces > Streptomyces griseoloalbus. The sequence goes on from BMUD01000025.1 coordinate 108,446, forward strand.
CGTCGGCGGTGAAGGAGGCTCCGAGCAGTGCGTCCCGTAGCCGGGCGGCGGCTTCGGGACGGTCGGACGAGGGCAGGGGCGGCAGGCTGGCGTCACTCACACCCTCCATTGTGGCCGCCGCCCTCACCCGGCGCCCCCGCGGCCACTGTCGCGGCGTCAGCTCTTCGTGGCCTGCGCCGTCGCGGTGGCCGTCTGGCAGCTGGACTGCCGGGACATCGCCGAACCGACCTCGCCCTCCTCCAGCGCGCTGAGGGCGTTGCTGCCGCTCTTGCTCAGCTTGTCCAGCTCGGAGGCGATGTCCTTGAGGCCGTCGGCGAACTTCGCCTGGTCGTCGGTGTCGAGGCCGTCGACCTGCTTCTTCAGCGAGGCGTACGACGCGGAGATGCCGTTGAGCTCCTTGACCGCGTCCGTCTGCTTCTTCTCGCCGTTCTCGACGTCCGGAGCCCCGGCCTTGGTCACGGCGGCACCGATCGCCTTGTAGGCGTCGGACATGTCCTGGAAGGCCTTCGAGTCGACCTTCTGGACCTCGTCCGGCGTGCTGTTGTCCGAGGTCTCCTTCTGGATGGCGGCGTTGGCCGATCTGATCTTCGCGGCCTGCGGCTGCACGGCGTCGCAGACCTGCTTCGCCCAGGCGTCCAGCTTTTCGTTGGTGTCGTCGCCGCCGCACCCCGTCAGCGCCAGTACCAGTACCGCACCGCCGGACAGTGCGGCCGCGAGCTTCTTGTTCACCGGATTGGTCCCTTCCATGGCTCTCGGCCCCGGAACATACACGCCAGATGGGCTACACCCACCCGCCGAACGTCCGCTAAGACGCATTTGAAGCCATTTGCACCAAGCGAGATAAGGCTCACGGCCGGGGCGTGCGCGCCCAGGGAAAGGGCGGGCACCGCGTCACAACGCGCTGCCCGCCCACACCTTGACGTGGCGTTCACTGCCCTTCTCTAGGAAACCACCGCCGGATCGGCCGACTTGGGCTTCGGCTCGGAGTTGTCCTCGTCACCCACGGTGATGCCGCGCCGCTTGGACACGTACACCGCGCCGACGATCACGGCCAGCGCCAGGACCGCGATGAGCACCCGCATCCCGATGCTCCGGTCCGCCCCGTAGGAGAACTCGATGACCGCGGGCGCGATGAGCAGCGCCACCAGGTTCATCACCTTCAGCAGGGGGTTGATCGCGGGTCCCGCGGTGTCCTTGAAGGGGTCGCCGACGGTGTCGCCGATGACGGTGGCCGCATGCGCCTCGCTGCCCTTGCCCCCGTGATGGCCGTCCTCGACGAGTTTCTTCGCGTTGTCCCACGCGCCACCGGAGTTGGCGAGGAACACCGCCATCAGCGTGCCCGCGCCGATCGCACCCGCGAGGAAGGATCCCAGGGCGCCGACGCCGAGCGTGAATCCGATGAAGATGGGCGCCATCACGGCGAGCAGACCGGGTGTGGCGAGCTCCCGCAGGGCGTCCTTGGTGCAGATGTCGACGACCTTGCCGTACTCCGGCTGCTCGCTGTAGTCCATGATCCCTGGCTTCTCGCGGAACTGCCGCCGCACCTCGAAGACCACCGAACCCGCCGACCGCGACACCGCGTTGATCGCCAGCCCCGAGAAGAGGAAGACGACCGCCGCGCCCGCGATCAGACCGACGAGGTTGTTGGGCTGGGAGATGTCCATCATCAGGCTCATCGGTGCGCCCTCACCGCTGAGCTTCTCGCCCACCTCCCGCGCGCCGGTGGTGATGGCGTCCCGGTACGAGCCGAACAGCGCCGCCGCCGCCAGTACGGCGGTGGCGATCGCGATGCCCTTGGTGATGGCCTTGGTGGTGTTGCCGACCGCGTCCAGGTTCGTGAGCACCTGGGCGCCCGCACCCTGGACGTCGCCGGACATCTCGGCGATGCCCTGCGCGTTGTCGGAGACCGGACCGAAGGTGTCCATGGCGACGATCACACCGACCGTGGTGAGCAGTCCGGTGCCCGCCAGCGCCACCGCGAACAGCGCCAGCATGATCGACGTACCGCCGAGCAGGAACGCCCCGTACACGCCGAGGCCGATCAACAGGGCGGTGTAGACGGCGGATTCGAGACCGATCGAGATACCGGCGAGGACGACGGTGGCCGGACCGGTGAGCGAGGTCTTGCCGATGTCCCGCACGGGACGCCGGGTGGTCTCGGTGAAGTAGCCGGTGAGCTGCTGGATCAGGGCGGCGAGCACGATGCCGATGGCCACCGCGACGAGCGCGAGGATCCGCGGGTCGCCGTCCCTGCCCTGGATCGCCGCATCGGTGACGCCGTCGAGGTCGGCGTAGGACGACGGCAGATAGACGAACACCGCGATCGCGACCAGGACGAGCGAGATCACCGCGGAGATGAAGAATCCCCGGTTGATCGCGCTCATGCCGCTGCGGTCGGCTCGTCTCGGGGCCACCGCGAAGATACCGATCATCGCGGTGAGGACACCGATCGCGGGCACCAGCAGCGGGAACGCCAGCCCCGCGTCGCCGAACGCCGCCGAGCCGAGGATCAACGCGGCCACCAGGGTCACGGCGTACGACTCGAACAGGTCGGCCGCCATGCCCGCGCAGTCGCCGACGTTGTCGCCCACGTTGTCGGCGATGGTCGCGGCATTGCGCGGATCGTCCTCCGGAATGCCCTGCTCGACCTTGCCGACCAGGTCGGCGCCCACGTCGGCGGCCTTGGTGAAGATGCCGCCGCCGACCCGCATGAACATCGCGATCAGCGCGGCACCGAGCCCGAATCCCTCGAGCACCTTCGGCGCGTCGGCCGCGTACACCAGCACCACGCAGGTGGCGCCCAGCAGGCCGAGGCCCACGGTGAACATGCCGACGACGCCGCCCGTACGGAAAGCGATCTTCATCGCTTTGTGCGAGACGGCGGTGAGATCCTTTTCCGGCTCACCTTCGGCCGGAGTGGCTTCGCGTGCCGCCGCCGCGACCCGCACATTGCTGCGCACGGCGAGCCACATACCGATATAGCCGGTGGCCGCCGAGAACGCCGCTCCGATCAAGAAGAACACCGACCTTCCGGCACGCTGATTCCAGTCGTCCGCGGGCAGCAGCATGAGCAGGAAGAACACGATCACGGCGAATACGCCGAGGGTGCGCAGCTGCCGGGCCAGATAGGCGTTCGCGCCCTCCTGGACCGCTGCGGCGATCTTCTTCATGCTGTCGGTGCCCTCGCCGGCCGCGAGTACCTGGCGCACCAGGACTCCCGCGACCACCAGCGCCGCCAGCGCGACGACGCCGATGACCACCACGAGCAGGCGGTTGTCATCGGTCAGCACGGCGGCTGCGAGGGATGTGGGTTGGCCCGACTCATGTGAGATGGAAAGCCCCGCCATTCGTCCTCCTTGACGCTTGGGCTGAGCTCAAGATGTGGACGGGATTGTAGGTACCGGAACCTGATCAAAACAGAGCGCGTGAAATGTAAATGGCCTGCAACCACTCTTCCTCAATGATCGCAGGACCATCGTCGACCGGAAATCGGTAATGCCTTCGGAGCATTCACGTGATCGCATTTTCACGAGGCGATCGATCGTGAAGGAATTCACGCGATCAATCGCACGAGACCACTGTAAGCACGATTACCGGCACCCGCACATGCCGAAGGGCCCCACGAGGGGGCCCTTCGGGAAAAACAGTCGCCGTCCGAGTGAACCGGATCAGGCGAGGAGGGTGGCCGGCGGCGCGGTCGGCCACCGCATGCGGATCGATCCGCCCTGCTCCCCTGCGCTGACCTCGACATCGTCGACGAGGCCGCTGATGACCGCGAGGCCCATCTCGTCCTCCTCGGTCTCCTCGGCATCGCCGGACGCCCGCTCACCTGGGGCCGCGTGGGGCGCCTCGTCGCCGACCTCGATGGAGAACTGCTTCTCCTCCTCGATCAGCAGCACCTTCACGGGTGCCGAGATGCCGCCGTTCTGGTGCAGTCCCACGGCTCTGCTGCACGCCTCGCCGACAGCGAGCCTGACCTCGTCGAGGACGGCCTCGTCCACTCCGGCCCTGCGCGCAACCGCCGCCGCCACGAGTCGGGCGGTCCTGACATGCTCGGGCAGCGCGCTGAAGCGGAGTTCAACGGTGGCCATGCATCCCCCTCGCAACTACGGGCGTGCTGTGGAGAGGCCGGGCCGCCGAAAGCCCGGCCCGCCTCCTGGTTCGCTTCTGCCGCCCGGGCGCTTCGGCCCGGACCGGGGTGGTCAGTCAGTGGCCGCCACCGCTTCCTCGACCGAGGTGTGGATCGGGAACACCTTGGTGAGGCCGGTAATACGGAAGATCTTGAGAATGCGCTCCTGGTTGCAGACCAGGCGCAGCGAGCCCTCATGGGCACGAACGCGCTTCAGGCCGCCGACCAGCACGCCGAGTCCGGTGGAGTCGAGGAAGTCCACACCTTCCATGTCGACGACAAGGTGGAAACTGCCGTCGTTCACCAGCTCGACCAGCTGCTCGCGCAGCTTGGGCGCGGTATATACGTCGATTTCGCCACCGACCCTGACGATCGTGCGATCGCCCATGGTCTCGGTCGACAGGGACAGGTCCACGGATCCTCCAGCACCTAGCTATCGAGCGGTCGCCCTTGGGGCATCTCGGCCAAGCCCCCGGGACGGTTCGCCAGCCGCGATGGCATTCAATCACTTACCTCGATCTTTCTTGACGGTCCGCCGACGGAGTCGGCGGACCGTTTCGCTTTCGGTGGCTGATGCCGGGCAGACCGACAGCCCGAGTGTCGCGTCG
>BMUD01000026.1 GCA_014650015.1 Streptomyces griseoloalbus
ATCTCGGCCAGTAACGAGCCGAGACTTCCGCAGCGGCCACGACGTCACACCTGACCAGCAGAAATGACACAAGAGGTTCGGAAAGAGAACGACCTCTAAAGCCGTGGAGCCGACCGCCCCAGCCACAGAGGGTGTCTCCCCGCTTCATGCCCGCAGCCGCCGAGCGCGCCGCCGGGCGCGGCCAGCCGGGGCGCAGACAGGAGGCGGGCCGCGCCGCAGAGGCGGCGCGCGCCCGCGCCGTGCGCGGGCCTTGAACCAGTAGAGAAAGTTTGAATCATGCTCGGGCCCCGGGTGGTTGATGCGGCTCGTGAGCCTGGCTCCTGCTGGTGCGTGGTGTAGAACCCTGGGCATGGGGAGTGAACGGCGGGAGCGGATGAAGACGCTCGGGGCACGTCTTCGCGGGCTTCGTGCAGAGGCCGGCATGACGGGTGCCGTGTTGGCGCAGCGGGCTGGAGTGGGACAGCCGACCGTGTCCAAAGTCGAGACCGGGCGCATGGTTCCGAGTGCTGATGTGCTTGACCGGCTCTCGCGGGCCCTCGACCTCGATGAGTCGACTGCGGGTGAAGTGCGTGATCTCTTGGCTGCGGTGGAGTCTGCGTCAGACACCGAGCAACCGGTCTCTGGTGGTGCTCCGGCTGGCCTGACGGTCGATGAAGAGGTTCGGTCCGCTCGCCTGGTGCGTTCGTTCCAATGTGTCGTTCTCCCGGCCATGCTCCAGAGTGCGGAGTACGCCCGGCACGTCTTTGAAAGCGCACCGAGGGCGACCCCGGAGAAAGTCGGCCGGGCTGTCGCTGCCCGTGTGGAGCGGCAGAGCGTCTTGTACGAGCCGGGGCGGGAGTCGGTGTTCGTGCTGACGGAAGCCGTGTTGCGGACCTGGCCGGGGAGTCCGGCTCTCATGCTGGCCCAGCTCGACCGGTTGCTGGCCGTCGAGAGTCTGAGCACTGTGCGCCTTGGGATCATCCCCTGGCGCCGACCGGTGCCGGTCTTGCCTCGCCACGGGTTCACGCTGTGCGATCAGCGGGCCGTCGTGGTGGAGAGCTTCAGCGGTGAGCGGGTCTCCGACGATGCCGACGAACTGGCCTCCTACGAGGAGACGTTCGGCCGCTTCGAGGAGGCTGCTGTCTTTGGTGAGGAGGCGCGGCACCTGCTGTTGCTGGTGATGAAGGAGTTCCGCGACTTGGGAGACACCCTCACTCCTTAGAGGAATAATTCCTCTCGATGCCTGGCCTGTTGGTGATGCATGGGAATACTCTGCCGCTGGGCTGTCTAGCCCCCTAGACGTAGGTGAGGAGAGTCCCATGCGTTCCAAGTGGTGCCGTGCCTTCCCCGGACTGGCTGAGGAAGTGGCACGGGCCCGTCACTTCGTCGCCGCCCTGCTGAGCGACCACGGTCCTGTCGACGATGCCGTCCTGGTCGTGAGCGAGCTCGCGACCAATGCCGTGCGGCACACGCTGAGCGGCACGGTCGGCGGCTGGTTCCTCGTGGTGATCGACTTCGGCGATGACCTCGTGCGCATCGAGGTGGTCGACCAGGGCGGCGAACACGTGCCGCAGCTGCGCGACGCGAGCACTCATGAAGAGGGCGGCCGCGGGCTGCAGATGATCGCGGCCTGCGCGAAGGACTGGGGCGTGAAGACCTGGCCCGAAGGGCGGTCCGTCTGGGCCGATCTCGCGCGGGAGGGCGTGTGACCACGCTCCGCCCGGTGTCGGGTCGTGGCTCCTTTGTGGGCGGTAGCGGGTGAGTCCTCGGGGTGTACCGCGGCGATTGGCCGACTTCTACGTGATCGGCGTTCAGTCGGGACGGCGCCTCCCGCCCATTCCGTCTAGGGCCCTAGACTCCTGGTTACTGCTAGGAGGTGAGGTCATGTCGGACGAGCTGCAACGGATCATGGCGATCGATGATCCGTACCGGCTTCTGCGCGAGGTCACGACTCGGTTGGCCGACGCGCAGCAAGAGGTGACCGAGCTGGCCCGGCTCCGGCGCCGTGTGGTGCAGGACCTCCATGCGCAAGGGCTGTCGTATGCGCAGATCGCGGCAAAGGCCGGGCTGAGTCGCGGGCGGATTCACCAGATCCGGCACACCGGGCCGGCGCCGGAAGGGGCCTTCCTCGGCAGGGGCGCCGTCACGGTCGCTACCCCGTTGCGTCGTGACGACGAACGCGGGCGGACGGTCGTTGCCGTGGACGACGTCAGTTCCGGCAAGCGTCTGGAAGACCTGGCGCGGTCGTACGGGCTCGACGTCACCTCGGAGCATGTGCCGGTGAGCGGTGAGATCGACCTCAACCGGGACGGCCTGGTCGTCGTCTGCGGGCCGCGCATGTCCCAGGAGATGTGGGAGACGTACGCGCAGGATCCCGTACTGCGCTGGGAGCGAGCGGAAGACGGGCCCTGGACCCTGGTGGACCGCCGTACCGGCGTCGTGTACCGGTCGGGCCAGGACAGTGAGCCGGCCCGCCCGTACGACGTCGGGTATCTCGGCAGGCTGTCACGCCCGGACGGCTCCGGTTCGCTGCTGGCCATCGCCGGTATCCACACGCAAGGCTCCCTCGGCGTCGTGCAGCTGCTCGCCTCCGACCTCAACGCGCTGTGGGGCCAGGTGGGGGACCACCGCTTCTCCACGCTGGTGGGTGTCGAGTACGACCCAGAGACCAGCGAACCACAGTCCGTCGAACTGCTCTGCCCTCTGTACCGGCACGACGAGGAGACAGCGGCGTGAGGGTCACCCTCTCCACGCTGCCTGCCGACCCGGACCGGGAAAACGAAGACTTCGCGGCCGCCGCTCCCGGCGCTGCCGTCCTCCTCGACGGTGCCGGCGTCGGCGGGGCCGAGACCGGGTGCGCGCATGGTGTCGCGTGGTTCTCGGCAACGCTGGGCGGCTTGCTGCTGCGCAGCATCACCACGCAGCCTGCCCGACCGCTCACCGACTGCCTGGCTGACTCCATCGGGCTCGTCCGGGCGCTGCACGAGGACAGTTGTGACCTGGCCTACCGGGCGAGTCCGACCAGTACGGTCGTCGCCGCACGGGCTGATGGGGAAGTCCTGGAGTACCTCGTTCTCGGTGACTCCTCGCTTCTCCTCGCCGGCACGGACGGAAGCATTGACGTGCGCACCGACCGGCGCCTGGACGAGGTGGGCAGGCGGCTGCGTGGGCCAGTCGACGCACTGCCCACCGGCTCCCCCGAACACTCCGCCGCACTGGCCGAGTTCCGGGACGCACTGACGGGGCTGCGCAACCGTCCGGGCGGCTTCTGGGTCGCCGGCCCCGATCCGCGGGCGGCCGAGCACGCCCTGGCAGGGGCGGTGCCGCTGTCGTACCTGGCGTCCGTCTCACTGCTGAGCGATGGCGCGACCCGGCTGGTCGACCGCTTCGAACTCATCGACTGGCAAAAGGCGTTGTCTGTACTCGACTCCTCCGGTCCGGACGAGCTGATCCGCCGCGTACGCGAAGCCGAAGCCGACGACCCCGACGGTCGACGTTGGCCGCGCGGCAAGGCGCGGGATGACGCCACCGTCCTGCACTGGGAGCTTCCCTAACGCCTTCGGGCGCCAAGACGGACTTGCATACCCCCCTAGACAGTTGACGGTGCGTCGGTTTACGGTGGGTGTCAACCCCCCTAGACAGTTGAGGGTGGGCCTCCCCTGGCTGTCTAGGGGGGTATTCAGTTCGCGTCACGCCGGTTGACCGGCGTCAACAACCCTGTGAGGTACAGAAATGCGTGTCATCCCCGTGGACACTTCGGGCGCGACGCTGCTCGTGACCAAGCTGCCCGAGGTCAAGGTCAGGGACCGGCAGACCGGAGAAGTCGCCGTGGACCCGGTGACCAACCAGCGCCTCATGGTCCTGGAGTTGGTGTTCATCGCGGCCGGCGGCTCGGACATGATGAAAGTCACCGTCCCCGAACAGGGCATCGGTGACGGCCTGGTGATGGGCGCGCCGGTCATCCTGTCCGGTCTGGTGGCCCGGCCGTGGGAGAGCGAGTTCGGCGGACGCGCCCGGCACGGCATCGCGTACCGTGCCGACGCCGTCATGGTCGACGCCCCGGCACCGGTGCGGGGCTGAGCGCCATGACCGACACCTTCCGGACTCTGTTACCCGTCTTGCTGGTCGTGGTCGCGCTGCTGGTAGTGCGCCGCCGTGTGCCGGTGCTGTTCTGGTGGCTCGTCGGATATCCCGTCGCCGTGCTCCGAGTGCTCGCCTCGTACCGCGCCACCATGGACGCGTGCGGGCTGACGGTCCCTGCCTCGGCCGTTCGCCGGGCCACCGCCCGGATGATCGGGCGGCAGGCGGCCCCCGTCCCTCCTCGCCACTCGTTCCCGCTGCCCACCGCGTCCGGGCTCGTGATGCGACTGCGCATGGCGGCCGGGCAGGCGCCCGAAGACTTCACCGCCTCGGCCGACCGGCTGCGGCACGCCTGGGGCGCCCACGCCGTGCACGTACGTCCCACGAAGCCGGGACGGCTCGAACTGCGGCTGGTCGGCTGGGACGTGCTCGCCGAGGTACGGCCCGCCCGGCGACGGTTGGCGACTGAACCGCTCTCGCTGCCGCTGGCACTGCGGGAGGACGGCGAGTGGCATGTACGGAATTTCCGCACCGTGCCACACGAACTCATCCTCGGCGCCACACAGTCCGGTAAGTCCGTCTACCTGCGCAACCTGCTGTGCGGCCTGGCCCGGCAACCGGTCGTGCTGGTCGGCATCGACTGCAAATGGGGCGTCGAACTGGCGCCCTTCGCGCCCCGCCTGTCCGCGCTCGCCGACCACCCGGACCGTGCGAACAATCTCCTCGACGTCCTGCTGGATGAGATGGAAGCACGGTTCCGCCTGATCGGGCTCTCGGGAGATGCCGGACCCGACTCCGTGCTCACCTCGGACGTGTGGGGACTGCCGGAATCCGTGCGGCCGGTGCCGGTCGTGGTCGTCGTGGACGAGGTGGCCGAACTCTTCCTCGCAGCGGGCAAGGACGAAGAGAAGCGCCGGGATGCCATGGTCACCAAGCTCATCCGTATCGCCCAGCTCGGCCGCGCGGCCGGCATCTACCTGGAGGTGTGCGGCCAGCGCTTCGGCTCCGAACTCGGCAAGGGGGCCACCATGCTGCGCGCTCAGCTGACCGGCCGGGTGTGCCACCGCGTCAACGACGAGTCGTCGGCGAACATGGCGCTCGCCGACATCTCCCCTGAGGCGGCACTCGCCGCAACCTCGATTCCCGCCGACCGGCCTGGTGTCGCCGTCGTCGGAGACTCTTCCGGCGGCTGGTCCCGAGTCCGCTCGCCCCACCTCACCCTCGATGACGCGGCAGCCGTCTGCCGCGACACCGCCGCCCTGGTTCCGGAACTCCCGCGGCTCGACTCCTTCCGGCCCGTCATCGAGTCGGCCGCGCCGTCCTCGTCCTCCGCCGCCGTGCCCGCCACCCGCCTGGCGACCGAGTAGCCGCATTCCCCCTTCTGCGGCCGGCGTGACCGTCTCGCGCCACGTCCCTACCCCGCCCATGCCCGAAACCGAGAGGAAGCCCATGCCCCGCCCCACCATCGCCGAGGTGAGCGCGCTGATCGCCGATCTGGCCGCGTTTCGGCAGGACCGGACCCCGGCCGACCACGCCGCGCTCATGCAACGCAAGGCGGACGTCCTGGAGCGCATCGCCGCCCACACCCCCGGTGACGCCGACGCCGCAGAGGTGGCCCGCCTCGCCCGTGAGCGCGCCGACGCCCTCAAGCCCGCCGACTGAGCGAGCGGAAGGAGTCGATCCGATGCGAGCCCACTTGGCCCGCGTGGACGCTGTGATCGTTCAAGCCGTCATCGCGGGCGCCCTGTCCTTTTCACACCTGCACGACCTGGCCGAGGCAGCCGGACAGAACGGCTGGAAGGCATGGGCCTACCCCGTCAGCGTCGACCTGCTGCTGGTAGCCGCTTGGCGCCGGATGAGGCAGTTGCAGCGAGCGGGACAGGCGGCAGGCGGCCCGCGACTGTGGTTCCTCATCGCCCTGGCCGCCTCCCTCGGCGCCAACGTGGCCACCGCTGGGCTCCTCGACCTGGACGACGTCCCCGCCTCGCTCCGCGTCGTGGTCGCCGGCTGGCCCGCCGTCGCCTTCTTCGGCGGAACGCTTCTGGCCCACGCACCACACCTCCCGGAAGCGCCGACCGTCCCGGCCTCGCGGACGGGGGACACGGAGCCACGCCCTGCTCCGGCCACTGACGACACGACCGACCGAGAAGCGCTCCCGGCGCCGCTCACCGAGCCTGAGCCCGTCCCCAAGCCCATCGCCGCCGAACCGGTGGCCACCTCGACCCCGGTGCCCGCTCCCGCCGTTGCTCTGCCGCCTGCCCTGGTCGACCGCGTCCGGGCCATGGCCGAGGAACACCGCTCGACCACCGGCCGCCCCGCCGACCCCGACGCCGTACGCGTCCGGCTGGGTCTGCCTCCCTCCATGACCGCATCCGTCGCCGCTCACCTCTGAGAGAGGAGCACCACCGTGAACCCGCGCTTCCGCAACGTCCGTCGCATCGGCCCCGTGAACGTCGCCTCGTACATCCACCGCGGCCGGCACCGGCACCTGGCCGCCTGCACCGCGCCCCGCTGCGACTTCTCCGCCGAGTACGACAGCCGCGCCGCCGCCGAACTCGCCGCCCGTACCCACCGCTGCTCGGCCTGACAGGAGACCACCGCCATGGACGTTCCGCTCTGGCTCGCCCTGCTCGTCGTCGGGGTCCTCGGCATCAAGCTCATCCGCCCGCCCTGGTGGCTCATCGCCGCACTGCTGCTCGGCGGCTACCTCCTCGCCGACAGCCTGCTGGCCCCCGTCATCGACATCGTCGTCAAGTAACCACGAAGGGAGACCCGCTGATGTTCCGGCCGAAGATCCCCACCATGCCCCAACCGACCGGTCTGGTTGCCCCGCCCACCGCTGTCGCCCCGCCCACCGCTGTCGCCCCGGCCGCCGTTGTGGAGCCGACCGCCGTCACCCCGGCCGTCCCGGCTCCGGTGCCCCCGGCACCGTCCTGTCCGGCCGTCCAGCTCACCCCGGGCACCGCGCTCGCCCTCGTCGGGGGCGGCGCCGCCGTGGTCCTGGTCGTCGGCGCCGTGCTGGTCTCCATGCTCCTCGCCGTCGCCATCACCGCCACGTCCGTGGCCGTGTGCGCCGTCGTCATGCGCTCTCTTCTGAGCCGCCGCTGACCCGCTCGTCTCTGGCCCGCCCGCCCAGCTTGCCTGCACTGTCTAGCCCCCTCGACAAGCCGGGCGGGGGTGCCTGCGCACAGGGAACCCCCGACTTCTCTGCAAGGAGGAAACCGCACATGCAGTCCATGGCTCCGGCCGGAGCCGTCCGCCACCTGGTGTCCCTCGCCCGGTATGGCGACCTGAGCGCCTACGCCCGACAGATCCAGCGCCTTGGCGGCTGCGAGCGACCCGTACGGATGGAAGGCCACCGGCTCGACGTCCACGCCGCCACGGGCGAGATCGTCCGCGAGATCGCCGACCGGGACCTTCCGGCCGGGCAACTCCTCATCCGCTGCAACAACCGCCGGGCCACCCGGTGCGCCACCTGCGCCGAGGTGTACCGCAAAGACACCTTCCACCTCGTCACGGCCGGCCTGAGCGGCGGCAAAGGCATCAGCCCGGCCGTCGCCCAACACCCCCGCGTCTTCGCCACCTTCACGGCCCCGTCCTTCGGGCCCGTCCACAACCGCCCCGGCGGCGGCCGGTGCCGCTGCGGACGCCTCCACGCGAACGATGACCCCGCTCTGGGCACGCCCTTGGACCCGGACCGCTACGACTACCGCGCGGCTGTCCTGTGGAACGCGCACGCCGGGGCACTGTGGGGCCGCTTCACCACCTACCTGCGCCAACAGCTCGCCTCCCGCGCGGGCATCGGCCGCTCGGCACTGCGCCACTGCCTCAAGGTCTCGTACGCCAAGGTCGCCGAGTACCAGCGGCGCGGCGCCGTCCACTTCCATGCCGTCATCCGCCTCGACGGACCCGACGGCGCCGAGGACGCCCCTCCACCCTGGGCCACGACCGACCTGCTCACCGACGCGATCCGCGCGGCGGCCCGCCTCGCCGAGACACCCGGCCCGGTCCTCGACGGCCACGCGTACGCCTTCCGCTTCGGCGAACAGCTCGACATCCGCCCCATCCGCTCGGCTGACTTCGCGGGCACCTCGGAACTGTCCAGCCGCGCCGTGGCCGCCTACATCGCCAAGTACGCCACCAAGGGCGCCGAGACCGCGGGCACCCTCGACCGCCCCATCCGTAACCCGATCACGGACCTGATCGGCTCCGGCGTCACCGACCACGCCCGGCGCATGATCCTCACCTGCTGGCACCTCGGCGCCCTGCCCGAACTCGAAGACCTGCGCCTGCGCAAGTGGGCCCACATGCTCGGCTTCCGCGGCCACTTCTCCACCAAGTCCCGCGCCTACTCCGTCACCCTCGGCGCCCTCCGCCAGGAACGCGCCGACTACAACGAAGCGCTCACCCGCGAACGCGCGGCTGAAGCCGGCCACCCGCTGCCCGACCCGGACACCGTCCTCGTCCTCTCTCACTGGCGCTTCGCCGGAACCGGGCTGACCGCCGCAGAGGCCTGGTTCGCAACCTCACGCCGACCCACCCTCGACACGGAAGGAGACTCCGCATGGACCGCCGACGAGACGAACTGATGACTGTCCCGCAGGTTCTCGCCGAGCTGGGCGGGGTCTCCCGTCGCACTTTCTACCGTTGGCGGGAGCTGGGGCAGGCGCCGGAAGCGATCAAGCTTCCGAACGGCGAGCTCCGCTTCTGGCGCAGTGACTTCACCGCGTGGCTTCACGGGCTGGGGGAGGCGGCGTGAAGTCGCACGACGTGAAGGTGTGGAGCATTCGCAAGCGGCCCTACAAAACGCCGTCGTACGACGTGCGGTGGAAGGTCGGCGACGCTTCGCCGTTCTCCGAGACCTTCCGGACCAAGGCGCTCGCTGACAATTTCCGTGCGCAGTTGCTCCGGGCTGCACAGAAGGGGGAGGCCTTCGACACGGAAACCGGTCTGCCGGACTCCATGGCACCGGTCAAAGAGTCCCTTACCTGGTATGACTTCGCACGGGCGTATGTGGCCATGAAGTGGCCGTACGCGGCTCCGAACTCCCGCGACAGCCTGAACGAGACGATGACGCTCGTCACAACTCAGCTCCTGGGCGACCGCCCCGGTCGTCCGGCAGACGATGTGTTGCGGCGGGCCCTCCGCGGATGGGCGTTCGTCCTCCAGACCGAGGACGAGAACACCCCGCCGGTAGACATCGCGAACGCCCTCCGGTGGGTAGGCAAAGCTTCGCTGCCCCTGACGACGCTCAAGAACCCGGCAGACATTCGCAGCGTCCTCGACTCGCTCAAGCTCACCCTTTCCGGTGCCCCGGCGGCTGCTGAGACGGTGCGGCGCAAGCGGGCCGTCCTCTTCAACGCCCTGGCGTATGCGGTCGAGTTGGGGGAGCTGCCGGAGAACCCGGTCACGCTCGTGAAATGGAAGCTTCCCAAGGTGACCAAGGAAGTGGACCGCCGAGTCGTGGTGAACCCTCGACAGGCGGCCGAGCTCCTTGCGGCTGTCTCGTACGTCGGTGGCTACCGTCGGGCCCGTGGGCGCCGACTCGTCGCACTCTTCGCCTGTATGTACTTCGGTGGGCTGCGGCCGGCGGAAGCCGTGGCCCTGCGTCGCCCGGATTGCACACTGCCGGACACGGGGTGGGGCTCGTTGATCTTGGAGAAGAGTCGTCCTACGGTCGGCAAGCGTTGGACCGGAACGGGGGAAGTGCACGACAACCGCGGTCTCAAGAACCGGCCCGCGAACGAGACCCGCATCGTTCCGATTCCGCCCCGCCTCGTTCGCATGCTCCGAGCTCACATTGAAGAATTCGGCACGGCTCTGGACGGCCGGTTGTTCGCCAACGAACGCGGGGGAGTGGTCGCCTCGACGACGTACTGGCGTGTCTGGGACGAGGCGCGGCACCTGGCGCTTACACCTGAGCAGGTGGCCTCGCCGCTGGCTGCTCGGCCGTACGACTTGCGGCACGCCGCGCTCTCCTCCTGGCTCAACGCCGGCGTGGACCCCACCGAGGTTGCGGAGCGCGCGGGCAACAGCGTCGAAGTGCTCCTGAGCCGGTATGCCAAGTGCCTCGACGGCCGCCAGGACGTCGCCAACCGTCGGATCGCTGAACTCCTCGGCGAGGGCGACGATCAAGAAGACGCGCACGGCGACGGAACCTGATCCCGACACACCCCCGACACATGCACCTGCGGCATGATGGCCCCTGAACCACAGTCCGGGGGCCTCGTCGTTTCCCGGGTCTGACCTGCGGATTCTTGCTCTGCGGCCAGTCCACGCATAGTCCACAGCACCTGACATACGGCCGCTCCGAGTGGCACACGGCTGCACAAACGCGAAGACCCCGGCTTCAGCGTTTCCGCTGATGACGGGGTCTTTAGGCACCTCACAAGGGGTGCCCCCGGCAGGATTCGAACCTGCGCACACGGCTCCGGAGGCCGTTGCTCTATCCCCTGAGCTACGGGGGCGTGTCGGTCGCGGTGATCGCGGCGACGGGTAGAACACTACCAGTTCCGGTGGGGTGGTCATGAACCCGTTTTCCGGGTGGGCGGGCGGTCGGTTCGGAGTGCGGGGAGTCGCCCGTGCGGGGCGGAAGTGGGGAAACGCCGGACGCGGTGGCCGGTCCGCACCTACTCTCGAGTTGTGCCAGGCGCGTCGAGCCGGGTCCTTGTTGTGGACGACAACAAGGTCATCCGGCAGTTGATCAGGGTCAACCTCGAGCTGGAGGGCATCGAGGTCGTGACCGCGGCCGATGGTGCCGAGTGTCTGGAAGTCGTCCATCAGGTGCAGCCCGACCTCGTCACCCTCGATGTCGTCATGCCGCGGCTCGACGGGCTCGGGACGGCCGCTCGGCTGCGTGCCGATCCCCGTACGCGTGATCTCCCGCTCGTCATCGTGAGCGCCTGTACCCAGTGCGAGGTCGAGAGCGGGCTCGAGGTCGGTGTGGACGCCTTCCTCGCCAAGCCCTTCGAGCCGGGGGAACTCGTCCGGCTCGTCCGGCAGTTGATCGTGGGGCGGCGTGGGGATGGCGCGGATCGCCTCGGGCGCGTTCGCGGGCCCGGGGACGCCGAGCCGGCCGCCGGGCACGCCGGCGGCTGAGAGCGGCGGTGCCCGAAGGCCGGCGGGGCCGTCCACATCCCGGAATCGCCGGTCAACCCGTTCGCCTACCCACCCCCCTCCTCCCCTACGCTTGTCCCGTGACCCCCGTCGAGCTCTCCCGCACCGTGCTGCACGCGGTGCGCCGTGCCGTCGACGAGGGGGAGCTGGCGGTGGCGGTGCCCGTGCCCGAGCGGGTCGTGGTCGCGCCTCCCGGGCCCGGTGGGTGCGGTGACTACGCCACCAACGTCGCCCTCCAGCTCGCCCGCCCGGCCGGCCAGCCGCCTCGGCGTGTGGCCGAAATCCTCCGGCCGCACCTGCTGCGCAGCGGCGGCATCACCGACGTCGTCGTCACCGGACCGGGGTTCCTCAACATCAGCCTGCGGAGCGGCGCCCCCGCCGCCCTCGTCCACGAGGTCCTGCGGCGCGGTCCCCGGTACGGACATTCCGACGCCCTCGCCGGGCAGGTCGTCCGACTCCACGCGCCCCGCGAGGTCCGGGCCGTCGTCCATCTCGACGTCCTCTCCCGCCTCCTCCGTTCCCAGGGCGCCCTGGTTCGCGCCACGTGCGAGGGCTCGCCCGCGGCGGAGTGGGGAAGCGTCCTGGGCGTCGTCCTCCGTATGGACGGCCATGGCGGCCATGGCGGACCCGCGGATCACGTCTCCGTCGGAGACGACATCGGCATCCGGGACCACGTCGACGTCCGGCCCGTCCCCGCGCCCGCCGACCCGCTTCCCCTCGGCCGGGACGCCGCCCGGTGGGCCCTGCTGCACCCCGCCCCGCACGACCGGCCCCGGATCAGTGACGCGCACCTGGTGCAGCGCGAGAGCAACCCGCTCTTCCGCGTCCGGTACGCCCACGCCCGCACCCGGGCCCTCCTCCGTAACGCCGTCGACGTCGGATTCGCCCCTGAGCCCGGGCCCGAAGCGGCAGACGCCCAGCCGCTGCTTCAGGTCCTCGCCGACCACCCCCGCATCCTCGCGGGCGCCGCCACCCACCGCGCGCCCGACCGGCTCGCCCGGCATCTGGTCACCGTCGCCGACGCCGTGCTGCCCCTGCTCCCCGCCGTGCTGCCCCTCGGTGAGGAGAAACCCTCGGCCGCCCACCGTGCCCGGCTCGCCCTCGCCGAAGCCGCCGGGACGGTGCTGGCCGGCGGCCTGTCCCTGCTCGGCATCGACGCACCCGATCACCTCTGAGAGAGTCCAGAGAGACACCGACATGAGCCGTTCCGCACACCCCGCCGGGCCCCGTCACGCCGACGTCCTTCCCGAGGGGCACTACTCCGCACCGCCCGCCGACCTCAACGCGCTCGACCCCAAGGTGTGGTCCGAGACCGTCACGCGGAACCAGGACGGTGTGCTCACCGTCGGCGGGATCGACGTCAAGCGGCTCGCCGAGGAGTTCGGCACCCCCGCCTACTTCCTCGACGAGGCCGACTTCCGGGCCCGGGCGCGGGCCTGGCGTACCGCCTTCGGCGATGACGCCGACGTGTTCTACGCGGGCAAGGCGTTCCTGTCCCGGGCCGTCGTGCGGTGGCTGCACGAGGAGGGGCTGAATCTCGACGTGTGCTCGGGCGGTGAGCTGGCCACCGCGCTGTCCGCCGGGATGCCCGTCGAGCGCATCGCCTTCCACGGCAACAACAAGTCGTCCGCGGAGATCCGCCGGGCCGTCGAGGCCGGGGTCGGGCGGATCGTGCTCGACTCGTTCCAGGAGATCGTCCGGGTCGCGCACATCGCCCAGGAGCTCGGCAAGCGGCAGCGGGTGCAGATCCGTATCACCGTCGGCGTCGAGGCGCACACGCACGAGTTCATCGCCACCGCCCACGAGGACCAGAAGTTCGGCATCCCGCTGGCCGGCGGGCAGGCGGCCGAGGCCGTGCGGCGGGCGTTGCAGCTGGACGGGCTGGAGCTCATCGGGATCCACTCCCACATCGGGTCGCAGATCTTCGACATGTCCGGGTTCGAGGTCGCCGCGCACCGGGTGGTGGGGCTGCTCAAGGACATCCGGGACGAGCACGGGGTCGAACTGCCCGAGATCGACCTCGGGGGCGGGCTCGGCATCGCGTACACGAGCGACGACGATCCCCGTGAGCCGCACGAGATCGCCAAGGCGCTGACCGAGATCGTCACCCGGGAGTGCGACGCCGCGCGCCTGACGACCCCCCGGATCTCCGTCGAGCCGGGGCGCGCCATCGTCGGGCCCACCGCCTTCACGCTCTACGAGGTCGGCACGGTCAAGCCGCTCGACGGGCTGCGGACGTACGTCTCCGTCGACGGCGGGATGTCGGACAACATCCGCACCGCGCTGTACGACGCCGAGTACAGCGTCGCCCTCGTCTCCCGCAGCTCCGAAGCCGAGCCGATGCTGTGCCGCGTCGTCGGCAAGCACTGCGAGAGCGGTGACATCGTGGTGCGTGACGCCTTCCTGCCGGGGGACCTGGCACCGGGTGACCTCATCGCCGTACCGGCGACCGGGGCGTACTGCCGGTCGATGGCCAGCAACTACAACCATGTCCTGCGGCCGCCGGTCGTCGCCGTCGGGGGCGGCGAGGCGCGCGTGATCGTGCGCCGGGAGACGGAGGAGGACCTCCTCCGTCTCGACGTCGGGTAGCCGGGGAGTCCGGCGCCCCACGCGCCGGGAAGATCTTCGGCCTGCCCGGTGCAGAGAAATGAAATAGACGTCTCACGATCCGGACCAGGGGCAGAAAGTCCCGTTCGGTGAGTGAGACTGGTGCAACCGAGACGGTAATCAGGAAACGAGGTCGGATGATGCGTACGCGTCCGCTGAAGGTGGCGCTGCTGGGCTGTGGAGTGGTCGGCTCAGAGGTGGCGCGCATCATGACGACGCACGCCGACGACCTCGCCGCCCGCATCGGGGCCCCGGTGGAGCTCGCCGGGGTCGCCGTGCGGCGGCCCGACAAGGTGCGTGAGGGCATCGACCCGGCCCTGGTCACCACCGACGCCACCGCCCTCGTCAAACGCGGTGACCTCGACATCGTCGTGGAGGTCATCGGCGGCATCGAACCCGCCCGGACGCTGATCACCACCGCCTTCGAGCACGGCGCCTCCGTCGTCTCCGCCAACAAGGCGCTGCTCGCCCAGGACGGCGCCGCGCTGCACGCCGCCGCCGACGAGCACGGCAAGGACCTCTACTACGAGGCCGCCGTGGCCGGCGCGATCCCGCTGATCCGGCCGCTGCGCGAGTCGCTCGCCGGTGACAAGGTCAACCGGGTGCTCGGCATCGTCAACGGCACCACCAACTTCATCCTCGACAAGATGGACACCACGGGCGCCGGCTACCAGGAGGCGCTCGACGAGGCCACCGCGCTCGGGTACGCCGAGGCCGACCCGACCGCCGACGTCGAGGGCTTCGACGCCGCCGCGAAGGCCGCCATCCTCGCCGGGATCGCCTTCCACACGCGCGTGCGCCTCGACGACGTCTACCGCGAGGGCATGTCCGAGGTCACCGCCGCCGACTTCGCCTCGGCGAAGGAGATGGGCTGCACCATCAAGCTGCTCGCCATCTGCGAGCGGGCCGGGGACGGGGCGTCGGTCACCGCGCGGGTGCATCCGGCGATGATTCCGCTCAGCCACCCCCTCGCCTCGGTGCGCGGCGCGTACAACGCCGTCTTCGTGGAGTCGGACGCCTCCGGGCAGCTGATGTTCTACGGGCCCGGCGCCGGTGGTGCGCCGACCGCCTCCGCCGTGCTCGGAGACCTCGTCGCCGTGGGCCGCAACCGGATCAGCGGGACGACCGGACCGGGCGAGTCCGCGTATGCCGCGCTGCCCGTCTCGTCGATGGGCGAGGTCGTCACGCGCTACCACATCAGCCTCGACGTGGCCGACAAACCGGGTGTTCTCGCCCAGGTCGCGACCGTGTTCGCGGAGCACGGTGTCTCGATCGACACGGTGCGCCAGCAGGGCAAGGACGGTGAGGCCTCCCTCGTCGTCGTCACTCACCGTGCGTCCGACGCGGCCCTCGGCGGGACCGTGGAGGCGTTGCGCAATCTCGACACCGTGCGTGGTGTCGCCAGCATCATGCGGGTTGAAGGAGAGTAACCAGCAATGACCCACCAGTGGCGCGGAATCATCGAGGAGTACCGGGACCGGCTGCCGGTCTCCGACACCACGCCGGTCGTGACGCTCCGTGAGGGCGGCACGCCGCTCGTGCCCGCGCAGGTGCTCTCCGAGCGCACGGGCTGCGAGGTGCACCTCAAGGTCGAGGGCGCGAACCCCACCGGGTCCTTCAAGGACCGCGGGATGACCATGGCCATCTCCAAGGCGAAGGAGGAGGGGGCCAAGGCCGTCATCTGTGCCTCCACCGGCAACACCTCCGCCTCCGCCGCCGCGTACGGGGTGCGCGCCGGGATGGTGTCCGCCGTGCTGGTGCCGCAGGGCAAGATCGCGCTCGGCAAGATGGGCCAGGCGCTGGTCCACGGCGCGAAGATCCTCCAGGTCGACGGCAACTTCGACGACTGCCTGACGCTGGCCCGCGCGCTGAGCGACAACTACCCCGTGGCGCTGGTCAATTCGGTCAATCCGGTGCGTATAGAGGGGCAGAAGACCGCCGCCTTCGAGATCGTGGACATGCTGGGCGACGCCCCCGACATCCATGTGCTGCCGGTCGGCAACGCGGGCAACATCACCGCGTACTGGAAGGGGTACAAGGAGTACGCCGCCGACGGCGTCGCCACCAGGACGCCCCGCATGTGGGGGTTCCAGGCGTCCGGCAGTGCCCCGATCGTGCGCGGCGAGGTCGTCAAGGACCCGTCGACCATCGCCACCGCCATCCGCATCGGCAACCCCGCCTCCTGGGACTTCGCGCTCGCCGCGCGGGACGAGTCCGGCGGCGCCATCGACGAGGTGACGGACCGTGAGATCCTGCGCGCCTACCGCCTGTTGGCCTCGCAGGAGGGCGTCTTCGTCGAGCCCGCGTCCGCCGCGTCGGTCGCCGGTCTGCTGAAGGCCGCCGAGCAGGGCAAGGTCGACCCGGGGCAGCGGATCGTGTGCACCGTCACCGGCAACGGCCTGAAGGACCCGGACTGGGCCGTCGCCGGCGCGCCGCAGCCGGTCACCGTCCCCGTCGACGCGGCGACCGCCGCCGAGCGGCTCGGTCTCGTCTAGCGCGAGCGGCCCTGCGAACCACGCGAGCGGTCCGCGGACCAGGCGAACGGTCTGCGGACCATGCGAACGGTCTGCGGGCCACGCGAACGGTCCGCGGACCACGCGGCCGGCCGGTCGGGTCACTCGGCAGTCCGGATCGCACCGCCTGCCGGATCGCACCGCCTGCCGCGCCATGCCGCCTGCCGCGCAGCGCGGTCCGGCGAGCCGGGTGCCGCGCCGGGCCACGCGGTCCGCGGAAACGCACGACAGCGGAACCACACCACCGCAGAAACGGCGTAAGGGTGCGCTCACCTGGGAAAGTCAATCCCAGGGGGTGCACAGGGGGCTTACGACACGCATCGTGCGCCTCCCGTGCGCCCTATGTCGCCACTGAACCTTCCTTCGATAGGCTGTACTGAACCCGCCCGCCGCATATGCCGCGGTAGTGCGTCGTCCCCGTGGTCCGGAAAGTGGCCCGGAGCGGCCCGGAAAGCGGTCGGCCACCCCGGTCGGCGGCGGCCCCAGGGTTTCGTACGTCATCGAATGTCCATCGAATGTCATTCGACAGTCCCGCAGCTCAAGGAGAGTCTTCGAGCGATGGCCGGTCCCGCGTTCCGCGCCGCCGCCGTCCGGGTGCGCGTCCCCGCCACCAGCGCCAACCTCGGCCCGGGCTTCGACGCCCTCGGCCTCGCGCTGGGCCTGTACGACGACGTGGTCGTCCGGGTGGCCGACTCCGGGCTGCACATCGACATCGCCGGCGAGGGCGAGGAAACCCTCCCGCGCGACGAGAGGCATCTGCTCGTACGCTCCCTGCGCACCGCCTTCGACCTGCTCGGCGGACAGCCGCGCGGCCTGGAGATCGTCTGCGCCAACCGCATTCCGCACGGCCGGGGCCTCGGCTCCTCCTCGGCCGCCATCTGCGCCGGAATCGTGGCCGCCCGCGCCGTGACGATAGGGGCCGACGCCAAGCTCGACGACACCGCGCTCCTCGAGCTCGCCACCGAGATCGAGGGCCACCCCGACAACGTCGCGGCCTGTCTGCTGGGTGGTTTCACCCTGTCCTGGATGGAGGGCGGCTCGGCCCGGGCGATCAGGATGGAGCCCGCCGATTCCATCGTTCCGGTGGTTTTCGTGCCGGGTAAGCCGGTCCTCACCGAGACCGCGCGCGGACTGCTCCCGCGCACCGTGCCGCATGTCGACGCCGCCGCCAACGCGGGCCGTGCCGCCCTGCTCGTCGAGGCCCTCACCAGGCGCCCCGAGCTGCTGCTGCCCGCCACCGAGGACCGCCTGCACCAGGAGTACCGCGCCCCGGCCATGCCCGAGAGCGCCGCCCTGGTGGAGCGGCTGCGGGGGGACGGGATCCCCGCGGTGATCTCCGGCGCCGGACCCACGGTCATGGCGCTGGCCGACGCGGACACCGCCGACAAGGTCGAAGCACTGGCCGGCACCGACTGGGCCGCCAATCGGCTCGGCCTCGACGCGCGGGGAGCGAGCGTGCTTCCGCTCGCCACGTGACACACGGTTGCCGGATTTGGAGAGGGGGAATGTTTGTTGGATCCGGTAGTGTTAATCTCAAGTCTGCACCCGACCCCACCATGGCGAGGTGCCTCGTGTCCCCGTCCGGGACAGACATTCTTCCGGGAGCCCCCCAAGCCGCACTGTGTTCTCTGCTTCGTATGCGGGCAGTACGTCGTACGCGGACACTGAACGGCCCGACGGTGGGGGCAACCCCTCTGGGGGAGCTCCGGAACCGGTGCGACCACGCCACGTGACACTGGGTGCCACGGCTCGAGGAAGCGCCATCACCAGATATCTCTTCCGCCGCTTAGGCGGACCACCGCCCCGGCACGGTTCACAGAGCAAGGACCGATGCCGGACAGCACAACCGGTCGCCGAGCCAGACAGGCCGACGTCCGCTCCAGGGAAGGACCCTTCGTGAGCGACACCACCGATCTGATGGGCGCACGTGTCGAGGAGACCGCTGCCGCGCCCGCCACGGACGCTTCCGCGCCTGCCACCGGTGCCGGCTCCCGGCGGCGCCGCGGTACCGGCCTCGAGGGCATGGTGCTGGCCGAGCTGCAACAGGTCGCATCCGGCCTCGGCATCAGGGGCACCGCGCGGATGCGCAAGAGCCAGCTGATCGAGGTCATCAAGGAGGCGCAGGCCGCCGGAGGCACCGCCCCGGCCAAGGCCGAGTCCGCCACCGAGACCAAGCCCAAGCGCCGCGCGACCTCCCGGACCCGTACGGGCGAGGCCGCCGAGAAGAAGGCCGGCGCCAAGGACGAGCAGGTCTCCGCCGAGAAGGCCGCGGCCCAGCAGCAGATCGAGATTCCGGGCCAGCCCTCCCCGAAGGCCTCCGCCCCGGCCGAGCAGGCCGAGGAGGCCGCTCCCACCGAGCGCCGCCGCCGCCGCGCCACCGCCGACGCCGGCGCCCCGGCCGCCCCGGCCGAGACGGTCACCGTCGAGGCGAAGGCCGAGCCCAAGGCCGAGACCGCCGCCCAGCAGCCGCAGCAGGGCGAGGCCAAGTCCGACCACGACGGTGGCGAGGGCCGCCGCCGCGACCGCCGTGAGCGCGGCCGTGACCGCGGCGACCGTGAGCGCGGTGACCGTGACCGCGGCGAGCGTGACCGCGGTGACCGTGACCGTGACCGTGGTGACCGCGGCGACCGCCGCAACAAGGGCGACGACCAGCAGCAGAGCCAGGGCGGCGGCCAGGGCCGCCAGCAGAGCCAGCAGGGCGGCGGCGGTCGTCAGGACGACGGTTACGACGACGACGGGAGTGGCCGCCGTGGCCGTCGCGGCCGCTACCGCGACCGCCGTGGCCGCCGAGGCCGCGACGACATGGCCGCCGAGCCGCAGATCACCGAGGACGACGTCCTGATCCCGGTCGCGGGCATCCTCGACATCCTCGACAACTACGCGTTCATCCGGACCTCCGGCTACCTGCCGGGCCCCAACGACGTGTACGTCTCCCTCGCCCAGGTCCGCAAGAACGGCCTGCGCAAGGGCGACCACATCACCGGCGCGGTCCGCCAGCCCAAGGAAGGCGAGCGGCGCGAGAAGTTCAACGCGCTGGTCCGCCTCGACTCCGTCAACGGCATGGCGCCCGAACACGGCCGCGGCCGCCCGGAGTTCAACAAGCTCACCCCGCTCTACCCGCAGGACCGCCTCCGCCTGGAGACGGACCCGGGCGTGCTGACCACCCGGATCATCGACCTCGTGTCGCCGATCGGCAAGGGCCAGCGCGGTCTGATCGTGGCCCCGCCGAAGACCGGTAAGACCATGATCATGCAGGCGATCGCCAACGCGATCACCCACAACAACCCCGAGTGCCACCTGATGGTCGTCCTCGTCGACGAGCGTCCGGAAGAGGTCACCGACATGCAGCGGTCGGTGAAGGGCGAGGTCATCTCCTCGACCTTCGACCGCCCGGCCGAGGACCACACCACGGTCGCCGAGCTGGCCATCGAGCGCGCCAAGCGCCTGGTGGAGCTGGGCCACGACGTCGTCGTCCTGCTCGACTCGATCACGCGTCTGGGCCGTGCGTACAACCTCGCCGCGCCGGCCTCCGGCCGCATCCTGTCCGGTGGTGTCGACTCGACCGCCCTGTACCCGCCGAAGCGCTTCTTCGGTGCGGCCCGCAACATCGAGGACGGCGGCTCGCTGACCATCCTCGCCACCGCCCTGGTGGACACCGGGTCCCGCATGGACGAGGTCATCTTCGAGGAGTTCAAGGGCACCGGCAACGCGGAGCTCAAGCTCGACCGGAAGCTCGCCGACAAGCGCATCTTCCCGGCGGTGGACGTCGACGCGTCCGGCACCCGTAAGGAAGAGATCCTGCTCGCTCCCGACGAGCTCGCCATCGTCTGGAAGCTGCGCCGGGTGCTGCACGCCCTCGACCAGCAGCAGGCGGTCGAGCTGCTTCTCGACAAGATGAAGCAGACGAAGTCGAACGCCGAGTTCCTGATGCAGATCCAGAAGACGACGCCGACGCCGGGCAACGGCGACTGACGTCCCGTCTCACGCCGAAGGGCCGCTCCCGCGAAGGGTGCGGCCCTTCGGCGTGCGGCGAGACCTTCGCCACAAGGTCTCCGGCCGGCGCCGAGGCCGAGCGGTACGTCCTCCTCCGCTGAAACCGCAGGTCAGTGAGGCTTTCGCGACCTCCCTCCGGAACGTTTCCCTCTCCATCGCCCCCGGGCACGGCACAGAGTGCCGTGCAACCCTGTGCCGGGTTTCCCCGTCCGACCCGACGGCGGACGATGGGTGTCATGCAGGCCGTGACCGGCCTGGTCGGCGCCGAGTGCAGGGGGACCGCCGGAGATGAGCTGAGGAGCAGATGTCCGCTGAGAGCACCACAGGTCCGCGCCGTGGGGGCAAGGGGCAGCGCCGCAAACCGCGCGACGCACGGCCCGGGGGCAAGGGCCTGAAGGTCATGGCCTGGACCGCCGCGGGCATCGTCGTCCTGGGCGGCACCGGCGCCGGATACCTGTACTTCGAGCTCAACGGCAACCTCGAGAGCGTCGACATCGACCACGTCCTCGGCGCCGACCGGCCCGAGAAGGTGGACAACGGCTCCGAGAACATCCTCGTCCTCGGCTCCGACACCCGGGCCGGCGGCAACAAGGAGCTCGGCGGCGGCGCCGACGACGGCAGCGCCCGCTCCGACACCGCGATGATCGTGCACGTCTACGAGGGCCACAAGAAGGCCGGTGTCGTCTCCGTACCGCGCGACACCCTCATCGACCGCCCCGAGTGCACCGACACCGAGGGCGGCACGCACCCCGCGGCGCGCGGCGTGATGTTCAACTCCGCCTACTCCACGGGCGGCGCGGCCTGCGCGGTGAAGACCGTCGAGTCGATCACCGACCTGCGCATGGACCACTACCTGGAGGTCGACTTCAGCGGCTTCCAGACGCTCATCGACGACCTCGGCGGCGTCGAGGTCACCACCACCGAGGACATCGAGGACCCCGGCAGCCACCTCGACCTCGCGGCCGGCACCCACCGGCTCGACGGCGAGCAGGCCCTCGGCCTGGTCCGCACCCGGCACGGCGTCGGCGACGGCTCCGACCTCGGCCGCATCCAGCTCCAGCAGGCCTTCGTCAGGGCCCTCGTCCAGCAGGTCGGGGAGGTCGGCGTCTTCACCGACCCCAAGAGGCTGTACGACCTCGCCGACAGCGCCACCAAGGCCGTCACCACCGACTCCGGCCTGGGCTCGGTGAACGCCCTGATGTCCTTCGCCAACGGCCTGAAGGGCATCGGCCCCGCCCACCTGCACATGGTCACCATGCCGGTCCGGTACGACCCGGCCGACCTCAACCGCGTCCTGCCCCTGACGGACAAGGCCCAGCTGGTCTGGGACGCCCTACGGAACGACGAGCCGATCCCGAAGAGCGCCACCGAGGACACGGCCGCGGGTGAGGCGAAGGGTGTCGTGAACACCACGTAGGGGCGCGGGGAACCGCGCGAACGACTCCCAGCGGCCCGCAGGGAACAATCGGCGGCAACCCCCGGTTTTGGGAGAGGGCCCCAGTCCTGGCAGACTGGTACGTCGGCTCCGGTTCACGCCTCCGCACCCCGCGGCAGCGACCCGGCGCCCTCCCGAAACCTAGGAGACACCTTGAAGCGCGACATCCACCCCGAGTACGTCGAGACGCAGGTCAGCTGCACCTGCGGCGCGTCGTTCACCACCCGCAGCACGATCTCCTCCGGTGCCATCCGCGCCGAGGTCTGCTCCGAGTGCCACCCGTTCTACACGGGCAAGCAGAAGATCCTCGACACCGGTGGCCGTGTGGCCCGCTTCGAGGCCCGCTTCGGCAAGGCCGCCGGCTCCAAGAAGTAGCGAGCCTCCTAGGGCCTGCCCGGCGGATCCTGTCGGAGACGCGGGGCCTGGCACGCACTTCTGCGGCGTTGTCGTCAGTCTCCCCCACTTTCGGCTTCGCTCAAGCGGGAGGGACCCCGATCGCTCCGCGTCGACTCCTTCCTCCGCCTTGCAGCTGCACGCACCAGGCCCCGCTCACCGGCACTAAGAGGTACGGCGGATCTCCTCCGACCTGATCCGCCGGGCAGGCCCTAGCGCCGGTCCACGGCCGCGTCCCCGCCCGGGGGCAGGCCGGGACCGGCGTTTTTGGTCGCCCGCCCCTTCACCCACGTACCAGCAGGAGCCCAAGATGTTCGAGGCCGTCGAGGAACTCGTCGCCGAGCACGCCGACCTGGAGAAGAAGCTCGCCGACCCGTCGGTCCACGCCGACCAGGCCAACGCGCGCAAGCTGAACAAGCGGTACGCCGAGCTCACCCCGATCGTCGCCACGTACCGCTCCTGGAAGCAGACGGGCGACGACATCGAGACCGCGCGCGAACTGGGCGCCGACGACCCCGAATTCGCCGCCGAGGTCAAGGACCTGGAGCGGCACCGCGACGAGCTCACCGAGAAGCTGCGCCTGCTGCTGGTCCCGCGCGACCCCAGCGACGACAAGGACGTCATCCTCGAGATCAAGGCGGGCGCGGGCGGCGACGAGTCCGCCCTGTTCGCCGGCGACCTGCTGCGCATGTACCTGCGCTACGCCGAGCGCGTCGGCTGGAAGACCGAGATCATCGACGCCACCGAGTCCGAGCTGGGCGGCTACAAGGACGTGCAGGTCGCCGTGAAGGCCCGCGGCCAGATCGAGCCCGGACAGGGCGTGTGGGCGCGGCTGAAGTACGAGGGCGGCGTGCACCGCGTGCAACGCGTGCCGGCCACCGAGTCCCAGGGCCGTATCCACACCTCCGCGGCGGGCGTCCTGGTGACCCCCGAGGCGGAGGAGGTCGACGTCGAGATCAACCCGAACGACCTGCGCATCGACGTCTACCGGTCCTCCGGGCCGGGCGGGCAGTCCGTCAACACCACCGACTCCGCCGTGCGCATCACGCACATCCCGACCGGAGTGGTCGCTTCCTGCCAGAACGAGAAGAGCCAGCTGCAGAACAAGGAGCAGGCACTGCGTATCCTGCGCTCCAGGCTGCTGGCCATGGCGCAGGAGGAGGCGGAGAGGGAGGCCGCCGACGCCCGTCGCAGCCAGGTCCGTACCGTCGACCGCTCCGAGAAGATCCGCACGTACAACTTCCCGGAGAACCGTATCTCGGACCACCGCGTCGGCTTCAAGGCGTACAACCTGGACCAGGTCCTGGACGGCGACCTCGTCGCGGTGATCCAGGCCTGCGTCGACGCGGACTCGGCCGCCAAGCTCGCCGCCGCGTGATGTCCGTACACAGTCCGGAGGGACCAGCGTGAACCTGCTGCTCGCCGAGGTGGCCCAGGCCACCCAGCGGCTCGCCGACGCCGGCGTTCCCTCGCCGCGCACCGACGCGGAGGAACTCGCCGCGTTCGTGCACGGCGTCAAGCGCGGCGAGCTGCACCACGTGAAGGACGCCGACTTCGACGCCCGGTACTGGGAGGTCATCGCCCGCCGTGAGGCCCGCGAACCGCTCCAGCACATCACCGGGCACGCCTACTTCCGTTACCTGGAACTCCAGGTCGGGCCCGGGGTGTTCGTACCGCGCCCGGAGACGGAGTCGGTGGTCGAGTGGGCCATAGACGCCGTCCGCGCGATGGACGTCGTCGAGCCGTGCATCGTCGATCTGTGCACCGGCTCGGGTGCCATCGCGCTGGCCCTCGCCCAGGAGGTGCCGCGCTCGCGCGTGTACGCCGTGGAGCTGTCCGAGGACGCCCTGCGGTGGACCCGCAAGAACATGGAGGGGTCACGGGTCGAGCTGCGCCAGGGAGACGCCCTGACGGCCTTCCCGGACCTCGACGGTCAGGTCGACCTGGTCGTCTCCAACCCGCCGTACATTCCGCTCACCGAGTGGGAGTACGTCGCCCCGGAGGCCCGCGACTACGACCCCGACCTGGCCCTGTTCTCCGGCGAGGACGGCCTCGACCTGATCCGCGGCCTGGAGCGCACCGCGCACCGGCTGCTGCGCCCCGGCGGGGTGGTCGTCGTGGAGCACGCCGACACCCAGGGCGGCCAGGTGCCGTGGATCTTCGCCGAGGACCGCGGCTGGACCGACGCCGCCGACCACCCCGATCTGAACAACCGCCCCCGGTTCGCCACCGCACGCAAGGCGTTGCCGTGAGCAGCCTGGATACTTCTACCCCCCAGCAGCACGTGTACGAGGAGGCCCGCTAGATGGCTCGGCGATACGACACCAACGACGCGACCGACCGCGCGACCGGTCTGCGCGAGGCCGCCTCCGCCGTCCGCCGTGGCGAGCTCGTGGTGCTGCCGACGGACACCGTGTACGGCATCGGCGCCGACGCGTTCACCTCGGAGGCCGTCGCCGACCTGCTCGACGCCAAGGGCCGGGGCCGCAACATGCCCACGCCCGTCCTCATCGGCTCCCCGAACACGCTGCACGGCCTGGTCACCGACTTCTCCGAGATGGCCTGGGAACTGGTCGACGCGTTCTGGCCGGGCGCGCTGACGCTGGTCGCCAAGCACCAGCCGTCCCTCCAGTGGGACCTCGGCGACACCCGTGGCACGGTGGCCGTCCGGATGCCGCTGCACCCGGTCGCGATCGAGCTGCTCACCGAGGTCGGCCCGATGGCCGTCTCGTCCGCCAACCTCACCGGCCACCCGGCGCCGGAGAACTGCGACGCGGCGCAGGAGATGCTCGGCGACTCCGTCTCCGTGTACCTCGACGGCGGGCCCACCCCGGGCAACGTGCCCTCCTCCATCGTCGACGTCACACGGCCCGTGCCCGTGCTGCTGCGCGAGGGGGCGATCTCGCCGGATGAGCTGCGCAAGGTCGTACCCGACCTCGAGGTGGCGAATTGACGGCCCCTGAAGCGGGGCGTGGCATAGGCAACGGGGAATCCAGCGCGGAGGTGACCACCACCTTCGGGTTTCCGCGCGACACCTTCCGCATCCTCCACGTCAGTACCGGAAACGTGTGCCGCTCGCCCATCACCGAGCGGCTGACCCGGCATTTCGTGAGCCAGCGGCTGGGCATCCTGGGCGGCGGGCTGATCGTGGAGAGCGCGGGCACCTGGGGTCACGAGGGCGCGCCCATGGAGGCCCACGCGGAGACCGTGCTGGGCGATTTCGGCGCGGACGCGACCGGGTTCGTGGGGCGGGAGCTGCTGGACGACCATGTCATCCGCGCGGACCTGGTGTTGACCGCTACGCGGGATCATCGGGCGCAGGTCATCTCCATGGGGCATTCGGCGGGGTTCCGGACCTTCACGCTGAAGGAGTTCACGCGGCTGGTGAACGCGATCGATCCGGCGACGTTGCCTCCGTTGGAGGACGGGCTGGTGATGCGGGCGCGGGCGTTGGTGCGGGCGGCCGCGGCGCTGCGGGGGTGGCTGCTGGCGCCCACGGCCGAGGCGGACGAGGTGTACGACCCGTACGGGGCGCCGTTGACGTTCTTCCGGTCGATCGGGGACGAGATATACGAGGCGCTGGATCCTGTGGTGACGGCGTTGACCGGGGTGGCTGCTCGGGCGTAGGCGGGTGGGTGCCGGGGTGGGTTCACAGGCCTCCGGCGTTGTTCCGCTGTGCCCACCCGTTCCGCTCTGCGGAACGACTGCCCACAGCGGGAGCGGGGTGTAAGAACTCGGGCGGGGTCGGCGTGTGCGGCCTACATTGGGCGTACGTCAGTGTCGACGTCCGGGAGCGGATCATGACGGTCAGCCATGCCCTCGAGGCCGATGTCCTGCGGCGGCAGGACCCCGAGCTCGCCGAAGTGCTGCTCGGGGAGCGTGAGCGGCAGTCGACCACGCTCCAGCTGATCGCCGCCGAGAACTTCACGTCGCCGGCCGTGCTGGCCGCCCTCGGCTCGCCGCTGGCCAACAAGTACGCCGAGGGCTACCCGGGCAACCGGCACCACGGCGGCTGTGAGATCGTCGACGTCGCCGAGCGCCTCGCCGTGGAGCGGGCCACGGCGTTGTTCGGCGCCGACCACGCCAACGTGCAGGCGCACTCCGGCTCGTCCGCCGTGCTCGCCGCCTACGCCGCCCTGCTGCGGCCCGGCGACACCGTGCTCGCCCTCGGCCTGCCCTACGGCGGCCACCTCACCCACGGCTCGCCCACCAACTTCTCCGGCCGCTGGTTCGACTTCGTCGGCTACGGAGTGGACGCGGAGACCGGCCTCATCGACCACGACCAGCTCCGCACCCTCGCCCGCACCCACCGCCCCAAGGCGATCGTCTGCGGCTCCATCGCCTACCCCCGCCACCTCGACTACGCCCTCTTCCGCGAGGTCGCCGACGAGGTCGGCGCCTACCTCATCGCGGACGCCGCCCACCCCATCGGCCTGGTCGCCGGGGGAGCGGCGCCCAGTCCGGTGCCGTACGCGGACATCGTGTGCGCGACGACGCACAAGGTGCTGCGGGGCCCGCGCGGCGGGATGATCCTGTGCGGCAGCGAGCTGGCCGAGCGCGTCGACCGCGCCGTGTTCCCCTTCACCCAGGGCGGGGCCCAGATGCACACCATCGCCGCCAAGGCGGTCGCGTTCGGCGAGGCGGCGACCCCGGCCTTCGCCGCGTACGCGCACCAGGTGGTCGCCAACGCGCGGGCGCTGGCCGCCGCACTGGCCGCCGAGGGGCTGGTCGTCACCACCGGCGGCACGGACACCCACCTGATCACCGCCGACCCGGCACCGCTCGGCGTGGACGGACGCACCGCCCGCGGCCGGCTCGCGGCGGCCGGTCTGGTGCTGGACTGCTGCGCGCTTCCGCACGCCGACGACCGCGGGCTGCGCCTGGGCACGGCGGCGGTGACGACGCAGGGCATGGGGGCGCGGGAGATGACGCACATCGCGGGGCTGCTGGCGAGCGTCCTGCGGGGCGGCACCGACACCGCGCGGGCCCGGGAGGACGTGCGGGAACTGACCGCCGCTTTCCCGCCGTATCCGCGCTGAACGCGTCCGAGCGGGGGTAGGCGCACCGCGTGCACAGCCTCGCGTGCAACCATCGTCGCTACCCGGAAGTCCCCACTCGTATGCGCGCCTCGCTAGGGTGTGGGGCTGTGATGGCCAGCGAGACCTGTGGGGAAGCCCGTGCGTGAATACCTGCTGACGCTCTGCATCACGGCCGCGGTGACGTACCTGCTGACAGGGCCGGTACGGAAGTTCGCGATCGTGGCCGGGGCGATGCCGGAGATCCGGGCACGTGACGTGCACCGGGAACCCACTCCGCGGCTCGGCGGTATCGCGATGTTCTTCGGCCTGTGCGCGGGCCTGCTCGTCGCCGATCACCTGACCAACCTGAGCCAGCTCTTCGAGAAGTCCAACGAGCCCCGGGCGCTGCTCTCCGGGGCCGCGCTGATCTGGCTGATCGGTGTGCTGGACGACAAGTTCGAGATCGACGCCCTGATCAAGCTGGGCGGCCAGATGATCGCCGCCGGCGT
The DNA here is from genome assembly GCA_014650015.1 of Streptomyces griseoloalbus. Taxonomy (GTDB): domain Bacteria; phylum Actinomycetota; class Actinomycetes; order Streptomycetales; family Streptomycetaceae; genus Streptomyces; species Streptomyces griseoloalbus. The sequence goes on from BMUD01000026.1 coordinate 27,644, forward strand.
GATGGTCATGCAGGGTCTGACGATCCTGTGGCTGCCGATCCCGGGCGTCGGCTCGGTCGCGCTCACCCAGTGGCAGGGCACGCTGCTCACCGTCGCGCTGGTCGTCATCACGATCAACGCGGTCAACTTCGTGGACGGCCTGGACGGTCTCGCGGCCGGCATGGTGTGCATCGCGGCGACCGCGTTCTTCCTGTACGCCTACCGCATCTGGTACTCGTACGGCATCGAGGCGGCTGCCCCGGCGACGCTGTTCGCGGTGATCCTGATGGGCATGTGCCTGGGCTTCCTGCCGCACAACATGCACCCGGCGCGGGTCTTCATGGGTGACTCCGGTTCGATGCTCATCGGCCTGGTGCTGGCCGCCGGCGCCATCTCCGTCACCGGGCAGGTCGACCCGGACGCGCTGAAGCTGTTCGCCGGTTCGGAGAAGGAGGCCGTGCACCAGACGGTGCCGGTCTACATCCCGCTGCTGCTGCCGCTGACGATCATCGCGGTGCCGGCGGCCGACCTGATCCTGGCGATCGTGCGGCGGACCTGGCGGGGCCAGTCGCCGTTCGCGGCGGACCGGGGGCATCTGCACCACCGGCTGCTGGAGATCGGCCACTCGCACAGCCGGGCCGTGCTGATCATGTACTTCTGGTCGGCGCTCATCGCCTTCGGCGCGCTGACGTACTCGGTGAACTCGGCGTCGATGTGGATCGTGCTGAGTGTGGTCATCCTCTCCACGATCGGGCTGATCCTGCTCCTGCTGCCCCGTTTCACCCCGCGCGCCCCGCGCTGGGCCGAGGCCTTCGTCCCGCCGCGCTACCGCCGCCGTCGTGCCCCGGCGACCGCCCCGGACGCGTCGACTCCCGCGGATCCCGGCTCCGCCGGCGATCCCGAGGAGAGCACCGGCCACCGCGCCCCGGTCGCCGCGGGAGTCTCCGGCGTCAACGGCGCCACGGCCATCGGCTCCCGCGCACGCCTGGCCGACCGATCACGGTCAAGGTAAGAATCCGACTAGAGCATTGCCAAGTCGTGGGGCTGTGATGGGTCTGCTTTGGGGGTGCGTTTACCCCCAATACCAGACAGATCGGCCGGGTTTTCGCTCGGGCGCACGAATTCACTCTCATGTGTGACGCCCAGCACGCCATTCAGGTAAAGACTGCATCAAATAGTTTGTGATACCGTTCACGAGAACCCGGGGACAGAGTCGAAGGACCGCAGTGCGACGGTCCATTCTCGTGAGGTCTTCACACTCCACCCGGGGGACTACGCTCGTCCATGACGACACCCCTTGCCCCCTGTGAAAAGCGGAGTTGCCGCCATGCCGTCCAACGACGTCCGGATCCTGGCCCAGGCCGCTGTGCCCACGGCTGCCGTCGGCGCTGTCGCCGCCGTCGTCAGCGCTGTGGTCGCCGGCGGCAAGGGAGCGATCGGGGCGCTCGTCGCGACCGTGGTGGTGGTCCTGTTCATGGGGATCGGTCTGTACGTGCTGCAGCGCACCGCCAAATCGCTTCCGCATCTGTTCCAGGCCATGGGGCTGATGCTCTACGCGGCGCAGATCCTGCTGCTGTTCGTCTTCCTCACGGTGTTCAAGGACACCACCCTGTTCCACCCCAAGGCTTTCGCGTTCACGCTGGTCGCCGGCACTCTGGCTTGGATCGCCGCGCAGACGCGTGCCCACATGAAGTCCAAGATTCTCTACGTCGAGCCCGAGTCGACGACGGGCAGGAAGCCCGACAAGTCGGAGCACTCGTCGTGAGGGGTAGGCCCGGGATAAAGGCGTGTCGGAGATCCTGCTATCGTCCGGTGCCAACTGCGGCATCGCGGGCGCGGGCATCCGAGCTGACGCCTGCTCCATCGCGAGGCTTGATGCCCCCCAGCCGCCCCCACATCCGTAACACCTGTCCGGTGCCGATCCGCGGCTGCGTGCCGCGCCGACACAACGAGGTTGCCGTACCTATGCGTCACGCCGAAGGAGCCCGCGGTGAGTGCTGACCAGACCCAGCTCGCCTTTGACTGGAGCTGTCGGATCATGTCCGACAACGGGTGTGGCTTTCCGGCTCCGGGCCTGCACTCGTTCCTCTTCAAGCCGATCGCCACTGTGGGTGGGTTCGAGTTCAACAAGGTGATGCTGCTCGCGCTCATCACCACCGTCCTCGTCATCGGCTTCTTCTACGCGGCCTTCGGCAAGGCCAAGGTGGTGCCGGGCAAGCTGCAGATGGTCGGTGAGGCCGGCTACGACTTCGTCCGCCGCGGCATCGTCTACGAGACCCTCGGCAAGAAGGAGGGCGAGAAGTACGTCCCCTTCATGGTCTCGCTGTTCTTCTTCATCTGGATCATGAACATCTGGTCCGTGATCCCGCTGGCCCAGTTCCCCGTGTCGTCGATCATCGCGTACCCCATGGTGCTCGCGCTGATCGTCTGGGTGATCTGGGTGGGGCTGACGTTCAAGCGCCACGGCTTCGTCGGCTTCTTCAAGAACGTGACGGGCTACGACAAGTCGCTCGGCGCCGTGCTGCCGCTCGTCATGGTCATCGAGTTCTTCTCGAACCTGCTGGTCCGGCCGTTCACCCACGCCGTGCGACTCTTCGCCAACATGTTCGCCGGTCACCTGATGCTGGTGATGTTCACCGTCGCCTCCTGGTACCTGCTGAACAGCTGGATGATCCCGGCAGCCGGCGTCTCCTTCGTCATGACGATGGTCATGATCCTCTTCGAACTTTTCGTGCAGGCCGTCCAGGCGTACGTCTTCGTACTGCTGGCCTGCTCGTACATTCAGGGCGCGCTCGCCGAGCACCACTGAGCGACCAGCCCCAGACCCCCGTGATCGTCCGGTGGCCAACCCCCGCCGGTCCATGAAAGAGAAGGAAGAATCAGCATGGCTGCCCTTGAGACCCTCGCCGCCGTCGAAGGCAACATCGGTTCCATCGGCTACGGCCTCGCCGCCATCGGCCCCGGCGTCGGCGTCGGCATCATCTTCGGTAACGGCACCCAGGCGCTCGCCCGCCAGCCCGAGGCCGCCGGCCTGATCCGTGCCAACCAGATCCTGGGCTTCGCCTTCTGTGAGGCGCTCGCCCTCATCGGCATCGTCATGCCGTTCGTCTACGGATGACGGACCCTGACGAGCCAACCTTTCAACGAAAGGCATTGATGTGATCGCCAACCTGGTACAGCTGGCGGCCGAGGAGGAGCAGAACCCGCTCATTCCTCCGGGCCCCGAGCTGCTCGTCGGCACCATCGCCTTCGCCATCGTCTTCTTCGTCTTCTGGAAGAAGCTGCTTCCGAACATCAACAAGGTTCTGGAGGAGCGCCGCGCGGCGATCGAGGGTGGTATCGAAGAGGCCGAGGCCATGCAGGTCGAGGCCCAGAGCGTCCTTGAGCAGTACAAGGCTCAGCTCGCCGAGGCCCGGCACGAGGCCGCGCGTCTGCGCCAGGAGGCGCAGGAGCAGGGCGCCACGCTCATCGCCGAGATGCGGGCCGAGGGCCAGCGTCAGCGCGAGGAGATCGTCGCCGCCGGTCACGCGCAGATCGAGGCCGACCGCAAGGCCGCCGCGTCCGCGCTGCGCCAGGACGTCGGCAAGCTCGCCACCGACCTGGCCGGCAAGCTCGTCGGCGAGTCCCTCGAGGACCACGCCCGGCAGAGCCGCGTGATCGACCGCTTCCTCGACGAGCTCGACCAGAAGGCCGAGGCCGCACGATGAACGGAGCGAGCCGCGAGGCCCTGGCAGCCGCACGTGAGCGTCTCGACGCGCTGACGGACTCCACGTCCGTGGACGCGGGCTCGCTCGCCGACGAGCTGGCCGCCGTCACCGCGCTGCTCGACCGCGAGGTGTCGCTGCGTCGGGTCCTCACCGACCCGGCGCAGGCCGGTGAGGCCAAGGCCGACCTGGCCCAGCGCCTGCTCGGCTCGCAGGTCAGCGGTCCGGCCGCCGACCTGGTGTCCGGCATGGTGCGCTCCCGCTGGTCGCAGTCTCGCGACCTGGTGGACGCACTCGAGGAGCTGGCGGGCGTCGCCGACCTCACCGCCGCCCAGAAGGCCGGCGCGCTCGACGACGTCGAGGACGAGCTGTTCCGGTTCGGCCGGATCGTCTCCTCCAGCACCGAGCTGCGTGCCGCGCTGACCAGCCGGAGCGCCTCCGCCTCCGCCAAGGGCGAGCTGCTGCGCAGCCTGCTCGGGGGCAGGGCGAACGCGACCACCGAGCGTCTGGTGACGCGTCTGGTGACCGCGCCGCGGGGACGTAGCCTGGAGTCGGGACTGGAGTCCCTGTCCAAGCTCGCCGCCGAGCGTCGGGACCGCACGGTGGCCGTCGTCACCTCCGCGGTGCCGCTGAGCGACCAGCAGAAGCAGCGCCTGGGCGCGGCCCTCGCGAAGCTCTACGGTCGCGGGATGCACCTCAACCTCGACGTCGACCCCTCGGTCGTCGGCGGGATCCGGGTGCAGGTCGGTGACGAGGTCATCAACGGCTCCCTCGCGGACCGGCTCGAGGACGCGAGTCGTCGGCTGGCGAGCTGAGCACCACATTGAGCAGCACATTCTGAATAGGCAGTACGTACTTACGGCCCTGGTTGGGCCGTGCAGAGGATTCCTGGGGGTCGCCCCCAGACCCCCCAAGTGAAACTTCGGGCCCAACAAGGAGAGCAGGGAACTCAGATGGCGGAGCTCACGATCCGGCCGGAGGAGATCCGGGACGCGCTGGAGAACTTCGTCCAGTCGTACAAGCCGGACGCGGCCTCGCGCGAGGAGGTCGGTACGGTCACCCTTGCCGGCGACGGCATCGCGAAGGTCGAGGGCCTGCCCTCGGCCATGGCCAACGAGCTGCTGAAGTTCGAGGACGGCACCCTCGGTCTCGCCCTCAACCTCGAGGAGCGCGAGATCGGTTGCGTCATCCTCGGTGAGTTCAGCGGCGTCGAGGAGGGCCAGCCGGTCACCCGCACCGGCGAGGTGCTGTCCGTCGCCGTGGGCGAGGGTTACCTCGGCCGCGTGGTGGACCCGCTCGGCAACCCGATCGACGGCCTCGGCGAGATCGAGACCGAGGGCCGCCGCGCCCTCGAACTGCAGGCCCCCACGGTCATGCAGCGCAAGTCGGTGCACGAGCCGATGGAGACGGGCTACAAGGCCGTCGACGCCATGACCCCGATCGGCCGTGGTCAGCGTCAGCTGATCATCGGCGACCGCCAGACCGGCAAGACCGCCCTGGCCGTCGACACGATCATCAACCAGCGTGACAACTGGCGTACCGGCGACCCGAAGAAGCAGGTCCGCTGCATCTACGTCGCCATCGGCCAGAAGGGCTCCACCATCGCGTCGGTCCGCCGCGCGCTGGAGGAGAACGGCGCGCTCGAGTACACGACCATCGTCGCCGCCCCGGCGTCCGACCCGGCCGGCTTCAAGTACCTGGCGCCGTACACCGGTTCGGCCATCGGCCAGCAGTGGATGTACGAGGGCAAGCACGTCCTGATCATCTTCGACGACCTGTCGAAGCAGGCCGACGCCTACCGCGCCGTGTCCCTGCTGCTGCGCCGCCCGCCGGGCCGCGAGGCCTACCCGGGTGACGTCTTCTACCTGCACTCCCGTCTGCTGGAGCGCTGCGCCAAGCTCTCCGACGAGATGGGCGCGGGCTCGATGACCGGTCTGCCGATCGTCGAGACCAAGGCCAACGACGTCTCGGCGTTCATCCCGACCAACGTCATCTCCATCACCGACGGCCAGTGCTTCCTGGAGTCGGACCTGTTCAACGCCGGTCAGCGCCCCGCGCTGAACGTCGGTATCTCCGTCTCCCGAGTCGGTGGTTCCGCCCAGCACAAGGCGATGCGCCAGGTCTCCGGCCGTCTGCGCGTGGACCTCGCCCAGTTCCGTGAGCTCGAGGCGTTCGCCGCCTTCGGCTCCGACCTGGACGCCGCGTCCAAGGCCCAGCTGGAGCGCGGTCAGCGCATGGTCGAGCTGCTGAAGCAGAACCAGTACGAGCCGATGGCCACCGAGGACCAGGTCGTCTCCATCTGGGCCGGCACCACCGGCAGGATGGACGAGGTCCCGGTCGCCGACGTCCGCCGCTTCGAGAAGGAGCTGCTGGAGTACCTGCACCGCAAGGAGCAGGGCCTCATGACCTCCATCCGCGAGGGCGCCAAGATGTCCGACGACACGATCCAGGCGATCGGCGACGCCGTGGCGGAGTTCAAGAAGCAGTTCGAGACGAGCGACGGCAAGCTGCTCGGCGAGGACGCCCCGTCCGCCGCCAAGTGACGTAAGGAAGGGACCTGACTCATGGGAGCTCAGCTCCGGGTCTACAAGCGTCGCATCCGATCCGTCACCGCGACCAAGAAGATCACCAAGGCGATGGAGATGATCGCCGCCTCGCGCGTCGTCAAGGCGCAGCGCAAGGTGGCGGCCTCCACGCCGTACGCGCGGGAACTCACCCGCGCGGTCACGGCGGTCGGTACCGGTTCGAACACCCAGCACCCGCTGACCACGGAGGCGGAGAACCCGACCCGTGCCGCGGTCCTGCTCCTCACGAGCGACCGCGGTCTGGCCGGCGCCTTCAACTCCAATGCCATCAAGGCGGCGGAGCAGCTGACCGAGCGCCTCGAGCGCGAGGGCAAGCAGGTCGTCACGTACATCGTCGGCCGCCGCGGTCTGGCCCACTACAACTTCCGCGAGCGCAAGGTCGCGGAGTCGTTCACGGGCTTCACCGACGAGCCCTCGTACGCGGACGCCAAGAAGGTCGCGGCTCCGCTGATCGAGGCCATCGGGAACGAGACGGCGGACGGCGGCGTGGATGAACTCCACATCGTCTACACCGAGTTCGTGTCGATGATGACGCAGACGGCGATCGACTCCCGGATGCTTCCGCTGCGCCTCGAAGAGGTCGTGGAGGAGACGTCCACCAAGGGAGAGATCCTTCCGCTGTACGACTTCGAGCCGTCGGCGGAGGACGTCCTCGACGCCCTGCTGCCGCGGTACGTGGAGAGCCGGATCTACAACGCGCTGCTCCAGTCGGCCGCTTCGAAGCACGCCGCCACGCGGCGCGCGATGAAGTCGGCCACCGACAACGCGGGCGAGCTGATCAACACGCTCTCCCGTCTTGCCAACGCGGCCCGCCAGGCCGAAATCACCCAGGAAATCAGCGAGATCGTCGGTGGCGCCAGTGCCCTGGCCGACGCGACCGCGGGGAGTGACAACTAATGACCACCACTGTTGAGACCGCGGCGGCTACGGGCCGCGTCGCCCGGGTCATCGGCCCGGTCGTCGACGTGGAGTTCCCCGTCGACGCGATGCCGGAGATCTACAACGCCCTCCACGTCGAGGTCGCCGACCCGGCGCAGGCGGGCGAGCTCAAGACGCTGACCCTGGAGGTCGCCCAGCACCTGGGTGACGGCGTGGTCCGCACCATCTCCATGCAGCCCACCGACGGTCTGGTCCGCCAGGCCCCGGTGACGGACACGGGCTCCGCCATCTCCGTGCCGGTCGGCGACTTCACCACGGGCAAGGTGTTCAACACCCTCGGTGAGGTGCTCAACGTCGACGAGCAGTACACGGGCGAGCGCTGGCCGATCCACCGCAAGGCGCCGAACTTCGACGAGCTCGAGTCGAAGACCGAGATGTTCGAGACCGGCGTCAAGGTCATCGACCTTCTCACCCCGTACGTCAAGGGTGGAAAGATCGGCCTGTTCGGCGGTGCCGGCGTCGGCAAGACGGTGCTCATCCAGGAGATGATCTACCGCGTCGCCAACAACCACGACGGTGTGTCGGTGTTCGCCGGTGTCGGTGAGCGCACCCGTGAGGGCAACGACCTCATCGACGAGATGAGCGAGTCGGGCGTCATCGACAAGACCGCCCTGGTCTTCGGCCAGATGGACGAGCCCCCGGGCACCCGTCTGCGCGTCGCGCTGGCCGGCCTCACCATGGCCGAGTACTTCCGTGACGTCCAGAAGCAGGACGTGCTGTTCTTCATCGACAACATCTTCCGCTTCACCCAGGCGGGTTCCGAGGTGTCGACCCTGCTCGGCCGTATGCCCTCCGCGGTGGGCTACCAGCCGAACCTGGCCGACGAGATGGGTCTCCTCCAGGAGCGCATCACCTCGACCCGTGGTCACTCGATCACCTCGATGCAGGCGATCTACGTCCCCGCGGACGACCTGACCGACCCGGCCCCGGCCACCACCTTCGCCCACCTCGACGCGACGACGGTTCTGTCCCGTCCGATCTCGGAGAAGGGCATCTACCCGGCCGTGGACCCGCTGGACTCGACGTCCCGGATCCTGGACCCGCGCTACATCGCGCAGGACCACTACAACGCGGCCATGCGCGTGAAGAACATCCTGCAGAAGTACAAGGACCTGCAGGACATCATCGCGATCCTCGGTATCGACGAGCTCGGCGAGGAGGACAAGCTCGTCGTCCACCGTGCCCGTCGCGTGGAGCGCTTCCTGTCCCAGAACACCCACGTCGCCAAGCAGTTCACCGGCGTGGACGGTTCGGACGTGCCGCTGGAGGAGTCGATCGCCGCGTTCAACGCGATCTGCGACGGTGAGTACGACCACTTCCCGGAGCAGGCGTTCTTCATGTGCGGTGGCATCGAGGACCTGAAGAAGAACGCGAAGGAGCTGGGCGTCTCCTGAGCCCCGAGCTCACCGTGAGCCCCACCGGGCTCACACTCGAGGGGGCGGGCGCGTCCCGCCCCCTCTCCCACGCCCACTAGACTTGTAACCAACACCCGGCAGACCCGCCGGGTGGTGACCCGAGGAGCCACCTTGGCTGCTGAGCTGCACGTCGCGCTGGTCGCGGCCGACCGAGAGGTCTGGTCCGGCGAGGCCACCCTGGTCGTCGCGCGCACCACGTCCGGCGACATCGGCGTCATGCCCGGTCACCAGCCGCTGCTCGGTGTGCTGGAGTCGGGCCCGGTGACCATCCGTACGCCCGAGGGTGGGACGGTCGTCGCCGCGGTGCACGGCGGTTTCATCTCGTTCGCGGACAACAAGCTGTCGCTGCTGGCCGAGATCGCCGAGCTGTCGGACGAGATCGACGTCCAGCACGCCGAGCAGGAGCTGGCCCGCGCGAAGGCCGAGGACGACACCGAGGCCCAGCGCCGCGCGGATGTCCGTCTGCGGGCGGCGACGGCGGGCCGCTGATCCCAGCGCGGTGAGATGACGTCACTCAGCCGCGGCCGGCACCGGAGCGATCCGGAGCCGGTCGCGGCTGAGGCAGATCTGGATGATTTTTCCGTTCCGTTACCTAGGAGACGAGGAGGTCGGTGCCGATGGTCCTCGCTCTGACTGTGTGCGGAATTGTCGTGGCGCTCGTGGTGGTGGGGCTCTTCGTCTTCGGAATGCGCCGTCGCCTCATCCAGCGCTCCGGCGGAACCTTCGACTGCAGCCTGCGCTGGGACGCGCCCGAGTCGGGCGACTCCCAGGGCAAGGGCTGGGCCTACGGGGTGGCCCGCTACAACGGTGACCGGGTGGAGTGGTTCCGGGTGTTCTCCTACGCCCCCCGCCCGCGCCGCGTCCTGGAGCGCTCCGCGATCGAGGTGGCCGGCCGCCGCGTCCCCGAGGGCGAGGAGGAGCTGGCGCTGCTCACGGACTACGTGGTCCTCGCCTGTCTGCACCGGGGCACGCGGCTGGAGCTCGCGATGAGCGAGGACGCGCTGACCGGTTTCCTCGCGTGGCTGGAGGCAGCCCCGCCCGGTCAGCGCGTCAACGTCGCCTAGTGGTGCTCGAGGGTTACTTCAGGCCCCCGTCGATGGCGCTCACCAGTTCACCGTTCGCGGTGTCACCGCTGAACTCCCAGAAGAAGGCGCCGCCGAGGCCCTGGCTCTTGGCCCAGGCCATCTTGCTGTTGATGGTGGCCGGGGTGTCGTAGGACCACCAGTTGTTGCCGCAGTGCGCGTACGCCGTGCCGGCGATGGTGCCGGTGGCCGGGCAGGAGTTCTTCAGGACCTTGTAGTCCTCGATGCCCGGCTCGTAGGTGCCCGGGGCCGGGCCGGTCGCCGTGCCGCCGGGGGCGGACTGGGTGACGCCGGTCCAGCCGCGGCCGTAGAAGCCGATGCCGAGCAGCAGCTTGGCGGACGGGACGCCCTTCGACTTCAGCTTGGCGATCGCGTCGGCCGAGTTGAAGCCCGCCTGCGGGATGCCGGGGTACGAGGTGAGCGGCGAGTGCGGGGCGGTCGGGCCGTCCGCGTCGAAGGCGCCGAAGTAGTCGTACGTCATCACGTTGTACCAGTCGAGGTACTGCGCGGCGCCGCCGTAGTCGGCCGCGTCGATCTTGCCGCCGGAGGAGCCGTCGGCGGTGATGGCCGCGGTGACCAGGTAGTCGGGGCCGAACTCGGCGCGCAGCGCCTGCGAGAGGGTCTTGAAGGCCGCGGGACCACTGGTGTCACAGGTGAGACCGCAGGCGTTCGGGTACTCCCAGTCGATGTCGATGCCGTCGAAGACATCGGCCCAGCGCGGGTCCTCCACGACCGACTTGCAGGACTTGGCGAACGCGGCGGCGTTGGCCGCGGCCTGGCCGAAGCCGCCCGAGTAGGTCCAGCCGCCGAAGGAGTACAGCACCTTGATGTGCGGGTACTTGGCCTTCAGCTGGCGCAGCTGGTTGAAGTTGCCGCGCAGCGGCTGGTCCCAGGTGTCGGCGGTGCCGCTGACGGACTGGTCGGCGGTGTAGGCCTTCTCGTACGCGGCGAAGGTGTCGTCGACGACGCACTGGCCGTTCTTGACGTTGCCGAACGAGTAGTTGATGTGGGTGATCTTGGCGGCCGAGCCGGACGTCACCAGGTTCTTGACGTGGTAGTTGCGGCCGTAGACGCCCCACTCGGTGAAGTAACCGAGCTTGACCTTGTCGCCGGTGGGCGGCGGTTCCTCGGTCTGGCCGGTGGTGCGTACCCGGACCGCGCCGCTGGCCGGGCCGGTCTGGTCGGCGGTGTCGCGGGCCCGCACGGTGTAGGAGTAGTCGGTGCCCTTGGTGAGGCCCGAGTCCGTGTACGAGGTGCCCGTCACGGTGGCGACCCTGGCGCCGTCGCGCAGGACGTCGTAGTTCTTGATGCCCTTGTCGTCGGTGGCCGCCGACCAGGACAGCCGCACCGAGGTGTCGGTGACGTTCGAGGCGGTCGGGGTGCCGGGCGCGGACGGGGCCGCGTCACCGGGGACCGACGTGCCGTCACAGCTGCCGCCGTTGAGCTTGCAAGCGGTCGGTGAGCCGGTGCCGCTGCCGTTGAAGCCGAAGGAGACCGACGCCCCGGGGGCGAGGGTGCCGTTCCAGCCGACGTTCTTGGCGGTCCAGTGGTCGCCGGAGTTGGTGACCGTGGCGTCCCAGGCCGAGGTGGCCTTGGTGCCGGAGGGGAAGTCCCACTCGACGGTCCAGGAGTTGATGGTCGTGGTGCCGGTGTTCTTCACCGTCCACTTGCCCTCGAAGCCGGAGCCCCAGTCCTGGGTCTTGGCGTAGGTGGCGGTCACCGAGGTCGCGGCCTGGGCGGGGCTCGCGAGGCCGACGAGGCCGGCGAAGGGGAGCAGCAGGGTCGCGAACCCTGCCGCGGCTCTGTGTCTGAAGCGCATGCTGCGCCTCCTTATGGGGAGAAACCGGTGGGGGCACGACTGAGCCATCACGCCCGCAGTGCCGCGAGAATAGAAAGGTCTGGACCACGGGTCAATAGGTCTGGACCACTGTCCTCGATGTGGCCGAAGTTCCCACTAGATGCCCAATTCCTGTGCCAGCACCGCCGCTTGCACCCGACTGCGCAGCTCCAGCTTGCCCAGCAGCCGGCTGACGTGCGTCTTCACCGTGGCCTCGGCCATGCCGAGCCGGACCGCGATGTCGGCGTTGGACAGACCCTCGCCGAGACAGGACAGCACCTCGCGCTCGCGCCGGGTGAGGGAGTCGAGCACCGCCGGATCGACCGTCACCGGACGCGTGGGCTTCGCGGCGAACTCCGCGATCAGCCGCCGGGTGACGGCCGGGGCGACGATGCCCTCCCCGCGCCCCACCGTGCGCACCGCCGCGATGAGGTCCTTCGCCTCCGTGTTCTTCAGCAGGAACCCGGCGGCACCGGCCCGCAGCGCCCCGAACACGTACTCGTCGAGGTCGAAGGTGGTCAGCACCAGGACGTCGGCGAGCCCTTCCCCGACCACCTGCCGGGTCGCCGACACCCCGTCGAGGCGCGGCATCTGCACGTCCATCAGCACCAGGTCGGGGCGGAGCTCACGGGCGAGCGCGACCGCCTGTTCGCCGTCCGCAGCCTCGCCGACGACCTCGATGCCGGGGGCGCTGCGCAGGATGAGGACCAGTCCCGCGCGGACGGCGGACTGGTCCTCGGCGACCAGGACGCGGATCATTCGTTGTCTCCCTGGGCGATGTCGGTGACGGGGAGGGTGGCGCGTACCACCCACAGCTTGCCGTCCGGGCCGCTCTCCGGTCCGGCCTCGAACGTGCCGCGCAGCAGCGCGGCCCGCTCCCGCATGCCGACGAGTCCGGCCCCGGAACCGGGCGCGCGCGGGGCGTCCCGGCCGTCGTAGGGGCTGGTCACGCGGAGGGCGAGGGAGTCGTCGAGGCGGCGCAGCCACACGGTGACCTTCCCCCGCCCGGCGTGCTTCAGCGCGTTCGTCAGTGACTCCTGCACCATCCGGTACGCGGCGAGCTCGACCGGCGCGGGGACGCAGTCGTGGGCGGCGTCGAGGGTGACGTCCAGGCCGTTGGCGCGGGCGCCCTCGACCAGCGTGCCGAGGCTGTCGAGCGTGGGGGTCGCGGCGGGCTCCCGGTCGTCGGCCCCGTCGCGCAGGATGCCGATGAGCCGACGCATTTCGGACAGTCCCTGGACGCTGTTCTCCCGGATCACGGTGAGCGCCTCCTTGGACGTCGCCGGGTCGTCCAGGGAGAGCGCGGCCGTGGAGTGGATGGCGATCGCGGAGAGGTGGTTGGCGACCATGTCGTGCAACTCCCGTGCCATCCGCGAACGTTCCGCCGTCACCGCCTGGCTGCGGTCCATCTCCGCGAGCAGCGCGGTCTGTTCGGCGCGCAGCCGGGCCGCGTCCGCGGCCTCCCGGTGGTTGCGCACGATGAGACCGGTCGACGCGGGAGCGAACGAGACGACACCGACCGCCACCCCGATCAGCAGCGCCTCCGGCACCCGCCAGACGGCGTACGGCACCAGCGCCGCGACGATGCTGAGCAGCCCGGTGATCCGAGGGATGCGGCGGGCGGAGGCGGGCGTGCCGTACAGGACGGCGGCGTACATCAGGTCGGTGTACATCAGGACCGTGACCAGACTGCCCTGGGTGAGGGTGTCAACGGTCAGGGCGAGGGTGCCGGTCAGCAGAGCGGTGCGCGGGGCGGTCCGGCGCAGCAGCTCGCAGCCGGCCGTCACGAGGAGCGGGACGAGGAGCGGCCAGCGGCCGTCGAACAGCACGATCGGCTCGTCGGCCGGCCGGGTGCCCAGTCCCAGGCTCCACAGCAGCAGTCCGCCCAGCAGTCCGGTGAGCGCCAGCCACCGGTCGAAGCGGTGGGGACGCGGGAGTCGTACGGCCATGGGCCCATCCAACACGGTGCGCCGGTGCGCCGCCTGATGCCCGCGAAGGGTCCTGGACTGCATCGTTCGATGTACCGCGGATTCGTCGGCGGTGACGACGCGTCGGGCCGCCGCGGACGGGAGCCTGAAGGGGTGACCGAGAGGAGCGAACCGTGATCGTCGCCTTGATCGCCGCCTGCGAGATCGGCTTCTGGGTGCTGCTGGCCGCCGGACTGGCCTGCCGCTATCTGCTGAGGATGCCGCGCACCGGCCTGGCGCTGCTGCTGTGCGAGCCGCTGCTGGAGGTCGTCCTGCTGGTCGCCACCGCGCTGGACCTGAAGAACGGCGCCGAGCCGAACTGGACGCACGGACTGGCGGCCCTCTACATCGGCTACACCGTGGGCCACGGCCACCGCACGGTGAAGTGGCTCGACGGGCATGCCGCGCACCGGCTGGGCGGCGCGCCCGCGCCGCTGGGCCCGCCGCGCTACGGCATGGCCCGCGCCCGGTACGAGACGAAGGTCTGGCTGGGCACGCTGACGGGCGCCGCCGTGGCGACCGTGCTGCTGCAGATCGCCATCTGGTACGTCGACGACCCGGGCCGCAGCACCTCCCTGGAGAGCTGGCGCTTCGTGGCCTGGCGGGCGGCCGGCATCCACGGCCTGGTGGCCCTGGCGTACTGGATCTGGCCGAAGAAGGCCCCGGCGGCCGAGTCGGAGGCCGGGCAGGGCACCGGCAAGGAGCGTGTCGGCCGATGACGCGGGCGTCGAGGAATCTGCTCGCGGGGGCCGCCACGCTGGTGGTGGGCCTGGGGCTGTGGCTGTTCGCCGGGGGAGTGGACCTGCCGGGAATCACCCCCACCAAGGTGGGGGTGGTGATGATGTGCGTCGGCGCCGCCGAGGTCCTGCTGGGTCTGTACCGGGCCGCGCGCACCTCGGCGGGGTCCCGGTAGGGCTGGGGCCTGTCTGACGATTCCCGCCTGCTTCGCGACGCCATGCACGCACTCTCGCCGCACCGGGCGCAGGAAACATCCCGTACGAGGCTCTGCGCCCGGCACGCCGAGAGCACGCACCTGACGCCGCGAGGCCGCCCTGCGGGCGACGACGCGAATGGTCAGACAGGCCCTAGCGTTCGCCGCCCGGGACCCACAGCACGTCGCCGGTCTCCTTGTTCGCGACACGGGCCAGGATGAACAGGAGGTCGGAGAGGCGGTTGAGGTAGGTGGCGGTGAGGGGGTTCATGGTCTCGCCGTGCGCCTCCAGCGCGGCCCAGGTGGAGCGCTCGGCCCGCCGTACGACGGTGCACGCCTGGTGCAGCAGGGCCGCGCCGGGTGTGCCGCCGGGCAGGATGAACGAGCGGAGCTTGTCCAGCCGCTCGTTGAAGCGGTCGCAGTCCGCCTCCAGCCGGTCGACGTAGAACTGCTCGACCCGCAGCGGCGGGAACTCGGGGTTCTCCACCACCGGCGTCGACAGGTCCGCGCCCACGTCGAACAGGTCGTTCTGCACGCGGGTGAGGACCCGTACGACCTCGTCCTCCAGACCGCCCAGCGCGATCGCCGTCCCGATCACCGCGTTCGCCTCGTTGGCGTCCGCGTAGGCGGAGATCCGAAGATCGGTCTTGGGCACCCGGCTCATGTCACCGAGGTTGGTGGTGCCCTTGTCGCCGGTCCGGGTGTAGATGCGCGTCAGGTTGACCATGTGACCAGCCTAGTTAGGCTCCGGCCGTCCGGAACACGCGTGTGCCCACTGTCACGGCGAGGACCGCGAGGCCGACGGCGACCAGGACGCCGTACAGCATGTGGGCCGTCGCGTACGCCCCGACGTAGGCGTCCCGCACCGCGTCCACCAGGTAGCGGAACGGCATCAGGTGGGACAGCACGTCCAGCCAGGTCGGGCCCAGGGTCATCGGGAGCATGAGGCCCGACAGCAGCATCGACGGCATGGTCAGGGCGTTGATCGCGGGCCCGAAGCTCTGCGGGGTGTCCATCCTCATGGCGAGCGCGTACGACAGCGCGGCCAGGGACACGGTCAGCAGGGCGACGAAGGCGAACCCGATCAGCACGCCGGCCAGCGGTGCCCGCAGGCCCATCACCAGCGCCGCCAGTACCAGCAGCACCGCCTGGAAGACGAAGACGGTGGCCTCCCGCAGCACCCGGCCCAGCAGCAGGGCGAGGCGGCTCACGGGGGTGACGCGCATCCGTTCGACCACCCCCTGGCTCTTCTCGAGGATGATCGTGAAACCGGCGAACGAGGCTCCGAAGAGCCCGAGTTGCAGCAGCAGCCCCGGGACCAGCAGCTGCCAGGAGCTGCCCTGCCCGCCGAGCGGCAGACCGGTCAGCAGCGGGCCGAAGAACAGCAGGTACAGCAGCGGCATCAGCACGCCGAAGAGCAGCGCGAAGCGGGAGCGCAGGGACTGGCGGAGATAGCGCCCGTAGATGAGCGCGGTGTCGTGGAGCAGCATGGGGTGTCGGTGTCCTATACGGCTAAGGGGGCGGCGTCGGCCGGTGAGGCGCTGCGGCCGGTGATCGCGAGGAAGGTGTCCTGGAGCGAGGCGTCGATCGAGCCCCCGTACTCCAGCTTCAGGGCGCTCGGCGTGCCCTCGGCGACGACCACGCCCCGGTCGACGACGACCAGCCGGTCCGCGAGCGCGTCCGCCTCGTCGAGGTAGTGGGTGGTCAGGAACACGGTGGTGCCGTGCTCGTCGCGCAGCCGCCGCACCAGGTCCCACAGGTCGGCGCGGCTGCCGGGATCGAGACCGGTCGTCGGCTCGTCGAGGAACAGCACCTCCGGGCCGTGGGTGAGGGCCATCGCGATGTCCAGCCGGCGGCGCTGCCCGCCGGACAGCGCCGCGCACTTGCGGTCGAGCAGCTCGGTGAGGTCGAGGTCGCGGGCCAGTTCCTCGGCGCGCTCGGCCGCCCGCCCCTTGGTGAGCCGGTACAGGCGGCCCTGGGTGACCAGTTCCTCCCGCACCGTGATCTGCGGGTCGACCCCGCCGGACTGCGCCACGTAGCCGCAGGCCCGGCGGACCCCGGCCGGATCGGCCGCCAGGTCGTGACCGGCGACGGTGGCCGCGCCGCCGGTGGGGGCGAGCAGGGTGGTGAGCATCCGCAGGGTGGTGGTCTTGCCGGCGCCGTTGGGGCCGAGGAAGCCGAGGATCTCGCCCTCGCGGACGGTGAGGTCGATGCCGCGCACGGCCTCCACCGGGCCGCGCTTGGTCCGGAAGGTACGGGCCAGTCCGGCCGTACTGATGATTGCCATGGCCCCAGAAAAACAGAATGACTTGAATTTTGCAACGTCCCCAAAATTCCAGCGGACCCAGCGAAGCTAGGATGCGGGCATGGCCGAAGGACTCAGGGAACGGAAGAAGCGGCAGACCCGGCAGTACATCTCCGACGTCGCCACGGGGCTCTTCATGGAGCGGGGCTTCGAGGCCGTGACCGTGGCCGAGGTGGCGCAGGCGGCCGACGTCTCCGTGAACACCGTGTACAACTACTTCCCGGCCAAGGAGGACCTGTTCCTCGACCGCTCCAAGGGGGTCGTCGACCGGCTCTCCCGCTGGGTGCGCGGCCGCGGTGACGGCGAGTCGGCGGCCGAGGCCGTCCTGCGGGAACTGCGCGAGGAGACCGAGGCGGTCTCGCCCCGCATCGGGTTGATGGACGGCTACGAGAAGTTCATGAAGGTCATCCAGGAATCGCCCACCCTGCGGTCCCGGATGTGGGCCATCGGCCAGGAGGTCCTGACGAACCTGGAGCAGACCCTGCGCGAGGAGACCGGCGCCGGGGACGACGACCCGATCCCCGCCTTGATGGCCGGTCAGATCAACTGGCTGCACGGCACCGTCATCGCCGCCATCGGCCAGCGCATGCTCGCCGGCGGCCGACCCGCCGAGGTGTCCCGCGAGACCCTGGTCCTGCTGGACGAGATGGAGGGTCTGCTGAGCCCGAAGGTGCTCAAGTACGCCGTCCGGGGCGCCGAATGACCCTCGGCCGTGTGATGTCCGTCATGTGAGACGTGACGCGCGTTACTTACCGGTCACACGGCGCCCGGCGAACGCTAATGTCCGCTTCTGGAGAACAAGACAGCGCGTATCAGGGGAGTCGTACAGTGGCACGCAAGCTCGCCGTCATCGGGGCCGGTCTCATGGGGTCCGGCATCGCCCAGGTCTCCGCCCAGGCGGGCTGGGACGTCGTCCTGCGTGACGTCACCGACGAGGCGCTCACGCGCGGCACCGACGGCATCAAGGCGTCGTACGACAAGTTCGTGGCCAAGGGGAAGCTGGAGGCGCACGACGCCGACGCCGCCCTCGCCCGGATCACCACGACCACCGACCTGGACGCCTGCGCGGACGCGGACGTCGTCGTCGAGGCGGTGTTCGAGAAGCTCGAGGTCAAGCACGAGATCTTCCGCACGCTCGACAAGCTCGTGCGGGAGGACGCCGTCCTCGCCTCCAACACCTCCGCCATCCCGATCACCAAGATCGCGGCCGTGACGGAGCGCCCGGAGCGGGTCGTCGGCACCCACTTCTTCTCGCCGGTGCCGATGATGCAGCTGTGCGAGCTGGTCCGCGGCTACAAGACCAGCGACGAAACCCTCGCCAGGGCGCGGGAGTTCGCCGAGTCGGTCGGCAAGACCTGCATCGTCGTCAACCGCGACGTCGCCGGCTTCGTCACCACCCGCCTCATCTGCGCCCTCGTCGTCGAGGCCGCCAAGCTGTACGAGTCGGGCGTGGCGAGCGCCGAGGACATCGACCTCGCCTGCAAGCTGGGCTTCGGCCACGCCATGGGGCCGCTGGCCACCGCCGACCTGACCGGCGTGGACATCCTGCTGCACGCCACGGGCAACATCTACACCGAGTCCCAGGACGAGAAGTTCGCGGCTCCCGAGCTGATGCGCCGGATGGTTGATGCCGGTGACATCGGCCGCAAGAGCGGGCAGGGCTTCTACGAGCACTGAGACCGCAACCACCCCGGCGCGCATCACACGCCAGGGTGAATTCGGTATCGGTTCGCTTACAAGGAGCAACCTCGGCCGCCGCCACGGAGTCAGAGGTTGCATTACCGGCATCACGAACGCGGAGCGCGAGGCGCACGCACGGGGAGCGCATATGCACATCAGGGGCGACCACGTCGAGCTGGTCGTCGGGGGCCGCCTCGACGTCCGCAGCGCGGCGGACGCCCGTACGGTCCTGCACTCGGCCGTCGACGACGGAGTCGGCGATCTGGTGCTGGACCTGTCCGAACTCGACTCCTGGGACGCCACCGGACTCGGGGTGATCATGGGGGCCCACCGACGGGCCGGCCGGTGCGGCCGGCGGCTGGTACTGCGCGACGTTCCGCCGCAGATGCAGCGCCTGTTGGTGGCCACCAGGCTGCACCGCATCCTGGCGATCGAGGGGGGTATCGGGGTGGACACGCTGCCCCGCGTGTGAGGCCGTACGGGTACGCAACGGACGACCGGTACGACCCGGACCGACCTCGGCGAACCGTGCGACGCGCACAATCCTCACGAGACTGTGACGTCTCGGGCGGCGCGGTACCCCGGACTGTCGTAGATACTGAGCGAAGGTTTAGGGTTCGGCTGCCCGCTGCCGTGCAACCCTCGAGCGGGCCCGGACCAGAAGCGACAGCGCGGTGTGCAGCAAGGCCGGGAGGGGCTTCAGCCACACGACGCTTTTGGGGGGCTAGGACCTATGGACCCGATCAACCCGGGACCCGAGGAGTACGGCCAGGGCGGTGGGGGCACCTCCCGGTCGAGTGAATTCGAGACCGGCAAAGGCCCCGCGCCGCGCCAGCGCCCACCCCGGGAATCCCTCACCGCGGACTTCGGACAGCACGTGCCCGCGCTCGCCCGCACGGTGCAGCTCGTCTCCGGCGACTTCCTGCTCACCGTCAATCCCGTCGACGGCAGCGAGATCGAGCCCTGCCCGCCGGCCGAACGGCCCGCCCGCCCGGCCAAGATGGGCGAGGCCGAGCGCGCCGAGGTGGCGCGGGCCGCCCGGCCGCCCGCCCCGCCCGGACCCACGCGGCCCAGGCTGCCGCTGCTGGCCCGTCAGGACGAGCGCGAGAAGCTGGTCCGGCTGCTCGCCCGCGGCCGCTCCGTACGCCTCACCGGCCCCGCGGGCTCCGGCCGCACCCGGCTCCTCGACGTCGTCGCCGAGGACTGCGCGGACCTCGCGCCCGACGGCGTCGTCCGCCTGAACGGCCACCGCCGCTCCGCCGACGACCTGCTCCACGACCTCTTCTACGCCGTCCACAACGCCCCGCTGCACCGCCCGGACCGGGACGAACTCGTCGACTGCGTCCGTGAGATCGGTGCCGTCGTCGTCGTCGACGACCTCGAGTTCGGCGGCGCCGCCCTCGACGAGCTGCTGGACGCCACCCCTGAGTGCGCCTTCGTGTTCGGCGTCACCCCGGACGTGCCCGAGCCGTCCGCCGACGCCGGCGTCGAGGAGGTCTCCCTCTCCCACCTCGACCGCGCGGCCGGCCTCGACCTGCTCGAACACGCCGTCGGCCGCCCCCTCACCGAGGACGAGTCGAACTGGGCCGGCGACCTCTGGTTCGAGTCCGAGGGCCTGCCGCTGCGCTTCGTCCAGGCCGGTGCCCTGCTGCGGCAGCGCGACCGGCTGCGGGCCGGCGCGGACGCCGTCGACGAGTACGGCGTCTTCGAGGACGTATGGCCCGGCGGAACGCCCGGCGACACGCCCGCCGAAACGCCCCACGGCCCCGCCGACGCCGACGAGGTCCCGCTGCCCTCGCTCGGCGAGGCAGCCGCGCCCGCTCCGCTGCTGGCCTCCCGGCTCAGCGCCTCCGCCCGCGCCACCCTGCGGTTCGCCGTCGCCCTCGGCGGCGAGGTGCCCCACCAGGCGCACCTGCCCGCCCTGGTGGGCGACACCCACGCCGACGCCGCGCTCGGCGAGCTCGTCTCCTGCGGACTGGTCTCCCCGGCCGGCTCCCGCTACCGGCTCGCCGCCGGGGTGCCGGCCCAGCTGGAGGCCGCCGGATACGCCGACGAGGCCGAGGCACAGGCCCGGGCCGCCGCACAGCACTACGCCTGGTGGGCCGGGCACCCCTCGGTCACCCCGGAGCGGGTGTGCGCCGAGGCCGACGCGGTGCTCGCCGCGCTCGCCGTGCTGTCACCGCTCACCGAGGCCACCACCGAGGGCGAGGCCGGCACGGCCGTGCAGCTGGCCCGTGCCGCCGCACCGGCGTTCGCCGCGGGCCTGCACTGGAGCGCCTGGGAACGGGCGTTGAGGTCCGGAGCGGAAGCCGCCCGGCTCGCCGGGGACGTGGCGGAACAGGCCTACTTCCACCACGAGCTCGGCATCCACGCGTTGTGCTCCGGACAGCTCGACCGCTCGCGCGCGGAACTGGAGACGTCCATCGGGCTGCGCGGTGCCCTCGCCGACAAGCGCGGCACCGTCGCCGGCCGCCGCGCGCTGGCCCTGGTCGCCGACCGCTCCGGTGTTCCGCTGGCGCTCACCCCGACCGCCGGGGACGAGGTGCCGGAGGCGCGCTACGAGGAGTCGGCCTCGCCGCCCCGCGGGGTGCCGACCGCGTTCCCGGAGCTCCAGCCGCCCTCCGACACCGCCCTGGTCATCAACCGCGGCGTGCCGCCGTCGTCCCCGAGGCCGGCCAAGGCGGGCGGCGGTCTGAAGGGCCTGGCCCGGCGCAACCTGGTGGCGGCCGGCGCGGGCGCGCTGCTCGTCGCCGTGCTGGGCACCGTGGTCACCCTCGGCGCCACGTCCGAGAACGACGCGGGCACCCCGTCCGACAACGTCGGCGTCAACCCGTCCGCGAGCCAGGGCGTCGACGACGGCAGCCTCGGCGCCGACCCCGCGGCCGAGGAGGGCGACGGCGACACCGGCGAGGCCACCAGCCGGCCGACCGACCCGGGCCCGGACGGCACCCTGGGCACCGCCGACGACCCGACCCCGACGGCCACCGAGTCGGGGGAGCCGTCGGACGGACCGAGCGGGACGGCGAAGCCGGACGATCCGACGCAGACGCAGACGCCGAAGCCGCCGACGTCCAAGCCGCCGACGAGTTCGAAGCCGCCGACGTCCAAGCCGCCCACCTCCGAGCCGCCGACGTCGGAGCCGCCGACGTCCGAGCCGCCGACCTCCGAGCCGCCTGTCACCTCCGAGCCTCCGCCGCCGTCCACCAGCGATACGGCGAGCGGGCCCACCTCGTCCGCCCCCGCCGGGACGAGCAGTTCGGCGAGTGCCCCGCAGAGCGTCGGCGTCGGCACGCCCAGCGGCTCGGAGACGGTGATCTGACCGCTGGACACGCGTGAGGGCCGGGTTCCCGACGGAACCCGGCCCTCGGCTCCTGTGCCGCGCGCGGCTCAGAACAGGCGCAGCTTGTCGTCCTCGATGCCCCGCAGCGCGTTGTAGTCGAGCACCTGGCAGCCGATGCCCCGGTCGGTCGCGAGGACCCGGGCCTGCGGCTTGATCTCCTGGGCGGCGAAGACGCCGCGCACCGGGGCGAGATGGGGATCGCGGTTCAGCAGCTCCAGATAGCGGGTGAGCTGTTCCACGCCGTCGATCTCGCCGCGCCGCTTGATCTCCACCGCGACGGTCCGCCCCTCGGCGTCCCGGCACAGGATGTCGACCGGGCCGATCGCCGTCATGTACTCGCGGCGGATGAGGGTGTAGCCCTCGCCGAGGGTCTCGATGCGGTCGGCGAGCAGCTCCTGGAGGTGTGCTTCCACGCCGTCCTTGATCAGGCCGGGGTCGACGCCCAGTTCGTGCGAGGAGTCGTGGAGGATCTCCTCCATCGTGATGATGAGCTTCTCGCCCGCCTTGTTGACGACGGTCCAGACGCCCTCTTCCTCGCCGGTGCCCTCCTTCAGGGTGCAGGGCGGCGACATCCAGTTCAGGGGCTTGTAGGCCCGGTCGTCGGCGTGGATCGAGACGCTGCCGTCCGCCTTGATCAGGATCAGACGGGGTGCCGACGGCAGGTGCGCGGTGAGCCGCCCGGCGTAGTCCACGGAGCAGCGGGCAATGACGAGACGCATGGTCGGCAACGCTACTCGACCGGACGGGGTCGAGGCGATTCGCCCTCCCAGCCACCCCTCGGGCCCCGTGGGGCGCGTCCTGAATCTCCTGGAAAACGCGTGTTCGGCGGTGGCCGATTACCGGCCCACAGGAAGTTCCGCATCCGAGCATTCTGCTGGTGCCGTTACGGTCCGTTGCTTACGGTATTGAACGGGAGGTCGCGAACTGTGTACGCAGCGTGTCCGATATCGCGCACCTTCCCTATCTGTCAGGCAACCCCTGTTCGTTGGGGGTGCGAGAGGAGAACCCATGTCGCTCGACGTCTCACCGGCCCTACTCGAACAGGCCGAGCGAGGCGAGGTCGACGAAGCTGAATTCGTCGACTGCGTCCGGACCTCCCTGCCCTTCGCGTGGGAGATGATCAGCTCCCTGGTGGCCCAGCTGAAGGTGGACGGCGGAGCGTTCGCCGACAACCAGACGCCCCCGCCGGACGAGCAGGCACGCGGTCAGCTGCTGCGTGCGCTCGCGAGCGACGCGATACGCGGCGCGCTGCAACGGCACTTCGGCGTGCGGCTGGCCTTCCAGAACTGCCACCGGGTGGCCGTTTTCCCGCTTGACTCCTCGGTCGACGAGAAGCTGGCCCGCTTCACCTCGGTACGCAGTCAAGTGCTGAACCAGTCGGCGGAACTGCGCGACTGCTGACGCGCTCCATCGTTCGCTTGCCGCTCCGTACGCGGGAGGTGCAGTTTGTACCGGGGCGGCAAGCCTTCGCGGAGCCCCGCTCAGGCGAGTTGGGGGAGCACCTCGGTGCCGAGCCGCCGTACGTTCTCCTCGGTCGCCGCCAGGTCGCCGGAACCCTCGACGAGCAGGGCGAAGCGGGAGATGCCCGTCCGCTCGCTGGTCGCGGCGAGCCGGTCGGCGCACAGCCGCGGGGTGCCCACCGGGTGCAGCCCGCAGAGCAGTTCGGTGTACGCCAGCGGATCGCGCATCCGCCGCCGCCGCCCGTCCACCGTGACATGGGCCTCCAGCCCCTGCTTCAGCCAGCCCGGCATCGCCTTCAGCAGCGCCTCCGCCGCGTCCGCGCGCCGGTCCGCGATCTGGCAGACGCCGGCCGAGACATGGGCCGCGCGGTGGATCTCCCGGGCCGGCCGCCCGCACGCGCGCGCGTGCCGCCGCCACAGGGTGACCATCTCGGCCTTCTCCTCGTCCCCGATGTGCATCCCGAGCAGCATCGGCAGTCCGCGCTCGGCGGCCAGCCGCACGCTCCCCGGGGAGGTGCAGGCGACCACGACCTCGGGACCCTCGGTCTCGGTCAGGGACTCCGACGGGCGGGGGACGACGGGCACCTCGCGGAAGCGGAAACGCTCGCCGTCGGCCGCGACGGACGGTTCACGCAGCCAGCGCACCAGCAGATCGAGTGATTCCGGGAACCCCGTCTCGTACGCCTGGAGTCCGGCCCCGAACACCTCCAGGTCGACCCACGGGCCGCCGCGCCCGAGGCCCAGGGAGAACCGTCCGCCGCTCGTGATGTGCAGCAGTGCGGCCTGCTCGCCGAGGGCCACCGGGTGGGTGGTGGACAGCACGCTGACCGCCGTGCCGACCCTCAGGCGGCGGGTGCGGCCGAGCAGTAACGCGGCCAGGGTGATGGCGGACGGGCAGCTGCCGTACGGCACGAAGTGGTGCTCGGCCAGCCAGACCGTGTCGAGCCCCGACTCCTCGGCCACCTCGGCCGAGCGGACCGCGCGGTGCAGCGCCTCACCCTCGCCCTGCCCGGGGAACCGGGCGGCCAACACGAAACTTCCAACGCGCATCGCTTTCCTGCTTCCTTGGCTCCGACGCGGAGCTCCCCCGCAGGGCATAACCGCCCGACACGTGCCGAGGACACGGCTGGGCGGGGGACTTTGCGGATTGTCTGCAGAATGCGCCGCTCGGGAAGGGTGCCGCGTCACCACGAAGGCGACTTGTGGCGATTGGTGCCGTACACGTACCCCTGCTCGTGCCGCGTAGGCTGGATGCGGCCCCTGCATCCTGCTACCGCCCCCGAGAGGTGTCCTGTGTCCCCGCGTCGTAACCGACCCAAGGGAGCCGGTTCGTCCGGCCGGAGCGCCGAGGACGACCGGTCCGGCCGCTACGGCGGCTGGCAGTCCACGGAGAGCTGGCAGGGCGAGGAGTGGAGCGTACGCCACGTGGCGGGGGCCAGCGCGCAGGGCAAGGCCTACCGGTGCCCCGGTTGCGACCAGTTGATCCCGGACGGGGTCCCGCACGTGGTGGCCTGGCCGGAGCACTCGGGCGTCGACGAGCGCCGGCACTGGCACAAGGCGTGCTGGAACGCCAAGGACCGCCGCACCACGCGGGTGCGGCGGTCCCGTGACGCGCCGAGGTACTGAACCGCGCCAGGGCCTAGACGTCCCGCTTCTCCAGCAGGGCGAAGGCGCCGCCGAGCGCGGCGGCCGTGGCGACCAGCATGATCCACAGCGGGTCCCAGCCGGACGGGCCGGACTCGCTCAGGGAGTTGGCGTAGAAGATGCTCATCTGGTTCGGGATGGAGTACTCGAACAGCGCCTGCTGAACGTCCTGGAGCGAGGACGAGAACATGAACAGCGCGATCACCAGCGGGGCGAGCACGGCACCGATCATGATGGTGATGGCGCCCGCCGAGTGCCGGATGATCGACCCGACCGCCAGCGACAGCGTGCCGAGCAGCGCCAGGTACAGCGAGATGCCGACCGTGCCCTTGAGCCACTCCTCGCCCGAGGGCTCCTTCGCGTTGTGCCCCTCCAGCAGCGCCACGTGCAGGAAGCCGATGAGCGTGGCGCACACCAGCGTCACCACGAAGGCGAGCAGGAAGAACACCACGGCCTTCGCCGCGAGCACCCGTCCGCGCGAGGGACAGGCGACCATCGTGGTGCGGATCATGCCGGTGCCGTACTCCGAGGCCGTGGTCAGCACGCCCAGCGTGATGACGCACATGCCGCCCAGCAGCAGTCCGAAGAAGCCGAGGGACAGCGGGCTCTCGCCACCCGCGTCGGGGTCGGAACCGGAGACCACCAGACCGGTCAGCAGACCGATGCCGACGACGAGCAGTACGAACACGCCCAGCGTCCACATCGTGGAGCGCACGGACTTGATCTTCGTCCATTCGGAGGCGATCGCGTGCCCGAGGTGCGTACGCACCACGGGGATCGGCGAGTGGTAGCCGGAATGCGTCGAGCCGGGGGCGGGATACGCGGCGCCGGGCGCGGCCTGCCAGTCGGGTGCGGCGGTCTGCGGCATCGGGGGCGGGGGCGTGCTCATCGGGCGTCCTCGGGCTTGGTCAGGTCGGCGGCGGGGGGAGCGGCCGGAGCTGCGGCCGGAGCCGGGCCCTGGGGCGCCGGCGGGGCGGGCTGGGCGTACGGGTTGGGCGCCGGGGCGCCCGGGGCCGCGCCAGGGGCGCCCTGAGCGCCGTAGGGCCCCGCGGGCGGCTGCACCGGCGCGCCCTGCGGCACCGCGAAGGGCTGCCCGCCCGGCGGGGCCGGCGGCGGGGCGTACCAGCCGGGCTGCCCCTGGCCCGGAACCGGCAGCGGCGGCTGCGTACCGGGCGGCAGCGGCTGCTGGAGCCCTTCCTTCTGATCGATGGTCGAGCGGTAGTCGACGGCGCCCTGCGTCATCCGCATGTACGCCTCCTCCAGCGAGGCCTGGTGCGGCGACAGCTCCCACAGCCGTACGTCGCTGTCGTGGGCGATGTCACTGATGCGCGGCAGCGGCAGTCCCGTCACCCGCAGCGCGCCGTCCTGCTCGGGCAGCACGTGGCCGCCCGCCTCGGTGATCGCCGCGGACAGCTTCTCGCGCTGCTGCGGCTCGGTGTCGGGCGTGCGCACCCGCGCGAAGTCGGCGGAGTTGGCGGAGATGAAGGCCGTGACGCTCATGTCGGCGAGCAGCTGTCCGCGCCCGATGACGATGAGGTGGTCGGCGGTCACCGCCATCTCGCTCATCAGATGCGAGGAGACGAAGACCGTACGGCCCTGGGCGGCGAGCGACTTCATCAGATTGCGGACCCAGAGGATGCCCTCGGGGTCGAGGCCGTTGACGGGCTCGTCGAACAGCAGCACCTGGGGGTCGCCGAGCAGCGCGGCGGCGATGCCCAGCCGCTGGCCCATGCCCAGCGAGAAGCCCTTGGACCGCCTGCGGGCCACGTCGTGCAGACCCACCACCCCCAGCACCTCGTCCACCCGCCGGGCCGGGATGCCCGACAGCTGGGCCAGGGACAACAGGTGGTTGCGGGCGGACCGGCCGCCGTGTACCGCCTTGGCGTCCAGCAGCGCGCCGACCTGACGGGGGGCGTTGGGCAGCCTGCGGTACGGATAGCCGCCGATCGTGACCTGCCCCGCGGTGGGGTTGTCCAGACCGAGGATCATGCGCATCGTCGTCGACTTGCCCGAGCCGTTCGGACCCAGGAACCCGGTGACGGCACCGGGCCGTACCTGGAAGGAAAGGTTGTACACAGCGGTCTTGTCGCCGTACCGCTTGGTCAGGCCGACTGCCTCGATCATGCTCCGCACCCATCGAAAGGTTCAGGACAGCGGGGCACACGCCCCCGTAAGGGTTAGGAGGATATCGAGGCGCTGACGGTTCCGCTCAAACCGAGGTAAAAACCGGTCCCGGGCGGTCACTCACTGGGCGTCCCGCCGCTGCAGCAGCACGTAGCCGCCGATGAGCGCCGCGACCACCCAGAGCGCCATGATGCCGAGGCCGCCCCAGGGCCCGTACGGCGTCTCGTCCTCCAGGGGCGGGACCACCTGCATGATCTTGCTGCCCGCCTGGTCGGGCAGGAACCGGCCGACCTTCTTGGTGGCGTCGACGTTGCCGAGGATGTTGGAGATCAGGAAGAAGAACGGCATCAGGATGCCCAGCGACAGCATCGGGGAACGCAGCATCGCGGCCACGCCCATCGAGAACAGCGCGATCAGGGTCATGTAGAGGCCGCCGCCGATGACCGCCCGCAGCACCCCGGCGTCCCCGATCGACGCCTTGTGCTCGCCGAGCATCGCCTGGCCCAGGAAGAAGGCGGCGAAACCGGTCGCCATGGAGACGACGAGGGCGAGCGCGGTGGCCACCGTCAGCTTCCCGGACAGGAAGGTGCCGCGCCGTGGCACGGCCGCCAGTGAGGCGCGGATCATGCCGGTGCTGTACTCGTTCGACACCACCAGCACCCCGAACACGATCATCGCGAGCTGACCGAGGCTCATCCCGGCGAAGCTGATGAACGTCGGGTCGAAGGCGAGCCGGTCCCGCGCGCTCATCGTCTCGAACTCGTTCTTCGACAGCGCCGAGATGAGCATGCCGAGCGCGATGGTGACGACGACCGCCAGGGAGAGCGTCCAGACGGTGGACGCCACCGACCGGATCTTGGTCCATTCGGACCGGACGACCTGCGCTGCCGCCATGCTCAGCCCCTCCTCCAGTCGTCGCCCCACTGCTGCCGGGGCTCGGGCGCGCCGGAGTGGGCGTGGTACTCCACCGACTCCGCGGTCAACCGCATGAACGCCTCCTCCAGGGAGGCCTGCTGCGAGCTCAGCTCGTGCAGCACCAGCTGGTTCCGGGCCGCCAGCTCCCCGATGTACTCGGCCTTGGAGCCGTCCACCTCCAGCGACCCGTTGCCGTTCTCCACGGCGGTGATCCCGGCCTGGTGCAGCACATCCAGCAGCCGCTCCCGCTGCGGGCTGCGCACCCGGACGTAGGAGCGCGAGTTGTGCTCGATGAATTCGGCCATGGAGGTGTCGGCGAGCAGCCGGCCCTGGCCGATGACGACGAGGTGGTCGGCGGTCAGCGCCATCTCGCTCATCAGGTGGGAGGAGACGAAGACCGTGCGGCCCTGGGCGGCGAGCGACTTCATCAGGGTGCGGATCCAGTGGATGCCCTCGGGGTCGAGGCCGTTCACCGGCTCGTCGAACATCAGGATCCGCGGGTCGCCGAGCAGCGCGGCGGCGATGCCGAGCCGCTGGCCCATGCCGAGCGAGAACCCCTTGGCCTTCTTCCGCGCCACCGCCGTCAGGCCGACCGTGTCCAGCACCTCGTGCACCCGCCGCCGTGGGATTTTGTTGCTCTGGGCGAGGCACAGCAGGTGGTGGTAGGCGCTGCGGCCCGGGTGCACGCCCTTGGCCTCCAGCAGGGCGCCGATGTACGTCAGCGGATCCTTGAGCCGGTCGTAGTGCGTGCCGTCGATCCGCACGTCCCCGGCGGTGGGCCGGTCCAGGCCCAGGATCATCCGCATGGTGGTCGACTTGCCCGCGCCGTTCGGGCCGAGGAAGCCCGTGACGATGCCCGGTCTGACGGTGAAGGTCAGACGGTCCACCGCCACCTTCTCGCCGTACCGCTTGGTCAGCCCCTCGAGCTCGATCATGCGGCCACGCTAAAACGGGACAAAGCCCTCTGCCACCTCAGTGGCAGAGGGCTTCGCCGATGTTCGGTCGCCGTTCGGCGGGACGTTACCGGGACTGCTGGGCCGGCACCCCGCGGGAGATCGGCTCGTCCTCGGTGGAGGGCGCGCCGGTCGCGGCCACCGCGGCACCCGTGAGCGTCGCCAGCATCTCGCGGACGTTCGTCAGCTGGGCGTTGATCGAGTCGCGGCGGTTGGTCAGCGCCGCCAGCTCGCGCTCGGATTCCGAGCGGATCCGGTCGGCCTTGGCGTTGGCGTCGGCCACGATGTCCTCCGCCTGGCGCTGAGCCGTCTCCACCGTCTGGCGGGCACGGCGCTCGGCGTCGGTGCGCAGCTTCTCGGCCTCCAGGCGCAGCTGCTCCGCGCGGTGCTCGATCTCGGCGAGGCGCTTCTCGGCCTTGGCCTGACGGGACGCCAGGTCGCGCTCGGACTGCTCGCGGCGCTTGGCGAGGTTCGTCTCGAAGTCGGCGGCGGCCTGCGCGGCCTTGGCGCGGGTCTCCTCGAAGAGGGCGTCCGCCTCCTCACGCTTGGACTGCGCGTCCTTCTGCGCCTCGGAGCGCAGCTGGGTGGCTTCGCCCTGAGCCTTCTCGACGATCCGGACGCCCTCGTCCTCGGCCTTGGCCTTGCGCTCGGCGGCGTACGACTCGGCGTCGTTGCGCACCTGCTGGGCGGCCGACTCGGCGAGCTCGCGGTGCTGCTCCGCCGCGCGCCGCGCCTCCTCGCGCAGATCCTTGGCCTCCTCCTCGGCGAGGCGGAGGATCTTCTCCACACGCGCGCCGAGACCGGCGTACGACGGCTCGGCGTCGGTGACCTGGGCCTGGGCGTTCTGCGTCTCGAGGTGGAGCTCCTCGATGCGCTTTTCCAGAGCGGTGATGCGGGCGAGAGCGCTGTCACGGTCGGAGACGAGCTTGGAGATACGTTCGTCCACCTGAGCGCGGTCGTACCCACGCCGCACAAGCTCGAAGCCGTAGGGGGAAGTGTCGCTCATGGGGTTCCTGTCGAATGAGACCGGTGAGGTGATAGGTGGAATCCTAGGGGTCGAAGCGCTGTGTCATCGAGCGGATGCACGTTTGATACGGAGAATGACACCCCTTTTGAGTGGCTAACCGTCCCAGGGCTTGCCAAACCCTTGGTCAAAGTCCCTCCCAGGCAGGGGATTTCGTCCGCTTTGCTAGTTATCCGATGACTTGCCACCCGTACGGGTACCACCCGCCGTGGCCCCCGCCTTGACCCCGTTGTCCTTGCCGCCCGAGGGCGCTTCGAAGGACTCCAGCGCCTCCAGCACGTCCTGCACGCGGGAGATCTCGGCGTTGATGTCCTCGCGACGCCGCACCAGCACGTCCAGTTCGCGCTGGCCCTCCTCGACCGTGCGCCGCGCCTCGCGGACCGCCTCGGCCTTCAGCTCCTCGGCCTCCTTGACGAGCGTGGCCTTCTTCTGCTCGGCCTCCTTGAGCAGCCCCTCGGCCTTCTTGACGGCGGCGATGCGCACCTTGCCCGCTTCGGAGTTGGCCTCGGAAACGATCTCCTTGGCCTTCGCCGCCGCCTTGGCGAGCTGCTCCTCGGCCGCCTTGACGAGCGCGTCGCAGCGGTCCCCCGTGGACTTCATCGTCTCCGCCGCCTCACGGCGGGCCCGCTCGTGCAGCTCCTCGATCTCACTGGTGATGCGCTCGCGCAGCTCCTCGGCGCGCTGCCTGATCTGTGTCGCGTCCCGGCGCGCGCCGACCAGCAGCTCGTCCGCGTCCGTACGGGCCTTCTCCACCCGGGTGTTGCCCTCGACGGTCGCGTCGGAGACGATCCGCTCGGCCTCGCTGCGGGCCGCGCCGACCATCGTGTCCGCCTGCGACTCCGCGTCCGCCGTCGTCTTCAGCGCCTGCTGCTGCGCCTCGGTGAGCAGCTTGTCCGCCTCGGCGGTGGTCTCCGTGATGAGCGTGTCGACCTGCTCGGCCGCCTCGGAGCGCCGCTTGTTGGCCTCCTTGCGGGCCTCGTCCAGGGTCCGCTCGGCCTCCTCGCGCGCGGCCGACACCAGCCGCTCGGCCTCCGACTCCGCGCCGGCCTTGACCCGTTCGGCCTCGCCGCGGATCCGCTCCGCGTGCTGCTGTGCCGACCCCACCGTCTCCGCGGCCTCGGCCCGCATCCGCTCCGCGTCGCCGGTGGCGTCCGCGATCAGCTTCTCCGCCTTGGCGACCGACTCCGTGCGCAGCCGCTCGGCTTCGGCGACCGATTCCGAGCGGACCCGCTCGGCTTCGGCGACGGTCTCCGTGCGCAGCCGCTCGGCCTCGGCGACCGATTCCGAGCGGACCCGCTCGGCTTCGGCGACGGTCTCCGTGCGCAGCCGGTCGGTCTCCGTGATGGTCTCGGTGGTGAGCCGCTCGGCCTCGCTGCGGGCCTCGGTGATGAGGGTGTCCGCCTGCGTCGCCGCGTCCGAACGGATCCGGTTGGCGTCCTCGCGGGCGTCCGCCCGGGTGCGCGCCGCCGCCTGCTCGGCCTCGGCGATGGCGTCCGACGCCTCCGTGCGCACCCGCTGGGCGTGCTCGGACACGTCCGCGCGGATCCGCTCGGCCTCGCTGATCGCCTCGGACACGGTGCGCTCGGCCAGCGCCTTGGCGGCCTCCGTCTCCTCCTGCGCCTCGCGCCGCAGCCGTCCGGCGTCCTCGCTCGCCCGCTCCCGCTCCGCGTAGGCGTCGGCGCGGACCCGGTCCGCCTCCTCCTCGGCCGCGTGGCGCGTGCGCTCCGCCGCGTGCTCGGCGGCGCTGCGCAGCCCGGCGATCTCCTCCTGGGCCTGCTCGTGCAGTCCCGCGACGGAGTCCCGTACCTGCGTCGCGTGCTGCTCGGCGGCCGACACCATCTCGGTGGCGCGCCGGTCGGCCTCCTCGACCAGACGCACGGCCTCGGCCTGCGCCTCCTCCACGCGGGTGCGCGCCGAGGCCAGCAGCTCCTCGCTCTGCTCGCGGGCCCGCTCGCGCTCCTGGTCGGCCTCCTGCCGGGCGGCGCCGAGGAGTTCCTCCGCCTCGCGGCGACGGCGGGCCGCCTCCTCCTGCGCGGCGGCCAGCGTCTCCGACGCCTCCGCGGCGATCCGCTCGGCGGCGGCCTGCGCCTCCGCCCGCATCCGGTCGGCGCTGTCCTGCGCCTCCGACTTCAGCCGCTCCGCCTCGGCGGCGGCCTCCGACCGCAGCCGCACGGCGACGGACTCGCCCTCCGCGCGGGACGCGGACGCGTCGGCGGCGGCCTCGTCACGCAGCCGCTCGGCCTCCGCCTCCGCCTGCTGCTGGAGCGCACGGATCCGCTCGGCGGCCTCGGTGCGCAGCCGCTCGGTCTCCTCGGACGCCTCCCGGCGGATCCGGGCGGCCTCCTCGCGCGCGTCGCTCAGCGCCTGCTCGGCGACGGCGAGCCGCTCCTCGGCCTCCGTGTGCAGCCGCGTCAGTTCCTCGGCGGCCTCCGCGCGCCGCGCCTCGACCGCCCGCTCGGTCTCCTCGCGCAGTTCGCGCGCGGCCCGCTCGGCGTCCGCCTTGAGCGCGTCGGACTGCTCGACGACCTCCGCGCGGTGCCGCTCGGCCTCCTTGCGGGTGCGCTCCAGCGTCTCCTCGGCCTGCCGGCGCAGCGTCGTGGCGCGCTCGATGGCCTCGGTGCGGACCTTCTCGCTGTCCGTCTGCGCGGTGGAGCGCAGCTCATCGGCGTCCGCCTTCGCCTTGGCGAGCAGCTCCTCGGCGGACTTCGCCGCCTCCTCGATCTGCGCCACGGCCTCCTTGCGGGCCTCCGCGCGGATCCTCTCGCCCTCGGACACCGCGTCGGAGCGCAGCTGCTCGGCCTCGCCGCGCAGCCGGCGGGCCTCCTCCTGCAGCTCGACGGTCTTGGCGCGGTACTCCTTGGTGTCGTCCTTCGCCGCGCCCTTGAGCTGCTCGGCGATGTCGTGCGCCTCGGCGCGCAGCCGGTCCGCCTCGGCCTCGGCCTCGCTGCGGATCCGCTCGGCCTCCTCGGCCGCGGCCCTGGTGGTCCGCTTCGCTTCCTCCGACGCCTTGTTGAGCACGTCCTCGGCGGTCTTGGCCGCCTTGGACAGCTGCGTCGCGGACTCCTCCGCGGTGATCCTGCGGGCCTTCTCGGCGGCCTCGGAGACGATCTTCTCGGCCTCCGCGCGGGCGTCGGCGACCAGCTGCTCCGCCTCGGACTTGGTCTGCTCGGCCTCCTTCGTGGCCTCCTCGACCAGCCGGGCGACCTGCTCCTTGGCGGTGCGGGTACGGGTTTCGTTGGCGGACTCGGCGGAGGTGAGGGCCTTGGACGCGGCCTCCTTCGCCTCGGCGAGCACCTTCTCCGCCTCGGCGCGCGCCTCGCGCAGCGCGGTCTCGGCCTCCGCCATGCGCTGCTCGGCGGCGCGGCTGAGCTCCTGCGCCTGACGGCGCGCGGACTCCGACTCGCTGGCGGTCGACGTCCGCAGCTGCTCGGCGTGGTCGGTGGCCTCCTGAGCCTGCGTGGAGGCGGCGTTCAGCAGCCGCTCGGCGTCCGCGCGGGCCCGGCGCAGGATCTGCTCGGCCTCCGCGCGGGCCGACTCGGCCTCGCTCTGCAGCCGCTGGCGGGCCTCGGCGGTCAGCCGCTCGGCCTCCGCGCGGGCGGCGGCCAGCGCCTGCTCGGTCTCCGCGCGGGACTCCTCCAGGAGCCGGCGGGCCTGCTGCTCGGTCCGGGCGCGCAGCTGCTCGGCCCACGCCACGTTCTCGTTGACGTGGGACTCGACGGTCTGCCGGCGCTCCGCCAGCTCCTGGTCGAGCTGCTGGCGCCGCGTCACCGCCTCCTGGTGCAGCTCCGCCTGGAGCCGGGCCGCCTGCTCCGCGTGCTCCTGGAGGATCCGCTGGGTCTGCGCCCGCGCCTGGCTCAGCTCCCGCTCGGCGTCCGCGCGGAGCTGGTCGGCCTGCATCTGCGCGTTGCGCAGCAACTGCTCGGCCTGGTAACCGAGGTCACCGCCGTCGAACGCGGGCCGGGACATGATGGTGCGCCGCGCCTCGTGCAGCTTGGCGCGCAGCACCTCGACCTGGTAGCCGAGGTCCTCGGCGTGCTGGATCGCCTTTTCCCGCTCGGTCTTCAGCCGCTTCATCTCGGCTTCGAACCGAGAGAGGTGGTCGACGTCAGCCGCCGGCTCTCGCTCCTGGCTCTCGTAGCCCCGCACTGCGCGGTCCCATCCGTCCCCTGGTCGCAAGTCTGGCCGAGCCCCGTTCATCCGCCGAACGGGGCCCCCGGGGGAATGGTGTCAGATCTACGGCGGAGCATGGGCTGCTGCCCCGCCCTCGCCCCCCGAAACCCGGACCCCGGTGATCCCGCCGGCAAAGACGACGGGACGCGGTCACCACGGATCGAGCGGCGACCGGACCCAACCCTACCGGCCCTTATGTACGTGGGTCAGTGCTCGGATGACTCAACAGGCGCCGAAGTGACCAGTTCTGTCAGAACGCCATGGCAGTCCTTGGGGTGCAGGAAGGTGATTCGTGACCCCATGGAGCCGCGCCGGGGCTCTTCGTACAGCACGCGTACGCCCTTGCCGCGGATGTCGGCGGCCTCCGCGTCCACGTCCGCCGTGCCGAAAGCGATGTGGTGGACGCCCTCGCCGTTCTTCGCGAGCCACTTGGCGACGGTGGAGTCCTCGCGGGTCGGCTCGAGCAGCTGCAGGTAGGAGGCCCCGCCGTCGGAGGTGTCGTTGATCTTGAGCATGGCCTCGCGCACGCCCTGCTCCTCGTTGACCTCGGAGTGGAACACCTCGAAGCCGTAGGTGGCCCGGTAGAACTCCACGGTCTTGTCCAGGTCGAAACAGGCGATCCCGATGTGGTCGATTCGCGTCAGCATGGAATCAGTGCAGCGCTCCCGGGATGGTTACGCAACGTGCGCGCGATCACACCGAAAGGCCGATGACGGGGTCCACCGCACGTCAGTACATTCGAAGTAAACCCTCGTTCACTCCTCGGCTGTGCAGCCGGAAGGGGACCGCAGCTCATGTCATCTGCATCCAGCGCATCTTCCGTGTCATCTACAACGAACGGCACGACGTCCGTCATCGTCGCGGGCGCCCGCACCCCGATGGGGCGGTTGCTCGGTTCTCTGAAGTCCTTCTCCGGAGCCGACCTCGGCGGCTTCGCGATCAAGGCCGCCCTCGACCGTGCGGGGATCGGTGGCGACCAGGTCCAGTACGTGATCATGGGGCAGGTGCTCCAGGCCGGGGCGGGGCAGATCCCGGCACGCCAGGCCGCCGTCAAGGCCGGCATCCCGATGAACGTCCCGGCGCTCACCGTCAACAAGGTGTGCCTCTCCGGCCTCGACGCGATCGCGCTGGCCGACCAGCTGATCCGGGCCGGCGAGTTCGACGTGGTCGTCGCCGGCGGCCAGGAGTCCATGACCAACGCCCCGCACCTGCTGCCGAAGTCCCGCGAGGGCTTCAAGTACGGCGCGGTCCAGATGCTCGACGCCATGGCGTACGACGGCCTGACCGACTCCTTCGAGAACATCGCCATGGGCGAGTCCACGGAGAAGCACAACACCCGCCTCGGCCTCGGCCGCCGGGAGCAGGACGAGATCGCCGCCCTGTCCCACCAGCGGGCCGCCGCCGCGCAGAAGAACGGCGTCTACGAGGCCGAGATCACCCCGGTCGAGATCCCGCAGCGCAAGGGCGACCCGGTGCTCTTCAGCCAGGACGAGGGCATCCGCGGCGACACCACCGCCGAGTCCCTCGGCAAGCTGCGCCCCGCCTTCACCGAGGGCGGCACCATCACGGCCGGCTCCTCCTCGCAGATCTCGGACGGTGCGGCGGCCGTGGTCGTGATGAGCAAGGCCAAGGCGCAGGAGCTCGGCCTGGACTGGATCGCCGAGATCGGCGCCCACGGCAACGTGGCCGGCCCCGACAACTCCCTCCAGTCGCAGCCCTCCAACGCGATCCGGCACGCCCTCGAGAAGGAGGGCCTGGAGGTGTCCGACCTCGACCTCATCGAGATCAACGAGGCGTTCGCCGCGGTCGCCGTGCAGTCAATGAAGGACCTCGGCGTTTCCACCGAAAAGGTGAACGTCAACGGTGGTGCCATCGCGCTGGGTCACCCGATCGGCATGTCCGGCGCGCGGCTCGTGCTGCACCTGGCGCTGGAGCTGAAGCGGCGCGGCGGCGGTGTCGGCGCGGCGGCGCTGTGCGGTGGCGGCGGTCAGGGTGACGCGCTGATCGTGCGGGTACCCAAGGCCTGAATCCGGCTGTCGTCGCCGGACCTTACTTCCGAACGGATCTGAACGGAGCTGTGATGCAGGACGTCTCCACTCTGGTGGCCCAGGCCAGGGAGGGCAGGCCGCGGGCCGTGGCCCGGCTGATCTCCCTGGTGGAGGGGGCGTCCCCGCAGCTCCGGGAGGTCATGGCGGCCCTGGCGCCGCTGACCGGCAACGCGTACGTGGTCGGCCTCACCGGCTCCCCGGGCGTCGGCAAGTCGACGTCCACCTCGGCGCTGGTGAGCGCGTACCGCAAACAGGGAAGGCGGGTCGGCGTCCTGGCCGTCGACCCGTCCTCCCCGTTCTCCGGCGGCGCCCTGCTCGGCGACCGCGTCCGGATGTCGGAGCACGCCTCCGACCCCGGCGTCTACATCCGCTCCATGGCGACCCGCGGCCACCTGGGCGGCCTCGCCTGGGCCGCCCCGCAGGCCATCCGCGTCCTGGACGCGGCGGGCTGCGACGTGATCCTCGTCGAGACGGTCGGGGTGGGCCAGTCGGAGGTGGAGATCGCCTCCCAGGCCGACACCTCCGTCGTCCTCCTGGCCCCCGGCATGGGCGACGGCATCCAGGCGGCCAAGGCCGGAATCCTGGAGATCGGCGACGTCTACGTCGTCAACAAGGCCGACCGCGACGGCGCGGACGCCACCGCCCGCGAGCTGAACCACATGCTGGGCCTCGGCGAGTCACGCGCCGCCGGCGACTGGCGCCCCCCGATCGTCAAGACGGTCGCCGCGCGCGCGGAGGGCGTCGACGAGGTCGTCGAGGCCCTGGAGAAGCACCGGGCCTGGATGGAGGAGCGGGGCGTCCTTACGGAGCGCCGGCTGGCCCGCGCCTCCCGCGAGGTCGAGACCATCGCGGTCACGGCCCTGCGGGAACGCATCGGCGACCTCCACGGAGACCGCCGCCTCGGCGCCCTCGCGGAACGGATCATCGCAGGCGACCTGGACCCGTACCGCGCGGCGGACGAACTGGTGACGGGCCTGACGTCCACCGGCCCGTCCGGCGGCTGAGCAGATTCAGCCCGTCCGGCGTTTGAGG
Organism: Streptomyces griseoloalbus; assembly: GCA_014650015.1. Classification (GTDB taxonomy): domain Bacteria; phylum Actinomycetota; class Actinomycetes; order Streptomycetales; family Streptomycetaceae; genus Streptomyces; species Streptomyces griseoloalbus. The sequence goes on from BMUD01000026.1 coordinate 64,778, forward strand.
ACGAGGCCCGTTCAGGGCCGAAGCGGGGGTCCGGGGGCGGCAGCCCCCGGGGACGGGAAGGGAAGGGAAGGGGCGGCTGGGGCGAGAACCCCACACCGCCCCACCCACCACACCCGTACGATCAGTCGTCGTCGGAGCCGTCGGAGTCGTCACCCCGCTCCGCACTGACGCCCGCGCCGTCCAGCCCCACGCGCCAGTCCTTCTCCCCGCCGCCGGAGGCGACCGTCTCCGCCTCCCAGCCCCGGTCATCGTCGTCGTCCAGGTCGATCGAGACCACCGTGCCCTTGGCGGCCACCAGCTGCGCGGCCTCCTGCGCGGTCACCGACGTCCCCTTCAGCGCGGCCCGCACCTCGCCGGCGTCGTCCTCGTCGTCCTGGTGCGCGCTCAGCACCTTTCCGGTCGTCGGGTCGACCCGCACGCTGTACCAGGTGTCGCCGCCGCCGAGGACGTCGACCTCCCAGGCGGCCCTGCCGCCGTTGTCGTCCGCGTCGTCCGCGTCGTCCGCGTCGTCGTCCAGCTCGGCGGAGACGGCGGTGCCCGGCGTGTGCTTCAGCGCGGCGGCGATGGCGTCGGCAGCGGTCACGCCACCGGAGACGGCCCGATCGTCGTCGCGGTCGTCGCGGTCGTCGCCCCGGACGTCGTTGCGGTCGTCGCCCTGATCGTCGGCGTCCTCACGCCCCCGGTCGTCGTCCCGCCCGTCGTCGTCCCGCCCGTCGTCGTCCCGCCCGTCGTCGTCCCGCCCGTCGTCGTCCCCCACCCGGGTCTCCGTCTGCGCCACCGGCGTCGTCCCGCCGTTGTCCCCCGAGACCGCGAGGGCCGTCGCCGTACCCCCACCGACGAGGGCCGCGGCCGTCACGACGGCGATCACGATGTTGCGCTTCATGCTGGTTCCTCCCGAGCCGTTTCGTTTTCGACGCCTTCAATCTCGCCGACCGACGCTGAGGAGAAGCTGAAGCCCCCTGAAGGGATCTTCAGCTTCGTTTTGCGACCCTGGACGACATGCGCCTGTTGATCGTGGAGGACGAGAAGCGGCTGGCCCTGTCGCTCGCGAAGGGTCTGACCGCCGAGGGTTACGCCGTGGACGTCGTCCACGACGGCCGGGAGGGCCTGCACCGGGCCACCGAGGGGACGTACGACCTCCTCGTCCTCGACATCATGCTGCCCGGCATGAACGGGTACCGCGTCTGTGCCGCCCTGCGTGCCGCCGGACACGATGTGCCGATCCTGATGCTCACCGCCAAGGACGGTGAGTACGACGAGGCCGAGGGCCTGGACACGGGCGCCGACGACTACCTCACCAAGCCGTTCTCGTACGTCGTCCTCGTCGCCAGGATCAAGGCGCTGCTGCGCCGCCGTCAGGGCGCCGGGGCCTCCCCGGTGCATGTGCACGGCGACCTCAAGGTGGACACCGCCGCCCGCCGGGTGTTCCTGGGCGAGGCCGAAGTGGCGCTGACCGCCAAGGAGTTCTCGGTGCTGGAGCAACTGGTGCTGCGGGCAGGGGAGGTGGTGTCCAAGGCCGAGATCCTGGAGCACGTCTGGGACTTCGCCTACGAGGGCGACCCGAACATCGTCGAGGTCTACGTCAGCGCCCTGCGCCGCAAGCTGCGCGCCGGGCTGATCCGGACGGTGCGCGGAGCCGGGTACCGGCTGGAGACGGCGCCATGAGCCGGCTGTTCGGTTCCGTCCGCGCGCGGGCGACGCTCGGTGCCACCCTCGTGGTCGCCGTGGCCCTCGTCGCGGCAGGCACCGCCGTGCTGCTGTCGCTGCGTTCCAACCTGATCGGTGAGGCGGGCACCCAGGCGGAGCGCTCCGCGCGGGCGGTCGCCTCCGAACTCGCCGCCCGGACGCCCTACGACACACTGTCGGGGCTGGACGGCGACGACGGCCCGGTGCAGATCGTCGACGAGGACCGCAAGCTCGTCGCGGCGAGCGAGGACCTGCGGCGGATCACCGGTACGGCGACCACCGAGGTGACGCCACAGCCGTCCGCCCCGGCTCCGGGGGACGACGATGACGCGGACGACTCCGACGACTCCGACGGCTCCGACGATGCCGGTGACGCCGGTGACGCCGGTGACGCCGGTGACGGCGACAACGCGGACGACGCGGACGACTCCGACGACTCCGAAGGTTCCGGAGAGTCCCTGGCCCCGGGGGAGATCGCCCGCGAGACCACCTTCAGCAACGGCTCCGCGACGATCGACGGCGACGCGGAGGACTACCGCTTCGCCGCCGTCGAGGTCGAGACCCACGACCGTGGCCGCCTCACCGTCCACGCGGGCGCCCCGCTCGCCGCCGAGCACAGCGCCGTGAACACCTCGCTGACCGTGATGCTCATCGGCCTCCCCCTGCTGCTCGGCGTGGTCGGCGGCGTGACCTGGCTGGTCACCGGGCGTGCCCTGCGCCCGGTGGAGGGCATCCGGCGGGAGATGGCGGCGATCACCGCCTCCGAGGACCTGGCCCGCCGCGTCCCCGAACCGGCCACGCACGACGAGATCGCCCGTCTCGCCCGCACCACCAACGAGACGCTCGCCGCACTGGAGACGTCCGTGGAACGGCAGCGGCGGTTCGTCGCCGACGCCTCGCACGAGCTGCGCAGCCCGATCGCGTCCCTGCGCACCCAACTGGAGGTGGCCGCCGCCCACCCCGAGCTGCTCGATCTGGACGGCGCCGTCGAGGACACCGTGCGGCTCCAGCACCTCGCCGCCGATCTGCTCCTGCTGGCCCGGCTGGACGCGGGGGAGCGGCCCGCCGGCACCCCGGTCGACCTGGCCGCGCTGGCCCGCGAGGAGGCCACGGGCCGTACGGGCGTGACGGTGGACGCGGAGCCGGCCGAGGTGACCGGATCGCGGGGGCAGCTCGGCCGCGTGCTCGCCAACCTGCTGGACAACGCCCGTCGGCACGCCCGCGAGAGGGTCACCGTGACCGTACGGCGGGAGGGCACGTGGGCGGTGCTCAAGGTGGCCGACGACGGCGACGGGGTGGCCGAGGCCGACCGGGAGCGGATCTTCGAGCGGTTCGTACGGCTGGACGCCGCCCGGAGCCGCGACGACGGCGGCGCCGGGCTGGGCCTCGCGATCGCGAGGGACGTCGCCGTACGGCACGGCGGGACGCTCACGGCGGGTGCGGCGCCGGCCGGCGGAGCCCTGTTCGAACTCCGCCTGCCGCTCGCCGGGTAGGACGCCGGGCCCCGGTCATGACCTCAGGGGTCGGGTGCCGCCGGGGCGCCGGGGAATCAGTGGCGTCCCCGCTGCCCGCGCAGATGCTCGGCGATGGGCTTGAGGGCCTTGTCGAGTTCGGTGAGTGCCTCGGGAGGGAGCAGGTCGATGAAGTGCCGCCGCACGGACGCCACATGATGGGGGGCGACCTTCTGCATGGTCTCCATGCCGTGCTCGGTCAGGACCGCGTACAGGCCGCGGCGGTCGGACTCGCAGTTCTCGCGCCGGACCAGGTCCGCGTTCTCCATGCGGGTGATCTGGTGCGAGAGACGGCTCTTGGACTGAAGCGTGGCGGAGGCCAGGTCGCTCATCCGCATCCGCCGGTCCTCCGACTCGGACAGGTTCACCAGGATCTCGTAGTCGTTCATTGTCAGGCCGAACGGCTGCAGATCCTTCTCGAGCTGGTACGTCAACAGCCTGTTGACCTCCAGGTGGGTGCGCCAGGCGCACTGCTCCGCATTGGTCAGCCAGCGGGTGGCTGTCTCGGTCTCCATGAATGAAGTCTACCTAAGGAAGTTGAAAGGCGAACTAATGAGGCTACCGTGTGACGTCACGTGCAGGCGTTCGATGTCACACCCCGCACATTACCGCTCACAGCCCGAAGCGACGCTGGAGGTCTCCCAGCTGTCCGGGAAGGCGCGGTGCCCCGGACGGCTGACCGTGCCCCCCGGGCACCCCGCCCCCGGGTACCCCGGGCTCACCTGGTGCGACCCCCGTGGCCTGCTCCGCCATCAGCGCCTCCGAGGACTGGAGCAGGACCGTGCCGGCCCCGACGAACTCGAACTGGTGCTCCTCGCCGGATGCCCCGCCGAGGCCCGTCATCGCACGTAGGCCGCCCATTACGCCGGTCAGGTAGCCATGGTCGTAGTGATGGCACGGAGAGGGGCAGTCCGCCCATCCGACCAGCGCCTGCGGGTCCACCCGGATGGGAGGTTCCATGAACACCACCGGACCGTTCGACGCGGCGACGAACTTCCCGGTTCCGATCAGCGTCAGAAAACCGGGCACGATCGACTGCTTGAGCGACAGACTTGGCTGAAAAGCGAGGAGATTGCCCGAGCGAATGGTCAGGTTGCCGTCCTCGAGGTCGTACGAATTCACATCGAAGGCCCGGTCGGCGAGGAGCATCTTGCCCGAGCCCTCCGCCACGACCCAGTCGCTCGCGTGCAGTGGCGAATGGAACGACGTGCGGACAAGGCGGTCGAGCCGGCCGTGCCCGATGCCGTTGAACTCGATCGAGCCGTAGTAGGCGATCATCTTCCCCTTCTGCATGAACCACTGGGTGCCCTTGAGCTCCACGCAGAAGGTGTAGTGATCGACGTTGTCGTCGGACGGCAGCGTCACCGGGTCGAAGACCGTGGGTCCGGCGCCGGGGGTCGCGTAGGTGCTCACAGCTTCTCCTCCGAGGCCTGCACGTACACGGCACCGCTTCCGCTCAGTTCCAGTTGGAACGCCTCGCCGGAGCCGCGGCCCACCATGTCCCGCCAGCCGAGGGCGGTGGACAGCTTGTTGCGGACGTCGCCGTGGTGGGCGACATAGGCCTGCGGGTCGACGCGCACCGGCCGCTGCGGGGTGATCGGGACCTCGATCACCCCACCGTGCGCCATCACGGCGACGGAGCCGTGTCCCTTCAGCGAGGTGGTGAACAGGCCCTGCCCGGACACCTGTCCCCGGACCATGCCCATCACCCCGCCCTGGGATCCGAGGAACACCGTGCCCTGCTCCAGCGTGCCCTCGAAGGCCAGCAGCCGGTCGGCCTCGACGTACAGCGTGTCCCCGGCGAGTTCGATCACCTGGACCTGGTGGCCGCCGTGCCCGAACAGGACGGTGCCGCTGCCCTCGACGGTCATCAGGGGCGTGTCCTCGTCGGCCACCCGACGGCCGATCATCGACACCAGTCCGCCCCGGCCGCCCGCCATGTTGGGGGTGAAGGTGACGTCCCCCTTGTACGCGAGCATCGCGCCGCGCTGACTGAACAGCCGCTGCCCCGGCGCCACGGTCGCCTCGACCATCTTCGCGTTGATCTCCCGGAAGGCCATGTCAGACGTCCCCCGCGATCGTGTTCCGCTCACTGGGCTGCACGTAGACCAGCCCGTCGCCCTCGAACCGGATCTGGAAGGCCTCGCCGCCGCCCTCGCCGAGCAACGTGCGGAACGTCACACCGGACTGGAAGGACTGCCGCAGGTTCCCCTGGTGCGCCACATAGGCGCCGGGGTCGACCGTCAGCGGGTACTGCGGACTGACCCGGAGCAGCACGGCCGGCCCGTCCGACATGACGGCCGCCTGGCCGTGTCCCTCGATCGTGGTGGTGAACAGTCCGTTGCCCTGCGAGGCCCCGCGCAGACCGGTGAAACCGGTCCCGGTGCGCAGGGCGCCGTCGGTCGCCAGCAGGTTGCTGGCCTCCACGTAGAGCTTGTCCCCCTGAAGACCCACCAGATTGATCTCGGAGGCCCGGTCCGCGAACCAGCAGGTCCCGTGCCCCTTCACCTCCATCAGTGTCATCTGCTCACCCGTGAGCCGCCGGGTCACCATCCCCCGGATGCCCTCACCGCCGCCGCTGAGCTTCTTGAAGGCCATGTCGCCGTCGTACGCGACCATGGAGCCGTTCTTCGCCTTCACGGCATCCCCGGTCATGTCGACGGCGAGCACCTTGCTGCTCTGAAGTCGGAACATCGCCACGCTTGCGACGGTAGCGGCCTCTTTGCCCCGCCGACAGATCCTGTGGGTGGAGTCGCACCCTGATCGGACCCCGATGGACCCCTGCGGACCCCGATGGACCCCTGCGGACCCCGATGGACCCCTGCGGACCCCGATGGACCCCTGCGGACCCCGATGGACCCCTGCGGACCCCTACGGACCCCGATGGGCCCTTACGGACCCCCTCCCGTGATCGTGAACGGGGTTTGCCACAATGGACGCGCGCTTGTGCGTGTGTTCACAAGCCGTCCGACCCGTCGACGCCGACGTCTCTCCCATCGAAGGTGACCCGTGGACATCAAGACCGCCACCGCCCTCCGCCGCCTCCGCCTGGTCTCGGGCCCCGAGGCGATCTCCTTCCTCCTGCTGCTCGTCTGCTCGGTCCTGAAGCGGACCACGGAGTTCAACGCCGTACCGGTGATGGGCGCGGTCCACGGTTTCCTCTTCGTCCTGTACGTGCTCTTCTGGGCCGACGCCTGGAACCGCGCCAAGTGGCCGCTGAAGACCGCCGCCTTCTACTTCCTGATGTCGGTCCTGCCCACCGGCGGCTTCTTCGCCGACCGCCGGCTCAAGCGTGAGGCCGAGGACGCGGTGATCGCCTCCCGCGCCCGCACCGAAGGGGTCGTGAACGCGTGATCGTCGCCTTCTCCGTGACGCCGCTCGGCGTCGGCGAGGACGTGGGGGAGTACGTCGCCGACGCCGTGCGGGTGGTCCGCGAGTCCGGGCTGCCGAACCGCACCGACGCCATGTTCACCTCCGTCGAAGGTGAGTGGGACGAGGTCATGGACGTGGTGAAGCGTGCCGTGGCCGCCGTGGAGGCCCGTGCTCCGCGCGTCTCCCTGGTCCTCAAGGCGGACATCCGCCCGGGCGTGGAGGACGGTCTCACCTCCAAGGTGGACACGGTCGAACGTCACCTGGCGCAGCCCGACGGATGACCGCGGACCGATGGGCGAGACGGGGCTGACCGACATATGACCGGCCGGTAGGGTCTGGTCCGTGCCGAAGCCCCTCAGTCTCTCGTTCGATCCCATCGCCCGCGCCGACGAGCTCTGGAAGCAGCGCTGGGGAAACGTGCCGCCGATGGCCGCGATCACCTCGATCATGCGGGCGCACCAGATCCTGCTGGCCGAGGTCGACGCGGTCGTCAAGCCCTACGGGCTCACGTTCGCGCGGTACGAGGCGCTGGTGCTGCTGACCTTCTCCAAGTCCGGTGAGCTGCCGATGTCCAAGATCGGCGAGCGGCTCATGGTGCACCCCACCTCGGTGACGAACACCGTGGACCGGCTGGTGCGGTCGGGTCTGGTGGCCAAGCGCCCCAACCCCAACGACGGCCGGGGCACCCTGGCGACCATCACCGACAAGGGCCGCGAGGTGGTCGAGGCGGCCACCCACGACCTGATGGCGATGGACTTCGGCCTGGGCGCCTACGACGCCGAGGAATGCGCCGAGCTCTTCGCCATGCTCCGCCCGCTGCGAGTGGCGGCGGGGGACTTCGAGGAGGACTGAGGACCGCCGCGGCGGTCGACCCGGAGATGCCGCTCGTGGTGCTGCCGGGCCGCGCCGCCACTCGTCATCGGCCCTAGTGGGGCGGGGTCGGTGTGTCGTGGGTCCGGTACATGGCCTGTACGTCGAGCGCCAGCTGGACCGTCGGTCCGACGACGGCGATCCCGCGGGCCAGCATCGAACGCCAGTTGAGGGTGAAGTCCTCGCGGTGCAGTTCGGTCTTCGCGAGGGCGGCGCAGCGCAGCTCCTGCTCGTAGCCGCCGTTCACGGTGCCGAGATACTCGGTGTCGAGGCCCACCGAGCGACTCGTGCCGTGCATCGTGAGGGTGCCGTGCACGGTCCACTTGGAGCCGCCGTGGTAGGCGAACCGAGTGCTGGTGAAGTCGATGTACGGATAGTTCTCGACGTCGAGGAAGTCGGCCGACCGCAGGTGGTTGTCGCGGGTCTGGTTGCCCGTCGTGATGCTGGAGGCGTCGATGCGCACCGAGACCTGGGAGTCGCTCATGTTCTCCGCGACCCGGATGCCGCCCTCGAACCGTGTGAAGCGGCCGTGGACATGAGCCATGCCCACGTGCTTGGCGATGAACCGGATCGCGGTGTGCGGAGGGTCGAACACCCAGGTGCCGGCGGGCGGCAGTTCCAGCTGGCGCCCGGGCTCCAGCGCGACGCGTGCGGGGGCGGGAGCCGCCCCGGCGACTATGTCGACGGTCTCGCGGACGGGTGCCAGGCCGTCCGCCGACAGCATCACGCTGTACCTGCCCGGAGGCAGGACCGCCATGTAGTAGCCGTACGGGTCGGTGGTGCCGCGGGCCGCGACGCGGTGGCTGTCCAGCGCGGTCACCGTGACCTCGACCGCGCCCAGCGGCTGTCCCAGGACATCGACGGCCTCGCAGCCGAACGCCCCCGCGCCGGGCGGCAGGGGGACGGAGAGGCCCGGCGTGGCGTCGGAGGCGCCGTGCGGGCGCAGGCGCCGCAGCAGTCCGAGGACCATGGTGTTCACCTTTCTTCACACATGCTTGTGCCCGGCCCGTACGGCACGCGGCGTTCGCGGCTGCCAAGAGCGTCAAGAGCACGGGGAACGGGCCATCGGCACGAAGGGGGCGGCCTGTGATCGATCTTAAAGCCGACGGAAGGGAAGAGTGGCTGCTCCTGGCGTCGGCGCGGGCGCCTGGCGGCGTCGAGTGGGTCTTCGGGGAAGCGGTGTTATGTCGGGTGATGTGTGGATGTGTAGGGGCATTACTTTGCAGTGACGCTCCGGCAAACGGCGAAGGCCGTAGCGCAGTGTTCACGCATCCCCGCGATTTCGGTGCACATTGCACACGTTCCGCGCACATGTCGCCTGGACGCGCCCTGGGGGTGAGACCGCGGCGGGGGACTCCGAAGGGGGCCGACCCCTGACAAGATCTCCCGGAACGGCCCGTTACGCTCGACTCCATGAAGCGAAGCGTGCTGACCCGCTACCGGATCATGGCCTACGTCACCGGTGTCCTCCTCGTCGCCCTGACCTTTGGCATGATCGGCAAGTACGTGCTGGACGTGGGTGGCGCGGCCGACTTCACGCAGGTGGTCAGCATCGCCCACGGCTGGCTCTACGTCGTCTACCTGGTCTTCGCCTTCGACCTCGGGTCCAAGGCGAAGTGGCCGGTGAAGAAGCAGCTGTGGGTGCTGCTCGCCGGCACCGTCCCCACCGCCGCGTTCTTCGTGGAGCGCAGCATCAGCCGCGAGCTGGAGGGCAAGGTCGCGGACAAGGCCCCCGCGGTCGCGTAGCGCGTCTCACCGCCGTACGGAGCAGCGTGCGGCGGTCTCCCATCGACATTTACTTGGACGTCCTAGTAAATTCGAAGGATGGACGCTGACGCCATCGAGGAGGGCCGCCGACGCTGGCAGGCCCGGTACGACGCCGCGCGCAAGCGCGACGCAGATTTCACCACGCTCTCCGGCGATCCCGTGGAGCCGGTGTACGGGCCCCGGCCCGGGGACACCTACGAGGGGTTCGAGCGGATCGGCTGGCCGGGTGAGTACCCCTTCACGCGCGGCCTGTATCCGACCGGCTACCGGGGGCGGACGTGGACCATCCGGCAGTTCGCCGGGTTCGGGAACGCCGAGCAGACCAACGAGCGCTACAAGATGATCCTCGGCAACGGCGGGGGCGGGCTCTCCGTCGCCTTCGACATGCCGACGCTCATGGGCCGCGACTCCGACGACCCGCGCTCCCTGGGCGAGGTCGGCCACTGCGGAGTGGCGATCGACTCGGCGGCCGACATGGAGGTGCTGTTCCGTGACATCCCGCTCGGGGACGTCACCACGTCGATGACCATCAGCGGGCCCGCCGTGCCCGTCTTCTGCATGTACCTCGTCGCCGCCGAGCGCCAGGGCGTCGACCCCGCCGTGCTCAACGGCACGCTGCAGACGGACATCTTCAAGGAGTACATCGCCCAGAAGGAGTGGCTCTTCCAGCCCGAGCCGCACCTGCGCCTCATCGGCGACCTGATGGAGCACTGCGCGGCCGGCATCCCCGCCTACAAGCCGCTGTCGGTCTCCGGCTACCACATCCGCGAGGCCGGGTCGACGGCCGCGCAGGAGCTGGCGTACACCCTGGCGGACGGCTTCGGGTACGTGGAGCTGGGGCTCAGCCGCGGCCTGGACGTGGACGTCTTCGCCCCCGGCCTGTCGTTCTTCTTCGACGCGCACGTCGACTTCTTCGAGGAGATCGCCAAGTTCCGCGCCGCGCGCCGCATCTGGGCCCGCTGGATGAGGGACGTCTACGGCGCGCGGAGCGAGAAGGCGCAGTGGCTGCGCTTCCACACCCAGACCGCCGGTGTCTCGCTGACCGCCCAGCAGCCGTACAACAACGTCGTCCGCACGGCCGTGGAGGCGCTGGCCGCCGTGCTCGGCGGGACCAACTCGCTGCACACCAACGCCCTCGACGAGACGTTGGCGCTGCCCAGTGAGCAGGCCGCCGAGATCGCCCTGCGCACCCAGCAGGTGCTGATGGAGGAGACCGGCGTCGGCAACGTCGCGGACCCGCTGGGCGGCTCCTGGTACGTCGAACAGCTCACCGACCGGATCGAGGCCGACGCCGAGAAGATCTTCGAGCAGATCAAGGAGCGGGGCCTGCGCGCCCACCCGGACGGGAAGCACCCGATCGGACCGATCACCTCCGGCATCCTGCGCGGCATCGAGGACGGCTGGTTCACCGGCGAGATCGCCGAGTCGGCGTTCCGCTACCAGCAGTCGCTGGAGAAGGGCGACAAGCGGGTCGTCGGCGTCAACGTCCACACCGGGTCGGTCACCGGCGACCTGGAGATCCTGCGGGTCAGCCACGAGGTGGAGCGCGAGCAGGTGCGGCTGCTGGGCGAGCGCAAGGCCGCCCGCGACGACGCGAAGGTCCGCGGCGCGCTCGACACCATGGTCGAGGCGGCGCGCTCCGGCGCCAACATGATCGAGCCGATGCTCGACGCCGTCCGCGCGGAGGCGACCCTGGGCGAGATCTGCGGCGTCCTGCGCGACGAGTGGGGCGTCTACACGGAGCCCGCCGGGTTCTGAGGCCTCGGCCCGCAGGTCACGGCTTGCGGGCCACCGCTCCGTACAGCGAGATCACGGCGTTCTCGTCGGTGGTCTCGCCGACGGCGAGCTCGGGATGCCAGTCGGTCAGCTGGACCAGTCCGGGCTCCACGAGCCGAAGTCCCTCGAAGAAGCGGGCGATCTCCGCGCGGCTGCGCGGCGCGAGCGTGACGCCGCCCGCCTTGTACATCTCGACCCCGCGGCCGACCGCCTCCGGGTCGAAGTCCGCCGTGAGCTGCGACAGGACCAGATGGCTGCCGGGGGGCAGCGCCTCGACGAGCCGCGCCACCAGCCCGTACGGGTCGTCCTCGTCGCCGAGGAAGTGCGTCAGCGCGATGAGGGACAGCGCCACCGGCCGGCCGAAGTCCAGCTTCTCGCGGGCCTGTTCCAGGATGCGGCCGGGGTCGCGCACATCGGCCTGGATGTAGTCGGTGACGCCCTCGGGGGTGCTGTGCAGGAGTGCCTCGGCGTGCTTCAGCACGATGGGATCGTTGTCGGTGTAGACGACGCGGGACTGCGGTGCGATGCGCTGGGCTATCTGGTGCAGATTGGGTTCGGTGGGGATGCCGGTGCCGATGTCCAGGTACTGGCGGACGCCCGCCTCGCCGGCCAGCCACCGGGTGACCCGCTGCATGAACCAGCGGTTGGTGCGGGCGATGTGCCGGGCCGTTCCGTCGACGCTCATGATCCGCCGGCCCAGTTCCTCGTCGACCGGGTAGTTGTCCTTGCCGCCGAGGAACCAGTCGTAGACCCGGGCCGGGTGCGGCCTGGAGGTGTCGATGCGTGCGGTGACGGGTTCGGTCCCGGTCATGGGCGGCTCCCTGGCTGCTCGACGTCGCGCGTGCCCCGGTGGGGGATGATCGCGATCCTCGCAGGGCATCACGGTGACGGCAAGCAACTGCCCGACGACGGTGGGCAGTTCAGGGCGCTTCTCGGTCACCCCGGTCCGGCGCGGCGGCGAGGCCCGACAGCAGGACCCGGGTGAAGCCGTGCACCCACTCCTCGTCCGCCGGTTCCGCGCTGACCAGGGTGCGGTGGACCACCGCGCCGGCCACCATGTCGAAGATCAAATCGACCGTGCGGGCCGCCTCCCGGGCGTCCGGCTCGGACGGCAGCTCGCCCCGCGCCTGGGCGCGCGCCCGGCCCGCGAGGACCAGCCGTTTCTGCCGCTCGACGATCGAGGCGCGGATGCGCTCGCGCAGGGCGTCGTCGCGGGTGGCCTCGGCGACCACCGCCATCAGCCCGCTCCTGGCCTCCGGGCGGGCCAGGATGGCGGCGAACTGGAGCACCACGCCCTCGATGTCCTCGGCCAGCGAGCCCCGGTCGGGCAGGGTCAGCTCGTCGAAGAGCTCCGCGACCGCGTCCACGACCAGTTCGTTCTTGCCCGCCCAGCGCCGGTAGAGAGTGGTCTTCGCGACCCCGGCGCGAATCGCCACGTCTCCCAAGGTGAGCCTGGACCACCCCAGTTCGACCAGAGCCTCACGGGTCGCGGCCAGGATCGCGGCGTCCGCGGCGGTACTGCGCGGACGCCCGGCGCGACTGGCTGGGCTGCGGCTCTGCATGTCACGACCATAACCGGCGGAAACCGTGCGGTCGTGAGGGAGATCACCGGAGTGCGGTGTCCGGGGAGCGCCGCCCGGTATTACGCTACGACTCGTAGCGGAAGCGCGCGTGACCGGCGTGCCCGAGCGACGACCACGGCGTGGGGTGGGGACCCGGCGCCCAACAGCACACGATGGCCTGGCTTTCCGTCGCGTTTTCACACACGCGCGCAGTACGGGGGAGGATAGACGCATGCAGCCACGGAACATGTCCATGAGCGGAGTCGTCGACCTCGCCGCGGTGAAGGCGGCCCAGGAGGCCAAGGCGAAGGCGGAGCAGGCGCGCGCCGAAACGGCCCGGCAGGGTGGCGGGGGTGCCGTCTCCCCGGCCGATCTCGTCATCGACGTCGACGAGGCCGGCTTCGAACGCGACGTCCTGCAGCGGTCCACCGAGGTCCCGGTCGTCATCGACTTCTGGGCCGAGTGGTGCGAGCCCTGCAAGCAGCTGAGCCCGCTGCTGGAGCGGCTCACCGTCGAGTACAACGGGCGCGTCCTCCTCGCCAAGATCGACGTCGACGCCAATCAGATGCTGATGCAGCAGTTCGGGATCCAGGGGATCCCGGCCGTCTTCGCGGTGGTGGCCGGGCAGGCGCTGCCGCTCTTCCAGGGTGCCGCGGGCGAGGCGCAGATCCGCCAGACCCTGGACCAGCTGGTGCAGGTCGGCGAGGAGCGCTTCGGCCTGACCGGCCTCACCGTCGACCCCGACGCCGAACCGGGCGGCGGAGCGCAGGCGCCCGAGGCCGCGCCCGCCGGTCCCTACGACGCCCTGCTGGAGGCCGCGGTCCAGGCGCTGGACGCCGGGGACTTCGGCGGCGCCGTCCAGGCGTACAAGAACGTGCTCGCCGACGACCCGGGCAACTCGGAGGCCAAGCTGGGTCTCGCCCAGGCCGAACTGCTCCAGCGGGTGCAGGGCATGGACCCGCAGCAGGTGCGCAAGGAGGCCGCCGAGAAGCCGGGGGACGCCGGGGTGCAGATCGCCGCCGCCGACCTGGACCTGGTGGGCGGTCATGTCGAGGACGCCTTCGGCCGGCTCATCGAGACGGTGGGGCGCACCGCGGGCGACGACCGTGACGCCGTACGGATGCGGCTGCTGGAGCTGTTCGAGGTGGTCGGTGCCGACGATCCGCGTGTGATCGCCGCGCGCCGGGCGCTGGCGCGGGCCCTGTTCTGAGCTGTCCGGGCGGCGATGCCCGGTTACGACCGGTTCGCCGACCGGCTGGGCCCGTGGGGCCCGAGGTGCCGGTCGGCCCCCGGAGGCCGATGCGGCCGCGTTTTGCCAAAACTTGGCAATCGCGGCCGCTGTTACTGCCAGTAAGTCGCAGGCGTTGATCTGTCGGATTCTGTCCAGCGATCAATAGTTTTGTACGGCCCTTTCAGTGCACCCAGCGTCGTCGAGCGAGACCTGCGGGTCGTTGTTCGGTTATCCGGCCGTTACTAGCGAGTAACGAACCCCCTTGTGCCTGCGGCGAGAATGCACCACGATCGGCGACGCTCGGTCCATTCCCGTACCCCGACATCCGGTCGGGCCGCGGGAACTCCAGGGTCCCCACCGAGCAGAACCGGCGGCAGTGGCGCCGGTTCTCGGACAGGGGGGTCTTCGCCCACCCGGCGAAGCCTGTCCAGCAGGGTTGTGCGTGATGCGTGTCAGGCGCGACCAGTGGTTGTCGCTCGGGGGTGATCGCCGGTGATTCGGGCGCGTACGTACGCCGCCGAGCGCGGGCGCTCTCCTTTCCGAGGACGTAGCACTTCTCCCATCCCTGCCCGTCTGCGGCCGCCGGTACGGCGGCGAGTCGGGACAGGAGATGTACGTCCGAGAAGGAGGAAATATGGAGTCCCAAGTGCGTGGCGGGACCAGATGGAAGCGGTTCGCTGTGGTCATGGTGCCCAGCGTGCTCGCTACGGCGGCGGTGGGTGTCGGTCTGGCGCAGGGCGCCCTCGCGGCGTCGTTCAGCGTGTCCGGCCAGCAGTTCAAGGTGACGGCCAGTCACCTGCACGGCGAGGGTTTCGCCCAGTACGGCGGCATCGACGAGGTCTACACCTCGGTCAAGGGTGACAAGAAGACCAAGGTCCCGGTCGCGATCTCGTCGTTCGACAAGGCGACGATCAACAGGATGTGCCAGTCGGTCAGGACGGACATACCCCTGGTGGGGACGGTCTACCTCCGTCTTGAGGCGGGCAACGACGAGAAGAAGCCGGTCGAGGCCAAGAACCTCTTCATCGACGTCGCCCAGCTCGACGCCGACGCGACGTTCTCGGACATCGACATCGGTGTCGCGGTCAAGGACAAGACGCGTGGCCCCGACATCAAGCCGGGCGAGAGCGTGCTGCCGGGTGGCTTCGCCCAGCAGGCGCGGACGGCCGACCTCTACGGCGTCGAGCAGACGGCGTGGGCGACCACGGCCGGCACGTTCACGCTGAACGGGCTGTCGATGCGGCTCGGTACGGACGCCAAGATGGAGTGCTACTGACGGCTCCGCCACCGGGTGTCCTGGGGCAGTCGAGCTGCCCCAGGGGCGGGGAAGCCGTCGCTTCTCCGCCCCGCCGGCCCGGCCGGCCCACGGGCCGGGCCACCTCACAGACTCAGACTTCCGGCTTCTCCACGCCAACGGCCGAGCCGGTACGTACTTCCACCGGACCCAGGGAGCTTTTTCCATGAGTGCCGAGACTCCGGGCCAGAGCGCCGGGACCTTCACCCGGTTGCGTCTGCGATTCCGCGACTGGCGGGGCACCCGGCCGTTCTGGGCCGGCCTGTTCACCATGCTGGGCGGATTCCCCATCGCGTACCTCCCCTACGCCACGCTCAAGCTGGGCCACATGTCGCTGGCCATGGCGACGACCGCCGGCGCGGGGTCACTGATCATCGGCGTCCTGCTGGTCACGCTGGGCCTGACCATGTGGTTCCAGTCGGCCACCCGTGTCTTCGCCGGTGTCGCGGCGATCCTGCTGGCGCTGGTGTCGCTCGTGGTCTCCAACATCGGCGGTTTCGTGGTCGGCTTCCTGCTCGCGCTGATCGGCGGTGCTCTCGCCCTCTCCTGGGTGCCGGGCAAGCCGTCGTCCGGGGCGACGGGTGAGCGCTACGACGCCGACGCGCCCACGGGGCAGGCGGCCCCGGGCGACGCGCCCGAAAGCCCCGCCGCAGGGCCGCTCTTCCCGGCCGCCCCCTTCGACAAGGGGGAAGGCGGGGAGACGGACGGTGTCCGGGCCGCAGTCCGCGACGGGGGGCACCGTGTCGGCTGACGAGGTGCGCGGGCCGCGTCACGCGGCCCCCAGGAAACCGCTGTTCACCAGATTCCACGTACCGAGCGGCAAGGCGATCGCCCTGGCGGCGATGCCCACCGCGGTCCTCATGGGCATGGGGTTCACGCCGACCCTGGCGCTCGCCGACGGCAACGACGGGGCGCCGCCGGCGAACAGCCTGACCGCCGACGAGTACAAGGACTGCCTGGACGCCCTCGAGGGCGCCGAGAAGGGGGACGCCACCGCGTCGCCCACGCCGTCCGCCTCGGCGAGCGACAAGGCCACCCCGGAACAGGACGCCGGCGCCGAGCCCGGCACCTCGGCCTCCCCCGGTGCGGGCCAGGGCGCGTCCCCTTCGTCCCCTTCGTCGGATTCAGGTTCCGACGACGAGGACGAGCCGGCGCCCACCCCCTCCGCGACCGCGGGCGGGCCGGAGCCCGACGAGCAGGACGAGCCCGCCCCGGCCCCCTCGAAGAGCGACCGCGACCTCCTGGAGGACGTGGGGGACGCCGTCAAGGACGTCCTCACCCCGGGCGGGAAGGAAACCGAGGCGAGTCCCACCCCGTCCGCCTCCGCTTCCGCCGCCGAGGAGAAGGGCAAGGACGCGGCCGGCACCGTGGAGGAGACCACCGAGAAGGTCACCGACACGGTCGAGGACACCGTGAAGGACACCGGCGACAAGGCGTCCCAGGCCGCCGAGGACGCCGAGGAGACGGTCGAGGAAGCCGCCCAGGAGGCGACCGCGACCCCCGGGGCCACCGCCTCGCCGAGCCCCAGCGAGACGTCCACGGCCGACCCCGGGGACTGCCCGGTCGCCACCGACGCCGAGGGCGGGGTCGACAACAAGATCCTGCTGCCCGACGACCCGTGGTTCCTGAACGCCAGCTCACTGACGCTGAAGGGCGCCGACTACCAGGGCATCGTCGAGGTGCGCACGGCCAACGGCAGCACCAAGAAGGTGCTGAAGTACGTCGTCTCCGACGGCACCGACATCGGCGACCTGCACCAGACGGTCAAGGACAAGCAGTCCGGCAAGACGCACCACGTGCAGGCCGCCGAGGGGTCGATGTCCACCATCCGCGACGGCGACACCGTGATGTACACCGAGAAGATCTCCGGCAAGCTGCTCGGGCTGATACCGATCACGTTCGACCCGGAGCACCCGCCGCCGCTGAACATCCCGCTGATCTACTTCACCGACGTGACGGTGCAGCAGGCCGGACAGTTCGGCGGGACCCTGCACATCCCCGGACTCCAGCAGTACGTCACCGGCTGAGAGCCCGTCAGGACCCTTCCGGGAGCCGCACAAAACGCCGAGGGCGCCCCCTGTCCGCAGGGAGCGCCCTCGGCGCCGTACCGGGCCGGTGCGGGTCAGCTGGTCGGGCCGCCCAGGTGGTGGACGCGGACCATGTTGGTGGTGCCGGGGACACCGGGCGGCGAACCGGCGGTGATCACCACGATGTCGCCCTCGCTGAACCGGCTCAGCCGGACCAGCTCCTGCTCCACCAGCTCGACCATCTCGTCGGTGCTGTTCACGAACGGCACGACGTGCGGCTCGATGCCCCAGCTGAGCGTCAGCTGGTTGCGGGTGGACTCGTCCGTGGTGAACGCCAGGATCGGCTGCGCGACGCGGTAGCGGCACAGCCGCCGGGCGGTGTCACCGGACTGCGTGAAGGCCACCAGGCCCTTGCCGCCCAGGAAGTCGGCGATCTCGCAGGCGGCGCGGGCCACCGAACCGCCCTGGGTGCGCGGCTTCTTGCCCGGCACCAGCGGCTGCAGACCCTTGGAGAGCAGCTCCTGCTCGGCCGCCTGGACGATCTTCGACATCGTCCGCACGGTCTCGATCGGGTACGCGCCCACGCTGGACTCGGCCGACAGCATCACCGCGTCGGCGCCGTCCAGGATCGCGTTGGCCACGTCGGAGGCCTCGGCGCGGGTCGGACGGGAGTTGGTGATCATCGACTCCATCATCTGGGTCGCCACGATCACCGGCTTGGCGTTGCGCCGGCACAGCTCGATCAGGCGCTTCTGCACCATGGGGACCTTCTCGAGCGGATACTCGACGGCCAGGTCACCGCGGGCGACCATGACGGCGTCGAAGGCCGCCACGACGTCCTCCATGTTCTCCACCGCCTGCGGCTTCTCCACCTTGGCGATGACGGGGACGCGGCGCCCCTCCTCGTCCATCACGCGGTGGACGTCGGCGACGTCCTTGGCGTCCCGGACGAAGGACAGCGCGACCAGGTCGCAGCCCATCCGGAGGGCGAAGCGCAGGTCCTCGACGTCCTTCTCGGACAGCGCGGGGACGTTCACCGCCGTGCCGGGCAGGTTGATGCCCTTGTGGTCGGAGATGACGCCGCCCTCGATGACGATCGTCCGCACCCGGGAGCCGTCGACCTCGGTGACCTTCAGCTCGACGTTGCCGTCGTTGATCAGGATCTGGTCGCCCTTGGACACGTCACCGGGCAGGCCCTTGTAGGTCGTCCCGCAGATCGTCCTGTCACCCGGGACGTCCTCGGTGGTGATCGTGAACTCGTCACCGCGCACCAGCTCGACGGGACCTTCCGCGAAGGTCTCCAGGCGGATCTTCGGGCCCTGGAGGTCGGCGAGGACACCGATGGCCCTGCCCGTCTCCTTGGCGGCGGCACGGACCCGGTCGTACCGGCCCTGGTGCTCGGCGTGCGAGCCGTGGCTGAAGTTGAAGCGGGCCACGTTCATGCCGGCTTCTATCAGAGCGACGAGCTGCTCGTGGGAGTCGACCGCGGGGCCGAGAGTACAGACGATTTTCGAACGGCGCATGGGACGATCCTATCGGTTTGTTTCGCTACGGAATATTCCGTCTGGCGGAAAATACAAATGAGGAAGTCCCTGCTCAGTTGTTCTTTCCGACCAGTGCGTAGGTCTGTCGTGCGATCTCCATTTCCTCGTCCGTCGGTACCACCGCCACCGCGACCCGCGCGCCCTCGGGCGAGATCAGCCGCGGTTCCCCGCCGCGTACGGCGTTGCGCTCGCCGTCGACCGCCAGGCCCAGCCCTTCCAGGCCCGCCACGGCCGCCTCCCGTACCGGAGCGGCGTTCTCGCCGACCCCGGCGGTGAAGGCCACCGCGTCCACCCGCCCGAGAACGGCGTAATAGGCGCCGATGTACTTCTTCAGACGGTGAATGTAGATGTCGAACGCGAGCTTCGCCTGCTCGTCGCCCTCGTCGATCCGGCGCCGGATCTCCCGCATGTCGTTGTCACCGCACAGTCCGACGAGACCGCTCTTCTTGTTGAGAAGAGTGTCGATGTCGTCGGCGGACATTCCGCCAACACGCATCAAATGGAAGATGACGGCCGGGTCCATGTCTCCCGACCGCGTACCCATCACCAGCCCCTCCAAGGGGGTCAGCCCCATGGAGGTGTCCACACAGCGCCCTCCCCGTACGGCGGAGGCGGACGCCCCGTTGCCCAGGTGCAGCACGATGACGTTGACCTCCTCGGGCGCCCTGCCGAGCAGCCGCGCCGTCGCCCGGGACACATACGCGTGCGAGGTGCCGTGGAAGCCGTAGCGGCGGATCCGGTGCTCGTCGGCGGTCTTCACGTCGATCGCGTAACGGGCTGCCGCCTCCGGCATCGTGGTGTGGAAGGCGGTGTCGAAGACGGCGACCTGGGGCAGGTCGGGCCGCAGCGCCATGGCCGTGCGGATGCCGGTCAGATTGGCCGGGTTGTGCAGCGGCGCCACCGGGATCAGCCGCTCGATCTCGGCGAGGACGCGGTCGTCGACGACCGTCGGCTCGGTGAAGCGCTTGCCGCCGTGCACCACCCGGTGGCCGATCGCGACCAGCTCCGGGGAGTCCAGCCCCAGCCCGTCGGCGGCCAGCTCCTCGGCCATCGCCTTCAGCGCGGCGTCGTGGTCGGCGACCGGCCCGGTCCGCTCCCGCGTCCCGCCGCCCGCCGCGAGCGGCGTGTGCCGTAGCAGGGAGGTCCGCTCACCGATCCGCTCGACCAGCCCGGCGGCCAGCCGGCTGCCGTCGCCCATGTCCAGCAGCTGGTACTTCACCGACGAGGAGCCGGAGTTGAGGACGAGGACGCGAGTGGAAGGGGTCGGGCGCGGCTCGTCGGACGGGGCGGTGGTGGGAGACGGGTGGGACGGACTCACTGGGCGGTCGCCTTCTCGCTCGGGGACTGGGCCTGGATCGCCGTGATGGCGACGGTGTTGACGATGTCCTGGACGAGGGCGCCCCGGGACAGGTCGTTGACCGGCTTGCGCAGACCCTGGAGCACCGGTCCGACGGCGATGGCGCCGGCCGAGCGCTGCACGGCCTTGTACGTGTTGTTGCCGGTGTTCAGGTCGGGGAAGATCAGCACCGTCGCCTGCCCGGCGACCTCGGAGTCCGGCAGCTTGGTCGCGGCGACCGACGGCTCCACGGCGGCGTCGTACTGGATCGGCCCCTCGATCCGCAGATCGGGCCGGCGCGAGCGCACCAGCTCGGTGGCGGTGCGCACCTTGTCGACGTCGGCGCCGGAGCCGGACGTACCCGTCGAGTACGACAGCATCGCGAGCCGCGGCTCCACCCCGAACCGCGCGGCCGTGACCGCCGACTGCACGGCGATGTCGGCGAGCTGCTCGGCGTCCGGGTCGGGGTTGACCGCGCAGTCGCCGTAGACGAGCACCTTGTCGGCCAGGCACATGAAGAAGACGGAGGAGACGATCCGCGCGTCCTGCCTGGTCTTGATGATCTCGAAGGCCGGCCGGATGGTCGCGGCCGTGGAGTGCACCGAGCCGGACACCATGCCGTCGGCGAGGCCCTCCTGCACCATCAGCGTGCCGAAGTAGTTCACGTCGGAGACGACGTCGTAGGCCAGTTCCACGGTGACGCCCCGGTGGGCGCGCAGGGCCGCGTACTTCTCGGCGAAGGCGTCGCGCAGCTCGGAGGTGGCCGGGTCGATCAGCTGGGTGTCGCCGAGGTCGATGCCGAGGTCGGCGGCCTTCTTGCGGATCTGGTCGACGTCGCCGAGCAGGGTCAGCTCGCACACGCCCCGGCGCAGCAGCACCTCGGCCGCGTGCAGCACCCGCTCCTCGGTGCCCTCGGGGAGGACGACCCGGCGCAGGTCGGAGCGGGCCTGTTCGAGCAGTTTGTGCTCGAACATCATCGGGGTGACGCGGTCGCTGCTGGGCGCGGAGACCCGCTCGGTCAGCTCCGCGGTGTCGGCGTACCGCTCGAAGAGGCCGAGCGCCCGCTCCGCCTTGCGCGGGGTGGCCGCGTTCAGCTTCCCCTCCAGGGAGAAGAGCTGCTCGGCGGTGGGGAAGCTGGTGCCGGGCACCGAGAGCACCGGGGTGCCGGGGGCGAGGCGGGCGGCGAGGGTGAGGATGTGGTCGGCGGGGACCTCGTCCAGGGTGAGCAGCACCCCGGCTATCGGCGGGGTGCCGGCGCTGTGCGAGGCCAGCGCGCCGACGACGAGGTCGGCGCGGTCGCCCGGGGTGACCACCAGACAGCCCGGCGTCAGGGCGGCGAGGAAGTTCGGCAGCATCGCCCCGCCGAAGACGAAGTCCAGGGCGTCGCGGGCGAGCCCGGAGTCGTCGCCGAGCACCACCTTCGCGCCGAGGGTGTGCGCGATCTGGGAGACGGTCGGGGCGGACAGCGCCGGCTCGTCCGGCAGGACGTAGCAGGGCACGGGCAGGCGGGTGGCGAGCCGCTCGGCGATCTCGTCCCGGTCCTCGCGGGCGACCCGGTTGACCACGGTGGCGAGCACGTCGCAGCCCAGGGTGTCGTAGGCGCGGTAGGCGTTGCGGGTCTCGGCGAGCACCGACTCGGCGGTCTGCTTCCGGCCGCCGACGACCGGGATCACCGAGGCGCCGAACTCGTTGGCGAGCCGGGCGTTCAGGGACAGCTCGTCGGGGAACTGGGTGTCGGCGTAGTCGGTGCCGAGGACGAGGACGACGTCGTAGTCGCGGGCGACGCGGTGGAACCGGTCGACGAGGGTGGACACCAGTTCGTCCGTGCCCTGCTCGGCCTGGAGCGCGGACGCCTCCTGGTAGTCGAGGCCGTAGACGGTCGACGGGTCCTGGGTGAGCCGGTAGCGGGCGCGCAACAGTTCGAACAGGCGGTCGGGCCCGTCGTGCACCAGGGGGCGGAACACGCCCACCCGGTCGACCTGCCGGGTCAGGAGCTCCATGACGCCCAGCTCGACGACCTGGCGGCCGTCGCCGCGGTCGATACCGGTCACGTACACGCTGCGGGTCACGCGCGCTCTCCGTTTCGTCGGGGGCCGCACAGGTCTTCGTCGAGGCCACAAAAATCGCCCACCTAGGTGAGCAGATCCCTCTTGACAATACCTCCGGCGCTGGCTAGGACGCCCGCCCGTACGGCGTCGGCGGCGCCCGGGGGGACGTGAAAGAATCGGGACTGGCTCACCGGTATCGACAGCGACCAGGAGACACAGCACGATGCGTATAGGAGTGCTCACCGCAGGCGGCGACTGCCCTGGACTGAACGCAGTGATCCGGTCGGTCGTGCACCGGGCGGTGGACAACTACGGTGACGAGGTCATCGGCTTCGAGGACGGCTACTCCGGCCTGCTGGACGGCCGCTACCGGCCGCTCGACCTCAACGCGGTCAGCGGCATCCTGGCGCGCGGCGGCACCATACTCGGCTCCTCCCGGCTGGAGCGCGACCGCCTCCGCGAGGCCTGCGAGAACGCCTCCGACATGATCCGCGACTTCGGCATCGACGCGCTGATCCCGATCGGCGGCGAGGGCACGCTCACGGCGGCCCGCATGCTCTCCGACGCGGGTCTGCCGGTGGTCGGCGTCCCGAAGACGATCGACAACGACATCTCCTCCACGGACCGCACCTTCGGCTTCGACACGGCGGTCGGTGTGGCGACGGAGGCGATGGACCGGCTGAAGACCACCGCCGAGTCCCACCAGCGCGTGATGGTCGTCGAGGTCATGGGCCGGCACGCGGGCTGGATCGCCCTGGAGTCCGGCATGGCCGCCGGCGCCCACGGCATCTGCCTGCCCGAGCGCCCCTTCGACCCGGCCCAGCTGGTCAAGATGGTCGAGGAACGCTTCGCCCGCGGCAAGAAGTTCGCGGTGATCTGCGTCGCCGAGGGCGCGCACCCGGCCGACGGCACCATGGACTACGGCAAGGGCGAGATCGACAAGTTCGGCCACGAGCGCTTCCAGGGCATCGGTACGGCCCTGGCGTACGAGTTGGAGCGACGGCTCGGCAAGGAGTCCAAGCCGGTCATCCTCGGCCACGTCCAGCGTGGCGGTGTGCCGACCGCGTACGACCGTGTCCTCGCCACCCGCTTCGGCTGGCACGCGGTGGAGGCGGCACACCGGGGCGAGTTCGGCAAGATGACCTCGCTGCGCGGCACGGACATCGTGATGGTGCCGCTGGCGGAGGCGGTCACCGAGCTGAAGACGGTCCCGAAGGACCGGATGGACGAGGCGGAGTCGGTCTTCTAGGAGGGCTGCGCTTCGGGGAGAGCGCGGGAGGGAGTGGGAGGGTTGCCCGCCCTCCCGCGCCCTCCCGTGCCAGGGGATCCATCCGGGTCCGGTTTGGAGCTCGTCAGAGACAGGAACCGACGGTCGCCGCGTCGCGTGTTCCCGCGGCGAACCGGTCGACCTGGCCGTCGCTCAGGTCGAACACGATGATCCTTCCGCCGAACCGTGGCGCGGTGGGCGCGAACACCAGCCGCTCGGAGCCGTCCTCCACCGAATCCGTGGTGATCTCGTCCCCGTAGGTGTCGGAGAGCTCGTCCCGTGTGGTGCCGACGCGCATCCCGGAGGCCGTGGAGACGGCTGCCGGTGGTTCCACGGACACGGCGACGAGGGAGTTCTCCATGAACATCAATGACAGTCCGTCGGGTGCTCCCGCCAACGTGCCGTCGGTGCAGTGCGAGGCGTCACCGACGAGGGTGAGCGGTGCACCGACGGCCTTCTCCACCTGCTCCGCGCTCATGCCGATGCGTGCGGGGCCTATTCCGTCGACTGTTACCTGTTCACGGCTGAGGTCGGTGTGGCTCAGGTCGGTCTCGGACCGTTTCACGAACTCCCGGCCGTCCCAGGCCCAGGTGACATGGCGGAGTATCGACGGGTGGCCGTGAGCGTCCCTTTCTCCGTAGAACGCGAGATCGGCGGACAGGCGACCGTCCTCGATTTTCAGTGTTTCCGGCCGGAACTCCGGAGAAAAACCGGAGACGTCAAAGGTGGGCGTGCGCCCGATCTCGGCTCCGTCACCGCTGCGGTAGACGCGTAGCTCCTTTGTGAAGTAATTCGTCGGCTGCGGCTCGCAGCGGAAGACAATGGCCGTGACCTTGCCGAGGCGGGGCAGGACGCCGTGGACGGTCCGCTCGATGCGTACCTCCCAGTACCGTTCCGGTCCGATCGCATCGTCCGTCGCCGTCCCGGTTCCGTCGCTCAAGGTGACCGGGACCGGCTTGTCGACCTCGTCGTCGCAGGTGAGTTCGTAGGTCCGGTTCATCCATTCGACGTCTTCCGTCCTGGACGCCCGCTCTTCTCCGCTTCCGACGGATCCCTGCGCCGGGGGAACGGAGATCGTCATCGCCAAGGCCAGGAACCCACTCAGGAGCGCGACCGTCGCCGCCCGTGCCCGGGCGCTGAGCATGTGAGTCATCTGTCAAGCCCCGTCGTCATCGCTCCTGCCGTACCCCGCACCTACCTGACATACCGGCAATCCCACGCGTCTCCGACAGTCTTGGCCCGAACATTGGACACGCGATCAAGGGCGTCCTGTCCGAACTGGCTCTTGCACACCAGAGCCATGGAGATGCCCTCGCTGTGTGTCCGGTCGGCGTTCACACAGGTCCAGCCGTAAGCGGCATACCTGACATCAGCCCTGTGGAACAGGTTGAGCCCCCGGGACCCGCACCATCCCTGGAGATCGGGCACTCCCGCGTAGGAGGCGCGGTTCATGCACTCCCAGGCACCGTACGTTCCGTTCACGGTGGTCAGCCGGTCCATCACGCTGATATCGGCATAGGCCGACTGGCACACCTCTGTCACGAAGTTGTGGAATTCTTCCGGGTTGTCGAACCCTTGAAGGCTGCCGTCGCTGTTCTTGCACCGCACGGAGTACGCGTCGTTTCCCGTCGTGACAACACCCGCTGCGAATCCTTGGTCCTTGCAGTAATCATCGAAATTCTGCCGGGAGAGCGGGTGGCGCACATCGTCGTCGTCGCCCGCCATGGCGACGGTGATCGATCCCTCGTTGTCGCCGAGGCAGCGGTCCGCGTCGTTGATGCGCAGGAACAAGGTGCCGCTCGATGGAGCGGTCAGAGTGCCGCCCGCCCCCACCGGGAATTCCGTGCCGTTCTCTCCGGCGCGGCCCAGCAGTTTCCCGAACGGCTGACCTGGGACGAACTTGCAGGGCTGGTGGATCTCTCTGTCGATGGCCGGCTCATAGCCGTCGGGCCCGACCCTGGGGAAGTTTCGCACGTCCACGGTCCACGAACCGGAGACGTAGAACACGGTGAACTTCTCGCCCTTTCCAACGGAAAGCGGCATTTGCTGCCACTCTTCCGTGGAGTCGACCGACGGATTCTCCATGGCCTGCCGGGAAGCGCCGGTCGACGCCCCGACCGAGGGAGTCGGCCACAGAGGGAAGAATGTGGTCAACACAAGGGCGACGGCGATGACGAAGCATCGCCTCGTCTTCCAGTCGTGGCACAGCATGTCTGTCCTCCGGTGCCTGAGGAGCCTGGCGGACCAGCGCAAACGGGACGCGCTTCCTGGGCGTGCCTCTCAACTCGCGCGGGATCGGTCCGGTGACCGGCGGCGCCCTTCGGCGCAATGGCGGACGGCTGCTGTCGGACGCGCCGGACTACAGCAACAACAGGATCTCTCCCGTGCCAGGGGCGGGCAAATCGGCTGATGGCATGCATGGGAGCCTCGGCCAGCATCGGCCCCTACGGGTTGCTGCCGTCCTCGACCGCCGTACAGAAGTGGTCGACGATCCGGGCAAGGAACTCCCGGCCGCTGTCGCCCGCGTCGCCGTGGCCGTTGTCAGCGCGAACACCGTGCTTCACTACGGCAAGGACGGCACCCTGACCGGGCCGGACGAGGAGCACGTCGAGACGTCGATGCTCGCCTTGCACCTGATCCAGTCCGCGCTCGTACACATCAATACCTTGCTAATCCAGCAGGTGCTGGCCGAACCAGCGTGGGCATCGAGACTCTCGGACGAGGACCGGCGCGGCCTGACCGCGCTGTTCTGGTCAAATGTCAACCCGTACGGCACCTTCCGCCTGGACATGGGCGCCCGGCTCGACCTGGGACCGGTTGCCGCCGTGCCCCGCCCCCGCGCATCTGCCGACGCTGCCGACCGATCACGCACGCAGCCACGATGAGAGACTTCCAGGTTTCATCGACCCGGCGCTCGCCCCCCGAGCCGGCCTCGAATCCGAGCGGACTCTTCTCGACCGGCTAGGTGGTCAAAAACCGACAACTAAGCCGCTCACTGCGTGGGCTCCCGGTTGTAGAGCTTCTTGGCCCACAGGTAGCCGCCCAGGGCGATCAGGACGCACCAGCCGATGGCGAGAATTGCGTTGTTGCCGATCGGGGTGCCCATCAGCAGCCCGCGCAGCGTCTCGATGAACAGGTTGAACGGCTGGTAGTCGGCGAACCATTTGAGCCCGGCGGGCATCGAGTCGGTGGGGACGAATCCGCTGCCCATCATCGGCAGGATCATCAGTGGCGTCAGCATGTTGCTCGCGGCTGTGACGCTCTTGGCCATGATGGCCAGCGCGACCGACAGCCAGGTAAGCGCGAAGATGATCAGCAGGAGTACGCCGATCACGCCGAGCCATTCACCGAAGTCTGCAGTGGGCTCGAAGCCCACCAGTAGTGCGACGCCGGTGACGATGGCCATGCTCAGTAGGGTCTGGGCCAGGCTGCCCAGCACGTGGCCGGTGAGCACCGATGCCCGGGCGATGGCCGCCATGGTGCGGAACCGGGCGACGATGCCCTCGGTCATGTCGATGGCCACCGAGATCGCGGTGCCCTGGGCCGCGGTGGCCGCGGTCATCAGGATGACGCCGGGGACGACGTAGTTCACGTAGGTGTCCCGGCCGCCCGACGGCCCGCCGAGGCCGCTGCCGAGGATGCCGCCTAGGACGTAAACGAACAGCAGCAGGAAGATCACCGGGACCCCGGCGGCGGTGAGGGTGAGCGTCGGGTAGCGCAGCATGTGCCGCAACTGGCGGCGCAGCATGGTCGCCGAGTCGGTGAAGGCGTGGGTGGCGGTGAGCTGACCCCGGTTTCGTGGAGTCCCTGAAGCCAGGCTTATGATCCTGGCCCGAAGGAGAATCACGAGCAGTGCCAGCACCACGTAAGTATGCGGACGAGCTCCGTGAGCGGGCCGTCCGTGAGGTCCGCACGACCGGCCGTCCGATCGCGCATGTCGCGAAGGACCTGGGCATTCACAAGGAGGCCCTGCGCGGCTGGGTCCGTCAAGCGGAGGCGGACACCGGCGAACGCGACGACCGGCTGACCACCGCCGAGCGGGAAGAGCTGAGCCAACTCCCGCGGGAAATCGCGGAGTTGAGGCGAGCGAACGAGATCCTGAAGGCCGCAAGCGCGATTTTTGCGGCGGAACTCGACCGTCCCCGGACGAGGCCGAGCTGGGGGTGCCCCCTCTGGGGGAGTGATCGAGCACCTCAGGGACAAGGGCCTCGGGGTCGGGTTCGCCTGCCGGGTGCTGGGGCTGTCCGAGTCGGCGTACTACGCGCGCAAGAAGCGGCCGAAGTCGGCCCGCCGCCTGCGGGACGAGCAGCTCATGCCGCTGATCGAACAGGTCCATGCCGACTCCGGCGGCACCTATGGCGTTTGCCGGATCACCCGCGCACTGCGGCGCAAGGGCGTCCACGTGGCACGCTGCACCGTCGAGCGGCTGATGGCCGAGCCGGGCCTCGAAGGCGTCATCCGCGGCCGGCGGCGCCGCACCACCGTGCCGGAGCCGTCGGCCCCCAGGCCGCCGGACCTGGTCGACCGTGACTTCACCGCGAGCCGGCCCGGCCAGCTCTGGGTGGCCGACATGACCTATGTCCGCACCTGGTCAGGCTGGGTGTACGTGGCGTTCGTCCTGGACGTCTTCTCCCGGACGATCGCCGGATGGCAGGTCGCGAACCACATGCGGACTGAACTTCCGCTGGAAGCACTGGAGATGGCGCTGTGGAGACGCCGGATCAAGAAGGACTCCGGGCTGGTCCATCACAGCGACCGCGGGTCGCAATATGTGTCTTCTCGCTACACCGGCCGGCTCGCCGAAATCGGGGCCGCCGCGTCCGTCGGCTCGGTCGCGGACTCGTATGACAACGCGATGGCCGAGGCGCTGAACGGCACCTTCAAGGCCGGGCTGATCGAGATGCAAGGACCGTGGCGGACTTCGACCAGGTCGAGCGGGCGATCTTCCAGTGGGTCACCTGGTACAACGAGGAACGGCTCCACTCCGCCCTCGACTACGTACCACCCGCCGAGTACGAACGCGACTGGTGGCGACAACAGCAAGCCACCCCGCAGTCCGCCTGAAACAAGATCACCGGACTCTACGAAACTCGGGGCAGCTCAGGGCGCGTAGAGCTGCGTGATTGCCAGGGCCGAGATGCCCCGAAGGGTCGCCATCTTGACAGGTTCCCCACCGCATTCGATTCGCTCTCCACCCGCGCCACCAATCGACCGGAGTTGGAGGCCGCCGTGAAGCTCGCCGGGGAGATCCGCTCCTCCGGTGTCGCCGTCACCCTCGTCGTCCACGAGCACAAGCGGCTCGGGCGCGGCATCCAACTCGCCATGCTCGCCGAGGAGCTGAAGGCGAGCGACGTCGGCCTGGAGTTCCTCACCGGGGGGCTGAAGGGCCCGCACGACCCCTCCGGCATCGTGTTCACCGTGCTCGCGGCCATGTCCGGCACGGAGCGCGAGTACATTCGCGACCGCACTCTCGAAGGCCAAGAGTCGGCGCGGAAGCGCGGCAAGACCATCGGCGGCGCCGGGGTCACCGACGACGACATGTTGTCAATGGCCCTCCACCTACGCGATCAGGAGATGGGCCTGCGCGACATCGCCAAGCGCCTCGTCATCACCACCGGCGCGAAGAGAGGCCAGCACCCCTCGCCCGCCACCGTCATGCGGATGCTGCGGGAGCACGACGAACAGGCCGCCACGGCGGCGGGCGCGTGATCATCCGGCTCGTTTGCGGCTGGTGTCTGAGCTAGGACTCCAGGGCCGAGGCGCAAGGGCAGCAACATGTGACTCCCGTCCCGCTTCCCCCGACGGGACGGGCAGCGCCCCGGCTGCGTGAACCTCTTCTGCGGTCGGGGGCCGTTCCTCCATACGCTATATGGCGAGCTCTTCAGTGGCTGAGTACACCCGGAGGTATGCGGAGGTGGGTCGGCCCGAGTGGGCGAGTCATTCCGGTTGTTCGGCGGCGCGGGCGCGGGCCTGGGCGGCTTCGGTGGGGGCGTTGGCCCGGGTGAAGGCGTCGGCGGCCTGGAGGTGGGCGGCGCGGGCTTGGTCGTGCTGGCGGGCGGCCTTGTGGGCCACGGCAAGATTGTCGAGGGTCACCGCTTCGCCGTACCAGTCCTTGAACTCCCGGAAGATCTCCAGGGACTTGCCGTGTGCGTCGATCGCCTCGCGCGCGCGTCCCGCCCGATGCAGAGCGTTGCCGACGTTGCCCCATTCCGTGGCCTCGCCGTAGCGGTCGCCGGCGGCCGCGAACAGGGCGCGGGCGCACATGTGCGCGGTGATCGCCTCCTTCACGTTGCCCTCACGCTCCAGGATATTTCCGAGACTCCCCCAGGCCATGGCCTCGCCGAGGCCGTCTCCCATGGCCTGGAACAGCGAGCGGGCACGGGTGCAGGCCTTGATCGCCTTCTTCGTCCGGCCCGCGTCGCGCAGGGCGACGCCCAGGCTCATCCACAGCATGGCCTCGTGGTAGCGGTCCCCGATGTCCTGGAACAGGTCGCGGGCGCGGGTGTAGGCGGCGATCGCCTTCCTGGCCTGGCCCGCCAGGGCCAAGGCGTTGCCGATGTTGCTCCATAACCCGGCTTCCTCACGGCGGTCTCCAATGGTCTGGAACAGGTCGAGGGCGCGGGTGTACGCGTCGATCGCCTCCTCCGTCCGGCCCGCCTTCGACAGGGCCTGGCCGAGGTCGTTCAGCACCCCCGCCTCGCGGCGCCGGTCCCCGGCTTGGCGGGCGGCCTTCCTGGCGGCATGCGCGACGGCGATGGCGTCGTCGAAGTGCCGCCGCCAGTTCAGATAGCGCGCCAGGCAGTCCGCCAGCAGGGCCGCCGTGTCCGCGAACCGCTCCTCCCGCGCCCACTGCACCGCCGCCACGAGGCCTGACCGTTCCCTGTCCAGCCACGCCACGGCCTGGGCCCGGTCCGTGAAAGGCCGCTGATGATCCCGCGGAAGCCCCGACAGCAGGCCACTCGCCGCATGTGCCCGCTCGATGTAGAACCGTACGACCCGCTCGCGCGCCGCCTCGCCCTCCTCCCGTGACTCCGCGTCCCGTGCCACCACACCCGTTCCGAAGGCCCGGACCAGGTCGTGCACGCGCCACAGCATGCCGGTGGCCGATCCGTCGGCAGAGGGCAGCGACGAGACGAGATGCGCGGCGGCCAGGTCCTCCAGCAGCGGCAGTGTCACATCTGTTTCGAGGCCGGCCAGGGCGGCGATCGTCTCCGTACCGGTCTCCGCGCCCGGAGCGAGACAGAGCAGCCGCAACAGCCGTGCCAGGTCGGGCGGCAGCCGGCGATACGAGGTCTCCAGCACGGGCCGCAGGACGAGTGGGCGTCCGTACAGGTCCGTCCCGGGGCTGCCGTGGTCGAGGACGGTGGTCGCGTCCCCGGCCTCGCGGATCTCTGCCACCAGAGAGGTGATGTCACGATGCCGCCGCCGACGCAGCATCCCCGCCGCGATCTGGAGGGCCAAGGGCAAATGGCCGCAGAAATCGGCCAGCTCGCGCAGTGCCTCGGGTTCACGCACCGGGCGGTCGTCCCGTTCGTCGGTGTCGTGCAGGGCACGGGTCACGAGGGCGACGGAGTCGTCCAGGGTGAGTGTTTCCAGGTCGATCAGGCGTACCGGGAGGGCGTCGGGACGGTCCCGGGAGGTGATGAGCACCCGGTGGTGGTCCGTGCCGGGCAGAAGCGGCAGGTACTGGGCGGGATCCGAGGCGTTGTCCAGGATCAGCAGCATCCTGTCCCGTCGTTCGGCGAGGAGCGCCCGATACGTGTCGTACTGACGCTCCGTCGTCGCTGGAAGGTTCGCATTCCGTACGCCGAGCGCGTCGAGCAGCGCCAGCACCGCCTGATCAGCCGTGGCCGGGTCCTCGTCGTACCCGCGTAGGTCCACGAAGAGCGTTCCGCCCGGGAACCAGCCCTTTGCACGGGCCCGGTGCGCCACCTCCACGGCCAGCGCGGTCTTGCCGACGCCGCCCATGCCCGTGACGGCGAAGATGAGGAGCGGCAGCGCGGCCGTGTCGTCCTCGCCGGGGGAGAGATGCGGGAGCAGGCGGTCCAGATCCTCCGATCGGCCGGTGAAGCCCATCGGGCGGGGTGGGAGGGTGGCGGTCGCTCGCGGGACAGGCCCGTGGACGGTCCCCTTACCGCTGCCCTCCACTCTGCTTGCCGGTGACGGGGCCGTGGAAAGTGCCGCCCCGGAAGTCGATGTGGTCTCCGCCGTACGTCGCTCCGCCGTCCCCGTGCCGATGGGGACCCTCCTCGGAGTCGGAGGAAACGGAGGAACCCTCGCGGGGCCGGTGCTTGCGCAGCAGCGCCACCGTCACCGCCGCGGCCTGCTCGGCGGCGCGCATCTGCGAACCCGAGGCGTCGGCCTTGTGCTTCTTGGCGTCGGCGCGGTCGCTGATGCCCCGGATCACCAGGGCGTTCAACTGGCCGCTCAGGTGGGCAGCCTGGAGCGCACCGGAGCCTTCCATCTCGATCGCGCCCGTGTCGTTGTAGTTCCTGTGGATGAACCGGGCGATCTCGGACTCGTCGTCCGCCAGAACGACGTCTCCCGTGGCGATCGGCATGAAGTGCGCCCGTACGTCGGGCATGTCCCGCACGGCGGAACGGGCCGCCTGTTCGAGCGCGTGCGAGCCGGGCAGGGCCTTCGGCCGGACGAGGAAGCCCTCCGGTGTCTGCTTGCCGCCGTGGATCTCGTACACCTGCGTGCCCACGACGACGTCGCCGATCTCGACGTCGTCCTTCAGGCTGCCGGCGACACCGACGAAGAAAACGGCCTCGGGGTGCCGCCAGTCGATGAGCTGTGTGGTGAGAGCGGCGGCCCGTTCGGCGCCCATGCCCAGCTCGGCGAGGGCGACGTGCCAGGGAGTACCCGGCAGTCGGCCCCACTCGATTCGGGTCCCGTCACGGTGCACCAACTCCTCCCGCTCCTCGACGTGCGCGCGGACAGCGGCGTATTCGAGGGGGAGTGCGGTCAGGACCAGAACAGTGGGCCGGGTCTCCTGCATAGTCATAAGTTATAGCTGGGAGAAGGGAATCGAGTGCCGGAACAGGACGTTACGGTCGGGCAGTTGCTGCTCGCCGAGTACCAGAGTGTGAAGGACGAGCAGAAGGCGAGGATCGGGTTCCGGGACAACCTCCTCTACGTGACACTGGCCGTCGTGGCCGCCGTCATCGCCGCCGCGGCCCAGGCGAAGCAACCCTCCATGCTCCTGGCGCTGCCGCCGGTGTGCGTGGTCCTCGGATGGACCTACCTCGTCAACGACGAGAAGATCTCGGCGATCGGTCTCTACGTCCGGGACGATCTGGGACCCCGGCTGGCCGGCCTCGCGGCGCACGGGGGTGGTTTCACGACGTTCGGGTGGGAGGCGTACCACCGCGGCGACACCCGGCGCCGGTCCCGTAAGGCGATTCAGACCGTGATCGACCTGACGGCGTTCTGTGCGGTACCGCTGGCCGCCCTGGTCGTCTTCTGGGCGAACGGCGAGGGTGGCGGGCTGATGGTCGCGCTGTCGGTGCTGGAAGCGCTCGCCGTGGCTGGGCTCGCCTCGCAGGTTGTGTGGTACGCGAAGGCAGCATGAACGCCTCATCACCGCACTACCTTTGACGTACGGTCATCAGCTGTCGACGGGGGCGAGTACGGCGTATGGAAGCGGCACTGCTGACGGCCCTGGCCGAGGGCGCGGGTGGGGACGGCGGACGCCGGGCGGTGGAGGAGCTGGCGCGGGCGCTGGGGCTCGACGCCGGCGCACCCGCCCGGGAGATCGCCAAGGCGGCGGAGGACCCGGCACGGCGGGAGGCCGTACAGGAGTGGGGTAAGGCGGTGGCCGCCCTGCTCGCCGCCGATCCGCAGGGCGTCGCCGGTGCCGTCGCGCGGGTCATGGAGCGGTCCGCGCCGGGAAGCGGGATGTCCTGGTACGACGGCGATCACACCGACTTCCGGGGCGGGGTCTTCCTGCGCGAGGTGGTCGGCGTGCAGGTCGTGATCCAGCAGGGCGGGGCCGCCGTCCCGGAGGCGGTGGCCGGCCTGCCGCCGAGGCCCGGCGGGTTCACGGGCCGGGAGCGCGAGACGAGGGAACTGCTGCGTGCGCTGGACCCGGCCGGGGCGCGGCCGGCCGAGTCGGCGGCGACCCTCGTCGCCGCCGTGTCCGGTCTCGGCGGCATCGGCAAGACCGCGCTCGCCGTCGAGACCGCGCACCTGGCCCGTGAACGGGGCTGGTTCCCCGGCGGGATCCTCTTCATCGACCTGCACGGCTACGACCGGGAGCCCGTCACCGCCGACCGTGCCCTCCAGGCTCTGCTGCGCGCCCTCGGCACCCCGCCGGAACACATCCCCACCACGACGGACGAGCGGGCGGCGCTCTACCGTTCGACGCTGGCCGCCCGGGCTCACGAGCGCGGCGCGGTGCTGGTCCTGGCCGACAACGCCTCCTCGCCGGACCAGGTACGGCCCCTCCTGCCGGGCGACTCCCGGCACCATGTCCTGGCCACGTCACGCGACCGGCTGCCCCAACTGGGTGCGCGGCTCGTTCCCCTGGACCAGCTCAGCCCGAGGGAGGCGTACGAACTCCTCGACCGTGCCCTGCGGATCGCCGACCCGTGCGACAGCCGGGTGGTCGACGACCCCGACACGGCCGAGCGACTCGCCGGCCTCTGCGGGCACCTCCCGCTGGCCCTGCAGATCGCGGCCGCGCTGCTGGCGGAGGACCCGGGCAAGCCGGTGACCGAACTCGTGGCGGAACTGGCCGAGTCCCATGACCGTCTCGACCACCTCCACGACGGCGAGCGCAGCGTCCGCGCCGCCTTCGAGCTCTCCTACCGCCGACTGCCGCCCGAGCACGCGCGGCTGCTGCGCCTGCTCGCCCTCGCTCCGGGACCCGAGGTGAGTGACGAGGTCGTCGCCGCGCTGGTCGGTGTCGGGGAGCCTCCGGTGCGCGACCTCAAGGCATTGGCCCGTGCACACCTCGTTGAGCGGGGGAGCGGGCGCAGATGGTGGCGGTTGCACGACTTGGTGCGGGTGTTCGGGGTGGGTGTGGTGGCGGGGGATGCGGGGTTGCGGGAGGAGGGGGAGGCGGCGCGGGAGCGGGTGCTGGGGTTCTACGTGCGGTGGGCGGATGCGGCTGATGACCGGTTGCGGTGGCTGCCGGGGGCAGCGGAGCCGGAGCGGTTCGAGGACCGGGGGCAGGCGCTGGCGTGGCTGGACGGTGAGCGGGCGGGTCTGGTCGCGGCGGTGGGGTGGGGGCGGGAGGAGCGGTTCGCGGGTGCGGCGGTGCGGCTGGCCCAGTGTCTGGGGGAGTACCTGTCCTGGCGTCGGTATTTCGACGACTTGATCGCCGTGGCGGAGGTGGCGCGGCAGGCCGCCCACCGGTCGGGTGACCGGCTGGACGAGGCCATCGGGTGGGACCACCTCGGTCTCACCCTGCGGAAGGCGGGCCGGGCGGGGGAGGCGATCGACGCCCACACCCGCTCCCGCGACCTGTTCCAGGCCGCGGGAAATCGCGTTGGCGAGGCCCTGGCGTGGGACCACCTCGGCCTCGCCCTGCAGGTGGCGGGCCGGGTGGAGGAGGCGATCGACGCCCACACCCGCTCCCGCGACCTTCATCAGGACGCCGGAGACCGCCGCCGCGAGGCCAGGGCGTGGAACAACCTCGGCAACGCCCTGGGGGTGGCGGGCCGGGCGGGGGAGGCGATCGACGCCCACAGCCGCTCCCGCGACCTGTACCAGATCACCGGGGATCGCCATGGCGAGGGCAGGGCGTGGAACAACCTCGGCGTCGCTCTGTGGGAGGCGGGCCGGGTGGAGGAGGCGGTCGAGGCGTACGGCAAGGACCTGGAGATCTGCCGGGAGTTCGAGGACTGGTACGGCGAGGGGCAGACCCTCCACAACCTGGCCCGCGTGCACGAGGACGCCCGTCGCCCCGCCGAGGCCCGCGCCGCCTACCTCCAGGCCGCCGACGCCTACACCCGCGCCAACGCCCCCGCCGAAGCCGTCCAGGCCCGCACCTACGCCGCCGCCCTGGACACCACCACTCCCTAACGCCCCTTCTCCAACCCCCGAACCCACCGGTACACCAGCTCCGGCCTCCCCACCTGCCCATAA
Organism: Streptomyces griseoloalbus; assembly: GCA_014650015.1. Taxonomy (GTDB): domain Bacteria; phylum Actinomycetota; class Actinomycetes; order Streptomycetales; family Streptomycetaceae; genus Streptomyces; species Streptomyces griseoloalbus. The sequence continues at coordinate 100,162 of BMUD01000026.1, forward strand.
ACCGGAGCCCGCCCGGCCCTCCCCGCCTCCACCAGATGTTCCAGATACCGCCGCGCCGTGATCCGGGAGATCCCCACGGTCTCGGCGACCCCCGCCGCGGTCAGCCCGTCCTCCGCCTCCCGCAGCGCCCCCGTCACCCGCTCCAGCGTCGGCCCGCTCAACCCCTTCGGCAGCGCGGCCGGCCCCGGCGCCCGCAACGCCGCCAGCGCCCTGTCCACCTCGTCCTGGCCGCTGGCCTCGCCCACGGACGCGCGGAACTCGGCGTAGCGCACCAGCCGGTCCCGCAGGGTCGCGAAGGTGAACGGCTTCAGCACGTACTGCACGACCCCCAGCGACACCCCTTCGCGTACGACCGTGAGGTCCCGCGCCGAGGTCACCGCGATCACGTCGGTGTGGTGGCCGGCCGCCCGCAGCGAGCGCGCCAGCTGGAGTCCGTGCACATCGGGCAGGTGCAGATCAAGGAGGAGCAGGTCGACGGGTGTCCGCTCCAGTGCCCGCCGCGCCTCCGCCCCGGTGTGCGCCTTGCCCACGGCGACGAAGCCCGGCACCCGGCCGACGTACATCACATGGGCGTCGGCGGCCACCGGATCGTCCTCGACCACCAGCACTCTGATGGGCTCCCCGCTCATATGACGCCTCCCGGGCTCTTCGCGACCGCGGCGTCCTTCAGCGGCAGCCGGGCCTCGAACACCGCACCGCCCTCGTCCGCGGAGGTCACCGACAGCGCCCCGCCGTGCCGGCTCGTCGCCTGCCGTACGAGCGCCAGACCCAGGCCACGTCCGCCCGGCCCGGACGGCTTGGTCGAGAAGCCCCGCTGGAAGACCGCCTCCGTGTGGTCGGGGTCCACTCCGGGGCCGGTGTCGGCGACCCGCAGGATCAGCTCCGAGCCGTCCTCGGTCAGCGCCGTCACCGTCACCCGGGGCCGCACCCCGCCCTGCGCCGCGTCCACGGCGTTGTCGATCAGGTTGCCGAGGATGGTCACCAGGTCCCGGGCGGGCAGCGTGTCCGGCAGCAGGCCGTCGTCCATGCGGCTGTCCGGCGACACCACGAGCTCCACGCCCCGCTCGTTGGCCTGGGCCGTCTTGCCCAGCAGCAGCGCCGCGAGCACCGGCTCGCTCACCGCCGCCACCACCTGGTCGGTGAGCGCCTGCGCCAGCTCCAGCTCGGCGGTCGCGAAGTCCACCGCCTCCTCGGCCCGGCCCAGCTCGATCAGCGAGACCACGGTGTGCAGCCGGTTCGCCGCCTCGTGCGCCTGTGAACGCAGCGCCTGGGTGAAGCCCCGCTCGGAGTCCAGCTCGCCCATCAGCGACTGGAGCTCGGTCACGTCCCGCAGGGTCACCACCGAGCCGTGCTGCTGCCCGCCGGTGACCGGCGAGGTGTTCACCACCAGCACCCGGTCCGCCGTCAGATGCACCTCGTCCACCCGGGGCTCCGAGGCGAGCAGCGCGCCCGTCAGCGGCGCCGGAAGGTCCAGCCGCGCCACCGATCTGCCCACCACGTCCTCCTCCTGGTCGACGCCCAGCAGCTCCCGGCCGCCGTCGTTGATCAGCGCCACCCTGTACTGCCCGTCCAGCATCAGCAGCCCCTCGCGCACGGCGTGGAGCGCGGCCTGATGGTAGTCGTGCATGTGGCTGAGTTCGGTCGCGTTCATGCCGTGGGTGTGACGGCGCAGCCGCGCGTTGATCACGTACGTGCCGATCGCGCCGAGCCCGAGGGCGCCGGCCGCGACCGCGAGCAGGGCGGTCAGCTGTCCCTGGGCGCGCTGGCTGATCTCCTCGACCCTTATGCCCGCGCTGACCAGGCCGACGATCCGCTCGCCGTCCCGGATCGGGGTGACCGCGCGGACCGACGGGCCGAGGGTACCGGTGTAGGTCTCGGTGAAGGTGCGGCCCCGCAGCGCCGGGGCCGTGTGGCCCTGGAAGACCAGGCCGATCTGGTCCGGATCGGGGTGGGTCCAGCGGATGCCCCGCGGATCCATGATCGTGACGAAGTCGACGTCGGTGTCGCGCACCACCGCCAGCGCGTACGGCTGGAGCCTCGCCGAGGGGGCAACGGTGCGGATCGCCTCCCGCACGGAGGGGGAGTCGGCGACCGTGCGGGCGACCGAGGTGGCCTGGCGGCCCGCCGCCTGCTCGGCCTGGCTGCGGTCGCTGACGTAGGTGAACAGCGCGTACCCGGCCACGACGACCGCGATGAGCACGGCCTGCATGGCGAAGAGCTGGCCCGCGAGGCTGCGGGGGGCGGGGACGGGGATGCGCATGTCGTCAGTCTGCCTCCCCCTTCCACGATGAACTAAATGAACGGAAGGGTGACCGCGCTCACAAGGCAGGACATAGTCACGGCATTCCCCATACCCATCTCCCGGACGTGAGCCGCACGCCGGTGATGCCGACGACGTCGTCAAGGAGGGCCGCCGTGACCAGCACAGCCGCTACGGCACCTGCCGAGCCCAAGGCCAAGCGGGACCGCACGCACTATCTCTACATCGCGGTGATCATCGCGGTCGCCCTCGGTATCGCCGTCGGTCTGATCGCACCCGACTTCGCGACCGAGCTGAAGCCGCTCGGTACCGGCTTCGTGAACCTGATCAAGATGATGATCTCGCCGATCATCTTCTGCACGATCGTGCTGGGCATCGGCTCGGTGCGGAAGGCCGCCAAGGTCGGCGCCGTCGGCGGTATCGCCCTGGCCTACTTCATGGTGATGTCGGTCGTCGCGCTGGCCATCGGCCTGGTCGTCGGCAACATCCTGGACCCGGGTACGGGTCTCGCGGTCACCGACGCCGTCAAGGAGACCGGTCAGGCGCAGGTCGACGCGGAGGCCAAGAGCACCGTCGACTTCCTGATGGGCATCATCCCGACCACGATCGTCTCCGCGTTCACCGCCGGCGAGGTTTTGCAGACCCTGCTGGTCGCCCTGCTCTGCGGCTTCGCCCTGCAGGCCATGGGCTCCGCCGGGCAGCCCGTCCTGCGCGGCATCGAGCACATCCAGCGGCTGGTCTTCCGCGTCCTGGCGATGATCATGTGGGCGGCCCCGATCGGTGCCTTCGGTGCCATCGCCGCGGTCACCGGCTCGGCCGGCGTCGACGCGCTCAAGAGCCTGGCCGTGCTGATGCTCGGCTTCTACACCACCTGCGTCCTGTTCATCTTCCTGGTGCTGGGCACGATGCTGCGCGTCGTCTCGGGTGTGAACGTCTTCTCGCTCTTCAAGTACCTGGGCCGCGAGTTCCTGCTGATCCTCTCCACCTCCTCGTCGGAGTCGGCGCTGCCGCGCCTCATCGCGAAGATGGAGCACCTGGGTGTCAGCAAGCCGGTGGTCGGCATCACCGTCCCGACCGGCTACTCGTTCAACCTCGACGGCACCATGATCTACATGACCATGGCCTCGCTGTTCATCGCCGACGCCATGGGCACGCCGATGTCGATCGGCGAGCAGATCCCGCTGCTGCTCTTCCTGCTGGTGGCCTCCAAGGGCGCGGCCGGTGTCTCCGGCGCCGGTCTCGCCACGCTGGCCGGTGGCCTCCAGTCGCACAAGCCGGCCCTGGTGGACGGCATCGGCCTCATCGTCGGCATCGACCGCTTCATGAGCGAGGCCCGCGCCCTCACCAACTTCGCGGGCAACGCCGTCGCCACCGTCCTGATCGGCACCTGGACCAAGGAGATCGACCGGGGCCGGGTGGACGAGGTCCTGGCCGGCCGCGCCCCCTTCGACGAGAAGACCCTGCTGGACGACCACGGCACCGGGGGCTCCGACGACGCCCGCGCCGAGGTGCCCGAGCAGGGCGGCGAGAAGGAACTCGCCAAGGCCTGACGGCCGACTTCACAAGCCCCCACAGACCCGGGCGGCTGGGACACTCCCCCGTTGCCCAGCCGCCCGGTGCCGGAGGCCCGCCGCCCGTATCCGGGCCTCCACAGTGCCGAGCGGTCAGGCTCTCCCCCCGTGAGCCCGGCCGCTCGGCTGCTTCCGTCCCGTCCGCCCTTGCCCTGACGCCGACGTCAAGGCTTAGGTTCGGCGGTATGCGAATCGGCGAGCTGGCCGCACGGGCCGGGACCACCACGCGGACGCTGCGGTACTACGAAGCGCGCGGGCTGCTGCCCGCGCGGCGGACGGACAACGGATACCGGACGTACGACGAGGGTGATCTGAAGCTGTTGCGGCAGATCCGGACGCTCCAGGACTTCGGCTTCGACCTGGAGGAGACCCGGCCCTTCGTGGAGTGCCTGCGGGCCGGTCATCCCGAGGGCGACGCGTGCCCCGCGTCGCTCCAGGTGTACCGGCGCAAACTGGACGAGCTGGACGCGCTGATCGGCGAGCTGACGGCCGTCCGCGCGCAGGTCGGACGACAGCTGGCGCGAGCGGAGTCGGCACGGGACGGGCTGGCCGCCGACGCGGCGGTTCCGGGAGGTCCGGAGCCGGTGTGCGAACTGGGAGGGCGGCAACGGTGAGCAGGGCGAGTGGTGTGGCCGAGGTGACGGACGCGGACTTCGCGACGGAGGTGATCGGGGCGGGGCTGCCGGTGCTGGTGGAGTTCACGGCCGACTGGTGCCCGCCGTGCCGGCAGATGGCCCCGGTGCTGAGCGCGCTGGCCGCGGAGGAGGCCGGCCGGCTGAAGGTGGTCCAGCTGAATGTGGACGCCAATCCCGAAACGACCAACGCGTACAAGGTGCTGTCGATGCCGACCTTCATGGTGTTCCGCGACGGGGAGCCGCTGCGGTCGATGGTGGGGGCCCGGCCCAAGCGGCGACTGCTGGAGGAGCTGGCGGACGTGCTCTGACCTGCGGATCGGCAGCCGATCGGCAGCGGATCGGCAGTGGATCGACACAAGAAAACCCCCGGGCAATTGCGCCCGGGGGTTTTCTTTGCGTATATTCATTGGTTCGCGACTTCAAAAGAGAGAAGTCACAGCGAAGCTCAATGAGCACAGTATATCCGGGCGGGAGTGGAATTGTCAAACACCGAATTTCCGGACGATGAATTGCGCCAGGAACAGGAATTCATCGACGGACTGTACGCACGCGTTGACGCCCTGCGCGGCGACGCCGAGGTCTCCGTCACGGAAGCGCTCGCCCAGGGCAACACCCCGATGCAGGCGAGGCTGGAGCGGGACATCCTCGTCGCCGAGCGCTCCGGGCTGCTCGCCGCGCTGAACGCGGTGGACGGATCCCTCTGCTTCGGCCGGATCGACCCGGTCTCCGGCGACACCCACCACATCGGCCGCATCGGCCTGCGCGCCGACGACGCCGAGCGCACGCCGGTCCTCATCGACTGGCGCGCCGACGTCGCCCGCCCGTTCTACCTGGCCACCGGTCACACCCCGATGGGCCTCAGGCGCCGCCGGCACATCTCCACCGAAGGCCGCCGGGTCACCGCCCTGCACGACGAGATCCTCGACCTGGGCGACGAGACCCGCACCGGACACGAGGACCCCACCGGCGACGCCGTCCTGCTCGCCGCGCTCAACTCCGCCCGCACCGGCCGCATGGGCGACATCGTGCGCACCATCCAGGCCGACCAGGACCGCATCATCCGCGCCCCGCACCGCGGGGTCATGGTCGTCGAGGGCGGCCCCGGCACCGGCAAGACCGCCGTCGCCCTGCACCGCGCCGCCTACCTCCTCTACGAGCACCGCGAACTGCTCGCCCGCCGCGCCGTCCTGATCGTCGGCCCCAACCCGGCGTTCCTCGGCTACATCGGCGAGGTACTGCCCAGCCTCGGCGAGACCGGTGTGCTGCTGGCGACCGTCGGCGAGCTGTTCCCCGGCGTGAAGACCACCCGGGCGGACACTCCCGAGGCAGCCGCCGTCAAGGGCCGGGCGGAGATGGCCGACGTGCTCGCCGAGGTCGTACGCGACCGGCAGGCGCTGCCCGACCCGGTGATCGCGATCGAGCACGACCGCGAGATCCTCATGCTCGACGACGGCCTGGTGAACGTCGCCCGCGAACGCACCCGCGCCGCCAAGCTGCCGCACAACGCGGCCCGGGAGCACTTCGAGGGCCACATCCTCAACGCGCTCACCGACATGGTCGCCGAACGGATCGGCACCGACCCGTACGACGGCAGCAACCTCCTCGACCCGAGCGACATCACCCAGATCCGCGACGAGCTCGCCGAGAACCCCGAGGTCTGGTCCGCGATCGACCGGCTGTGGCCCCGGATCACCCCACAGCGCCTGGTCGCCGACTTCCTCGCCGCGCCCGAGGGCCACCTGCCGGACGCGGACGCCGCCGCGGTCCGCCGCCCGGTCACCCGGCACTGGACCGTCTCCGACGTGCCCCTGCTCGACGAGGCCGCCGAGCTCCTCGGTGAGGACGACCGGCCGGCGCGCGAGCGGGCCGAACGCGAGCGGCAGACGCAGATCGCCTTCGCCCAGGGCGTGCTGGACGTCTCGTACGCCTCCCGGACCTTCGAGTTCGAGGACAAGGAGGACGACGACCCGGAGTCCTCCGAGGTGCTGTCCGCGCACGACATCATCGACGCCGAACGCTTCGCCGAGCGGCACGAGGAGGAGGACCACCGCAGCGCCGCCGAGCGGGCCGCCGCCGACCGCACCTGGGCGTTCGGGCACATCATCGTCGACGAGGCGCAGGAGCTCTCCCCGATGGCCTGGCGGCTGCTGATGCGGCGCAGCCCGACCCGCTCGATGACCCTGGTCGGCGACCCGGCCCAGACCTCGGAGGCGGGCGGGGTCGGCTCCTGGGCGGACATCCTGTCGCCGTACGTCGAGGACCGCTGGGAGCACACCCGGCTCGGCGTCAACTACCGCACCCCGGCCGAGATCATGGACGTGGCCGCGGCCGTGGTCCGCGCGGAGCACCCCGGCTTCGCACCACCCAGCTCGGTGCGGTCCACGGGCGTGGCCCCCTGGGCCCGTGCCACCGACGACCTGCCCGGCGCGGTCGCCCAGGCCGTCGCCGAACTCACCCCGGCGGAGGGTCGCCTCGCCGTCATCGCCCCGCGCGAGACGCACCGTGCCCTGGCCGCCCGCCTCGACGGCGTGACGGCGGGCGCGGAACCCGACCTGACGCACGACGTCGTGCTGCTCGACCCGCGCCAGGCCAAGGGGCTGGAGTTCGACTCGGTCCTCGTGGTCGAGCCGGGGCGCTACGGCACCAGCGACCTGTACGTGGCGCTCACCCGCGCCACCCAGCGGCTCGGCGTGCTGCACACCGAGCCGCTGCCGAAGCCGCTGGCCGACGCCCTGGCGTAGCACCCGGGCCGGGGGCCGGATCCGGTCGGGTCGGGGGCCGGATCCGGCCGGGGTGGGTCCGGAACCCGGTCGGGGTTCAGGCCGGGCGCAGCCACACCGTCGCCAGGGGCGGCAGGGTCAGCCGGACACTCGCCGGGAACCCGTGCCGTCCCTGCGGCTCCGGCTTGACCGGGTCCGGGTTCGTGATGTCACCGCCGCCGTAGCGGCCGGCGTCGGTGTTCACGACCTCGTGCCAGGCGGGCACGTCGTCGGGGACCCCGATCCGGTAGTCGTGCCGGACCACCGGGGCGAAGTGGCACACGGCGAGCAGCGGCGAACCGTCGCCGTCGTACCGCAGGAAAGCGAGCACGTTGTCCTCGGCCGCGTCCCCGGTCACCCACCGGAAACCGTCCGGCTCGGTGTCCCGCTGCCACAGTGCCGGGGTGTGCCCGTAGACGGTGTTGAGGTCGCGCACCAGATCGCGCACCCCGCGGTGGTCGGCCTCGGCGCCGTAGTGCGGGTCCAGCAGCCACCAGTCCGGGCCGTGCGCCTCGGACCACTCGGCGCCCTGCGCGAACTCCTGCCCCATGAACAGCAGTTGCTTGCCCGGATGGGCCCACATGAAGCCCAGGTAGGCGCGCAGGTCGGCGCGCTGCTGCCACCAGTCGCCGGGCATCTTCGACACCAGGGACCGCTTGCCGTGCACCACCTCGTCGTGGGAGATCGGCAGCACGTAGTTCTCGCTGTAGGCGTACACCATCGAGAAGGTCATCTCGCCGTGGTGGTACCGGCGGTGGACCGGCTCGTGGCTCATGTACTGGAGCGTGTCGTGCATCCAGCCCATGTTCCACTTCAGCCCGAACCCGAGCCCGCCGAAGCCGCTCGGACCCTTGTGGTGGGTGGCCCGGGTGACGCCGTCCCAGGCCGTGGACTCCTCCGCGATGGTCACCACGCCCGGCACCCTGCGGTACACGGTCGCGTTCATCTCCTGGAGGAACGCCACCGCGTCCAGGTTCTCCCGGCCGCCGTGCTCGTTCGGCGTCCACTGGCCCGCCTCGCGCGAGTAGTCGAGGTAGAGCATCGAGGCGACCGCGTCCACCCGCAGCCCGTCGATGTGGAACTCCTCGCACCAGTACAGCGCGTTGGCGACCAGGAAGTTGCGCACCTCGCGCCGGCCGAAGTCGAACTCCAGGGTTCCCCAGTCGGGGTGCGCCGCCCGCAGCGGGTCCTCGTGCTCGTACAGCGGCCTGCCGTCGAACTCGGCCAGCGCCCACTCGTCGCGCGGGAAGTGCGCGGGCACCCAGTCCATCAGCACGCCGATCCCGGCCCGGTGCAGGGCGTCGACCAGGTACCTGAAGTCGTCGGGGGTGCCGAGGCGGGCCGTGGGCGCGTAGAACCCGGTGACCTGGTAGCCCCAGGAGCCGCCGAAGGGATGCTCGGCGACCGGCATCAGCTCGACGTGCGTGAAGCCGAGGTCCTTGACGTACGCGGGGAGCTGTTCGGCCAGCTGACGGTACGTCAGTCCCGGGCGCCAGGACGCCAGGTGCAGTTCGTACACGGAGAACGGCGCCCGGTGCGCGGGCACCTCCGCCCGGCGCTCCAGCCACGCGTCGTCGCCCCACTCGTACCGCGAGGACGTGACGATGGACGACGTGGCCGGCGGGACCTCCGTACGGCGGGCCAGCGGGTCCGCGCGCATCGTCTTCGAGCCGTCGGGGCGGGTGATCTCGAACTTGTACAGTTCGCCCTCGCCGATTCCCGGCACGAACAGCTCCCAGACGCCCGTCGCGCCCAGCGACCGCATGGGGAAGGCGGTGCCGTCCCAGAAGTTGAAGGTGCCGGCCACCCGCACGCCGCGCGCGTTCGGCGCCCACACCGAGAACCGGGTGCCGGCCACGCCCTGGTGGGTCATGGGGTGCGCGCCCAGCACGGTCCACAGCTCCTCGTGCCGGCCCTCGCCGATCAGGTGCAGGTCCAGCTCGCCGAGCGTGGGCAGGAAACGGTAGGCGTCCTCGGCCTCCTGCACGGTCCCCTCGTACGTCACCAGCAGCCGGTACGCCGGGACCTCGCGCAGTGGGAGCAGGCCGGAGAAGAAGCCGTCCCCGTCGTCGTGCAGCTCGACGGTCAGGCCCCCGGAGACGACGGTCACCACCAGGGCGTACGGCTTGAACACCCGGAAGACGACTCCGCCCGGCACCGGATGCGCGCCCAGCACGGAGTGCGGGGCGTGATGCGTACCGTCCAGCAGCCGCTCCCGGTCGGCGGCGTCCACCGCGGGGGATACGGCGATCTCCATCTCGGGCGGGAGGGACTGCGCGGCGGCGGTGCCCGGCACGGCGGCGGTGTCCCGCACCGCCGTCTTCCTGGCCGCGGCCTTCTCGGCCGGGGCTTTTTTCGCTGCGGCCTTCTTCGACGAGGCCTTCTTCGCCGAGACCTTTTTCGTCGCGGCCTTCGCCGCCGGGTTCTTGGCCGCCGCCTTCTTCACCACCGATTTCTTCACCGCCGTCTTCTCGGCCGCCGTTTTCTCGGCCACGGCCTTCTTCTCGGCCACGGCCTTCTTCGCGGCTGCCTTCTTCCGCGCCGGTGTCGGCATGGGCGGCTCGGCACGCCGCTGCTCGGCCGGCTGCTCCGGGAACGGACCGCTGGACTCGGGGCGGGGGGTCACGGGCGAAGCCTCCTGGACGAAGGTCGGGTGGGGCGGGTCAGGTCGGGTCGGGCGAGGCGAGCCGTTGCACGGCCGCCAGCGGTACGGGCAGCCATTCGGGACGGTGCCGGGCCTCGTAGACCACCTCGTAGACGGCCTTGTCGGTCTCGTACGCGCGCAGCAGCACCGGGTCGGTGCGCGGATCGCGGCCCGCGGCCTCCGCGTACCCGGAGCAGTACGCCGCCCGGCAGTGCCCGGCCCAGTCCGGCTGCGGCGGGTCCACCGAACGCGCCGCGTAGTCGAAGGACCGCAGCATGCCGGCCACGTCCCGGACCGCGGGCTGCGGCATCCGCCGTTCGGCCAGCGGCCGGGCCGGTTCGCCCTCGAAGTCGATCAGCGACCATTCGCCGGCCGGGGAGCGCAGACACTGGCCGAGGTGCAGGTCCCCGTGCACCCGCTGGGCGGTCCAGGTGCTGCCCTCGGCGGCCAGCTGGTCCAGCGCCGAGAACGCCGAGCGCAGCCCGCCCGCGTACGGCCGCAGCGAGGGCACCGCGTGCACGGCCGCCTCCAGCCGCTGGGTCATGCCGTCGACCAGGGAGCGGAGCTGGGTGTGGCCCAGGGTGACCGTCGGCAGCGCCCGGGCCAGAGCGGTGTGCACCTCGGCCGTGGCACGGCCGAGGGCCCGCGCCTCGGCGACGAAGTCCTCGCCCTTGGCCAGCTCCCGCAGCGCCAGCTCCCAGCCGTCCGTCGCACCCTGCACGAACGGCTGGAGGACACCCAGGACGTACGGCTCCGCCGGGGCCGACGCACCCGCACCCTCGGGGTCCGCGACCAGCCAGGCCGTGGGCGGGGGCACCCGGGGGCAGCCCTCGCGGGCCAGCGCCAGCGGCAGCTCCAGGTCGGGGTTGATCCCGGGCACGATCCGGCGCAACAGCTTGAGGATGAACGTATCTCCATAGACGACCGACGAGTTCGACTGCTCGGCCGTCATCAGGCGGGGCACCAGACCGGACCGGACCTCCTGGTGCGGGACCCGCTCGAAGCGAAGCCCGCCTATGCGCGCCCGGGTGCGCAGGGCCTCCAGGAGCAGATCGGCGGGCCGGGTGTCGTGCAGGGCCTCGTAGACCGTCCGTCCGGCCAGGGGGCCCCGCGTCACATGACCGATCAGCGCGGGCGCGAGCCGGGGCGGCAGCGCCTCGCGCACGCCTATCAGCAGCTGGTAGCAGTCGCCGGGCTGCTCATGGCCGCCGTGGCCCGCCAGTAGCGGCTGGTGGGCGCGCACCAGCAGGTGGTACAGGCTCAGCTTGGCGGTGGGCGGCAGCAGCTCGGTGGCCGAGACCAGGGCGAACCCGGTGACCGGGCGGCCCTTGCCCGCGAACCAGCGCTGCCGCGGCAGCCACTCCCTCAGCAGCGGATCCAGTGACGCAAGGAGACCGGGCGGTGTCGTGACGGTGCGTGTGACGGCTTCCGACATGGCGTCGCGTCCTTTCCCCTTTTCGGCCCGCCCGGGGGGCGCCGCCGGTGGGCGGGGTGTTACTGATGCGTGCCCCGGGCGGAGCGGGAGAAACCGCCCCGCCCCGGGTTCTACGCGGCGTCCTTGCGGAGCCGGAACCAGTAGAAGCCGTGGCCCGCGAGGGTCAGCAGATACGGCAGTTCGCCGATGGCGGGGAAGCGCACCCCGCCGAACAGCTCGACGGGA
>BMUD01000027.1 GCA_014650015.1 Streptomyces griseoloalbus
CGACGGCGGTCGCGGGGGTGAGGGCGATGCCGTCCCACACGCATGTCATTCCGCGGACCTGTGCCTCGGCGAGCCCGTCCAGGGGCGGCAGGATGATGGCCGCCAGCACCTGCTGCCGGGCGTCCGGCGATGGTGGGGTGTCGCTGTTCCGGGCGGACTGCGTAGTCTCTGCCATGTCGTCGCTCCCTTGAAGCGGTGGCCACGCCCCCGGCCGGTCGCACGGCGTGGGGGTCTGTCGTTTCCGCAGCGTAGCCCTACTTGTATCGCCCTGTCTCGCCCTGTCTCGATACGTATCGAGACGCATCCCAAGATGCCGCTACGTGGCCCGCTGCCTAGCTTCGGATCATGGCCACAGACCCGGATGCCGAGATCGACCACGAGGGCCCGGTGACGCCGTACCGGCAGCTCGCCGAGATCCTGAAGGCGCGCATTGCCCGCGGCGACTGGGCGGAAGGCCGGCCGATCCCCTCGGAGAACCGTCTGGTGCAGGAGTACGGCCTGGCCCGTTCGACGGTACGCCGGGCGATCGCCGTACTCGTCGACGAGGGCGCGGTGTGGACCGTACAGGGCCGCGGCACCTGCGTGGGACAGCCGCACGACGCCGGATAGGGACCCGTGCGGGTGACCACCACGTGAGCACCCCTCCCCTACGCTGCGAAGATGTCACGATCAGCGGATGTCTAATCCGTAGGAACGACGGCGCCCGGCCCCGTGGTGGAGGAGCCGGGCGCGGGTGCGTCTGGGGTCAGGCAGCAGCGGGGGCGGTCGCGCGGGCGGCGTCGTTCGCCGCGTACGCCGCGGCGATGGTGTTCTGCGGGGACGCCGAGCCCGATCCGGTGAGCCGCATCCCGTCCAGGGCCTGCTGGGTGGCAGTCAGGGCGCTGTCCGTGGCCAGCTTCGCGGCGAGCGCCTTCCCGGCCTCGCCCGGCAGCAGCGGCACCAGAGCCTCGTCCACGGCCCGTATGGCGGCCGTCGGGTCCGTCTGGTCGCCCTGGGCGCGGTCCAGGCCGCGGCGCTTGTCCTGGGCCCGCAGGTACGCCGGGTACTCGGTCCGCAGGGCCCGCAGGGTGTCGACGTCGGCGCTCTCGATGACCTCCGACAGGGCGGCACCGGCGTCGAGCTGGGCGCGCGCCCGCTCCCACGCGCGGGACAGTCGCAGCTCGGCGAGGAGCTGCTCGTTGGTGTCGCCCGCCGCGGTGTGCCGGTCGGCTGCGTCGCGGGCCACCAAGGCGGCGCGCTGCACCTCGCGTCCGAGCGCGTCGGCCAGGGTGGCGCCGAGCTGCCGCGCCTGCTGGGCGAGTTCCCGCCGGCGGGCCTCCAGCCCCTCCGGGGAGAGGTTCGGGTCGGTGAAGTTCTGCGCCAGGCGGGCGGCCTCGGCAACCTGCTGCTGTGCCTGCGGCAGAACCGTGGTGGTGATCTGCCGGGCGTGGTCGAGGGCGTCGGATGCGGTGGCGAGGTAGCGCTGGGAAAGGGCGGTGAGGTTCATGAGAGGGGGCTCCCGGTCAGTAGTTGCGGCGGTTGGGGTCGAGGGCGTCCTGCGTGGCCACCGCCGGGCGGTAGCCGTCCCGGTCGGCCTTCTCCTTCATCCACTCCACGGCGGTGAGGTAGTCGGCGGGGGCCTCGGCGACGTCCTCCATGGGATATCCGAGGTCGGTGAAGCGGGCGATGGCCTCGGCGTCGTCGGTGTAGATCTCGCCGTTGACCCACCACAGGGCAGCGGGTCCGTGGAGGGTGTTCTCCGGGCCGTGGACGACGGGCCCGGCGGGTGCGGTGATCTTCTTCATGGTGGGGTGCTCCCGGTTCGGTAGGCGTCCAGGGACGCACTGTCGATGAGCCAGACCGGGCCGGCGCGGCGGGCCCGCACACGGCCCGATCGGGCCAGGCGACGCGCGTACGAGGGGCTGCACCTCATGGCATGTGCGGCCTCGGCCGCGGTCAGTTCCACTGTGGCGGCCGGCTGCTGGGGGGTTCCGCCGCTGGAACCGGCCGGCGGGTGGGGTTCACCGCGGACGGCGGCGGCGTGCAGCGCGTGGAGGACGCGGCGGGCCTCCGGGGACAGCTCGCCCCCGTCGGCCCGCGTACGGTCGAGCAGGTCGCGCATCAGGGCCCGCAGTACCTCGCTCGCGACCGACGGGGGGACCATGACGGAGCCGTCCGGCCGCAGCAGCCGGGCGACACCCGGATCAGGCTGCATCGCCATCGTCGGGTCCGTCCTGCGCCTGGCGGGCCGCGAGGGGCACCACGACCTGATCAGGCTCCCGCAGCAGCACCCGCACGAGCAGCGGCCAGTCCGCGGGCCAGAACGCGTACGCCTCGCGGCCGGCCTCCGTGTTCCGGTCTACCTGCGGGAGCGGCTTACGGCGGCCCATACGCAGCCACAGCATGATCACGCGGGGGCCGCGGACCAGGATCAGCGAGGGGTCGTCACCGCGCTGGTTCTCGCGATCGGGGGTGAAGGCAGTGAAGCCGCGCTTACGGGCCTCCGTGATCACACGGTGGTTGTACTGGAGTTGTGCGGGCTGGAGTCGCATGTGTGCCTCTGAGCTGGGGTGTTGGTGTTCCCACGCGCGCGTGATGCGCGGGGGCTGCGGAACCGGATGCCGGCGGCGGTCAGGGGGTGGTGGGGGGCTGTTCGGTGTCGCGTCTGGCGGCTTGGTTGCGGAGCTTCTGGGCGTGGCGGTGCGCGAGTCCTCGGCGGCGGGCGGCGGTGAGGGCGGCGCGGCGCTTCTTCGCGGCCTGGATGCGGATGCGTGCGGCGGTGATGCGGGCCTGTATCTGCTGTTCGACGTGGGATGTGGGTTCGGTCATGGCGGTCCCTTTCACAGGTAGTCGGGGGTGCTGGTGGACCATCCGCAGGTCCAGCGGTAGCCGCAGTGGTGGCACTGGTAGGCGCCCACGAGCCAGCCGTCAGAGCTGAGTTCGGTCTTGGCGGGGACCGCCGGCACGTCGAGGTTGCGGCAGTTGTTGCACATGTCGGTGAAGGGGATGGCGGCGGCCATGTCGCGTACGGCGGTGAGCCAGTCGGCCTGGCTCATGTCGATGTCCTCGCGGGTGATCGCCTGGATGAGCTGGTTGAGGGCGTGGGCGGCCTGGTTGTACTCGGGCAGGTGGGCGAGCCGGGTGTGATCGAAGGTGCGGACGTGGGCGGGGTTCTCGGAGGGCTTCGGCATGTGGGGCTCCGCTTCGGATGTGACGGGTGGTCCGGGTGTGGTCCGGGTGTGGTCCGGGTGGTTGTCACCCGTTCGGCGTGATGTTTGTGCTGGTGAGAGGGGTGCTGGTCCGGGTGGTCCGGGTGGTCCGGGTGATTTGAGAAAGCCCCCCACGTGCGCACGCACGTACTGAGGGGGAAAAGTTCCGCCGATCTGCCTGGACCACCCGGACCGGGCGGGATGACCTGTGGTTTCCCGAGGCCACCCGCCCGGACCGGACCCGGACCATCACCCGGACCACCCCGGACCGGGCGCCGGAGCATCGAGCCGCACCCCGAGGTACGACGGCGTCCGGACACCACCGATGCGGATCTTGGCTTCCTTGATGCCGACGCCGGCCGCGAACAGATCCCGGCTGAATGTCGGCTTGGTGCCCGGGTGGTCGCGTCCCTCGGTACGGCACCAGCGCCGCCACGCCTCGTACAGCTCGTCCTTGGGCGTGCTGGCCTCGGGGTCGAGCTGACACCAGTCCCCGAGGAATGCCCGGATAGGGCTGGTGCTCGCGGCGAGCAGGGCCACGGCTTCCGCAGACGAGACTGGTTCGACGAGACGGCCCCGCTGGTTGAGTCGGTCCAAGCCGTCAAGAGCCCAGTTCAGGATGCCGGGCAGCTCCCGGGCGAGGTCACGTTCAAGGGTCGTGTCCTCGCGGCCGAGGTTGCTGATCGTCATGGTCAGGATGAGCAGCCGGGAGGCGATGGCGCCGGAGGAGTCGCGGAACGCCGGCAGTTCGTTGGACAGCAGCATGAAGCGGGCGCCGAGGCGGCCGACCCACGGTTCGCGGTGCTTCCGGTCCACGGTCACGGTGTCCTCGCCGGAGACCGTGAGCAACCGTTCCACGATGGTCTCGGCACCCTGCCGGGGGAGGCGAGCGTCAGCGACGACAGCCAGGGACTTGTCGATGAGGTCCGCCAGTCCGAAGTTCGTGGCCAGGCTGCCCATCGTGGGCCCGGACATGTTGCGCTTGCCCACCAACGCCGTCAGGGTGCGCGCGATCGTGCCCTTCCCGGACCGCATCGGGCCGACGATCAGGAGCATCTTCTGGAGGTCGGTGCGCCCGCTGATGACGTATCCGAACCACTCCTGGAGGGCCTGGATCGCCTCGGGGTCGTCGGGCCAGATGGAGTTCAGGAAACCGAGCCACCGGGCCGGGGCGGGCGCCTCGGGCGCGTAGCCGAACGGCACCGACACCCGGTTGAAGAACATCGGGGTGAGCGGGTGCAGTTGGCGTGTCGTGACGTCGAGCAGGCCGTTTTCACAGGCCACGACGGTGCGCCGCTCGCGGTCGGGTGCCGCCAGCCAGGCCGGCGGTTCCGTGTCCGCGGGCAGGTGCACGATCGCCGCCATGGCTTCCAGGAGGTTGGCGATCTTCGCCGAGGTCGGCGCCCAATCGGCGATCTTCTCCTGACCGTTGCGGTCCACCGTCGTGTACGTGGCGTGCTCGACACGGGGGTACAGATCGGCGCGCATCGCAGCGGCGTCGTCCTCGTCCCAGTGCGGGCCACGCCACCGCATCCACGCACCACGCCAGTGCCTCAGGGTGTACGTGCCGTGGTCCTGCCATGCGGGCAGTAGCGCCCGAGCCACGGCCATGGGGTTGTTCGGCGCCGGAAGGTGCAAGGGCTCGTCCTGCACCAGTGGGGGCGGTTGGTTGGGGACATGGGCGAGGGCCCGCGGGCCAGTGCCTGCGGGCCACTCTCCAGGTCGGCGGTGCGTGGTCAAGTGCGGTTCTCCCGACCGGGGACGGTGACCTTCGGCCACCGGGATTGGTTGCTGATCTGGTCTCTCTCGCGCGCCCACATCTCGGCGGCCTGCTCGCGGACGCGGAGCCACGCGGCGTCCAGTTCGGCACGGGTCCGGCGAGAAGTGAGCGGTTCGCGCGGCTGCGAGGCTTCGCGGAACCACTGGAGGAGCCCCTCCTCGTCCCCGTACTTCCGCCACTTCTCGGCGGCGTCGATGACGGCGGCGAACCGGCGCGGGTCGTCCGGGTGAAGCGCGAGCCAGGCGGGCGATCCGTACGGCGGGAAGTCCTCGGCGAGGAACCGGCAGCGGGCCTCTGCCCAGAGGGCGACGACGTCCGTGGGGTCGACGGCCAGGGCCCCCAGCACCGTGGCACTGGGGGCGGCCGTCGTACGACCGGTCACGCGCCGGCCTCGTGGGCGAGCATGTCGAGCATCGTCCGCAGCGCGGCGGCGGTCTCCCGCGGGTTGGCCGAGAGGTCCAGCGCCCGCCGGATCGCGTAGCCGGCGGTGCTGAACGCCTCGTGACCGCGGGCCTCCTCGATGGGGAAGCCGCCGACGTCCGGCCGGGCGAGGTGCTCGGCGGAGGCGTCGTCCACGGCCTGGTGCAGCTGCTCGGCGATGTCCCGCGGGTGCGTGGTGAGTCCGGTGAGCCGTTCGCTGACGGCCTTGGTGATCAGGGCGGTGGCGACCTCGGTGGTGCTCGGCACGGGGTGCTGGCGGGGCTGCTCGGGGATCAGCGGGTGCGGCCGGCCGGTCGGCTCCAGGGCGGAGGCGATGGCGGGGCTACTGGCGTCCTGTCCACGAAGGGTCGTACGCTTCACGTGAAGCTCCTTTCGACGGCGGCGCAACGGGTTCACGGCCCGCGCCGCCGTTCGGCTGTTCAGGGATGGATGGCTGGTGCTTCTGGCCCCCGGACCACAGGTGTTGGCGCACCTGCTGGGGGCCGCCTTCATGCGGCGATCGTCTGGGAGTCGAGCCACTGCTCGACGTCGGACCAGCGGGCCCGGAGGTGCCGGCCGACCTTGATGAACTTCGGGCCGCCGCCACGGCTGGACCACTGGTAGACGGTGCCGAGCGGTACCCCGCAGTACTCGGCGATCTGCTCAGGCGTAGCCAGGGGGCGACGCGCTTCAGACGGGGAAGTCGATCGCATCCGTGATCATCCTCATTCCGAGCCGCAGTGCAGCGGGCGATCATCGTTCGTGGGGTCGTCCCACGAACCGTGTCTCAAGAGTGAGGGGCGTCGATCGTGGTGTCAACCCACACGAGAGAAGTCGTGTGTGTTGTGAACCCACGGCAACTGTGCGACTCTGACGGCCATGGAGACGGAGCGCGAAGAGCAACCGCCGCCCACAGTGGGGGCGGTCGTAGGGGCCAACCTCCGGGGTCTACGGAAGTCCAAGCGCTGGACTCAGGACGTCGCAGCGGCACAGCTCTCTTCCCGGGGGCTCACCTGGAAGCGAGCGCACATTGCGGATCTAGAGAGCGGTCGACGCGAGACGCTCGATCTCGGCGCACTGATCGTCCTCGGGGAGGTGCTTGATGCGCCGTTGCCCGAGCTGTTCGCAGGAGACGGCGACGTGTTGCTGACACCGCGGTCCGACTTTCCCCAGCACGCCATTACGGTGACGCGTGATCAGCTCCGGGCCTGGTTGGTTGGCGAGAAGACGTGGGTGCGTGTCGATGGAAGCGAAGACGTCCGAACCGCGTTGCACGGCACGCCGGCGCAAGCGGACGCAGCACTGGCGAAGCGCCTGAACCTGCCTGTTCAGGACGTCATTACGGCCGCTCGAAGCCGCTGGGGGCACAGCCTCACGCAGGAGCGCGACGAACGCGTTCGGCAGCTGGGAGACCTGCCCATCGAAGAGCGTCAGGCTCGCCAAGGACACATCACGCGCGAACTCAGCGCTGAGCTTTCCGCTTGGATCGACGAGGCGGAGTCCACCGATGGCTAGCGTCTACGACCGGTGGCACCTCTCCCGCCCGAAGAAGGGCGCCGATCCCTGCCCCGAGCACTCCAGCAAGACCCGCGCCCTGGTGCCCAGCAAGGACCACGGCACGGGGAAGCGCTGGCAGGTCCGTTGGCGCGACGCGGCCGGCGAGCAGCAGAAGGAGAACTTCGCCAAGCGCAGCCAGGCCGACACCCGGGCGGCGACGATCGAGGCGGACCTTGCCCGCGGCCTGTACGTCGACCCGGCGGCCGGCAAGGAGAGCTTCCGCGCGGTCGCCGAACGGTGGCGCACCACGGCCGTCCATCGCGGCGGCACGTCCTCCCGGGTCGAGCGGGCGCTGCGGCTGCACATCTACCCGACGTTCGGGGACCGGCCGATCGTGTCCATCCGGCCGTCGGAGGTGCAGGCGTGGGTCAAGGACCGGTCACAGGCCCTCGCCCCGACCACCCTGCGGGTCACCTTCTCCTACCTGGTCTCCGTGATGCACACCGCCGTACGGGACCGGACGATCGCCATCAACCCGTGCGCCGGCATCAAGCTTCCGGACATCCGGCGCCCGGAGATCGTGCCCCTGCACAAGGACGCCGTCCACGCGCTGATCGAGGCGGCCCCGCCGCGGTACCGCGCGATGATCCTGCTCGCCGTCGCCTCCGGACTCCGACAGGGCGAGGTGTTCGGCCTCGAGGTCGACTGCATCGACTTCCTGCGGCGCGAGGTGGCCGTGCGGCAGCAGCTGGTCACGCCGGACAAGGACGTCGACGGCGACCCGGGCGAGACGCCCGAGCCGTACCTCGGCGAGCCCAAGACGCACGAGAGCTACCGCACCGTGCCCCTGGTCGGTCTGGCGGTCGACGCGCTCGCCGCGCACCTGCAGCAGTACCCGGCGGCCTCGGTCGACATCGAGGACCGGACCGATCCGCGGAAGCCGAAGCGCAGGACGGCCCGCATGCTGTTCTCCACTGAGCGGGGCGACGTCCTGAAGCGGGCCAACTGGTCGCACGTCTGGTCACGTATGGAGGAGCGGGCGAACGAGGCCCTCAGCAAGGCGTACGCCGAGGCTTACGCGAGCTGGGTGCAGCGAGGCCGGCCGAAGGGGGAGGAGCCCGCGCTCGTCCGGGTGCTGGACGGGGCGAGCATGCACGACCTGCGGCACTTCTACGCCTCGGCGCTGATCAAGAACCGGGAGAGCGTGAAGACGGTTCAGCGGCGGCTCGGCCACTCGAAGCCGTCGATCACGCTCGACATCTACACCCATCTGTGGCCCGACGATGAGGACACGACGCGGGCGGCCGTGGAGGCGGTCCTCGGCGATGTGCCCGCGTTGTGCCCTCCCGCCAAGATCGTTTCCCGATAGTGCAGGTCAGCCGCTCGGGTCAGCGGTAGTTCACGAACTGCAGCGCGAAGTCGAAATCCTTGCCCTTGAGCAGCGCGATGACGGTCTGGAGATCGTCGCGGCTCTTGGAGCTGACCCGCAGCTCATCGCCCTGCACCTGGGCCTTCACGCCCTTCGGGCCCTCATCGCGGATGATCTTCGCCACCTTCTTCGCGTTGTCCTGGGAGATGCCCTCCTCGATCGACGCGAAGATCTTGTACTCCTTGCCCGAGAGCTGGGGCTCGCCCGCGTCCAGGGCCTTCAGCGAGATGCCCCGCTTGATCAGCTTGGACTGGAAGACGTCGAGGACAGCCTTCACCCGGTCCTCGGAGTTCGCCTCCATGAGGATCTTCTCCCCGGACCACGAGATCGAGGCACCCACGCCCTTGAAGTCGTAGCGCTGCGAGATCTCCTTGGCGGTCTGGTTGAGGGCGTTGTCGACCTCCTGCCGCTCGACCTTCGAGACGATGTCGAAACTGGAGTCGGCCATGTCCTGTGGCTCCTTGTATCGGGGTGCGTGTCGGGCTGCGCACCGGATGCGCGGTGTACGTGAGGCGGCCCCCGCCCGCGATGGGTCCCGGGCCGCATCCGGACCAGCCTAGTCACCCCCCGGGCCTCCGGGTGGCGATCAATCGGGTGGCGAAGCACCCCTGTCCATCGGGTATTGTTTACGTCGTTGCCACGGAGCGCCGCCGAAAGGCGGTTCGAGGGCAGCAACCCCGGCGGTGTGGCTCAGCCTTCCCAGGTTCGAATCCTGGCGCCGCCACACTGGGGAAGACCCCCTCCGGACTGCGGAAACGCAGACCGGAGGGGGTCTCTTCATGTCTTCGCTCGCTTCGTTTCGTGAACAAGGGCCCCGGGGCACACTGGCTCCATGTCACCCCGTCGCCGCCCCTGTCCCGAGTGCCGTCGAGAGATCGCCGTCGTCGCCGGGCGGTACGCACGGCACGATCCGCCCGGCGCCCGGGGGAGCGGGGAACTCACCTCGTGCCCGGGGTCGCGCAGGCAGGCCCTACTCGGTGCGGAACAACCCTCGTTGGACGGCTACGTGGTGCCGGAATTCCCCGGGCAGATGCCCCTGTTCTGACGCCGCGTGGTCCGGCCGCTCGCCGGACCGACCGGAGTTCGGCCCGGTTGCCCGCACCCGCCCGCCGGTCCGGACGCAGGCCCGCTCAGTTGCCGGCCACCGACTTCACGGCCACCGACACCGGTGCGGGTCCGCTGATCAGTTCCAGGGTCAGGCCGGCCGTCGCGGGGGTGTCCACCAGTTCCGCCAGCACGGCGGCCACGTCGTCGCGCGGGATGGGGCCGCGGCCCGTGTGGGCCTCCAGGCGGACCAGGCCGGTGCCGGCGTCGTTGGTGAGCTGACCGGGCCGCAGGATCGTCCAGTCCAGGGCGTCCTGGCCGCGTACGTACGCGTCCGCCTCGCCCTTGGCGCGCAGGTACACGTCGAAGATCTCGTCGCCTTCGTGCGCCGGGTCCGCTCCCATGGAGGACACGACCACGAAACGCCGTACGCCCGCCCGGACGGCCGCGTCGGCGAAGAGCACCGCCGCCGCCTTGTCGACCGTCTCCTTGCGGCCCGCCCCGCTGCCCGGTCCCGCGCCGGCCGCGAACACCGCCGCGTCCGCGCCCTCCAGCCGCTCCGCCACCTCTTCCACCGACGCCGACTCCAGGTCGAGCACGACCGGTTCGGCACCCAGTTGCCGCAGCTCGTCGGCCTGTTCGGGTTTGCGGATGATGCCCGCCGCCTCGTCCCCGCGCGCGGCGAGCAGTCGCTCCAGCCGCAACGCGATCTGACCATGACCACCAGCGATGACAATGCGCATGCCTCCGACCGTACGCCGGGACGACCGCATCCGCCGCACAACTCCCACGACGCCGCGCGCCCCGCACAGCGCCCCGCTGCCCGGTCCGGCGCCCACCCCGCACAGCGCCCCGCCCAGCACCACGCCGAGGCGCGTTCACGGCGTCTCGGCCCGCCCCTGCCGCGGCAGCCCCAATTCCCCGGTCGCCGCCGAACCGCAGTACTCCCGCACCGCACTCGTCCGCGCCACCACCCGCCCCCCGTGCACCACGACACGGCTGTACGCCGGCGACAGGGCCTCCGAGAGCCTGTCGCCACGCACCGCCAGCAGTTCGGCCGGGAAACCCGCCTCCACGCGCACCTCGGGGAGCCCCAGGGCCGCCCGCGCCGCCGTGCTCACCGCGGCGTAGGCGTCCCCGGCGGAGAGTCCGTGGCACGAGGCCAGCAGGTAGGCCGCCTCCAGTGGGTCGCCGCGGCCCACGGGGTTGGACACGTCCCGCAGGGCACCGCTGCCGGCGGTCACCCGCACACCCGCCGAGCGCAACAGCCGTACCGGCGCCGCGCCCCGGCCGTCCGCGGCGCCGCAGCCGCCCTGCGGCAGGCACACCACCGTCACCCCGGCCGCCGCGAGCCGGTCCGCGGTCCGTCCGGCCACCTCGGCCGGCCACCGGGCGAGACCCCCGCACGGGCCGAGGGTCACCCCCGGCCGCAGCCCGCCCGCCATGGCGGCGAACCGGGCCAGGCGGGTGGGGTCGGCGGCGTCCGTGTGCAGGTCGACGGGGCATCCGTGTTCGGCGGCGACCTCCAGGACGGCCTCCACATATCCCGTGGGATCGGGATCGAGATCCGGACAGCCGCCCACCGCCGTCGCGCCCATCTTCACCGCGTCCCGCAGCAGCGCGAGCCCGTCCGCCCCGGCCGTCCCGGTCAGCACCCGGGGCATGGCCACCGTCGTCATTTCGGTCAGCCCGCGCAGCAGACGCGCCGTCCGCAGCACGGCGGTCAGCGCGCCGAGGCCGGCCACGTCGCCCACGCGCACATGGGCCCGCAGCGCCGTCGCGCCGTGCCCGAGCTGGAGCAGGGCCGCCTCGGTCGCGCGGCGCTGGACGTCCCGGGGGTCGTACGAGGGCGGGCCGCCGTCGTCGGCGGACAGGGCAGTGTCCGCGTGGGCGTGGGGCTCGGCGGGGGCCGGCAGGAGCAGATAGCCGCTGAGGTCGATGCGGCGGGTGCCGCACGCGCGCGTGCCGTCCGCCGCGAGGCTGCCGGCCGTACCGACCGCCTCGATGCGCCGGCCGCCAAGCCGTACGTCCACGGTCCGGCCGTCGGTGAGTCGCGCCCCGCACAAGAGGAGCGGGGCCGGATCGGCCGGGCCCGAGGGCGACGACCACGAGTGGGGCGGTGGCTGCGGCCGGCTGTCGGGCATCGCGCTCCTGGGGCTCGGGCTGCGCACGAGGACGCACGTCACGCTGAGACAAGATCACGCAGAGTGAGTCGAGCCTAGGACGACCACCCGCCCCTCGCCGGGATGAGCGCAATAGTCGTACCGGCGTGGTCCGCCGCGGGCGTCCGTCTCAGGGCGTGACAGGGGGTCCGAAACGGATTTGGGCGAACGGCGGCGGACCGTGTAATGTCTTCATCGCTCGCCCCAATAGCTCAGTCGGCAGAGCGTCTCCATGGTAAGGAGAAGGTCAACGGTTCGATTCCGTTTTGGGGCTCTGGTGTGTGAGGTTCCCGTCGCGAGGCGGGACCCGATCGCATCAAAGCGGTGTAGCTCAGTCGGTAGAGCAAGCGGCTCATAATCGCTGTGTCACCGGTTCAAGTCCGGTCACCGCTACAGACAGTAGCCGATTGCGGGGTCGGTCCTTCGATCGGCTACTCTTCTTGCGTAAATACAGTCAATCCGTTCGTCAAGGAGCACTCACGTGGCTGCCACCGACGTCCGCCCGAAGATCACGCTGGCCTGCGTGGAGTGCAAGGAGCGGAACTACATCACCAAGAAGAACCGGCGTAACAACCCGGACCGTCTTGAGATGAAGAAGCACTGCCCGCGTTGCAATGCGCACACCGCGCACCGCGAAACGCGATAAAACAGGCTCGTACACGAGGCCGTCCCCCCACTCGGGGGGCGGCCTCGTGTCGTTTCCCCATCGGCCGGCCAGGGCCAGGACCGGCCGGCCGCAGTCAGACACAGGAGGTGCCGCGCGCATGGCGCTCGACCAGTCCTTCGTGGGGCGGAGCTACCCGCCCACCGAGCCCTACGAGGTGGGCCGGGAGAAGATCCGTGAGTTCGCCGAGGCGGTGGGGGACGCCAACCCGGCGTACACGGACGCGGAGGCCGCCAAGGCGCTCGGCCATCCCGATGTGATCGCCCCGCCGACCTTCGTGTTCGCGATCACCTTCAAGGCCGCCGGGCAGGTCGTCGCCGACCCCCAGCTGGGCCTCGACTACAGCCGGGTGGTGCACGGCGACCAGAAGTTCGCCTACGACCGGCCGGTGCGCGCCGGTGACCGGCTCACCGTCACCTCGACCATCGAGAAGATCCGGTCGATGGCGGGCAACGAGGTGCTGGACATCCGCGGTGACGTGCACGACCAGGACGGCGAACACGTCGTGACCGCCTGGACCAAGCTGGTGGCCCGCGCGGCCGAGGAGGCGTGAGCAACACCATGACGGCGAAGATCTCCTACGCCGACGTCGAGGTCGGCACCGAGCTGCCCGCGCAGACGTTCCCCGTGACCCGGGCCACCCTCGTCCAGTACGCGGGCGCCTCCGGCGACTTCAACCCCATCCACTGGAACGAGAAGTTCGCCAAGGAGGTCGGCCTGCCCGACGTCATCGCGCACGGCATGTTCACCATGGCCGAGGCGATCCGCGTGGTGACCGACTGGGTCGGCGACCCGGGCGCGGTCGTCGAGTACGGCGTCCGCTTCACCAGGCCGGTCGTCGTCCCGAACGACGACCGGGGCGCCACCGTCGAGGTCAGCGGCAAGGTCGCGGCCAAGCTCGACGACAACACGGTCCGCGTGGACCTCACGGCGACCAGCGACGGACAGAAGGTGCTGGGGATGGCGCGGGCGGTCGTCCGGCTGGGCTGAGCGGGCAGGGGCCCACCGGCCGAGGGCGGGGGCTGTCGGTGCCGTCTCGTAGTCTTGAGCCCGTGCAGGAACTCCACGACGCCCCTCTCGCCCCGCTGACCACCTTCCGGCTGGGCGGCCCCGCGACCCGGCTGGTCACCGCCACCACGGACGACGAGGTGATCGCTGTCGTCCGCGACGCCGACGACAGCGGTACGCCCCTGTTGATCATCGGCGGCGGCTCGAACCTGGTCATCGGAGACAAGGGCTTCGACGGCACCGCCCTCGTCATCGCCACCCGGGGCTTCACCCTGGACGGCACCCGACTGGAACTGGCGGCCGGAGAGGTGTGGACCGACGCCGTCGCCCGCACCGTGGAGGCGGGTCTGGCCGGTGTCGAGTGCCTGGCCGGCATCCCCGGCTCGGCGGGTGCCACCCCGATCCAGAACGTCGGGGCGTACGGCCAGGAGGTCTCCGCCACCATCACGGAGGTCGTCGCCTACGACCGCCGGGCCCGCGAGACGGTCACCCTCAGCAACGAGGAGTGCGGCTTCTCCTACCGCCACAGCCGCTTCAAGGCCGACCCCGAGCGCTACGTCGTCCTGCGGGTGCGCTTCGGCCTGGAGGACGCGGGCGGCCTCTCCGGTCCGGTCAAGTACGCCGAGACGGCCCGCGTCCTCGGTGTCGCTCCCGGCGACCGGGTACCGCTGGCCACGGCCCGCGAGACGGTGCTGAAACTCCGTGCGGGCAAGGGCATGGTCCTGGACCCCGAGGACCACGACACCTGGTCGGCCGGCTCCTTCTTCACCAACCCGATCCTCACGGACGGGGACTTCGCGGCCTTCCAGGCGCGCGTGCGGGAGCGGCTCGGTGACGGCGCGGAGCCCCCCGCGTACCCCGCGGGGGAGGGCCACACCAAGACCTCCGCGGCCTGGCTGATCGACAAGGCCGGTTTCACCAAGGGCTACGGCCAGGGTCCGGCCCGTATCTCCACCAAGCACACCCTCGCCCTCACCAACCGCGGCGAGGCGACCACCGAGGACCTGCTCGCCCTCGCCCGCGAGGTCGTCGCCGGCGTGCGCGAAACCTTCGGCATCACGCTGGTCAACGAGCCGGTCACGGTGGGCGTGAGCCTGTAGCGGCCGGAGCCGGAGCCCGGAGCCCGCAGCCGCAGCCCGGAGCCGGAGCCCGGAGCCGGAGCCCGGAGCCGGAGCCCGGAGCCGGAGCCCGGAGCCGGAGCCCGGAGCCGCGGCCCGGAGCCGCGGCCCGGAGCCGCGGCCGAATCTCCGTTGCCGTCCGGCACCCGCGCCCGCGATGCCGCGTGTGTGAGGTGGACCCCATGCACCGGAGACCGCGCCGGTTCCGCCCCCGGACGGGCCGGCGCGAGCACGCGTCGTGCACCCCCGGCACCCGCTGCGCCACAGCTCACAGCAAGTGGCCGGAACCGCGCCGCTCGCTGGGTCCGGGCACCCCCCTCTCCGTCCGCGCCGACGAGGCGCGCACGCAACGGGACTCCGCCGCCCGGCGCCGTCGCTCGGGGCGCGGACTTCCGGGACGAGCCGCGGCACGCCACCCACGCCCGCACGTTCTTCCTCTTCGGCAGCCGGGACGTCTTCGCCGAGGCGGCCATGTCCCTCGCGTACGCGGCCGGCTGGGGGCCGCGCCGCGCCGGAAGGGCGTCGCGAAGGGGCAATCGGCCCTGGTGTCGGGCCTCCAGGGCCCGACGCGGCAGCCCGGCGGCGGGCACCCCCACGAGGGCATGGTCCGCTTCGAGCCCCTCCGCCCTACGCCCGCTTCAAGCGACCGGGGCACCGAGCCAGTCGTCCACGCCCGACAGCAGCTTCGCCTTCACGTCCTCGGGTGCCGCCGATCCCCGTACCGACTGCCGGGCCAGCTCGGCCAGTTCCGCGTCCGTGAAACCGTGGTGGAGCCGCGCGAACTCGTACTGCGCCGCCAGCCGCGAGCCGAACAGCAGCGGATCGTCGGCACCCAGCGCCAACGGCACCCCCGCCTCGAACAGCGTCCGCAGCGGCACGTCCTCGGGCTTCTCGTAGACCCCCAGCGCCACGTTCGACGCCGGGCACACCTCACAGGTCACCTGCCGGTCCGCGAGCCGCTTCAGCAGTCGCGGGTCCTCCGCCGCCCGCACGCCGTGCCCGATCCGGTCCGCCTCCAGGTCGTCCAGGCAGTCACGGACCGAGGCCGGCCCCGCCAGTTCGCCGCCGTGCGGCGCGGACAGCAGCCCTCCGTCCCGGGCGATGGCGAACGCCCGGTCGAAGTCGCGGGCCATCCCGCGCCGCTCGTCGTTGGAGAGCCCGAACCCGACGATCCCCCGGTCCGCGTAGCGCACCGCAAGCCGGGCCAGCGTGCGCGCGTCCAGGGGGTGCTTCATCCGGTTGGCGGCCACCAGCACCCGCATCCCGATCCCCGTGTCCCGCCTCGCCGACTCCACCGCGTCCAGGATGATCTCCAGCGCCGGGATCAGCCCGCCCAGCCGCGGCGCGTAAGACGTCGGGTCCACCTGGATCTCCAGCCAGCCGGAGCCGTCCCGCACATCCTCCTCGGCCGCCTCGCGCACCAGCCGCTGGATGTCCTCGGGCTCCCGCAGACACGAGCGGGCCGCGTCGTACAGCCGCTGGAAGCGGAACCAGCCCCGCTCGTCCGTGGCGCGCAGTCTCGGCGACTCCCCACCGGTCAGCGCGTCGGTCAGCGCCTCGGGCAGGCGGACCCCGTACTTGTCGGCCAGCTCCAGCAGGGTGGCGGGGCGCATGGACCCGGTGAAGTGCAGGTGGAGATGGGCCTTCGGCAGCTCAGAGACATCACGTACACGCTCCATTCCGTGATCCTGCCGTATGCCCCGGCCGTCCCGGTAGCGCTTTCCCCTTTCGTGGTCTTGCTCGCACAAACGAATGGGGCGCCCGGGAGGAAACCCGGGCGCCCCAGCAGCGGAAGGACGACGTCAGTCCCGCGCCTCCGCGAGCAGCTTCTGGATCCGGCTCACGCCCTCGACGAGGTCCTCGTCGCCCAGCGCGTACGACAGCCGCAGGTAACCGGGAGTGCCGAACGCCTCACCGGGCACCACGGCGACCTCGGCCTCCTCCAGGATGAGCGCGGCCAGCTCGACCGAGTCCTGCGGTCGCTTGCCCCGGATCTCCTTGCCGATCAGCGCCTTCACCGAGGGGTAGGCGTAGAACGCGCCCTCGGGCTCCGGGCAGACCACGCCGTCGATCTCGTTGAGCATCCGCACGATGGTCCTGCGCCGCCGGTCGAACGCCTCGCGCATCGTGGTGACCGCCTCCAGGTCGCCGGAGACGGCGGCGAGCGCGGCCGCCTGGGCGACGTTGGAGACGTTCGACGTGGCGTGCGACTGCAGGTTGGTCGCGGCCTTCACCACGTCCTTCGGACCGACGATCCAGCCGACCCGCCAGCCGGTCATCGCGTACGTCTTCGCGACACCGTTGACCACGATGCACTTGTCGCGCAGCTCGGGCAGGAGGGCGGGCAGGGACACGGACACGGCGTCGCCGTAGACCAGGTGCTCGTAGATCTCGTCCGTCAGCACCCACAGACCGTGCTCGGCGGCCCAGCGGCCGATCGCCTCGGTCTCCGCCTCGCTGTAGACGGCGCCGGTCGGGTTCGACGGGGAGACGAACAGGACGACCTTCGTCTTCTCGGTGCGGGCCGCCTCCAGCTGCTCCACGCTCACGCGGTAGCCGGTCGACTCGTCGGCCACGACATCGACCGGGACACCGCCGGCCAGCCGGATCGACTCCGGGTACGTCGTCCAGTACGGCGCCGGCACGATGACCTCGTCGCCCGGGTCGAGGATCGCGGCGAAGGCCTCGTAGATGGCCTGCTTGCCGCCGTTGGTCACCAGGATCTGGGAGGGGTCGACCTCGTAGCCGGAGTCGCGCAGCGTCTTGGCGGCGATCGCGGCCTTCAGCTCGGGCAGACCGCCGGCCGGCGTGTAGCGGTGGAACTTGGGGTTCTTGCAGGCCTCGATCGCGGCCTCGACGATGTAGTCCGGCGTCGGGAAGTCGGGCTCACCGGCGCCGAAGCCGATCACCGGTCGCCCGGCGGCCTTGAGGGCCTTGGCCTTGGCGTCCACGGCGAGAGTGGCGGACTCGGAGATCGCGCCGACTCGGGCGGAGACCCGGCGCTCGGTGGGAGGGGTTGCAGCGCTCATGGGGTCCATCGTTTCAGACCGGAAACCCACGCGGCACGGGGGTTTCACAGACTGAACAGGACCGGGCAAACCACTGAACACCAGTCCGGATCGACCCGGCCGGGGCCCCGTGGCCGGGTCGATCTTCCGCCACGGTTCCGGCCGTCTTCCGCCGGAACGGCTCTTCACGGGTGCTTTCTGTTCGACGCCCGGGCCCGGAACACGTACACTCTCACCTCGTTGGCCTTCAGCGGCCCGCGCTCAGCCGGTGCACACCAAGCATCCGGTCGGATGCGGTACGTTGGGGGACACACAAAGGGTCGTAGCTCAATTGGTAGAGCACTGGTCTCCAAAACCAGCGGTTGGGGGTTCAAGTCCCTCCGGCCCTGCTACACACACCTTCGCCAGGATGTGTGCGCATGTACGTACAGCAATGCACCGCCGTGCGGCTCAGACCGGGCGCGGCACGGCCACGACCCGGAATCAGGTGAGGACGAGTGACGGACGCCGTGGGCTCCATCGACATGCCTGATGCCGAGGACGAAGCGCCGGATTCCCAGAAGAAGACCCGCAAGGGTGGCAAGCGGGCCAAGAAGGGTCCGCTGAAG
Organism: Streptomyces griseoloalbus; assembly: GCA_014650015.1. Taxonomy (GTDB): domain Bacteria; phylum Actinomycetota; class Actinomycetes; order Streptomycetales; family Streptomycetaceae; genus Streptomyces; species Streptomyces griseoloalbus. The sequence goes on from BMUD01000027.1 coordinate 17,927, forward strand.
CGCCTCGCTCTCTTCTACCGCCAGATCGTCGCGGAACTCCGCAAGGTTGTCTGGCCGACCCGCAACCAGCTGACGTCGTACACGACCGCCGTGATCGTCTTCGTCGTGCTGATGATCGGCCTGGTCACCCTGATCGACTATGGCCTCAGCCACGCCGCCAAGTACGTCTTCGGCTGAGCCGAGAGCGAAGAGCGCCGAGGGACTCGGCGCTCCTTTCGCGTGTTCCACCCCTCTGTATCCAGGAAGAAGCAGCCACCGTGTCTGACCCGAACGTGAACGACGCCGTTGAGCCTCGCGGCGATGGGGCCGAGTCCGCCGAGGACGCGCTCGCCGCCGTCGAGGGCGCGGACGTCGAGGACACCGAGGCCCCTGCCGAGGCCGAGGCTGCCGACACCTCCGCGGACGAGACCTCCGAGGACGAGAGCGCCGCGGACGAGACCGCTCCGGACGACGCCGAGGCCGAGGCCGAGGAAGTGGCCGAGGAGCCCGAGGACGACCGCGACCCCGTCGAGAAGCTCCGTGAGGAACTGCGGACGCTGCCCGGCGAGTGGTACGTCATCCACACGTACGCCGGCTACGAGAACCGGGTGAAGACCAACCTGGAGCAGCGCGCCGTCTCGCTGAACGTCGAGGACTACATCTTCCAGGCCGAGGTGCCGCAGGAAGAGGTCGTCCAGATCAAGAACGGCGACCGCAAGACGATCAAGCAGAACAAGCTCCCTGGTTACGTGCTGGTCCGTATGGACCTGACGAACGAGTCCTGGGGCGTCGTCCGCAACACCCCCGGCGTCACCGGCTTCGTGGGCAACGCCTACGACCCGTACCCGCTGACGCTGGACGAGATCGTCAAGATGCTCGCCCCGGAGGCCGAGGAGAAGGCCGCCCGTGAGGCCGCCGAGGCCGAGGGCAAGCCGGCTCCGCAGCGCAAGGTCGAGGTCCAGGTGCTGGACTTCGAGGTCGGCGACTCGGTCACCGTCACCGACGGCCCGTTCGCCACGCTGCAGGCGACCATCAACGAGATCAACCCCGACTCCAAGAAGGTCAAGGGCCTGGTGGAGATCTTCGGCCGCGAGACGCCGGTCGAGCTCTCCTTCGACCAGATCCAGAAGAACTAGTTCTTCTGGCACACAGCTTCCGCGCAGGTCAGGCGAACGCTCGCGCGTACGCCTGACCTGCGCGGTTTTTGGCCGCGCATCTATACCCGTTATCGTTGTGCGGTATGCCTGCGTCCGGGTTGTCCCCATGACGTGGGCAGGACCCGAATCGAAAGGACCCGGAGAGCCATGCCTCCCAAGAAGAAGAAGGTCACGGGGCTCATCAAGCTCCAGATCCAGGCCGGTGCCGCCAACCCGGCCCCGCCGGTCGGCCCCGCGCTGGGTCAGCACGGCGTGAACATCATGGAGTTCTGCAAGGCCTACAACGCCGCGACCGAGTCGCAGCGCGGTTGGGTCATCCCGGTGGAGATCACGGTCTACGAGGACCGTTCCTTCACCTTCATCACCAAGACCCCGCCGGCCGCGAAGATGATCCTCAAGGCCGCGGGCGTGGAGAAGGGCTCCGGCGAGCCGCACAAGACCAAGGTCGCGAAGATCACGCGTGACCAGGTCCGTGAGATCGCCACCACCAAGATGCCCGACCTCAACGCCAACGACCTGGACGCCGCCGAGAAGATCATCGCCGGCACCGCCCGTTCCATGGGCGTCACGGTCGAGGGCTGACCTCCACCCCCGTAAGCCAAGCAGAAGTGTGGAAGGGCCTGCTCGGCCCGGACCACGACTCCTCGACAATCCACAGGAGCTTTCAGTGAGCAAGCGCAGCAAGTCTCTCCGCGCTGCGGACGCCAAGATCGACCGGGAGAAGCTGTACGCCCCGCTCGAGGCCGTCCGTCTCGCCAAGGAGACGTCCACGACCAAGTTCGACGGCACCGTCGAGGTCGCCTTCCGTCTGGGTGTCGACCCGCGCAAGGCCGACCAGATGGTCCGTGGCACCGTGAACCTCCCGCACGGCACCGGTAAGACCGCCCGGGTCCTGGTCTTCGCGACCGGTGACCGTGCCGAGGCCGCGCGTGCCGCGGGCGCCGACATCGTCGGCGCCGACGAGCTGATCGACGAGGTGTCGAAGGGCCGTCTGGACTTCGACGCCGTCGTCGCCACCCCGGACCTCATGGGCAAGGTCGGCCGCCTCGGCCGCGTGCTCGGTCCCCGTGGTCTGATGCCGAACCCGAAGACCGGCACCGTGACCCCGGACGTCACCAAGGCCGTCACCGAGATCAAGGGCGGCAAGATCGAGTTCCGTGTCGACAAGCACGCGAACCTGCACTTCATCATCGGCAAGTCGTCCTTCGACGACACCCAGCTGGTGGAGAACTACGGCGCCGCGCTGGAGGAGATCCTCCGCCTGAAGCCGTCCGCCGCCAAGGGTCGCTACATCAAGAAGGCCGCCATCAGCACCACGATGGGCCCCGGCATCCCGCTCGACCCGAACCGCACCCGCAACCTCCTCGTCGAGGAGGACCCGGCCGCCGTCTGAGCCGGGCGGGCCGGATGACCGGCCCCGTGCAGTTCCCCAGCCCGTCCCCGCGCCTGCCGAGGCGCGGGGACGGGTTTTCTCGTACGACAGTGTCAGAGGGCCGGGTTACCTTTCCGAGGACGTCACAGCTGTCGAACAGGAAAAACCAGGGGTGGGATTCATGGGCATGTCCGCATGGAAGCGCGCGGGTGTCTGTCCGACGGCCGCGGCCGTCGTCGCGGGAGTCGCGGGCTGAGGGTGCTGAAGATGGACTTCGGCGCCATCGCCGAGGCGTCCGGAACGGGGCCAAGGCCGAGGCGCCGCCGGCGCAGGACACGTTCGACCTCATGGAGATGATGGGGGAGCTCGAGGGCCTGGGGGCGGACTCCGAGGCCGGTCTCAGCGCCTGATGCCTCCACTCGGCCGATTTGCTTGACGCCGATCCGTTCACGTACTCTTCCACAGAAGCCAAAGACCGCAGGTCGTTGCCGTGTGCTCGTCAGAGTTCGCGGTGGCCGAAGGATCCGCTGAACTGCGGACGACCCGCGCAGGTGACAGTGGAAGAGTTCCCGGAGTTCGCTGCCCCGAGTATGCGAGCAACCGGTTGAGCTAAGCCCCGTGCGCCTGCGCCGGGGCGTTTCGTTTTCTCCAGACCTCCTTCGGGTCCGCGCGGTCCGAATCACCCGGAAGGAGGCCGAGGCTCTATGGCGAGGCCCGACAAGGCTGCCGCGGTTGCCGAGTTGACGGACCAGTTCCGCAACTCCAGCGCTGCCGTGCTGACCGAGTACCGCGGTCTCACCGTGGCCCAGCTCAAGCAGCTGCGCCGTTCGCTCGGTGAGAACGCCCAGTACGCCGTGGTGAAGAACACGCTGACCAAGATTGCGGCCAACGAGGCCGGGATCTCGACGCTCGACGACCTGTTCAACGGTCCGACGGCAGTCGCCTTCGTCACCGGTGACCCGGTGGAGTCGGCGAAGGGTCTTCGTGACTTCGCCAAGGACAACCCGAATCTCGTCATCAAGGGCGGTGTCCTTGACGGCAAGGCGCTGTCCGCCGACGAGATCAAGAAGCTCGCGGACCTCGAGTCCCGCGAGGTTCTGCTCTCCAAGCTGGCGGGTGCCTTCAAGGGCAAGCAGTCCCAGACTGCTCAGCTCTTCCAGGCGCTTCCCTCGAAGCTCGTCCGCACCGTGGACGCGCTCCGTGCCAAGCAGGACGAGCAGGGCGGTGCCGAGTAATTCGGCTCGCTTTCCGATCCTCGCCGCATGAGGTGAGGGTCGATGCGGGCCCGACGTACGCCCGCCTCACCCCGTACATCCGGCACCTGCCGATTTAGTGGAAGGACCGCCATCATGGCGAAGCTCAGCCAGGAAGACCTGCTCGCGCAGTTCGAGGAGATGACCCTCATCGAGCTCTCCGAGTTCGTGAAGGCCTTCGAGGAGAAGTTCGACGTCACCGCCGCCGCGGCCGTCGCCGTCGCCGGTCCGGCCGGTCCGGCCGCCCCGGTCGAGGCCGAGGCCGAGAAGGACGAGTTCGACGTCATCCTCACCGGTGCCGGCGACAAGAAGATCCAGGTCATCAAGGTCGTGCGTGAGCTGACCTCCCTGGGTCTGAAGGAGGCCAAGGACCTCGTCGACGGCGCCCCGAAGCCCGTCCTCGAGAAGGTCGCCAAGGACGCCGCCGAGAAGGCCGCCGAGTCCCTCAAGGGCGCCGGCGCCTCCGTCGAGGTCAAGTAAGACCTTCCGGGTCCCCCAGGGCCTGGCACACGTCCCGCTGGGCGTGTAACGCGTAAGCACCGAAGAGCGATCATCCATCCGGGTGGTCGCTCTTCGGCGTACGGGGGGTCCGGCGGCGGCTGCCTTGCCCCCGGGACGGCGGGGGGTAGGGTGATCTTCGTTGTGCCACCACGGGCCACGAGGATTCGCCTGGTGGTGAGCGGTTACGGCAAGGGGGGCCTTGACGAACCGCACGCAGCGCGCAATTCTCAGGACGCGTCGTCACAAGGATCCGAATCCGAGGCATGGATCGACGGCAAAGAGGGCAGTATCAACGTGCGTTGAGGGCAGCGCCTTGTCGCAGGAGTTGAGAACAACGAGGGCCACCACCCGGTCTCGTACACCGCACTGGACATCAGTGTGCCAAGTGGCTACACTGACCCTTTGCGCTGCCTGTTAGCTGTCCCCTGCCCGTCACCAGGGGCATGCCCTCGCTCGACACCGACGACCAGATGATCTCGGACCTGGCCTTTTGGCCAATTCGGAGAATTCTGTCTCTGTGCACAGTGGGGGGCCGGTACGCGCGTAGTGAGTCCGAGCCCTCGGAAGGACCCCCTCTTGGCCGCCTCGCGCAACGCCTCGACCGCGAATACGAACAATGCTGCCAGCACCGCCCCGCTGCGCATCTCCTTTGCAAAGATCAAGGAGCCCCTCGAGGTTCCGAACCTTCTCGCGCTGCAGACCGAGAGCTTTGACTGGCTGCTCGGCAACGACGCATGGAAGGCTCGCGTCGAGGAGGCTCTCGAGAACGGGCAGGACGTCCCCACCAAGTCCGGTCTGGAGGAGATCTTCGAGGAGATCTCCCCGATCGAGGACTTCTCCGGGTCGATGTCGCTGACCTTCCGCGACCACCGCTTCGAGCCGCCGAAGAACTCCATCGACGAGTGCAAGGAGCGCGACTTCACGTACGCCGCCCCGCTCTTCGTCACCGCCGAGTTCACCAACAACGAGACCGGCGAGATCAAGTCCCAGACCGTCTTCATGGGTGACTTCCCGCTCATGACGAACAAGGGCACCTTCGTCATCAACGGCACCGAGCGTGTCGTGGTGTCGCAGCTGGTCCGTTCGCCGGGTGTCTACTTCGACTCCAGCATCGACAAGACGTCCGACAAGGACATCTTCTCCGCCAAGATCATCCCGTCCCGGGGTGCCTGGCTGGAGATGGAGATCGACAAGCGCGACATGGTCGGTGTCCGCATCGACCGCAAGCGCAAGCAGTCCGTCACCGTCCTCCTGAAGGCGCTCGGCTGGACCACCGAGCAGATCCTCGAGGAGTTCGGCGAGTACGAGTCCATGCGCGCCACCCTGGAGAAGGACCACACCCAGGGCCAGGACGACGCGCTGCTCGACATCTACCGCAAGCTGCGTCCGGGCGAGCCCCCCACGCGTGAGGCCGCGCAGACGCTTCTGGAGAACCTCTACTTCAACCCCAAGCGCTACGACCTGGCCAAGGTCGGCCGCTACAAGGTGAACAAGAAGCTCGGCGGGGACGAGCCGCTGGACGCCGGCGTGCTCACCACCGACGACATCATCGCCACCATCAAGTACCTGGTGAAGCTGCACGCCGGTGAGACCGAGACGGTCGGCGAGTCCGGTCGCTCGATCATGGTCGAGACCGACGACATCGACCACTTCGGCAACCGTCGTATCCGCAACGTCGGCGAGCTGATCCAGAACCAGGTCCGTACGGGTCTCGCCCGTATGGAGCGCGTCGTGCGCGAGCGCATGACCACCCAGGACGTCGAGGCGATCACGCCGCAGACCCTGATCAACATCCGGCCGGTCGTCGCCTCCATCAAGGAGTTCTTCGGCACCAGCCAGCTGTCCCAGTTCATGGACCAGAACAACCCGCTGTCGGGGCTGACGCACAAGCGTCGTCTGAACGCCCTCGGCCCGGGTGGTCTCTCCCGTGAGCGGGCCGGCTTCGAGGTCCGCGACGTCCACCCGTCGCACTACGGCCGCATGTGCCCGATCGAGACGCCGGAAGGCCCGAACATCGGCCTGATCGGCTCGCTGGCCTCCTACGGCCGGATCAACCCCTTCGGCTTCATCGAGACGCCGTACCGCAAGGTCGTCGAGGGCCAGGTCACCGACGAGGTCGACTACCTGACCGCCGACGAGGAGGACCGCTTCGTCATCGCGCAGGCCAACGCGCCGCTCAACGACGACATGCGGTTCGTCGAGAACCGCATCCTGGTCCGCCGCCGCGGCGGCGAGGTCGACTACGTCCCCGGTGACGACGTCGACTACATGGACGTCTCGCCGCGCCAGATGGTGTCGGTCGCGACCGCCATGATCCCGTTCCTCGAGCACGACGACGCCAACCGTGCCCTCATGGGCGCGAACATGATGCGTCAGGCCGTGCCGCTGATCAGGTCCGAGTCCCCGCTCGTCGGCACCGGCATGGAGTACCGCTCCGCCGTCGACGCCGGCGACGTGGTCAAGGCGGAGAAGGCGGGTGTGGTCCAGGAGGTCTCCGCGGACTACATCACCACCGCCAACGACGACGGCACGTACATCACGTACCGCCTGGCCAAGTTCTCCCGCTCCAACCAGGGCACCTCGGTCAACCAGAAGGTCATCGTCTCCGAGGGCGACCGCGTCATCGAGGGCCAGGTCCTCGCCGACGGTCCGGCCACCCAGAACGGCGAGATGGCCCTCGGCAAGAACCTGCTCGTCGCGTTCATGCCGTGGGAGGGTCACAACTACGAGGACGCGATCATCCTGTCGCAGCGCCTCGTGCAGGACGACGTCCTCTCCTCGATCCACATCGAGGAGCACGAGGTCGACGCCCGTGACACCAAGCTCGGCCCCGAGGAGATCACCCGGGACATCCCGAACGTCTCCGAAGAGGTCCTCGCCGACCTCGACGAGCGCGGCATCATCCGTATCGGTGCCGAGGTCATCGCCGGTGACATCCTCGTCGGCAAGGTCACGCCCAAGGGTGAGACCGAGCTGACCCCCGAGGAGCGTCTGCTGCGCGCGATCTTCGGTGAGAAGGCCCGTGAGGTCCGTGACACCTCGCTGAAGGTGCCGCACGGCGAGACCGGCAAGGTCATCGGCGTGCGCGTCTTCGACCGCGAGGAGGGCGACGAGCTTCCCCCCGGTGTGAACCAGCTGGTGCGCGTCTACGTCGCGCAGAAGCGCAAGATCACCGACGGTGACAAGCTCGCCGGCCGTCACGGCAACAAGGGCGTCATCTCCAAGATCCTGCCCATCGAGGACATGCCGTTCCTCGAGGACGGGACCCCGGTCGACATCATCCTCAACCCGCTGGGTGTGCCGTCCCGAATGAACCCGGGACAGGTCCTGGAGATCCACCTCGGCTGGCTCGCCAGCCGCGGCTGGGACGTCTCCGGCCTCGCGGAGGAGTGGGCTCAGCGCCTCCAGGTCATCGGCGCCGACAAGGTCGAGCCCGGCACCAACGTCGCCACCCCGGTCTTCGACGGTGCGCGTGAGGACGAGCTCGCGGGTCTGCTCCAGCACACCATCCCGAACCGCGACGGCGAGCGCATGGTGCTCCCGTCCGGCAAGGCCAGGCTGTACGACGGCCGCTCCGGTGAGCCGTTCCCGGAGCCGATCTCGGTCGGCTACATGTACATCCTGAAGCTGCACCACCTGGTCGACGACAAGCTGCACGCGCGTTCGACCGGTCCGTACTCCATGATCACCCAGCAGCCGCTGGGTGGTAAGGCTCAGTTCGGTGGCCAGCGGTTCGGCGAGATGGAGGTGTGGGCACTCGAGGCGTACGGCGCCGCCTACGCCCTCCAGGAGCTGCTGACCATCAAGTCCGACGACGTCACCGGCCGCGTGAAGGTCTACGAGGCCATCGTCAAGGGCGAGAACATCCCCGAGCCCGGCATCCCCGAGTCCTTCAAGGTCCTCATCAAGGAGATGCAGTCCCTGTGCCTGAACGTGGAGGTGCTGTCCAGCGACGGTATGTCCATCGAAATGCGTGACACCGACGAGGACGTCTTCCGCGCTGCGGAGGAGCTCGGCATCGACCTGTCCCGGCGCGAGCCGAGCAGCGTCGAAGAGGTCTGACGGGAGTTGGGCGGCTCGTTGAACCACGGGCCGCCCGCCCCAGGACCCCCGTATCAGACCCCAAGACTTACAACCCTGAGAGGGATTGACGCATAGTGCTCGACGTCAACTTCTTCGACGAGCTCCGGATCGGTCTGGCCACCGCTGACGACATCCGTCAGTGGAGCCACGGCGAGGTCAAGAAGCCCGAGACCATCAACTACCGCACCCTCAAGCCCGAGAAGGACGGACTCTTCTGCGAGAAGATCTTCGGTCCGACCCGGGACTGGGAGTGCTACTGCGGCAAGTACAAGCGCGTCCGCTTCAAGGGCATCATCTGTGAGCGCTGCGGCGTCGAGGTCACGCGCGCCAAGGTGCGCCGTGAGCGGATGGGCCACATCGAGCTCGCCGCGCCCGTCACGCACATCTGGTACTTCAAGGGCGTTCCGTCGCGCCTCGGCTACCTGCTCGACCTCGCCCCGAAGGACCTGGAGAAGGTCATCTACTTCGCGGCGTACATGATCACGTACGTCGACGAGGAGCGCCGCACCCGCGACCTGCCCTCGCTGGAGGCCCACGTCTCCGTCGAGCGCCAGCAGATCGAGAACCGCCGCGACGCCGACCTCGAGGCCCGTGCCAAGAAGCTCGAGACCGACCTGGCCGAGCTCGAGGCCGAGGGCGCCAAGGCCGACGTGCGCCGCAAGGTGCGCGAGGGTGCCGAGCGTGAGATGAAGCAGCTGCGCGACCGTGCGCAGCGCGAGATCGACCGTCTCGACGAGGTGTGGAACCGGTTCAAGAACCTCAAGGTCCAGGACCTCGAGGGCGACGAGCTGCTCTACCGCGAGCTGCGCGACCGCTTCGGCACGTACTTCGACGGTTCGATGGGTGCCGCGGCGCTGCAGAAGCGCCTGGAGTCCTTCGACCTCGACGAGGAGGCCGAGCGCCTCCGCGAGATCATCCGTACCGGCAAGGGCCAGAAGAAGACCCGCGCGCTCAAGCGCCTCAAGGTCGTCTCCGCGTTCCTGCAGACCAGCAACAGCCCCAAGGGCATGGTGCTGGACTGCGTGCCGGTCATCCCGCCGGACCTGCGTCCGATGGTGCAGCTGGACGGTGGCCGCTTCGCGACCTCCGACCTGAACGACCTGTACCGCCGTGTGATCAACCGCAACAACCGTCTGAAGCGGCTTCTCGACCTCGGCGCGCCCGAGATCATCGTGAACAACGAGAAGCGCATGCTCCAGGAGGCCGTCGACGCGCTCTTCGACAACGGCCGTCGTGGTCGCCCGGTCACGGGCCCCGGCAACCGTCCGCTGAAGTCGCTGTCCGACATGCTCAAGGGCAAGCAGGGCCGCTTCCGTCAGAACCTGCTCGGCAAGCGTGTCGACTACTCGGCGCGTTCCGTGATCGTCGTCGGTCCGCAGCTGAAGCTGCACCAGTGCGGTCTGCCGAAGGCGATGGCGCTGGAGCTCTTCAAGCCGTTCGTGATGAAGCGCCTGGTCGACCTGAACCACGCGCAGAACATCAAGTCGGCCAAGCGGATGGTCGAGCGTGGCCGCACGGTCGTGTACGACGTCCTCGAAGAGGTCATCGCGGAGCACCCGGTTCTGCTGAACCGTGCGCCCACGCTGCACCGCCTCGGCATCCAGGCCTTCGAGCCGCAGCTGGTCGAGGGCAAGGCCATCCAGATCCACCCGCTCGTCTGCACCGCGTTCAACGCGGACTTCGACGGTGACCAGATGGCCGTGCACCTGCCGCTGTCCGCGGAGGCGCAGGCCGAGGCCCGCATCCTGATGCTGTCCTCGAACAACATCCTCAAGCCGGCCGACGGCCGTCCGGTGACGATGCCGACCCAGGACATGGTCCTCGGTCTGTTCTTCCTCACCACCGACGGCGAGATGCGCGACCTCAAGGGCGAGGGCCGTTCCTTCGCCTCGGTCGCCGAGGCGATCATGGCCTTCGACGCGGGCGAGCTGTCGCTCCAGTCGAGGATCGACATCCGCTTCCCGGTCGGCACCATCCCGCCGCGCGGCTGGACCCCGCCGGCGCGCGAGGAGGGCGAGCCCGAGTGGCAGCAGGGTGACAGCTTCCGGCTGAACACCACCCTGGGCCGTGCGCTCTTCAACGAGCTGCTGCCCGAGGACTACCCGTTCGTCGACTACGAGGTCGGCAAGAAGCAGCTCTCGGAGATCGTCAACGACCTCGCCGAGCGCTACCCGAAGGTCATCGTGGCGGCGACGCTCGACAACCTGAAGGCGTCCGGCTTCTTCTGGGCCACCCGTTCCGGCGTCACCGTTGCCATCTCCGACGTCGTCGTTCCCGAGGCGAAGAAGGAGATCGTCAAGGGCTACGAGGCGCAGGACGAGAAGGTCCAGAAGCAGTACGAGCGCGGTCTGATCACCAAGGACGAGCGCACGCAGGAGCTCATCGCGATCTGGACCAAGGCGACCAACGAGGTCGCCGAGGCGATGAACGACAACTTCCCGAAGACCAACCCGATCTTCATGATGGTGAACTCGGGTGCACGAGGCAACATGATGCAGATGCGTCAGATCGCCGGTATGCGTGGTCTGGTGTCGAACGCGAAGAACGAGACGATCCCGCGTCCGATCAAGGCGTCGTTCCGTGAGGGCCTGTCCGTGCTGGAGTACTTCATCTCCACGCACGGTGCCCGTAAGGGTCTGGCGGACACCGCTCTGCGTACCGCCGACTCGGGTTACCTCACCCGTCGTCTGGTCGACGTCTCCCAGGACGTCATCATTCGCGAGGAGGACTGCGGCACCGACCGCGGTCTGCGCCTCAAGATCGCGAACCGGGACGCGGACGGGGTGCTGCGCAAGACGGAGGACGTCGAGACCTCCGTGTACGCGCGCTGCCTCGCCGAGGACATCGTGGTCGACGGCCAGGTGCTGGCTCCGGCCGGCACCGACCTGGGCGACGTCCTCATCGAGGAGCTCGTCTCGCGCGGCGTCGAGGAGGTCAAGACCCGCTCGGTCCTGACCTGCGAGTCCGCCGTCGGCACCTGCGCGATGTGCTACGGCCGTTCGCTGGCCACCGGCAAGCTGGTCGACATCGGTGAGGCGGTCGGCATCATCGCCGCCCAGTCCATCGGTGAGCCCGGTACCCAGCTGACGATGCGTACCTTCCACACCGGTGGTGTGGCCGGTGACGACATCACCCAGGGTCTGCCCCGTGTCGTCGAGCTCTTCGAGGCCCGTACCCCGAAGGGTGTCGCCCCGATCTCCGAGGCCTCCGGCCGCGTGCGGATCGAGGAGACCGAGAAGACCAAGAAGCTCGTCGTCACCCCGGACGACGGCAGCGACGAGACGGCGTACCCGATCTCGAAGCGTGCCAAGGTCCTGGTCCGCGAGGGCGACCACGTCGAGGTGGGCCAGCAGCTCACCGTGGGTGCCACCAACCCGCACGACGTGCTGCGCATCCTGGGTCAGCGTGCCGTCCAGGTCCACCTGGTCGGCGAGGTCCAGAAGGTCTACAACTCGCAGGGTGTGTCGATCCACGACAAGCACATCGAGATCATCATCCGGCAGATGCTCCGCCGCGTGACGATCATCGAGTCCGGCGACGCCGAGCTGCTGCCCGGCGAGCTGGTCGAGCGCTCGAAGTTCGAGACCGAGAACCGTCGTGTGGTCCAGGAGGGCGGTCACCCGGCCTCCGGTCGTCCGCAGCTGATGGGTATCACCAAGGCCTCGCTGGCGACGGAATCCTGGCTGTCGGCCGCCTCCTTCCAGGAGACGACCCGAGTTCTGACGGACGCGGCGATCAACGCCAAGTCCGACAGCCTCATCGGCCTCAAGGAGAACGTCATCATCGGTAAGCTCATCCCGGCCGGTACGGGTCTGTCCCGCTACCGCAACATCCGGGTCGAGCCGACCGAGGAGGCCAAGGCCGCGATGTACTCGGCCGTCGGCTACGACGACATCGACTACTCGCCGTTCGGCACGGGCTCCGGCCAGGCCGTTCCGCTGGAGGACTACGACTACGGTCCGTACAACCAGTAAGCGGGAGTTCGCTTGAAGCGCCGAGGGGCGGTCACTCCGTACGGGGTGGCCGCCCCTCGGCGTTCTCCCGGGGCGGGAACCGGTCGGCGGACCGGTTTCGTCCGTACCCGTGCCGGAACGTCTGCTCCAGCGCATGATGGAGGGACCCGGTCCGACGGGGGAGGTGGTGCTCGGTGTCGTATTCGCCGTATCCGCAGTGGCAGCCATGGCAGCAGGGGCACGGTGGGCCGCAGCCGTGGGGTGGGCAGGCCGGTCCGCCGATGCGTGCCTCGCACGCCGACCGGGAGCGTGCCGTCGACGTCCTGAGAGCGGGGTACGGCGAGGGGCGGCTGGAGAAACCCGAGTTCGACCGGCGCGTGGAGCGGGCGTACGCGGCGCGTACGGTGGGGGAGCTGGCGCTGCTGGTGGCCGACCTGCCGCAGGGACCCGTACCGCATGCCGTGCCCGCCGTGCCCGCCGTGCCGGCCGTGTTCCTGCCGGCGCCCCGGGCGCGGGTGAACGGCAAGGCGGTCGCCTCCGCCGTCTGTGGCGGGCTCTGCCTGGTCACCTTCGGGCTCACCGGCATTCCCGCGGTCGTCCTGGGGCACGCGGCGCGCGCGGAGATCGCGCGCACCGGCGAGGAGGGGGACGGGCTGGCGCTGACCGGGCTGGCGCTCGGCTGGCTGGCGAACGCGGCGTGGGCGGTCCTGATGTTCCTCTCGTTCGCCCTGGCGGTGGCGTTCGGCTGACAATCGAAGATCATCGGCCGCTTGCGCCTGTGAGGTGGCCCGCGCGGCTGGGCGGGCCGACCCCATTTGTTTTGACCGCAGCGAATGCGATAGGTACGCTCAGACCTTGTGCCTGGGGTGTGCCCTGGCTCTCGTGCGTGCCATCACACCGCACCGGGGGCTGAGAAACGGCCACCGCAATCCGCGTCCCTCCGCCTCGCGGTGGAAGTCCGCGGTATTCGACACACCCGACCGCGTGGGTCGGTGACGTTCCAGGTTAGCTTCACCATTCGGCACACAGAAACCGGAGAAGTAGTGCCTACGATCCAGCAGCTGGTCCGCAAGGGCCGGCAGGACAAGGTCGAGAAGAACAAGACGCCCGCACTCGAGGGTTCCCCTCAGCGTCGCGGCGTCTGCACGCGTGTGTTCACGACCACCCCGAAGAAGCCGAACTCGGCCCTGCGTAAGGTCGCGCGTGTGCGTCTGACCAGCGGGATCGAGGTCACCGCCTACATTCCGGGTGAGGGACACAACCTGCAGGAGCACTCCATCGTGCTCGTGCGCGGCGGCCGTGTGAAGGACCTGCCGGGTGTTCGCTACAAGATCATCCGCGGTTCCCTCGACACCCAGGGTGTCAAGAACCGCAAGCAGGCTCGCAGCCGCTACGGCGCCAAGAAGGAGAAGTAAGAATGCCTCGTAAGGGCCCCGCCCCGAAGCGCCCGGTCATCATCGACCCGGTCTACGGTTCTCCTCTGGTGACCTCCCTCATCAACAAGGTGCTGCTGAACGGCAAGCGCTCCACCGCCGAGCGCATCGTGTACGGCGCCATGGAGGGTCTGCGTGAGAAGACGGGCAACGACCCGATCATCACGCTGAAGCGCGCGCTGGAGAACATCAAGCCGACCCTCGAGGTCAAGTCCCGCCGTGTCGGTGGCGCCACCTACCAGGTGCCGATCGAGGTCAAGCCCGGTCGCGCCAACACCCTCGCGCTGCGCTGGCTCGTCGGTTACTCCCGCGCCCGTCGCGAGAAGACCATGACCGAGCGTCTGCTCAACGAGCTCCTCGACGCCAGCAACGGCCTCGGTGCCGCTGTGAAGAAGCGCGAGGACACGCACAAGATGGCCGAGTCCAACAAGGCCTTCGCGCACTACCGCTGGTAGTCGCAGACCCCATCGAGACCGAGAGAAGACTGAAGCCTTATGGCTACCACTTCGCTTGACCTGGCCAGGGTCCGCAACATCGGGATCATGGCCCACATCGACGCGGGCAAGACGACCACCACCGAGCGGATCCTGTTCTACACCGGCGTTTCGTACAAGATCGGTGAAGTCCACGACGGCGCCGCCACCATGGACTGGATGGAGCAGGAGCAGGAGCGTGGCATCACGATCACGTCTGCTGCGACCACCTGTCACTGGCCGCTCGAGGACAACGACTACACCATCAACATCATCGACACCCCGGGGCACGTCGACTTCACCGTCGAGGTGGAGCGCTCCCTGCGCGTGCTCGACGGTGCCGTGACGGTGTTCGACGGTGTCGCCGGTGTCGAGCCGCAGTCCGAGACGGTGTGGCGTCAGGCCGACCGCTACGGCGTGCCGCGCATCTGCTTCGTCAACAAGCTGGACCGTACCGGCGCCGAGTTCCACCGCTGTGTGGAGATGATCTCGGACCGCCTGGGTGCCCAGCCGCTCGTCATGCAGCTCCCGATCGGTGCCGAGGCCGACTTCAAGGGCGTCGTGGACCTGGTCCGCATGAAGGCGCTCGTGTGGTCCGCCGAGGCCGCCAAGGGCGAGATGTACGACATCGTCGACATCCCGGCCACGCACACCGAGGCCGCCGAGGAGTGGCGCGGCAAGCTGGTCGAGGCCGTCGCGGAGAACGACGAAGAGATCATGGAGCTGTACCTGGAGGGCCAGGAGCCCACCGAGGAGCAGCTGTACGCCGCGATCCGTCGCATCACCATCGCTTCCGGCAAGTCCAGCGACACCACGGTCACCCCGGTGTTCTGCGGCACCGCGTTCAAGAACAAGGGCGTCCAGCCCCTGCTCGACGCGGTCGTGCGCTACCTGCCGACCCCGCTCGACGTCGAGGCCATCGAGGGCCACGACGTCAAGGACCCCGAGGTCGTCGTCAGGCGCAAGCCGTCCGAGGACGAGCCCCTCGCCGCGCTCGCGTTCAAGATCATGAGCGACCCGCACCTCGGCAAGCTCACCTTCGTCCGGGTCTACTCGGGCCGCCTGGAGTCCGGCACCGCGGTGCTGAACTCCGTGAAGGGCAAGAAGGAGCGCATCGGCAAGATCTACCGCATGCACGCGAACAAGCGTGAGGAGATCGAGTCGGTGGGCGCCGGCGACATCGTCGCCGTCATGGGCCTGAAGCAGACCACCACCGGTGAGACGCTGTCCGACGACAAGAACCCGGTGATCCTGGAGTCCATGGACTTCCCGGCGCCGGTCATCCAGGTCGCCATCGAGCCCAAGTCGAAGGGCGACCAGGAGAAGCTCGGCGTCGCGATCCAGCGCCTGGCCGAGGAGGACCCGTCGTTCCAGGTCCACTCGGACGAGGAGACGGGCCAGACCATCATCGGTGGTATGGGCGAGCTGCACCTCGAGGTGCTGGTCGACCGTATGCGCCGTGAGTTCAAGGTCGAGGCCAACGTCGGCAAGCCGCAGGTCGCGTACCGTGAGACGATCCGCAAGTCCGTCGAGCGTGTGGACTACACCCACAAGAAGCAGACCGGTGGTACCGGTCAGTTCGCGAAGGTGCAGATCGCGATCGAGCCCATCGAGGGCGGCGACGCCTCGTACGAGTTCGTGAACAAGGTGACCGGTGGCCGCATCCCGAAGGAGTACATCCCTTCGGTGGACGCCGGTGCACAGGAGGCCATGCAGTTCGGCATCCTGGCCGGCTACGAGATGACGGGCGTCCGCGTCACGCTCATCGACGGTGGCTACCACGAGGTCGACTCCTCCGAACTCGCGTTCAAGATCGCCGGTTCGCAGGCCTTCAAGGAGGCCGCGCGCAAGGCTTCGCCCGTGCTCCTGGAGCCGATGATGGCCGTCGAGGTCACCACGCCCGAGGACTACATGGGTGAGGTCATCGGCGACATCAACTCCCGCCGTGGCCAGATCCAGGCCATGGAGGAGCGGGCCGGTGCCCGCGTCGTGAAGGGTCTCGTGCCCCTCTCGGAGATGTTCGGCTACGTCGGCGACCTGCGCAGCAAGACGTCCGGCCGTGCCAGCTACTCCATGCAGTTCGACTCCTACGCCGAGGTTCCCCGGAACGTCGCCGAGGAGATCATCGCGAAGGCCAAGGGTGAGTAAGGGACTCCGTTCCACGGACTCCGTTCACACGCTTTAGGCTTGACCCCGGAGCCTGCAAGAGGGCATTCCGTCGCCAACCCGGCGGAATGTCCCGGGTCCGGGTTTCCCAGCAAAGATCACCTGGCGCCGATGAGTAAGGCGTACCAGAACCACTCTCAGGAGGACCCCCGTGGCGAAGGCGAAGTTCGAGCGGACTAAGCCGCACGTCAACATCGGCACCATCGGTCACATCGACCACGGTAAGACGACCCTCACGGCCGCCATTACCAAGGTGCTGCACGACGCGTACCCGGACCTGAACGAGGCCTCGGCCTTCGACCAGATCGACAAGGCTCCCGAGGAGCGCCAGCGCGGTATCACCATCTCCATCGCGCACGTCGAGTACCAGACCGAGACGCGTCACTACGCCCACGTCGACTGCCCCGGTCACGCGGACTACATCAAGAACATGATCACGGGTGCGGCGCAGATGGACGGCGCCATCCTCGTGGTCGCCGCCACCGACGGCCCGATGCCGCAGACCAAGGAGCACGTGCTCCTGGCCCGCCAGGTCGGTGTTCCCTACATCGTCGTCGCCCTGAACAAGGCCGACATGGTGGACGACGAGGAGATCCTGGAGCTCGTCGAGCTCGAGGTTCGTGAGCTGCTCTCCGAGTACGAGTTCCCGGGCGACGACCTGCCGGTCGTCAAGGTCTCGGCGCTCAAGGCCCTCGAGGGCGACAAGGAGTGGGGCCAGACCGTTCTCGACCTGATGAAGGCCGTGGACGAGAACATCCCGCAGCCCGAGCGTGACGTCGACAAGCCGTTCCTCATGCCGATCGAGGACGTCTTCACGATCACCGGTCGCGGTACGGTCGTCACCGGCCGTATCGAGCGTGGTGTCCTCAAGGTCAACGAGACCGTTGACATCGTGGGCATCAAGCAGGAGAAGACCACCACCACGGTCACCGGCATCGAGATGTTCCGCAAGCTGCTCGACGAGGGTCAGGCCGGTGAGAACGTCGGTCTGCTGCTCCGCGGCATCAAGCGCGAGGACGTCGAGCGCGGCCAGGTCATCATCAAGCCGGGCTCGGTCACCCCGCACACCGAGTTCGAGGCCCAGGCCTACATCCTGTCGAAGGACGAGGGTGGCCGTCACACCCCGTTCTTCAACAACTACCGCCCGCAGTTCTACTTCCGTACGACGGACGTGACCGGCGTCGTGACCCTCCCCGAGGGCACCGAGATGGTCATGCCGGGTGACAACACCGAGATGAAGGTGGAGCTCATCCAGCCCGTCGCCATGGAGGAGGGCCTGAAGTTCGCCATCCGTGAGGGTGGCCGGACCGTGGGCGCCGGCCAGGTCACCAAGATCAACAAGTGAGCTTGCTGATCTGACCTGGTAGCTCCACTACGAGCACCTTGAAGGGGCCCGCACGACTTCGGTCGTGCGGGCCCTTTCGCTGTGCGGGGGGCAGACGTCAACCGCCCGCCTGCCTCGCGACGCCATGCACGCACTCTCGCCGCACCGGGCGCAGAGCCGAGTACATCCCGTACGAGGCTCTGCGCCCGGCACGCCAGCACGCACCTGACGCCGCGAGGCCGCCCCGCGGGCGACGACGCGGCTTGTCAGACAGGTCCTGGTTCGGCGACGAGCAGACGCGCCGGGTCCCAGGGGGTGCCGGGAGCCGGGCGCGGCGGCGGCCGGCTTCCGTACAGCCGGTCTCGTATGGCGGACATCGGGGATCGGCCCTTGCCCTCGCGGTTTACACAGGGGTAACACTGGAAGGTCGGCCGCCTCGGGCAACCACCCACCGCGGCCCGCTTGTCCTGCGCGCGGCAACGGCGCCGAGCGCCCCTCACCGGTCCCGTACCGGTGTCAGCCGTGCCAGAAAGGGACCTCGTGACCTCACGACCCGACCCCAAGACCTCGCTCGAGCGGATCCGTGCCGAGGTCGAGCGCCGCAACCCGGCGGAGCCCGAGTTCCATCAGGCGGCACGCGAGGTGCTGGAGACGCTCGCGCCGGTGCTCGCCGCGCGGCCCGAGTACGCGCAGCCGGGGCTCGTCGAGCGACTGGTCGAGCCGGAGCGGCAGATCATGTTCCGGGTGCCGTGGCAGGACGACCAGGGTCGGGTCCACGTCAACCGGGGCTTCCGGATCGAATACAACAGCGCCCTGGGCCCGTACAAGGGCGGCCTGCGCTTCCACCCCTCCGTGAACCTCGGGATCATCAAGTTCCTCGGCTTCGAGCAGGTCTTCAAGAACGCGCTGACCGGACTCGGCATCGGCGGCGGCAAGGGCGGCAGCGACTTCGACCCGCAGGGCCGCAGCGACGCCGAGGTCATGCGCTTCTGCCAGTCCTTCATGACCGAGCTGCACCGGCACATCGGGGAGTACACCGACGTCCCCGCCGGCGACATCGGTGTCGGCGGCCGTGAGATCGGCTACCTCTTCGGCCAGTACCGGCGCATCACCAACCGCTGGGAGGGCGGTGTGCTCACCGGCAAGAGCGCCGGCTGGGGCGGCTCGCTGATCCGGCCGGAGGCGACCGGGTACGGCAACGTGCTGTTCGCGGAGGCGATGCTGCGCGAGCGAGGCGAGGACCTGGAGGGGCAGACGGCGGTCGTCTCCGGCTCAGGGAACGTGGCGATCTTCACCATCCAGAAGCTGGCGGCCCTCGGCGCCAACCCGGTGACCTGCTCCGACTCCAGCGGCTACGTCCTGGACGAGAAGGGCATCGACCTCGACCTGCTGCGTCAGGTCAAGGAGGTCGAGCGGGGCCGGGTGAGCGCGTACGCCGAGCGCAGGGGCGCGTCCGCGCGGTTCGTACCCGGCGGGCGGGTCTGGGAGGTCCCGGCCGACGTCGCCCTCCCGTCGGCCACCCAGAACGAACTGAACGCGGACGACGCCGCCACCCTCGTCCGCAACGGCGTGAAGGCGGTCTCCGAGGGCGCCAACATGCCGACGACTCCGCAGGCCGTACAACTCCTGCGGCAGGCCGGCGTCGCCTTCGGCCCCGGCAAGGCGGCGAACGCGGGCGGCGTCGCGGTCAGCGCGCTGGAGATGACGCAGAACGCGGCGCGGACGTCGTGGAAGGCCGAACAGGTCGAGAACGAACTGGCCCGCATCATGACCGACATCCACACCACCTGCGCCGAGACCGCCGAACGCTACGGCGCCCCCGGCGACTACGTGACCGGCGCGAACATCGCCGGCTTCGAGCGGGTGGCGGACGCGATGCTCGCGCAGGGCGTCATCTGACGCGGACGTACGGCGTCACGGCGTGGGGCGAGCGTCGGCAGCCACGGGGAAGCCGTCGGTTCCGTCGGCTACGCGGGCTCGGCGACGCTGCTGCGCGGATCGGCCACCGGGCCGACCGCGGCCGGTTCCACGGGGTGCACGCGGAACACGAGCGGCGTGCCCCGCGCCGCCGAGCAGGCCGGGCGGGCGGCGGGGCCCGATGGGCTGCGAGAACCCCGCCGGACGGGACGCCGCGCCGGTGCTCCGTCCGGCGTCCGCCGGTCGAGTACGCGGCGTGTCGAGGACGACGGCCTCGCCGTACGGTTCCGGCCCTCGGGCGACCGTCCTCGCGCGAGCCCTTGTTTGATCTCCGCCGCCCCCGGGGTATTGTCTCCGGCTCGATTGGCCAGCCGCCCGCCCCATATGGCAAACTGTCCTAGTTGCTCGGTCGAGCGTTGATGCTGCGCGCCTCCCGCCGGGAGGACCGGAAGCGAGTCCCACAGTACTCGTCGTCCCACGCATTACACCGAAAGGTGTAGGGACGGACGTACGGGAATCTTCCGGGAAGCGTGGGCGCGGCGCCGGCCAGGCGCCCGGTGGGTCTTTCGCCCCCGGTCCGCGGTTCTGGTAGGGCCGTGTCAATCCCGCAGGGATGTTCGAACAAGGGACATTCATGTCAGCGGGAGTACGACACGCCCGACCGCGTGGGTCGGAGCGAAGAGTGTTCGCTCCGGGTTCCAGAGCGTAAAGAGAGACAGGACTACGAAGTAGCCATGGCGGGACAGAAGATCCGCATCCGGCTCAAGGCCTACGACCACGAGGTCATCGACAGCTCGGCGAAGAAGATCGTCGAGACGGTGACTCGCACTGGTGCGTCGGTCGCGGGCCCGGTGCCGCTGCCCACTGAGAAGAACGTGTACTGCGTCATCAAGTCGCCGCACAAGTACAAGGACTCGCGCGAGCACTTCGAGATGCGCACGCACAAGCGCCTGATCGACATCCTCGACCCGACCCCCAAGACCGTTGACTCTCTGATGCGACTCGACCTCCCGGCCGGTGTCGACATCGAGATCAAGCTCTGAGGCCGGTGATCTGAAGAGATGACAAAGCAGATCAAGGGCATCCTGGGCGAGAAGCTCGGTATGACGCAGGTGTGGGACGAGAACAACCGTGTTGTTCCGGTCACCGTCGTCAAGGCCGGGCCGAACGTCGTCACCCAGGTCCGTACGAACGACGTCGACGGCTACGAGTCCGTCCAGATCGCCTTCGGCGAGATCGACCCGCGCAAGGTGAACAAGCCCCTCAAGGGTCACTTCGCCAAGGCCGACGTCACCCCCCGTCGTCACCTCGTCGAGATCCGCACCGCGGACGCCTCCGAGTACACGCTGGGCCAGGAAGTCACCGCCGAGGTGTTCGAAGCCGGCGTGAAGGTCGACGTCACCGGCAAGAGCAAGGGCAAGGGCTTCGCCGGTGTCATGAAGCGTCACAACTTCAAGGGCCTCGGCGCCGGTCACGGCACCCAGCGCAAGCACCGCTCGCCCGGTTCCATCGGTGGCTGCGCCACCCCGGGCCGTGTGTTCAAGGGCCTCCGCATGGCGGGTCGCATGGGCAACGAGCGGGTCACCACCCAGAACCTGACCGTCCACGCCGTTGACGCGGAGAAGGGTCTGCTGCTCATCAAGGGCGCGGTTCCCGGTCCGAACGGCGGCCTCGTCCTGGTCCGCACCGCGGCCAAGGGGGCCTGAGGTAACCGATGAGCACTGTTGACATCCTTTCGCCGGCGGGCGACAAGGCCGGTACCGTCGAGCTCCCCGCGGAGATCTTCGACGTGGAGAAGGTCAGCATTCCGCTGATCCACCAGGTCGTCGTCGCGCAGCTGGCCGCTGCCCGCCAGGGCACCCACAAGACCAAGACCCGCGGTGAAGTCCGTGGTGGTGGCAAGAAGCCTTACCGCCAGAAGGGCACCGGTCGCGCCCGTCAGGGTTCGACCCGCGCACCGCAGTTCGCCGGTGGTGGCGTCGTCCACGGCCCGCAGCCGCGCGACTACTCGCAGCGGACCCCGAAGAAGATGAAGGCCGCGGCCCTGCGCCACGCCCTCACCGACCGGGCCCGCCACAACCGCATTCACGTCGTCACCGGCGTGATCGAGGGTGAGACGCCCTCCACGAAGGCCGCCAAGACGCTGTTCGGCAAGATCTCGGAGCGCAAGAACCTGCTCCTGGTCGTCGACCGCGCCGACGAGGCCGCGTGGCTGTCCGCCCGCAACCTGCCCCAGATCCACATTCTGGAGCCGGGCCAGCTGAACACGTACGACGTTCTCGTCTCGGACGACGTGGTCTTCACCAAGGCCGCTTTCGAGTCCTTCGTCGCCGGCCCGAACACGGCCAACGACAACGAAGGGAGCGAGGTCTGATGGCAGTCCGTCACCCCTCCATCGCCTCCAAGGCGGCCAAGAAGGCGAAGGAGGCGCGCGTCAAGAAGGCGCGTCGCCACGCCACCGAGGGCAAGAACACCGTCGTCACTCCGGTGAGCAAGGCGTACACGGACCCCCGTGACGTCCTGCTGAAGCCGGTCGTGTCGGAGAAGAGCTACGCGCTCATCGACGAGAACAAGTACACGTTCATCGTCGACCCCAACGCGAACAAGACCCAGATCAAGCAGGCCGTCCAGGCGGTCTTCTCGGTCAAGGTCACCGGGGTCAACACGATCAACCGCCAGGGCAAGCGCAAGCGGACCCGCACCGGCTTCGGCCAGCGTGCGGCGACCAAGCGCGCGATCGTGACCCTCGCTGAGGGCGACCGTATCGACATCTTCGGCGGTCCGACCGCGTAAGCGGTCAGGATCGTTCGATATCGGACGAGGACTGAGAAATGGGTATCCGCAAGTACAAGCCGACGACTCCGGGCCGTCGTGGCTCCAGCGTCGCCGACTTCGTCGAGGTCACGCGGTCCACGCCGGAGAAGTCGCTGGTCCGTCCCCTGCACAGCAAGGGCGGCCGTAACAATTCCGGTCGTGTGACCGTCCGCCACCAGGGTGGTGGCCACAAGCGCGCCTACCGCGTGATCGACTTCCGTCGTCACGACAAGGACGGCGTGCCGGCGAAGGTCGCGCACATCGAGTACGACCCCAACCGCACCGCGCGCATCGCGCTGCTGCACTACGCCGACGGCGAGAAGCGCTACATCCTCGCCCCGCGCAACCTGCAGCAGGGTGACCGCGTCGAGAACGGTCCCGGGGCCGACATCAAGCCGGGCAACAACCTTGCCCTGCGCAACATCCCGGTCGGTACGACGCTGCACGCCATCGAGCTGCGTCCCGGCGGCGGCGCCAAGTTCGCCCGCTCCGCCGGCGCCTCGGTGCAGCTGCTCGCGAAGGAGGGCCAGATGGCCCACCTCCGCATGCCCTCCGGCGAGATCCGCCTGGTCGACGTGCGCTGCCGCGCCACCGTCGGCGAGGTCGGCAACGCCGAGCAGAGCAACATCAACTGGGGCAAGGCCGGCCGTAAGCGCTGGCTGGGTGTCCGCCCGACCGTGCGTGGTGTGGTCATGAACCCGGTGGACCACCCGCACGGTGGTGGTGAGGGCCGTACCTCCGGTGGTCGCCACCCGGTGTCCCCCTGGGGCAAGAAGGAAGGCCGTACTCGTTCGCCCAAGAAGGCGTCGAACAAGTACATCGTCCGCCGCCGCAAGACGAACAAGAAGCGCTAAGGACGGGTTGAGATGCCTCGTAGCTTGAAGAAGGGACCCTTCGTCGACGACCACCTGATCAAGAAGGTGGATGTTCAGAACGAAGCCGGTACCAAGAACGTCATCAAGACCTGGTCCCGTCGCTCGATGATCGTCCCGGCGATGCTGGGCCACACGATCGCGGTGCACAACGGCAAGACCCACATCCCGGTGTTTGTCACCGAGTCGATGGTCGGCCACAAGCTCGGCGAGTTCTCGCCGACCCGCACCTTCCGGGGCCACGTCAAGGACGACCGGAAGTCGAAGCGCCGCTAGTCGGCGGGGTGCAATCGACCATGACAGACACTGAAGGGACAACCATGGAAGCCAGGGCCCAGGCGCGGTACATCCGCGTCACGCCCATGAAGGCCCGCCGCGTGGTGGACCTCATCCGTGGCATGGACGCCACGGAGGCTCAGGCGGTCCTGCGTTTCGCCCCGCAGGCCGCGAGCGTGCCGGTCGGCAAGGTGCTGGACAGCGCCATCGCCAACGCCGCGCACAACTACGACCACACCGATGTCGACAGCCTCTTCATTTCCGAGGCCTACGTCGACGAGGGCCCGACCCTGAAGCGGTTCCGGCCGCGTGCCCAGGGCCGCGCCTACCGGATCCGCAAGCGGACCAGCCACATCACCGTGGTCGTCAGCAGCAAGGAAGGAACCCGGTAATGGGCCAGAAGGTAAACCCGCACGGGTTCCGGCTCGGTGTCACGACCGACTTCAAGTCGCGTTGGTACGCCGACAAGCTGTACAAGGACTACGTCAAGGAAGACGTCGCCATCCGTCGGATGATGACGTCCGGCATGGAGCGCGCCGGCATCTCCAAGGTGGAGATCGAGCGCACCCGTGACCGTGTGCGTGTGGACATCCACACCGCGCGTCCGGGCATCGTCATCGGCCGCCGTGGCGCCGAGGCCGACCGCATCCGCGGCGACCTCGAGAAGCTCACGGGCAAGCAGGTCCAGCTGAACATCCTCGAGGTCAAGAACCCCGAGACGGACGCTCAGCTCGTGGCCCAGGCCGTCGCCGAGCAGCTCTCCTCCCGCGTCTCCTTCCGCCGCGCCATGCGCAAGAGCATGCAGTCGGCGATGAAGGCGGGCGCCAAGGGCATCAAGATCCAGTGCGGTGGCCGCCTCGGCGGCGCCGAGATGTCCCGCTCGGAGTTCTACCGCGAGGGCCGTGTGCCCCTGCACACGCTCCGCGCGAACGTGGACTACGGCTTCTTCGAGGCCAAGACGACCTTCGGCCGCATCGGTGTGAAGGTCTGGATCTACAAGGGCGACGTCAAGAACATCGCCGAGGTCCGCGCCGAGAACGCCGCTGCCCGTGCCGGCAACCGCCCGGCCCGTGGTGGCGCTGACCGCCCGGCCCGTGGTGGCCGCGGTGGCGAGCGTGGCGGTCGCGGTCGTAAGCCGCAGCAGGCTCCCGCTGCCGAGGCCCCCAAGGCCGAGGCTCCGGCTGCCGCTCCGGCTGAGAGCACCGGAACGGAGGCCTGACCGACATGCTGATCCCCCGTAGGGTCAAGCACCGCAAGCAGCACCACCCGAAGCGCCGTGGTCAGGCCAAGGGCGGTACGACGGTCGCGTTCGGCGAGTACGGCATCCAGGCCCTCACGCCGGCGTACGTGACCAACCGCCAGATCGAGGCGGCCCGTATCGCGATGACCCGCCACATCAAGCGTGGCGGCAAGGTCTGGATCAACATCTACCCGGACCGCCCGCTCACGAAGAAGCCGGCCGAGACCCGCATGGGTTCCGGTAAGGGTTCGCCGGAGTGGTGGATCGCGAACGTGCACCCGGGCCGGGTCATGTTCGAGCTGTCCTACCCCAACGAGAAGATCGCCCGTGAGGCGCTGACTCGTGCGGCCCACAAGCTGCCGATGAAGTGCCGGATCGTCAAGCGCGAGGCAGGTGAAGCGTGATGTCGGCCGGTACCAAGGCGTCCGAGCTGCGCGAACTGGGTGACGAGGAGCTTCTGGCGAAGCTTCGCGAGGCCAAGGAAGAGCTGTTCAACCTCCGCTTCCAGGCGGCGACGGGCCAGCTCGAGAACCACGGTCGGCTCAAGGCCGTCCGCAAGGACATCGCGCGGATCTACACCCTGATGCGTGAGCGCGAGCTGGGCATCGAGACGGTGGAGAGCGCCTGATGAGCGAGAACAACGTGACTGAGACGAACACTGAGGCTCGGGGCGACCGCAAGACCCGAGAGGGCATCGTCGTCAGCGACAAGATGGACAAGACCGTCGTCGTCGCCGTCGAGGACCGCAAGAAGCACGCGCTGTACGGCAAGGTCATCCGCAGCACGAGCAAGCTCAAGGCCCACGACGAGCAGAACGCCGCCGGCGTCGGCGACCGCGTCCTCCTGATGGAGACCCGGCCGCTGTCCGCCACGAAGCACTGGCGCGTCGTCGAGATCCTCGAGAAGGCCAAGTAGGTAATTCCCGCAAGGGAATTACCGCAAGTACGTTCCTGCGAGGCATTCCTCGCAGGACAGTTCCGCCAGGCTCCGGGGGCCGCTCGCTCAAGTAGATGAGCGGCCCCCGGGGAACCGGCAGACAAACAGGAGATAGACGTGATCCAGCAGGAGTCGCGACTGCGTGTCGCCGACAACACTGGTGCGAAGGAAATCCTTTGCATCCGTGTGCTCGGTGGCTCCGGTCGCCGCTACGCGGGCATCGGTGACGTCATCGTCGCCACCGTCAAGGACGCGATCCCCGGCGGCAACGTGAAGAAGGGTGACGTCATCAAGGCGGTCATCGTTCGCACCGTCAAGGAGCGCCGCCGTCCGGACGGCTCGTACATCCGCTTCGACGAGAACGCCGCCGTCATTCTGAAGAACGACGGCGACCCTCGCGGCACCCGTATCTTCGGCCCCGTGGGCCGTGAGCTGCGCGAGAAGAAGTTCATGAAGATCATCTCCCTCGCGCCGGAGGTGCTGTGAGCATGAAGATCAAGAAGGGCGACCTGGTCCAGGTCATCACCGGTAAGGACAAGGGCAAGCAGGGCAAGGTCATCGCGGCCTACCCCCGCGAGGACCGCGTCCTGGTCGAGGGTGTCAACCGGGTCAAGAAGCACACCAAGGCCGGTCCGACCACTCGTGGTTCGCAGGCCGGCGGCATCGTGACCACCGAGGCCCCGATCCACGTCTCCAACGTCCAGTTGGTCGTGGAGAAGGACGGCAACAAGGTCGTCACGCGCGTCGGTTACCGCTTCGACGACGAAGGCAACAAGATCCGCGTTGCCAAGCGGACGGGTGAGGACATCTGATGACGACCACCACCACTCCGCGTCTGAAGACGAAGTACCGCGAGGAGATCGCGGGCAAGCTGCGCGAGCAGTTCTCCTACGAGAACGTCATGCAGGTTCCCGGCCTCGTCAAGATCGTGGTCAACATGGGTGTGGGCGACGCCGCCCGCGACTCCAAGCTGATCGACGGCGCCATCCGCGACCTCACCACGATCACCGGTCAGAAGCCGGCCGTCACCAAGGCCCGCAAGTCCATCGCGCAGTTCAAGCTGCGTGAGGGTCAGCCGATCGGTGCCCACGTCACGCTCCGTGGCGACCGCATGTGGGAGTTCCTGGACCGCACCCTGTCGCTCGCGCTGCCGCGCATCCGCGACTTCCGTGGTCTGTCCCCCAAGCAGTTCGACGGCCGTGGCAACTACACCTTCGGTCTCACGGAGCAGGTCATGTTCCACGAGATCGACCAGGACAAGATCGACCGTGTCCGGGGTATGGACATCACCGTGGTCACCACGGCGACCAACGACGAAGAGGGCCGCGCCCTTCTCCGTCACCTCGGCTTCCCGTTCAAGGAGGCGTGAGCGAGATGGCGAAGAAGGCTCTCATCGCGAAGGCTGCTCGCAAGCCCAAGTTCGGAGTGCGTGGCTACACCCGTTGCCAGCGCTGCGGTCGTCCGCACTCCGTGTACCGCAAGTTCGGCCTGTGCCGCGTGTGCCTTCGTGAGATGGCTCACCGTGGCGAGCTGCCGGGCGTGACCAAGAGCTCCTGGTAAGCCGGGTAATTCCGACTCCCAGGGCTCTCGGTAAGCAATGGGAACGGCAGGAGGCCCGCTCCGTATGGCTTAGGCTTGCGGGGTTGGGCACCTGCCGTGCCCACACGCACGCGGGCAGTGCCCGCTCATGTTTGCTTACTACGCCGTAGGTCCACCGCGCCGCACCCGTCCCGTCTCGGATCGGGGAGAGGGATGGCGCACCAGGAAACCCCGGCGAGAGAGGCCGAAGGCCAATTCATGACCATGACTGATCCGATCGCAGACATGCTTACGCGTCTGCGGAACGCGAACTCGGCGTACCACGACTCCGTGGCGATGCCGCACTCGAAGATCAAGTCGCACATCGCGGAGATCCTCCAGCAGGAGGGCTTCATCACGGGCTGGAAGGTCGAGGACGCCGAGGTCGGCAAGAACCTCGTCCTGGAGCTGAAGTTCGGCCCCAACCGTGAGCGCTCCATCGCGGGCATCAAGCGGATCTCCAAGCCCGGTCTCCGGGTGTACGCGAAGTCCACCTCCCTGCCGAAGGTGCTGGGCGGCCTCGGCGTGGCGATCATCTCCACGTCGCACGGGCTCCTCACCGACAAGCAGGCCGGCAAGAAGGGCGTGGGTGGGGAAGTCCTCGCCTACGTCTGGTAGCGGAAGGGAACGGAGGAAACAGCTATGTCGCGCATCGGCAAGCTCCCCATCGCGGTTCCCGCCGGCGTGGACGTCACCATCGACGGCCGTACGGTTTCGGTCAAGGGACCCAAGGGTTCGCTGACTCACACCGTCGTGGCGCCGATCGAGATCGCCAAGGGTGAGGACGGCGTGCTGAACGTCACCCGCCCCAACGACGAGCGTCAGAACAAGGCCCTGCACGGCCTGTCCCGCACGCTGGTGGCGAACATGATCACCGGCGTGACCCAGGGTTACGTGAAGAAGCTCGAGATCAGCGGTGTCGGTTACCGCGTTGTCGCCAAGGGTTCGAACCTGGAGTTCTCCCTGGGCTACAGCCACCCGATCACGGTCGAGGCCCCCGAGGGCATCACCTTCAAGGTGGAGGCCCCGACCCGTTTCTCGGTCGAGGGCATCGACAAGCAGAAGGTCGGCGAGGTTGCGGCCAACATCCGCAAGCTGCGCAAGCCCGACCCGTACAAGGCCAAGGGCGTCAAGTACGAGGGCGAAGTCATCCGCCGCAAGGTCGGAAAGGCGGGTAAGTAAGCCATGGCATACGGGCAGAAGATCCTCAAGGGCGACGCCTACAAGCGTGCTGCTATCAAGCGTCGCCACATCCGGATCCGCAAGAAGGTCGCCGGTACCGCCGAGCGTCCTCGCCTGGTCGTGACTCGTTCCAACCGCCACATCGTGGCGCAGGTGATCGACGACCTGAAGGGTCACACCGTGGCGTCGGCGTCCACTCTGGACGCGTCGATCCGCAGTGGCGAGGGCGACAAGTCCGCACAGGCCAAGCAGGTCGGCGCCCTGGTCGCCGAGCGCGCCAAGGCCGCCGGTGTCGAGGCCGTCGTGTTCGACCGCGGTGGTAACCAGTACGCCGGGCGCATCGCCGCTCTGGCGGACGCCGCCCGCGAAGCCGGACTGAAGTTCTGAGCCGGTTCCGTAGCTAGCGGAAACAGAGAGAGGTAATTCCAATGGCTGGACCCCAGCGCCGCGGTGGCGGTGCCGGTGGCGGCGAGCGGCGGGACCGGAAGGGCCGTGACGGTGGCGCAGCTGCCGCCGAGAAGACCGCATACGTTGAGCGCGTTGTCGCGATCAACCGTGTCGCCAAGGTTGTGAAGGGTGGTCGTCGCTTCAGCTTCACCGCGCTGGTCGTGGTGGGCGACGGTGACGGCACCGTGGGTGTCGGATACGGCAAGGCCAAGGAGGTGCCGGCCGCCATCGCCAAGGGTGTTGAGGAGGCCAAGAAGCACTTCTTCAAGGTCCCCCGCATCCAGGGCACCATCCCGCACCCCATCCAGGGTGAGAAGGCTGCCGGCGTCGTACTGCTCAAGCCCGCGTCGCCCGGTACCGGTGTGATCGCCGGTGGTCCGGTGCGCGCCGTGCTCGAGTGCGCCGGTATCCACGACGTGCTGTCGAAGTCGCTCGGCTCCGACAACGCGATCAACATCGTGCACGCGACCGTGGCGGCCCTCAAGGGCCTGCAGCGTCCCGAGGAGATCGCGGCCCGCCGCGGTCTGCCGCTCGAGGACGTCGCCCCCGCGGCTCTGCTGCGTGCGCGTGCCGGGGCGGGTGCGTAATCATGGCGCAGCTCAAGATTACGCAGGTCAAGTCCTACATCGGCAGCAAGCAGAACCACCGCGACACCCTGCGTTCGCTTGGCCTGAAGAGGGTCAACGACGTGGTCGTCAAGGAGGACCGCCCCGAGTTCCGCGGCATGGTGCACACCGTCCGCCACCTCGTGACGGTCGAGGAGGTCGACTGATCATGGCGGAGAACAACCCGCTCAAGATCCACAACCTCCGTCCCGCCCCCGGCGCCAAGACCGCGAAGACCCGTGTCGGTCGTGGTGAGGCGTCGAAGGGTAAGACGGCCGGTCGTGGTACGAAGGGCACCAAGGCCCGTTACCAGGTTCCGGAGCGCTTCGAGGGTGGCCAGATGCCGCTCCACATGCGTCTCCCGAAGCTGAAGGGCTTCAAGAACCCGTTCAAGACCGAGTTCCAGGTCGTCAACCTGGACAAGCTCGCCTCCCTCTACCCCGAGGGTGGAGAGGTCACGGTCGAGGACCTGGTCGCCAAGGGTGCCGTGCGCAAGAACAGCCTCGTCAAGGTCCTGGGCCAGGGCGAGATCTCCGTGGCGCTGCAGGTGACGGTCGACGCCGTCTCCGGCTCCGCCAAGGAGAAGATCACCGCCGCCGGCGGTACCGTCACCGAGCTCGTCTGACCCCGTCAGGTGTCTCGATGACGTAGAACGATCCCGACCGGGGATACCCCACAAAATGGGGTATCCCCGGTTGGTCGTTCCTAGGGCGGCAGGTCGCCGGTAAGGTGGCCTGCGCTGCCCATTGACCTCGGGCGCCCCATGCGGGGCACTCAGGGCGGCAGTTGACCGTTACGTAATCGTCCTTAGTCGGAATCTCAAGACCGTCACCCTTGACGCAGTTGCGCGGGGGGTCGCAGGAGGCACCGTGCTTACCGCGTTCGCCCGGGCGTTCAAGACGCCCGACCTGCGCAAGAAGCTGCTCTTCACGCTCGGCATCATCGTGGTGTATCGGGTCGGTACGCATATCCCGATCCCTGGTGTCGACTACCGGAACGTCCAGACCTGTATCGACGCCGCCCAGGCGAACCAGGGCCTGTTCGGCCTGGTGAACATGTTCAGTGGCGGCGCGCTGCTCCAGATCACGGTCTTCGCGCTGGGCATCATGCCGTACATCACGGCGAGCATCATTCTGCAGCTGCTGACCGTGGTGATCCCGCGCCTGGAGGCCCTGAAGAAGGAGGGCCAGGCCGGTACGGCGAAGATCACGCAGTACACCCGGTACCTGACGGTGGCGCTGGCCATCCTTCAGGGCACGGGCCTGGTGGCCACCGCCCGCAGCGGCGCGCTGTTCCAGGGCTGCCCGGTGGCGAGCCAGATCGTTCCGGACCAGTCGATCTTCGTGACCATCACCATGGTCATCACCATGACCGCCGGTACGGCCGTCGTCATGTGGCTCGGTGAGCTCATCACCGACCGCGGCATCGGCAACGGCATGTCCATCCTGATGTTCATCTCGATCGCCGCGACCTTCCCCTCCGCCCTGTGGGCCATCAAGGAGCAGGGCAGCCTGGCGGACGGGTGGATCGAGTTCGGCACCGTCATCGCCGTGGGTCTGGTCATGGTCGGTCTGGTCGTCTTCGTCGAGCAGGCCCAGCGCCGGATCCCCGTCCAGTACGCGAAGCGCATGATCGGCCGCCGTTCCTACGGCGGCACGTCCACCTACATCCCGCTCAAGGTGAACCAGGCGGGTGTGATCCCGGTCATCTTCGCCTCGTCGCTGCTGTACATCCCGGCGCTGATCGCGCAGTTCTCCAGCGGTACCTCGGGTTGGAAGACCTGGATCGAGGCGCACCTGGTCAAGGGCGACCACCCGATTTACGTCAGCTTGTACTTCTTGCTCATCGTTTTCTTCGCGTTCTTCTACGTGGCGATCTCCTTCAACCCCGAGGAAGTCGCCGACAACATGAAGAAGTATGGTGGCTTCATCCCGGGCATCCGGGCTGGCCGACCGACCGCTGAGTACCTGAGCTACGTGCTCAACCGGATCACCTGGCCGGGTTCGCTGTACTTGGGTCTGATCGCTCTCGTACCGACGATGGCGTTGGTTGGTTTCGGGGCAAACCAGAACTTCCCCTTCGGCGGGACCAGCATCCTGATCATCGTGGGTGTCGGCCTCGAGACGGTGAAGCAGATCGAGAGCCAGCTCCAGCAGCGCAATTACGAAGGGTTCCTCCGCTGATGCGAATCGTCCTCGTCGGGCCGCCGGGTGCCGGTAAGGGTACGCAGGCCACCCGCCTTGCCGAGAAACTGCGCATCCCGCACATCTCCACGGGCGACCTGTTCCGCGCCAACATCAGCCGGCAGACCGAACTCGGGAAGCTCGCGAAGTCCTACATGGACGCAGGCAACCTCGTACCGGACGAGGTCACCATCGCCATGGCCAAGGACCGCATGGAGCAGCCCGACGCCGAGGGCGGTTTCCTGCTGGACGGTTTCCCGCGCAATGTGTCGCAGGCCGGGGCGCTGGACGAGCTGTTGCAGACCGAGGGCATCAAGCTGGACGCGGTTCTCGACCTGGAGGCCCCCGAGGACGAGGTGGTCAAGCGGATCGCCGGGCGGCGGATCTGCCGCAAGGACTCCGCGCACGTCTTCCACGCGACGTACAGCCCGCCGAAGCAGGACGGTGTCTGCGACGTCTGCGGTGGTGAGCTGTACCAGCGTGACGACGACTCCGAGGACACCGTGCGGACGCGGCTGGAGGTCTACCACACGCAGACCGAGCCGATCATCGACTACTACCGGGCGCAGGGCCTGGTCGTGACCATCTCCGCGATGGGGGCGGTCGACGAGGTCACCGGGCGGGCGCTGGAGGCGTTGGAGAGCGGTAAGTAGTTCGTGTTCGTCGGTCGCAGCCGCGGTTCCCTTCGAGGGGCCGCGGCTGTGGCTTGGCGGGGGTGGGTCGCGCGGCCCGGCGGCCGCGGGGTGCCTCCCCCCACTCCCGGTTCGGCTCGAGCGGGGACCCCATCGCCCCAGTGGCACGGCTCCCCGCGGATGGCGTCCCCGCCCGTGGTACGGCGATGTCAGCGGTCCGCCGGGGGCGGAGGCCTTCGGCCCCGTATCGTTGGAAGCGTTCGTGTTCTCCCCTGGTCCAGAAAGGCCGTCGTCCCCCATGGTGCAGATCAAGAGCCCCGAGCAGATCGCCAAGATGCGTGAGGCGGGGCTGGTCGTCGCCGCCATTCACGCGGCCACCCGTGAGGCCGCCGTGCCCGGGGCCACGACGAAGGATCTGGACCAGGTCGCCCGCAAGGTGCTCGCGGAGCACGACGCCAAGCCGAACTTCCTCGGCTACGGCGGTTTCCCCGCGACGATCTGCACCTCGGTCAACGAGGTCGTCGTCCACGGCATCCCCTCCGACGACGTCGTCCTGAAGGACGGCGACATCATCTCCATCGACTGCGGCGCGATCATCGACGGCTGGCACGGTGACGCCGCCTACACGGCCTTCGTCGGGTCGGGTCACTCCCCGGAGCTCGTCGAGCTGTCCCGGGTGACGGAGGAGTCGATGTGGGCCGGCATCGCGGCCATGAAGCAGGGCAACCGGCTCGTCGACATCTCCCGCGCCGTCGAGACGTACATCCGCCGCCAGCCGAAGCCGGGCGGCGGCAAGTACGGGATCATCGAGGACTACGGCGGCCACGGCATCGGCACCGAGATGCACATGGACCCGCACCTGCTGAACTACGTCGACCGCCGCCGGGGCAAGGGCCCCAAGCTGGTCCCGGGCTTCTGTCTCGCCATCGAGCCGATGGTCTCCCTGGGCACCGCGAAGACCGAGGTCCTCTCCGACGACTGGACGGTCATCACGACCGACGGCACCTGGTCCTCCCACTGGGAGCACTCCGTCGCGCTGACCGAGCAGGGCCCGCTGGTCCTGACGGCGCCCGACGGCGGCAAGGCGAAGCTGGCGGAGCTGGGGATCACGGCGGCGCCGGATCCGCTCGGCTGACGCCCGGCCGTCCGGTTAAGGATCTCGGGCGTGGGGCAGACTTCCCCGATTCGTCTTTCCGGGTGCGCTGACGTAGACTGACTCGTCGGCTCTTGTGCACCCGCATGTCTGCATGTACTCACGCGGTGCACGCTGGAGTCGATCAAGGTAGTCGATTCGAAGGGCGAAGCGTGGCCAAGAAGCAAGGTGCCATCGAGATCGAGGGCACTGTCGTCGAGTCTCTTCCGAACGCCATGTTCAAGGTCGAGCTCCAGAACGGCCACCAGGTCCTGGCACACATCAGCGGCAAGATGCGTATGCACTACATCCGCATCCTCCCTGACGACCGGGTCGTGGTGGAGCTGTCTCCGTACGACCTGACGCGTGGCCGGATCGTCTACCGGTACAAGTAGATCTTGCCCGCGCCCCGGTTCGCCGGGGTGATGGCACTGACCCGGAGAACCTCACATCCCATGAAGGTCAAGCCGAGCGTCAAGAAGATCTGCGACAAGTGCAGGGTGATCCGCCGTCACGGCCGGGTCATGATCATCTGCGAGAACCCGCGCCACAAGCAGCGCCAGGGCTGACCGCAGCACGATCGACCCTCTGCGACTTCCGCAGAACTTCGCGCGACGCGAGCAACACACGTTCATACGCAGGACCCGAGCCGCACGGCTCGACACCCCCGGTTCGGAGGCCGGGGACCCAGTTCGTACCTGGTACGGCGGCTGGGATCCGGTCCTGTGGAAGACCTCCGAAGATCAAACTGGAGCCATTGAATGGCACGCGTTTCCGGTGTTGACATCCCGCGCGAAAAGCGCGTGGAGATCGCCCTCACCTACGTGTTCGGTATCGGCCGGACCCTTTCGCAGCAGACGCTGGCCGCCACCGGCGTCGACCCGAACACCCGCGTTCGCGACCTCTCCGAGGAGCAGCTCGTCGCGATCCGCGAGTACGTCGACAACAACATCAAGACCGAGGGTGACCTCCGTCGCGAGATCCAGGCCGACATCCGCCGCAAGGTCGAGATCGGTACCTACCAGGGTCTGCGTCACCGTCGCGGTCTGCCCGTCCGCGGTCAGCGCACCAGCACCAACGCGCGTACCCGCAAGGGCCCGCGTCGCGCCATCGCCGGCAAGAAGAAGCCGGGCAAGAAGTAGTCCGCAGCGGACTCGCCGTCCAGCGGTCTTCGCTGTAGGACCGACCACCTCCCGTAGGAGTTATAGATGCCCCCCAAGGGTCGTCAGGGCGCTGCCAAGAAGGTGCGCCGCAAGGAAAAGAAGAACGTCGCTCACGGCCACGCGCACATCAAGAGCACGTTCAACAACACGATCGTCTCCATCACGGACCCGTCCGGCAACGTGATCTCCTGGGCCTCCGCCGGCCACGTCGGCTTCAAGGGCTCCCGGAAGTCCACGCCGTTCGCCGCGCAGATGGCCGCCGAGTCGGCTGCCCGTCGCGCCCAGGAGCACGGCATGCGCAAGGTCGACGTGTTCGTCAAGGGCCCGGGTTCCGGTCGTGAGACCGCCATCCGTTCGCTCCAGGCGACCGGTCTCGAGGTCGGCTCCATCCAGGACGTCACCCCGACCCCGCACAACGGCTGCCGTCCGCCGAAGCGCCGCCGCGTCTGAGGCAGGCCGCTTTCGGGATGCGGGCGGTACGGCTCTTTCGGGGCGTGCCGCCCGTACCCTTGCAGTACCCGCGCTTTTCACCGGGTGCGGTTTCCGTCGGACGTCAAATAGCGGGCGTCCACGAAAGAAGGATCTGATCCACACATGCTGATCGCTCAGCGTCCCTCGTTGACCGAAGAGGTCGTCGACGAATTCCGCTCCCGGTTCGTGATCGAGCCGCTGGAGCCGGGCTTCGGCTACACCCTCGGCAACTCCCTCCGCCGCACCCTCCTGTCGTCGATCCCCGGTGCCGCTGTCACCAGCATCCGCATCGACGGCGTCCTGCACGAGTTCACCACCGTGCCGGGCGTCAAGGAGGACGTCACCGACCTGATCCTCAACATCAAGCAGCTGGTCGTCTCCTCGGAGCACGACGAGCCGGTCGTGATGTACCTGCGCAAGCAGGGCCCGGGTCTGGTCACCGCCGCGGACATCGCGCCGCCGGCCGGTGTCGAGGTGCACAACCCCGACCTCGTCCTCGCCACGCTC
Organism: Streptomyces griseoloalbus; assembly: GCA_014650015.1. Lineage (GTDB taxonomy): Bacteria > Actinomycetota > Actinomycetes > Streptomycetales > Streptomycetaceae > Streptomyces > Streptomyces griseoloalbus. The sequence continues at coordinate 53,576 of BMUD01000027.1, forward strand.
AACGGCAAGGGCAAGCTGGAGATGGAGCTGACGGTCGAGCGCGGCCGCGGTTACGTCTCCGCCGTGCAGAACAAGCAGGTGGGCCAGGAGATCGGCCGTATCCCGGTCGACTCGATCTACTCGCCGGTTCTCAAGGTCACCTACAAGGTCGAGGCGACCCGTGTCGAGCAGCGCACCGACTTCGACAAGCTGATCGTCGACGTCGAGACCAAGCAGGCGATGCGTCCGCGTGACGCCATGGCCTCCGCCGGCAAGACCCTGGTCGAGCTGTTCGGTCTCGCCCGCGAGCTGAACATCGACGCCGAGGGCATCGACATGGGCCCGTCCCCGACGGACGCCGCCCTCGCCGCCGACCTGGCGCTGCCGATCGAGGAGCTGGAGCTCACCGTTCGGTCGTACAACTGCCTCAAGCGTGAGGGCATCCACTCCGTGGGTGAACTCGTCGCGCGGTCCGAGGCGGACCTCCTCGACATCCGCAACTTCGGTGCGAAGTCCATTGACGAGGTCAAGGCCAAGCTCGCGGGTATGGGGCTTGCGCTGAAGGACTCGCCTCCCGGGTTCGACCCGACCGCTGCGGCGGACGCGTTCGGCGCGGACGACGACGCGGATGCGGGCTTCGTGGAGACCGAGCAGTACTGAGGGACCGGGCCTCCCGGTCCGTACTCGGGTGCGGGTGCGCCGTGGCTTGTCGCACCCACGCGACCAAGTCGCGGGTCGGTACCTCCCCGCGCCCCTTCCGGAGGCGCCCCTTCGGGGCTGCCTCCGGATCTCTGACAGACAACCGTCTGCTCAGATACTGACCCCGGTACCTGATACGGCCGGGGCAGACACCTAGGAGAAACACCATGCCGAGGCCCACCAAGGGTGCCCGTCTGGGCGGCAGCGCCGCGCACGAGAAGCTGCTGCTCGCGAACCTCGCGAAGTCGCTGTTCGAGCACGGCCGCATCACCACCACCGAGGCGAAGGCGCGCAAGCTGCGTCCGTACGCCGAGCGTCTGGTCACCAAGGCGAAGAAGGGCGACCTTCACAACCGCCGTCAGGTGCTCCAGGTGATCACGGACAAGAGCATCGTCCACACGCTCTTCACCGAGATCGGCCCGCGGTACGAGAACCGTCCCGGTGGCTACACCCGCATCACCAAGATCGGTAACCGCCGTGGCGACAACGCGCCCATGGCCGTCATCGAGCTGGTCGAGGCGCTGACCGTGGCGCAGGAGGCGACCGGCGAGGCCGAGGCCGCGACGAAGCGCGCCGCCAAGGACGCCGAGGGCGCCGAGGCCACCGAGGCCAAGGCCGACCTGACCAAGGACGAGGCCGCCGAGGCCCCGGCCGAGGAGTCGAAGGACGCGTAAGCGTTTGGCCGGGGACTGTGCGGGGGCGGCTGCGGCACCGTAGTGGCTCGTCGCGCAGTTCCCCGCGCCCCTTCGAGGCGCCGGCGGGTCCGTTCCTTTCGAGGAGCGGGCCCGCTTTCGTGTTGCTGAGAGGATCTTTGTGTGAGTGACGAAGTACAGCCCGGGTTCGTGCGGGTGCGGCTGGACCTTTCCTACGACGGGACCGAGTTCTCGGGCTGGGCCAAGCAGGCCGGCGGGCGGCGGACCGTGCAGGGGGAGATCGAGGACGCGCTGCGCACGGTCACGCGGTCCGGGCAGACGTACGAGCTGACCGTGGCCGGGCGGACCGACGCCGGTGTGCACGCCCGGGGCCAGGTCGCTCACGTCGATCTGCCGCGGGAGGTATGGGCCGAGCACCACACGAAGCTGCTCAAGCGGCTCGCCGGACGGCTGCCGAGGGACGTACGGGTGTGGGCGCTCAGGGAGGCGCCCGGCGGTTTCAACGCCCGGTTCTCCGCGATCTGGCGGCGGTACGCCTACCGCGTCACCGACAACCCCGGCGGGGTGGACCCGCTGCTGCGCGGGCACGTGCTGTGGCACGACTGGCCGCTCGACGTCGACGCCATGAACGAGGCCGCCCGGCGGCTGCTCGGGGAGCACGACTTCGCCGCGTACTGCAAGCGGCGGGAGGGCGCGACGACGATCCGCACGCTTCAGGAGCTGAGCCTGGTGCGGGGCGGGGACGGGATCATCACCGCGACGGTCCGGGCGGACGCCTTCTGCCACAACATGGTGCGCTCGCTGATCGGCGCGCTGCTGTTCGTCGGCGACGGCCACCGCCCGCCGGACTGGCCCGGCACGGTCCTCGCGGCCGGCGTACGGGATTCGGCGGTGCATGTCGTACGCCCGCACGGGCTGACGCTGGAGGAGGTCGGCTACCCGGCGGACGACCTGCTCGCGGCCCGCAGCAAGGAGGCCCGCAACAAGCGGTCCCTGCCGGCGGCCGGCTGCTGCTGAACCGGGCGGCTGCCGCCGGACTGAGCCGGGCGGGCCCGCTCAGTCCTGCGCCCAGTCGGTGAGCAGGCCGGCCACGGCGGTCGCGGCCTCGTCGGCGTCGCGGCCGTCGCCCCGGGCGTCGGGGGCGAGTTCCAGGTGGACGAAGGTCGCGTGCTGCCGCTGGGCCGCCCGGCCCTGGACGTTGGTCGTTCCTTCCAGCGGGCAGCGCGCCGACCAGCCCCGGCAGACCCGCAGCCCGGCCGCCTCCATGCGGTCGGCCAGGGCGGACACCTCGCCGGGAGCGCTCTCCGCCGCACCGGTCGACAGGACGGCGTCGTAGCGGTCCGTGGTGGACTCGGCGAAGCCGTGCAGCTGGACGCCGGGCACGCCGCGCTTCTGCAGCGTCAGGACGATGGTGTGGAAGGCGCTGTCCTCGCGGTGGGCGACATCGGCGGCGTCCCCCCGCCCTGCCCGGCGGTGGGCTCCGGCCAGGACCAGGGCCCCGCCGGGGGTGTCCTCCAGCAGGCGTACGCCGAGCGCCTCGGTCTCCCGGTCGGCCACGGGGTGCGGCACCTGCGCGTTCCAGCGGAGCCGGGAATCCGCGTTCACGTACAGCCGGCCCCATCGTGCGCTCTCGCCCGGGCCGGTCGCCGCGACCTCGTCGTAGCGCCGGCCGGACTCGGTGTCGGTGAGCCGGGTGACGCCGAGTCCGATCGGGGCGAGCAGCCGTTCGGCCTCGCGCGCGTCGCCGTCCAGCAGGCGTCCGACGCCGCGGGCCAGTTGTGTGCGCTGTTCCTCGTCGGGGGGCGCGTAGGGGCCCTCGGGGGTCAGTTCCTCCGTGTACGACAGGACTCGGCTGCGCAGATCGACCAGTTCCCGGGCCGTCGGGTCGGAGTCCCTCGCCGACGGCTCGGAGGCCGACTGACAGCCCGTCAGTGCCAGGATTACACCGATCAGACCCAGAACGTACACGAAGTGTGACTGTCTTGTGATGGTAATGCGGGAGTTGCCTGTGTCGTGCATGTGAACATAACTCGGTGACATTCCGTAAGTCTCTCCGTATGGGTCGTACCGTGACGATCCTGGCGGCCGTGTCCCTCACCGCCGCGTGCGGCTCCGAGGTCGCGGAGCCGCAGGCGAAGCCGGGTGGACGCTCGTTCACCGTGGCCGCCGCTGGTGACATCCTCATCCATCCCGAGCTGGTCGAGCAGGCGGCCAAGGACGCCGAGAGGACCGGCAAGGGCGAGGCGGGACTGGACTTCGGGCCGCTGCTCGCCGGGGTGAAGCCCGTGATCAGCAAGGCCGACCTGGCGATCTGCCACATGGAGACCCCCGTCGGAAAGCCCGAGGGTCCCTTCGAGGGGTACCCGGAATTCCTCGTGCCCCCGCAGATCCTGACGGCGGTCAAGGATGTGGGATACGACACCTGCTCCACGGCCTCCAACCACACCTACGACCACGGCATGAAGGGCGTGCGCAACACGCTCGAGGCCATGGACGAGGTGGGCCTCGGGCACACCGGCTCGGCGCGGACGCCCGAGGAAGCGAAGAAGATCAACATCCGTGACGTCAACGGCGTCAAGGTCGCGCATCTCTCCTACTCGTGGGAGTCCTTCCTCAACCCGACGCCGGAGAACCGGAGCTGGGCCTTCAACCGCAGCAGCACCGAGGAGATCAAGGCGGCCGAGAGCCGGGCCCGTCAACAAGGGGCCGACGTGGTGATCCTCTCGGTCCACTGGGGGCTGGAGCACTACAACGAGCCGAGCGTGCCGCAGCTGGAGATGGCCCAGCGGATCACCGAGGAGACCGGCGTCGACCTGGTGATCGGACACCACGCCCACGTGGTCCAGCCGATCCAGAAGGTCAACGGCACCTGGATCGCCTACAGCCTCGGCAACCAGGTGGCCCGGCACTCCTCCCCGACCGGGCTGACCGAGGAGGGGGCGATCGGCTGGTTCGAGTTCCGGGAGGCGGCCGAGGGCTGGGACGTCACCGCGCGCTACCGCACCACCCTGGTGGACATCCCGCCGGAGACCGAGGCCGGTGAGGAACTGCCCGACGGCGCCGTCGAGGACCACCGGCTGGTGGATGTGCAGGACCGGCTCGACCACCCGGACGGCCTCTCCGACGAGCGGCTCGCCCGCTACCGGCTGGCCGCCGACCGCACCCGCGGCTTCCTCTACAACCGCGGCGCTCCCGGTGGTGACGGCCTTGAACCCCTGACCCTGGGGGAGTGACCAGCAACACAGTCTGTTGGCCGTCAAGGGCACAACCTTGACGGCATTTATCTGTCTATTCAGTGACAGCGCCGCGCGACCGCGGCAGCGGTGCGTCCAGCGGGTGCTGGACACCGCGCAGCGACCAAGGAAGAAGACCGGTGACATCGAGTCGTGCCGCGTACTCCGGGCGGAAGGGGCGGCGACGCAGCCGCAGGCGTGCGGACATGCCGCTCCTGGGCGGCATCCGTCCCCCGATCGCAGTGCTGTGCCTGCTGATCGTCGCGCTGGCCGGTCTGACCGCGAAGGTGCTGGGCCCCGGCGGTGACGTCGTGGTGCCCAAGGCGGTGCTCTCCTCGCAGCAGCACTTCGCCGAGGACGGCGCCATCGCGCTGCGCGCCTCCATCGACGAGCGGGTCACGGACCTGCGGCGCACCGCCGCCGCGCTGCACGCGGGCGAGCCGGAGGAGCCGGAGCGCGTCCTGTCCGACCTGGGCACGACCTACCAGAAGTGGACCGGCACCACGGTGGTCGACCTGGAGAGCGGAAAGGTGCTCGCAGCCCGAGGCGAATCGATTCCTCTGGCCTGGCTTGACCGCGACGTGCTCACCGGCGAGCACGCCCTCACCCCGCGCATGGTGCGCCTGGAGACGGGTGACGTCCGGCTGATGACGATGGCCGTCCTCGACTGGAAGGACAGGCCGCAGCAACTGCTGATCGCCTCCAACAGCCTGTCCGTGCCGGCCATCAACCTGGGCCCCTTCCGCAGCATGGCGGTCGTGGCCCGGGACGGAGAGGTCCTCGCCACCGAGGGTTTCCAGCAGTCCGAGGCCCTCAACTCCGACCAGGAACGCAAAGAGCTGACGTTCCTGCAGAAGCAGATGTCCCGCCTCTCCGACCAGGCCGCCACCCGGACCGAAGAGCACCCGGTCAGCGCCCGGGAGCCCGGCTCCCGGGGGTACCCCGGCGTCAGCGGGACCCTGCTGGGTGACGACTACAGCGGCCGGGTCACCACCGCCGGATACGCCTCGCTCGCCTCCTCCGACCCGGAGGAGAAGGACAGCGTCGCCGCGGGCCTCGGGCTCACCGTGGTGGCCATGCTCCCCGTGGTCCAGCAGCAGGGCGCCGCGGAGACCGGCCGGGAACTGTACGGGCTGGTCGCGGCGGGGGCGCTGGTCGCGCTCGGCCTGCTGGCCGCGGCCGTGCTGTGGGCGGCCGTGCAGCGACCGCTGCTGCGGCTGTTCCTGGAGTCCCGCCGGCTCGCCCGGGGCGACCTGACCCGGCCCGTCGCGGTACCCCGCTGGGGCGAGGCCGCCCGGATCGGCGCCGCCCTGGAACGCCTGCGGGCCCAGCTCGACGGCTCCGGTGAGGGACCCGGCGCCGCCGGCGGCAGGGCCCGCGTCGGTGTCCGCGTACCGCTCGCGGTGACCGCCGTCCTGCTGCTGCTGTGGTGCGTGCCCGTCGGCCTGCTGCTGAACCGCACCGACGGCTCGGTCAGCGTGCCCGCCACCATGGTCAACGACCAGCGCGACCGCACCGACCTGGTCGCCGACCGCGTCCGCCGGGCCCTGAACGAGGCCCAGGCCGACCTCGTCTCCACCTCCCGTCTGATCGACGCCGACGACCCCGGCACCACCGGCGAGCTGCTGACGGACGCCCTGCGCGAGCACACCCGCTACCAGGCGCTGTACGTCGTGGACGACACCGGCGAGGTCGTCGCCCGGGCCGGGGGAGACCCGCACGACTGGAGCGACGCCAAGGACCTGCCCCTGATCCGCGTGTCCGGCAAGGGCGAGCGGAAGCCCGTGATCCAGGCCGGCGCGCCGGTGCCCGGACACCAGGGCACCACCCTCGTCGGCGAGGTACGCGTGGAGTTCCTGAACTCGCTGCTGAAGCGGCCCGGCCTCGGCGAGGTCCGGGTCGTGAACGCCGACGCCGACACCCTCGCCGCCGGCGACGGCTTCCTCGCCTTCGAGGACCTGCCGAACGACGCCCTGCCCGACCTGGTGCGCGCGGGCAATGTGCCGGTGGGCGCCGGGCCGGTCGAGAACGGCCTGCTCATCCGCGACGGCGGCAGCGTCACCGTCGCCGCCGCGGCCCCCTTCTCCGGCGGTGGCGTCGCCTCCGACCTCGGCTGGACCGTCGTCAGCTGGCAGAACGCCAAGGACTTCCAGATCGCCGCCTACGAGCGCGAGGACCGCAGCGTGCTCGCCGGCCTGCTCGGCCTCGCCGCGATCGTCGTCTGCCTCGGCTGGGTGTACCTGGTCGTCGCACGGCCGCTGCGGGCGCTGGCCGCCGGCGCCGAGAAGCTCGCCGACGGAGACCTCAAGACCGTGCACTTCCCCCGCTACCAGGACGAGGTCGGGGCCGTGGTCCGCAGCCTCGAACTGATCCGCCAGCAGTTGCAGGCCCGCCGCCAGAACCAGGCACGCCGGTCCACCGAGCCCCGGCTCGGCGCCGGAGAAAGGTGACCCGCCGTGCTCTACCTGTACTTCGTCCTGCTGGCCGGCAGCCTGTTCCTGCTCGTCGCGGGCATCGTGGAGCAGCGCAGGCACTACGCAGCGCTGCACTCCATCCCGTCCCGCGTGCTCGTCAACGGCATCCGCGGCAAGTCCTCCATCACCCGGCTCTGCGCCGGTGCCCTGCGCGGCGGTGATCTGGTCACCGTGGCCAAGACGACCGGCACGGCCGCACGCTTCATCCACCCCGACGCCACCGAGGAGCCGGTCTACCGCAAGTTCGGCATCGCCAACGTCGTCGAGCAGATCGGCATCGTCCGCCGGGCGGCCACCTACCGTCCCGACGCCCTCGTCATCGAGTGCATGGCGGTCATGCCGGCCCTCCAGGAGGTCAACCAGAGCAAGCTGATCCGCTCCACGATCGGCGTGCTGTGCAACGTCCGCGAGGACCACCTCGCCGAGATGGGCCCCACCCTGGACGACGTGGCCCGCTCGCTGTGCCGGTCGATGCCCGAGGACGGCATCTGCGTCACCGCGGAGAAGGAGCGCTTCCACATCCTCCAGGAGGAGGCGGACGCCCGGAACTGCCGGCTGGTCTACGCCGACCCCGAGATGGTCACCGACGAGGAGCTGCGCGGCTTCAGCTGGTTCACCTTCAAGGAGAACGTGGCGATCGCCCTGGTCGTCGCCGAGCTGCTCGGAGTGGAGCGGAAGGTCGCCCTTCAGGGCATGTACGACGCCCCGCCGGACCCGGGCGTGCTCTCCGTGGAGCGCTACGCCACCCCCGAGGGCAAGCGGCTCGCCTTCGCCAACGTGTTCGCGGCCAACGACCCCGAGTCGACGCTGATGAACATCAACCAGCTGCTCGACCTCGGCGCCATCCGCCGGCCGCTCAACGTCGTGATCAACTGCCGTCCGGACCGCGTGGAGCGCAACGGGCAGATGGGCGAGATCATCCCCGACCTGGAGCCGGACAACGTCTTCGTCATCGGGCACCCGTCCAAGAGCGCCATCGACGCCATTCCCGCCGAGTGGCGCGACCGGGCGGTCGACCTGGGCGGTGAGCGGCGGTCCGCCGACGAGTTCATGCCCACCCTGCTCGATCGCATGTCCGACGGCTCCTCCCTCGTCGCCATCGGCAACATCCACGGCCAGGGCGAGGAACTCCTGGAGTACCTGGCCGAACTCCCGGCGGACGACAGCGACACCGGTGAGGACGCGCCGAGCCCGGCCGACGCGGCCCCGGCGCAGGCCCAGGCGCCGCGCCTGGACCCGTTCGCGTCCTACCCGACGGCGTACGAGGAGCGCTACCAGGCGTCGCAGACCCAGGAGATCCCGGTACTCCGCATCCCCGCCCAGTCGACCGGACCGTACGGACAGCACCGGCAGCAGGAGCAGCACCAGCACGGGCAGCAGCCGTACGGACAGCACGAGCAGGGCCCGTCGTACGGCCCTGCCCACGAGCCCTATCCGTACTACGACGACCCGTTCTTCGCAGACCCCCACGACGTGTCCCACGACGTGCCCCACGACGGAACCCGGTATCCGACCGCAGAGGGCGGCGGACCGACCCCGCGCCGCTGACCCCCCCCGCGGGCCGCCCGCCTCGCCCACCCCGTTCACCCGCCCGGAGACCCCGTTGACCACCGCCGCACTGACCCCCGAGATGGCCGCCCTGGGCATCGCCATAGGCCTGTTCTTCTCGCTGCTGTGCTACCTCACCACCAATCTGTCCCCCGGTGGAATGATCACGCCGGGCTGGATCGCGCTGACCCTCATCGAGGACCTTCAGCGCGCGGCCATGATGGTGGGCGTCACCGCGCTGACCTACGCGGGCACCAAGATCATGCAGCGGCTGGTGATCCTCTACGGCAAGCGGCTGTTCGCCGCGGTGGTGCTGCTGGGCGTGCTGCTCCAGGCCACGGTGATGATCGTGCTCTCGATCGAGTTCCCGCTGCTGTACGGCAACCAGACCCTCGGGTTCATCGTGCCCGGCCTGGTCGCCTACCAGATGGTGCGCCAGCCCAAGGGCGCCACCCTGCTGGCCACGGGCACCGTCTCCCTCATGGCCTACATCGTCGTCGCCGCCGGCCTGCTGCTCGGCGTCATGCCCACCGTCTGAACCGCTTCAGACCACTTGAGACCACTCAGACCCACCGTCTGGGAACCGCTCAGACCCACCGTCTGGGAACCGCTCAGACCACTGAGAACCGAATGACAACCGAGGAGTAAACGGTGGCAGGGAAAGCGAAGAAGAAGTCGCGACCGGTCGTCTCGGGCCTCGTGGTGCTGGCGCTCGTCGCGACCTCCGGCTACCTCACCCTGGAACTGCGCAAGCAGGAGGAGCCCGGGATCGCGGAGGTCAGGAACGTCGGCGTCCTGGACGGGGCCAAGGGCTCCGGCGGCGGCACCGCCGAGGACCGGGGCGAGGAGCGCTGGACCCGGCTGGAGAACCCCGCGCGCTCCGTGCTGCGCGACGGTGACGGCCGGATCCAGGCCGTCTTCACCGACGGGGCGCGCAGCGCCACGCTGACCGGGCCGGCGCGCACCTTCGAGGAGCCGACCTCGACCTCCTCCAAGGTCTCCACCACGGACTGGGTCCGGCTCATGCCCGAATCCTGGAAGAAGGGCGCCGAGAAGGAGAAGTGGTTCAAGGAGTGGTACGCCGAGTACAAGGGCAGCAAGGAGGACGACCTGTTCGCCTTCGCCTTCCAGTACGTGGCGGGCGCCCCGCAGAAGAAGGACGAGCAGGGCACCGTCTACGCCGGTGACGCGAACTTCGGTCCGCTGAACACCTCCGGCGCCGAGGGCGGCGACCTGCGTCTGGAGCAGTCCGACTTCTACGACTACCTCGGCGTCCCGTACCCGTTCCGGGACGGTGCGGTCGGCACCCCGGAGGCGATGCGCGCCAAGGCGCTGGACTGCTCCGGCTTCATCCGCATGGTGCTCGGCTACCGCGCCCGCTACCCGCTGATGTCCGCGGACAGCGGCTCCGGCGACGGTCTCCCGCGCACCGCCAACGGCATGGCCCGCTCCGACGAGGGCGTCGACGTGCTCCCGCTGGCCGGGGTGTCGCCGGAGGACCGGCCGTCCGCCATCGACCAGCTCCAGCCCGGCGACCTCGTCTTCTTCAAGCTCGACACCCGCACCAAGGAGCGGCTCGACCACGTGGGCATGGTGCTCGGCTACGACACCGAGGGCCACCTGATCTTCGTCTCCAGCCGGGAAGAGGTCAACGGGCCGACCATCGGCGACATCGGCGGCGTCTCCCGCCTGGACGGCAACGGCTACTACGCCAAGACGCTGCGCAGCGCCAAGCGCCTGTGACCGGCTGATCCCGCCCCGGCGGCGGCGCTACTCGTTCGCCGCCGCCGAGGCCTGGGCCTCGCCCCTGCGGCGGATCTGACGGAACGTGAACTCCTGGAGGTCGTCGCCGGTGGAGAAGACGGCCGTGTCCTTGGGCGTCACGTCCTCGCCATTCGTGAAGCCAGCGAGGGTGAAGTAGGCGTAGCGCCCGTAGGAGTTGGTGGTCGAGCGGCAGACCGCGCCGACGCAGAAGTCCTTGACGCCGCCGCCCGAGAGCGACTTGACGATGCTCTTCGTGTCGGCCTGCTGCTTGGCCCCGATCGCCTGGGCCTCGGTGCCGAAGACGGCCACGCCGACCGTCACCGCCACGCCGTCCTTGGTGTACGTGACGCGGATCAGGCGGGTGCAGTCGTTGTCCGTGAGCACCTTGGGGAGCGTGGCCTTCGCGGCCGAGGCGCAGTTCTCGGTGTCGGCCGTCGGGCCCTTCTTGTACACCGTCTCGCCCATGGTCAGCTGGGTGCCCGGGAAGAGGATGTCGGGGCTCAGCGGCGCCTTGTCCTTCCGCGCGCTGGCGATGAAGTCCTTCGGGTCCAGCGGGGGCGGGGCGCTCGTCGGGGCGAAGGACGGGACCGTGCCCGTGGCGCTCGGTAGGTCGGCGGCCCCGGGCAGCTGGGAGGAGGTGCCCGGAGAGGTCTGGTCACCGCCACCGTTCGCGGAGACGACGGCGACCGCGACGGCCGCGCCTATCGCGACGGTGGCGAGTGCGCCACCGCCGATGAACAGCAGCCTGCGCCGCTTGGCGCGTGCCTCGGACGCGTCGGCGAGCGCGGCCCAGTCGGGCGACTGGTCGGCGCCGCCGCTGTTCCAGGGCTGCTGGTTATTCGGTTTCCAGGGATCCCACTGCTGCTGAGGTCCCCCCTGCCCAAAGCTCATGGGGCCCACTTTAGACGGGGCAAGGGGTGTGCTGGTCCGCCTCAACGCTGCTCCCAGGCCCTAGCGTTGCCCCCATGGCGACGGGCAAAAGCGACATCTCCGGGTGGTTGGTGCGACCTGCGAGCGGGCACCTGTGGACCGGACTCGCGGCGCTGCTGGGGGCGCTGACGATCCATACGGTGCTGGTGACCTCGGACGGAGGCATGGACAACGCGATCGTCGTCGACGCCGCGCGGACCTGGCTGGCCGGCCGTTCGCCGTATGACGATCCGCACTTCCTCTATTTCCCGAGCGCGGTCGTGGCCGCCGTGCCGCAGGCGCTGCTGCCGCGCCCCGTGGTCGACGTCCTGGTGCCGTCGGCGGTGACCGTCGCTCTCGCGCTCGGCTGGGCCTGTGCCCTGCGCCTGTACCGCGTACCGCTGCGCAGCAGGCTCGCCGCCCTCGGGCTGCTGGGCCTGGCGGCCGGTTTCGCGCCGTTCGGGCAGCTGGTGCGGCTGGGCAACTGGACGGTGACGGCCGCGCTGGCGCTGCCGCTGTGCCTGCTGCTGGCGAGCCGGGGCCGGTGGGTGGCGGCGGGCGCGGTCATCGGCGTGGCCGTGGCGCTGAAGCCGCTGCTCGCGCCGATGGCGCTGCTCTTCCTCTTCGCGCGCCGGTGGCGGGCGCTGGCCGTCCTGGTGCTGGTGCCCTCGGTCGCCTCCGTCTCGGCGGCGCTGCTGCTGCCCGACCCGACGGGCTTCCTCACCCGCACCCTGCCCTTCCTGCTGCGCGGCGACGACACGTTCGTACGGCTCTACGAGGCCTCGCCGGCGGCGGTGCTGCCCCGGCTCGGCGTGCCCGAGGCCCCGGCCGCCCTGCTCGGCCTGCTCGTGGCGGCCGTCGGCGTGGTGTGCGCGTACCGGCGCTGGCGCGGGCCCGGCCCGGTGCCGCTGCGGCTGGCGGAGACGTCCGCGGGGCTGATGCTCTCGGCGTTCCTGGTCTCGCGGCCCTCCTACAACCACTACCTCCTGGTCGTCCTGCCGCTGCTGCTCGCCGGTCTGCCGTACGCCGGCGCGGTGGCCCGGCGGCCCTGGTTCTGGCTCGCCCTGGTGCCGCAGCTGCCGGGGGTGACGTGGCCGTGGCTGGAGTCGGAGCGGCGCCGGTCCTTCCGGGACGCGTTCACGCTGTGTGTGCTGGCGGTGACGGTCGCGCGCCACTGCGTGCGGGGGACGCGGGGGGTCGACGAGCCGGACGCGTCGCCCGGGAGGGAGCGTTCCGCCGTAGAATCGGCGTAGCCCACCGACGGCGGTCTCGTTTTGACCCGTCCGGCCGAGCGTGGGTATCCTGCATGTTCGTTGTGTGTAGTGGCTTACTCATTCTCACGTGAGGGGCCCTTACACCGGTCCACCGGGCCGATGACCAGCGACCAGCACGCGGTTTGCGTCACCGCTGTGCGGTCAGGGCTGTCGTGATCGTCTTCGGTGACCTTGTCAGGACCATTCACTGAAGAAGCGAAGGCTACGAACCGTGCGTACGTACAGCCCCAAGCCCGGCGATGTGACGCGCCAGTGGCACGTCATCGACGCCCAGGACATCGTCCTGGGCCGTCTGGCCTCCACTGCGGCCTCCATCCTGCGCGGCAAGCACAAGCCGATCTACGCGCCCCACGTCGACACCGGTGACTTCGTCATCATCATCAACGCGGACAAGGTGCACCTCTCCGGCAACAAGCGGACTCAGAAGATGGCGTACCGCCACTCGGGCTACCCGGGTGGTCTGCGCTCCGTCCGTTACGACGAGCTGCTGGCGAAGAACCCCGAGAAGGCCATCGAGAAGGCCGTCAAGGGCATGCTCCCCAAGAACACCCTGGGCCGTCAGATGCTCACGAAGCTGAAGGTCTACTCGGGCGACCAGCACCCGCACGCTGCCCAGCAGCCGGTGCCGTTCGAGATCACCCAGGTCGCGCAGTAAGTCCGGCCACCCCTAAGACTGAACAGAATCTGAGGAGAATCGTGGCCGAGACCACTGCCGAGCAGCCGCTCGAAGAGCTTGACATCGACAGCTACACCACCGAGTCCGAGGTCCCCGTCGAGGGTGAGTACACCTCGGAGTCCATGGCCTCCCGCTTCGGCGAGCCCCAGCCGGCCGCCGGCCTGGGCCGTCGCAAGAACGCCATCGCCCGCGTCCGGATCGTCCCGGGCTCCGGCAAGTGGAAGATCAACGGTCGCACCCTCGAGGACTACTTCCCGAACAAGGTGCACCAGCAGGAAGTCAACGAGCCCTTCAAGGTGCTCGAGCTCGAGGGCCGTTACGACGTCATCGCCCGCATCGCGGGTGGCGGTGTCTCCGGTCAGGCCGGTGCGCTCCGTCTCGGTGTCGCCCGCGCGCTGAACGAGGCCGACGTCGACAACAACCGCGGCCCGCTGAAGAAGGCCGGCTTCCTCAAGCGCGACGACCGTGCGGTCGAGCGCAAGAAGGCCGGTCTGAAGAAGGCCCGCAAGGCCCCGCAGTACAGCAAGCGCTAATCACGGGACGCTCGCGCGTACTCCGAACGCCCCGGCGGCACGCCACAGTGCTGCCGGGGCGTTCGTTTATTCAGGGCTGTGGGCGTATAACGGCACAAGGCGCTCAAAGGCTAATGTGATCGGATGGTCGGGCATTGGGTGCCCGGAGATGCGGAGCCGCACACGCATCGCGACCGTCGCACACGGCACACACTCCGTCAGCGGCGCAACCGTAAGCCGCCCGGGCGGGTCCAACGCCTCGGTACGACCGTGGCAGGGCCTCGGTACGGCTTCCATACTGACGCTTCCTCAGGAGGACAAGTGGGACGACTCTTCGGCACGGACGGCGTGCGCGGTGTCGCCAACGCGGACCTGACGGCGGAGATGGCGCTCGGCCTGTCCGTCGCCGCCGCGCACGTACTGGCCGAGGCGGGCACGTTCGAAGGCCACCGGCCCACCGCCGTGGTCGGACGTGACCCGCGTGCGTCCGGGGAGTTCCTGGAGGCCGCCGTGGTGGCGGGCCTCGCGAGCGCGGGCGTGGACGTCCTGCGGGTCGGCGTGCTGCCGACGCCCGCGGTGGCGCATCTGACCGGGGCGCTCGGCGCCGACCTCGGTGTGATGCTCTCCGCGAGCCACAACGCCATGCCGGACAACGGCATCAAGTTCTTCGCCCGCGGCGGCCACAAGCTCGCCGACGAGCTGGAGGACCGGATCGAGTCCGTGTACGAGGAGCACCGCACCGGCGCCCCCTGGGACCGCCCGACCGGCGCCGGTGTCGGCCGCGTGCGCGACTACGACGAGGGCGTGGACACGTACGTCGCCCACCTCCTCGGCGCCCTCCCGAACCGGTTGGACGGTCTGCGGATCGTCCTCGACGAGGCGCACGGCGCCGCCGCCAAGGTCTCGCCGGAGGCGTTCACCCGCGCCGGCGCCGAGGTCGTCACCCTCGGTGCCGACCCGGACGGGCTCAACATCAACGACGGCTGCGGCTCGACCCACCTGGACCTGCTGAAGGCCGCGGTCGTCGAGCACGGGGCCGACCTGGGCATCGCGCACGACGGCGACGCGGACCGCTGCCTGGCCGTGGACCACACCGGTGCGGAGGTCGACGGCGACCAGATCCTCGCCGTGCTCGCGCTGGCGATGCGGGAGCGTTCCGCACTGCGCTCCGACACCGTCGTCGCGACCGTGATGTCCAACCTCGGCTTCAAGCTCGCCATGGAGCGCGAGGGCATCCGGCTCGTGCAGACCGCGGTCGGCGACCGGTACGTCCTGGAGGAGATGAAGGAGAAGGACTACGCCCTCGGCGGCGAGCAGTCCGGCCACGTCATCGTCCTCGACCACGCGACGACCGGCGACGGCACGCTCACCGGGCTGCTGCTCGCGGCGCGGGTCGCCCAGACCGGGCGTCCGCTGCGGGAGCTGGCGTCGGTGATGGAGCGCCTCCCGCAGGTCCTCATCAACGTCCCCGACGTGGACAGGTCCCGCGTGAAGACCTCCGGGGAACTCGCGGCGGCCGTCACCGAGGCCGAGCGCGAACTGGGCGAGACCGGCCGCGTCCT
Organism: Streptomyces griseoloalbus; assembly: GCA_014650015.1. GTDB lineage: Bacteria > Actinomycetota > Actinomycetes > Streptomycetales > Streptomycetaceae > Streptomyces > Streptomyces griseoloalbus. The sequence continues at coordinate 68,859 of BMUD01000027.1, forward strand.
CCTCCGCCCCTCCGGCACCGAACCGCTGGTCCGCGTCATGGTCGAGGCCGCCGACATCGACCAGGCCCGCTCGGTGGCGGGCCGGCTGGCGGACGCGGTGAAGTCGGCGCTGGGGTAGTACCGGCGCGCTCCCGAAACGGCGGACGGCGGGGACACCATCAGGTGCCCCCGCCGTCCGCCGTGTCGGATCAGTGCCGGTGGTTGAGGTTGTCCTCCACCAGGTACTCCGGATAGCCGAACCGCTGCCCGAGAGCGACGAAAACGTCGTGGCTCGACGTGTCGATCTCCACGAAGTACGCCTTCAGGGCACGCAGGAACAGCCGGTAGCCCAGGTCGGCACAGGCCTCGGTGACGACCTGCCGCAGTGCGGGGACGAGGCCGCGCACAGGGAGCCCGTAGCCGGGGTCCGAGGCCGCACGGTCCAGGTCCCCCGCGACCGGGCGGATCACCCCGAGGACGGCCTGCCGCGCCCCCTCGTCCAGCACCGGCTGGGCCGGCGGAGGCGTGAAGGCGGGATCCTCCTCACGGACCCGGATGAGCCAGGCGTCCTCCAGCGCTCGCAGCCAGGCGCGGGCGCCGAAGCCGTACGCCTCCGGGTCGGAGGTGCCGTGCGTGGCGCCGAGCCACACCGTGCGGATGGTTCCGTCCGGCAGCGGCGACTCGACCAGAGTGCGGATGTCCTGCCCCAGTCGTACGGCTCTGGACCGGTCGAAGTTCTCCACCGCGGATGCGGGGAGCGTGAGCCACCACGCCGACGGCCCGCCGTCGGGCAGGAAGCGCTCGGCGTCCTCCGGGGAGAGCTCGTCGGGGACGTTCCACTTGGAGGTCACCCAGCTGAGTCCGATGTCCTCCACGAAGGCGTCTTCCAGGTACTCGCTCAGGGCGCCCGGTCCTTTCCCGGTTCCGTCGGTCATGGGTCAGCCTTCCAGGTAGGCGGTGTAGACCACGTACTTGGACGGTTTGTGCTGCTTGCCCACGTACTTCAGGCTGATCGACACCGTGTTGCCGGCGGCGGACTTGGCCGCGTCGTCGCCGCTCCTCACCCACTTGAAGCCCAAGGATCCCTCATCACCGAGCGTCCAGGTGAACGTGAGCAGATCCTTCCGCGGGTCGAAACCGATTCCCTTCCCGATGTGCTGGGCCTGCTTGTTCCTCCAGGTCTCCAGTTTGGCGGCGTTGCGCGGCTGTGCGATCCACTCCCTCATGGCCTTGTCGACGGCGCGTGCGGCGGTGGCCTCGTCGAGCCACCGCGTCGCGATGCCCCGGGTCGAGGCCAGCGCCTTCTCCCTCATCTGCGCGTCGGTCCTGTTCACGTGGTCCCTCAGGGTGTGGGCGCCCTCGATGCCCTCGTCACCGACGATGTCGGTGCAGTTGTGGACGAGGACGTCCTGCGGCCGGGTGCCTTCGGTGGTGACGTAGAAGGTGTGCAGCGCGTCGACCGTCAGGTCGAAGACCTCGCGTGACGCCAGCCCGCTGCGGTCCCTGAGGCCCGTCACCGCGTGAAGGGTGTCGTCCGGGGTGCGGAGCCGGTCGCCCGTCCGGAGGTCGGAGACCAGGGTCCAGCCCTTGCCCTCCACCCAGAACCGGTGGCCGGCGGTGCTGGTGAGGGCCCCGTCCGTGAGGGCGATGTCGATCAGACGCGTCGTCGGATGCCGGAAGGTGTCGGTCACCGGCTGTACGTCCGACCGCCCGGTCAGCGGGTCGCCGGCGAGCAGCAGGTCACCCACCCGTACGTCCCGGATCGCCTTGCGGGAGCCGTCCGCCATCAGCACCCGGGTGGCGCCCGGGAAACTGTTGACCCGGCAGGCGGTGATCACATCCTCGTAGGCGTTGACCGCCCCCTCGATCTTGGCGACGGTCGCGGGGTCGATGCCGTCCAAGGCCTTCAGCGCCTTGAGGGCGTCGGTGACGCCGACGCCCGTGTGCATTGCGGCGTTGAGCGCGTGGAGCGCGTCGCCGATCTTCGCGAACGCCTTGCCCGGGATGAAGTTGCTCGCCGCCCAGGCGCAGCCGCCGACGCTGCCGTGCCAGCAGTCCACGAAGTCCTGGACCAGGGCGGCCTTCAGGATCTGGTAGACGACGGTCTGCTTGATCAGGTCGAGCTTGCTGAAGTACTGGGTGACGTCCTTCTTCAGCCCGTCGAACGGCTGGGTGCCGAGGTACAGCGTGTCCCCGGCCGGGCAGCCGGTGGCCGTGGCGGGCACGTCCGGGTTGGTGCAGAGGTAGAAGTCGACCTTCACCTCGAAGGTCACCGCGAACGTGACCGTGCAGCCCTCGAAGCCGATCTCGATGACGCAGTCGTTCTTCTGCTGGGCGTCGGTGACCTTGACGGTGTCCTCGTCGGCCACGTAGAAGACGCCGCCGATGCCCGTGCCGGCGCCCGACGAGACCTGCTGGTTGGCCTGCTTGCGTTCGGCGGACTCCGCCGCCTCCTGGGCTTCCTCCGCGTACTTCAGGGCGTCCTTCGCGGCCTCCTCCGCCTCGGTGGCGGCCACGTCCGCGCGGTTGGCCGCCGCCCTGGCGTCCCTGGCGGCCTCCTCGGCCTCCGAGGCGGCCGTGCGGGCGGCTTCCGCGTCGAGGGCGGCCTCGTCGGCGGAGTCGCGGGCGTCGGCGGCGTGGCTCTCGGCGCGGCCCGCCGCCTTGTCGGCGGCCTCCGCGTCCTCGGTGGCCTGGCGGTCGTACTCGACCGTGCGGGCCAGTGACGCGGCGGCCTTGGACGCGGCGGTGGCGGCGTCGGCGGCGTAGCCGAGGGCCTCCTTGGCGTAGGTGCGGGCGTCGGCGGCGTGACCTGCGGCGTTCGCGGCGTGGACGTAGGCCTGCTTCGCGTCGCCCTTCGCCTGGTCGGCGAGGTTCTTCGCGGCGGAGGCCTCGGCCTGCGCGTTCTTGGCGTGGGCCTCGGCGACGGCCTTCTGCTGCTCGGCGATCGACTTCGACGCCTGCCCGGTCAGCACGACGAGGCCGGCGGCCGAGTCGGTGTCGACGTAGGGGGAGCCGAGCTGGATCGCGTCGTTGGCGGGCTTGGCGACCTGGGCGGCGGCGTTGCCGGCGTCGGCCGCGGCCTGGGCGGTGACGTGGGCGAAACCCGCCGCCTTCGCCGACGCGACGAGGGCCTTGGCGGCCTCCTTGCTCGCCTCGTTCGCGTGGGTCCTGGCGGTCTTGGCCTCCTTCTCCGCCTCGTCGGCCAGTTCGACGGCGGCCTTCGCCTCGGACGCGGCGTGCTTCGCCGCCTGGATGGCGTCCGCCGCGGCACTGGTCGAGGTCCTCACCGCGGCGTCGGCCTTCAGCTTCGCTGCCTGGGCGCCGTCCGCGTGCGCGCGGGCCCTCTTGGCGGCGGCCTCGGCGCGGGTCGCGGCGGCGTCCGCGTCGGCGGCCGCCTGCGTCGCGGCGTCGGCCGCGGTGCGGGCCTTCGTCGCGGCGGCCTCGGCGTCGTCGGCGTGCCCGGCGGCCGCGTCGGCCGCGGCCCTCGCCTCCCGGGCGTTGCTGTCGGACTCGTGCGCCTGGGCGTACGCCTCCTTCGCGTCGGCCTTGGCGCGTGCGGCGTCGGCCTTCTGCTCGGCGTCCCAGGCGTCGTCCCGCAGGTCGCGGGCCTTGTCCCGGGCCTTGACCGCAGCATCGCGCTTGTCGGACGCCGTACCCTCGGCCGCTTCGGCCTTGTCCTTGGCGTCCTTGGCCTTCGTCGCCTCGGTCTCGGCGGTCTTCCGGTGCTCGGCCGCCTCGGCCTGCTTGGCGGCGGCCTTCTTCTTCTCCGCCTCGGCCGTCTTCTCCTCGGCCTCGGCGGCCAGGCGCTCGGCGCGGGCCTCGGCGGCGGCCGTCTTGGCCTCGCCCTCGGCCTTCAGGGCCTCGGTGAGCTTGGCCTCGGCGGTCTCCTTGTCCTTCTTGGCGTTGTCCCGGTGCAGCTTGGCCGCGTCGGCGGAGGCCTTCGCCTGCAGTTCGGCGGCGTGGGCGGCCTCCCTGCGGAACTCCGCCTTGGACTGGGCGGCCTGCGCCAGCGCCCGCTGGGCGATGGTCGCGCTGTCGCCGGCGGACGCGCGGGTGGCGGCCTCGGCCGTCTCGCCGGCCTTCACCATCGCCTGCAGCGCCGCCGCGGCGCCCTTGGTGACCTGTGCCTTCTGCTGACCGACCAGCAGCCCGCGGCCACGCGGCGCGCCGCGCTCGTCGGCGATGGCGTAGGCGGCCTTCTCGGCGGCGTCGGTGGTGGCCACGGCCTTCTGGACCGCGGCGGCCCGAGCCTTGAGGAGGGCGAGTTCACTCGTCGCCTTCGCCTGCGCGGCGGCGACGCCCTTCTTCGCCTTGTCGAACTGCGCCTTGTCCGGGTAGGACAGACTGTCGGTGCCCTGGTGGCCGGACGGCTTGATCAGGAACTTCTGCGAACCGGCGTCCTTGCAGTCCCACAGCCGCGCGTCCGTGCTCTTGGTGAACGCGCTCAGGTCCAGGCACTTGCCGGTGGTCACGCTCTTCAGGGGCGCGGTGGCACGGACGTCGCCCTTCCACGACTGGCCCTTGGACTTGTAGCAGTCCGAGATCTGGATCTTCGTGCCGTTCGCCGAGGCGTTCCCGGCCACGTCCAGGCATTTCTGCGAGCCGACGTTGCGGAGGTGGAGGTCGTTCTCGCTGCCTTCGAGCGTCCACTGCTGGGACGCGCCGTCATTGCAGGTGTAGATCTGCACGGGCGTGCCGTTGGTCTTGCCGCCGCCCGCGACGTCCAGGCAGCTGCCCTTCGCGCCCGGCACCTCGATCGTCACGTGGCTGTCACCGATCCAGCCCACCCCGCCGGCGGACCAGTAGTCCTGCCACTGGACGAGGTGGTCGGCGACCCACGAGTTGCCGAGCATCTCCCCGAGCGACTTCGCGCCGGCGGCGAGCGCCTTGGTGGCGTTCTCGTTGGCGTCGAGGATCAGGTCGCGCTGTCCGGCCTGGGCGGCGACCTCCTCCTGCCACTCGGTGGCGGCGGTGCCGGCGATCCCGCCCAGCACCTCGCTGGGGTCGATCGGGTCCCGCCAGGCGCAGGACGCGAACCGGGCCTTCAGGTCCTCCACCGCGATGCGGTACTCCGCCGTGCCCGGCTGGGGAGCGGTACGGGGAAAACCACCGTAGGACAGGAAGAGACGGGCGTCGTCCGCGCTCGCGGGAGGGAATCCGTCCGTCAGGTCCTCGAACGCCCGCTCTTCGTAGTACTGCCGTTCCCGCTCGTCAGTGGGCAGGGACGGGTCGTAGGGCTTCTCGCTGTAAAGCGGAGTACCGAGGTCGGTGACGGCCTTGACGGTCTGTTCGTCGGCCAGGGGGGTGGGGTCCTCGTAGAAGTCGCCCTCGCTCTTCCAGAACCGGTCGGCGACCCACTGGGTCAGGCCGGTCTGGGAGTAGAAGTCCTCCTCGTCGTCACCGGGCGATCCGGGCGGCCAGTGGAACCCGGTGACGGTGAAGCCGCCGGGCGTCTCCAGCCCGTCGAGGGGCACTGCCCAGGCGTCCCGGCGGCTGTTGAGCGCGTCCAGCTCCTGGGAAGCGGCGTCCCGGTCCTTGGTGTACGCGGTGGCGAGAGGCGTGTCCTCCCAGTAGTCGCGGTTGGCCAGCTCGCGCAGCTTGTCCGGCGGCTGGTTGAGGCCGTCCTGCGCGACGGCGGTCATGGCCGGCCCGCCCAGCCGCAGCACGTCCGACATCAGGCACTGGTCCTCCCGCAGCTGCTCGGCGGCCGTGACCGCGTTCCAGTCGGGAGAGCTGCTCGCGGGAACGGCGTCGTCCGCGGAGATCGGGTCGGTCGCCTGTGGATGGGCGGCGAGACCCGCGACGACCGCGAGGCCGAGGGAGAGAGGAAGGACTCCGGCAAGGAATCCGGGTCGACGTGGTCCGGGCCCGACGGACCACGGTGGTCTGGAACGCAAGCGTGCATCCCCTTCTGCACTGGAGGGAGACGACCGGGAGGGCGCCGGTGAGCGCGAGGAGTCGGTGCGGACGCCTCGGCTCCCACGGCGTCAGGAACGGCGAAGTCCGTCCAGTACGAGATGCACGGATGGCAGATGGTGTGGCATGCGACGCGCCCCTTCCCATGGCGGCGCTGTTCCCCCGGTCGCTGATGGATGTGCGCGGGACGGACTGGTCAGGTCCGGCTGCGCGGGACGTAACACTAGGCAGAAGCCCGGATACGGGGAAGAGGAGACCGTTCCGTTGCCGGACGACGGTTGGCGAGATCTCCACTACCGGCCGGTAGCTGTTCTCGTTCTCCGTTTCTCCGCGCCACATGGGGCACTTGTGGATGTCCGGTGTTCACATGATGATCGAAGTGGTCAGGTGTCGATCGAAGTTGGCTGGTACTGGGCAACGGCCGTTCGGGGTTCGTCAGGCCTGCGCCCGCCTGCGCAGCCGCCGGTGCTGCCCGGCCCAGAAGTACTTCTGCGCCAGCAGGGTGAGGGTGCCCGCCAGGGTGATGCCGAGGAGGTTGAGCAGGAGCTGCTCGGTGGAGCCCCAGGTCTGGACCGTGTCGCCGTAGCTCAGCGCGACGGCGGCGTTGGCGGCGGCCGGGATCGTGGTCACCGAGATGGCGACACCGACCAGGGCGCCGGACTTGGCGGACGTCAGCGAGAGCGTGCCGGCCGCGCCGGCCAGGACCGCCACCACGAAGGAGAACCAGTCGGGGGCGTAGACGAAGCCGGTCTGCGGCCGCTCGGCCTCCAACTGCTCCTTGGTGAACAGCCCGACGGAGTCCATGAAGAGGCTGAACCCCACCGTCACCGCCATCGCCACCGCGAAGCCCACCAGCAGGGCGGTCACCGAGCGCAGCGCGAGGCGCGGCCGGCGCTGCACCACCGCCGTGCAGAAACCGGCCAGCGGGCCGAACTCCGGGCCCACCGCCATCGCGCCCACGATCAGGATCGCGTTGTCCAGCACCACACCGCAGGCCGCGATCATGGTGGCCAGCGTGATGAACGCGAGATAGGTGACCGAGAGGGTCGACTCCTCGTGGGTGGCCCCGGTCAGGTGCTCCCACAGCACCGCGTCCGCGCTCTCGCCCGGCGCCTCGTGCTCCGCCTCCTCGGCCCGCTTCGACAGCGACAGGTCGATGTTCTCCACCGCGATGGAGCCGCTCGTGTCCAGCCCCAGCCGCTGCAACCCGCTGAGCAGCTCGTCCCCCGCCTCCCGGGCCACGTCGCACATCACGACGTCCCCGGCGGGGTTGCGGGCGGCGCCCGGCAGCACGCACAGGTGCGTGGTGCCGACCGTCCCGTCGATCAGCCGGACCACGTCGTCGGTCTTCTCGGGCGGCGTGATCAGACGCAGATGCAGCATGGCGGCAGCGTAGCGGTCAGAGTTTGCGGAGGCTGAGCCGCTGGACCTTGTGGTCCGGGCCCTTGCGCACGACCAGCGTGGCCCGGCCCCGGGTCGGGGCGATGTTCTCCACCAGATTGGGCTTGTTGATGGTGCGCCACATCGTGCGGGCGTAGTCGAGGGCCTCCTCCTCGGAGACCTGCGTGTACTTGCGGAAGTACGACGACGGGTCCTGGAACGCGGTCTCCCGCAGCCGCTTGAAGCGGTTGAGGTACCAGTGCTCGATGTCCTCGGTGCGGGCGTCCACGTACACGCTGAAGTCGAAGTAGTCGGCGAGTCCGACGCGGGTGCGGCCGTCCTTGCCGGGGAGGGCGGGCTGGAGGACGTTGAGCCCCTCGACGATCAGGATGTCCGGGCGGCGCACGGTGAGCTGCTCGCCGGGAACGATGTCGTAGATGAGGTGGGAGTAGACCGGGGCGGAGACCTCGCCCTTCCCCGCCTTGATGTCGGCGACGAAACGGGTCAGCGCACGGCGGTCGTACGACTCGGGGAAGCCTTTCCGCGACATCAGGCCGCGCGCCTGGAGTTCCCGGGTCGGCAGCAGGAAGCCGTCCGTCGTCACCAGCTCCACGCGCGGGTGCTCGGGCCAGCGCGACAGCAGGGCCCGCAGCAGACGGGCCACCGTGGACTTGCCGACCGCCACGGAGCCGGCGACCCCTATGACGAACGGCGTGCCGGACTGGGAGCCCTGTTCACCGAGGAAGGTGTTCAGCGCTCCCCGGAGCCCGTCGGTGGCGCCGACGTAGAGATTGAGCAGCCGGGACAGCGGGAGGTAGATGTCGCGCACCTCGTCGAGGTCGATGACATCGCCGAGACCGCGCAGCTGCTCGACCTCCGCCGCCGAGAGCGGCAGCGGCGTCTTGTCGCGCAGCGCGCTCCACTCGGCACGGGTGAGGTCGACGTAGGGAGTCGCCTCCGGCCGCTGCCGGTGGGCGCTCCGGGGCATCGAGGAGACCGGAGAGATCACAGTCCATTGTTAACGGAGTTCGAACGGAGCGGCAGGTGGGCTGTGTCACGCTCGGCGGCCGCTGCGGTCCGTGCCCCGCGCGCATCACGCGCCGCCCCGGTCGGTGTCCCCGGCGCAGATCACATCGGTGTCACGGTCGCATACCGGGTGATCGCTCGATGATCGTTTGTGAGTCTGCTGTGTCTTAAAGTGCGCGCTATGTGTTGCGGAGTCCTCCGCACCTTCGAAGAAAGAGTTCCCTACGTGAGAACCAGCGCCGTCCGCCGCACCGCCCTCGCCGCCTCCGCCGCCGCGCTCGCCCTGCTCGCCACCGCCTGCGGCGGCTCCGGCGACGAGGACAAGGCCGGCGACAGCAAGGGCGAGGCCGACTCGACCGCCTCCGCCTCCGCCGCGCCGGCCGGCAAGGCGCTCACCGCCGCCGAGCTGGAGAAGGTCGCGCTCGCCCAGGCGGACGTCAAGAGCGGCAAGGTCGCCACCAAGGTCGCCGCGACGGACGACATCGCCAAGGACCAGGTCAAGACGGACGACGCGGCCTGCCTGCCGCTGGCCCACGCCCAGGCCGGCGTGGCCCAGGCCGAGCCGGCCGCGACCGTGAAGCGGTCCTGGACGGGTGAGCCCGTGAAGCCCGCCGAGGGCACCAGCCCCGAAGAGGCGCTCCTGGCCGGCCTCGACGTGGACAAGATGCTGATCAACCTCGCCTCCTACGAGGGCGGGGGCGCCGAAGAGGCGATGAAGGGCCTGACCGCCGCCGCCGAGAAGTGCGCGGGCGGCTTCACCGCCACCGTGTCCGGCGAGAAGGCCGAGGTCGTCGAGGTCGCCACGACCGCCGCGCCCGAGGGCGGGGACGAGGCGTCCGCCATCACCCTGACCGTCGCCGCCGACGAGAACGTCAAGGCCCCGAGCAAGATCGTCGTCGTCCGCAAGGGCGCCACCCTGGCCTCCTTCAGCGCCGTCAACCTGGCGGCCGTGGCCACCGGTGAGGACTTCGAGGTCCCGGCCGAGGTCGTTGACGCCCAGGTTGGCAAGCTCGCCTGACGCACTCCGCGTTCTCCGTTCCCACCGGTGCCCCGACACGGTCGCGCACCGGTGGGAATTTCCGATTCCGGGCACGCGGCGGGCGTTTTCGGCCACTGACGGATCGTAGGCTGCCGGTCATGTGCGGAATCGTGGGATATGTGGGGCCGCAGTCGGCGCTGGACGTCGTGACGGCCGGACTGAAGCGACTGGAGTACCGGGGCTACGACTCGGCGGGCGTCGCCGTGCCGGCCGACGGCGGCCTGGCCACGGCGAAGAAGGCCGGGAAGCTGGTCAACCTGGAGAAGGAACTGGCGGACCGGCCGCTGCCGGCGGGCACCACCGGCATCGGCCACACCCGCTGGGCCACCCACGGCGGTCCGACCGACGCCAACGCCCATCCGCACATCGACAACGCGGGCCGGGTCGCCGTCGTCCACAACGGCATCATCGAGAACTTCGCCGCCCTGCGCGCCGAGTTGGCCGAGCGCGGCCACGACCTGGTGTCCGAGACCGACACCGAGGTCGTCGCCCATCTGCTCGCCGAGGAGTACTCCGCCTGCGCGGACCTCGCCGAGGCGATGCGGCTGGTGTGCCGGCGCCTGGAGGGCGCGTTCACCCTGGTCGCCGTGCACGCGGACGAGCCGGACGTGGTGGTCGGCGCGCGCCGCAACTCCCCGCTGGTGGTGGGCGTCGGGGACGGCGAGACCTTCCTCGCCTCGGACGTCGCCGCGTTCATCGCACACACCCGCGACGCCATTGAACTGGGCCAGGACCAGGTGGTCGAACTGCGCCGGGACGCGGTGACGGTCACCGACTTCGACGGCAGCCCGGCCGACGTCCGCGAGTACCACGTCGACTGGGACGCCTCCGCCGCCGAGAAGGGCGGCTACGCCTCCTTCATGCTCAAGGAGATCGCCGAGCAGCCGAAGGCGGTCGCCGACACGCTGCTCGGACGCATCGACGGGGCGGGCTCCCTCACCCTGGACGAGGTCCGCATCCCGGCGGGGGTGCTGCGCGAGGTCGACAAGGTCGTCATCGTCGCCTGCGGTACGGCCTTCCACGCCGGGCTGATCGCCAAGTACGCCATCGAGCACTGGACGCGCATCCCGTGCGAGGTGGAACTGGCCAGCGAGTTCCGCTACCGGGACCCCATCCTCGACCAGCAGACCCTCGTCATCGCCATCTCCCAGTCCGGCGAGACCATGGACACCCTGATGGCCCTGCGGCACGCCCGCGAGCAGGGCGCGCACGTCCTGGCGATCTGCAACACCAACGGCTCCACGATCCCGCGCGAGTCGGACGCGGTGCTCTACACGCACGCCGGGCCGGAGGTCGCCGTCGCCTCGACGAAGGCGTTCCTGACCCAGCTGGTCGCCTGCTACCTGGTCGCGCTGTACCTGGGCCAGGTGCGGGGCACCAAGTGGGCCGACGAGATCCGCGCGGTGGTCCGCGACCTGTCGTCGATCGGCGGTGCGGTGGAGCGGGTCCTCGGCACGATGGAGCCGGTACGGGAGCTGGCGCGGTCGCTGGCCGGGAAGAACACGGTGCTGTTCCTGGGGCGGCACGTCGGCTACCCGGTCGCGCTGGAGGGCGCGCTGAAGCTGAAGGAGCTGGCCTACATGCACGCGGAGGGCTTCGCGGCGGGCGAGCTGAAGCACGGGCCGATCGCGCTGGTCGAGGACGACCTGCCGGTGGTCGTGGTCGTCCCGTCGCCGCGCGGGCGGTCCGTCCTCCACGACAAGATCGTCTCCAACATCCAGGAGATCCGGGCGCGGGGTGCGCGGACGATTGTCATCGCGGAGGAGGGGGACGAGGTGGTCGCCGAGTACGCCGACCACCTGATCCGCATCCCGGCAACCCCGACGCTGCTCCAGCCGCTGGTGGCGACGGTGCCGCTCCAGGTCTTCGCCTGCGAGCTGGCGACGGCGCGGGGGAACGAGGTGGATCAGCCCCGGAACCTGGCGAAGTCGGTGACGGTGGAGTAGGTCTTCACGCCGTCCAGGAAGATGGCGAAGGCTCCGGCCGGGAAGGTGAGGGTGGCTTTGGCCGGGGCCTTTGAGTCGCGGACGCCCACGTGGGTGGGAGTGTTCGCGATCTCGACGCAGTCGTTGCCGTCGTCGGGGCCTGAGTAGGACGACTTGCGCCAGTTGTTCATCGAGTGCCTCACAGCTCTTTGGTCAGACGGTTGATGAAGTCACGCGAGCGTTCCGGTTCCAGTGACGCGGCTTCAATTTTACGGAAACGCATTCGATAGGCGCCGAGCTGTGCCTCGGCGTCGACAAAGGCCGAGCCATGCGGTGCGTCGCGTACGACGGTGTCCAGTCTGGCAACCGGACCGCCCATGTAGGGCATGGTGCCTGCGGCCAGGCCGAAGTTATCCAGGTCGAAGGGGATGACGCGCACGGTGATGTCGTCCGCTTCAGACGAGTTCAGAAGCGCGATGAGCTGAGCGCGGGACGTCGCGCGGTCGCCGACCCTGATGCGTAGGGCCGCTTCGTGGATCACCAGTGTGTACGGGAAGTCGGTCCGCTTGCGTGCCATCCGGTGTCGTACGCGCATTTCCAGCTCGTCAGCGGTCAGTTCCGGCACTCTGGCGGAGAAGACGGCTCGAGCGTAGTCCTCGGTCTGCAGCGGGCCCGGCACGTACAGGATCGCGACCTCGTGCCGGAACGTGGCGTGGTGGTCGAGTTCGGCGAGGTCGAGGAACGAGGTGGGCAGTTGCCACCGGTACTCCTCCCACCAGCCGCGCGTTCGGTCAGTGGCCATCGCCACCAGCGCGTCGATGAACTCCCGGTCCGTGCAGGCGTAGTGGGAGGCGAGTCGGCGCAGGCGCTCCTCGCTCACTCCTGCGATGCCCGACTCGATCTGGCTGATCTGCACGGAGTTCACGCCGAGCAGCGCCGCTGCTTCGCGTGCGCTGAATCCCGCCGTCTCGCGAAGTCTGCGCAGCTCGACTCCCAGTCGCCTTTGCCGCGCCGTTGGCTCGCGCCTGGTTCCCATCCGGTTGCCCCTCGGTTCAACGCGCCTGTCGCGGCAACTCTTTCAGGTTCAGATTAAGGGAATGACTTGCTCGGTCTTAAAACCAAGGTCTACCGTCAGTGACATCAAGTAAGCGCAGCGGAAGCGCACCGCTCCGTCCTGTCATGACGGTTGCGGCAGAGCCACCGCCCGCGAGCCGAAACTTTTCTTCATCTCAACGGAGTTCACGCATGTCCGGAAGCGAGTCCTGGGAGTACTCCCTCTCCATCCCCAACGACCCCCGTGCGGTCACGGTGAGCCGCCGCACCCTCCGTCTCATCCTCACGATGCACGGGCTGATCGGGCTGGTCGACGTCGCCGAGTTGCTCGCGGCGGAGTTGGTCGCCAATGCCGTACGGCACACCAAGGGGCCGGCGGCCCTGCGGGTGCACTGGGCGGCCGACGTGCTGCGGATCGGGGCGTGGGACACCGACCCCGCGCCGCCCGACGCGCCGCTGCCCTTCGAGCGGTCCGCGGACCTGGGGCTGGAGGACGGGCGCGGACTGGCGCTGGTGCGGGCGTGCTCCGATCTGTGGGGGTGGCAGCCGCTGTCCCGGGACGGCAACAAGGGGAAGTTCGTGTGGTGCGAGCTGGGTGCGGCCTGACGGGGTTTGTCAGTGGCCGTTGGGCCACTCGCTTCTTTGTCAGTGTCGTGCTTCCGCGAGCCGCGTCAGAACGGGGGAGAAGCGAGCGAGCGGCCCGGAGAGAGGCGGGGGCCAGGCACGCTTGCGGTCATGGGTGGGTTGCGGGGTGGGCCGGGGAGGACGGGCGCGGTCGCGTCTCGCCCGCACGCCGGGCCGGTTCAGCGGCCGGCTGCCGGTGGGCCAGTGCACCGATTGCGGAAGTGTGAGCACGTTGACGGCCACTGCCTTTGCTCTGCTCATTTGAGCCTTCTGGTGACAGGTGCCCGTTGATTGCTCACACCTTTCAGTTCTCGCGGATGCGGTGGACCTTGGCCATGAGTCTTCGAGGCCGCTTGGGTCCTGCGCAGGCGTAGTCGATCAGCGAGTTCCGGTAGGTGGCGTTCGGGCACTGACAAAGAAGCGGGCGGCCCGACGGCCACGTGGAAGCAGGTGCTCACTCCACCCGCCCCACCGCAATAAGGTGCCCGCATGAGCATCATCGGAGTCGGGATCGACGTCGCCGAGATCGAGCGGTTCGCCGCGTCCCTGGAGCGGACGCCCGGGCTGGCGCAGCGGCTGTTCCTGGAGAGCGAGCTGCTGCTGTCCAGCGGGGAGCGCAGGGGCGTCGCCTCGCTCGCCGCGCGGTTCGCCGCCAAGGAGGCGCTGGCCAAGGCGCTCGGGGCGCCGGCGGGGCTGTACTGGACCGACGCCGAGGTGTGGTGCGAGGACAGCGGGCAGCCGCGGCTGCGGGTGAAGGGGACGGTGGCGGCCCGGGCGGCGGAGCTGGGCGTGCGGTCCTGGCACGTGTCGCTCAGCCATGACGCCGGGGTGGCCTCGGCGGTCGTGATCGCGGAGGGGTGAGGGCGGTGCCGTCGCTGGCCTTCCCCGGGGCCGGGGTCGACCTGCCCCTCTGGGGTGACGCCTTCCTCGTCGTCGCCGCCGTGCTCACCGTCGTCTTCGCTCTCGTGCGGCTGCTGCGGCGCCGCCGTCGATGAATGTGTGAAAAGAGGGTGCGTGTATCGCGTAGACCGGGGTAGACGCGTGGAACCGGTGCCCGTAGCCGGGCCGATCGAACAGGGAGGGCGAACAGTGACGTCGACGATGGCACGGACCGACCGGGCTCAGGGTGTGACCGAGCTGCCGGAGGTCGCCGAACCCGGCCAGGTCGCGCCGCAGGACGCCCGCGAGTTGTCCAAGCAGTTCTTCCGGCGCCTGACGGAGCTGGAGGAGGGCACGCACGAGTACCAGTACGCGCGCAACACGCTGATCGAGATGAACATGTCCCTGGTCCGCTACGCGGCCGGCCGGTTCCGCAGCCGCGGGCCGGAGGAGATGGAGGACATCGTCCAGGTCGGCATGATCGGTCTGATCAAGGCCATCGACCGATTCGAGCTGTCCCGCGAGGTGGAGTTCACCTCCTTCGCGATCCCCTACATCGTCGGCGAGATCAAGCGGTTCTTCCGGGACACCTCCTGGTCCGTGCACGTCCCGCGCCGGCTCCAGGAGGCCCGGGTGCAGCTCGCCCGCGCCACCGAGGAACTGCGCAGCCGACTGGGCCGTACGCCCACGACCGCCGAGCTGGCGCAGCTGATGAGCCTGACCGAGGAGGAGGTCAACGAGGCGCGGATCGCCTCCAACGGCTACAACTCCGCCTCGCTGGACGCCGCCATCGGCAGTGAGCCGGACGGCGAGAGCGTGCTCGCGGACTTCATCGGGACCGAGGACGCCGCGCTCGAACTGGTCGAGGACTTCCACGCGTTGGCGCCGATGATCGCTGACCTCGACGAGCGCGAGCGCAAGATCGTGCACTGGCGGTTCGTCGAGGAGCTGACGCAGGCGGAGATCGGCGAGCGGCTCGGCTGCTCCCAGATGCATGTCTCCCGGCTGCTCTCCCGCACGCTGAAGCGGCTGCGCGAGGGCATGCTCACCACGAGCTGAGCTCACGGGCGTACGGGCGTACGGTGCGCGGGGTGCGGTCTCCATGCCGCACCCCGCGTGCCGCGTCCGCGGCGGATCGGCTGGTGCCGCATCAGGCAACGTCCGCCCTGTTGACCACGGCGCGTAGGCGTTTCGAGAACGGCAGGGCGTGCTCGGCCGGTTCGGGCTTGGCGATCTTCACCACGGCCATGCCCTGCGCGGACAACAGCACCATCTGTGCCCGCCGCCAGGTCACCACCGACCCGGCGCCCCGCACCCGCACAGCGTTACGGAGACCGGCCGTCCGGCACAGCGCACACTTCACGTCCCGACACTGCCATCAGCCGGTCGCCTACCGGTCGGTCGTGGCCTTCTCGAGAAGCGAAGTGAGGATCGACTCGGAATGCGTCCACAGCAGTGCGCCGCCGATTCCCGGTACGACACGGTGACGCGCACCGGGGATACGGGTAGCAAGCAGCCAGCCGTTATCGGGTGAGTGGCTGGTGTCCCGTTCGCCGTACCAGATCTCGACCGGGACAGTGATCTCGTCGAGGGCGAACGGCCACCGCCCCATGGCCAGGACCGTGTCGCGGGCGTAACCAGCAGCACCCTGAACAAAACCCTCGTCCAAGGCCCTGCGGTAAACATCCGCGAAATCAGGATCCTGGTACACGGCGAGGTCGCACCCTGGACTGCTGTCCATGACCATGTCCCACATCGCATCCGCAGTGAGGCCCGCGAAAAACTCCTCGGCGCCGACCGGGTCGCACGCGGTCCGCTCGACCAGGCCACGCAGATCCGCCGCAAGAGCGGAAGCGAACTCCGGCGCGGCGACCTCATCCGCGCCGGAGACGACAGCCAGTGCCGAGGCGACCCCCTCCGCAGCGCAGGCGAGAGCGAACGGCGCGCCCTGTGAGTTCCCGACCACAGCCGGGTGCCCCAGCCCTCGCAGCACGCACAGTTGCCGAATATCACCAGCGAAGTCGGAGAAGGTCCGGCCGGGCGCAGGTGCTGAGGCACCGAGCCCGGGGCGGTCCACAGAGACAAGACGCACTCCACGCGCCTCAACAACCCCTGCACCGAAGCCGAGCCACCGGCTCGTAGCCGCACCCGGACACAGCAGAACGGGCACCCCGTCCGATGGCCCCCACTCGGCCCAGCCGAGCAACCGTCCATCAGGCAGACGACTCTCACCGAGCCGGGCAGGATGGTCGACGTACACAGTCATGATCCACATCATGGTCATGGGCAGGACGTCTCGCACCCGACTTTCACCGCAGCCCAGCACAGGGCGGACGTTGCCCGATGCGGCACTAGCAGATCGACTGGCTGCTGTTCACCAGCCGGTTGTTGCGGAACGTCGTGTTCTCGCCGCAGGGGCTCTCCCGGATCGAGGAGTCCGTCACCGTGAGGTTCTGGATGGTGATGTCCCTGTTGTTCGGGAACTCCGAGCGGGCCGCCAGGCGGATCTCGCCGCCGCCCGTGACCGTGCCGCTCTGGGCGGCGAGGTTCACGTTGTAGCAGTTCTCGATCAGGATCGCGTTGTTGCCGGTCTGGGAGAGCGTGACCCGGTCGATCGTCGCGCCGCCGCTCTCGGAGACGCAGAACACGCCGCGACCGCCGCCGCGGGCGACGACCTCGCCCACGCGGATGTTGGTGGCGTAGGAACTGCCGATACGGCCGTTGCGGTTGGCCATGCGGAAGGCGGCGTAACCGGTGCCGGTGCCCGCGTTCTCGGCGTCCACCTTGGAGACCGTGGCGTTGATGGTCTGGTTCAGCAGCAGGCCCGACTCGCCGACGTTGCGGGCGGTCACCGTGCCGACCGTGAGGCCGTCGACGCCGTACGTCTCGACGGCGTGGCTGGACGCCCCGGAGACGTAGACGGTGTCGATGCGGACGTTGCGCGTCCACTGGCTGGTGTCGCCGCGGTTGTCGATGCGCACGCCGAGGCCGCGCGACAGGCGCATGTCGATCTGGCCGAGGACCACGTTCTGCACGTTGCGCAGGAAGATGCCGTACAGCGGGGCGCCGGTGACGTTGAGGTGCTGCACCTCGATGTCCCGGGTGCCGCGGGAGTAGACCGGGGCCTGGTCGCCGGAGCCGCTGCCGGTGACGTTGATGGTGCCGCAGACGTCGAGGACCGTGTAGCTCGGCAGGGAGATGCGGGAACCGGCGGAGATGGAGCCCGAGCCGCGGACCACGACCCGTTCCTTGCTGGTGCGGCCGGAGGACAGGCTGCTGATCGCCGCCTGCACGGCCGCGCGCATGTCGCTGCCGGTGTAGACGGTGCCGCTGCCGCGCCGGGCGGTCCAGGTGCTGCCGTTCTGCACGGCCTCGGCCTGGTAGGAGCCGTCTCCGCAGGCGGCGGCCCGGGCGGGGGCCGGGGCGGTGGCGGCCGTCGTGGCGGCAGGGGCGGCGGTGGCGGGGGCCGTCATGATGCCGGCGGTGGTGAGGAGTGCGGTGGCGCCGGCTGCGGCGAGGAGTGCGGCTCTGCGTCCCATGGGTCCTCTGCTTCCGTCGTCGAATCGATTTCGACTGAATCGATTCATCCTGTGGGGGGCGCCGAGTTTGGCAAGGGCATGGCAATGCGTCAAGCGGATGGGCGTCACCCTTACGGGAGTTGACGGGCCGTCTGCGGGAGACTCGGACGCATGCGTACTGCGTACAGCGTGGAGACGGTCAGGACGGCGGAGCGGGAACTGATGGCACGGCTGCCGGAGGGGGCGCTGATGCAGCGCGCCGCCGCCGGACTCGCCGCGGCCTGCGCGGACCTGCTGGGGCGGGTGTACGGCAGCAGGGTCGTTCTGCTGGTCGGCAGCGGGGACAACGGTGGTGACGCCCTGTACGCCGGTGCCCGGCTGGCCCGGCGCGGCGCGGGCGTGAGCGCGGTGCTGCTCGCGCCGGAGCGCGCCCACGCCGGAGGGCTCGCGGCGCTGCGCCGGGCGGGCGGCCGGGCCGTGGGCACGGACGGGGCCGAGGAACTGATCGGGCGGGCCGACCTCGTCCTCGACGGCATCGTCGGGATCGGCGGCAAGGGCGGGCTGCGGCCGGAGGCGGTACCGCTGGCCGACGCCGCGCAGCGGGCGCGGGCCGCGGTGGTCGCCGTCGACCTGCCGAGCGGCGTCGACGCCGACACCGGGGAGGTGCGGGGGGCGGCGGTCCGGGCGGATCTCACCGTCACGTTCGGCACGCACAAACCGGGGCTGCTGATCGATCCGGCGCGGGAGTACGCGGGGTCGGTACGGCTGGTCGACATCGGCCTCGCCCTGCCGGCGGAGCCCGGGCTGCAGGCGTTGCAGCACGCGGACGTGGCCCGGCTGCTGCCGGTGCCGGCCGCCGAGAGCGACAAGTACCGGCGGGGCGTGGTCGGGATCGCGGCCGGGTCCGCCCGCTACCCCGGGGCCGCGGTGCTCGCGGTGGCGGGCGCGCTGCGGGGCGGCGCCGGGGCCGTCCGGTACGTCGGGCCGGCCGGGCAGGCCGTGATCGCCCGCTACCCCGAGACGCTGGTGTCGGACCGGGGGCCGAAGCACGCGGGGCGGGTGCAGGCGTGGGTGGTCGGACCGGGGGCCGGGGACGACGCGGCGATGGTCGCGGAGGTGCTGGCGGCGGACGTACCGGTGCTGATCGACGCGGACGGACTGCGGCTGGCGGAGGCGTCGGCGGTACGGGCGCGCCGGGCGCCGACCGTGATGACCCCGCACGCCGGGGAGGCCGCCGCCCTCCTCGGCGTCGCGCGTCAGGAGGTCGAGGGCGGCCGTCTGACCGCCGTACGGGAGCTGGCGCGCAGGTACGGGGCGACCGTGCTGCTCAAGGGCTCCACGACGCTGGTCGCCGACGCGGCCGGCGGGCCCGTACGGGCCAACCCGACCGGCACGTCCTGGCTGGCCACGGCCGGCAGCGGTGACGTCCTGTCGGGCCTCGCGGGCTCACTGCTGGCGGCGGGCCTCGCCCCGATGGACGCGGCGAGCGCGGCGGCCTACCTGCACGGCTTGGCGGGCCGTTTCGCGGCGGACGGTGCGCCGATGGGGGCCCACGACGTGGCGGAGCAGATCGCGGGGGCCTGGCGGAGTGTCACGCGGGGGTGAGGCACGCCGCACTCCATGGAGAGCGTTGCCCCGGCCTCCCGGGGAGGGCGGGGCCCGCGACGGCGGGCACCGCTCGCGCGGGAGGCCGGTGATCGCGCGAGTACCGCCCCGGTCGGGCGGGGGCCCAGGGGTGCTCTGAGACACTGGGCGGGATGAACGAGACAGTTGCCCCGGGGGGCGCGGAGCTGCGGGCCCGTGCCGAGATCGACCTGGCCGCCGTGCGGGCCAATGTGCGGGCCCTGCGCGAGCGGGCGCCCGGCGCCGCCCTCATGGCCGTCGTCAAGGCCGACGGGTACGGGCACGGCGCCGTCGCGTGCGCCCGGGCGGCCGTCGAGGCCGGGGCGACCTGGCTGGGCACCGCCACGCCGCAGGAGGCGCTCGCGCTGCGCGCGCCCGGCGCCGGGGTGCCGGACGACGTACGGATCATGTGCTGGCTGTGGACGCCGGGCGGGCCCTGGCGGGAGGCGGTCGAGGCCGGCCTCGACGTGTCCCTGAGCGGCATGTGGGCGTTGCGCGAGGTCATCGGGGCCGCTCGCCTCGCCGGGCGGCCCGCGCGGGTGCAGCTCAAGGCCGACACCGGGCTCGGGCGGGGCGGCTGCCAGCCCGGCGACGACTGGGCGGAGCTGGTCGCGGAGGCGCTGCGCGCCGAGGCCGAGGGGCTGCTGCGGGTCACCGGTCTGTGGTCCCACTTCGCCTGCGCCGACGAGCCCGGACATCCCTCCGTCGCCGCCCAGCTGACCCGGTTCCGGGAGATGGTGGCGTACGCGGAGCGGCAGGGCGTCGACCCCGAGGTGCGGCACATCGCCAACTCGCCCGCCACCCTCACGCTTCCCGAGAGCCACTTCGACCTCGTCCGCCCCGGCATCGCGATGTACGGCGTCTCACCCAGCCCCGAGATCGGCACCCCCGCCGACTTCGGACTGCGCCCGGTGATGACCCTGTCCGCCGCGCTGGCCCTGGTGAAGCACGTCCCGGGCGGCCACGGCGTCAGCTACGGCCACCACTACGTCACCCCGGGCGAGACCACCCTCGGCCTCGTCCCGCTCGGTTACGCGGACGGCATCCCGCGCCACGCCTCCTCCTCCGGACCCGTGCTGGTCGAGGGCAAGTGGCGCACGGTCGCGGGGCGGATCGCGATGGACCAGTTCGTCGTCGACCTGGGCGGGGACGAGCCGGGGCCGGGTGCCGAGGCGGTCCTCTTCGGCCCGGGTGACCGGGGCGAGCCCACCGCCGAGGACTGGGCGCAGGCGGCCGGAACCATCGCATACGAGATCGTGACCCGGATCGGAAGCCGCGTGCCGCGCGTCTACGTGAACGAGGAACAGGGCGGGTAACACCCGGTGGAGAAAGCCCTGAAAGCCCTGGGGGAGACCCGCGGGAACACAGCCCCGATCAGCGGCCCGGCGAAGAGGAGCGGTACGTGACCGAGAGCAGCGCGGGGGCCGTCACGGCCGCCGCCACGGCGGCCGTCGCCTCCGCCGCCGGGGCGCCGGGTGCGCCCGGCGGGCCCGGCGGCTGGCGCCGCGCCACCGGTGTCGCGGGCCTCGCGATAGGCGTGCTCGCCACCGGAGCCGCCGCGGGCGTCGCCATAGAGCGGATGACGGTCGGCCGGGGCATACGCAGGAAGGCCCGGCTCGCCCTCGACTCCGCGGGACCGTACGGCGCCCTGCGCGGCACACCCGGCAAGGCGTACGCCGATGACGGCACCGAGCTGTACTACGAGGTCGACGACGTCGACCCCGACCCGGACGCGACCCCCGCGCGGCGCCGCCGGCTGTTCGGCCGCAGGTCGCCGGCCCCGGTCACCGTCGTCTTCAGCCACGGCTACTGCCTCAACCAGGACTCCTGGCACTTCCAGCGGGCCGCGCTCAGGGGCGTCGTACGGACCGTGCACTGGGACCAGCGCAGTCACGGCCGTTCGGCGCGGGGCGCGGCGCAGGTGGAGCGGGGCGAGCCGGTCACCATCGAGCAGCTGGGGCGCGATCTGAAGGCCGTCATCGACGCGGCGGCACCCGAGGGGCCGATCGTGCTGGTCGGTCACTCCATGGGCGGGATGACGGTGATGGCCCTCGCCGACCTGTACCCGGAGCTGATCCGGGAGCGGGTCGTCGCGGTGGCCCTGGTCGGGACGTCGTCGGGGCGTCTCGGCGAGGTCAACTTCGGGCTGCCGGTGGCCGGTGTCAACGCGGTGCGGCGGGTGCTGCCGGGGGTGCTGAAGGCGCTCGGGCAGCGGGCCGACCTGGTGGAGAAGGGGCGCCGGGCCACCGCGGATCTGTTCGCCGGGGTCATCAAGCGGTACTCCTTCGCGTCCCGGGACGTGGACCCGGCCGTCACCCGGTTCGCCGAGCGGATGATCGAGGGCACGCCGATCGACGTGGTCGCCGAGTACTACCCGGCGTTCAACGACCACGACAAGACCGAGGCCCTCGCCCACTTCGTCGGCCTGCCGGTGCTGGTGCTGGCCGGGGTGCAGGACCTGGTCACACCGAGCGAGCACAGCGAGGCCGTCGCCGACCTGCTGCCGGAGGCGGAACTGGTGCTGGTCCCGGACGCCGGGCACCTGGTGATGCTGGAGCACCCGGAGGTGGTCACCGACCGCCTCGCCGACCTGCTCACCCGCGCGGGCGCGGTGCCCGCAGGGGCTACCGTGGATGGCTATGGAAGCAGCAGCACCGCACAACCCGGCTGAACAGCGGCCACCCGCCCACTGTGTCGAGCTGACCGTCACCTCCCCCGAGCAGATGCGCGAACTGGGGCGCAGGCTCGCCAAACTGTTGCGCGCGGGGGACCTGGTCCTGCTCTCGGGCGAGCTCGGCGCGGGCAAGACGACGCTGACCCGGGGGCTCGGCGAGGGCATGGGCGTACGGGGCGCGGTCACCTCCCCGACCTTCGTGATCGCCCGGGTGCACCCGTCCCTGGATGACGGTCCGCCGCTGGTCCACGTCGACGCCTACCGGCTCTCGGGCGGGCTGGACGAGATGGAGGACCTCGATCTCGATGTCTCGCTGCCGGAGTCGGTGATCGTCGTGGAGTGGGGCGAGGGCAAGGTCGAGGAGCTGACCGAGGACCGCCTTCACCTCGTCATCCACCGGGCGGTCGGCGACACCACGGACGAGGTGCGGCACGTGACCGTGACCGGCCTGGGCGAGCGCTGGGCGGGGACCGACCTGAGCGTGCTGTCGGCCTGAGCGGTCCCGCGGTACGGCCTACGCGGCCTCGCGGTGGTCCTTCGCTGCCTCGCGGTGGTCCTCGGCGGGCCGCGGCTCGGGAGCGCGGGGCGGGGTGGAGACCGCGGCGGCCGCGGCACAGGCGGCCAGCAGATCGCGCATCGGCACCCCCGCGAGCGGCTGCGGCTGCTGCGGCTGCGCCGTGGTCCGGCGGGCGCTCGGGGTGGCCGGCATGGACGCCTCCTGAAGGGCGGGGGCGGGTGTGGTTAGGTAGACCTAACTACAGGCTGGATACCATGTGACCACGCCCGCGAGGCCGAACGCAACCTCTTGCCGACGTCTTGTCGGAAACGTACGGGGCCGCCTCGATCCCACCATGCACGGGCCCGCCCTTGGTCCGCCACGCACGGGCCCGCCCTTGATCCGTCCCGTACGGGTCCTGCCCTCGATCCGCCACGCACCGCCCCGCCCTCGGTCCGTCCCGTACGGGCCCCGAGCCGCCGGGCGTCACGGAATGACGACGACCTTCCGGCCGACCGTCGCGAACCTCCACATCGCCGCGCCGTCCGCGCGGGTCTCGCGGATGCCGCCCGTCCGCTCCCCGGGGTCGAGTTCCGGCGCCGAGCCGTCGACCGCCGCGCTGAACCCGATCACCGTGCCGTCGACGGAGGTGAAGCGCACGACGTGCTCGACCGGGACGCCGTCCGACCCGGTGACCGCCGCCGAGCGGGACGTGACCCGGTAGGTGCCCGGCGCCGGGTCCACCGTGCTGGGGCTGACCCCGAAGGTGCGTTTCACCTTCCCCCCGTCCTCCACCAGCCACACCCGGTCGTCGTCCAGGGAGTACACGACCCGGCTGCCCCGCCCCGACCGTGCGGGCAGGGCGGTGGGGTGGTCCTTGTCGCGGGGAGCCTTGTGGACGGCCGCCGCGGCGTCGGCACCCGGACGGCGCAGCTCGGCCGGGACGTTCACCGCCGCCTGGTGGCCGAGGAAGCCGACCGTCGCGAGGGCCGCCGCGGTCAGCCCCGCCACGATCACCGCGCTGATGCCTGGCACTGCCGTCACCTCTGTCCCGTACTGGACCGATCCGACCTGTTGTGTACGTACGTCGACGCGACCGTAGCAGTACGTGACCGCCCGACCCGTGCGGCCGTGGCCGGGGCGCGGGAGCCGTAGGCTGTTTGCGTGCTCTTGCTCGCTCTGGATACCGCCACCCCCGCCGTCACCGTCGCGCTGCACGACGGCGACGACGTCATCGCCTCGTCGAGCCAGGTGGACGCCCGCCGGCACGGCGAACTGCTGCTCCCGGCGATCGACCGGGTGCTCACCGAGGCAGGCTTGCGGCTGGACGCCGTCACCGGGATCGTGGCCGGCACCGGTCCCGGCCCGTACACCGGGCTGCGCGTCGGCCTGATGACCGCGGACACCTTCGGGCTCGCGCTCGGCGTCCCCGTGCACGGTGTGTGCACGCTGGACGGCCTCGCCTACGCGGCCGACCTGCGGGGCCCCTTCGTCGTGGCGACCGACGCCCGCCGCAAGGAGGTCTACTGGGCGCGCTACGCCGATTCCCGCACCCGCCTCACCGAGCCCGCCGTGGACCGGCCCGCCGACATCGCCGAGCAGGTCGAGGGCCTGCCCGCGGTCGGCGCCGGCGCCCTGCTGTACCCGGACACCTTCCCCAGGGCGCACGAGCCCGAGTACGTGTCCGCCGCCGCCCTGGCCCGGCTGGCCGCGGAGCGGCTGGCGGCCGGCGAGGAACTGCCCGCGCCCCGGCCGCTGTACCTGCGCCGGCCCGATGCCCAGGTCCCCAAGAACTACAAGGTGGTCACCCCGAAGTGACGGGAACCGACACTGCCGTGCTGCGCGAGATGCGCTGGTGGGACATCGACTCCGTGCTGGAGCTGGAGCGGGATCTGTTCCCCGAGGACGCCTGGTCGCGGGGGATGTTCTGGTCCGAGCTGGCCCACTCGCGCGGGCCCGGGGCGACCCGGCGCTACGTCGTCGCCGAGGAGGGCGACCGGATCGTCGGCTACGCGGGCCTGTCCGCCACCGGCGCGGAGTCCGACGACGGCGCAGCCCCGGTCGCCGACGTCCAGACCATCGCCGTCACCCGGGACTACTGGGGCACCGGCCTCGGCTCGCGGCTGCTGACCGAGCTGCTGCGGGCGGCGACCGCCTTCGAGTGCGCCGAAGTGCTGCTGGAGTGCCGGGTCGACAACGTCCGCGCCCAGAAGCTCTACGAGCGCTACGGCTTCGAGACCATCGGCGTCCGGCGCGGCTACTACCAGCCGGGCAACGTGGACGCCCTGGTGATGCGACTGACCGATCCGTCCACCACTGTGAACCCCGCGAATCCCGTCACCGGGAACGGGAACGGCGTACAAGGAACCGAGATCCATGGCTGACGAACCCCTGGTACTGGGGATCGAGACCTCCTGCGACGAGACCGGCGTCGGCGTCGTGCGCGGGACCACCCTGCTGGCGGACGCCGTCGCCTCCAGCGTCGACGAGCACGCCCGCTTCGGCGGCGTCGTCCCGGAGGTTGCCTCCCGGGCGCACCTGGAGGCGATGGTGCCGACCATCGACCGCGCGCTGAAGGAGGCGGGCGTGAGCGCCCGGGACCTGGACGGCATCGCCGTCACCGCCGGTCCCGGACTCGCGGGCGCGCTCCTGGTCGGCGTGTCGGCGGCGAAGGCGTACGCCTACGCGCTCGGCAAGCCGCTGTACGGCGTCAACCACCTCGCCTCGCACATCTGCGTCGACCAGCTGGAGCACGGCGCGCTGCCCGAGCCGACGATGGCGCTGCTGGTGTCCGGCGGGCACTCCTCGCTGCTGCTGTCGAGCGACATCACCTCCGACGTCCGCCCGATGGGCGCCACCATCGACGACGCGGCCGGCGAGGCCTTCGACAAGATCGCCCGTGTGCTGAACCTCGGCTTCCCCGGCGGCCCGGTGATCGACCGGTACGCGCGCGAGGGCGACCCCGGCGCGATCGCGTTCCCGCGCGGGCTGACCGGTCCGCGCGACCCGGCGTACGACTTCTCCTTCTCCGGGCTGAAGACGGCCGTGGCCCGCTGGATCGAGGCCAGGCGGGCGGCGGGGGAGGAGGTGCCGGTGCGTGACGTGGCGGCCTCCTTCCAGGAGGCGGTCGTCGACGTGCTCACCCGCAAGGCCGTACGGGCCTGCAAGGACGAGGGCGTCGACCATCTGATGATCGGCGGTGGCGTGGCCGCCAACTCCCGGCTGCGGGCGCTCGCCCAGGAGCGCTGCGAGGCGGCCGGCATCCGGCTGCGCGTACCGCGTCCCAAGCTGTGCACGGACAACGGCGCGATGGTGGCCGCGCTGGGCGCGGAGATGGTCGCCCGGAACCGCCCGGCCTCCGACTGGGACCTGTCGGCGGACTCCTCGCTCCCGGTGACGGACCCGCACGTCCCGGGCACCGCCCACACGCACGACCACGACCACGTGCACGAGACCGCCGGGGAGAACCTGTACTCATGACGGTCGCCCTGATGTGGGAGGCCCGGGCGCTGCCCGGCCGGGGCGCGGACCTGCTGGCCTGGGCGCGGGAACGGGCACGGGAGCTTCCCGGGCGCCCCCTGCGGCGCGAGACCTTCCGCGCCCCCGAGGACAGGGTCCTGGTCATCACCTGGTGGGACGCCCCGTACGACGCGGACCTGCCCGAACTGCCGGAGCCGGACGGGGACCTGGTCACGCGCGCGGCGCACCGGTGGCGGTTCGAGTCGCTCGGGAGCGTCTGACTCCGCGCAGTGGGCCGGTGGATGAGCCGGACGGTGTGCCGGACATCCGCGCTGGATGCCGCCAACCGACGCTCCCGGGTCTCCCGGGTGGACCAACCCGCCGGCCTGAACGGTCGGTGAACGCCAAAGATCCGCGTGCCGGCGGAAGGCCGCCTTCGGCGCCGCTCCGGGCGTCGGTTCCACCCGCCGGCAGTCGATCCGCGGTGTCCCGGTCGGAGGTGGCGCGATCCGCCGCGAAGGACGGGGGCTGTACCGGAAGAGGGAGCGACCGGATCACCACGCGTTCTGCGGAGCCTCGGTGAGAAGGGCGGCGTGGACTTCTTCAGCGACCAGGTGGAGAGGCAGGCGACCGCGCGGTCCGTTCGTCTGGCGGGGCCCTGTCCTGCCCGCTGCATGCCGAGCTTGTAGGACCCACCGTCGAATCTTTCGGCTTGCGCATCGAATGTTGTGATGGTGTCGGGCGGGCGCGGGGGTCCCCTCGGCGGGGGTACGGAGATACGATCGCCGGCATGACTCCCGCCGAGACCGCAAAGACTCCGACGGCAGGGCGGACCGCGCAGACCGCCACCCTCGCCGAGATCGCCCGCGAGGCCGGCGTCTCCGCACCGACTGTTTCGAAGGTGCTGAACGGTCGTGCCGACGTCGCGCCCGCCACCCGCAGCCGGGTGGAGGAGCTGCTGCGCTCCCACGGCTACCGGCGCCGGCGTGCCGAGGCCACCCGCTCCCCCCTGATCGACCTGGTCTTCCACGAGTTGGAGAGCGCCTGGGCGATGGAGGTCATCCGGGGCGTGGAGAACGTGGCCCGGGACGCGGGCCTGAGCGTCGTCCTCTCCGAGAGCGCGGGCCGGCTCACGCCCGGACGCACCTGGGCCGACCAGGTCGCCGCCCGCCGCCCGCACGGCGTGATCCTCGTCCTGTCCGGCCTCGACGAGTCCGGGCGGGCCCTGCTGACCAGCCGTTCCATCCCGTTCGTGGTGATGGACCCGGCCGGTGACCCGGGCACCGACGTGCCCTCCATCGGCGCGACCAACTGGCAGGGCGGACTTGCCGCGACCCGGCACCTGGTCGAGCTGGGGCACACCAGGATCGGCGCGATCAGCGGTCCCACGCAGATGATGTGCAGTCGCGCCCGCGTCGACGGCTACCGGGCCGCCCTGGAGACCGCCGGGCTGCCGGTCGACCCCGGGCTGATCATGACCGGCGACTTCCACCACGAGGCCGGCTACCGGCAGGGCCTCGCCCTGCTGCGCCGCGAGGACCGGCCCACCGCGGTCTTCGCCGGCAACGACCTGCAGGCCCTCGGGCTGTACGAGGCCGCGCGCGAACTCGGGCTGCGGATCCCGGAGGACCTGAGCGTGGTCGGGTTCGACGATCTGCCGGTGGCCCGCTGGGTGGGGCCGCCGCTGACGACCGTACGGCAGCCGCTGACGGAGATGGCGGAGGCGGCGGCCAAGCTGGTCCTCGACCTCGGCAAGGACGAGGACTCGCAGGCGGCGACCCGGGTGGAGCTGGCGACGAGTCTGGTGGTGCGCAGCAGTACGGCGGCGCCCGCCGGGGGGTGAGCCACTCCGAAAGTTTCGGACCGGCGGAAATCTGAGAATTCCCCAAGAAAGCTGCCCGGGAGTCGTTGCTCGTCATAATTCGGACTTACGTTCCTGCCTGTGACGGGACACAAGGGGAGCGGCGGGACCGGGGACGGCGGGGACGAGGCGGGGGACGCGGGCACAGACGCGGACATACCGACGGACATACCGACGAACACGCCGACGGACACACGCAGGGGCCGGCGGGCGCGGGTACTGAAGATCACCGGAATCTCGCTGGCGGGCCTGCTGGTGCTGGGCGCCGGAGCGGCCGGCTGGGCGTACTGGCAGCTCAACGACAACATCACCGGCGTCGACATCAACAGCGCCCTGGGCGACGACCGTCCCGCCAGAGCCGTGGCCGCTCCGTCCCCGGACGCGTCCGCCATCGCCCCGCCCCCGCCGACCGAGTCCCTGAACATCCTGGTGCTCGGCTCGGACTCGCGCAGCGGCGAGGAGAATCAGGCGCTCGGCGGCGGCGACAGCGGCGGCGCCCGCTCCGACACCGCCATGGTCGTCCACCTCGACGCCGGCCGGACCGCCGCGACGGTGGTCAGCATCCCGCGCGACACCCTCGTCGACCGGCCCTCCTGCCCGCTGCCCGACGGGGGTTCGACGCGGCCGGTGTCCGGGGCGATGTTCAACAGCGCGTACGAGGTGGGCGGGCCGGTGTGCGCGGTGAAGACCGTCGAGTCGCTCACGGACGTCCGGATGGACCACTACGTCGAGATCGACTTCGCCGGCTTCGCCCGCCTGGTCGACGCGCTCGGCGGGGTCACCGTCACCACGGACGAGGACATCGACGACGACCGGAGCCACCTCACCCTGGAGGCGGGGACCCACCACCTCGACGGCACGGACGCCCTCGCACTGGCCCGCACCCGGTACGCCATCGGCGACGGCGGCGATCTCGGCCGCATAGGGCTCCAGCACCGGCTGGTGAAGGCGCTGCTGGAGCGGATCGCGGACCAGGACCTGCTGACCAGCCCCACCGAGCTGTACGAGGTCGCCGACGCCGTCACCGACAGCCTGACGACCGACACCGGCCTGGACTCGCTCGGCGAGCTGATGAGCCTCGGCCAGAGCCTGGAGGGGCTGTCGTCCGACGGCGTCACGACGCTGACCATGCCGGTGCTGCCCGCGCCCTGGGACCGCAACCGCGTCGTGGCGGACGAGCCGGACGCGGGGGAGTTGTGGGCTTCCCTGAGGTGAGCGCCGTGAGCGGGAGCGCGCGGCGGAGGAGATGACGCGAAAAAATTGGGCGCGGGTGTCGATCCCGGTGTCTCCCGTTCGACGCAGGGGTGAGAGGCCGGGAAGGACCCGGTCCGCACGACCCGAGGAGTCACCGTGCCGCGCTTTCTCTCCATGATCCGGATCGACGAGAACAACGCCCCCGCCGAGGGGCCGAGCCCCGAGCTGATGCAGCGCATGGGCGAGCTGCTCGAGGAGATGACGAAGGCCGGGGTCCTGCTGGACACCGCCGGCCTGGCGCCCACCTCCCAGGGCACCCGGGTGCACTACGAGGGCGGCCACCTGTCCGTGACCGACGGCCCGTTCACCGAGTCGAAGGAGGTCATCGGCGGCTACGCGATGCTGCAGGCCAAGGACCAGGCCGAGGCGATCGAGTGGACCAAGCGGTTCCTGAAGGTGCACGAGCCGCACTGGACGGTGACCTGCGAGGTCCGGGAGGTCCAGGAGGCCTGACCGGGCGGTCGCTCCGTCGAGATCCTCCTTGGCTCAGCCGCCGTACGGGTGTCTGATGGTGGGCTGTGACACCGCAGCCCACCGCCGGCCCCCGCGGCCCGGCCCAGACCGCCGAGACCACGCAGACCGCACAGACCGCCGAGACCGCAGACACCGCGCAGGCCGTCCAGACCGCGCGGACCGTCGAGACCGTCTTCCGCATGGAGTCCCCGCGGGTGATCGCCGGCGTGACCCGTATCGTCCGGGACGTCGGTATCGCCGAGGAACTCGCGCAGGACGCGCTGGTCGCCGCGCTGGAGCAGTGGCCCAGGGACGGGGTGCCCGACAATCCGGGCGCCTGGCTCATGGCCACCGCCCGCAACCGTGCCGTCGACCTGATCCGCCGCCGTGAGAACCACGCCCGCAAGCTGGCCGAGATCGGCCGGGACCAGCCCGCCGCGACGGCCCCGCCGGAGGAGCCCGCGGACCCGGACGACATCGACGACGACCTGCTCCGCCTCGTCTTCACCGCCTGCCACCCGGTCCTGTCCGCCGAGGCCCGGACCGCCCTCACCCTGCGGCTGCTCGGCGGCCTGACCACGACCGAGATCGCCCGCGCCTTCCTCGTCCCGGAACCGACGGTGGCCCAGCGCATCGTGCGCGCGAAGCGCACCCTGGCGGCGAAGAACGTCGCCTTCGAGGTGCCCTACGGACCCGACCGCGAGGCCCGTCTCGGCTCGGTCCTGGACGTCATCTACCTGATCTTCAACGAGGGGTATGCCGCGACGGCCGGTGACGACTGGCTGCGCCCGGGCCTGTGCGAGGACGCGCTGCGGCTGGCCCGCGTGCTGTCCGGGCTGCTGCCGAAGGAGCCCGAAGTGCACGGCCTGACCGCGCTGCTGGAGTTCCAGGCCTCCCGCGCCGCCGCCCGCACCGGTCCGAACGGCGAACCGGTCCTCCTCAAGGACCAGAACCGCGCCCGCTGGAACCGCATGCTCATCGCGCGCGGCGTCACCGCCCTCACCCGCGCCGACGCCGGCGCCGTCGGCGCCCCGGGCCCGTACGCCCTCCAGGCGGCCATCGCCGCCTGCCACGCGCACGTGTACCGCTACGAGGAGACCGACTGGCACCGCATCGCCACCCTGTACGCCCTCCTCGCCGCCCGCGCCCCCTCCCCGGTCGTCGAACTCAACCGCGCGGTCGCCGTCTCCATGGCCGAGGGGCCCGCCGCCGCGCTGCCCCTCGTCGACGCCCTGACGGACGTACCGGCGCTGCGGGACTACCACCTGCTGCCGAGCGTCCGCGGCGACCTGCTGGCCCGCCTCGGCCGTACGGGGGAGGCGCGGGCGGAGTTCGCGCGGGCGGCGTCGCTGACGCGCAACGAACGCGAACGGGAGCTGCTGCTGCGCCGGGCGGCGGAGGCCGGCGGGTGATCACCGCGCCGGGTGGCCGAGCAGCATGGTCGGGGCGCCCTCGACGCGGGTCAGGAACACCGTGACCGACGCGGAGCCGTGCGGCTTGGGCAGGACCTTGCGGCGCAGTTCCTCCGGTTCGACCGCCGAGCCGCGCTTCTTGACGGTCAGCGTGCCGATCCCCCGCTCGCGCAGCAGCGCCTTCAGCTTCTTGACGTTGAAGGGGAGCCGGTCGGTGAGCTCGTAGGCGGTGGCGTACGGCGTCGGGCGGTGCTCGTCCGCGGTGACGTAGGCGATCGTCGCGTCGATGAGCCCGCCGTCGAGCTGTTCGGCGACCTCCGCGACGAGGTGCGCCCGGATGACGGCACCGTCGGGCTCGTACAGGTACCGGCCGGGCGGGCGGACCGCGGGGTCGGGCAGGCCGCGGGAGACCAGGGTGCGCGGGCCGGGGAGGAGGGTCGCCCGGACCGCCGCCGAACCGGTCCCCTCACCTGTGCCGAACCACAGCACGGCCTCCTTCACGTCCCCGCCGTCCGAGATCCACTCGGCCTGCGCGTCACCGGGGACCGCCTCGTGCGGGATGCCCGGCGCGACCTTCAGCGCGGCGGCACGGGAGGCGGTGCGGGCCGCCTCGACCGCCCAGGACAGCGGGGGTGAGTACGCCTCGGGGTCGAAGATGCGGCCCCGGCCGCCGCGCCGGGCCGGGTCGACGAAGACGGCGTCGTAAGCGGCCGTGTCCACCTCCGTCACGTCCGCCTCCCGCACCTCGATGAGGTCCGCGAGCCCGAGCGCCTCGGCGTTGGCCCGGGCCGCCGCGGCGGTGAGCGGGTCGCGGTCCACCGCCAGTACCCGGACACCGGCGCGGGCCAGGGCGATGGCGTCCCCGCCGATCCCGCAGCACAGGTCGGCCACGGAGGTCACGCCCAGCTCCCGGAACCGCCGTGCCCGGTAGGCCGCCACGCTCGCCCGGGTCGACTGCTCCACCCCGTTGGCCGTGAAGAACATCCGCCGGGCGTCCTGCGCCCCGAACTTCGCCACCGCCCGCTGCCGCAGCCGGGCCTGACCCAGCGCCGCCGACACCAGAGCGGCGGGGTGCTCGCGGCGCAGCCGGGTCGCGACGGCGAGTTCGTGCGCCGGGTCGGTGTCGCGCACCTCGTCGAGGAGGGCGCGGCCTTCGGGGGTGAGGAGGGGGGCGAGGTCGGTCACCGGCTCATTGTGGGCCAGTCGGTGGACCGTACGCCTCCGGCCGCGGTGTCGGACCGGGTTCCCGGCGGCGGACTGCGAGGATCCGGCCCCATGAGAGCAGTAGGACAAAATGACAAATTGTGGGGCAGGTGGCAGTCGCCGGGCGGCGTGCGGATCGGCCTGGCGGTACTCGCTCTCGCCGCCCTCGCCCCGGGCTGCGGGCAGGGCGGCACCGAGGTGGAACCGGCGGGCGGCCAGCAGCCCCTCGAGGCGCCCCCGGCCCGCGCACTCGACGCCTACGCCACCACACTGCGCGCCGCGCACGCCGCGAGGGTCGCCGCCGCCCGACGCTGGGGCCTGGAACGGGTGCCCCTGACCGCCCCGCCGCCCCCGGCGAAGAAGCCGAGGATCACCACCCGCGACGGCTTCGAGGTCGACGGCCACCGGCGACTGGGCCTCCCCCCGGTCTTCACCACCGTCCCCACCAAGGAGAAGGTCGTCTTCCTCACCATCGACGACGGCGCCGAGAAGGACCCGGCGTTCCTGCGGATGATGAGCGAGCTGAGGATCCCGTACACCGCCTTCCTCAGTGACTACCTCGTCAAGCAGGACTACGGCTACTTCGAGAAGATGCGGGACGGGGGCGTCGGCCTGCACAACCACACCCTCCACCACCCCTACCTGCCCGCCCTGTCCCACGCCCGCCAGAAGCGCGAGATCTGCGGCATGCAGGAGGTGATCGAGAAGCGCTACGGCAAGCGCCCCGTCCTCTTCCGCCCGCCCTACGGCAACTACAACAAGGCCACCCTGCGCGCTGCCAAGGCCTGCGGCATCAGGTACGCCCCGCTCTGGAACGCGGAGGTCTTCGCCGACCGCTGGGAGTACCGCGAGTGGGACCGCGCACTGCATCCCGGCGACATCGTCCTCACCCACTTCCGTGGGCGCGAGGAATGGAAGGGCACGATGCGGGACATGGTCCGCCGCTTCCTGAACAAGGTCACGGCCGAGGGCTACGCGGTGGGGCGGCTGGAGGACTACCTGTGAGGCGCCGGGCGGCCCCGCGAGCCGCTCTCCTCACGGCTGCCGCCCTACTGACGGCGCTGGGGCCTGTCCGACCGGTCGCTGACGAGCACCGCGCACCTTCCGGCCCGTCCGGCGGTCACTGACGAACACCCGTCACCTTCCGTCACGTCCGGCGGTCACTGACGAGCACCGCGCACCTTCAGCCCGTCCGGCGTTTGAGGACGAGGCCCGTTCAGGGCCGAAGCGGGGGCCCGGGGGCGGCAGCCCCCGAAGACGGTCACAGCGACACCACCAGCCGCACAACCACGTGCGAAAAACCGCCCCCACCCCGCGACGCGCCGCAGGCAATTGGCACTCCGCTTGACCGAGTGCTAATCCCGGTCATAGTCTCAGGTCTGGCACTCCCCCCTGGAGAGTGCCAACACACGCGACGGGCAGGTCCGGCACCCGCGACGACGGATCCACCTGGTCGCCACCTCAGACAGTTAACCCCGTGAGATCTCCGAAGGGGGAGGTCGGATCGTGACGACCGCCAGCTCCAAGGTTGCCATCAAGCCGCTCGAGGACCGCATTGTGGTCCAGCCGCTCGACGCCGAGCAGACCACGGCTTCGGGCCTGGTCATTCCGGACACCGCCAAGGAGAAGCCCCAGGAGGGCGTCGTCCTGGCCATCGGTCCGGGCCGTATCGAGGACGGCAAGCGCGTCGAACTCGACGTGAAGGTCGGCGACGTCGTTCTGTACAGCAAGTACGGCGGCACCGAAGTGAAGTACAACGGCGAGGAGTACCTCGTCCTCTCGGCCCGCGACGTGCTCGCGATCGTCGAGAAGTAAGTCACTTCGAATCACTCGAAGCGCTTGAAGCACTCGAAGCATTCGATGTGCTTTTGCTCAAACTGCGCCCCTGGCCCCAGCATCCGATAAGAAGCCGGGCGCCCGGGGCGCAGTGATTTCACCCAGATTTCCGAGAGGGCTCCCGCTGCCATGGCGAAGATCCTGAAGTTCGACGAGGACGCCCGTCGCGCCCTCGAGCGCGGCGTCAACAAGCTCGCCGACACGGTGAAGGTGACGATCGGCCCCAAGGGCCGCAACGTCGTCATCGACAAGAAGTTCGGCGCCCCCACCATCACCAACGACGGTGTCACGATCGCCCGCGAGGTCGAGATCGAGGACCCGTACGAGAACCTCGGTGCCCAGCTGGTGAAGGAGGTGGCGACCAAGACCAACGACATCGCTGGTGACGGCACCACCACCGCCACCGTCCTGGCCCAGGCGCTGGTCCGCGAGGGCCTGAAGAACGTCGCCGCCGGTGCTTCCCCGGCTGCCCTGAAGAAGGGCATCGACGCCGCCGTCGCCGCGGTCTCCGAGGACCTGCTCGCCTCGGCCCGCCCGATCGACGAGAAGTCCGACATCGCCGCCGTCGCCGCGCTGTCCGCCCAGGACCAGCAGGTCGGCGAGCTCATCGCCGAGGCGATGGACAAGGTCGGCAAGGACGGTGTCATCACCGTCGAGGAGTCCAACACCTTCGGTCTGGAGCTGGACTTCACCGAGGGCATGGCCTTCGACAAGGGCTACCTGTCGCCGTACTTCGTGACGGACCAGGAGCGCATGGAGGCCGTCCTGGACGACCCCTACATCCTGATCACCCAGGGCAAGATCGGCGCCATCGCCGACCTGCTGCCGCTGCTGGAGAAGGTCATCCAGGCCAACTCCTCGAAGCCGCTGCTGATCATCGCCGAGGACGTCGAGGGCGAGGCCCTGTCGACCCTCGTCGTGAACAAGATCCGCGGCACCTTCAACGCGGTCGCCGTCAAGGCCCCCGGCTTCGGTGACCGCCGCAAGGCGATGCTGCAGGACATGGCCGTCCTCACCGGCGCCACGGTCGTCTCCGAGGAGGTCGGCCTCAAGCTCGACCAGGTCGGCCTGGACGTGCTCGGCTCCGCCCGCCGCGTCACCGTCACCAAGGACGACACCACGATCGTCGACGGCGGCGGCAACAAGGAAGACGTCACCGGTCGCGTCGGCCAGATCAAGGCCGAGATCGAGACCACCGACTCCGACTGGGACCGCGAGAAGCTCCAGGAGCGCCTCGCGAAGCTGGCCGGCGGCGTGTGCGTCATCAAGGTCGGCGCCGCCACCGAGGTGGAGCTGAAGGAGAAGAAGCACCGTCTGGAGGACGCCATCTCCGCGACCCGCGCCGCGGTCGAGGAGGGCATCGTCTCCGGTGGTGGCTCCGCGCTGGTCCACGCCGTCAAGGTCCTCGAGGACAACCTCGGCAAGACCGGCGACGAGGCCACCGGTGTCGCCGTCGTCCGCAAGGCCGCGGTCGAGCCGCTGCGCTGGATCGCCGAGAACGCCGGCCTCGAGGGTTACGTCATCACCTCCAAGGTCGCCGAGCTCGACAAGGGCCAGGGCTTCAACGCCGCCACCGGCGAGTACGGCGACCTGGTCAAGGCCGGCGTCATCGACCCGGTCAAGGTGACCCGCTCCGCCCTGGAGAACGCCGCCTCCATCGCCTCCCTCCTCCTGACGACCGAGACCCTGGTCGTCGAGAAGAAGGAAGAGGAAGAGCCGGCCGCCGCGGGCCACGGCCACGGCCACGCCCACTGACGACGTAACGTCGACAGCGCCTGAGTAAGGCCCGGCACCCCGAGCGCGCGAGCGGGGTGCCGGGCCTTCGCCGTTCCCCCGGCACCCCGCGACGGACCCTTCCGCGAAGGACGTCGGCCGATCACGGAACCACCGGAACGGACAGCGGCGACCTATCCACCGGACGAGCCGGAGCAAGCCGAAGCTGGAGGGGGACGGCGATGAGCCAGGTGCTCTACGGGGAACAGTCCCGCAATCCGTTGGCGCGGACCGTGGAACTCACCGAGGACCGGCTGCGCAGAGGCGTCAGGACGACACCGCTGGAGGAGCTGAACCTCGGCGCCATGGCCGAAGCGTTCCTGCGGGGGTGCTGGCTCGGTGGCCGTGGCACCGAACGCCCCCTGGAGTCGCTGACGCAGGGCCCCGGTGTCGTCCCGGTCACCCGCGTGACCGGCACCACCACGCCCCTGAAGGTGCGTAGGACCGCCGACTTCGCCCGCGCGCTGGGCGATCTGGCGGTGCGCGGGTGCGGCGGGCCGCACCAGGTGGCCGCTCTCGCCGCACGGGCGCAGGCGGAGGGCGTACCGCTGTGGATCGCGCGGCGGTACGCGCCGGGCCCCGCCGGACCGGTGGCCGTCGCCGTGGACCGGCGCCTGGTACGCGTGGACGTCTGGGGCCCGCACGCTCCCGCCGTACGGCTCAGGGCACCGTACGGCTTCCGCGGCGACTCCACCGACCCGGGCAGCGGCCTGCTCATGACCGTCGGTGACGTCACCGCGCGGCTCGACCTGCGCAAGAGGCTCCGCAAGTCCAAGAGCAGCGTGGAGATAGGCCTGCCCGACCGGCACTGGACGCTGCGGCGCGAGAACGCGGTGAGCTCGTGGCTGCTGCGCGACGACCGGCGCATCGCGTTGCTCACCCGCCCGTCACGAGGGTCGGCCCCCATACCGGGCACCGTGCTGCTGCCGCTGGCCGCCGTGCACCACGAGAGCCCCGACCCCCTGGACGCGGTCATGGCCCACGCGGTCGCCGTGTCCTTCGGTCTCGGGGACACGACGGGCCTGGCCAGGTTCCGATCCGCGCGCCGCCAGGAGTTGGAGACCGAGACCTGGGAGCGCCCCTGGTACAGCAACCTCGGCACCGGCCGCGACGACAACGAGTCCGGCGGCGGTGACGGCTGGGGCAGCGACGGCGGCGACGCGGGCGACGGCGGCGGAGGAGGCGGCGGTGACGGGGGCGGTGACGGGGGCGGCGGAGGCGGCGGCGATTAGCCGGGCGGGCACCGGAGGCGACCGGGCGGGCGGCGTACGCACGCCGTCCGCGCCGGTCCCGTCAGCCGTCCTGCCACAGCAGGAACCGGACCGGTTCCGCCAGTGCCGCCCGTGCTCCTTCGAAGTCCCCCAGCCGCGCGGCACGGTGACACCCGGGCCGGTCACCACTCCTCCTTGTCCCGCCAGCCGGGACGGAAATCCCGGCCGGGGAAGCACGAGGCCATGCGACTCGTACCGGATCCTTGTACCATACCGATGGGTACGGCCTGTACCAGTTCACGGAGGAGGGATTGTGTCCATCACCGCCAGCGAGGCCCGGGCCAGGCTTTTCCCGCTGATCCAGCAGGTCAACGACGATCATGAGCCGGTGGAGATCACCTCCAGAGGCGGCAACGCCATACTGATGTCGGCCGACGACTTCCGTTCCTGGCAGGAGACCGTCTACCTGCTGCGTTCGCCGGCCAATGCCGCCCACCTCATGGCGGCCGTCGCCGCGGACAAGGCCGCCGACACCCCGGTGATCACCAGGAGCATGGCGGAGCTGGAGGCCATGGCGGAGGACGGCGAGTGAGGGACGTCCGGTTCCGTCCCACCGGGTGGGAGGAC
Source organism: Streptomyces griseoloalbus (assembly GCA_014650015.1). Taxonomy (GTDB): domain Bacteria; phylum Actinomycetota; class Actinomycetes; order Streptomycetales; family Streptomycetaceae; genus Streptomyces; species Streptomyces griseoloalbus. Next base: position 106,080 of record BMUD01000027.1, read on the forward strand.
CTGCTGTACTGGCAGGCCGCCGAAAAGAAGCTGTTCCGCAAGCTCATCCGCCTGATCGGGGAGATTCAGCGTGACCCCTTCACCGGCATCGGCAAACCGGAGCCGCTGAAGGGCGACCTGTCGGGCTACTGGTCACGCCGGATCGACGACGAGCACCGCCTCGTCTACCGGGCCACCGAGAAGGAAGTCGTGATCATCAAGGCCCGGTACCACTACTGACGGACCAGGTCCTTCCGCGGCTCACCCGCGGACCGGTACGGCGGGTGCCACGGCCCACACCGTCTTGCCGGGGGCGCCGGGGCGTGGGGCCGTTCCCCACTCCTCGGCCAGGGCGGCGACGAGGAGGAGCCCCCGGCCGCCGTCCCCGTTATGTTTTCCGCGGTCCTGCAACGGGGCCGCTGGCCTCCGGGCCCGGCATGACTGTGTCCCCCTGTCGAAGGCATGACCTGGGG